>NZ_CP132381.1:1357393-2714786 GCF_030758615.1 Gilliamella apis
TCCAAAATATGGTTCACTACCGTGTAGGTAGTTTAGAAAATAAACAACTCTAGTACAAGATTTAACCCAACGTTCACTACCTTGTAGGTATGACAAAAGTCTTAACAATTATTTACCAATCTGAATTTGCTATAATCACCTAATATATCTATACTTTTTTCTGCAAGGATTGCATATTTTTAGATAAAAATTATAAATTAAAGGATTAAGAGCATGTTGAGATACCCTTATTTAGGCGCTATTTCTAAATTAATTGTTAATACAACATTGACCAGTAAAAAAAATATATTGAGTCACGCCCCTTCAATACAGCAATTATTCATTAATCAGCCAATAAAGCGAAATTCAACGTTTAATAAAACACTACTTAAATATTCATCCTCATTTTGCCAAACAATAGTGAAATTCTTGAAAAAGATGTGTTTATGTTCTATGACTTTTTCAACTATATTTAGCCCTGTATACGCGTTAAGTGCATTTACCACAGAAAGTATAAAAGGTAGTGCACCATATTTAACGCTAGATGATGGTGTTAGTAAAATAACGAGTACAGAAGAGCTACTGGCAATTAAATTACCTAATGGTACTGTGATAACCCCGCAAAATGATGTATCAAGTATAACCAATCCGATCGAGTTACCTGATAAAAAAAATACATATGCCAGTGTACAAACGATTGTTCCATTACCTATATCAGGCAATAATCAGTTTCCTGTAATAAATATGACTGATTTACTTGCTGCACCGTATAATTATTTTGCTGATGATGATGGTGATGGATTTGATGATAGTGATCTTATTACCGCAACCGCAACAGGTGACATTAAGATAAAATGGGAAGCCCGTAATCCTGCCGTAGCAGATATTAATGCTAAAAACGCATTTATAGATATTACATCGAAGGTGAAAAGTCATCCTGATGCCATTCCAGATTTATGTGATGGGATACATAAAATAACCATTAGCGCTAGTGATAGTGAGTTAACTACACCTTATGGTGATCCCAATACAAATCATTTTCAAGAAGGTTCACATAGTTATTATTTAACGCCAAAATTAGATCCAAAAGTGTGTTATGCCCAGCCAAATTTGTATCCTGATAACGCTAGTTTAGCTGGTCGTGATTATGAGATAGATGGCATTTTATGGGATGCCGCACAAATCGAGAGTGACCATGATTATGGTGTTTATCGAGGGTATCCAAGTAAAGGTATTAAGGTATTACGAGCAACCAATAGTGGTAATTATCAAGGTGAAACTTCAATAACTAAAAATAACTTTCCAACGACCGGGTCACATGGATTGTATTTTTATTTACTATTTGGCGGTATAACACCTGAAGCGGTATTAGCTGCCAATGGCAGTACTATACAATCTATAGAGGGGGGAAATGTTAGTTTATCATTAAGTGTAAGTAAAACCACTGAATGGGAGCATGGTGAGCATGGACCCAGTCCATATGGATTGGCTGAACCAGCTATAAAAGTAACATTAGTTGGTCCACGCTATAATTCAGCGGATAAGAGTTTTAGACCTATGACTTTCAGATTATATGCTGATAGTAATAAAAGTACGCTAATTTACGAATTTAAATTAATGCGTTGGTTTATTGCTAATCCTGAGATTTTTTTTAATAAGGAACATGGATTTCCATCATCTGATGAAAATAAAGAAATGTTAAGTTATCAATCTAAGGCAAGGGATTATTGTAAAAGTTTAGGTAGTGGTTATCGATTGCCAGATGTGAATGATTTTACCAATATTAATGGGTATGGAATGTATGCTCGTCGACAATTAAGTTATCAGGAGAATGGAAAATGGATTGGTGGAATTGCCAATGAATGGGGATGTATGCCTATGAGTGAGGATGATAGTGACGCTAGTTGCCCATCTTATAGAAGCACAGACTGGAAGGCATATGATTATTGGACGAATAATGTAGCAACAAATACTGCGCGACCTAAGGATGAAGGAAAACCATTTTTATTTGATCCCGATGGAGTTATCGAGATACTTCAATCTATTTTGTGGCCAATTCGTGCCGCATGTGTTACACCTTAAGTGTTAATTGTGTTAATCCTAAAATATAATAAACGCAAGTTATAGTCACTGTTAGTTTTTGATGTATTTTAACAGTTATTAGAGTATTGGTTTTTTATTAATATATTGCATAAAAAACATAAAAAACCAATATAATATCTAGTATTTAACTAATTGAAATTTTTTTTAAATGGTTCTTTGCAACTATTGTTAAACGTAGTTATGATTTTGTCAGATCATAATTAGGATATAATATAGGGATATAATGGATAATCAAAATCAGTCTTACTTTAAACTGCCTTTATTTTTTACTTTTGCTTGTTATTTCATTTGGTTGATAGTTCCAATGATTAATTTTTTCGATTTTGCCAACATTACTATACGTTATAGATATGATAATATTTTTGTCTATCATATAACATTGGGAAGTCTAACTTATTATTTGTTAGTTTATATGATTGCTTTGTATTTTTTTCAAAAATATCGTATATATGACTTGTCAAAAAATTTGGTAAGAATATGTTTGTTAATTACCGTTTATACCTTAATTAGATATGTTTTTTATATATTAGAACACTATATTTTAAGCAATATAATTTTTCGTTTTTTCGATCATGATTATATTCCCTTATGTCTTAGATTTCTAGAATGGTTTGATATTATATCAATATTAATTATTTTAATTATATTATTTAAAATAATACCTTTTTATTCTTCAGTAATCGAGTTTAATTCTATAGTAATAAAAAGAATTCACATTCAAATATATAGCTTTTTCTTGTCTTATATTTCACTTAAAACTATTTTGCTAAATGTTTATGCAATCAACGAATTATTTGATTCAAGTATTACCGTAATGCTACTATTTGTATTGTTAACCTTTTTAGGATGGGGAATTTTATATAAGCTTTTCAATATAATTCTTATAAATTGTTTTGGAGAATTTGATTCACAAGTTAAATTTAAAAAATTAATATTAACTCTTCTTGGAACAATTTTTTTAAGTGCTTTGATAAGCACTATTATTGTTTTTATAATATTAATGCTTTATATGCCTGCACATCTGAATTTGAAAAATAAAATCCAATTTTATTCTTCTTACTTTTTGTACAGTTTTTCTGGGATAAATTTGTTGTTTTCTTTAATATTTAGTCGATATTTTATAAAGATTTTTTATTCAAAAAGATAGTTGTTTTTTGCTTATTGGATAAAAGAGCAAAGTATTCAATTATTCTAAAAAAGCATACGATTAATTAATTGAGATTTCTAGGTAAATTAATTTAATAATATATTTCATTATGAAGAAATGATTGACCATAGAGTAAATAATAAAGGTCGATTATAAAAAGTTTGAAGAACGGGTTTTTTGAAATCTAAAGACTCCTCATCACTAACCCTTTTTTTTGACTTAAAATAAAATGATTAAAAATCAAAACATTAAGAAGTTACTCAAAAAAAGGGTTTTTACTGGCAAAAATAGACTTTGCCTTTTTGCCAACAACATTTATAGTATATGGGATTCTAGTTCACTGCCGTGTAGGTAGTTTAGAAATTGTGTTACATTTCAAAATCATCAACAAAAACGTTCACTGCCGTGTAGGTAGTTTAGAAATCACCAATAATTATTGATTCGCCCACTCTCCTGTTCACTGCCGTGTAGGTAGTTTAGAAATGTTGCCGTAGCTTTACAAGAAAAATCACTTTGTTCACTGCCGTGTAGGTAGTTTAGAAATAAAGTTCGAGGTTAAGATTTATCGTGATGATGTTCACTGCCGTGTAGGTAGTTTAGAAAAACCGAAAACGTGACGGTTTGGGTTTCGAGTTGTTCACTGCCGTGTAGGTAGTTTAGAAAGTCGTCATTTTCTGCTATAGAAAGCGCTTTAAGTTCACTGCCGTGTAGGTAGTTTAGAAATTTCTAATTCAGCCTTTAATTGTTGTAATTCGGTTCACTGCCGTGTAGGTAGTTTAGAAATATACATGTATTATTCATAATTAATCTAACCCGTTCACTGCCGTGTAGGCAGTTTAGAAATGGTAATTACGTCATTGCTTGCAAGGTAGGTAGTCACTAAATTCACACAAACCACCTTGGAACGGTTTTTTATTGCTCTTAACCCTTAAATAACATACCATTAACTAAAAAGGGGATGGTATAAAAAAATTGCTCTTCTTATTATGTCTAATACTTTTATTTAACGAATCATGATTATTTATATTCAGTTATTTACATATCTTAACAAAATCAGCAAAACAAGAATTGCTAAAATTAATGAGTTTATTTATACTTTTCGAATATAATAAAATATATTTTTATTGAAACAAAACAATCGGATATCGTGACAAAGGATTGAAAAAATGTTAAAATACAGTTGTTTAGAGGCCAGCCAGCCAGCCAGCCAGCCAGCCAGCCAGCCAGCCAGCCAGCCAGCCAGCCAGCCAGCCAGCCAGCCAGCCAGCCAGCCAGCCAGCCAGCCAGCCAGCCATAATTTAGGATTATTTAGCCGACGAAAGTTAGGTTATTTATTTCAGAATCAAACATTATTTTTCTTATTTAAAGATTTATATTTTTTAAAATCTTATTCGATTAATTCAAATTCAAATTCAAATTCAAATTTAAAACAACGATTTTTAAGTTTAAAACCGATATTATTGTGGATATTGGTTCTAAGTAGTCTATTAAGTATTTCAACAAAATCAGCCTATGCATTAAATGCAAGTACTGCCAATGAAATTCATGGTAGTGCACCTTATCTTACTTATGATGGTGGTATCAATAAAGCAGATAGTCTAGAAAGTCTATTAGGAATAACTTTATCAGATGGTACCGTTATAACGGCTTTAGAAGATAAATCAAGCCCAACAAACCCAATAGAGTTGCCGAGTGCTTATGATACTTATGCCAATATTCAAACTATTGTTCCACTACCAAAGTCAGGTAATAATAATTATCCAACAGCCAATATCACAGATTTATTAAAAGCACCGTATAACTACTATGGTGATGATGATGGTGATGGTTATGATCAAAGTGGTAGTGTAATTGCTACAGCGAGTGGTCAGGTAAGTTTAAAGTGGGAAGTACTTAGACCTGGATTTAGTGATACCAACGCTAGTGATGCGTTTTATGATATTACTGAAACAGTGGGAAGTGAACCTAATACCTTAATTAATGCTTGTCATAAGCCATATCGTTTAACCATCAGTGCAAGTAATGGTGAGCTGAAGACTGCGTATGGCCAACCCAATAAGAGTGATTTTATTGGTGGCAGTCATAGTTACTATATCAAGGCGAATGGTGAATCGCCTGCAGCGTGTTTTGCCCAACCTAATTTATATTTTGATAATGCTTCTGTTGCTCCAACTAAGATAACTTATATGTTCGATAGTTTTAGATGGGATTCGGCCAATAATTTTTTTAAAAATAATTATAGAGGTTCACCAAGTAAGGGGTTTATCATACTACGAGCAGCTAACAGTGGGCATGATCCTTTGAATAATAATCATAACTACAGTAATTTTCCAACTACAGGTTCACATGGTTTATATTTTTATCTATTGCTAGAGGGAATTACTCCAAATGCTGTCGTATCAGCTAACGGTAAAACGGTGAGATCAGTAGAAGGTGGAACAGTGAGCTTATCGTTAAGTGCCGGTAATACAGAGCTATGGCGACATAAACAAAGTAATGTGCCTAATCCTTATGGAAAGATAGAACCAGCATTAAAAGTGACTTTGAATGGTCCTCGTTATAATTCAGCGGATAAAAGTTTTAGTCCGACGACCTTTAGAATATATGCCGATAGTGCTAAGCAGCGTTTATTGTATGAATTTAAATTAGAGCGATGGTATATCGCACAGCCAGATGTGTTATATGGTAATAAAACAACTGGTAACGGCGGTGTTATTATGGGGGATAAGGGCTTAGGATACCAGCAGCAAGCAAAAAATTATTGTTCAGGTCTAGGCAATAACTATCATTTGCCCAATGGGAAAGAGATATTTTTTATTGGTGATGGAGTTATTATCATAGGTCGAGAACCACACACTCGTAGTGTTGGTTATAATATTAATAATGAATTTAGAGGCGGAATAGTTAATGAATGGGGCTGTATTACTACTTCTTCTAATATATGTAATGGCTATCAAGGTTCTGATTGGAACTCTTATATGTATTGGACAACAGATGTTAGAGTAGAAGGTCGGAATAAGAGGAGAGGATTAATGGTTGATGCAGAGTTAGGTTTTAGATGGGCTTATGCTACAACCACAGATTCCATTGCTGCTGCAGCCGTCTGTGTAACGCCTTGATTTAAATTGATGTTATAAAAATCTATAGCTAAAACTTTGATGGCAAATGGAAAAAAGGATTCGAATCTTAAGGTGCTAAGCACTATAAGATTCGAAAAATTGTACAAAATACCATCATTTAATATATTGTTAATATAAGCACTTTGTAGTTACCTTATGGATATACAGCAGAAATTAAAACTCAGTCAACAAACAAACCAGATTAGTTTTATCAAAGATAGTGGACTATTTTGTGGTTTATACAATCAGTCAGCCTATATAGTTACTGAATTATTACATTATGATTTAAAGTTAAGAGCTAAAACGATAAAGAAAATCAATCATCAAGTTGTCATAAGTTGTGGTATTCCCATAACCAGTGTGACAAAGCGTTTTCCAAATTCGGTTGAAACTGAGTGGGGATTTCAATTAATAGGTGATTTTGATTTAAGCTGTTATTTACAGTGGCGTGAAAAAATAATATCTAACTTCATACTTAAATAAAATATTTGGAGAAGTGGGCAAAGCTAAAATATTATAATTCTTACCTCTTATTGCGCTATAGAAAAGTTATTAAAAAATCAATATATTAGGAGGGGCTCAAAAAATTTTTTTACTGGTAAAAATAGACTTTGCCTTTTTGCCAACAACATTTATAGTATATGGGATTCTAGTTCACTGCCGTATAGGTAGTTTAGAAAGATTGAAGAAATTCAAAATACTTTACAATCTTGTTCACTGCCGTATAGCTAGATTAAGACATTAATTATTTCTAAAAAGATTAGGAAAAATTTTTTAAAAAGCTAAAAATCCAAATTAATTATAGCGTTGTCAAATAAAAAAACCGTTCTAGTTAAGAACGGTTTTTTATTATTGGTTAGATAATTTAACAATTATGCTTGGTATTTTTTCATGACAATTGACGCATTAGTACCGCCGAAACCAAAACTATTAGACATTACTGTGGTTAATTCACGTTCAGTTGGCTCGGTAATAATGTTCATGCCTACTGCTTCATCTGCAAGTTCGTCAATATTGATACTTGGTGTAATAAAGCCGTGTTCAAGCATAAGTAATGAATAAATCAATTCTTGTGCTCCGGTAGCACTTAATGAGTGACCAGTCATGGATTTAGTTGAAGAGATAGCAGGGATGTTATCACCAAATACTTGTTTGATTGCCCATAATTCTTTGACATCACCAACTGGAGTTGAGGTACCATGAGTATTGATATAATCAACTGGTCCATCAAGATCTTGAATAGCAAGCTGCATACAACGCATTGCCCCTTCACCAGATGGCGCAACCATGTCATAACCATCAGATGTTGCCCCATAACCAACGAGTTCACCATAGATATGTGCACCACGGGCAAGAGCATGCTCAAGTTCTTCAACTACTACCATTCCGGCACCGCCTGCGATTACAAAACCATCACGGTTTTTATCATAAGCACGTGATGCTTTTTCTGGTGTGTCGTTATATTTAGTTGATAATGCCCCCATAGCATCAAATTCGCATGACATTTCCCAACATAGCTCTTCACCACCACCAGCAAACACGATATCTTGTTTACCAAGTTGAATAAGTTCAGCTGCATGGCCAATACAGTGTACTGATGTTGCACAAGCTGAAGTCATTGAGTAGCTAACTCCTTTAATTTTAAATGGTGTCGCTAAACATGCAGAAATTGCCGATGACATAGATTTTGTTACTGCATAAGGCCCAACACCTCTTAAACCTTTTTCTTTCATGCCGGCAACAACATTATATTGAGTTTTGGTTGAGCCACCATAACCAGCGATAAGACCTGTGCGTGGATTAGATACTTGCTCTGGGGTTAATTTTGCATCTTCGATTGCTTGTTGTAGCGCAAGATATCCATAAATAGAAGCATCGTTCATAAAACGGACGACTTTTCGATCGATTAATCCAGTTGTATCTAATTTGACATTACCACAAACATGACTACGCATTCCGCTATCTTTCATTTCTTGCGAAAAAGTAATACCACTTCGGCCTACTCTTAACGATTCTAAAACTTCTTTGGTATTATTCCCAATGCTTGAAAGAATACCTAATCCTGTAATTACTACACGTTTCATCTAATGCTCTACTCCTAAGTTAACTGGCTTCATATGAAAAATTGGTCTGATTATAGCGTACACTTGTAAGCTGAACAATACCCCCAGATTGATTTTATTTGTTAAGTTAATAAATAAAATTGGGATAACCGGTCAATAAATCAATCAATATGAATATATTTACATTCTATTAATGAAATTTTGATTAAATCAGTCTTAATCGCAAGTTTATTGAACAAAAATTTTTAAATTCGATCTGATTATTAACTTGCTAACGGCAATAAAATAATTATAATACTGTAAGTATATACAGTTGTTGGTGATAGTTATGATTCAAGAAAAAATGATCTCAAAGCTTGAGATCTTAGCCGAATCTGCAAAATATGACATTTCATGTGCCTCAAGTGGTACTTCACGCAGTAATAAAAATAAAGGTATTGGTAGTGCTTCTCGCTGTGGTATTTGCCATTCATTTACTGCTGATGGTCGCTGTGTTTCACTGTTGAAAATCATGTTAACGAATTATTGCATGTTTGACTGTGCTTATTGTATCAATCGCCAGAGTAATGATATTCCTCGTGCAGGATTTACACCAAAAGAGTTAGCGGAACTGACGATTGAATTTTATCGTCGCAATTATATTGAAGGGCTGTTTTTAAGCTCGGGTATTGTACGTAGTGCTGATCACACGATGGAAAAAATGATTCGTGTGGTCAAAATATTACAGCAAGAATATAACTTTAATGGTTATATTCATATGAAGGCGATTCCAGGTGCAAGTAATGAATTAATTCGTGAAGCAGGTTTACTCGTTGATCGAATGAGTGTCAATTTAGAGATCCCTACCGAGCGAAATTTAAAATTATTGGCGCCAGATAAAGATCATCAAACCATTTATCAACCAATGCGACATATTCAGCAAAATTTGCTAGAAAATATTGAAGATCGTAAAAAAATCAAATCAACACCAAAATTTGTTCCTGCTGGGCAAAGTACTCAGGTGATTATTGGCGCGACAGATGAAACTGATAATCAAATTTTACAGCTCACCGCCAAACTATATAAGCGACCAAGTATGAAGCGGGTTTACTATTCGGGATTTATTCCTGTGAATAGTTATGATAAGCGATTACCTGTTTTGCAAGAAGTACCAAGAGTGCGAGAAAATCGTTTATATCAGGCCGATTGGTTACTTCGTTTTTATGATTTTAGTGTCGATGAAATTGTAAATGATGAACATCCAGATCTTGATTTGACTGTCGATCCCAAATTATCTTGGGCGATTCGTAATCCACAATTTTTTCCGGTTGATATCAATCGGGATAGTTATCAAAAAATTCTACGGGTGCCAGGAATTGGCGTTAAATCAGCAAAATTAATTGTTATGGCAAGGCGACATCGAAAACTAAATAAAGAGGCGCTCAAACGTATTGGTGTGGTGCTAAAACGAGCGCAGTTTTTTATTATTTGCCATGAAATGAATACATTTAAAGTACTTGATTCATCCGCCGAATATATCCGTCTTAGTTTACAAGATTTGCCTCGTCTTGAAGTAAAACAACAAGCCCTTCCACAGCAACTAGTTATGGGATGGTAATTTATGCTGGCGTTCTATTATGATAAGTCTTTCGAAGGACTAATGTGTGCGGTGTTTGATGCATTTAAACTAAAAAAAATGCCTGAATGTTTATTAGCTGAGGGCGAAGATGTGCCACTTTTGGTTACTGATTTTCATCAAGTTGAGTATCGCAACAGTAAATATGAGCGTGTTTATACTGCACTGCAAAAAAAATTATCACAGATTGCGCTAAATCAACTCTTGTTTACTTGGCTATCAGAATTACCTGAAAGTGATTTAATTATCTTTCGCTATATTTGTAAAGTATTCAAGTCAACCAATTCGATTGAAACTGATTTTGCTGATGCGGATGTGTTAGCTGTTTATGATATAGCTAAAAAGGTAAATAAAGAAAAACATCATATTCAGCAATTTGTTCGCTTCAATAGTATCCAAAATCCAGCAAACAGTTGTGATAATAATGACAAAATTTACTTTGCGGTTATAGAGCCTATATATAACGCTTTACCGTTAACTACTCGATTTTTTAAAGATCGTTATGCCGATCAAAAATGGGCAATTTATGATGAAAAACGCCAATATGGTTATTTTTATGATTTAGATAAGATAGAGCAAATCTGGTTGAACGATAATGATCCTCTGATCGTTAATAAGCAAATTAACCAAGATTATCTAACTGATGATGAAAAATTGTTTCAAACCATGTGGAATCGTTATTGTCAGGCCTTAACCATAAAAGAACGAATTAATCCAAGATTACAAAGGCAAAATATGCCTAGACGGTTCTGGCACCATTTACCCGAAATGCAAGGCAAATAAAAAACGCCGAATAAATCGGCGTTAATTATTAATAAATCTTACTATTTATTGGGCATCAATTTCATCAAGAATGCCATTAATGCTTTGTTGACGTTGTTGTTCTTTTTGTTCATCAACTTTACCGCCAGAAGCATTAAAATCATTGCGCTGGAAGTAAGCATTACGCATAAAGTTGTATGGATCATCACTATTTTTAATTAAATCTTCATACTCAATAGCCACAGCACGAGCTTCAATGCCATCAAATACACCACGAACCAGTGCCCATTGCCAATCAATCCAGACAAGTGGTGGATATAAAGTATCAACCAGATCACCACCTTCTTGACGAAGTGTTGCTGAACCATAGAAAGGTAATACAACATAAGGGCCATAAGGGACATCGTAATGACCTAATGTATCACCAAAACCACGTTTAGGACCTTTTTGTAATTGAGGATCTGCCACACTTGCAACATCAAATAAACCGGCAACACCAAAAACAGTATTAATAAAGAACCTTGCTAAATGTTTCCCTGCTTCATGTCCTTCACCTTGTAAAGCACTATTTACCATCGATGCAGGTTCAGAAAGGTTAGAGGAAAAATTAACTACTCCTTTACGTACTGGTGTTGGAACATAATCTTTCCACGCTACGGCAGCTGGGCGCAAAATATAAGGATCAAGCGCATAGTAGTTAACATTAAACATTGTTTTATTAAAACCCGATAATGGGTCACTATAACTATTTGTTTCAGCCTGATAGGTCGCACAACCTGTCAACGCTAAAACCGAGAACATCATACCTATAATTTTTTTTCTCATAATGCTACCGAATACAAATGATAAAGTGTTGAATGTAACGATTGTATCATGTTTGCTTAAAATAGAAAATTTTTCATTATTTGATTGATATTGCCTTGGTAAATTTATTAGAATAAACGTCCTTGATGACCTCATAGTTAAATGGATATAACAAGCCCCTCCTAAGGGCTAGTTGTAGGTTCGATTCCTACTGGGGTCAAAGTTGTATTAACTTACTTATCTCTTTTCTTCCTCAATAAACCACCTAATTGTTCAATTTATAAAATTATTTTATTTCGCTTTAAGTGATAAGATTGTAAATAATATAGTAATATAACTCATTTAAATAATCATCCATTGAATGGCTTATGGAACAATTAACTAGATGGATTTAGGGAAGTTAATGGCTAAATATTATTGTTTATTAAAAGGTAGAGTTAATTATTTAACGGTATTCGAAAAGACTAAAACTAAAGTTGAACAGCACTCAGGCGATCTTACAAAAGCATTTATTGATGAATACGGTGGGTTCATTATGGCCATTTTTTTATTATTTTATACAATTATAAGAGACATGGTTGTTATTTTCATACCTTCTAAAACTCTACAAAGAAAACTTATTAAAGGTACATACTTTTATTGTTATGTTGGTAATATTAAAGTTGAAGGAAAATTAGAAGATATTATTTTTAAGAATGGCGACTATGTTGAAATGGTTGTCGAACAGACCGAAAAAAATAAGTATTTTGTTTATGCTGTGCGAATGCCCAAATACCATGCTTTGTTTTTTCCTAAAGGGAATTGTTCATCAACCTTAGAATTATTTAAGGGTTGTCTATTGATTTGTTGCCTACTGATATTTCCTTATATTGTTTTTATGATAATAGCTATTTTTGATGATGGTAGTGATTTTATTTTTATTACTCTGTTATTTTTGGTTATTTATGCTTCTTTTGTTGTTATCTGCTTTATTTTATTTGGTATGCGTTCTTCATTTATAAACAATCGAATCTATGCAACTTTAGGTTATCGAAATTCATGGCGACATATGCATGCTAATGAAGACTATGCTTTTAGAGAAATGAATCGTAAAAGAGATCCATTGTTGTTTGATGATCCACAAAGTCCTGAATTCAAAAAAAGAATAAAACCAAATAAGTCTTATACCTATTATGGACGGACGCCCCAATTACCCCAAGAAGTAAAAATTATTGACGAAAGCTAAATTGGAATAGGGGTTGGATTAGTAGAATTTAATTAATAAAAAAGTGAGGAAAGGGGTTTTTTGCGCATCTTTTTTTATCATTAAACTGTTTTTTGCATGTTGCAATATTGTTATTATCATTTAAGAAAATTTAGCTAATGCTCTTCCTATGATTTAATATATGACAGCATTTAATTTGTTTATATTTGCACAACTATTGTGTTTCGCTTTATGCAATTTATCGCGTAAATAATTTAATAACTGGTAGTAAAAATAGCAATGTTAAATCAACTAGTAGGTAATTTTGGTTTTTTTGCTATCAGTAAATGTTATTAATTGAGAAGCTGTAGGGTTTAGTTCATTTTGTTTATCAATTCCATTTTATCTATATTTGATTCGTTATCGCCAAACTAAATGCACACAAACTAGAAAAAAAAAGCATTGTGGTATTTATACGTATTTCATTTAGCTACTATCACACGATATTTAGAATCATTAAACTAATTTACCTCAGTTGACTAATTAAAAAAATAAAACAAAATTTTGCGGGAATTTAATGTTTAACGTTTTAAATACAAATTTTTGTACAATTGGGTTTATTTATCATAAATAAAAAATATTTTTATGTGAATTTGTGACATTAAATATTGGCAAGCAGATCGAAAATTTAGAAATTTTAATATTAAAAATACAAACTTACTGGTAGAGGTTTTACCCCTATTTTACCCCAGCGGTTTTTTAAAAGGTGATTTAAATTTGTTGTAATTCTTGTGGAATAAGGCTTTAAATTGGTACGCCCGGGTGGACTCGAACCACTGACCCCCACCATGTCAAGGTGATGCTCTAACCAACTGAGCTACGGGCGTACATTTGAAACACGCAAATATTAGCTGGCAAACTGTTTTGTTTCAAGTAAAAAAATCAAAAATAGCTGTTTTTTTAATCTTTTGAGTTTGTTTGTTGGAAAAACAGTCAATGTTATTAATCAAATAATATACAAAATCCGATTTTTACCAATTTTATTTCCCGATGATAATCGTTTAGGGATAGTGCAATTTTTTATGAATTGTAAATAAATGTAAATTCACGGTGGTTTGTTAATTTCAAATTCGTTATACTCCTTGAAAATAGATAAGGTATTACTGGTTTAGGTTAGTATGTCATTTAAAGATCAGATTGAAGACGTTTTACATAATGTTTTTGGGTACAAATCGTTTAGAAATCAGCAAAGAGATATTATCGAATCAGTTATTGCCGGACGAGATACTTTAACCATTATTCCAACAGGTGGCGGTAAATCGCTTTGTTATCAGATTCCGGCAGTAGTATTGCCTGGTACTGCGTTGGTTATTTCGCCACTTATTTCGTTAATGAAGGATCAAGTTGATCAATTAATCGTTAATGGAATTTCGGCGGCTTTTTTAAATGCGACTCAATCTCCAGAAGAGCAACAAAACATTATTGAACAGTATTTAAATCACACAATTAAATTATTATATATTTCACCTGAGCGACTGGCCGTGTCGTCCTTTTCTTCATTAATTACTGCTCATCCTCCATCATTAATCGCTATTGATGAGGCGCATTGCATTTCACAATGGGGGCATGACTTTAGGCCTGACTATCGTCAATTAAACCATTTATCATTGCGTTTTCCCGAAGTTCCAATTATCGCGTTAACAGCAACCGCCGATAAATTGACTCAAGCAGATGTGATTAATCAGCTTAACTTAATCGATCCGTTAGTGGTGGTGCGTAGTTTTGATCGGCCAAATATACGTTATACGGTAGTTGAAAAATTTAATCTTACTGAGCAAGTTGTCTCTTTTATTGAAACCCAAAAAGGGAATAGTGGTATTGTCTACTGTTCTAGTCGTTCCAAAGTTGAGGATATGACAACCAGACTGGCTGCGAGAGGATTCTCTGTCGTTGCTTATCATGCTGGTTTAACCACTGCTGAGCGTCAACAAGCACAAGAAAGTTTTTTGAAAGATAATGTGCAAATTATTGTGGCAACTGTCGCTTTCGGGATGGGAATTAATAAACCCAATGTCCGTTTTGTGGTGCATGCTGATTGCCCTAGAACGATTGAGGCATATTATCAAGAAACTGGTCGAGCAGGGCGGGATGGCGTTCCGGCAGAGGCTCTTTTATTATTTAATAGTAAAGATCTAAACTGGTATCATCGCCAAATTGCTGATAAACCAGAGAATAAACATAAACAAGTTGAGTTACATAAGATTCAATCCATGGAGTCATTCGCCCAAAGTATGACTTGTCGGCGTACCGTATTACTTAACTATTTTGGTGAGAATAGAACCGAACCTTGCAACAACTGTGATATCTGTCTTTATCCACCCGAGCATTATGATGGATTAATTGATGCACAAAAAATACTTTCTTGCATATACCGAGTTGAGCAACGTTATGGTGCTCAATATGTTGTCGATGTGTTACGTGGTTCTTCTCGCTCACAAATTAAAGAAAATGGTCATGATAAATTATCGGTTTATGGAATAGGAAAAGCGCATTCTTCTGATTATTGGCTTAGTGTAATTAGACAATTAATTTATTTGGGATATGTGAGTCAAAATATTTCCACCTTTACTACGTTACAATTGACCGAACAAGCACGTGCGATTCTTAAAGGTCAAGTCGCTTTATCTTTAGCAAAACCACGTTTAGAAATTGTGAAGAAAAGTCGCTTAAATCGTTATGCTCGAGCGATTAATTTAACCACGATATTATCTTATGAAGAACGAATATTATTCAATAATCTTAAGCGGTTACGCAAAGAAATTGCTGATATGGAGGATATTGCCCCTTATGTTGTATTCAGTGATGCAACCTTGCTTGAGATGGTGCAAATCAAACCTGAAAGTAAGAAACAACTTATTAATGTTACTGGTGTTGGTAAAATCAAATTAGAAAAATATGGCAATCTTTTCTTAGACGAAATTAATGATTTTATGATAAAAAACATATAACAATGTTTAAAATATTATCTATAATAGCCATTTTTATATCATTTTAATTAATTTTTATAATTTAATTTATTAAAAATGGAGTTTTTATGCCCACTATGAATGATATGCCACAGATGTTGGCATTAGTTTTATTGCTTATTATTTTATATCTAGGTGATGTTGTTTCAACACGAACTAAAGCTTGGGTACCTTCAGTTTTTATTTGCGCGGTACTGTTTTTATTAGGTTATTGGACATTTTTTCCAACTGATATTGTTGCTCGAGCAGGTATTCCAAATGTAGTCGCTGTTATGTTTATGTATTTATTGATTGTGAACATGGGAACTTTGTTATCAATAAATGAGTTGATACTACAATGGAAGACAATACTTATATCGCTTTCAGGAATTGTGGGTATTATTGTTATTGCTATTATTGTTGGATATCTATTTTTTGATCTCAATACTATTATTGTCGCTATTCCACCATTAGTCGGTGGTATTGTTTCAGCTATTATTATGGCTAAAGGGGCAACCGAAGCAGGATTGCCAGATTTGGCTGTATTTGCAATTATAATTTATGTAATGCAAGGTTTTATTGGTTATCCATTAACATCAATTATGCTGAAAAAAGAAGGTCGCAGAGTATTGAAAAAATATCATGAAGGGACTTGGGTCGTTGAAAAAGATGTTACTACTATGGATAAGCAAACTGCAACTACTGATGAAAATCCAATGCCGAGTCTGTTTGCTAAAATTCCAGCGAGTTATAATTCTTCGTATTTTATCTTTTTGCGTATTGCAATAGTCGGTTTTTTAGCTTATTCAGTATCGGAAGTATTAAAACCAGTCGTCAGTATTAGCCCATTTGTCTTATGTTTATTATTTGGTGTTGTTGCTGCTTCTTTAGGTTTTTTAGAGCGTCATCCTTTAAAGAAAGCTGGTGGTTTCGGGCTAGCAGTAATGGGATTGATGTTATTTATTTTTGATACTTTGAGCCGAGCAACGCCAGATATGTTAATTAGGCTTATCACACCTTTAATTATTTTTATTCTTTCTGCTGTTATTGGGATGTTTATTTTCTCGGTTATTGTCGGTAAAGTTTTAAAAGTAAGTAAAGAAATGGCTTTTTCGATCGCCTTAACTGCATTATATGGATTTCCGGCCGATTATATTATCACTAATGAGGTCATTAATAATTTAACCAAAGATCCAAAAGAAAAAGAGGTATTAACCAGCCATATGTTACCACCAATGTTAATTGGCGGATTTATTTCAGTAACGATGGTATCAGTTGTATTAGCTGGCATCATGGTTAATATGATTGTTGGCCCGTTAACACCAATAAAATAGTTGGAAATTTAATTATCAGATTCAACTTGTAGATTTGTGCAAATATGTGCACTATTAAATGAATACATATGAAATATATAAAAGGTAGTAACATGATTAATCAAACTATTAAAGATTCAATAAAACAGAATATTAACGACATGATCGCGTTTCGTCGTGATTTACATCGTCATCCAGAACTACCGTGGGAAGAATTTAGAACCACCGATAGAATTGCTGACGAACTTGATAAAATTGGTATTACTTATCGACGCACTAAACCGACTGGAATTATTGCTGATATTCAAGGCGGTAAACCAGGTAAAACGATCTTACTTAGGGCAGATATTGATGCTTTGCCAGTAAAGGAATTAAGCACCAATATTGATTATCAATCCACTATTGATGGCAAAATGCATGCTTGTGGACATGATACTCATACGGCTATGCTGCTAACGGCTGCTAAAACGTTATATTCTATCCGTGAACAGTTAAAAGGTAATGTACGGTTAGTATTTCAGCCGGCTGAAGAAATTGCTCAAGGGGCAAAAGGGATGATCGAACAAGGTGTACTTGAAGGTGTTGATAGCGCTTTTGGTATGCATATATGGTCACAAATGCCGGTAGGTAAAGTATCTTGTGTTGTTGGTTCAAGCTTTGCTTCAGCAGATCTATTAACAGTTAGATTTAAAGGGCGAGGAGGTCATGGTTCAATGCCTCATGACACAGTGGATGCGGTTATGGTTGCATCTGCATTTGTTATGAATGTTCAATCAATTGTTTCTCGTGAAATATCGCCTCTCGATCCTGCGGTTGTTACTATAGGTCGAATGGATGTGGGTACGCGCTTTAACGTAATCGCTGAAAATGCGGTTTTAGAAGGAACGGTGAGATGCTTTAATGTTGCAGTGCGTGAGAAAATTGAAGCTGCAATTAGACGTTATGCTAACCAAGTTGCAGCCATGTATAGAGCGACAGCTGAAGTTGAGTATATCTATGGTACTTTACCGGTTATTAACGATAAAGAAAGCGCTCTATTAGCACAAAAAGTCATTGTTGAATCATTTGGCGAAGATGCATTGTATTTTGAAGCACCAACTACCGGCGGTGAAGATTTTAGTTATTATACTGAAAACATTCCTGGTGCATTTGCTCTAGTCGGATCAGGTAATCCTGAAAAAGATACTCAATGGCCACATCACCATGGCTGTTTTAATGTCGACGAAGATGGCATGGCATTAGGTGCAGAATTTTATGCACAATATGCATGGGCTTTTTTAAATCAAGATTAACCATTCATGATTAATCATCAATTGATTATTTCCTTTACTTATCAACCTTCGATTGACTGTTTGAAGGTTGATAAATCATTTTTCAATAATTAATCCTTCAAAACAGCCTAATAGTTTCAAAATTTGTGCAAAGGGTATTTTATTGCTTAAAAATCTCACCTAATATCGAATCGGTTATCGGCATCTTAAAGACTACATTGACACTTTATGGTATGATTAGCAAAATTTATTAGTAATAAGTAACGGTGATTATGAGTTATCAAGTCTTAGCACGTAAGTGGCGACCAAAATCATTTTCTGAAGTAGTAGGGCAACAGCATGTTTTAAAAATTTTATCTAATGCTCTTTCTCTTGGTCGAGTTCATCACGCTTATCTGTTCTCTGGTACTCGAGGAGTAGGTAAAACTTCGATTGCTCGATTATTAGCCAAAGGTTTAAATTGTGAAAGTGGTATAACGGCAACCCCTTGTGGTGTTTGTGATAATTGTCGTGAGATTGAACAGGGTCGATTTGTTGATTTGCTCGAAATTGATGCTGCATCACGTACTAAAGTCGAAGATACTCGGGAAATTTTAGATAATATTCAATATTTGCCAAGCAAAGGCCGTTTTAAAGTCTACTTAATCGATGAAGTACATATGCTCTCTCGTAGTAGCTTCAATGCTTTATTAAAAACATTGGAAGAGCCACCAGAACACGTTAAGTTTTTATTAGCAACAACTGATCCGCAAAAATTACCTATCACTATTTTATCTCGCTGTTTGCATCTGCATTTAAATGTGCTTGATACATCATTAATTGCTGAGCAACTAAAACATATTTTGCAATTAGAACAAATTGAAAGTGAACCGCGAGCAATACAGCTGTTAGCTAAAGCAGCAAATGGTAGTATGCGCGATGCATTAAGTTTAACCGATCAAGCAATAGCGCTTGGTAATGGTAAAATCGATGCTGTGTCAGCAGCCTCTATGCTTGGTACTTTAGATAAATCAATTCCTTTTTCATTAATCAATGCTCTTTATCAAAATGATGGTAATACTTTGATGCAACAGATTGAAGCAGCTGCTTTACAAGGTGCGGATTGGGATAATTTATTAGCCGAATCTATTGCTTTGTTACATCAAATTGCCTTATTACAAGTTGTGCCGACAGCATTGGGTGATTATACAGACAATGAAGAACAGTTACGCTTCTTAGCTCAATATATGGCGCCTAATGATGTGCAACTGTTTTATCAAATTTTATTAATGGGCCGTAAAGAACTTGCTTTTGCACCAGATAAAAAAATGGGTGTTGAAATGAGTTTTTTACGCGCTTTAGCATTTATGCCTAAAAATGTCGATGCAATTAAGCCACCAGCTGCAACAGCTACTATACCGACAAAAAAAGCTGAATCGCCTATTAGAACACAATCAGATCAGGTTGTGACACCTTCATCACAAAGCGTAAATGAAGCCGCGTCTATTAGGCAAACTGTTAAGCCAGCTATTGAAAATCAGCAATTGAATGACAATACAATAGTAAGACCAGTTACTAGTGATGAAAATACTGTTTCACAACCAGAAATATCACTTCCCGATGATGCATCATCAATCACTAAAAATATTTTAGAGATGCGAATGCAGTTAATTAAAGAGGAACAAAAACCAAAAAAGCCTGAATTGGTTGATCACCATCAACCATCTAATTCTTTAATTAACAGTAAACGGGATGACGCTCAGCAGCTTGCCAACAAGTTAGGCAATAATATTGAAAAAAATGATGAGGAAGCAAAACAAGAAGAGATAACTGCCGAAAATTATCAATGGCAAGCTTGTGGCTTAGTTGAAACGAAAAATGAACCTGCACTTGATGCAAAAACATTATGCGATTCTTTAAAAGTTGATAAAACGCCAGAAATGACTAAAAAACTAATTGTTGAAATGGCTGAAAAAGACGCGTGGTGTGCTGAAATTGAACAATTAGAACTTGCGCCATTAATTAAACAAATCGCAATTAACTCTTATTTTGAACAAATTGATGACAATAATATTGTTTTGCATATGCGTTCGTCAGTAAAACACTTGATAAAGTCACCGGCAAATTGCACAAAACTTGAATCTGCTTTATCTGCATATCGTCAAAAACCATTAAACTTAAAAATTGTTATTGATGATAATCAAGAAAATAAAACGCCGTTAGAAATGCGTGAAGATTTATATCAACAAAAGCTTGAACAAGCTAAACAGACTATTAATCAAGACGCTAAAGTCGAAATGATTTGTCAATATTTTGATGCGAAGATTGATGAAGCGAGTATTCGTCCTGTATAATTACGGGCTAAATATTATTAACGAGGAATAATTATGTTTTCAGGTGGAAAAGGTGGCTTGGGAAATTTGATGAAGCAAGCCCAACAGATGCAAGCCAAAATGCAGCAAGCTCAGGAAGAAATTGCTAAATTAGAAGTTACCGGCGAGTCTGGTGCTGGTATCGTTAAAGTGACTGTAAATGGTGCACATAGTTGTAAACGTGTGGAAATTGATCCATCTTTATTAACTGAAGATGATAAAGAAATGTTAGAAGATTTGATTGCGGCTGCTTACAATGATGCAACTCGTCGTTTAGAAGAAGCGCAAAAAGAAAGAATGGCTCAAGTAACTGGCGGCATGCAATTACCACCAGGCTTTAAAATGCCATTTTAAGTTGAAAAACTAATCCGATATTGTCTTATCCATTTTGCCGACATGGTCGGCAAAATTTCTTTTTATCTCCTGTCTATTTATACAGTTTTTCTTTATTAATTTTTTCCTATCAGGTAAACTAACTGACAATTACATTCAATTCACTTTCAATGTTGATCATATCAATTTGATTAATCTAGAATCTTAAATATTATTTAATTTAGGGTTATTTTAATCAAACTTATGTAATCAACATTAACTTATTAAGGATATATTGTGATAGGTCGTTTACGTGGAATCATTATTGAAAAACAACCACCCAAAGTATTAATTGAAGTTGGTGGTGTTGGCTATGAAGTTTTTATGCCAATGACCTGTTTTTATGCGTTACCCGACAATGGCAAAGAAGTGATTGTGTTAACGCATTTTGCTGTTCGAGAAGATGCTCAAGTGCTTTATGGTTTTAATCATGAACAAGAACGAGAGTTGTTTCGTGAATTAATTAAAGTTAATGGCGTTGGCCCAAAATTAGCGCTGGCGATTTTATCTGGAATGTCAGCAGCACAATTTATTAATGCTGTTGAACAAGGTGAAATTAAAACATTGGTCAAATTACCAGGTGTGGGGACTAAAACCGCTGAACGATTAATTGTTGAAATGAAAGATCGTGTTAAACGCTTTGGTGAAGAACTATCAAATGTTAACCCAGCTATTGATATTGGTGATATTAAAAAATCATCCAATCAAATTGAAAGTGAAGCTGTTTCAGCACTTATTGCTTTGGGTTATAAACCACAAGAAGCCAGTCGTATTATTAGTAAAGTCATTAGACCAGAAATGGATTGTGAAATGCTAATACGTGAAGCATTAAAGTCAGTATTGTAAAGTAGGTATTGATAATGATTGAAGCGGATCGTTTAATTGCTCCACAGGCACAAAAAGAAGAAGAGTCTTTAGATCGAGCCATTCGTCCTAAGTATTTGGATGAGTATATTGGCCAACCTCAAGTTCGTGAGCAGATGAAAATTTTTATTCAAGCTGCTAAACAGCGTAGTGACGCACTTGATCATGTTTTAATATTTGGCCCTCCAGGTCTAGGTAAAACGACATTGGCAAACATTGTTGCTAATGAAATGAATGTTAATTTACGTACCACATCAGGCCCGGTGTTAGAAAAAGCGGGTGATTTAGCTGCTATGCTAACCAATTTAGAACCTAATGATGTGTTATTTATTGATGAAATCCATCGATTATCGCCAGTTGTTGAAGAAATCTTATATCCAGCAATGGAAGATTATCAACTTGATATTATGATTGGTGAAGGGCCTGCTGCACGTTCAATTAAAATTGATCTGCCACCTTTTACCCTTATTGGCGCAACAACTCGAGCCGGTTCATTAACCTCGCCATTACGTGATCGTTTTGGTATTGTGCAACGGCTTGAGTTTTATCGTGTAGAAGATTTGGAATATATTGTTAGCCGTAGTGCAAAATTTTTAGGTATGGATCTTTCTAAAGAAGGTGCTTACTTAATTGCTAAACGTTCGCGAGGTACGCCACGGATTGCTAACCGTTTATTACGGCGAGTTAGGGATTATGCTGATGTCAAATCTAAAGGCGTTATTGATGAACGAATTGCCACTCAAGCATTAGATATGTTAGATGTAGATAATGAAGGCTTTGATTATATGGATCGTAAGTTACTTCTGGCTATTATCGAAAAATTTATGGGTGGGCCGGTAGGATTAGATAATATTGCAGCTGCAATAGGTGAAGAACGTGAAACCATTGAAGATGTGTTAGAACCATTTTTGATTCAACAAGGTTATATCCAAAGAACACCGAGAGGCCGAATTGCTACGCCTCATGCTTATCGACATTTTGGTATTATTCAAGACGTTTAAATTTGATCGAATAAGATAATAGCTTAACTCTTTATTATTTAATAGAACACCGCTTAACAGCGGTGTTTTTTTTATTCAATAACCTAACGGAATTAACCGAGTTCTTTCTCGGTAAAAATCCCACTAAATAGATCAGTACTAAGATAACGTTCACCTGATGATGGTAGTATCACCACAATAGTTTTATCGGCATTTTCAGGCAAACGAGCTAAGCGGTCAGCGGCAAATACGGCGGCACCTGAAGAAATTCCTGCTAAAATACCTTCTTTTTCCATTAATAGCCGCGCAGTATCAATAGCATCTTCATTGCTTACTTTTTCGACCAAATCAATCAAACTTAAATCTAAATTATCAGGGATAAATCCTGCACCAATACCTTGTATTTTATGTGGTCCAGGTTTGATTGGCTCACCAGCAAGTGCTTGGCTAATAACCGGTGAGGTACTTGGTTCAACTGCTACTGCAGTGATGTTTTTACCTTGAGTTTTTTTAATGTATTTAGTTACACCAGTAAAAGTCCCACCAGTACCGACCCCAGCAACAAAAATATCGACTTGTCCGTCAGTATCAAGCCAGATTTCTGGTCCGGTAGTTTTTTCATGAATTTCTGGATTAGCGGCATTACTGAATTGTTGAAGCATAATATTGTGTTTAGGATTACTAGCAACAATCTCTTCCGCTTTTTCGATTGCGCCTTTCATTCCTTTAGCTGCGTCGGTTAACACGAGATTAGCACCTAAAGCTTTTAAAAGTTTACGGCGTTCAATGCTCATGCTTTCAGGCATGGTTAAGGTTAATTTATATCCACGAGCAGCTGCAACCGCGGCAAGTGCGATACCAGTATTACCACTGGTTGGCTCGATAAGTTCAACATCAGGGTTTAATAAACCACGTTTCTCAGCATCCCAAATCATATTTGATGCAATGCGACACTTGATACTGAAGCTAGGATTACGAGATTCTACCTTGGCTAATATATTTCCTTGTCCGAAATGTTTTAAACGAACTAAAGGTGTATGGCCAATGGTCTGTGAATTATCATCAAATATTTTACTCATGTTTGAATCCTTTTTTATTGCCTAATGATAAATAGTATCACTTTGTTAATATTAATATCATTATAAATATAACTATAAAAGATAAAACTAATTAATAATTATAACAATATTCGTTTTTGATATAAGAGAAGGTTTAATTATCATTGATAACTAAAAATGTGATCATAAAATAGTAAATAATTTAAGTTAATTTAATTAGATCTCAACGTAGTATAAAAATTCATAATTATCTGATAGATTGGTAACTTTTAATAACGCAAAACTATAAAACAAGAACTATTAAGTTGCTAATAAATTAGTTCTTAATTATGAATGATATTAAAGGAAATCGAATGTTTGAATCAAAATATGCTGTGCCAAGAAATATTGATAAGCTTATTTCTAAATTAAAAATTACAACAGATTCTCATAATTCTTATATTAAATTTTTAAAGAAATATAATGTCATTGCTTTTGATGAGGATCTGTTTGATTACTCCATTGACTGTCAAGGTGAATTACTTCCGCTTGAAGTAATGTTCGGATTCTCTAGGAAACTAGATCGGGAAGATGTAATTGCTAATAACTGGATGTATTTAAATAGAATCCCTAAACGGTCCATTGCTATAGCATCTCTAAATTTCGGAGATTTACTTTGTTTGTATCCAAATGGCAAAGTTTATCATTGGGATCATGAAGTTAATGATCTCTATTTTGATATGACAGTCAGAAATGGTTATTTAGAGCAGAATCTAGATTTAAAACTTGTCGCTAATTCCTTTGATGAATTTTTAACAAAAATTATTAAAACCGAAATCGAAGGTTTTGATCCTAATGTTCCTTATTCTGATGATTATATAGATTTTTTGATGAACGATTCTAAATACTTTTTTATGTCTTCGAAAAAAATAATTCAGGTGCGTTTAAAAAAATTAGAACTTTCTGAAAAAGGACGTGAGTTGATAGCGAAATTTAAAAGAGAAGGGCTTATAAGGTAAAAAAGGGATAATTTTATTAAAAAGGATCATCTAAATGATAGATTTTAATGCAGATATCATAAGCTACAAATCTTTGGGTAATATTGAGATTGGACGTAATGAACAAAGCTATAATGTTAAAATAGGTTACTCATAATGAATGAAGAATGGAACCCCATATTTCAAATAGAGTTAATGGATATTATTAACAGTCTACACATCAAAAAATTGCATGTCGGATCATCTGATTCTCTTATTTATGAAACGATGGGAGAACCAGAATTACCTGTAGCAAGACTGAACAGAAAATCAAAAATATTTAGCCATCTATATGGCAATGTCAATATTTTATCTAAAAATAACACTGTAATAAGTATAGATATTGACATGCATGGTTTTAGAAAAAAGATGGTAATTCTTGGTAGAATAAATAGCTGGAAACTTAATAATTGGCTAGAGCTAGCTAAAATAAAAAATTGGAATGTAAATAAAATTTGTGATGTAGTTCGACTGGAAGGAAAAGGAATAGTTATTTGTTTATCACCGGATGGAAAAGTAGGAATGATTTCTCTTTCTTGAATAACTTTTAACTGTTTCCAATATAAGATTGCTGGCTGATTAATTGAACAAACCTATCTGGACGGGCGTAAATAACAACTAAGCTACGACCAAACCATTGGGCAACCATATCGCCACTACCCTGCCGGATAGGCGAGCCATCGACAAACTGTATTATGATTCCGGACACTTGCACCAGATAAATATCGACGGCAACATCATCAGCGATATCGAACGCGACCACCTGCACCGCGAAATATTACGCACTCAGGGACGCCTGAACACCCAGTTCAAATACGACCGCAACAGCCGGCTGCAATGCAAACAGATACAGCGCAATCAGAATCCCATCCTGCCTGATATCCTGCTCGAACGCAGCTACCAGTACGACAACCTCGACCGATTGGTAAGCAAAAAACACAGCAAACACGCCAGACCGATTACCGCTATGATCACACTGGCAGAATCGAAGGCTGCCGTAATCAGAGATACTGGGAAAACCTGCAATACGATGCCGCTGCCAACCTGCTGGACAGCAAATACAGAGAAGACTACAGCAATCACAACCTGATTCGCTGTAACCAGCTCCTGCATTTCAGAGGACACCACTACCGCTACGACGAGCACGGCAGAACTGCCAGCAAACAGACCATCGGCACAACCCTGCACTACCACTACGATGCTGAACACCGCCTGAGCGAAGTACGCATCGAACAAACAGGCCGCAGTCAGCGTTACGGCTACGTCTACGACGCCCTTGGCCGGCGTATCGAAAAACATCAGATAGACCGCGAAGGCCAACCCTACAACCGTACCCGCTTCCTGTGGGACGGCTTAAGAATGATTCAGGAAACCGGCTCGAATCACCCCACCAGCCTGTATATCTATACCGACCAGAACAGCTACGAACCACTGGCGCGGATAGACACAGACGGCAACCAAGAACAACATATCCGCTACTTCCACACCGACCTGAATGGCTGTCCGGAAGAACTTACCGATGCAAACGGTAAAATACTGTGGGAATGTAGCTTTCAGTTATGGGGAAAGCGGATTCATGAAATCGAACACGAACCTATAGAGCAAAACCTCAGATATCAGGGACAATATTTAGACAGAGAAAACGGCTTACATTACAATACTTTCAGGTACTATGATCCGGATATAGGTAGATTTACTCAGCTAGCCCCGATTGGGTTGCTGGGCGATTTGAATCTGTATCAGTATGCGCCGAATCCGTTAACTTGGTTTGATCCACTAGGTTTTAATCCTTGTACATTATCTTGTAATACAATCAATCGCGCTGATGGTTCAAATCTCATCACTATTCCAAATAATGCTCAGATTCGTAAATTATTTTCTCCAAAAAGCTATACTGGAAACTATGGCTATGAGTATAAATGGCAGAATGCAAATGGAACTTTAATAGTCGTTCGAATTCATGATATTGATATTACAGCACCTTCCTGCTCTAACAAATACAGGAATTAAAATACGCAATAGATACTAAAGATTCTGATATGTATGAACTAATTGGTTCTATCAGAGATGTGTTTTCATCACCTTATATATCAACGCCGATTGTTAGCCCTAATTTAGTTAAGGAATTATGGATTTTATTAACTAAAATATTTATCCATAGTGATATTTACGATAATAAATTTTTTGCAATATTCGCAATGGATGATATTTACTTATACTCTAGACGTCAAAATATTAAATTATGCCTAAAAGATTTAGAAAAATGGAGAGAAAAACATAACAAAAATAATACAACGGAAGAAATTTTAGAATGCGTTGATGATATAATTTTACCTGATGTTTAATTCTTTAAAAACGCATATCTTTAATCCTTAATAACTCAAGTATTTAGATTAATAAAGTTTTGGCGCAGCTTATATATTAAATAATAGTTTTCCATCAGCATATTTTCTCTGGGAGGGCTTGATGTATTGAAAATGGAATCTGGAAATATATAAAATAGAATAGATTAACATGTTATCTAATTATTTTAACTATTAAAGTGAAATTATATGACTGGTAAAATTAAACTGCCTGCTTTAGAAATCTTTATGACTGCAGTGGATGCAGTAGAATTTTCAAAAGTTTTAAAAGATCAGATTCAATCGGTTAAATTTATTACACAAGGTATTTGGCCCGATCGAAATGTACCGATTTTTGATATACTGGATATAGAAACAGCCAAAAATATAGATTTTGGTATTATAAATACCGATATTTTAAGTATTGAAGATTATAAAAAAAATTATGTTGGACATTATCCTAATTCAACAGATTATCATAATGCCGTGGTTGGAGAAGGTCTTGTCCGCTTTTCATGTTCTGAATTAGCCGATTATGATACTGAGTCTTTAAGAAATGGTCGGATAACTGCTTCTTATGATGAGGTAAAAGAACCTGAAACCGATAAATTTGTAAAAGCCGTATGGAAAATATTTAAAAAGGGCGCCAAGAAGGTTTATTTAATTAATCGGGAAACGGGGCAGATTGCGGATAAACCTGAGACACGTTTTTTTGCCTGGCCGAACGCTGCGAAGAAATTTAATGGGGAAGATGGGCATTATTTAACTAACCATGCCTTTGCCTATTTTGTGGCCAAAGACGTGTAATAAAATCCAAATAAAATAGCCATTGCTAATTTTTATTCTGATGATCTAAATAACTTTGATTCTATTTATAAAATGTTAAACGCATTCTTAAGCAAGATCATGATGCAGTTGTGATTGCCGTACCAAAAGGAACTATACCCTCTTCGGGAGCACTTGATATATCAAAATGGAATCTGGAAAAATATACAAAATAAAATAAAATAAAATAAAATAGATTAACATGTTATCTAATTATTTTAACTATTAAAGTGAAATTATATGACTGGTAAAATTAAACTGCCTGCTTTAGAAATCTTCATGACTGCAGTGGATGCAGTAGAGTTCTCCAAAGTTTTAAAAGATCAGATTGAGTCGGTTAAATTTATTACACAATATATTTGGCCTGATCTGAATATACCAATTTCAGATGTACTGGATATGGAAATAGCTAAAAATATAGATTTTAGTATTATAAATACCGATATTTTAAGTATTGAAGATTATAAAAAAAAATACGTTATACATTATCCAGGGTCAAATTATGATGGTGCTATGGTTGGAGAAGGTCTTGTCCGTTTTTCATGTTCAACAATGGCTGGTTATGCTCCTGGATCTTTAATGAACGGTCGGTTAACTGCTTCTTATGATGTAGTAAAACAACCCGAAACCGATAAATTTGTAAAAGCGGTATGGAAAATATTTAAAAAAGGCGCCAAGAAGGTTTATTTAATTAATCGGGAAACGGGGCAGATTGCGGATAAACCGGAGACACGTTTTTTTGCCTGGCCGAACGCTGCGAAGAAATTTAATGGGGAAAATGGGCATTATTTAACTAACCATGCCTTTGCCTATTTTGTGGCCAAAGACGTGTAATAAAATGCAAATAAAATAGACAAGATGTTCAATATAATCTAATAAAAGAACAGATAATATTTAAGTGACCTATCAATTGGAAAATAAAATGATAGCGTTTAGCATAGTGAATAATAGCAATCTCACTGAGATAGAAACAATACTTAAAAAAGAATTAAATTGCTCCCTCGAACCAATAGCAAGCCGAAATAGGGTCGAAGAGATACATTTGGACCTTCGCAAAGGAGGTAATTTTCCTATTGTAGGTGTTTTTTATTATCCATGTGTGAATAATGATCAGCTAATATCTGCACCTAATTGATCTGATGGGTAGGGCTCCTTGCTTTATTGTATAACGAAAGCAAATAATTCTAGCTATCTATTATTCAGGTTATATAGTGGAGCAGAGCCATGTATGGAGATGATGCTTGTTGATTCTGGAAAAACGATTCGATTAGTAAGTGCGATGAAAGAAGATAAATAGATTTTTTATTAAGTAGTTATTAAAAATAGAAAAAAGTTAAAACGAAATCAGACCTGATTGAAATGACTAATGGATTTATTTAAAAAGGTCTAATAGCGCATGTTAGGCACATTGATCTGCATAATAATCAGAGCTCATAGTAAAGCAATCGAACAGTTATGTTGGGGGTTGTCTGACAAAAAGTAAAATTCAAATGGAGGTAGTGCATGGAAAACCCTAACAATCAAGTAGTTGATTTGTTGATTTCCCATAATCAAATTTTAGTTCGATCTAGAGCTTATTCTGAAAAATTATCTCAATGGGGTAAAGAGAATATTGAACAAGGTGCCGTCATTCATAAAGATTATGTTATATTTGATCCTTTACCTGACGAAGCTTTTGGAGCTAATGTTGTTTTAAATCTAACAGATAATTTTGTTATGGATGAAAATACACAGCGGTGTATTGTGACTCCTTTTTATATTAATAATAGTGATAATGTAGAAGTTGCATCAGCTGCAGAAAAATTCAAAATAAACATAGCATTTGATAGATCTTTATATGATCTTTATTATGAAATTTGCGAAAATGATGAGGTTTTTTACAAATTTACTTTTGTTCCAGCAGAAAGCCCAATAGTTGCCAGATACCTGATTGATGATCCTTGGGGCGGCGAAAAAGATAAAGCACTTAAACTTGGTTTCTTATGATTAACTAATTTATATAATCAATGTAATTTTTAATAAAACATTTAATTTAGTTTATATATGTGAGGCCTTACCTTGTTAATTAGCGAAATTAAAAAGTAAGTATGTATATATAGATTTTTATATCTTATAGATGTTATAAAAATCACTACATATTAATCTTAAAAATATTTGCGGTCAGAAGTTTTTTAAAATTGATAGGGACGATAGAAATCAAAGTTAAATTTCAAACAAGCCAAAAGCAGTGATAGGAAAGATGCAAATTTAGATCCTATTACTGGCAAAAAGAGTGTCTTAGTTTATATTCAACTAAGATACACATTATCTGGTAAATAATTGTTGTAGGAAAAGGTCATAGTATTGATGATAAAGTTCTATCAAAGAAAACATTTGAGGCACATATGCCATTAAACACTAAATAATAAAGAATTTTAAATATGCATGATTGGACATTAGTATCTTTGATTCTTGATTGGCAAGAAAGTACTCTTATAATTAAGTTCCTTAATAATTCTTCTATTCCTATGGATATTATATGCAAAGGTATTAAAGGCATTAATATACCAAAATGGGATAAATGGGGCGAAAGTGTAAGCGTAAATCAATTTAATCTTAAAGATGATACGAAATACAAATATATAGAGATAGAAATGCAATCAGGTGATGTTATAAATATAATTGCAACTGATATAGTTATGCCTGCATAAAAATATGAAAACGATTTTAAAAGATAAATTAAATTTATTTAGAGCAAGAGATTATGCAACCAAATTAAATGGTGTTAGTTCATTTAATGTATCATTTTTACATGATAATGAATTTATATGGCATAGAAAAATGTTAAAAGAAATAAATAAAATTGATAATGATATTAAAAAAAATTTTTTAATTTACCTATAAATAGAAATATCCTAGCTAGGGAAGTTGAAAGTATATTGAATATAAAAAAGGATATTATGTGTAATATGTTCTATTCCGGAAATGTGAGTATATCTTTTTATGTTGAAAGTTTTTCAGACTTCATATTAAGCTTGTTTTCAATCAATAGGACATATGATTTTTCATTGGTATTCACGTCCCCAGATAGAGTAATTGCTTTAAGCGATAATGAATATGATATTCATCTGTATTATATTCATAAATAAAGAATTCATATAAAAATAATAAATTATTTTTTGTCTTTATCAGCAATCAGGAATAGTTGACGGATGAAGCTGGTGAAATTCTCAGGGAATGCTTTTCCCGATTATGGTATAAAGCAATACAGAAAGCCTCACATATCTTAATCCAATAAGATTTAAAGGGTTAAGGCCAATAATTAGACAAAAATCTAACTTCACTACAATAATTTCAGGTATTATGATCCAGATATAGGGCGCTTTATTCTGCTGGCCCAGATATGGTTAGCTGGCGAATTTAATTTGTATCAGTATGTGCTCAATGGACGAAAACTTAGGTGGGCCGTGGAATTTTAATTTGTGAATATGTTACCGGTCGAGCTGATAGCTGTATCAAGTTTCAGGTCAGTAATTATTGAAAATATTTAACGAGGTGGTTTATGGATCTTATTTCCATTGGCGATGTTTTATCTTCTCCAGAAAATAATACAGAGTTTTTTTGTTTACCTCCAAATAAAAACAACTGGACATTGTCTACAAAAGGAGTTTTTACTTTAGATGCTAGGGATTTTCCTCCTGATTCTGACGAATATTTACCAGAACAAGTTAAAAATGATGGTTGGATTGAAGTTTTAGATGGAGAGACGATCGAGGAAATTGTAGCAAACGCAAAACAACAATTAGGTGTTCCGTCATTAGATGAATTATTTGAAGCATTTATTTTTTATTATGAAAACGATGCTTTTTTAGAATTCCAATAATATATTACTGAAAGTACGCGATCTTTCGATGTATCTCATTAATAGCATATTATTCCACAGAAAACCGTCTGTAGTTGAATAGTAAATTAATATCTTTCAATATGATATATTGAAACGATGCGAAGTTAATCAATTTAAAAGTATTTAGCATTCTACTAAATGAGATATAAATCTAAATGTTAATTAAGAAAGGATTATCATGAGTAAAATTGATGTAGATAAAGTGACTATTCTGCTATGGATAGGTAATAATTTTTCTTCAGAGAAAAAATACAAACAATATTTTGAACAGAATGAAAATATACCAATTAATGATTTCCTTACACCATCATGCTTATTCTGTGCTGATATAGGTGATGTAGTGTATATGTCAGAGCAGCTTATTATGCCTGACAGGTTTTCTACACCTCAAGATATCAATTCGATTATTGATAAAATAGAAGTAAATGAAGGTGAAAAGAAAAAGATTTATGAACAATGTATTAAATTAGGTATCACAACGGCTAATTCTGTATTTTGGTATATAAATAATGATCCAATGTTAAATCTAGAGGTCAAGAAACCCTATAAAGAAAATTATAACGGACTTAAGTATATAGGTGAATTTAGTGCTGAGACTAAATACCAATCTCAATTTAATAAAGATCTATCATCGGATCAATATTTATGGATAGGGTCAAATTTTATGACAGTTGAAAAATATGAGGAATATTTTGAACTGGATTATACTACTGAGGAATTAGATAGCCCTGAGTATAAGATTTGTGGTTTTTGTAAAGATATAGGCACTAATTGGTATGATGAAGATTTTATCGGATATCCTGAACCATTGAAAAAAGAGATTGATGTTGGAGAACTGATTGATAAATTAATTTCACCAGGAATAGATTGTAGACAGAAAATTATAGATCAATGTTATAAAATGGGCATAACCAAAGCAAATGCTTTAGTTTGGTATAAAGCAAGTGAAGCGGTACTTAAAAAACCTTATAAAGAAAATTATAATGGTCTTAAGTATATAGGAATATTTAAATTTTGAGATCAATATAAAGATAGTAATAAACTTTGTAATAATCTGCCATATAAGCCTGAATTTCATTATTCAGGCTTTTTTTGACACAAGTAAAACTTTTTGCTTTGATTTCATTTATCAGCGCCGGTCAAATTAAATGTTCATATCTAAAGAATTATATAAGATGGGTAAAATGTAAATAGCATGTCCATGCTTGTTGTGAGATAACCAATATTGAAAATAGAATGCATCTCGATTTAACTAAATCAGAGGTGACTGACTCTTTATTAGGGTCAGAGAATATGGATAATATAAAATTATTAAATGTACAATCACTCGATTCGCATAAAAGACTTGAATACTTAATTAGAAAAGTAGCAGATTTTGAATTAATTTGGAGCAGTTATGGAGATAATGGCTGGTTACTATTATCTGATGAAAATGGTAGAAGAATAACACCTTTTTGGCCTGAAAAAGAATTTGTTAATGAATACAATATAACTCATAAATATGACTATTTTGCTAAAAAAATGGATTTATATTATTTTTTAGACAAATGGATAAATGGATTAGCAAAAGATAAAATTGATATAGTCCTTTTTCCGGTAAAGGAAAAAGAGAGTATTATCATTTCTCCTTTGCAATTAAAAGCGCTAATAGAAAACGAATTAGAACAATATTCCATTCAAGAGTTTGACTATGATGTAGTAATTTAAAGAGGTTTTGAAAAGTATAAGAGAGTATACATTGTTCATAAATCAATTATTAATGAAGATATAGAACTAAATTAGAAATCTAAGAAATAAAATTAAATTTTTGATAATTTTTATCATGTAATGTCAGTAAGAAAAGCAATATGGATAAACGGATAAAGCTTGAGAAATATATTTTGAATGAATTTCAAGCGAAAGATAGTCAGACATTTTTATATCAACTGCATGAAAATTCTTATTTTGATAAAGAAAAATTTTCAATATTGTTAAATATTTGTCATAGTTTGGCAAAAGCGTATGGTGAATTTGGTAAAACTGATAACTATAATGATGTGATTAAAGGTCTATTCGTTATTTTCGAACATACACTTTTTTTATTATTTACTCATTTTGTTGAACATGATTTCTTTACAATTAGTAATTACGGTAAAGATTTCAAAGCCAGAGATGTATCAGCATATTATTCGCAAATTAGGGAAATAACTCAAAAAATTATTTTATAATTGGATCATACTTAGCTACTCACTTTAGTCATTCTAATGACTATTTAATTAGTTCCATCTAGATTCTAATTCAATTAAATCATCGTATTGATAATCAATTATGTTTATTCCTTACTCTGTATGTTTGATTGGAGGATGAAACTATTGTTGATAGTGTTAGGTACTGGACTACTCAAGTAGCAGTTGCTTTTCGCGACGAATGATTGAGGAAAGGCCTTAATATATCACTAAAATCGAATGATATTGATATTAAGGGCGCTACTGAAATGGCTTTAAATATTTTAGAAGATTAATAACGTATAAATTAAACAGATAAAATTTTCAATTTATAAATCAATATAATTATAAAATTATTGTTAATGAGATTAATGAAAATAGGTTGCTAAAAAATCAATATATTATGTGAGATAAAGATATATGAGTAAGCTTCTATAATATAGGTATTCATGTATGATGTTTTAAGGAGCAAAAATGTCGGTGACAGCTGAATTAAGAAAATTGTTTGAATTTGAATTGTATAATTATTTAAAGGAAAACATCATATATAGCCCAAATATCAAATGTTTAAAAACGGAAATATCCATAAAAAAAACAAAAGATAATCAAGCAAGTGGCCGTATAGGTTTCAGGTTTTTAAATAATGCTCAGGGATACTGTCTCAGTACAAGTGTTGATTCTCCAGAATTAATTGTTTTTTTTAATAAAATAAATCCACCATATAGATCAAATAACCCCGAAGGTGTCGTTTATGCAATGAATACTTCAATGGAGATTGGTTTTAAATCATTCGCTCCTAATTTGGGTGGTAATGTAGATTTACCCAGAAGTGAAGAAGAAAGAAAAAAAACTTGTGAATGGATTTTTACTAAGGTGAGAGATATTTATTTGCCAAGAGCTATCAATCTTATTGAGTTAAAGCCTGAAACGATAAAAGATATCATATTATTCCCAGACTATTATGCTTATCCTTTTTTGACAATTTTATACCTAAGCAAAAAATATAATAGGTCTTTAACAGATAAAGAGATGGAGTTGATATTTAGTAAAAGAAAAAGAATATTAGGCAACAAATTGTTTGATAAAAAACTCTTAGAGATATATCTATAAAAAATCGATACTATTTCTTTGATGTTTGTACATTAATTTGGGTGTTTTTATCTTCTGATTTATAATGTTTACTCACATTTTTTGAATAAAAGAAATATTTTTGGGGTTATTTATGGAGTGGACTGGTTCTTGGAACTCTTTTTATTCAACTAAACCTATAAATGTTGTTTTCTCCGAATGGAGAAAAAAAATGATAGCTATTAACTACAAAAGTTATTATAACCTTTGGATGGGAGACGAGTGGTTATTTAGTTATAAGAATAATGAAATGCTTGAATATCACTATGAGAATGGTTATAACATTGATATGCAAGGTGAAGGCTGTGTAACGATAGAAGCTAAAAAAGTTTCATTGAACGCGGTTGCAACTTTGATTGAATTTGAAAGGGAAACGAATTTCGAACCTTACAATATTAATCTACATCTTAAAGACTTATACTACTATGTTCTAGTTCTACCAGAGGAATTGGAAAATTCGGAATTTAGTCGTAAGCTACACGAATTATTTATTAGTGTACTTAAAGTATAAAATTAACTTAGTAAATATGAAGGATTTTTCGTATTTTATCATTTATTTAATTTGAGGAAATAACATCTTTTTATCTATTTGATTCGTAATCATTTACGATAACTAGCTATGAGGGGGGTATTTAATAATATCTACTCACTTTTCTTTAAATTATCAATTAATAGCGGTTATTTTATCTGTTAGGGAATTATTTGTTTAATAAATAGATTTTTATTTTTATTAAAATAGAAAAATAATAGCTATCATGTTTAAATTTTTACCAAAATGATGTATTCATAATTTTAATTTAAAAAGTTTTAGTTTGTATATATTGTTATATTTGTTATAAACGAGCATTATTTAGCTTTAGATAGGCTAAAGTGTATCATTTAACAATCATGGTTTAGATAAATAATCAATATGCCACCAACATGCAGTAATGGTCACTGTTAATATCTCAAATTTGCATTGATAAAATAATTCGACTTTAATCGAAGACCTCATTTTCCATATCTAACTCAATCTTTTTTATTGCTTGTTCACAACGATATATCCGATTATCTAATGCTGCTATTTTTGTATAATCAATAGCCTCAGGCGATAGTTCTAATTCATATTTCATCTCTTGCAATCGTCGCAGATAATCTAAATGTCTGGAATGTTTTTCTGCAACGGTTTCTTGAATTACATAACTTGTTGGTTGCTTGCGTAAATGTACAGTAGCAAGCTCACGACTTAGTGCAGTAATTTGGTCAATAAGTTTTTCCGATAAGAATTCAATTTGACTCATTTTTTCGGTTAAAGCTGCATCACAGAGAGAATGATAAGTAAGCTTTATCTTATCGATATAAAATTGAAAATCGACCTCAATCTTACTGCTATTAAACAGATGTTCATCAAAATAGTGTTCTTGATAAGTGGGTTGATCAGATAGGTTGATCTGTTGCTCAAGTTGATTTATCTGATCTTTTAATTTTTCCAAAAAATTCTGCATAGATATATTTTCATGGTTGGTTAGATGTATCATCATCTTGTCCAAAATAGTTACCTAGATGAATCTTAGATAGATTCATCAATTTCATTAGTGCTTCAAACGTTAATTTTTCATTAGGATTTCGGTTAGGATTGATTATTTTTTTTTCGATCAGTTGTGATTTAATTCGGTTATAACCATCAACTAAATATAGTGGTAGTGGTGATTGAGAACGATAGCCTAACCATAATATTCCTTGAATAGGTAAGCTCAAGGCAAATAGAATAGTAACAATCGTTACTGCTAATTGTGCAGGCAGATAATATTGCCAAACAATTAAGCCAATAATGATTGGTGGTAATATTTTTTTTGCGGTTTTTATGTGGTTAATAATTTTTAATTCTGGAAATGAATATGAAAGCGCCTTATCTTTGGGGCAAAGATCCATATATGTTTGACCTGCCTTAAATTTTTTAACTAAATTCATCTGATTTGGATTCCTCGACATTCACATTTTAATGTCTTAAAATAGTGTCATTCAAATTGGGGGCTCTCTTTATTTTATCTTAAAAACCAAGATATCAGAAGTCGCCTTGTATATCACATTGATTATTTAATCATGTGTAGAGTTACCAATTTTGATTGGTATATATCTTTTTATTCAATTTATAGGAATTACTATGTCATCAAGTAATAACGCTCTTGTTCTGAATTGTGGAAGTTCATCTTTAAAATTTGCAATCATAAACCCTGAAAATGGTGATGAATTTTTATCTGGCTTAGCTGAATGTTTTCACCTTCCTGATGCTCGTATTAAATGGAAATTAGATGGTGAAAAGAAAGAAGCTTCTTTAGGTGCTGGTGCAGCGCATAGCGAAGCAATCCGTTTTATTGTTAACAGTATTTTTCCACAAAAACCAGAATTATTGGATAGTATTAAATCAATTGGACACCGTATTGTTCATGGCGGTGAGAAATATACCCAATCAGTTGTAATTGATGATTCAGTATTAAAAGGAATTGAAGAAGCAGCGGCTTTCGCACCTTTACATAATCCTGCGCATTTAATTGGTATTCGTGAAGCTTATGCCGCTTTTCCTCATTTAAAAGATAAAAACGTCGCAGTATTCGATACCGCATTCCATACTACAATGCCTAAAGAAGCATATTTATATGCAATCCCTAATGAATTATATACTAAACATGGTATTCGTCGTTATGGTGCTCATGGTACAAGCCATTATTATGTTAGCCGTGAAGCAGCTAAATTATTAAATAAACCAGTTGAAGAAACTAACGTGATCACTTGTCACTTAGGTAATGGTGCCTCTATTACTGCGGTTAAAAATGGTAAATGTGTTGAAACTTCAATGGGGTTAACGCCACTTGAAGGCCTAGTTATGGGTACACGTAGTGGTGATATTGATCCTGCTATTATGTTCTTCTTACATGACAACTTAAAAATGTCTGTTGCTGATATTAACAACTTATTAAATAAAAAATCTGGTTTACTAGGTTTAACGGGTGTTAGCAGTGATTGTCGTTATGTAACCGATAATTACGATAAAGATGAAAATGCAAAAAATGCCTTAGATGTTTTTGTTCATCGTTTAGTAAAATACATTGGTGGTTATGCAATGTTATTAGACGGTCGTTTAGATGCAATCGTATTTACTGGTGGTATCGGTGAAAATTCTGAAGAAGTTCGTCGTATGGCTTTACAAAAATTAAGCTTACTTGGTATTGAACTTGATCAAGAACGCAACTTAGCGGCTCGTTTTGGTAAAGGCGGTACAATTACTAAAGATGGTTCAGTAATCGCGATGGTAATTCCAACCAATGAAGAACTCGTCATTGCCCAAGATGCTGCACGTTTAACAGCTTAAAAGTTTTTAAAACCGCCTATAAGGCGGTTTGTTTTTTGGATTTAATAAAGAATTAAGAGGAAACAAATTATGTCTCGTACCATTATGCTGATTCCAACAGGTACCAATGTTGGTTTAACAGGTGTAAGTCTAGGTGTTATTCGAGCGATGGAGCGTCAAGGTATTAATTTAAATGTATTTAAACCAGTTGCGCAACCAAGAGCAGGTGGCGATGCCCCTGATAATACAACTACTTTAGTTAGCACTAACACATCAATTCCTACGTTAAAACCGTTAAAAATGAGTCATGTTGAAAACCTATTAGGTTTAAATCAACAAGATGTATTAATGGAAGAAATTGTTGCGCTGTATGCTGAAAATACCAAAGGTGCTGATGTTGTCTTAGTTGAAGGTATTGTACCGACAACTGATTATCCTTTTGCTAATGAATTAAATAATAACATCGCTAAAACACTTGGCGCTGAAATTATTTTTGTTGTAAATATGGGTAAAGATAATCCAGAACAGTTAAAAGATCGTATTGAGATTGCGCGTTCTAATTTTGGTGGCATTAAAAATGATAAGATTATTGGTGTCATTGTTAATAAAGTCAATGCTCCAGTTGAAGAGCAAAACCTTGCTCGTCCTGATGTGGCCGAAATTTATCATACGCCAAAATTTGATAATAAAAAAATCACTATTAAGGATTTAAGCGAACATAGTCCGTTACCAGTTCTTGGCTGTATTCCTTGGAATATTGATTTAAGTGCTTGCCGAGCAATCGATATTGCTAAACATTTTGACGCAAAAATTATTAATGAAGGTGCAATAAAAAATCGCCGAATTAAACATGTTTCTTTCTGTTCTCGCAGCGTTCAAAATATCATCAATCACCTCCAACCTAATGCGCTTTTAGTGACTTCAGCCGACCGCGCTGATGTATTGGTTACTATTAGTTTAGCTGCGATGAACGGTGTTGCCATTGGTGGGGTATTACTAACTGGTGGTTACGATATTGATGAAAAAGTGTATAAGTTATGTCAACCAGCATTTGATACTGGTTTACCAGTATTTACGGTTAAAACAAATACATTCCAAACTTCAATTAACTTACAACAATTTAATCTAGAAATCCCAGTTGATGACAAAGAGCGTATGGATAATACTCAAAACTTTGTTGCTGACCATATTGATGCAAATTGGATTAAATCATTAAATGAAGTTGTAAGTTCTACTCGACGTTTATCTCCACCAGCATTCCGCTATCAATTAACTGAACTTGCTCGTAATGCGAAAAAAGTTGTGGTATTACCAGAAGGTGACGAACCAAGAACTATCAAAGCTGCTGCAATTTGTGCAGAGCGCAACATTGCAAAATGTGTGCTGATTGGTAATCCAGATGAAGTTCGTAAAGTGGCTGCATCACAAGGTGTTACGTTAGGCGCCGGTGTTGAAATCGTTGATCCAGATAGTATTCGTGAAAAATATGTACCACGTTTAGTCGAATTGCGTAAAAACAAAGGTATGACAGAAGTCATTGCTCGTGAGCAATTAGCGGATAATGTGGTACTTGGTACAATGATGCTTGAAGCAAACGAAGTTGATGGTTTAGTTTCAGGTGCGGTACACACTACGGCTAATACAATTCGCCCACCATTACAATTAATCAAAACTGCACCAGGAAGCTCACTTGTATCATCAGTGTTCTTTATGTTAATGCCTGATCAAGTTTATATTTATGGTGACTGTGCAATCAATCCAGATCCAAATGCGCAAGAGCTTGCGGAAATTGCTATCCAATCTGCTGATACTGCAATTGCCTTTGGTATTGAACCACGCGTTGCAATGATCTCTTATTCAACCGGAAGTTCTGGACAAGGTGCCGATGTTGAGAAAGTGAAAGAAGCAACTCGAATAGCACAAGAAAAACGCCCTGATCTAATGATCGATGGTCCATTACAATATGATGCTGCCGTTATGCCTGATGTGGCAAAATCTAAAGCACCAAATTCACAAGTAGCGGGTAAAGCAACCGTATTTATCTTCCCTGATTTAAATACTGGTAACACTACTTACAAAGCGGTACAACGTTCAGCAGATCTTGTCTCAATTGGTCCTATGTTACAAGGTATGCGTAAACCTGTGAACGACTTATCACGTGGTGCATTGGTAGATGATATTGTTTATACTATCGCATTAACAGCTATTCAATCAGCACAAGAACAAAATGCTGCTAAATAGTTAGTATTTATACGGCAATTTATGAGAGGTTATTAATAACCTCTCATTTTTATTTCACCTACCAATCCTCTTATTTTTAAATACGGTTTTTTGATTGCAATTCAATAAATGACAAAATACTTTTGGGACTGGTTTTTAGCTCTTTAGGGTTTATATTTATGTGATATAAATTATATAAATGTGAATTTACTATCTGTTTAAACTATTATCTATAGATAAATTCGAGTTATTTTTGCATTAATAATAACGAATTTTAAAGTAACAACATTGAGTTTTGCGATATAGTTCGATTTTTAATGACCTTTATTGAAGTTAAGACGCTATGAATTTTCTTAATAAGCTAAATAATTTATACCTCTCTTTGCAAACGGCTATTTTCTCATCTTGATCAATATATTTATGTACAAAATAAGATTATAAATCTTTATGTCATAGTATGAATATACAAAAAAAATGTTTATACGCTATTTAAGCTTAATAATTAGATGATACAATAGCCACCAATTTTTATATTAGCCCATATTTTAGGAATTAAGATTGATGAATAAAGACATCCACCAGCAGCGTATATTAATTTTGGATTTTGGCTCACAAGTAACTCAATTAATTGCTCGACGAGTTCGTGAAATCGGTGTTTATTGTGAACTTTGGCCATGGGATGTTTCGGAAGAAAAAATTAAACAATTTAATCCTAAAGGTATCATTTTATCGGGTGGTCCCGAAAGTACTACCGAGCAAAATAGCCCTCGTGCACCTGAATATGTATTTAATGCAGGAGTGCCGGTATTAGGTATTTGCTATGGTATGCAAACAATGGCGATCCAGTTAGGTAAGGGCGGAGTCGTTACTGCATCTAATCAACGTGAATTTGGTTATGCTAAAGTAGATATTGTTGCAAAATCAAAATTAACAGACGGAATTTTAGATAGCATTAATGATCAAGGTATTAATCAGCTTGATGTTTGGATGAGCCATGGTGATAAAGTAACCTCATTACCAGACACATTTAATTTAATCGGTCAAACAGAAACCTGTCCATTTGCAATCATGGCAAATGATGAAAAACAATTTTATGGTGTACAGTTTCATCCTGAAGTTACTCATACCGTTAAAGGATTTGAATTATTACAACGCTTTGTTATCGATATTTGTCATTGTGAAAAATTGTGGACACCTTCTTCAATTATTACTGATGCAGTGGCACGTATTAAAGAGAAAGTTGGCCAAGATAAAGTATTGTTAGGCCTATCTGGTGGTGTTGATTCTTCGGTTACTGCACTATTATTACATCAAGCAATCGGCGATCAGTTAACCTGTGTTTTTGTGGATCATGGTTTATTACGTTTAAATGAAGCACAACAAGTAATGGACATGTTTGGTGATAAATTTGGTTTAAATATTATCGCGGTTAATGCTGAAGATCGCTTTATGGCGGCATTAAAAGGTGAAGCAGATCCTGAAGCTAAACGTAAAATCATTGGCCGTGAATTTGTTGCAGTTTTTGACGAAGAAGCAGCAAAACTTAAAGACGTAAAATGGCTAGCTCAAGGGACTATTTATCCCGATGTTATTGAATCAGCCGCCGCTGACACAGGTAAAGCGCATGTCATCAAATCTCACCATAATGTTGGTGGTTTACCAGAAGATATGAAAATGGGCTTAGTTGAACCATTACGTGAATTATTCAAAGATGAAGTGCGTAAAGTTGGTTTAGAACTCGGTTTACCATACGATATGCTATATCGTCATCCATTCCCTGGACCAGGTTTAGGTGTACGCGTATTAGGTGAAGTGAAAAAAGAGTACTGTGATTTACTACGACAAGCGGATGCTATCTTTATCGAAGAACTTTACAAAGCTGAACTATACCACAAAGTTAGTCAAGCGTTTACCGTATTCCTACCGGTACGTTCAGTTGGTGTTATGGGCGATGGTCGTCGCTATGATTGGGTTGTCTCGTTACGTGCCGTAGAAACCATCGACTTTATGACCGCCCATTGGGCGCATCTTCCATACGACTTTTTAGGAAGAGTATCAAACCGTATCATCAACGAAGTTAATGGTATATCACGAGTAGTCTATGATATCAGCGGCAAACCGCCAGCGACTATTGAGTGGGAGTAACGTTCTCTTTTTGTTATTAATATAGATCAATATCTAAAAAGCCAGTGATATCAATTGTATTACTGGCTTTTTAGTCTATTAGTGTATTTTAAAATTTTCTAACATATTAAAATATTGTAATTTTTCAAGTTATTACTTTGTGATTAGCGCAAAGAAAAGGATTACTAATAGAGAATTCGTACTTCATGATATTTGCCAAACCTCCTCAACACATTTGCATAAAGCAGCTTATATCTCTGACAGGATAGAAAAAGCGTTAATCCATGAGCAAAGTGGCGTTAGATTAGTATATAATTAAGCAGAATATGCATAACAATTAAGAAAGTTACTCCAATATTCGGATGTTATGGTTGATGAGTGGATAAATAATAATATTCTTCAATAAAAAGCTGGCATTTTAATCCAGCTTACAAGAAACGATGTTAAATTTTTTAGGTATTGAAAGGTAGCTTTTATCTTTATTTACAAATGATTCAAAATTTCTAGTTTGAACACTATTTTCATCAATCAATACTTTACTATATTGAGAATCTAGAAAGATAACTTTTGTGTTTTCATCGATATTTGTACATGGGTGCATAGGATTAAAATCAAGATTATGAGCTAACTTATAAACTTTGTAAGGGTATTCAGTTTCAGAAAAATCATAAGTAAGCCAATGGTAAGAGAAGCTGAGGACAATAATAGATAACACTAAGAATATAATTGATAATATAGGTGGTTCTTCGTAATTATCTATTTTCTTTCTTAAATATTGAATATATTGCCAAATATTTAAAGAATGAAGTAGAGAAAAAAAGATAATAATGATAAAAAATGGTGAGGTGTATTGAAATACTAATAGGCCTGTCATATAAGCACGGGTATAAGGAAATACTGATGCATCAACATGAAATACAATATTTATGAATTCAGACGCTTTACTAGTACAAAAAATGATAAGAGCTGAAATAGCTATTGAAATAATGAATTTAGTAAATCCAAATTTCCATACTGTTTTAAAAAAAGATGTTCTCTCAATTGAAATACCAATATAAATAAATGATAGGATAATTCCAAATAGCTTTACTAAATATTGATAGTTACTGAACCATGACCATTCATTACCCTCTCGTGCAGAACATATCATACAAAAAGAAATCAAGGCTAATAGTTTTAGTGAGGAGTTTATTAAAAATTCTTCTCTTCTCTTCTTTTGCTCATCAGCTTTTTCGTTTGATTTTAATATTGATAATATATCTGACAAATAATCTTTTAGTGTCTTATTTGTATAATAATTTTCTTTAGAAGAATAAGTTAAATCCTCATATATTGCTTCAATATGTTCTTTTGTATTTTTTGCTTTCTTGTAACGATATTTTCTTTCATTCATAATTATTATCCTGAGTTTAGGGCTTATAGCATTATATGTATTATTCAGTTATTTAATTTTTATTATCACTTAAGCTAGATCTAGAGATAGTAACCGAACAATATATAGTAATTTTACAATATCTAACCGTCGTTCTCCATTTTCGATGTTAGCAATGAAAGATTGTGATCTATTTAATGTCTGATCCAATTTTTCTAGAATTATATTTTTTTAAATTCGAGGATCTTTTAATGCACTGATCACCAATTGGTACTCTTCTGAGTTGATAGATGCCATAATTTTTCTCAATAAGCTCCATCTAGAATTAAAGCATGAGAAACGAAATTTAATAACTGACAGCTCGTTAATAAACTTGTTTGTATTGAATGCACCGCATTTCCAACCGTCCTAACAGTTTAAATCAATTAATTGAGACAATAGAGATGATTAAAAATCATAATGTATTACCGATTAAATTAATTGTACTTGATACATTGGCTAGAGGTTTTGGTGGGAGCGACGAAAACGCGGCTAAGAATATGGGGGGCATTTATTCAAGGTTGTAACATATTAAAAGTGAAAACAGACGCAACTATTTTATTAGTTCATCACAGTGGTAAAGATCAAGATAAGTTACAAGAGGCTCTAGTGCGCTTCGTGCTGCTCTAGATGCTGAATTTAATGTTAGGCGAGAAAAAGATAACCATATTCAAGATAAAGCATTTATCCTAAACAGCACTAAAATGAAAGTTACCGAAGAGCCAGATAAAAGTGCTTATGACCTAAGACCGATTGAATTGTATTATGATGACGATCAGGAGCTAATTTCCTCCTTAGTGATTATTGACACACCAAGAGCATCCCAAGAATCAGGTATTGATAAATATCCTGAACTGAAAGGAATACCCAACCTAACAACCAACCATAATGCTTTATGGGAGTGTATACGTAATCGAATACAACAAGTTTGTGAGTGTACGAAATCATAGTCTGTTCTGATATGAAAACTATAGGTATCGATGTTGATAAAAAAATTTCTCGTTGGTTAAGAAAATTGGTCGGTGACGATATTATAAAAATTGAAGGTGAAATAATTATAGCTTTAGTGGAGTATAAATATTAGTAGGTCTTTTCCCATTTTTATTATTTATATTGGCGAGAAGCAGGGGATAGGTAAAATTATATATAAATGATTTAAGGTATTATGGTGATATAATATTAAACATAATGTCATTAATAGGATTTATAAGAGAAATAAATGCAACGTAAACACCTACAATTCCAACAGTATCTTTTTCACGATATTGAAGATGAAGATAAAGCTGAAGAATATATTGAAAGAATTCTACCAATGATTGGATTGATTGTTATGTATTTTAATGGACTCGAAAGTAATTTGGATTCGATGCTATGTGAAATATTTACAGATAGAACAGATTCGACAGGTTTAATTGTCTTAAATACAATGAATTTTTCATCAAAAATTGAGTTATTTAAGAAGTTTAGTGATGATTTTCATTTAAGTTTTGGAAAAATCATAAATGATTATGATGCACTTATTAATAATCTTAAAGAATCAGCAAGACTCAGAAATTTAGTTGTTCATGCAAACTGGGAAAGTACAAATGAGGAAGGATACACTTATATTCGATTGAAAATGTCAAAAGAAGGAATGTTAAAAGAGTATATCCAATTTAGTGAAAAATCACTAATGGACATTATAGAGTTAATCATCACAACTAGAGTTAAACTAGATGAATATTGGCAAGAGCGAAGCGAAGTTTTGTGTTTTTAATATTATATAATAATCTAATGGACTACATATGAAAAAGTCTTCTTTTCCCGAAGGTTCTGTTTGTAAGCCATGTTGGGAATTAAAATATTGTCCTTATGGTGTATTAGTTGAATTCTTTCCTGCCGCACATCCTGCGGTTAAATTTGATTTATCTATTTCAAAGACTAGATATCAGGAAGTATTAGAAGAAATTAAACAACTAAAAAATATTACACCTGAGGATATTTTTGAATATTTTCGTTTATTAAGTTATTTAGAACCTGATAATCAAGAGTTTGTAGAAAAATATTTTTCTGAAATTGGGTGTCGTATGTTTGGACATGCATGCCCTGTTTTTTTTGTTCAAAGTGGAGGAACTGAAACGAAAGATTATAGGTCAAAAAGTAGAAATATTTCACGGCAAGTTATGTTACAGGTTGTTCGTAGAGATAATCATGTATGTCAAGTTTGCCACAAATATGTCGCTGATGATGAAATTGAATTTGATCATATAATTCCTTATTCTAAAGGTGGACCTACAACCGTAGCTAATTTGCGTTTGTTGTGTAGGAAGTGCAATCGAAAAAAATCTAATTTTTTAGATGAAATTTTATACAAATAGTTTCATACAGTATTTATAACGATATAAATTTTAAATAAAAAATTAATACATTGATTTATATGATAAAAATCAACTATACTACAATTGAGTGGGAGTAGCACTTTCTCAGTTGTTATCTTCAATTAATATCTAAAAGCCATTCCATATCGAATGGCTTTTTTATTGTAAGATTTTAAAAAATTATTAAACTAAACGTACAGCTAACAATAATCATTCATTTTACATTTAGATGATTATTCGCTCTGTTGCATACCAGATTAGCGATTGTGAGTGATCGACAAATTGATTTTCATCATCTAATAATAATTGGATGGCTCTTTTGGCTTCAGGTGAAGTTCTGATACTTAACATTTTTTCTTTACTTTGCCAGTAAATTTCAGCCATTCCATCAAATTCAAAAATAGGTGCATCTCTGCTATTGCGCATAGCATTTCCCGGTTTTTTATCCTGTAATGGAACACTTTGGACGTAATGAAGAATTCCTAGCGCTTCTTTTTGTGAATTAACCAAATTTGCATGATGGTTATGCCAATAGTTATCAAATTCTTGATAACTTAATGTCTTTTGGCGTTTAACTAACGTAATTAATTTGATCATTTAATATCTCCTTTAATAAATAAAACCATATGGTAAAGTATGACATAGCTGTTAGAGTCAATAGGAAGTGATATGAAAATTGGTGAATTATCAAAATTAAGTCAGATCAGTGTTAGAATGCTTAGATATTATGAAGAAGAAGGACTTCTTTCACCAAAACGCACAGTTTCAGGTTATCGTCAGTTTGAAATAGAGGACATTGACCGAGTTAAACTCATTCATAAATTAAGTAGTGCCGGATTAACATTAAAAGTTATACGTAAGATCCTTCCTTGTTGGCAATATCAAAGTAACAAATTTTCTCCTTGTAAGGAGTTTAAAAATGGCTTGAGTGAAACACTTTTAAAACTTGATAAACAAATTGAACTTTTACAACAAAGTCGTAGTCATTTAATAACCTTGTTAAAGGAAAATAATGAAAATAAGTAAAATTAAGATTGTTTAAATAGGCTTTCAATCGTCAAATGCTAAAATTAAAATGGGATATTACCTAAAATTAAAAGATATTGGAGAAGCTAATCCTCCGCAGAGTAGGGTTATTGTTTATCATTTTAATTACAACGTTATTGATAAAAATTATGAATAGTTTTCTTTTAATAATCCTATTATATCGCTAGACAGTGGTTATTCTTGTTTATTTTTGCAGATTAAATATGATCTAAATAATGAAATAAATAGGATGTTATAGACCTAAACATTGAAATAAAGCTAAATTAGAATTTTATGTTATTTTTGTTATTATAAAATCGAATTTTTAGTTAATTATTAAGGTAAAACATGTTTAATTTAAAAAAATATTTAGTTGGTTTATTGGCATTGTTTAGTGTTTCTTGCTATGCATTCGATCATGTTGTTACTTTTGTTTGTACAGGTAACACAGGCCGTAGCCCTATGGCCGAAGCATTGGCTAAGGATTATGTTGACAAACATAATCTCAATATTGAGGTTCGATCACGGGGTGTTAATGTTGATCCAAGTGAATTAACACCAGAAGAAGGTACAGTTAAGGTATTAAAAGATAGAAATATTGATATATCTTCACATAAAGCAACGCAATTAGTGAAAGAGGATATCGATAAATCAGAATATTTACTGACAATGACGCAAAAACATAAAGATAAAATTTTGGATAAATTCCCAGAATCGAAAGATAAAGTATTTACATTATCTGAATTTGCCACAGGTAAAAATGAAGATCTTTCTGACCCATACAAATTACCATTATCTGCTTATATCAAAGTAGAAAAACAATTAGATAAATTTTTACCATTGGCATTGGATAAAATTGCCAAAGAGAAATAATTTGATCTAAATATATTCTTATAAATTTTCTTTTTTAAAACCGCATAATTGCGGTTTTTTAATATTTACGTGATTTCGATAATAGATTGTTTTTCCTAATTTTTAATAAATGAACTATAAAAAATTATTGCTTGAGTATATACTCTTGCCTAAAGATTTTATTCTTCCATATAGTTGTATGTAGAAGAGTATAGTGAATAGTTATTGCATCAATTTATAAGTGAAGGAGCATTGAGTATGATTTTAGGTAATGTTAATCATTTGGATTTAGTTCCATACTTGCCGGCCAAAATTAAACAATCGATTGAATACGTAAAGGACAATGTTAATAGCAATACACCAGCTGGTCGTTATGATATCGATGGTGACAATATGTTTTTTATGGTGTCAGATAATTCATTAAGATATATTCATGACGCTAATCCTGAATATCATAAAAAGTATATTGATGTACAAATTGTTTTAGAAGGGCAGGAAGGTATGGCTATTTGTACTTTGCCTCCACACACTCAAGTTTTAGATGATAAAATAGTAGAAAATGATATTGCTTTTATCAAAACGCCTAACGAAGAAACTATGTTAATATTACAGCCTGACGATTTTATTGTTTTTTTACCCAATGAAGTTCATAAACCGCTTTGTGCTGTTGATAATAAGATTGCTACGGTTCGTAAAGTTGTGGTAAAAATTGCATTGAATTATTTATAGATAGAGTAAGGATTTTAGGTAACACTATGACTACAAATATCGCTGTTATTGGCGAATGTATGATTGAGCTTTCAATAAAACAAGATTCAACAACCCGTAATTTTGGTGGTGACACGCTTAATACCTCGGTTTATTTATCGCGTTTGTTGACCAATAAAGATTTTTCGATTCACTATGTGACAGGCTTAGGAACCGATCCTTTTAGTCAAGAAATGCTTGATAGTTGGCAAAAAGAGCATATCTCAACTGATCTAGTTCAAAGAATGGCTGATAAAATGCCAGGGCTTTACTCAATTGTTACTGACGAGCAAGGTGAACGTTCTTTTTATTATTGGCGTAATGATGCAGCAGCTAAATTTTGGTTAAAAACAGCCGAAACAGCCAAAGTTACTGAACAAATTGCTAAATGTGATTATGTTTATTTAAGTGGTATTAGTATCGCAATTTTAGATGCAGAAAGTATCGTTAAATTATTAGCGTTATTAAAACAAGTTAAGGCGAATGGTGGTAAAGTTATTTTTGATAATAACTTCCGTCCTCGTTTGTGGAGTAGCTTTGATTTAGCTCGTAGCGTTTATTCAGATATTTTGTCATACACGGATATTGCCTTTTTAACTTTAGATGATGAAGATTTATTATGGGGTAAATTACCTTATGAACAAGTTATTGAGCGTACTAAAAACTTTGGTGTTTCGGAAATAGTGATAAAACGTGGTAGTGATAGTTGCATCATTGATTCTTTGGAAGGTCGTTTTGAAGTTCCAGCTAATAAAATTGCTAAAGAAGATGTTATCGATACTACAGCTGCTGGTGATTCATTTAGTGCTGGTTATTTAGCTGCTCGTTTAAGTGGTAAAACTCCTTCACAATCAGCCAGCCAAGGTCATCTAGTGGCAGGAACTGTGATTCAGTATCGTGGTGCTATAATACCTTTGGACGCTACACCAAAATTAATTGAGAATTAATAAATAAAACGGTCTTAATGACCGTTTTTTATTGCAAATCAATATTTACCGAAATATTAGCCCTTAATATCTAACCAAAATAGATAGTAGGGCATGATGAATAAATTAAGGTAATATAGCAAAAGAACGAACCGGAAAACCTGATGCATTATTAGGTTTGGCTACAATATTAAAGATAACTGCTCCTTTAGCTGGCAGTTGATCTAAATTGGTCATTAACTCAACTTGATAAGTATCTTGCTCTAAAACATAGTATTCGCCTTTTAAAGCATTATTTTCTCTATATGCTTTGGCTGAATCAGTATCAAAAGTTTCATGACCAATAGCTTTAATTTTTCGTTCCTCAAATAAAAATTTCAGTGCATCAAGTCCCCATCCCGGAATTTGGTTATTGCCATCGGCATCTTTGTTTTCCATTGCCGTTTGTGATGGCCATTTTTTACTCCAATCTGTTCGTAATGCAACAAAGCTACCCGATTCAATTTGTCCATGCTGCTGTTCAAAGCTTAATACGTCTGCTACTGAAAAAGAGAAATTAGGATCTTGTTGTGCTCGTTGCGATTGGTCGATAACAATTAACGGTAATACTAGTTCTTGTAATTGTAATTCATGCAAATAGCGAGTGTTAGGCACAAAATGAATAGGCGCATCTAAGTGAGTGCCATATTGTCCAGCAAAACTAAAGTTTTGTGCTAAAAAACCATCATTATGATCAAATAGCGTTTTGATTTCGGCTGGATTAAACATAAAAAAATGTGGTGAATTGTGATCAAATGCATGGGTCAAATCAATCCATTTTTTTGATTTTAATAAATTTAAAGCTTGTAATACATCGTTATTCAAAACTATTCCTCACACTATAAAACACAATTACTTGTTTATTGTAAAATGGTTATATTTGTTAAACAAATAATTTTAAGTTATAGAAATATAATTTTTAGTTCTAATCTATTAAGAAAAATTTTGAGGAACGGGGTTTTTGAATGATTAAAAAATGCTTTATTTTTATTATTTAATGAACAAATTTGGTTTATATTATTGAAATTTTACTAACCGACCCTATTGAGCTATATAGTTGTATATTTAATCATTCCATACTGGTATAATATACAGTTAATCTTTTGTCTATTTATCTAAACACACATATAAGAAGAGATCTATGTCAATTAAAGATATCGATATTCGTGGTGCAAGAACACACAACTTAAAAAATATCAATGTAGTTATTCCAAGAGATAAATTGGTTGTAATTACTGGTCTGTCTGGGTCTGGTAAATCATCACTAGCGTTTGATACCTTATATGCTGAAGGACAAAGACGATATGTTGAGTCGTTATCAGCTTATGCTCGTCAATTTTTATCACTAATGGAAAAACCTGATGTTGATCATATTGAAGGTTTGTCGCCAGCTATTTCGATTGAGCAAAAATCAACATCACATAATCCGCGATCAACAGTAGGCACAATCACCGAAATTTATGACTATTTACGTCTGTTATTTGCTCGAATTGGTGAGCCACGTTGTCCAAATCATAATTTACCATTAGCTGCGCAAACGGTTTCGCAAATGGTTGACAGTATTATGGCATTACCTTCAGAAAATCGTTATATGTTACTTGCGCCGGTGGTTACTGAGCGTAAGGGTGAGTTTGTGAAATTATTCGAACAACTTGCTGCTAGCGGTTATATTCGCGTTCGGGTTGATGGTGATGTTTATGATCTTTCCGATCCTCCGACACTTGAGCTACAGAAAAAACATACTATTGAAGTGGTTGTCGATCGTTTTCGTATTCGTGATGATTTGAAACTACGTTTAGCTGAGTCAATTGAAACAGTACTTTCAATTACCAATGGTATTGTTAAAGTCGCGAATTTGGATGATCCAAAAGCTGAAGAACATCTGTTCTCTGCCAATTTTGCTTGCCCAATATGTGGCTATAGTATTTCGGAACTTGAACCAAGACTGTTTTCATTTAACAATCCTGCTGGTGCTTGTCCTGAATGTGATGGGTTGGGGATACAACAATATTTCGATCCCAATCGAATTGTACAAATGCCAGAAGTTTCTTTAGCTGCAGGCGCGATTAAAGGCTGGGATAGACGTAATTTTTATTACTTTCAGATGTTAAAATCGTTAGCTGAACACTATAAATTTGATATCGATCAACCTTATCAAAAATTACCTGAAAAAGTAAAAAATATTTTATTAAATGGTTCAGGTGGTGACGAAATACAATTTGTTTACACTAATGATCGCGGTGATGTTGTAAAGCGTAAACATGCTTTTGAAGGCATTATCAATAATCTTTCTCGTCGCTATAAAGAAACCGATTCGCAAACAATTCGTGAAGAGTTGGCTAAATATATTAGCCATCGACCTTGCCCATGTTGTGAAGGTTCAAGGTTATGTAAAACAGCTCGACATGTATTTATTAACGATACTAATTTACCAACTATTAGTAATTTAAGTACCCAACAAGCGAAGGACTTTTTTGATAAGTTAACATTGACCGGACAACGGGCGCAAATAGCTGAAAAGATTTTAAAAGAAATAAATGATCGGCTGCAATTTTTGATTAATGTCGGTTTAAATTATTTAACTTTATCTCGTTCTGCTGAAACCTTATCGGGTGGTGAAGCGCAACGTATTCGACTGGCTAGCCAAATTGGTGCTGGATTAGTTGGTGTGATGTATGTTCTTGATGAACCGTCGATTGGTTTACATCAACGTGATAATAGTCGCTTGATTGACACATTGACTCACTTACGTGATTTAGGTAATACCGTTATTGTCGTTGAACATGATGAAGAAGCGATTATGGCTGCTGATTATGTTATTGATATTGGCCCTGGTGCAGGTGTTCATGGTGGTGAGGTTGTTGCACAAGGTACGCCAAAACAGATAATGGAATGTAAAAATTCATTAACGGGTAAATACCTTTCTGGTGAGGAAAAAATTGAAATTCCTGCTGAGCGAACCAAAATCGATATGAAAAAAATGTTATCACTTATTGGTGCGACGGGAAATAATCTTAAAAATGTTACCTTGAATATCCCAGTTGGCTTATTTACGTGTATTACTGGTGTATCTGGTTCCGGTAAATCAACTTTGATTAATGACACTTTGTATCCTTTAGCCCAAAATGAGCTTAATGGCGCGGAAAAAAGTGACATTGCACCTTATGAAGCAATCAAAGGATTAAATTATTTTGATAAAGTCATCGCAATTGATCAGAGTCCTATCGGTCGAACACCACGTTCAAACCCTGCTACATATACTGGATTTTTTACGTCAATTCGGGAACTTTATGCTGGTGTGCCAGAAGCTAGAGCACGAGGTTATAATCCAGGAAGGTTTAGTTTTAATGTCAAAGGTGGACGCTGTGAAGCTTGTCAAGGTGATGGTCTAATAAAAGTCGAAATGCACTTTTTACCAGATATCTATGTACCTTGTGATCAGTGCCATGGTGCAAGATATAATCGTGAAACATTAGAGATTAAATATAAAGGTAAATCGATTAATGAAATCCTAAATATGACGGTTGAAGAAGGGCGTGAGTTCTTTGATGCAGTACCTATGATTTCACGTAAATTACAGACTTTAATTGATGTTGGTCTTGCTTACATTACCATTGGTCAATCAGCAACTACTTTATCTGGTGGTGAAGCACAACGGGTGAAACTTGCAAAAGAATTATCTAAGCGAGATACTGGTAGCACACTTTACATACTTGATGAGCCAACTACAGGTTTACATTTTGCCGATGTAAAACAATTGCTCGCTCAATTACATTCTTTAAGAGATAAAGGCAATACTATAGTCGTGATTGAACATAATTTAGATGTTGTCAAAACTGCTGATTGGATTGTCGATCTAGGTCCTGAAGGAGGAAGTGGTGGTGGTGAGATCATTGCTGAAGGTACCCCTGAAGATGTTGCTAAATCGAAAAAATCCTATACAGGTCAATATTTAAAACCATTATTGCAACGACAAAAAGATAAATAATCTAGACTAAAACTACGGTAACCATAGGAGAGGTATTTTGACATTACAAATTATATTAATGATCATCATTGCTTATCTCTGTGGTTCACTGTCTGGCGCCATGATTATTTGCCATGTGATGAAGTTACATGATCCTTCCTTGCATGGCTCTCATAATCCGGGCGCAACCAATGTATTAAGAATTAATGGCCGTTTACCTGCCGTTATCGTATTAATATTTGATATGTTAAAAGGAGCGATTCCTGTTTATATTGCTTATCGACTAGGGATATCACCTTTCTTTTTAGGCATAATTGGTATTTCAGCTTGTCTTGGTCATATTTTCCCTTGCTTCTTTCATTTTCGTGGTGGTAAAGGCGTTGCAACTGCTTTAGGCATGATGGCGCCTATTGGACTTGATTTTACTGGTTGTTTTCTCTTAACGTGGTTTTTGGCGCTAATTATTACTGGCTATTCATCTGTGGCTGCAATTGTTGGCTTTCTTTTTGCACCTCTATTTGTCTGGTTTTTCAAGCCCGAGTTGACGTTACCTGTGACAATGCTCTCTTGCTTAATCATTATTCGTCATAGTAGTAATATTATGCGGCTATTTAAAGGTGAAGAGCCAAAAAGCTATGCTAGGCATAACAAAAAATAGCTTAATGGGATATTTATTTTTAACTGCTAATCATTATTAATGATGAAAATTTGAAAAGTATAAAACAAGTAATTTAACGTTAGGTTTTTCAAAATTTAATTAATTTGGAATTGAAATAATAGAATATTTCTTGTTTTATACATAATTGAAACAAGGTATTATTGATTAATTATTATAACTATATGGTAACAAAATAATTCATGCAAATCAGTCCTTTACTCGAATCACTTATTAGTGCACTGCGCTGTTTACCTGGTGTTGGTCCAAAATCAGCACAACGAATGGCTTATCATCTATTACAACGAAACCGTCAAGCAGGACTTCATTTAGCTCATGAGTTAAATGAGGCAATGAATAACATTGGCCATTGTAAAGCATGTAGAACTTTTACTGAGCAAGAGATCTGCACTATTTGTGCTAATGTTCGCCGTCAAAGTAGTGATCAGCTCTGTGTGGTTGAATCTCCAGCAGATATTTTTGCCATTGAGCAAACTGGACAGTATAGTGGTCGTTATTTTGTTTTACTTGGCCATTTATCTCCACTAGATGGCATTGGACCAAGCGATATTGGTCTTGATTTACTAAAAAGCCGATTAGCGTCAGAATCGATTCATGAGGTTATTTTAGCAACCAATCCAACAGTTGAAGGTGATGCAACAGCTAATTACATTGCTCAGATGTGTAATGAGTTTAATATCGTTGCGACTCGTATTGCCCATGGCGTTCCTGTAGGTGGTGAACTTGAAATGGTGGACGGAACTACCTTATCGCATTCATTTGTTGGTCGACAAAAGATAGACTTTTAGTGTTATTTTATGGTTAATATCAATAGATAAATAGATTATTTAGTAAATATTCGTGGATTTCAGCAAAAATTAGAAAGAGAGATGTTATGAAATATAAAGCAGTTGCTTTTGATATGGATGGTACTTTACTGGCGAGTAATCGTTTAATCCTTCCTGAAACAGTAGAGATGATCCAAAAAATTATGGATAAAGGCATTAAAGTTATTTTAGTCTCTGGTCGTCATCATACGGTAATACATCCTTATTATTATCAACTCAAATTATCAACACCAGCAATTTGTTGTAATGGATCTTACTTATATGATTTCAAACAACAACAAAATTTTGCTGCAAAACCGATGACTAAACAGCAAGCAAAAACTTTATTGAACTTAGTCAATCAGTTTGGTATTCATACCATGATTTACACAGATCAAGTTATGAATTATGAAATTCTTGATGATCATTTAGAAGGATTCTTTGGATGGTTGAACTCATTACCAGAATTTTTACAACCAGAAGTTAAAAAAGTTGATAATTTTGAACAAGTCATTGAACAGGCCAATATGATTTTCAAATTTGCTACCAGTAGCCATAATTTATCTGCCTTAAAACAATTTTCAGATGCAGTTGATGCACTTGAAGAGTTTTCTTGTGAATGGTCATGGTCGAATCGTGCCGATATTGCAGTTAAAGGTAATACAAAAGGCAATGGATTAAAACATTGGGCTGAACATGAAAATATTAAACTAAGTGAAATCGTTGCTTTTGGTGATAGTTATAATGATATTAGTATGTTTGCTATTGCAGGACTAGGTATTGCTATGGGCAATGCCGATGATGAAGTTAAAGCCAAAGCTAGTTATACGATTGGCGATAACAATAGCCCTAGTATTGCTAATGAACTTGAAAAATTATTTTTATAGTCAAATAGGTTAATTAAGCATGGTTTTTGAGGTTCTTTATCAGGACAATGATTTAATAGCAATAAACAAGCCAGAAGGGTGGTTGGTACATCGTAGCTGGCTTGATAAAAATGAAACAGTGGTTGTAATGCAAACATTGCGAGATCAAATAGGGCAACATGTTTATCCTATCCATCGTTTAGATCGACCAACCTCTGGTGTATTAATTTTTGCTTTATCTAGCGATATCGCTCGTTTACTGTCACAACAGTTTGCTGAAAAACAGATTGAAAAAACTTATCATGCTATTGTACGAGGTTATGTTGATGGCGAAGATACTATTGACTATCCATTAGTTGAAGAGTTAGATAAAATTGCTGATAAATTTGCTAGCAAAGATAAGCCAGCCCAAGAAGCAATAACCTTTTATAAAGGCCTTAGTAAAATAGAGTTACCTATTGCAGTAGGCAAATATCAAACAGCTAGGTACAGTTTTGTTGAGTTAAAACCGCAGACCGGTCGAAAACATCAATTGCGTCGCCATTTAAAACATATTTTCCATCCAATTATTGGTGATAGTAAACATGGTGATCTCCATCAAAATCGTGCTTTTAGTCATTATTTCGGTGTTAAACGTCTTATGTTACATGCTAGCACTATCAAAATGATGCACCCCGTCACCCATGAACCATTAACTATCCATGCAAATTTAAGTGAAGAGTGGTTAACAATATTAAAAAACTTTAGATAAAGTTAATGGCTTTATTGATAATTAATTTCAATTTATTAGTGCTATTTAATTTTTTTATTTGCAAAACAAATTTTATTGCATTATCAACTGAGTTACTATAACCTTAAACCGCATATCTAAATCGTTAACAAGATTTGCAAAGCACTTATCTTCATGTTTTCAAAGTATTGTTAACATTTTCAGGCATTAATAATAATTAAATTTAGTAAATTATTTAGGAAAAACAATGAAACGATTAACTCAGTATGTAAGTATCTTCTTTTTAACTTTATTCGCTATTGCGTGTTCATCAGGTGAAAGCTCACCAGAAAAAGTCGCAGAAAAATATGTATCAGCTATTTATAGTGGCGATGCAGATGCTGTAATAAAAATGATTTATATTCCAGAGGAAGACAAATCTTCAGGTGCTAGCACAATGATTACCGGTAAATTGCAAGACGGAGCAAAAAGAGCTAAAGCTTATGCTGAGGAACATGGCGGCATTGATAAAGTTGAATATCAACCAACTAAATATCTAAATGATGATAAAAGCCGTGCTATCATTGGAATAAATGTAATCTTCAAAGATAATGCTAATAAAAATGAAGACCTTAAATTAACCAAAGTTGATGGTAATTGGTTTATTGAAGTCGGTTTTTAGTTTTTAACATCACAATTTTGGTTGTTTAAATATACAGGAAAATAAAGGTTATTTTACTTTTTTGTAGTTAAATAAATATAGGAACATATTGAATACAATATCAAATAGGGAAATACAATATGAAATTGTTAGTTAAATTTTTAAGTGTATTTTTGTTAGCATTAGTGCTTACCGCCTGTTTTTCAGATGACAATACGCCTGAAGTGGTAGCTGAGAAATTTATTAAAGATGCTTATAGTGGCGATATTGAAGGTACTTTTGATGCTTTATATGTTCCTTATTTCCATATTCCTGGTGCTGTATATATTCCTAATGAATTAAAAACCAAAGGTGTAGATGTTAACGATTTAATAAAAAGTAAATTGAAAATTGCTATCGACAAAGCAGTTGCTACTACAAAAGAAAATGGTGGTATTGATTGAGTAGAATTATCTAACACCGAATATAATAATGATCACACTAGAGCTAATATCAAAACAACCATTATCTTTAAAAATGGAACTGATAATAAGTCAGATTTTTCATTAATAAAAGTTGATGGTAAATGGTTAATTAATATGGAATAGCTCTTATAATTATTTGATAATTTAAAAAGACGAGTCTCATCTTTGAACTTTTTAAATTAATAATGAAAAAATTCAAACTTTATGAAATTTTCCTATTATATTTTTATTCTTTTTCTTTTTATAAAAAATCCAGTTTATGCTCAAGAATCAGCAAATTCCGATAATTCCTATAAAGAAAAGAGTTCATTAATTCATGTTGGGGATTGGATTTTTCGTAGTGGTGTTCAAACAGATAGTCTTATTGTAAAAAAACTTGATGGCGGTATATTTTCTCATATAGGCATGGTTGTCGCGATTGAACCGGAAATAAAAGTTATTCATGCTACGACTACTGATGATGAAAATATTCCAAATCAAGTTATTATTTCAAGTTTGGCTGATTTTACCGCTCCAGAATTAGCTGAGAAATATGCCATAGCGCGGCCAAACTTTTTAACAGACGAGCAAAAGTTACAAATTATTGCCGAGCTGTTAACTAAACAAGGAGAGCTGTTTAAACTCGCTTCTCGTGAGGAAGACCATTTATATTGTACTACGTTATTGTATGACGTCATTATCAAATATAAATCTGATTTTAACCCAGAATGGAAATATGCTAATTTCCCTTTATTGCGTGGTCATTATCTATTTCCGAGCGCTTTTGCCAATTATTCTGATATCACTTGGATATATAGTTATCCGGACACTAAATAATTAATGCTGGAAGGTTTATAATAAAATCACGTTTAATTAGTCACGGTTCAGTTCGTTTATTATTGAAAAATTGCCTCTGACAAAACAAATAAGAGAATAGATTTAAAAAAAGCGTAATGGAATAATTACGCTTTTTGATAGAGGTTATTAAGTTAAGATTCTAGATAAATAGCCTGCATTTTTTCAAAATCTTGATCGGTGAAACCAAGTTCTTGTTTAATATAATTGCTTGGTGTTCCAGCAACTTTTTTCATCGTATTAAGTATTTCTAATACGAAACTTTCACGAGTATCAATTAGACTTAGCAAATATCCTAAAACATCCTCATTATCGGTTATTTTTCGATAAGCTTCCATTTTGATTTTATTACGTTCTAATCGGTTATCGTGAGTTAACATATAATCATAAATAATATCTGATTCAGATACACCTAACATTATCTGGATAAGTAACACGCCATAGCCAGTCCTATCTTTACCCCCACGACAGTGTTGAATACTTGGACTATTGTTGCCATCTAATACTACTCTTAGCATTTGTCGATAAGCATTCTTCGACTTTTCACTCAATACAAAGTTACGATATTGCTCCAGAACTTGAATTCCTTCGCCATTGACTAATTCTTTCGGAATATCTCTCAACACACTCTCAATTAGAGCTCGATCTTCATTGCTGGGATCAGCTGCAAATTGAGCTGCAAGTTCTGCTGTTTGTGCTGAAGCATCAAAATTAAAGGTTTGCTTTTCACCAATTGAAGAATTCGGACTAGTTTTAATTTCATTTTCACATCGATAATCTATAATTGTTTGAATGTTTAATGTTTTAATATACTGTTGCGCATCTGGTTTTAAACCATGAAGATGATTAGAACGGTATAATAATCCCCATTTTACCCGTTTCCCATTTGCACCAATATAACCACCAAAATCACGGAAATTATTTAGACCTGTAATTGGTAAAGTTCGTTCAGCAACTAAATATGAAAAATCATTACCGATTTGTAAAATCAGATAAATACGACGTTTTGCTTGTAAAGGATCTTCAAAACTAAACGGCGATTTTATATCTTCACTGATTAATGTTTTATTTGTTGTATTAATATTTGCTTCTTCAGTCCAGTATAAATCTACACGATGATCTGAATTGTTTTCAAATGAGACAGTTAATTGACCTTGCTTATTGCGGTTTAATGAAGCTGTTTTAATTTTAACTACCATATTTATTCCTTACTTTAAAATACCAAACATTGAAAATATTACCCCAATTACCATTACCGCCAGTATTAAGCTAACTGTGTATTTTCCTTGAAACTTCCTAACGATGAAGAATGTGGCTAACGCAAAAAGTAAGGTTAAAAAATTTGGCATGACTTTATCGAACATCTCTTGAACTTTAATCGATTGTTCGCCAACATTTATCGTTAGTGGTGTAGCCACTTTAACCGTTGATGCAATGAGTGAGCCTAAGACCATGACACCAACAACATTAGCCAAGTTACTTATTCTTTGAATAATATTTGAATTTTTTGATTGCTCAATTAAATCTACACCCTTGTTATAGCCATAATGAATAAAGAAATATTTGCTTAATACATTAACAAGGTTATAAATTAAAAACATTAATATAGGACCAATGATATTGCCTTGCAACGCGAAAGCAGCGCCAATACTGCCGCAAATTGGCATCCAAGTGAATTTAAGTAAACTATCACCTAAACCTGCAAAAGGGCCCATTAAACCAGCTTTAACAGAGACTACCGCATCTTTTTCTTCTTCACTGGTTTTCTCTTCCATTGCAGCGGTAACCCCTAAAATTAACGCACCAGCATTAATTTGAGTATTAAAAAATTCTAAATGACGCTTCATTGCACGGATACGCGTTTCTTTATCAGCATCCTTATAAAGGCGATCTAATACTGGGGCCATACAATGGGCAAATCCTATCATTTGCATTTTTTCATAGTTATATGAAAATGACATAGTTTGTAGGTTCCAAAATATACGATTTAGATCTTTTTTAGTAATTTTATGTAGAGTACTCATAGATCATATTCCTCTTCAGTGTTGCTATTCATTGATGTTTGGTTATCGGATGATTCATTATTATTACTGGTTCTGCCATTAGTTGATGCCATGTCATATAAGACTGCGAAAGCTAGAGCAATAAATGTCACTGGAATAATTGGTAATTTTAAATAGGTTGTTAGCATGAAACCTAATAGGAAAAAGAACCACATTCTGCCTTTGAGTAACATCAGTAATAAAATACAAATACCTACTGCTGGAATTAATTTGGAAGCAACGCCCATACCATCAATGATACTTTTTGGAATCGCATCTAAAATAGTTTTAACTAAATCACTACCAAAATAAATTGCAATAAAACATGGAACAGCTCGAATTAAAAACCAAAGTGGTGTTGAGAAAAAGTGAACTTTAGCCAGCGCTTTATAATCGCCATTCAAAACAGAACGTTCTGCCCAAGGATTTAAAAAACAAGCAAATGAGCGCCATATAATAAGCAATTGTTGGCATAGCAATGATACAGGCACGCCCAATGCAATACCGGTAGCAATACCTCCGCCAGTAGTAATACCTAATGAAACCCCGATAATGGCACCGGCAACAATGTCTGGTGCGGAATATGCACCTACGTTACCAATACCCATCCACATTAACTCTAGCGTGGCGCTAATTGCTAACCCTTGAACCATATCACCCATAATAATACCTGCAACGGTACCAGTTAATAATGGGCGACGTAACATCTGCGGACCAACATCATCCAATGAACAAATTCCCGCCCAAATGGCGACAAGAATAGCTTGCGTTAACATATGTTAACCTCCAAATTATAAATAAATACTTTCAAACATTATTTAGTTAAGTAGTGATTGCAGATCGACTATTGGATCTTTAGGAACCATCTGTACCTCAACTGGAATATTTTTAGCAATAAGGTTTTTGAATGCTTGTTCCTCTTCTGGTGTTACTGAAACCGCTCTTGATAATTGATGTCGACCATCTTGCATTCGCATACCGCCCACATTCACTTTTTCCAGTGATAATCCACCTTCAACTAACGCATTAACATCAATACTATTTGTGAAAAGTAACATGGTTCTTTTTTTGATCGGGGTTTTCTTTAAAATTTCGATAAATTGTTGTACACCAAACACTAAAACTTTTAGCCCAGGAGGTGCCGACATAGTGAGTACTGATTGCTGAACTTTATCACCAGCGACTTTGTCATTAATAACTAATACTTGTTCTATGTCATAGTTTTTTACCCAAGTAGTAATAACTTGTCCATGAATCAAACGGTCATCAATTCTGGCTACATTTATTGGCATTGGTCTTCTCCTTACAACTCATTAGATTGTTCTTGTTGAACATTTAAAATCTGCCGAACATCTTTACAGCTTTCAGGAAAAGTTTCCTCAATAGCTAATTTGGCATCATTTAATGTTCCTTCACGATTATTTAAAACTTCAAGTAATACTGGAATATTAAAACCACAAAATAGCAATACATCATCATGAGATATGAGCAGTTCAGTGGCTAGATTGCAGGGCGTTCCTCCCATAATATCTACCAATATAATTACGCCATTGCCTTGATTAAGTTTTTTATAACTACTTTGCATTTCCTGACGTAAATTATCGATATTACTATCAATTAAAACTGATATAACATGAATATTGTCTTGTTCGCCCATAAGCATTTGAGCACACTCTAAAGCGCCTTGAGCAAATGGACCATGACTAGCTAAAATGATGGGTAAAGGATGTGGCATAAAAATTTCCTTATCATGTAATTTTATTACTAAATATTGTTATTTATTTAGTAACAAAGTTACATCCACAGAGGGAAATAGTCATCCATTTTTTAAGAAATTTTTATGATTTTGTGAACAAGATCAAATTTATGCAAAGAAAGAGGGAAGAGATAACCAACAAGTTTGTTCTTATGACTAGTATTTTATTTTTGGAGATTATTTTGTTGTTTTTGCCGGATATTTACGCTTTTCTCTGTTTTGGGTTTGTAATAGTAATCGTTCGTCATATTGACGAATAAATAAATTAGTCAATAGCATATTTACAACAGATATTTGTGATATTTTAGAACGTATCGGTATTAATCTTGAAGCATGCTCCATAGAAGTAGTATGTAAAACAAAGGTAGCTAAGGATGAAATTTGGCTTTGTCCCATTTTGGTAATAGCAATAGATGGAACCAAAGATTGATCGGCTAGTTTTAGTAATTCAACACAATCAGGTGTTTCTCCTGAATGTGAAATAATAATGACAAGATCATTCTTATCTAATGTGCTGATAAGACTACGTGTAACGTGAGCATCGAAGTGACAATTGACATCTTTCTTTATTTTAATTAGTTGATATTCAAGTTCTTTACCAACTAAACCACTACTGCCTACACCAAATATAACTATTTTTTGACTATTAATAATTAAATCAATGGCATTATTGAGTGCATGAATATTAACAATGGAGTGAGTTTCATCGATTGAGGATTTTTCCATTGCTTGGACTTTACTATTAACATCAGCAAGAGGATCATTCAAATTGATATCATCTTGTAATATTTCATTATTAAGTTTTTTAGGGATTGAGCCAATAAGATCGACCTTAAAATCACTAAATCCTTTGTATCCTAATTTATTACATAGACGTAATATAGTTGTGGTGCTTACGTGATTGAGTTTTGCTAACGTTTGGATACTCATATTCTTGAGCGTTTGGGTATTTTCAATAATAAAATAAGCAACTTTAAGTTCTTTAGTTGATAAGTCTTTTTTTACTTCTCTAAGCTTTAACTCAATCACTAGACACCTCAAATGTACTGTTATATTTCTGTAAGTATATAAAATTTAGTCAGGAAATTAAAAAAAATTAATATTTAAAGTCTAAATTATATACAAATTAAATTGCCATTATCAAAAGTAATTAAATTAAAATAATGGTAGTTTTTCTTTATCTCGATAACTATTTTAAGAAAAATTTACTCAATGAGGTTAAGTTTATTTATAAAAAAACCCGCTAATGCGGGCTTTAGAACTAATTAGATAAGATTATTTATCAAATTCGCTAATAATTTCTTTAGCTGTTTTACCATTAAGTTTGTTTTTGAGATCTTCTTTTACTTTCGCTTCATCACCAGCATTGTCTGGATTAGTTGCCGCTGCAGCTGTTGCTTTAACAATAGCACGCGCGAAAGCAATTTTATCTGCATCACTTAATTTTTCACTAGCTTTTTTAACAGAACTAGTAAAAGTATCTTGTGTGGTAAAATCAATTTTAGCTGCATCATCACCACAACCAATTAACGCAAAACTTAATAATGATACTGCTAATAGTTTTTTAAACATTTCCTTTCCTTAAAAATAAATATTATTAAATGCAGGGCTATTTTTATACTAAAAGAGTTAATTTTCAAGCAATAAATGCATTTTAATTGAAAATAATCTATTACTTTATCTATTTAAATTTAAAAGTTGTGAGTTAGGTCAAATTTTTGTTTTTTATCAAAAATAAGATTTCTTCTTGATATTGTGTCTGATGTTGCATTTGAAAAGCCTGTTCCTTAAAATTTTTTTGATTTTAAGCGTAAAAAAGCTATGTAAATTAAGATTATTGTTTTTATTTGTGTCCTATATTTAGGACATTTTAAATATTCTATACGACTGCTGTATTTATAACCTATTAAAACTTGACGATAAGGTAAGCCAATGCTAATATTTGCCACCTATTCAGATAGACCTCATCGGCGCGTTGGCAGAGTGGCCATGCTGCGGATTGCAAATCCGTCTACCTCGGTTCGACTCCGGGACGCGCCTCCATAAAAAACAATAAGTTACCCACAATATTTCCTCGAATAAAGTACCAAATCAATAGAGAAAATTATTTTTTATATGATATTGTCAATGATAATTATAGCGAATTGAGTATTATTATGACGGTAGGAAAACTTAGATATTGGTTATCATTTATTATTGCATCAGTAGCAGTTTTCTTTTTTATGAATCAATTTGACCTATTTGATAAAAATATTGAAAAGCTGTTATTTACCATGTCAAAAGAAATAAATAAAAATACCCCATATCAGTTAGATCAGTTCACCATTTTAGATTCAACTACCGCATATAAAAATACAATAGTTTATAAAATGACAATTTTTAATGTTAATATTAAAGATTCAGAAATGGGTTTTGTTGAAAATAAACTTTTTTTAACTGCAAGAAACTCTATTTGTACTGAAGAATGTACAAAAGAAACAATATTTAAAGGAGCGATTTTTAAATACATGTATAGTGAAGAAAATGGTAAACATTTATTTTCTTTTACTATAGATAGTAAAGATTGTTTAGAGATGTTAAAGGATGATTCAAAATAACCATTCTTTAGTAATCCTAAAACTGAATATCATCGTTAAAATCCATTTCTAGTTCAGGCATCTTTTGTAATTGTAAAAATGTTTTCAATTTTTAGTGTTATTTATTAAATCGTTATTTAATTAAACAATCAAATAATAACTCATCATTTAGTATTGTTATTTATTGAATTATGTCCATTTATAGTGTTTATCAAAAAATAGGATAAGATAAAATATGGCTTATTTTAATTATCACGCTAAAGCCAAAAAACTGATCTCACAAGGCTATCTGGTCCGCTATGAATTTGTCGATAATTGGAACGGTATCAAACCTGCATTAGTTTTATATTTTGACAATGCTAATCCAATGCCGATAAGGGAATATCGTTGGCAAGAATATCTCCCATTGATTAGTTCTGATGATCAATCGAAGTGATTTTTTGGGAGTGGTATATAAGGTTATTTATCGAGTTGTAATGCAATATAAAGCAGTACTCGATCGTCAAATTTTGACAAATCTAATCCAGTTAGTTTGGTTATATTGTTTAATCGATATTCTAATGTATTGCGATGTATGAAGAGGGCTTTTGCCGTATTATTGTTCTGTAAGTTATGGATAAACCAAGTTTCGAGAGTATTTTGCAATAAGCCGTTTGAATCAGACGCTTTTAATTTATTTAACGGTGAAAGTAACTCTTCTGCTTGCCAATCTTTATTTAAACCATCCAACAAAACAGGTAATATGAGATCTTGATAATAATAATTACGACAATGTGGAAATCTTTTTTTGCCGATTTCTAAGGCGGTTTTGGCTGTTTGATAAGATCTTGCTATGGTATCGTTACCTTGATGAAAATAATTTCCTAAAGATATTTTTATTTTAAATTGACTGAGCAGTTTTGCCTGACTAACTAATTTTTCTAATTTTGTTTTATGTTCTGTTAAATCCCATCGATTAAATTTATTTAAAGCAGGAAGTAATATAACAATTTCGGTTAGTGATTTTATCGCTACTAGTTTTGTTAATGTTTCGAGTTCATTTTGAATTTGTTGTAATTCACTCATTGCGGTTTGAATTCCAAGTTGGCCACTTTCGATTTCAATAATGACAGTTACATAGGATAAAGATAAATCAATGTTTAATTTTCGACTCCATTCAGTTATATTGGAGACAGTTTTGTCTGATTGAATTATCGATAATATAAACTCTTCTTTTAAACGATTATCTTGAGAGAGTTGATTGAGTAATAATGCTTGTTCCATCATCATCTCTGCCGTCATACTCACTAATTCAGCAAATTGGATAATTTTAGTTGGTTCACCCGTTACTCCAATCACACCAACAATTTCTTCTTTAAGTTTTAATGGAAAATTAACACCCGGTTTAACTCCTTTAAGTTTTTTTGCAGTTGGACTGTCAATTGTCACTACTCTGCCTTGTGATATGGCTAATACAGCACCTTCATGTAATTCGCCAATTCGTTCTAAATCACCACTACCGATAATTTCTCCCCGATTATTCATTATATTGACATTACAATTGATAATGCGCATGGTTTTATCAACAATCGATTGAGCAAGTATTGGAGAGATACTTTGAACTTTCATAGCAATAAACCTTTTTATTATAATCAAGTAATAATTTATATCGCATTGATAATAATTTTATTACTATGATTTTTTTGAAACCTGTTAAAATTTTTTAATTATAGCAAACTACAGAGCTTATACTTTATTCGTAAGATTTCATGATTGGGGAATAAAGAATAATCTTTTATTTCCCCATATTTTTAGTTGTCTAGAAATGTTAAATTTGAGCTATATTAATTAAGCGACCAATATTTTCACTGGTTCGTTCAATATTTTTAAACCCATCAGCCAATAGATCCTCAATTTTAGATATCGAAGGGATAATACCGAAAATGGCGTTAATACCTTCTGGATAAAGTTCCTCGATGTTTTCGCCAATCATCCCGGCTAATGCAATAACTGGAATATTGTGTTTTTTGGCCGTTTGGGCAACACCATAAGGTGTTTTACCAAATTTGGTTTGAAAGTCAATCCCACCTTCACCAGTAAAACAGAAATCTGCGCCGATTAATTGATTTTCTAAATTACTATACTTGATAACAATATCGATGCCTTTTTCCATTTTACTATTGGTAAACGCCATTAATCCGGCACCTAATCCACCAGCGGCACCAGCACCTGGAATAGTTGCGACATCTTTATTTAGCTGAGATTTTATAATGGATGCATAATGCTGTAAGTTATCATCCAATTGTTTAATCATTTCAGATGTAGCCCCTTTTTGAGGCCCAAATACTCTTGAAGCTCCTTTTTCTCCACATAGAGGGTTAGTGACGTCACTAGCAACGATAAATTCAACTTTATCTAATTGAGGATTGACTTCAGATATATCAATTCTAGCTAAATGCTCTAATGCGCCGCCTCCTTTAGCAATTATCTGATTATTTTTATCATAAAACTTCACTCCTAAGGCTTGTGCCATTCCTGCGCCACCATCATTTGTGGCGCTACCACCAATACCTAAAATGATTTTTTTAATACCATGTTTTAAGCTGGCAAGGATTAATTCGCCCGTACCAAATGTTGTGGTAATCAATGGATTTCGTTGTTCTTTGGGTACAAGATGGATACCGCTTGCTGAGGCCATTTCAATGACCGCAGTCGTGTTATCACCTAGAATGCCATAATAGGCAGTGACTTTGTTACCAAGAGGACCTGTGACTTCACATGTATGTAATGTTCCATTAGTTGCGTCGACTAATGATTGTGTTGTGCCTTCACCACCATCAGCCATCGGTACATGAATATATTTAGCATCAGGAAAAACTTTTTTTAATCCAGATTCGATTGCCTGACATACCTCTTTTGCGGTTAAGCTTTCCTTAAACGAGTCAGGAGCAAGTACAAATGTTTTTTGTTTCATAAAAATTACTCTTAATATTACATAATAAATTGATAGAAAATTGTGGCAACGAGTGTCATAGTGCCACCAACCATAGCTTCATATGGGATCAATTTCATACGTTGTTTAATTGTCATATTCATACTACCACCAGTGACATGGAAGTAGTTTCCTTGTGGTAATGAATCAATAACAGTTGCACCTGTATGCATCATTACAGCTGCACTAATAGCCGGTATTCCTATGTCTGTAATGGTTGAACCAAAAGTCCCAGTTGCTAAAATAACGCCAGTAGATGTTGACGCGGTGGCCGCTGCCATTAATACACCGGAAATTGGTGATAAGTAATAACCTGAGATGCCCATATAATCAATAATATTGATAACTTGAGTAGCTAAGTTTGATGAACCAATTAAACCAGCAATAGCACCTGCACCGACAAGGATGAGTACGGTTGGTGTCATTTTTTCAATCCCGGATTTAGTATACATAGCAATGTTACGATGTTGCCCCATTGCTAACATACCGATGATTCCTGCAACGGGAAGTACATATAGCGCATCTATCTTTAAATTAGCTAATGCTTCAATATGAAAAATATTACCTATAGGGTTGATCATTAATAGCAAAATAGCAGTTACAGGTGCAACGATTGCTTTACTCAGAGAAGGATTGTTATTTTTTTGTTCTGCATCATTTTTTTGCAAAGCAACGACTTCTTCAATAGTTACTTTATCGCCTTTATTTTTGATTAATGAAGCAATTACAACAGTTGCAATTAAACCAAATAGTGCAGGGATAAAACCAGCTATCATTACATCACTTAGACTTAAATTGAAACCATTGGCAACCGCAATAGTATTAGGGTTAGGGGAAATAATATTGCCAGCTTTACCACCACCAGAAAGCGCTAATAATAATGCTAATCGAGAAATCCCCATTTTATTACCAACAGATAAAGCAATTGGCGCAACAATTAATACAGCAACCGGAATAAATACGCCTGATGCAGTAATAATACCGGTGGCTAGTGCTAAAGCGAGTAATGCCTTTTTTTCACCTAATTTTTTTACAACAGCTTGTGCGATTGTTTCAGCTGCGCCTGATTCCATCATCACGCCAGCTAAAATCCCTGCGGCTAATACTCTGATTACGGTTCCCATTATACTTTGTGTACCGGTAGTTAAAATCGAAATAGTTTGTACTAGATTTGCACCTCCAATAAATGCACCTATTATCGCACCAAAAAATAACGAATAAACTGGATTTATTCCGCGTAGAATTAAAAAAATAGCAAGAAAAAGTCCTATTATCGCTCCATACCAACTTATGAATTCAGTCATTTAAATTTTCCTCATTGCTTTTTATGACTATCAAAAAATATTGTTCTAATTTTATTATTGAATTTGTTTGCTAGGCTATGTGGTTTTGCACAAATGTGAGCAATAAAAGCTAAAAAATATTGGGCGTTATAATAGTTTTATGTGATATTAATCACAAATTTAGCGGATTTGTCTGTATAATTTTGTTTATGTTTTCATCGGATCTTTAAAAAAGAAATATTTCACAAGTTTTATTTAAACTTACGAAATAACGCCTTATTCAACAGATTATTATTCCTTATTTATAATTGAGATATTGTTGTTCCTTATTATGGTTACAATAAATTTGCCAATCTGATAGCTAAAGCGTAAAATGCCCATCCTATTTTGCTTAACCTATTACCTTATAAGGTAATACTGACTTGAAATCAGAGGCATTTTTTAATGACAATGTTATATCCAAAACCAGAATTACTTTCACCAGCTGGTTCTCTTAAAAATATGCGTTACGCATTTGCTTATGGTGCTGATGCAGTTTATGCAGGGCAACCACGCTACAGTTTGCGAGTGCGCAATAATGAATTTAATCACGAAAATCTCGCTATTGGTATCAACGAAGCCCATGCTCAAGGTAAAAAGTTTTATGTGGTAGTTAATATTGCCCCTCATAATTCAAAATTAAAAACCTTTATTCGTGATTTAGAACCAATTGTTAACATGAAACCGGATGCGTTTATCATGTCTGATCCTGGTTTAATCATGTTGGTTCGTGAACATTTTCCGGAAATGGAAATTCATTTATCCGTACAATCAAATGCGGTTAACTGGGCAACGGTAAAATTCTGGCACAAAATGGGATTAACTCGGGTGGTGCTATCTCGAGAATTATCTCTGGATGAAATTAAAGAGATCCGTGAAAAAGTACCAGAAATGGAACTTGAGGTTTTTATTCATGGTGCGCTATGTATGGCCTATTCAGGACGCTGCTTATTATCTGGTTATATTAATAAACGTGACTCAAATCAAGGTACTTGTACTAATGCTTGTCGTTGGGAATATAAAGTATCTGAGGGAAAAGAGGACGAAGTAGGGCAAATAGTCCATAAATGCGAGCCGATTCCTGTACAACAAGTTGAACCAACATTAGGTGTTGGCTCAACAACCAATCAGGTCTTTATGTTAGAAGAATCTGGTCGTCCTGGCGAATATATGCAAGCTTTTGAAGATGAACATGGTACTTATATCATGAATTCAAAAGATTTAAGAGCAGTTGAATTAGTCGAAGATCTGACAAAGATTGGCGTACATTCATTAAAAATTGAAGGTCGAACCAAATCGTTTTATTACTGTGCTCGAACTGCGCAAGTCTATCGTCAAGCTATTGATGCCGCTAGCGAAGGTAAACCATTTGATCCACGCTTATTGGCGGAACTTGATTCTTTAGCTCATAGAGGATATACCGAAGGCTTTTTACGTCGCCATAAACATGAAGATATGCAAAACTATGTGCATAGTCATTCTGTATCAGATAGACAACAATTTGTTGGTGAGTTTAGTGGTCAACGTCTAAATGGCTTAGCTGAAATTATTGTTAAAAATAAATTTTCAGTAGGGGATAGTGTTGAAATGATGACCCCTAAAGGTAATATGACCTTTATTATTGAACGAATGGAAAATAAAAAAGGTCAACCAGTTCCAGCAGGACTTGGTGATGGTCACATTGTTTATATTCCAATCGCCGAAGACATTGATTTAAATTATGCGCTTTTAATGCGTAATTTTGATTAATCTATTTAACTTATATAACTAATAACTATATAACTATATAACTATATAACTAACTGTTCAGGTTTATGAATAGTTAGTTATTATCACTACTGACGAATTAAATCTTCGCCATAACCAATCCATTTATACGTTGTTAACGCTTCAAGGCCCATTGGTCCTCTGGCATGTAATTTTTGTGTACTAACTGCAACTTCAGCACCTAAACCGAATTGTGCGCCATCGGTGAATCGGGTTGATGCATTAACATAAACTGCAGCAGCATCGACTAAGTTAACGAATTGTTCAGCATTTACAAGACTACGCGTTAAAATGGCTTCTGAATGACCACTACCATATTCGCGAATATGTTCCACCGCCAATTCCAATGAATCAACAATAACAATATTCAGATCTTTGGAAAGCCACTCTTGTCTTAGTTCATCATCCTCAACGGCAAAAACATTTGCCACTCCAGCATTCAAAATTTTATAAGAATCGGGATCAGCATGCAATATCACCTGATTATCGGCCATGATTTGACTAAGTTTTGGTAAAAAAGTATTGGCAATTTCAGTATGAACAAGTAATGTTTCAACAGTATTACAGGTACTTGGTCGCTGAGTTTTTGCATTAAGTATTATTGATAGCGCTTTATCAAAATCAGCACTTTCATCGACAAAAATATGGCAAACACCAATACCACCAGTAATAACAGGTATGGTTGAATGTTCTCGACAAAGTTTGTGTAATGCTGCGCCACCTCGAGGAATAATCATATCAACATATTTATCAAGTTTAAGTAATTCAGTGATATATTTGCGATCAGGATTATCAATAGATTGAATTGCTGTTTCAGGTAGACCGACTTGTTTTAAAGCTTGCTGAATGATAGCTATGATAGCGGCATTGGTATTAACCGTCTCTTTACCACCACGTAGTATCGCTGCATTGCCGGTTTTTAAGCAGAGAGCCGCAATATCAATAGTCACATTAGGGCGAGCTTCATAGATAACGCCAATCACACCTAATGGAACTCTGTGACGTTGTAACTTTAATCCACTTGCTAATGTCGAACCATCAATAACTTGTCCAATTGGATCGGTTAAAGAAACAACATTTCTAACATCATTAGCAATAGATGATAATCGTTCTGAAGTTAATAACAGACGATCGAGTATTGCCTCAGTTAATCCTTGTTCTTTAGCCATAGCCATATCTTTCTGATTAGCATCAAGAATCTCATTAGCATTTAGTTCTAATAAATCGGCGATATGAGTTAAAGCCTGATTTTTAATTTTTGTTGAGCATTGTGCTAATTGATATGAAGCAAGTTTGGCTGCTTTACCCATTTCGTTTATCATTGCTTAACCTTTATTGATTTTGTCCACAAAGTTTTTTAATAGATTGCATTTTTTCTAAATATAACTGCTTTTCTGACTCCAACATCATATTTAGGTCGATAACATAATCCTCAATAATATCGTTTGTCTTATATTTTATTATCATGGTATTAGGATTTTTTTCTGAGATATTAATAATATTCTTAAATAGGATACAGGTCATTTTATTTTTATCTTTTCTTTTTAAAAAGACATAAACAATAAAAAACAGGGTAAACAGGATAAGATCCGCAACGGTAAACTGACTATTCCTAATACTAATAAATGTTTTACCCAAAATGATATATTTTTCAGCCCATTGTAATAACAAAAAAACAATCATTAATAATAAAATGAGACCGAGTTGAAAAGGGATTTCGATTATGTGAGAGAATATAAAGAATGCTATAAAGCAGGTAAGTAAAATTATTATAAGTGGTTCAATATATTTACGTCGATAAAAGACTAAATCCTGCTCATCTTTTTGCCATTTTTCGTGATAGCTATTAACTTCAATACTCAATTTTATAAGCCTTTTATCTTATTCATCTGTTTTTTTATTTATCGATAAGATAGGTAATCTATCCAGAACGCTATGTTATATATTAATTCATCAATATATTTTTGTAATTTAACTATGCATTTCTAATTTTACTAAAATAATTCCTCTAAACCCATTTGATTTACTATTGTATCGATTTTATTTTCTAAAGGAGCAGTTTGCTCGATTTTTCTAAAAGCTATTTTTAATGTAATAAAAACTTGTCTAGTTTTATTATAAATCATTTTGTATTATGAAAAATATAAACATGCCAATAATGACCTTATCTGATGTTGGTTTTTGTATAGACAAAAGCCTGATTATAGGCATTATTACTATTAGTAAAAGATAGTACTGAACACAACGCTATAGAGTAAGTTTTTGTAACGATTTGGCCGAATGTCTCTATTCTAAATCTATTATTTAATCAGCATATCATCTCGGTGTACGGCAACAGGACCATATTCATAGCCAATTATTTGGCTAATTTCTTGTGAATGATGTCCAGCTATTTGTCGTAATGCATCACTATTATAACGGCTGACTCCTCGAGCTATTTGCTTACCAGATTTATCACAAATATTAATGACTTCACCACGTGAAAAATCTTTTTCGACTGCGATAATGCCTTTTGGTAATAGCGAACTACCATTATTTAAAATAGCATTAATCGCACCATCATCAAGTATCACTTTGCCTACGTTTGGTGCGCCATATAGCCAATGTTTACGATGTTCTAATGGGGTTTTTTGCGGTAAAAAACGGGTACCAACCGATTGATTATTGACTGCATCAACAATTACATTGGCTTTATTTCCTGCAGCTATAATTACTTCTATGCCAGCACTCCCGGCTACTTCGGCAGCTTGAATTTTGGTACTCATGCCACCGGTCCCTAAACCTGAAACACTATCACCTGCGATACTGCGCAGATCATCATTAATCTGAGTTACTTCTTTTATTAATTGTGCATTGCTATCGCTTCTTGGATCGGCGGTATATAAGCCTTCGATATCGGTAAGTAATATCAATTTATCTGCTTCAGCTAAAATTGCGGCAAGTGCTGATAAATTATCGTTATCACCAACTTTAATTTCAGCCGTAGCGACAGCATCATTTTCATTAATCACTGGGACAATATTATTCTCTAGCATCGCTTTTAATACATCTTGAGCATTTAAAAAGCGTTCACGATCTTCTAGATCTGCGCGAGTTAATAGCATTTGTCCAATATAAATTTTATATATCGAAAACAGCTGTTCCCAAAGTTGGATTAATTTACTTTGACCAACTGAAGCAAGTAATTGTTTTGTGGCAACAGTATTGGGTAGGTTAGGATAGTTGAGGTATTCTCGACCAGCAGCAATAGCACCCGAAGTCACGATAATAACTTTATGACCAGTTTGATGTAAATAAGAACATTGTCGAATCAGTTCTACTATTCTCGCACGGTCTAACTGTTTAGTTCCTCCAGTTAAAACACTGGTACCGAGTTTAACAACGACAGTTTGTTGTTTTTTATTATTCATAACAATACTCTTATTTAAATTAGCTATTACAAAATAGACTCCATCCATTTAACTGATTGAGCAAAGGCGTTTTGTAAACCTTTTTGCAATGGTGTTTTGGGGATTGTGACAATTTTGCTTTGTTTTGCTGATTGAATTAATTTCGCTTCACTCAAATTACTTAATTTATCATCTTCAAAGATAATATTCATAACTGGTATAGGGCAAGAATGGGTTAATAATCCTTGATTCTTAAGAGAAAAATAATTCAATTCGGCTGCTAATTTTTGATTTGATACAGAAGTTAAACCTAAACGACTGGCTAGCATATCTTTATAGCTATTAGGTAGATTTTGTTGTAATGCCTTATCAACAAAGAGTTGGTGTACAAATGGAGTAAAATTAAATAACCCTTTAATTTTATTAGGCATTAAATAAGCAAGCCGTGTTGCAATATGTGAACCAAAGCGGAACCCAGCAACAATCACTCGATTGCTATCTACCCATGGAACCGATGATAGTTGTTCGATCACTGCTTGATGAATTTGGCTACTATTTTGGCTCAATACAAAATTACGACTATATCCAACGGTTGGTAAATCGACAGTTAACATAGCAAAACCTTGTGGAGCAAGATATTCACTAAAGTAACGATAATAATCAATTTGTAAATTACCTAAACCATTGCAGACTAAAACAACAGGACAAACTCCACTATTACTATTGTTTGGTAAATGCAAAATGGATTTAATAACCCGATTTTCAACTTTAAACTCTAACTGCTTGGTTGAATAAGGTGAATATTCAAGTGCCTTCATATACGATTGATAGGCACAGGTTTGAGCATACATCGCTAGCTCATCATTCTTAAAATGAGGATAACTGGCAATACTGGCGTATTCGCTGGCAATGAGATAATCCTGATATAAACTATTTTTCGATTCTTCAGTTAAATTAGATTGAGCAACATTATCAGCTTTAGCTTGCCACATTGCAGCTTGATTTAAAAACTCATATATCCAGTTGCCAGATTGATAACCAATAACTGAATCCAACCATTTATCATTAGTATGGCGCTTAGTTGAAATAGCGATTCTTGATAAAACCGCTTCGATTTCTAACTTAGGAAGACCGCGCCAATACCATAAAAGAGGGTTAATGATTCGATACCATTTTGAATCAATTTCACCATCAAGAGGACTAATACTGCTGCCATTGCTGCTATCAAGACGATTGATTAGCGATGATGTTTCAGGGTAGTCATATTGTGGTTTGAATATCTTTTCAGAAAGGTTTTCCGTCATAACCATAGCAACCTAATTATATTGAATCATTATTTATTATCACAGATTGGTTTAACAAACATGACACCAGTATCCCATGGTTGTTCAATCCATGTATCTTGTGCGATGTCGACAACATAATCATCAACTAATGGTTTACCTGCTGGTTTAGCAAAAATAGTTACAAAGTGCGCCTTAGGATACATTTCACGAATGGTATGTGCAGTGCTACCAGTGTCAACTAAATCGTCAACAACAATAAAGCCTTCGCCATCACCGTTTGCTTGTTTTAAAATTAATTTTTCACGTTGATGATCATGATCATAACTAGAAATACAAACTGTATCGACATAACGAATACTAAGTTCACGAGCTAGAATAGCTGCTGGTACTAAGCCACCACGACTAACAGCGATGATGCCTTTCCATTGATTGGCGGGTAATAATCTCTCAGAAAGCTGACGACCATAAGCTTGTAACATTTCCCAAGTGACATTGAATTTTTTCTTCTCAGCGATAAGCTCTGCTTTATGCTGTTTTTTTGCTTTGATTTCTTCTTCTGTTAAAGTTTGTTCTATTGACATGTGTAACCTGCAATTTTAATCGAATATACGAATTTAATAAATTAATATTAATGGGCTAAAAATAGATGTAAAATTGCACCTTATTATAGAGTGGTTAGATAAAAAAAACCACTTATTAATTCGTTACCCACCTAATATTGAGGATAAAATATGCTATCGACCTTAAATCCAAAATTTGTTTGGCAGATTTTTAATGATATTTGTAAAATTCCCCATCCTTCACATCATGAACAAATGATAACTAAATATATAGTCGATTTTGCAGCCACTCATCATATTGACTGTCAGCTAGATAAAGCCGGTAATGTTTTACTGCGTAAAGCTGCATCTAAAGGTATGGAAGATTGTCCATCAATTGCTTTGCAAGCTCATATGGATATGGTTCCGCAAAAAAATGAAGGTACTCAGCATGATTTTCTTGTTGATCCAATTCAAGCTTATGTTGATGGTGATTGGGTCAAAGCTAAAGGAACCACATTAGGTGCAGATAATGGCGTAGGTTTGGCATCAGCCTTGGCGGTATTAATTGATCCTTCAGTTGAACATGGCCCTCTTGAAGTATTAGTTACTACTTCGGAAGAGACGGGGATGCATGGCGCTTTCGGTCTACAACCTAATTGGTTGAAAAGTCATTATTTGATTAATACTGATTCTGAAGATGAAGGCGAAATATTTACTGGCTGTGCTGGAGGTGTTGATTTTACGACCAGTTTTGCCATCACATATGCGGTAATGCCAGAAACACATGATTGCTATATTCAACTCTCGCTAAAAGGTTTGAAAGGTGGTCATTCTGGTTGTGATATTCATCTTGGCCGCGGTAATGCAATAAAATTACTGGCAAGATTTTTAGCGGAATATGGACAAGATATCTCATATCGATTAGCAGATATAAGAGGTGGTTCTTTACGTAATGCAATACCTCGAGAAGCATTTGCTGAATTAACCTTAAATAAACAAGATTTGCCAAAACTAGAACAGATTATTAACCAATATAAATCTATTTTACAAAATGAGTTTGGACAGGTTGAACCCAATATAGAATTAACCTTAAAAGAGGTTAATAGTGATCATATTAAACGAGTCATCGCCGTTGAACAGCAAAGTAAAATTATCAATTTATTAAATGTTGCGCCAAATGGTGTGGTGAGTATGAGTAGCCAAATTCATGGTGTTGTTGAAACATCTTTAAATCTGGGGATTGTAAGTATTAGCGATAATCAACTGAACGTTAATTTCTTAATTCGTTCTCAAGTTGATAGTGCGAAAGATGCAGTCGTTGCAACATTAATCTCGTTAAGCCAATTAGTGAATGCCAATTACGAAATTAGTGGTGGCTATTCGGGCTGGGAGCCTAATTTAAATTCTAGTCTTTTACAATTAGCTAAAGATAAATATCAAGAGATTTTCTCTAAACAAGCAAAAATTATGGTGATCCATGCCGGATTAGAATGTGGTCTATTTAAACAGTCTTATCCTGATATGGATATGATATCCATTGGCCCGACAATTGTTTCACCTCATTCACCTGATGAAAAAGTTAATATTCAAAGTGTTTATCGTTATTGGGAACTACTCATAGCAATCTTAAAATCTGCCAGCTATTTAAAATAATCATTAACCTTCCTCCTACAGATCTAATGTGTAGGAGGAAGACATTTTCACCCCACTGCTAAAGTTTAAAACGTAGCAGCAATTGTCTTTTTGAAAATAAATTCACAAAAAGTGAATAAAAATTCAATTTTCTCTTGTTTTGTTGGTTTAAATCGCCTACTATACTGCATAAAAATCTGAATGATAGATAAGGAAAGATATGTTAAAAGCAATAATTGTTGGGGCGAGTGGTTATGCAGGTGCAAAATTAGCTTACTATTTAACAAAACATCCAAATATTGAATTAGTCGCTTTAACGGTATCAGAAAATAGCCTTGATGCAGGAAAACTTATTTCTGATAGATTTTTATACCCGCAATTGAAAGGTGTTGTTGATTTACCTTTAATTGCTACGGCTGATTATTCTTCTCTTGTTAAAGATATTGATATTGTATTTTTAGCTACTGAACATTCTGTTAGTCACGATATCGCACCATTTTTTCTTGAAAATGGTTGTACAGTATTTGATTTATCGGGTGCGTTTCGAGTCAATTCTCCCTCGTTTTATACCCAATTTTATGGTTTTGAACATCAACATCAACAGTGGTTAGATAAAGCTGTTTATGGTTTAGCTGAATGGAATTTTGATGCGATAAAAAATGCGCAACTAATCGCTGTACCTGGTTGTTATCCAACCGCATCGCAACTGCCACTAAAACCGTTAATTGAAGAAGATTTACTAGACAAAAGGCAATGGCCTGTCATCAATGCTGTGAGTGGCGTTAGTGGTGCAGGCCGTAAACCTTCCACAAATAATCTATTTTGTGAGGTCAGCTTACATGCTTATGGCATATTTACTCATCGTCATCAACCTGAAATTGCGACACATTTAGGGCAGGAAGTTATTTTTACTCCTCATTTAGGTTGTTTTAAAGATGGTATCCATGCCACTATCACCTGTCAGGTGAAAGAAGGGGTGAGTGAGGAAGATATTCTTACCGCATTAAATAAATATTATGATGATAAGCCATTAGTAAGAGTTTACCAAAAACAATGGCCAGCCCTAAAATCGGTAATTGGCTTACCTTATTGCGATATTGGTTTTGTGCTTAAAGGCCAACATCTGATTTTAATCTCTGTGGAAGACAATTTATTAAAAGGTGCAGCTGCGCAAGCAGTTCAATGTATGAATATTCGATTTGGTTTTGATGAAATAACAGCCTTATTATAAAGATAGATAATAATTTGTTAATTATGACAAGTTTATATCAGTGAACATTTATTAGAGTGAATAGGAAATAAAAATGAAACCATTGATTATTAAGTTTGGCGGCGTATTACTCGATAATAAAGATGCATTAAGTAAATTATTTATTGTTATTAGCGAATACAAAAAAAATTTTAAACGTCCTTTAATTATTGTTCATGGTGGTGGTAGTGTGGTTGATTCATTAATGGATCGGCTCTCCTTACCGGTCGTTCGACGTAATGGTTTACGTGTTACACCGGCAGATCAAATAGATGTGATTGTTGGTAGTCTTGCCGGTAGTGCGAATACCACAATTTTGTCAGAAGCGAAAAAATTACAAATAGCCAGTATTGGACTCTGCTTAGCCGATGGTGATAGCGTTAAAGTTAAGCAAATTTCTGAAGAGTTAGGTTATGTAGGTGAAGCCGAACAAGGCGATCCTGCTTTAATCAATTTACTCCTTACTAATGGTTATTTACCTATTGTTAGTTCAATTGGAATTACCGATGAAGGCAAGATGATGAATGTCAATGCCGATCACGCAGCTGTTGCCTTGGCAAAAACTTTAGATGCAGATTTAATTTTACTATCTGATGTATCTGGTGTTTTAGATGAAAACAAACAATTAATCGAATCGTTAACGCAAGCTGAGGCTGATCATCTAATTGCTCAAGGAACTATTACCGATGGAATGATCGTAAAAGTGAATTCTGCTTTTGAAGCGGCTAGAACATTAGGCCGACCAATAGATATCGCAAGCTGGAAAGAATCAGATAAACTCATTGAATTATTTAATGGAAAATCAGGTATAACGGGTACAAGAATTATTGCTTAAACATAAATCAGTCAGTATATTAAACAAGTATATTTATTGTTAGATATACTTGGCTTAGTGTTTAAAACATTTATTTTTTTCGTCAGTAAATTATGAAAGGGTATAACATGAAAAAAAGTGCAACAAAAAAAGTAGTTTTAGCCTATTCGGGTGGCTTAGATACATCAGCTATTATTCCTTGGTTAAAAGAGAATTATGGCGATTGTGAAGTTTATGCTTTAGTCGCCAACGTTGGACAAGATCCTAAAGAACTAAAAGATGTGGAAAAAAAGGCCAAAGCATCTGGCGCAGTAGCATGTAAAGTTGTTGATTTACGCGAAGAGTTTGTTAAAGACTATGTTTACCCTGTTTTAAAAACTGGCGCATTATATGAAGGAACGTATTATCTTGGTACTTCAATGGCTCGCCCAATCATCGCTAAAGCTCAAGTTGAATATGCATTAGAAGTTGGTGCTGATACCCTTTGTCATGGTGCGACCGGTAAAGGTAATGACCAAGTCCGTTTTGAAACAACTTATACCGCTTTAGCACCACAACTAAAAGTTATTGCACCATGGCGTGAATGGGATTTACGTTCACGTGAAGCGTTAATTGACTATCTAAAAGTGAGAAAAATTCCTACTACAGCAACAGTTGAAAAAATTTACAGCCGTGATGAAAACGCATGGCATATTTCAACCGAAGGTGGAGTGTTAGAAAGCACTTGGAATCAAGCAAATGCTGATTGTTGGGCATGGACTGTATCACCAGAAGATGCACCAGATGAAGCAGAATTTGTCACTATTGGTATTGAAAAAGGCGAAGTTGTTGCCGTTAATGGAAAAAAATTATCACCATATAACTGTGTTGCAACGTTGAATAAAATTGGTTCAAAACATGGTGTAGGTCGAGTAGATATTATTGAAAACCGTTTAGTCGGCATCAAATCGCGTGGTTGTTACGAAACCCCTGGCGGAACTATCATGATGACTGCGTTACGTGGTTTAGAACAACTGATCTTAGATCGTGATAGCTTCAAATGGCGTGAACAACTTGGTTTAGAAATGGCTTATGTTGTTTATGATGGTCGCTGGTTTGCACCATATCGTCGTTCTCTTCAAGCCGCTGCAGAAGTGTTAGCAGAAGATATGACTGGTGAAGTTGTAGTTAAACTTTATAAAGGTAATGCAACCGCAGTACAGAAGAAATCACCAAATAGCTTATATAGCGAAGAGTTTGCAACGTTTGGTGAAGATGAGGTTTACGATCACAGTCATGCCGGTGGCTTTATTCGTCTATTCTCTCTATCTTCACGCATCCGTGCTTTAAATGAAGGTAAGAAAAATCAGCCGACTAAAAAAGCTAAATCGGCAGCGAAAGAAACCACAAAATCAAAAAGTAATACTAAAACTAAAAAGTAATTTTTAAGACTTTTTAGCTAGATATAAAACCTAATATATACAGACTTAGGTCTGTATATATTTTTCGGTAATATCGTTATAGATAAACTTATCATTAAAATTATTAAAAAAACGATTAATTTTTAATCGTTTAAGATTGATTTGAAATAAAACATTTGAGGTGATTATGGCGTTATGGGGTGGGCGTTTTAGCCAAGCAGCAGATCAAAGATTTAAACACTTTAATGATTCTCTGCGCTTTGACTATCGGCTTGCAGAGCAAGATATCATTGGATCAATTGCATGGTCGAAAGCATTGGTCACTGTGAACGTTTTATCTCATGATGAACAACAACAGTTAGAACAAGCGTTAAATGAATTATTGAGTTCGGTACGACAAGATCCGCAGCAGATCTTACAAAGTGACGCTGAAGATATTCATAGTTGGGTAGAACAAAAACTAATAGAAAAAGTCGGTGATTTAGGTAAAAAACTTCATACAGGTCGCAGTCGTAATGATCAGTCAACCACCGATCTAAAATTATGGTGTAAAGATGAAATTGCTCATCTTATCTCTGCTATCAATCAATTACGTAAAACACTGGTGTTAACTGCAGAACAACATCAAGATGCGGTTATGCCTGGTTATACTCACTTACAACGTGCTCAACCAATAACTTTTGCGCATTGGTGTTTAGCGTATTATGAAATGTTAACGCGTGATGAAAGTCGTTTACAAGATACTCTAAAACGCTTGGATGTTAGTCCTTTAGGCTGTGGTGCTTTAGCTGGTACAGCTTATCCTATGGATCGTGATATGTTAGCCAACTGGTTAGGTTTCGCAACTGCAACCAATAATAGCTTGGATACGGTGTCTGATAGGGATCATGTGCTTGAACTACTCAATAATGCATCAATCGGTATGGTTCATTTATCACGTTTTGCTGAAGATTTAATTATTTTTAATAGTGGTGAAGCGGACTTCGTTGAATTATCTGACCGCGTTACTTCAGGATCTTCATTAATGCCGCAGAAAAAAAATCCAGATGCATTAGAATTAATTCGCGGTAAAGCAGGGCGAGTGGTTGGCGCATTAACAGGAGCATTAGTCACATTTAAAGGATTACCTCTGGCATATAATAAAGATCTACAAGAAGATAAAGAGCACTTATTTGATGCACTTGACAGTTGGCAAGCGTGTTTAGATATGGCGGTATTAGTACTTGAAGATATAAAAATCAATTACCAAAATTGTCAAAGTGCTGCTAAACAAGGTTATTCTAATGCGACAGAACTTGCTGATTATCTTGTGGCTAAAGGCATTCCATTTAGACAAGCGCACCATATTGTTGGTGAGGCGGTAGTAGGAGCGATTGCGAAACAAAAAGCATTAGAAGAGCTAACTATAGATGAATTAAAACAATACAGCCAAGTCATTGAGGATGATGTTTATTCTATATTATCTTTAGAATCTTGCTTAGCGAAACGATCTGCAAAAGGTGGTGTATCACCGCAACAAGTAAAATTCGCCATCGAAAACGCTAAACAGCAACTAGCTCTTTAAATTTCATTTTCTTTGCGACAAATGCCGACTATTGTCGGTATTTTTATGCTTCAAAAACCCCGTTCCTCAAAATTTTTTGCTAAAAATCTGATTGTATATTGGTTCATAGAGTGTAAAAATAGATTTTCTATTTTTTGATGGATGAAAGTGAATCGCAATGAGTAAAAGTTATAATTTTAGTGCAGGCCCAGCCAAACTACCGGCGGATGTTTTAAAGCAAGTACAAGCTGAATTATTAAATTGGCAAAACACCGGTGCATCGGTGATGGAACTAAGTCATCGAGGTAAAGAATTTGATGCATGTGCGATTGAAGCAACTAATGACCTTCGTGATCTTTTAAATGTACCAGAAAATTATAAAATCTTATTTTGCCAAGGTGGAGCTAGAGCTCAGTTTGCTGCTGTACCATTAAATATTTTAGCTAATAATACTCACGCTGATTACATCAATAGTGGCTATTGGAGTCAGTGTGCAGCGAAAGAAGCGGCAAAATATTGTAATGTAATTGAGCAAAATGTCGTTATCAAAAATGCAGGAATAACCTCGATCAAACCAATGTCTGAATGGCAATTAAGCGATAACAGTGCTTATGTTCATTATTGTCCCAATGAAACCATTGATGGCGTTGAAATATTTGAACAACCTGACTTTGCCGATAAAATTGTCGTAGCAGATTTATCTTCTTGTATTTTATCACAACCTATCGATGTTAAGCGTTACGGTATTATTTATGCCGGTGCACAGAAAAATATCGGCCCATCAGGAATTACTATTGTCATTGTTCGTGAAGATCTGATTGGTTATGCGCAAAAAGTCTTACCTTCGGTACTTGATTACAAAATATTATTAGATCATGATTCAATGTTTAATACTCCACCAACTTTTGCTTGGTATATGTCAGGTTTAGTCTTCAAATGGATTAAGAGTTTAGGTGGCTTAAGTGCGATGCAACAACGAAATCAAGCAAAAGCACAATTACTTTATCAATTTATTGATCAGTCTGATTTTTACCGCAATACTGTAGCGGTAAACAATCGTTCCATTATGAATGTAACCTTTTTATCGCCAAATGAAGAACTAGATAAAAAGTTTGTTAGTGAGGCTACTCAAGCGAATATTATTGGCATTAAAGGTCACCGAATTGCAGGCGGAATGCGCGCATCAATTTACAATGCAATGGAAATTGAAGGTGTCAAATACCTTATTGAATTTATGCAACAGTTTGAAAAGCAAAATGGCTAATTATTTTGGTAAATTTTACTAAAAAGGGATATCAATATATCCCTTTTTTTATTTGCTGATTAGCTATTTACAGCTGAAAACTTCACCAACCATAACAGCATCTGTTGGGGCAATATCAGAAACATATTGTAAAGATGCATCTTGTGCATTATAAATTACGTTACCACCCATAGCTGCAGCCTTATTCATTAAATCAGTTGCTGCATCACGGATTAATTCACTATGCGTTTTTAAGCCAGAAAAGAAAGTACTGCGACGACCTTCAGCTTTACCAATAAATTGACAGGTCTCTGCTGGTTTAGTATCAATAAATTGAACTTGGCGACCAGCTGAGGTAGCTTGATAATCTGAACTACTACAACCATTTAAAAATAAAGTCATTGACAGCGCAGCACTAATAAAAAGAGTTTTTTTGATAGACATAATATTTCCTCAACCAATAAACGAACATGAGTAATGATAATATAAAACATTGTATCAGGATAATTGATTAAAAAATATCGCTTATTATAAATGATGCTATTATGACAAATGTCAGCTTAATAATTAACCAAATCAACCTATTTAGTTAATTAATTGTAGCAAATTAATTTTAACTCTATTATAATCGCAACCCTACTAAGTTAGTAGCACATCAAAACATGGCCCCTTAGCTCAGTTGGTCAGAGCAGTCGACTCATAATCGATTGGTCACTGGTTCAAGTCCAGTAGGGGCCACCATTTTACAAATTGATATTAAACAATTTATAAAATTATTCCTTTATTTTAAAGACTAATATCCTGCTAAAAATGTAAAAGTTATCACTATTATGATACGCAAGGTAGATCTAGCAACTAATCTATAGTTATATTGATCAGTTCAATTGTCTCAACATCACTTAAATAAGAGGATTTAAGTACTTTTTTAAAGTATATTTTGTTTATATAAAATTTTTATTAAAATCAAATTCAGCTTGCGAATAGCAAATATCAACAATAAATTGATTGTATATCTCTGCATCAATGTTTTTGCTTTCTAATTTTATTTTTAATAACTCTATAATTTGCCAGTCATTATCATTAGCAAAATTTCTGATTAGCTCTTCAGCGCGACTCTCTATCCAATCATCACGGGCATCTTGCTTCTCGAAGTTGTTCATCATTCTGCAATATGCATTTTCATGCCAATTTTCTACCACTCTTTGTAACGACATAAATCACCTCGTTGCTATTTGCAAAATCCAATAAAACAAACCAAACATGCTACTTAATGCAACAATAAAAGTGCAAAATAGGGCAAACTTAATTTCGCTATCTGATAGTTGATAATCATTATGAAACCGATCTTTGGTTTTCACTTTGACAAAATCTTTATTAGTCATTGTGTATGTCTCAGAATTATCATTTAACTACAGTTCAAAACTTTCTTTAATTGCCTGTTCAGCGGGGGTGACTTGCCAATGTCCATAATCCTCGTCAAAATAGCCACGCATTAATAATTCGTTAGCAAGCTCTTCAATGAACTCATTATTATAATATTCTGAATATTTATGATTTTTTATAACTTCAGTTAAAAGCTCTAAATATTCCCGTTTCCATTCTTTATAATTCATTTTTTTAATCCTATAAAAACTATTAAAAGTGAGAAAGACAATGTTAAATGTTCCCTTTCCTGTATCAGAAATTTTTCAAAATCAAGTCTAATAACTAGAAAAGCTTTAATTACTTTAGAGATAGTAATTAGTAATCTATTTTGATTTTTTACAGATTGATTTGTTTCGATGAAATTGATTATACAGTTTTAACTGTTTTAAGTAAACAGTTAAAACTGTTCCAAAACTGTATTCAAACTAATCGGTTATTTTTTGAACTTTAAGTGTTATACATGCTTAATTCTTAAATAAGATATCAAGAAATTTTAGGTATAAAAAAAGCCCCAAATAGGCCTTAAACTTATTTTTATTTTATTACGCAGATTTAACTATGGATAATGTAAATTCATATCCTTCATTATATGCATGAAAGCATCTTTATACCGAACATGATCTTCTTGGCTATACGGAATATTAGCTAAAACATAATAATTTTTTGCTTTAGGTATTCCATTTATTTGCATTGAAATATTCATTAAATATAGTTCAAGTTTTAGATAAAAAAGAAGACATCTCCAATAAAATATAGAATTAAAACTACATTAATTCACTTTTAATTCAAAGATATGTTTAGAATACTATTGTGAAAATTAAATGGTTACGTAAAAAATCACCGAGAAATTTAGTTAATAAATTATATTAGTTTTGTTTTTATGATTAGCTTTGGTGTATCAATTACTGTTGAGCTAATAATTTTCTAAGTTATTCTATTTTTAATTTCAGATAAATGCCTTTTTATTATCTTTTACGTCTAAATATTCTATGCTCCACCATGGTACCAATTATTCTTATCTGTTGTTTTAAAGTGCTCATAGTTGTGTAGTCTGGATTGAGTGGTATGAGTTCAAACTGCATTCTTTCATGCTCGTCATATCCTAATTCACGATACTTTTTAAAAGTTGCCTCTTCATCTCCATTTACAGCTACTACAAATTCACCTGGAAATGGTTTTATAGCTGGATCGATAATAACAACATCACCTTCTTTAAATTCTGGCTCCATTGAATCGCCTTTTATTTTTAGTGCAAATGCTTTATTTGATAATTCTAATGATGTCATAATATACTCAAACCCTGTTGAATCCCTAAGCTCACACGACTCAGTCCATACTCCAGCTTGTACATAGCTTATTAATGGGACTTGATGGGCGTGAACTTCTATTTTTTCTACGTTTATTACATCTTTATCTTTTCCACTTAATAACCATGCCATATCGCATTTTAAAGCGATAGATATTTCATATAAATGGCGAGGTTTTTTTACATTACCACTTTCTATTGCTTGATAAGATTGCTGTTTAATTCCTATTTGCGCAGCAACTTGTTCTTGGGTTAATCCCAATTCTTCGCGTCTAGCCCTAATTCTTTGACCGAGATTATTCATTTTAAAAGTCTCCCTTTATGATTAATAAAATAATACAGATAAATCTGTAATTGACAAACAGAATAAACTGTTATTTAATACAGTTATAACTGTATTTTATGTTGAGGTTTAAATGACAATCGGAGAAAGAGTTAAGAAGAAAAGAATCGAACTTAATATTAGCCAAGCGTCATTGGCTGAATTAGTTGGAATGAAACAACAATCAATAAGTGATTTAGAGGCTGGTAATATTGAAAAACCAAGAAATATTGTCGAGATAGCAAATGCTTTGAATTGTTCTGTTGAATGGTTGTATTACGGCACGTCAAATATTTAAGGTAATGATAAAGATGCTAAACAATAAAAAAACACTAAGCCAATGCGAAAAAATATTGATCCATTTACAAACTGGAAAATCAATTAGTCCAGTCCAAGCATTAAATTTATATGGTTGTTTTAGATTAAGTGCTCGTATTTATGATCTAAAGAAACCTGGATTTGACATTGATAGTCGTTTAGTTCATGAGAATGGTGTTCAGTACGCTGAGTATTCGATTAGAGGTGTAAATTGAAAGCAACCGATTATCTTCTAACAATGGGTAACCCCATTGCCTACTATCCAAAGTTGGCTAAACCTTTGGGTGGGATTAGTTCAGCCATTCTTTTTTCACAACTATTTTATTGGCAGGACAAAGCGACTTCTGATTTAGGTGTATATAAGACGCGTGATGAATTAGAAGATGAAACAGGTCTAAGCCATAACGAACAAAGAACGGCAATTAAAAAGTTATGTGAAAGAGGTGTTTTAATTGTTACTGAAAAGCGCCTACAACATAAAACTTATTACAAAATTAATAATGAAAAAGTGAATAAAGTTTTAAGGAATTTCGCCAAATTTATGATTGAGTTACCACGAGATATAAACAGTACTTATCTCGAACTCGACATTGTAGATGCCGAGATGGCTACAAAATCAAGTTCGTTAGATCAAGAGATTACGACAAAGACTACTACAAAGATTACTACAGATATTATTGTGGCTAAGTCGCAAAAGCAAAAACGAGCATGTCAAATTCCTGATGATTTTGAACCAACAACTAATCATCAAGATATAGCAGTTAACGAAAATATCAATTTAGATAACGAATTTATAAAATTTAAAGACTATTGCTTGGCTAACGGGAAAAAATACATTGATTGGAACGCTGCATTTAATAACTGGTTACGTAATGCTGGTAAATATCAACGTGCTAGTCCAAACAACAAAGCTAATTTTATGACACTTGCCGAACGTAACCGGGCGGTTCTAGAGAGTATGAGGGGGTAATCATGGCAAAAATTACAGATGAGTTTTTAGCTGTTATTGGTGGATTGCTTGAGCTTTATGGACAACAAGCAAGCACTACCAAAGTTAATATTTACTGGTCAACAGTAGGGCAATATCCGATTGAATCATTGCGTAAAGCCGCTAATGTTTGGGTTCGTAAAAGTGAATTTATGCCAAAACCGGCTGATTTGATTAAATTAATGGGTGGAGCTGGTAATCATTTATCTCCAGATGAAGCCTGGTCAATAGCGATACTTGCAAGCGATGAAACTAACACTGTTGTATGGACAAACGAAATAGCCAAAGCATGGTCTCAGGCGGAAATTGTTTATTGTAATGGTGACAAAATCGGTGCTAGACGAACATTTATTGAGGCTTACGAGCGATTAGTAAATGAATCAATGATGTATTGCCGTCCTATAGAGTTCTTTGTATCTCTTGGTAATGATAAATCAAGGCGAGTTGACGCTATTAATCACGCTGTATTTACCGGTTTATTAACTAAAGAAAGGGCTAATTATTATCTGCCGAAACCAGAAAATACTATTTCCATGATCGAGTATAAATACGAACAAAGCGTATCTGATAAGAGCATGTCACACATCGCCAACATTAAACAAATGTTAAAAACAGGTTATGTCAGTATTTAATCAAGATTCACAGATGGCAAGACAAATGTTAATCAAATTATTAATTATTGTGAATAGTATTATTGGCCGATCAAAAGTAGGTGTTAGCTGTTTGCTTATATCGACATTGTTATTTATTAAAGATAAATCAAGGAATAAAAAAATTATCTCAAAACTGATTTGATCAGCTCAACCATTCAGAGAGAAAAGAGTATTAAGTTTGTTAATGATGGAGCGGTGATCATTAGTTTTTAACAAAAAAATAGTAAATGAATTATCAAGAGAAGAGGAAAAATAAAAATGAAACAATTGGAAAAAATAGATCATCTTATAGCTGAAATTGAGAATCAATTAGCACAATTATATGAACAACGTAGAGAAAAAATAAACAGATTTGATTTAAATAAGGTGAAAGATGCCGACAAGAAACAAATTAATTCCGACAGGATTTAGATGCCCAGAGTGTAAAGGGGATTGTTTTTATAACATGGATATAAATTTATTTGTTTGTGCAAGGAAGTTAACAACAGTAAATGGTGATATGGATGCTTCTTGCGGTAAATTTTACCTGAACAGAGAAAAATATAAATCATGAGCAAACTAATTAAATTAATAAAAAAACACGTTAAGTTAATTATGTAACTGAATTTATGAGGTTAACAAATACTAAAAATATTATGAGAGCTAGTTATATTTTAATTAAAAACAGTAGTATTGACATTTATATAAGAGAATCAGAGGTGCGCAGTGAGAGAAACTAAAGATATTTTAATTGCATGGAAAAATACACGTATTTTAAAGCGAATAGGTACTGAATATCCGTCAAAATCATCAGGTTTTGCTGGTGCGTCCAACGATTTCGATTATCGTCAGTATTTAACCGAAGAAGAAGTAGAAGTTGTTGATAATGCGGTTTTAACACTTAGAGCTGATAATATAGAATATTGGGCAATATTGACGTCTTTTTACCTTCGCGGAATATCATGCAGCAAACAAGCAAAACTTTTAGGTAAGCAAACAACTGAAATTACAAAAATATTACTTGCTGCAGAATGTTTTATACGTGGTCATATTATCCAATTATTTTCAAAAACAGCATAATGTTTAACGTAGAGAAAAATATTTTAATTTTTAAACATCTAAGACTTGACTATTTAAACGTTTAAATGCATAATATGTAAATAATGCAGTTTAATGTGCATTAAACAAAAAGCCCAAATTAATATTTGGGCTTTTTTTATACTATATTATTCAACTTTTATATTGATTGACAGGTAATTGTTCTCAAAGAGTTATTCTATATATTAGTTAAATTACATCAAAATGTCTGTTTTTTCCCACCTGAATATCTAATTAATGATATTAAATTGTTATGAGTTTATTGCTTGAAAAGTTCGTAATAAAGCTTTTGAGTAAACTATATACAAACACATGCAGTATTCATAAATAATGCAAATATGAAAAATACCGAAATCGCTAGTAGAATACATTCCGCGTATTGAAAAGCGAGATAATCTAGACCAAAAATTTGAATGCTTGCGAAACGCTGGGAAAAGAAACCTTTTAAAAGATAAAATTAATTTATATTTTAATTCTTTAAAATGTAATTTATTACTTTGTAAACTATCTGAAAAGATAATTTTTTGATGAACCTTTTCAATAAATCAGCCGTTTAATTGCTTTTTTATCAAATCCTCAATTCTGCGGTTTCACAGTATCGACAACAAAGTTAATCACAATTACAACAAAAGATTACTTTTATGCTGTCATTTCAATTAATTGCCTCAAAATGGAGGCTTTCTATGAAGATTAAACATATGCAAAACAGTGATCCTACGAATTGGCTATATTGGCTAATGACATTAGGTATGGCTGCTCTAGGCTCTATTGCGAAAACTGCATTTGATATCATTAACGGTAAAGCAGTAGGGATAAAGATAGCTATATGCCAATTAATTGTTTCTATGTTTGCCGGCGCACTGACTATTTTATTATCAATAGCACTACAGTTTAGTGCTGAATTCACAGGATGTATGGCAGGGTCTGCGGGGTGGTTGGGTGCAGAGATGATCAAAGTCATTGCCGAACGAATGAAAAGGAGTGCTGGAGAACAATGAAACTAACAGAACATTTTACACTTGAAGAATTTACCCATTCAAACATTGCAAGCAGATTAAGAATAGATAATCGAGTGCCAGATGAGTTAATGGCAAATATTCAACTGACAGCTAACAAATTAGAGTTAGTTAGAAAAGTGTTAGGTTTTCCAATAATGATTACTTCTGGTTATCGTTGCCCGTTATTAAATGCCCGGGTGGGTGGCGTATCAACTAGCGCTCATACCAAAGGCTTGGCTGTTGATTTCCATTGTGCTTATGGCACACCTAAAGAAATTTGCCAGCGTTTAATTGATACCGGTGTTCAGTTTGATAAGTTAATCCAGGAACATAACCAATGGGTGCATATCGGTTTTAGCCCAAACTATAATCGACAAATTGTTTTAACAGCAATCAAAAATAGCGGTAAAACGGTTTACGTGAATGGGATAGTCTAATGGATAAATTAAAACAAATTTATAAGCTATCCCCGATAGCATTATTGATTATCGTCATATTTAGCATTTATTTTGCTTATCAATGTTTTGAAGATGAACAAACTGCAAAACAGCAAATGACTGAATTATCATCTCAGATGCAACAATTGCAACAAAAAATTATTAAAAATAATCAGATTATTACTGACAACGAGTTATCAAAACATGAACTAGAAAATCAATCTATTTCACGTCAGGAGCAAATCAATGAACAACTCAAAGATAATGATTGTGCTAATCGGCTTATTCCTATGCCTATCTCTGGCAGCATGTACAACAGAGCGAAAAGTTTACGTGAGTCAGCCAATCCCAGCAAATCTGCTCAGTGATTGCTTGCCCAAACTACCGCCTGAAAAAATGACATTCGGTGACAGTGTGAAATATAACGAACATCTCTTGAATGTTATTGAAAGATGCAATCAAGATAAAAGCTCTATTAGATTAATAAATAAATAGTAATTTTCGATTATCTAGTAATCTAAAATTTAAAGGTTTTTATATAAAATTTACATAACCGCTTAATTGCGGTTTTTTTGTGCTTAAAATTAAAAAAATTTAACTTAAATCGCTACAAGAACACACTGTAATCAATTTTACAATTTAGGTCATTCATAATGACGATCCTGATTTAGGAATATTTAGAAATAAGTGTTAAAGGGTTATATAAAATAGATTCTATTAACACTTTTCCAGCTTATTTGAATTCAAGTTCATTAATAGAACTAGTCTAATAAACATCAATATTTTGAATATTATCGATAATTTATGCTGTAAATAAAACAGGTTTCAGATCTTATACAACCATTAAAACAACATTAAGGGGGCCATATGTGAATACTTTTCTATAGCATTGCAGAGAGAAACTTAATGATGACTTTTTACGATCGTTTATTTAATACGGTTTCAAAACTGCTTACCAATTATGGAGTGAAATATCATGTAAAAAGTGTAATTCGATCACCATTTCGATGTTAGACGTTATCCTTTTTCTTTACCAAATAATCGATTTGCCATGAATTACTAATATCAACTGCAACTAGATAAAGATTGACAATACCTCAATTCAAATAGCCGATATGAAAAAGGCATGACGAGGGTTGCAACTCTAAATGCTCAAGTTAATTTTTATAAAGCCACAATGGAGATTAAAACATGATATCAAAAATAGCCCACTTACTCGAAGAACATCTGCAAACCTTTGCTACTCAAGAAAATTTGCAAGTTGTTTACGAGAACATTGAAGTTAAACCTGAAAATGAAATCTACCTTATCTGCAATATTTTGCCTAGCATCACAACTAATTTTGATTTAGAAGGCAAATTAAGAACTTATAAAGGTGTTTTTCAGGTTAGCGTTGTTACGCCGATCAATACCGGTATAGAAAGTGTTCATACAATTGTTGATGCGATTATCGAACACTTTCCTTTAGATCTTGAATTAAAACAAGATCACTTTTCACTTTACATCAATTCAATACCAAGTGCTTATCCAGCAGTTAAGGAAAAAAGCACTTATACAATACCAATTAGCATGAATTACCGTGCTGACATATTAATTTAATTAGGAGAAATAATTATGGGATTTGCATTACCTAACGGTTCAAGTGTTTACGTACAAAAATCAAAAGACACAGAATTAGCGTTTGAGATTATCTCAAACGCTAAAGACGCTGTTGTTACATTAAAAACTGATCATGGTCTTGTGGCTGGTGATGAAGTTATTATCACCTCAGGATGGTCAAAAATTAACAACGCAGTTGCGAAAGTGATTAAAGTTAACAATATGGATGTTACACTTGGTAATATTAATACAAATGATACAAAATCATTTCCAGAGGGAGAAGGTAAGGGTACTTTAACCAAAATTACTGCATGGGAGCGATTACCGCAAGTCAAAGAAGTTGCAACTGAAGGCGGTGAACAACAATTTACTCAAATTCAGTTTTTAGATGACGATGCAGAACGACAATTACCGACCATCAAATCAGCTAAAAGCAAAAGTTTTACCATTGCTCATGACAGTTCTCTGCCTATTTATGCATTATTAGAGGAATTAGATCGTACTAATGATGTTGTCGCTATGAAAATGTATGTGCCTAAAGCAAAAGAAACACGTTATGACGCTGTACGTATTTCATTTGATCCTACACCAACCTCTACAATTAATGAGATTGAAACGGTAAAAATCAGTATGACCGTTGAATCACCAGCAATCACTTTTTACAAAAATAAATAAGGATAATATTAATGGCCAAATTTAAATTGGTAGCTGAACCAACCTTTAAATGTGAAGTTTTAATTCCGCGTGCAGGATTGGAAGATGGCAAAATTGAATTTACATTCAAACACCATGTTCTTAAAGAACTAACCGATATTGAAAAAGAACTTGAAGGCAAGCCAGTAATTGATTTTCTGTTGAAAATAGCTTGTGGTTGGAGTTTAGAAGAAGAGTTTAATGAGGAAAATTTGGATATACTTCTTCAAAATTATCCAGCATCAGGGGCAGCAATTATTAAAACTTATTCTAGCGAATTTTTTGGCGTTAGAGAAAAAAACTAATAGCGCTCGTTACTGCACTATATACCCCTGAGCCGTCAAAACACGAGTTGGCGGCTTTTGGGCTAACTGAATCGGATTACGATGAAGAATATGTAGAAATATGGCAAGATAATTTGGATGCTTTCAAGTTATTTAAAGCCATGTCTACTCAGTGGCGAACGAGCATGAGTGGAATATTAGGTCTTGATTACAACTGTATGCCATGGGTTATGAAGATTAATAATATTGCAGAAAGCGAAACTATTTTTAATGATATTCAAATAATGGAAAGCGAGGCGTTAAAAATAATGCACAAATCGAAATAAAAAATAATCTATAAAAATAGTACAAGGTGCATTACGCACCTAAACTATTGAAAATAAACAAACATATTGAAGTTTTCATTCAAATCAAGTAATAAATGTTTAGTGATTATTATGTTTAATTTTTCAGAATTTGCTGATTCAAATAGTAAAAATTCAATTATAGTATTAATTAATTTTATGCCAATTTCAGCTTGTTTCTATTTAATACTAGACTATATAAATTCATTCAATCAACTATTTAAGTATCATGAATATAGATTTGAAATTTAGATACTATAAATATTTTGGTTAATATAGTTATTATTTAAATCATTATTAATGCATACGCAATGTTGAAAAACGTTTCTCAAAATTTTTGTTCAATTTATTGACAATCATCTAGATTAAAATTTGAAACAAACTAGCTAAATTATTTTCTATGTAAAACTCTAATTTATATTTTTATATTTAAATTAAATTTATTGAATTATTAGATAAGGAGCAGAAAAAGAAAAATTATTATCTGCAAAAAGTACTTTAATGATTGGAATCGAAGTGGTGTTTTTAATATAAACATAGGTAAAAAGAATTAATGAATAAAAATTCTATTTTTATTATTGAATGAACTACATTAAAGAGCTAGATGATAAATAAGCTCCTAGAGTGAAGATATTTGATTTTCGAAAGCCTTATATCAAAAAACATGTTCATTTGAAAAATCACACAACATACTCTAAACAAAGAATAAGCGCATTTTGATAGTTTGTATTTTAGTATTAATACCTTTTACTCATAAAATCTTAACATTTATCAGATAAATCTCTGCTGATTAATAAAAATAAAGGTCATAACGGATGAATTTAAATGATAATACTAAAATATCAACGATTGGTTTGCCAATAAATCAAAGAATAACTTAAAGCTAAAATAATGAACAAATCATAATAACCCACTGTTAGTGGGTTTTTTATTATCTGGAGAAAAAATGGCAGAAGAAATTAAATCATTAACACTAAAAATTAATACTCAAAGTGTTGAAGAAGCGAATAGAAAATTAGATGAATTCAGCAAAAAAGCGAGAAATGCAGCCGCAGCGACAGATGATCTAACAGCGGCAAAAAAACGAGCATCAACTGTTACAGCTGAAGAACTGAGGGACTTTGAACGGGTTTATCAAAATGCGATTAAAAGTGCCAAAGCAACCCGACAAGCAGCAGATGAAGCGAGAAAACTTGCACTTTCCCGAAAACAACTAGCTGATTCCGGAGACAAACTCTATACAAGCTTTAGACTGCAAATTGACAGTTTAAAAAATTCAAGTGCATCCTCAAAAGAGTTGAAAAAAATCACTGCACAATTAGGAGCATCATATAAGTCGGGAAATCTTGATATTAACAACTATAAACAATTATTGGTTGATGTAGCGCTTAAACATAAAGAAGTAGCAAGTGCCGAACAAAATGCTAGTAATGTTAAAATTAGTTATTCCAACCAACTAAAAGCCCAAGCAGCAGCTCAGGATTTGTCTAAAGAACAAATGCTAAAATATCAATCAGCACAATTAGGGGCGGGATATTCAGCAGACGTATATTTTAAAAAAGTAACTAGAGCATCAACAGCAACTAAATCTTTCGAAGATGCAACAAGAACTGCTACCACACAAACAGCTTCAATGTATCTACAAATAATGAAAGGTGATTTTTCAGGATTTCAGACATCTTTAATGTCTATGGTTATGCAAAATGGAGTAGGAAATACATTTAGCACACTATTAACCTCATTAAATCCTCTCAATATTGGTATTTCTGCTGTGATTGGTCTGTTTGGTAATATGATACCAAAATTATTTGAAACGGAAAGCGCGACAGAGCAATTAGCGGCAGCTCAAGAGCACTTGAATACTGTTATGTCACAAGATAAGCAGACCGGAGAATTTTTTCTGTCTGACGAAATGATGAAATTGTTGAAAAACAATCGTGAACTCGCTAAAGCAGAACTCAAGTCAAGTGAAAAAGACCTAAAAACACTAGTATCAAGTGCGAAAAAAGAGTTGCAGGATGGATTAAAGGGAATTGAGCAAGCAGGCTTTGAAAGCGCAATGAAACTAGGCTCGCTTAAAGGAAAAACTGGATTAAATGAGGTACTGACAGCGATTCAGGAAATTAAAGCGAGCGGCAAAGATTTAAATTCTATGCTTGATTCAACAGACGCGCTTACTAAAAGAAGCATGACTGACATAAAAGCAAAAATAAATAACTATGCGATTTACTTTGGTACAACAAAAGAGCAAGCTCAAAGTATTCTTGAGCTGATGGCTGATATACAATCTGAAACAGATTCAATAAAAGCGGCAGAAAAAATCAATAGACTTATTAACGAATTAAGCACGTTGTACAATAATACAAATAACCCTTCAGACGGTCTAGATACACTTATCCGTAAACTGAAAGAAATAGCAAATAAAGCAAATGGAGCTGCAGGCGAGATTAAGCGCTTAAGTGAATCAAAAGATTTAGAGGAAAAAATCGACCCCAAAAAGAGCCCGTTTTATAAATACTCTCAAATGACAATGACACCTCGACAAAGAGCGGACATGGAAATTGCTGAGATGAAAGAGGCAGCAATAGAAAATAATAAAATGTATGACGAGAATAGCCCGTATTATGCCTCAAAACAGAAAATTAATGATACCGCAAATGCAATATATGCTCGACACCTCAAAGAAGGTAGATCATCATCTACATCCAATATTCTTCAAACTTCGCAACAACAAGAAATAAGCTTGATAAATCAACTTAATACTTTACGAGAACAATCTTCAACGCTCAACACAATGACATCTGAGCGTCAAAAATACTTTGAACTACAAGCTCAAATCGAAACTTTAGAAAACCAAAGTGATAAAAGTAAACTTACCGCACAAGAGAAGTATATTTTAGGGCATAAAGAAGCATTGTTAGCTCAACAAGAAAAAAATGCTGCTCTTAGCGAAGAGATTGAACAATATCAAGCGTCTATCAAGGCTCTGCAACAGATACGCGAATATACGGCAAATATAGTTTCTCAATCGGAAATAAAACAAGCTACTTTCGGGATGACTTCAAAACAGTCAAACAGAGCAAATGAACTTATCCAATTAGATAAAAAAGAAGAAGGTGATCTAGAAAAAATCAAAGATCCAACCGAAGTAGCAAAAATTACAGAAGAATATACTAAAGCTAAGCAGGCACTTGAACAAAGTTGGCAATTGGAAGATCAGCATGAAGGTGATTGGTTTGCTGGCTTAAAATTAGGTATAAATGAATTTGCTGAGAATGGTTTAAATGTATTTAATGGATTTCGTGACATCGCCAGCAATGCTATGGGATCGGTTAGTCGTTCATTAACTGAATTAGTGACTACTGGTAAAACGGACTTTAAATCATTAACTAAATCAATTTTAACAAATATTATTGAAATTATTAATAAATTATTATTAGCTAAAGCAATTCAATCTGCGATGGGGTGGCTGGGTGGTGGTGCCGGAGGCGGTGCAGGTGCTGCTACTGGTGGGCTACAACAAGCCTATAGCGGTGGGCTAATTCATGGTTACGCTAAAGGTGGTGGTGTTGGTTATAACAATGAACCTGGTGGTTATACTGGCAATGGTAATAAATATACCCCTGCAGGTATTGTGCATAAAGGTGAATTTGTGTTCACTAAAGAATCGACTAAACGCATTGGTGTAGCAAATTTATATGCACTAATGAGAGAAGCACAGCACGGATATGCTGATGGTGGATACGTTAATGTTGGTCACGCTTTGCCAGTTGCTTTTGTTGGTAAATCAAGTAGTCCATCAAATTCAGTTAATGTAAATACAAGCGTTGCAATTAATATGCAGTCCAATAATTCTTCACAACCGCAAGCTGGCAATATTAATCAGAATGCACTTGAAGCTCAGATTAAGCCAATTATTCAAAAAAATATAGGCGAAGCTTTACAAAGATCCACATCACCTGGCGGTGATTTGTACATTTTGTTAAATAGGTGATAAATAATGGAAATTGATAAATTCGAATGGCGAACAATGGGGCATCCTAAGGGCTCAGATTCGTCAAATATTAATGAAATTAGTTTTGGCGATGGCTATAAGCAATTATTCGCTAATGGAATTAATAATAATAGTGAGTCATGGGAACTAACCTACACTGGAAATCTTGAAGAAGTAGCGAAAGTTAGGGCATTTCTAAATTCGCACATTATTGAATCTTTTTTGTGGACTAATCCGTATGGCGAAGAAAAATTTTACCGAGTTGTAAATAACTCTATCACATCGGAATTTCTTAGTAAAAATGTTATCTCACTATCCTTTCAGTTTGTGCAATCATTTTCGTCGACCGTAAGTATTTTAATGTAAAATAATATATTTCTAACTTTTAAGCTTATTTTTGATGAATATAATGTCTTAATAAGAAAATTAATCATGATTTATTTATATCTGAGTTAATAAGTTTTAAAAAAAAATTTAACTTTTAAGAGAAAATAGAAGTTATTCGCCATAAACCGCTATTCAGCGGTTTTTTTATGTCTGGAGAAAATAAATGTCTATAACTCAAGATTTACAAGCTCTTGAAGGAAATCAACTAATACAACTCATAGAAGTTGATGGCTCTAAATTTGGACTTAATGAAGTTTTAAGATTTCATGCTCATAACATACCATTGAAAGGTTGGGCATCTTTTATTTATGAAAATATGCCATCTATTCATTGGCAAGGTCACGAATATTTTCCTTTTCCGTACGAATTAAGTGGTATTGAGTTAAGTAGTACTGGATCTCAACCAACGCCAGAATTATCCATAGGTAATATTGATGGCAAAGTGACCAAACTTTGTCTTGATTATGAAGATTTAGTACAAGCTAAAGTTAAAATTCACACAACAATGGCTAAGTATCTTGATGATTGCAATTGGCTTGATGGCAACCCTCATGCTGATCCTCTTCAAGAACGAGTTCAGCTTTTCTTTATTAATAAAAAGAAAGAAGAAACTAAAGAAGTAATCAAATTTGAACTTTGCTCTCCATTTGATATACAAAATTTACAACTTCCTACCCGTCAGATAACTACAGTTTGTACTTGGTGTATGCGTGGTTGGTATCGAAGTGGTAATGGTTGTGATTATACTGGTGATAAATATTTTACTAAAGATGGAATACCGACAGATGATCCCGCAAAAGATGAATGTGGTGGTTTATTAAAAGATTGCAAAGCAAGGCATGGTAATAATCCTCTTCCATTTGGTGGTTTTCCTGCAGCCAATCTTCAAGGTAAGTAATATGCGACAGAGATTATTTAATGCAATTATTAAACATGCTGAAAAAGAGTATCCAAATGAAGCCTGTGGGTTGATTGTTGATACAGGTAAAACACAAAAATTTATTCCTTGTAAAAATATATCAGATAATCCTAAAGAACATTTTCAAATTTCCCCTGATGAACAGTTGAAAGCTGAAGAACAAGGTGAAATTATTATGATTATCCATTCCCACCCAGATTCACCGATGTTAGTGCCATCTGAGTTTGATCGTATTCAATGTGATTATTCGGGAATTGAGTGGGGGATTGTTTCTTTTCCTGAAGGTGATTTCTGCACAATTTCTCCTCGATGTGATCGAGATTATACCGGCCGACAATGGTTACTTGGGTATGCTGATTGTTGGTCGCTGATTTTAGATTACTATCAGCGTGAATATAACATAACGCTTAAGAATTATTCTGTTCCCCGTGAGTGGTGGGAAAACGGTAAAGAAAATATCTATGAAGATCATTGGCAAACAGAGGGATTTATTGAGGTTGAATTAAGCGATATCAAGCTGGGCGATATTATTATGATGCGTTTGAATGCAAACGTAACCAATCATGCCGCAATTTATATCGGTGATAATCGCCTTCTTCATCATGCATTTGGTCAATTATCCTCACGCACCCCTTACGGAAAATATTATAGAGATAGAACGGTTCGCATTGTACGACATAAGGAGTTATTCGATGCTAAGTAATTTAACCTTTAAAGGCGCAATGGCTAAACAATTTGGTAAAAACCATCAATATGACGTAAAAAACATCAAAGAGTTATTGAGAGCTTTATGTGCAACCAAAAAAGGTTTCGAAAAATATATGTCAAGCGCTCACTTAAAAGGGATCAAGTTTGCTTTTTTTGTAGATGGTAAAAATATCGGTATTGACGAATTTGATATCAATGCAACTGGTAGAAATTACATGATTATGCCGGTATCTCAAGGTGCTAAAAGGGGAGGGTTTCTTCAAGTTGTAATCGGCGTGGTAGCAATTGTAGCTTCATTTTTTACAGGTGGTGCGTCGTTAACACTTTTAGGTGCAACAATTGAAGCCTCGTCCATTTTGGCTAGTGTCGGTATCAGTATGGCTCTCGGAGGTATTGTTCAAATGCTAACTCCTCAGCCAAAATTTAATGCAGGTACTTCTTCCAGTGCTGAAAATAAACCTAATTATGCCTTTGGTTCACCGGTTAATACGGATGCGGTAGGTCATCCTATACCGATATTATTTGGTGAACGTGAAATCGGTGGCGCATTTATTAATGCCGGTATTTATACAGAAGATCAGCAATAGGTGAATCATGGAAACGCAAATTATTGAAGGTCAAAAAGGTGGAAGTAAAAAACCGCACAATCCTTACGAGCAACCTGACAACTTGCTTTCAACCGCTAAACTTAAAATGCTTATAGCACTAAGTGAAGGCGAAATTGAAGGTAGTTTAACGGCGCAAAACATATTTATCGATAAAACACCGTTAGCTAATCCAGACGGAACGTATAATTTTAAAGGTGTTCATTGGGAATTTCGCAATGGCAGTCAAACGCAAGATTATATTCAAGGTATGCCTGAGGTCAGCAATGAATTAAAAGCAAATTTTGCTGTTAAAACTGATATGCCATGGGTACGTTCATTTTCCAATTTAGAGTTGGATGCAGTAAGAATTAAACTTAGTTTACCATCTCATGTTAGTTATAGAGATAATGGCGATATGGTAGGAACGACAACACATTATACTATTGATTTATCTGTTGATGGTAGTGCTTTTGAAACTGTATTAAATGGTAAATTCGATGGTAAAACCACATCAGCTTATCAACGAGATCACCGTATAGATCTTCCTAATGCCATTCAAGGGTGGACAATTCGTGTTAGGCGAATAACTCCAGATTCAAAATCAAGTAAACTAGTGAATGCATTTGGTGTTTCTTCATATGCAGAAGTGATTGATAACAAATTACGTTATCCTAACACCGCATTGTTATATGTAGAGCTAGATGCGTCAGAATTTAATGGCTCTGTTCCATTAGTAACATGTAAATTAAAAGGTAAAGTTGTTCAAGTTCCAGACAATTATGACCCTGTATCAAGAACATATTTTGGCGAATGGAATGGTACATTCAAGATGGCTTACACAAATAATCCTGCCTGGATAGCCCATTATTTAATGCGTGATGAGATAGCTGGAATGGGAACAAGAATTGAGTCTTCTATGATTGATAAATGGGCTATCTATCAACTGGGACAATATTGCGATCAGATGGTTTCTGATGGCAAAGGGGGTAAAGAACCTCGTTTTACTTGCAATGAGTATATACAAAGTCAACGCGACGCTTACGCAGTATTAAAAGATTTGGTTGCCTCATTTAGAGGTATAACTTTTTGGGGTAATGACCAAATCTATTTAACGTCAGATATGCCACAAGATGAGCCTGATTTTATTTATCACCCTTCTAATGTTATTGGTGATATTGTTTATGCAGGTGGCTCTTATAAAAATCGTTATACCTCTTGTCTGGTCGCCTATTCAAATCCAGACAATCATTACTGCGATGATGTTGAAACAGTCTGGGATAATGACCTAATGCGTCGGTATGATGTAAATGTAATGAAACTAACAGCTATTGGTTGTACATCACAAAGCGAGGCGCAGCGACGAGGCCGCTGGGCATTACTCTCTAATGTAAAAGATGGCGTTGTAACATTTTCTGTAGGTCTTGATGGTTATATTCCTTTACCTGCCCGCATAATCGGTATTGCCGATCCATCACGTTCTGGAAAGGAAAATGGAGGACGGATTCATGAGGTTAATGGTAGAAAAATTACATTAGATAGACCTGTTGATTATGATGTTGGCGATAGATTGGTAATTAATTTACCTGACGGAACAGCACAAAGCCGAACTATAAAATCAATTAGTAAAGATAAAAGAACAGTTACTGTAACAGCCAATTATAAAGTTCCCCCTGTTGCTGGAGCAGTTTGGTGTATTGATAGTGATAATGTTGCTATTCAGTATTATAGAGTAACATCCATATCAGCTAAAGAGAATCAACAATTTACTATTACTGCTGTTCAACATGATCCGGAAAAGTTTAAATATATTGACAATGGTGTAAGATTAGAACCTAAACCAATAACTGTAACACCGTCAAGTACTATATCTGCGCCTAAAAATATCGTTATTTCTGAAAGTAGCTATGTGTCACAAGGCTTATCTGTAGCCTCTCTAGAAGTCAATTGGGATAAAGTAGATGGTGCTATAAATTACATTGCGCAATGGCGCAAAGATAAGTGTACATGGATAAATACCGGACAAACTAATGGTACAAGTTTTACTGTTAATGGCATTTATTCCGGTGTTTACGATGTTCGTGTGCGCGCGGTCAATGCAGTTGAAACATCTTCACCGTGGGCTTACTCAGAAGCTACAGCGATTAAAGGTAAGATTGGCAAACCAGAAAAACCAGTAAATTTTACTGCTTCAGAGGATGTGATATTCGGAATTGACTTAAATTGGTCATTTCCAAAAGGTAGTGGTGATACAAGTCATACGGAAATCCAATACTCAACTAATGAAAATGAAGAAAATGCATTACTTCTTAGCAATGTTCCTTATCCAAGTTATAGTCATTCTCAAACGGGACTTTCGATAGGACAAGTCTTTTTTTATCGAGCTAGATTAGTTGATAAAATTGGTAACACAAGCGATTGGACAGATTGGGTTAGAGGCATATCAAGCACTAATACTAATGATTTAACCGATCATATTTTTAATGAGATTAAGGAAACCGATGCTTGGAATTCATTAGTTGATTCTATTGATAATGTTGTTAACAACTCGATAGATAATGCCAAAGCTATTATTGAAAATGCATTAGCTAATGATATTGAGACTAAACAAAGGAGAATTGAAAACAGTAAGTTATCAGCTGAAATTAAAGAAACTAATGCTGTTTTATTATCTGAAAAAGAAGCTACATCGATTGCACTAAAAGAATTACATTCAAAGTATGGTAATGTCAGTAGCGATTTATCGGAATTAAGACAAACAACAGCGGAACAAAATTCAGCAACAAGCAAATCGATTGATTCATTAACGGCAAAAGTTGGTAATGTTAGTAGTGATTTATCCCAATTTAAACAGGTTACAACAAATCAAAACTCAGCAACAGCACAAGCAATTCAATCTATCAATACAAAAGTTGGTGACGTTTCCACCTCAATATCGGATGTTAGTAAAACCGTAAATAATCTGGATGGAAAAGTTTCAGCCCAACGTAGCATTAAAGTTAAAGTAGATAGTAAAGGTCAGCAATATGCAGCAGGAATGAGTATCGGTGTTGAAAATACCGATAAAGGCATGCAGTCTAATATAATCTTTTTACAAGATCGTTTTTCCATTATGAATGCTGCCGGAGGAAATCCTCAGCCAATTTTTACCACTCACGGCAATCAAGTTGTTATTAATGAAGCTGTTATAGGTAATGGGACAATAACAGATGCAAAAATAAAAAACGCATCAATTACAAGTGCAAAAATTAGTAATGTCATTCAATCTGATAATTTTATTGACAATGTATCTGGTTGGCAATTATCAAGAGATAACGGCAGGCTAAAAGCAGTTAATGCTGAAATTTCTGGAAAATTACGAGCGACATCAGGAGAAATGGATAATGTTGTTATTAATGAAAATTGTCAAATAAAAGGTACTTTGAATGTCAATCAAATAAAAGGGAATGTTCTATCGACAAAACTTTTTAAGAAAAAAATTACTATTGCAGAAACAAACCCAAACCAAAAAGTCCATGTAATGAATATTGAGGCATCTGGAGAGTGGCAAACATTATGTTTTATCGAGACAATTAAAATTCGTCGCGGAAAAAGGAATATCGTAATACCAGGAAATAACTTACCAAATACATTTGAGCATATAAGAGGGAATATGCGTTTTTTATTTAATGATCTATATCCCTATGAAGTTAATAAATTTTACATAAGCAATATAGGATTTCACAATTTAATTTTACCAATTCCTCCATTTTCTGCTGGTGAACGAGTTGAAATATCACTAACTATTAATAAGCCTGCATCAGGAACTATTATTTATGATTTATTTTTTGATTCACTAGTTTTTTTAATGAAAAACTCTAACGGTTTTCTATCTGATTAAAAAATTAATAGCAACATTATAATTTGAAATTTCAAAATAAGGAAAAATATGTCATGGTATAAAGAAGGCTCTATAACACTGGAGCAAAAAAGCAAAAAAGTTATTGGAAGTGGGACAAAATGGACCAATCCACTTATTGGTATTTGTGCTGGGCAAATGCTGATACTAAAAAAACAAAACACAATTGAGATACACGAAATTGCATCAGTACAAACTGATACCGAATTAACATTGGCTAAGCCATATAATGGTGAAACTAAATCAGGGTTATTATACGAAATACCTACAGCTCCCAAAGTATCGATTGAAACATTAGCATTACGTATATCTGAAATGTTCAACTATTATCAACAGCAAATGGAAGGCTGGCAGACAGTATTAACAGGAGAGGGTGAAGTAACGTTAACCGCACCTGACGGACAAGTTGTTACAATTAAATCTCAATACTCAATACAAAAAGAACTAATACAGTTGGTTGAACAATCCAAAAACTTTGCTAACTCTGCTAACAAATCAGCGGCAACAGCAATTGATGCAGCCACAACATCTAATGTTAATGCAGTAACAACAAAAGAAAACGCAGACAATGCTATTCAGTCAGCTAAACAAGCGGTAGATAGTGCAATAGCGGCTAAATCGTCTGAATCTAATGCAAGTAATTCAGCTAAAGTAGCTAAAGCTTCAGAGGATAACGCAAAAAATTGGGCGTCAGCCATTGAACCATCAACGTTGGTAAGATACTGCGGTGATTTAGCTGATACGCATATCAGCAACTTAGGCGCTATGTCAAAAGGCGTTTATTACCAGTCAAACCATGCAAACGCAAAATTAGAGTTGGGTTATCCTGTTAGTGAGGCAGGCTCACTCATCGTTTTGCCGACACTGACAGAAGGCAACCAAAGTTGCGTGCAAATATATACACTCTATAAATCAGGTCGTCAGTTTATTCGGAACTACAGAGGTAGTAATACTAGCGGCTTTTGGGAAAATTGGATAGAGCAAATAACTACAGCAAATATACATGAATTTGTGCCGATAGGCGAGTTTCGATTAATGCCGTTTCGTGCTGGTGAATTACCGTTCGGGTGGTATTTTAGAAACGGTGATAACTATTTGCTAAACTCACCGCAGGGACAGGTTTTAAATCGATTATCTGATAATTATAAACGTGATCATCAAATAACAATCAAAGTCATTAATGCTCAGCAATATATCAATGTACCGTCCGCATTTGCACCTGACGGTAGGGGATTTTTTGAACGTGCAGTTAATGGAACTACTCGACAGGTAGGTAGCGCCGAAGATGACGCAATTAGAGATATTTGGGGGCATATTGATACAGGTGTTGTAGCGAATCATCACGAATATACCAGAGGTGCATTTTGTGGTACATATGCAATTTACCCGAAAAATGGTGGTTTTCAACCCATAAAAGAATGGGATGCATGGGGATTTGATTTTTACGCATCACGAGTAGTCCCTACCTCTCATGAGAATCGCCCCATTAATATGGGGTTAACACCTGTTATTTATTTAGGTGTCTAAACTCCAAGATAAATGACTGGGGTCATACCTATATTTAAAGATCTGTTTTCGTTAGCCGTTGGAACTACTCTCGATGCGTCAAAATCAAAAAATACATAACGCAATTGACGAGGATTAGTGCTTGACGCAGAGCTTGCGAGATAGTCATCGCCAGCCGATAGTATTGATATTGCACCATTTTTATCGCCTGCCTCAATTTTTGAGTGTCCCAATAAAGCTTTAAAATTACCAGTCGGCAAACCACCTTTAATATTACGAATAGCGTCATCTTCGGCGCTACCTACCTGTCGAGTAGGTAAAAATTAAATAGGAAAAATTATGATAAATTATTATTTTGACAATACAAATGAACTAAAACCATATACGCATCAACTTGATGCTAATGACGATACATTACCACCAGATAATGCATTGCGTGTAAAACCTGAATTTAAAGAAGGGTTTCATCCATGCGAGAAAAATGGAGAGTGGTTATTAGTTGAAGATCATCGTGATAAAACAGTTTATAACATAGAAACTCAGGAATCATACAGAGTTGAATATCTCGGAACGATAAAAGAAGGATTTACATTATTAGAGCCATTCAAGTTTAGTCGGTGGAACGGCGAAAAATGGGTTTTAGATGAAGATGAGCAAAACGCATTTAAAATAAAACAAAACAAAATGTTAAAAAGCTCATTATTGAATGAAGCTAATGAAAATATATCGATACTACAAGACGCAATTGATCTTGACATATCTGAAAATGGTGATGAAGACAAATTGAAGGCGTGGAAAAAGTACCGAGTTCTATTAAATCGGATTGATGCATCAGTTATTAACGTTATTTTTCCTGATAAGCCTTATTGATGGGCTTAGATCTCAATCATAGATCAAACTTTGAGATATCGCCACTCACGCCCACGACTATCATTGTATCTATCTGTCATTGCTTGAGATTTATGGCCAAGTAGTGTCATGGTGTCAATTTTTTGCTCTCGATATAGACGTTCAGCTAATGATCTTATTTCGTGAAATGTTGCAGGTGTTCCAGGCCAATGATCTCGACTAAAAACTTTATCTCTGAGTCTTGCAAATCCGCTTGTAATTTGTTTTGGTAATACCTGTTTTCCTTTTTTTGTTACGACATACTGTGCTTGTGATTGATTTATGATGTCTTGAATGCTGATCCCGACCTTTTTACATTTTAATTTGACTGGTAATGCAATTTTAGAGCCAGTTTTTTGCTGTTGTATTTGCAAATATTTACGTTTGACGTGAGTTTTTTTCATTGTAGATATATCTGCTCTACGTTGCGCAGTAACAATACCAGTTAACATTGCATCCCTGATATAGTGATATCGAGGGTTTTTATCTGCAGCTTCTACTATTTTTTTAAATTCATTGAGTATCATTCTAGATCTCTTTACGTCAACTTTTGGGCATTTTATTGGTTCGGCTGGATTTCTATCGTTCCAATCATGAGCGTAAGCCTCTCTGAATACGTCACGTAGTAAATGGTACATTGATTTAGCTGATGGGCGTTTATCTTGATCTATATAAATTTGAATAAGGTTTGATATATCGATAGGAGTAACATTGCGAATGTTTTTGTTGCCGATTTTATTGCGAATTACTTTTATTAAATAAAACTTAATTTCAAGTGTTTTATATTTTAATTCACGCTCTAATAGTATTTTTATATATAGGTCTAACCACTCATTAACTGTTTTAAATTTGTTTGGTTTAAATAATTTAGATAAGAAAAACATAATATACCACTTATAAAAAGTGAGTATTTTGCACTAAAACAAATAAAATCTGTTATTAATTTTTAATACAAAATACTATAACTCTTTATAGCGTATTATAAACCCATCAAGTATCATTCAAATGCAAGTTAGTATAGTGTAATTTTTTGTTTTAACTAGGTTAAAAATAATTAGTTTTATTTATCAACAATTAAAATATATTTGTAAACTTGTGGTATGGATTATTAAAGGGCAAATAAGAAATAAGCATAGGGTAATTGGCGTGTGACATATTTGTGCCGTAAAATCTGTAAAAAATAGTAAACAAATATACAGCAATAAGGGTGACCAACCTCTTTAATTGTTTGTTTTTTTGTAATTTATATTTAATTCAATTCAATAAGGCTATAAAAGCGACTCATAATCGATTGGTCACTGATTCAGGTCCAGTAGGATTATTATCTTTTGAATTGATATTAATTGTTTTCAAAATTATTTCTTATTTTATGGAGAAATTTTTGCTTTTTTAATTTACTTAACTAACTGATATGTAAACAATTCTGTTTCTGACGGCCAGTTTTTATTAAATCTCATTCGAGATCTTGCTTAAAAAATATAATTTTTTTATCTGCTCATAATCTTCTAAGAAATCTTTTGTTACATTAAATCTAACATTTACTATCTATCATTTTTTATTAAGTAATATAAGTTGTACTAAAGCAATAAAGATACAAATTGAGATGAATAGAATTAGGTTGTTAGACTTAAAAATAATAGGCAAAAATGAGCCCAAACTTGCACCAATGAAGAGAATACAAGTATACAGAGATGTTGCAATGCCTCTGTCCTCAATTGCTGATTGAGTGGCTACACAGGTAATCATCGATGGGACTGCGTAAGCAAGTGCAACGATAAATATGAAATGACTAATGAAAAGTAAATAAATATTATTTAACTGTTCATTTAAATAAAGATAATGTATAAGAAGAGAACTTGTCATTAAAAATAGACTTAAAGTAAGGACATAAACTGGCTTAATATGTCTAAATAGATAACTTGCGGTAAGGCTAAATAGCATCGCAACAATGCCAATCTTTCTTAGTGTCGGGATGTATTCTGCAATATTATTACTCGGTAAAATGGAATAAAGTGTGACAAAACTTAATAAAACAATTAAAGCACATAAATAAATCGGAAATAGTTTTTTACTAAATAAAACTCGCGGTAATTGCTTGAATATTGAAAATAGTGAAGCTTTCATATTACTAGAATTTTCTTGGTGAGTTTTTTTAGGAGTATGATAGAAAAATAACAGCGAACCAAAAATATAGATGGCCATTAAAATCCACATAGCTGGATAAAGAGAATTTGTGATCATCAAAGAGCCGAACCACTGCCCAATAATACCAGCTAACAGAAAAGCACAACTAATAATTGATACAGCCTTAGACTTCGATGGTTCCGATAGATTTAACGTAATCCAAGCAATTGCCACAGGCGGATACGATGCAGCACAAAATCCTTGGAGTGTTCGACAAATAAGTAACCAATAATAGTTAGTAATAAACGGCATAATGAAACTAATTGTTGCTAATAGCAATAACCCTATGGATAAAGTACGTTCTTTTCCTATTCGATCGGATAAGCCACCCCAGATAATAAATCCAATTGCATAAAAAATAGCGAATAAAGATGTCAGTAAGCCAATGTTATTTAAAGTTGCCCCTTTTATGAAAAGTACTAAATCAGAATAAACGGGAATAAGTATATATAACTGAGTTACTACCGATAGGGCGATAATGGGTACAAAGAAAGTTCCTGTTAATAATTTATATTTCACTATTTTTATCTGCTATATAAATATAATTTTTGAATTATAGATCTAATGATTGTAGTTTAACAACAATTGCTTCGCTTTTGATTTTCTATTTGTTTTAAAAACAAATTAGAATATATAAAATACTAGTTATTTTTAATTCGAAATATAAAAATGCAAGGAGCAATGACTGAAAATAAATTTTTTAAAAGTGAATATGATGACTTTTTATTAACTGTGATCGTTGGTATTGGTTAAGTTTCAGAAATGACAAATATTCTTGTAATAAAGTTAAAATATTGAGATGACAATGGAATAATTAAAACTGTTGATCCGCACGCAAAATCTCGTCAGTTTAATATGTCAGATATTAAAAAAATAATTCTAATATAAGAGTTTATTGAGGATGGCTGCATGTTAGATGGTGTAGCTAAAAAGGTTGAGGATAGAATTTCAAAAATTCTATAGCTGATGAGTTTAATAAAAATGTAGCAATAAATATTTTTCATACAGTTGTTTATTCTAACATTAATATGTTTTTCTCAAACTCAGTCATCTCGGCTTTGCTTTTTAAATAATTTACTTAAATATCAGTTTTTATCAAAAATACCTTATCAAAATATTTAATTCTTTTGTTTAGAAAATCTAAAGTTGATATTTTATGAATGAACTTGAACGATTTGCTATCTGTTATTGAAGAGCTAACTCATAATATTAATTATAAAAGTTTCTACTTGTACTGTTAACTTTTGTAGTTTTATATGTGACTAATCACGATTAAATTTTAAGTTTTATTTTACAGTTTAGGGTGGTTTTAATATAGAATATATTAAGAATATTAGGTATTAGATACTAGCTGAATTTCATCTAGTATCTAATTTTTACGGTTACTAATTTATGTTAGGACTATTTATAGTCATTTTATTAGTAATTACAACGTATAAATAGGGTTTATTTTTTCTCAAATAATTTTTTACACGGATAGCCTGTTAAGTCTTCTACTACGAATTTAGTTTCTTCAGATAACTCATTTACATCACCATTTGATTGTAAGACATCAATTGCATTAACTAATAATCCATGTTTTTCTTTATCTAGATTAAAGGTGAGTGTCACTAACATAGCTAAGAAAACAAGTAATCCAGTTCCTAAAAATAGAATTAATGCAATTGTGGTTATTGCTTCAGGAGTTTGATCTGCTTGTTTTTGAACAAAACCACCAAATTCTAATATTAATCCAACACAAAGAGTTGATAGGGCGACTGTCGTTTTTCTAGAGAATGTCATAACAGCAGCAAATAAACCTTCTCTTCTTTTTTTAGTGATCATTTCATCAATATCTGGAATGAATGGGAAAATATTCCATGGCGTGAACTCCATCAGGCATCGGCCTATTTGATATACAGTACCAATAACAAACAGTATGGCTATTTTTGATGATGGATTAAATACAAAAACTAAATAGGTCGCAGCTAAACATAAAAGCATAGTTGAATAAGCACCAACAAGTAGTTTTTTCGGTCCATATTTAACGAATGCGAATCCTGCTACTAATGTAACTGGTAATCCAATGATACTTAAAGATAAAAGGCTTCCAGCTACAGAAGCATCAAGCGTTAAACAATATACACAGAAAAATACAAATACAGTGTTATAAATATCTTTACCAGTAAAAGATAATAAATAGATAGCTAAATGTTTTCTGAAGGCTCTAACTTTTAGGGTAGAGAAATATTCTTTAAACAGACCAAAAACAAAGGTAACTGGATTTACTTTTTTATCAGATTTAGATTTTTCTAATTCTTTTAACATTTCCGGAGTTAGTGGTCTTTCCCAAGTTGAAAAGTAGGATATAATCACGCAAATCATGAATAATACAGCAAAAAATATACCATTAAATAGATAAGCATTTGGATCATTTTCACCATAGATTGCAATTAATCTGCCTGGTACAAATGTTGCCATAAAAGTACCTACTGCAGAAATAAACATTCGACAAGTAGATAGTTTGGTTCTTCCTGCATAATCATTGGTCATTTCAGATGGTAAGGTTTCCCAAGGAATCATTACCATGGCTACAACTACCTCAAAAGTTAAATAGATAGCTAGATAATATAGGTAGCCCATGCCATTAATCCATAATAATGCATAAGAAAGCATTAATGGTGCGCCAATTATTAAGAAGAATCTTCTGCGTCCAAATTTTTTACCTAATTTATTTTTATAAAAGTGATCGGTGAAACTCCCCATGAAAAGGCATAATATGGCGTCTAATATTCGAGCAATTGCCACAATTGATGCCGCTTCAATTGGGCTCAATCCAACAAAAGTAGTAAAGAAGTATAACAACCATGCACCTATAATGGTGAATGCTCCCCCTCCAATGATATCAATCATTCCAAAACCTATAGCTTTAGGAATAGTGATTATTTTTTGATTTTTCATTTTCCAAACCTCGTAATAGAATTAAGCAATTAATTTATTGAAATTGCATAAGTTTTAATTTCAAAAGGACTTAATTTTATTTTTAAATTCCCTTTATTTATGTTTTGATCAATAAAGTTCTCCATCAAATCACACTCTCTCCACCAGTTGATTTTGTAGTGAGAGCTGATATTGACATTTTGTGTTCCACCGGAGAAATCATGAATTCTGAGAATTAACCAATCACCTGATTCTGCTTTTTTCAAAGCATCAACCTGAACTAAATGATTATCTAATGTAAGAATTGATAGATTAGATGGCTTAATAAATGATTTTAATTTGCCATCATAAATTCTTAGCGGTTCATTTAAGAACCAAGCTTCTTGGGCAACATGACCTTCTTGCCAATTCTTCGTATGAGGAAATAAAGAATATGTAAATTGATGTTGTCCTTGGTCAGCTTGTAAATCAGGGCTTATAGCTGATTTGATGAGGGTTAATTGCATTATATTGTCTCTAATAGCATGACCATATTTGCAATTATTTAATAGGCTGACGCCATAACCGTATTCTGATAAATCGGCCCATTGATGTGCTACACTTTCAAATTTTGCATAATCCCAACTAGTATTCCAAGTAGTTGAGCGTTTAACATTACCAAATTGAATGTCGTACGTTGCTTCAACTGCTCTAATATCGACTGGAAATACTGTTTTAAGTAGTTGATTGCAGTCATGCCAATCAATATCAGTTATAAAATCAATTTTTGGATTATTACTATAGACTCGCATTTTCTGGCAAATTGAACTGTTATTAAAAATCCATTTAAATGTGATTTCACAAATTAATGGCCCTAATTCAGTCAGTTCGACAGATTGTAACTGTACAACAGGTGATTTTTTCTGAATATGAAATATTTCAATATCCCAAGCATCATATTTCATTGGTTTATCTTCATATACAGTCAATACATTGCCACAACCTGACAATACCTCTCGGTTATTCTTTTTATCAAAAATACGGGTAAGGTGGCCAAATTTATTCCACTTAATGAGATAAAAAGGTGTATCTATTTCATCATCATTATAGATAAAAGCATCTTTTGCCTTATTACTTTCAGATGTAACGTTATTTTCATAACTTACATTTATACAACTTAGTGGCGCTATTGATGGTATTTCAACAAAATAACCATCATTTTGTTTTGATTTTTGTATAGTGAGATATTGATTGGAATCATCTTTTATAGTGAGATTTTCTGCATAAGTATCAAAATAAACAACGTCATTTTTTCTCATAAAGTTAGAGCTATTGATGATAATTTTGCTATTAACATCACTATCTGTAATATTTTTTAACAGAGGTCTAAGAATTTCGTTATGTCTATTATTTAAATCCTGAAATTCAAGTTTGGTATCTTGATAGACTTCATGTATAGATGAACCAGGAATAATGTCATGAAATTGATTTCTCAGAATGAGTTTCCAACAATAATCTAGTTTATTTTTATCATAAACAGACCAGTCATTATTTAAGATTGAGTTAGTCGCCGATAACCATTCGATGAAACGAATATCTAATTCAGCTAATCGATTCGCTTTTTTAATTTGCGCTTGGCTGGTGTATGTTCCGCGATGAGTTTCAAAGTATAATTCGCCATCCCAAGTATGGAACCAATCATTGCTATGATTGATATTATCCTCTAGTTCATGAAAGAATTGCTTAACAGTACCAAATTGAATATTAGGTAATACTGGCATTTTTTCGAATCGTTCTAATAATTCAAGCATCTGCTCATTTGGCCCACCACCACCATCACCATAACCAAATGGTAGCAACAGTGTTTTTGTTAAACCTTTATCTTTATAGTTATCCCATAACCCCTGAACAGATTTAGCATTAACAATGCCATTATAGGTATATCGTGGATGTCCTTCTTCAGGTGTTGTAACAAAATGCGCTAAAATATCACTGCCATCAATGCCTCGCCATTTAAAAGTATCGTGTGGCAGTTGATTAAATTCATTCCAACTAATTTTTGTTGTCATGAAATATTTAATGCCTGATTTTTTTAAAATTTGTGGTAATGCCCAAGAATATCCAAACACATCTGGTAACCATAAGCATTCAGGTGTTATGCCAAACTCGGTTTCCATGAAATTTTTGCCATACATAATTTGTCTGACAAATGATTCACCAGAGGGTATATTACAATCAGCTTCAACCCACATAGCACCATCAACTTGCCAGCGCCCATCTTTGACACGTTGTTTTATTTGATCATAAATTTCAGGATAATCATTTTTAACATATTCATAGAGTTGTGGTTGAGACTGGAAAAAATTATATTTTGGAAATTGTTTCATTAACTTCAAAACAGTCGAAAACGAGCGCGCACATTTTTCTCTGGTATGTTTTATTTGCCATAAAAAGGCGAGATCGATATGAGTATGGCCTACACAATTAATCACAACTGGCGATTTCACCGCATCTTTGCTGTAATTTTCTTCTAAATACCTAGATGCATTACTGATTGATTGGTAAAATTCTTTACTAGATGGGTTTTGCCAATTAATGAGTAGAAAAGCGCTATCTAATAGATTAAGTAATCGCGAATAATAAAAATCATTGTTAGAGATAACATCTAATGTTTGTAATATAGCGGTAGAAGTCACGTACAAATCATGAGTGGCTTTATCTCTTAAACCGAAGGCAACTTGTTTTATACTGTTACCAACATGAAACTCATCAAAATGTTGTCTAACTTTACCTTCAAGTACGCCTGACCATATACGAATATCAAATCTAATTGTTTTACCAGAAAAGTCGTCCGGAAATGAAATAACATTATGGTTTTTATCTAAACCATGCCATGGTTTACCATTAACATAGAGTAACGCTTCATATTCATCACGTAGAAAAGATAATGAAAAATTAAAAAGACCTATATGAGTGGAACGATTCGGATCGGTTTTAGGGAAAGTATGGCTTAACCTTAACCAAACATAGATATCCTTTTCTTTCCACTCAAATCCTTGCTCAATATTTTGCCAATCGGCATTTTCATTAGGGGGCGGGGCACCATTAACTCCTTTACGGTCATAACAAAAATCAAAACTTTGTATTGTTTGAATATCATGTAATTCAAACCGCAATAGTTCTTCAACGCGTTGTTTTAATTTCCTTTCTGTAAAAAACATAATTCCCTCTAATATAGATAAATATACAAAAACAAACAATTGGTATAATAAGTTAAATAATAAAGTTGTAGTTCACAAATATAAAAACCAAATTTGGTGACTGAGATCACAAAAATTTAATTTAATTAATTTAATAATCGGTTCTAAGTGTTTTTGAAAAGGTATAATAACTTTTAATTTTAACTGATTTATTGATAATAAATTTAAGAGGAGTTTTGATTAGTATAATAAAGTCTAATAGAACAACTTTATCTATATGAATTTTTATTAGGATTTTGATTTTACTGTGAAAATGAAGAAAAATAAGCGATAATTGGTTGATGATGAAGTGTCTAATGTTAATATTATCAATTGATAAGTAAACTGGTGATTTGTAAATTGGTTCATCAATAATAGATGAATTGGTAATACAAATTAGTTTTACTAAAATGATAGGATGAGGTTGCCCAAAAGGATAGATTTTCACCAAAAACACAGTCAAAATTATAATATTTATATTACTCATGTAAGTTGAAAATCATACATCTTATTTTATTAGAATGCTCAGTGTAAAATATTGAGGATAATTCGATTTCTTCGTTTAATAGTGACAATAAAGCGATGGTTGAAAATGATTTCATAGAATTTAATGTGAATATATTCACTCTTAAACCTTTAAATGGTCATTTACTGTATTAAAAATTATATTTAAGAATCCATAATCGAGCAGTAACAGGTTCAAGTCCAGTTGTAAAATCTATCAAAAGTTTTATCACTATTTATTACTAATCAATAAGTTTGCTGAATGATTAAAAAGAACGGAATTAGGTTGTGTTTTTATACCTTATCATTGTTAAAAATGGTAAATTCACTATATAAAACGAGTTAGCTATCCATATTTGCTCAATTTTGAGGATTAAGGTTAAATCATTAAGAGCAAATTGCACCATTTAGGTGCATTGATTTTGATAATAGATAAAATCTTTCTTGATTAATTTTACTCTATTTTTAATAAGTTAAATAATTCATTGAGAATTTTTAGCGACAATTTAATTTTATTTAACTTGGTCTAGATTTTGCATGGTAAATAAAAGGATATTTATTTACTATCTATAAGGAAAAAAGATGAAATATAAAATAATACTTTTCACCACTCTATTCTTAATGAGTACATTCTGTTTTGGTGAGACAAAACTTCCTCGTATTGTTATTTTGGCAACTGGAGGAACAATAGCCGGTTCGGCTGCAAGCAATACCGATACCGTTAGTTATAAAGCCGGTGAATTGGGCGTGCAAACATTAATTGATGCGGTTCCTGAATTAAAAAATATTGCTCAAATTGATGGTGAGCAAGTAGCTAATATCGGCAGTAATGATATGACCAGTGATATTATTTTAAAACTATCAAACCGTGTGAATGAACTATTAGCAAAAGATGATGTTGATGGCGTTGTAATTACCCATGGTACAGATACACTTGAAGAAACAGCCTATTTTCTTCATTTAACGGTAAAAAGTGATAAACCCGTTGTCTTGACCGCAGCCATGCGTCCCGCGACCGCTATCAGTGCCGATGGACCAATGAATCTATTAGAAGCTGTGACATTGGCATCTACTTCAGAAGCTAAAGGGCGAGGTGTCATGGTTGTACTTAACGATAGAATAGGCTCAGCCCGATTTATAACGAAGACTAATGGCACAACCACAGATACCTTTAAAGCCGCAGAACAGGGATATTTAGGTGTTTTTATAGCAGCAAAACCACACTTTGAAACCAAAATTGACAAACTTCATACATCAAATTCTATTTTTGATCTTAGCGGTGTTAAAGCGTTACCTAAAGTGATTATTTTATATGGTTATCAGGATGATCCAGAGTATTTGTTCGATGCTGCTATCGAAAACCATGTAGATGGTATTGTTTATGCTGGTTCTGGAGCTGGCTCTACTTCTGTTAGAAGTGATAGAGGCATAAAAAAAGCAGAAAATGCGGGTATTGTTGTTGTACGCTCATCTCGAACAGGTAGTGGGATAGTTCCTGTAAACAAAACATTACCAGGGTTAGTTTCAGATTCGCTTAATACTGAAAAAGCTCGAATTTTACTCATGACAGCATTAACTAAAACTAAAGATCCTGAATTAATTCAGCAATATTTTCATACTTATTAGTTATCATGATTTATACTAATTCAAAGGGCTGCAAGATAGATACTTGTAGCTCAATCCGGATCAAAAACAAGTAAAAATTTGCTAGGGGCTATTTTGTTTGCACATTATCAGTGATAATAATTTTTTAAAATATAGATATCAATTTCACCATACCTAATTTGCTTTTTTAATAATATTAAACTAATCTAAATCCTTAAAAAAATTATTATTAAACAATTCTCCAACCGATTAATAGGGAGGTTTAATGATATTTTCAAGGATTAGAGGTGTTAAGCATTATGAAATATTTATTTAAAGATTCTGTATTGATCGGTCTCTTTTTCATATTCTACTTTAGTATGGACATAACTTATTATGTTGTTTTAGAAAATCCTCATTCGTTTATTAGCAAAATAGGTAAGCCAACTGTTGATATTTTATTTGCTATAGCGGTTGTAGTTGAAATTATTTTCTTTCTTTCAATGTTGATAAAACTATTTGTTGCTAATAGTACACATTTGTTAACCTCTTATTTAGGATTAATTTTAGGGCTAGCATTTTCTTTTATTTGGCTATTTATTTTATATATTTGTTTCGTCCGATTTCATAGTTGGGGATGGAATGGTTTTGGATTTCTTGGTTGGGCGTTTTTGCCTGCGATTGGCTGTTTTATGAGTTATATTGTTTTAATACTTATCAGAATGTTATATTTTTTATATTGTGTTTTATTTGTTGAAAGATCTAAATGAAATTTTTTTGATTAACTGTCATTTTTAGATATTGCTTAAGAGAATTATTTAACCATCTAAAGTAGAATGAATAACTGATTATTAAGCAGTTAAATATTAATTTTATCAGAGTGTAACCATATCTAATTGGATGGGATTTTTTAGGTTAATAGTGAAGTTAACTTAAGTTTTTTAAGGATTAATTATGCCAAAAATTATTAAATATTTATCTAAAGATAAATTATGGATTTGTCTTTTTTGGGTTGCTTATTTGACATTTATAGTCACTTTTAATATTTTTTCTTTAAGAAGCGAATTCTACATTAGTGATGCAGCTCCACATATCCTTTTTATAATATTTTGTATAATAATAATCTCTGAAATTGTTTTTTTCCTAATACAATTAATAAAATTATTTATTATCCCTCAGACACATGTATTAACTTCTTTTTTAGGATTATTTTGTGGATTAGTTTTTTCTTTTTGTTGGTTTGGTATTTTATATTTTTATTTTGAGTATGTTAGTAATGGTTACGATGATATAGGATTCATCATTGCGATGTTCATTCCTGTACTCGGTTGTTTTTTCGGTTACATTATTTTAGTATTGATTAAAATATTAAGATGTTTATATTGTTATTTATCTGTTAAACAAGTCAATAACTCTTATCCGTAAAATAGAATATTTTTAAAAAAAGTCTTTTAAAAAATTAGTTGAATTTTATTAAGTATTTGCCAGTTATTTTAAGATGATTATGTACCTTTTGTTATTTGTTAATTGCTTTTAATATTCCATTATTATCAATTTAAAATAAGATAGAATTACATTGCTGTTGTTATCAAGTATTCAAGCTTTGAAATCTAAATTTTTTTATATTTTAAAGCTATTTTAGCGAAGATATTGAGAGATTTATTCAATCTTGACTTGATTTTTGGTTCAATCAGCGTTTATATATTATTGTAATAAGCAAATCGGCTTATTATTTATAACATTTTACTGGAGGAGCTTATAATGGTACAAAAATTTGCTGCATACGGTAGTGATGTTTCAGCTGGCACTTATAAATGTGCTGATTGTGGCTATGTATATTCAAACCAAAGTAAAAAATCGTTACCCCCTTGTCCTGATCATAATAAAAAACCACATAGTAAGAATGGTTGGTATGTGGTGAGTGGTCAAGGTGATTCAGTAAAAGATCCTCATCATACTAAAAAATAGCACTCGTTCTATGTTGTAACTTTGAAAGGTAACACTTAGTGTTACCTTTTTGGTCATTTGTCATCATCATTAAATTTTATTCTTCAGTTTTTGTTTTTTGCCAATAACTTTATTTTAAAATTGTGATCTTTATCACGTTGAAAAATAAAAGCAATGTCTCGTCTATTGCTAAACCTACCTTTCATTATTACCTATGGCTAATTGAGAAATGACTTGATTTATAGTAATAAAAAATTAGTTGTAATCAATTTCAATCAAATATATCTCTTTCACTATAAAGTAAATTTAGTCATTTTTTGGCAATTTTGCAATTCTAATAAACTGCCAAGAAGATCACAATTTCATTACTATTTGATGCCTATACTAAGTCCAATATGTACTTATGGAAATAAAATTGTTTATCCTTTAGGAGGTAATAATGAAAAAAAACATGAAAAAATTGGTTGTGTTAGGCATATTATCAGCATTGTGTTTACCAACAGGTGCAGCTTGGGCCAAAGATTATCAGTTATCAGGAAAAAATGCACAAGTTAAATTAGCTAAGGATGACAGTCAAAATAGTATTACAGCACTAAATATTATCAATCCAGTTACTAATGATTCGGTGAAAATTGAAACGTTGTTTGAAATTGTTTTAGCATCCGGAGATAAGTTAACCGATAAAGATTTTTCACTGGATAAAGTGCAACAACAAGATACAGGCATGACATTAAATTACACTGGTCATGATATGTCGATTGAAACTGTCGTTAATCTAAATGATGATAAACATTTTGCGAGTTATGAATTAAGAATCACGCCTAAAAATAAAGCACTTTTAATGTCATCAGTTTCATTAATGCCATTCCATTCACAGGCACCATTTGTGTATGGTTCAGTAGTAAGTTCACCGATTATTAGTGATACTTTTTTTATCATTCCAGAAAATCCACTAACCAATACAGTTGCTTATGAAGGCGGTGTATCACAAAAAATCCCACAAGCTATTCCACTGCAAGCTGAACACACTTTAAGTTATAAAACTTATATTGGTACTTATGAAAAAGGACAGTTAAGACGTAACATTAATCAGTTTATTGATAGTGTTCGTCAACGTCCATATAATCCATATTTACACTATAATTCATGGCTTGATATAGGATTCTTTAATCCTTATACCGAAAAAGAGGCTTTATTGAGAATAGATCAATATGGTGAGGAGTTGGTAAAAAAACGTCAGGTAAAATTGGATGGATATTTATTTGACGATGGTTGGGATAATCTAAAAGGAAACTGGGGATTTAGTACGAATTTCCCTAATGAATTTAATAATTTGAAAACAGCTTCTGATAAATATCAAACGGCACTCGGTATTTGGTTATCACCATGGGGCGGTTATAATAAACCACGTGATAAACGTGTTGCTAATGCGCCTGAATTTGGTTATGAAACTATGGATGGTAAATTAGCCTTGTCAGGGCCAAATTATTATACTAACTTCCATAAACGAATCCTCGAATTGATTAATAATCAAAACATAACCATGTTTAAACTTGATGGAACGGGTAATGCTGATAAGGTTATTGCTGGTAGTCAATTTACTAGTGATTTTGATGCTGCAATCCATTTAATTGAAGATATGCGCAGTGCTAATCCAAATCTCTACATCAATTTAACCACCGGTACTCAAGCAACGCCATCATGGTTATTCTATGCCGATTCAATATGGCGAGGAGGGGATGATGTTAACTACTATGGACCTGGTAGCAAAGTGCAACAGTGGTTAACTTATCGTGATGCTGAAACTTATCGTTCTATAGTTTTAAAAGGTCCGTTATTCCCGCTTAACTCCTTAATGTTGCATGGTATTGTCTATGCAAAACAAGCGAAAAATCTTGATCAAGAAAGTGAAACAGATTTTTCTGATCAGGTCTGGAGTTACTTTGCAACAGGTACTCAATTGCAAGAAATGTATATTACACCTGAATTATTAACGACCCAAAATTGGGATACGCTAGCTACAGCCGCAAAATGGGCAAGAAATAATAAAGATGTTTTATTTGATAGCCATTGGATAGGTAAAGACCCGACAAAATTAGGTGTATATGGTTGGGCCGGTTGGAGTAAAGATAAAGCAATCATCACTTTACGTAATCCGTCCGATAAACAGCAAGTTTATTATCTAGATTTGCAAAATGATTTAGAATTACCAACTAATGCAACTGACCGTTTTCAAATTAAAATTGATTATGCTAGTAAGTTACATGCAAAAAAACCAACAACTATTTCGAAAACAGCAATGTTAACGCTTGAGCCTTTTGAAACAGTTATCATGTCATTAACTCCACAATAACCTATAAAGTGTCTTACCTGAAAAGGTAAGGCACTTGATTTTCTGCGATTTTATTTGCAATTATGTTTATTATTACAGATGAATTTAGTAGATAGATTTTGCCAAAAAAATTCAACTTATCCTGTATAACCTATATATTTGGGTATCTCCGAATTAAAGCTTAATAATACCCAAATCTAATTAAAATTCATTGCTTATTTTTGTTGAAAGATTATTAAATTCAGGCAAAATTTATGAAGATCAATTAGATTCAATGATAAAAATAGTTAAAGTTGAAATGGTCAATATTTGTGTAGTTTAATATAAATTCTTACAATAAATTGTTAAGTTGGCTTTTTTTATCAGAAATATTGTGTAAGATAGCAGATAATTTTATTATTCACTATTATTTAGACTATTAAATAAATTAAAATATTTAAGATAACTATAAAAATCTAATTATTTATCAATAGATTTGATTGGAAATAGAGTTATAAGGGATAAAGTAAGGAAAAATGATGAAAAAAGTTGTTAATTTGGCCGTGTTGCTTTCAAGCCTTTTTATGTTTACGACCGCAAATGCAGCTGAAGCTGATAAAACTACTGGAGTAAAGGTTACTAAAGCGTTAGCAGATAGCGCAAAACGTTCATTGTTAGGAGAAAAAGGTAAGTTTCCTATTCAAGTAGAGGCCGGTTATGAAGTCACCAATATTACCGCGAACCTTAATAATGTGGTTTTTGAATATAAGATGCCTTCAGATAGCCAAAACACACCTTTAGATGATTTTATGGAAAATGTTAGATTAGGGCTTAATAGTCAATTTTGTGATAAATCTGATGTTGTGAATGTCCTAAAAACTTATGACATTCGTTTTATTTTCCGTTTTCAATTCACTGATGAGCGTAATATTCCTACCACTTTATCAATCAAAGAAATCTGTGAGTTAGAATAGGTAACTATAAGATTATTCTTAATTTAGCGAATTTTAGTAATGAATCGAAACATTGAGATATTAATTTTGATTCATTACTAAGTTAATGGCTTAACTCAAATATTGGTCTTATTTTTCAACTATCTTCAACAAATAGTTTGCTTATATTGCAATTTATCAAGAATTACTTGCTGTTAGCTGAGTCGTGTTATCTGATTGAAGTTTGTTTCTTAATAAGATTTTTTCCAAAATAGACGTATATAGTGGCATTCCTCCTAGCGCTTGGGCTATGAGTGTTGCACCTAAGCAAGTAATAATCATCGGTAAAATAAGCTGATAGTTATCTGACATTTCCATTACCAAGACAATCCCTGTGAGTGGCGCACGTACGGTTGCTGCAAATAATCCTCCCATTCCAATGATAGCGCAAGCACCAAGTTCAATATGATAATTGGGGTAAATTTGTTGTGCTATCACACCAAAAGCGATCCCAACCGTTGTCCCTAGGGCTAAAGTTGGGGCAAAAATGCCACCTGGAGCGCCGGAACTAAAGCATAAAACGGTAGTGATAAAGCGCAAGCATAAAATCATTATCAAACTATTAATTGCATAATTACCTGCAACTGCATTAGGAATAAAATCAAAACCGCTACCAGTTATTTCTGGAATGATAAAACTCATCACACCAAATAATCCTGCTAAGCAAAATCCAGTGATTACAAAGTAGTATTGATTAAATTGATAAAACTGTTTGAATCGCTCTTGTAAAGTTAATATGCATTTATTTGATAAAACACCAATAACGCCAAAAAAAGTCCCTAATAGGAGATATAACCATAAAGATTCAATAGGAACGGCATTAAAATGACCGATCTGAAAGACTGATTCCTGATTATATAAAAATTGATACATAATGCTGGCCATAATAACGCCAACAAAAATCGCTTTTATTGAGGTCAAATTATAGCGAAATTGTGGGCGCATCTCTTCTATAATAAACAGTATTCCAGCTAACGGCGCGTTAAAAGCTGCAGTAATGCCAGCGGCGGCTCCCGTTGCTAAAAAAGTATGTCGATAAGCTTTATTTTTAACTTTAAGCAGATCGGAAACCATTGCACCAATATTACCACCGAGTTGAACCGTAGGGCCTTCACGACCTAACACCATACCAGAGCCCAAAGCACCGATGCCACCAATAAATTTAACAGGTAGGACAGATCGCCAACGAACTGGACGTAAATCAAGTAATGCACCTTCAATTTCTGGTATACCTGAACCGCCAGATTCTGGTGCAAAACGTTTGACCAAATAGTAAGCTAACCCACCCATTGTCCCAGTGATAGCAAAGATTAATAGATAATTAATTACTAGATTGTCGACCAGATTAAATAATAATGTTTTACGCAGTGAGATTACCCAATTCACCGCATATTGAAATAATACGCCAACAATACCAGTGATAGTGCCGATAACACCGGCAACTATTAGTACGATTAGTGGGGCTTTATCCTGAAAACTACGTATTTTATGATAAAGTTGAATTCTTTTTTTGATAGCAGAATAACTAGGCACAATATTGACTGTAATTAGAATAATGAAGGCAAATTCTACGCCTGTTTAATCGAAAAAGATAGTTTCAAATTTGCGCTAAAATCCTCACTAGTAGTAAGATTATTTAATCAAAAATCTGCGATAATTCGCCATTAAGCAGTAATGTAGCTGCGCGATTTTTTAATCCAAATAATTAAAAATATTGTTCGGCCAAAACTAAATAAACTGTAGGCCAGCCATAATCCATGATTTCCCCAAATTGGCACTGCAAAATATTGTGCTATCAACCAAAGCAATAACGCTAATAACATTGAATCACGGATTGATGAAGTGTAACTAATACCTGAAAAAACACCATAATAGATCAATCCACCCGCGGCAACGATAGGGAATATAATTAACCATGATTGATATTGCAGAGTAAGATTTATAATTTCCGGTTGATTAGTAAGTAGCTTGATAATTGAGGCGTCAAACGCTAACCAAATAGCAATTATTATAATTGGGCAAATAAAACAGGCTTGCAATGACCAGCGTAGAGTTTGGTTATAGAGATCCATATTTTGATTACCCTTCGCGCGACCACTAAATACACTTGATGCATTAGCAAAACCATCAAACAGATACGCCATCATGTAATGGATCTGGAATAAGACGGCATTAGCGGCCAATACTTCGGTATCGAATGTTGAGCCAATCGAAATAAAATGATTGGTGACGATTAATAAACAGATAGTCCTTATCATTAGATTGGTATTGACTAAAATGACTCCTTTTAAGGATTTCCATGACAAAATTGCTTTTAAGTCGGTTTTTTGATGGGTTTTAGGTAGATATCGATAGATGAACAAAATCCCGATTAAAGAACAACTTATTTGGGCGATTAAGGTTGCGAATGCGACGCCTTTGATGTCCCAACGAAACCACCAGACAAAAAGCATCGCCATTATAATATTAAGTACATTGATGAAAACTTGTAAAAATAATACTGCTTTTACTTTAGAGATACCCATTAACCAACCAACTAATACATAATTGATAAGTACAAAAGGTGCCCCCCAAATTAACACGGAAAAATAGCTATCAGCATAGTGTTGAACTTCTTGATTAGGCTTGATGATCTGCATTGAAGCAGAAAAAATGAACTTTTGAAAAATAATAAATACCAAACCTAAAAAAATCGCAATAAACAGGGGGCGAATAAGCGAAGATTTTAGTAACAATATGTTATCCAAGGCTTGGGCTGCGAAACCTGTGGTACTGACTCTTAAAAAACCAAATAACCAGTAAATGGTATTGAATATTACTGTTCCTATGGCAATGCCAGCAATAAAAGCTGGATTAGGTAAATGACCAACTAAAGCGGTATCAACTACGCCAAGTAGGGGGGTGGTAATAGTAGACAGTACAAAGGGGATCACCAATTTAAGATAATCGCTAAACTGATATTGTTGATTTGATGTTGATGAGTTTGCCATTTTTTAAAAACCTAAAACTGATTCGAGAAGTTGGATAGAGTAAGGGTTTTTGACTTGATTAAGTTTATCTATACTATCAATATATTCAATGATCTCACCTTTATAAAAAAATGCCACTTTGTTACAAAGATAAGTAATGGTGGTTAGGTCATGGGTGATAAAAATACTGGTAAGATTGAGTTGCTTTTGTAAATCGGCAAGTAGTGACAATATTTGGGTTTGTACTGAGATATCTAATGAACTCACAGCTTCATCAAATAAGATAAATTGCGGAGAGCAGGCAATTGCTCTGGCAATGCAAACACGCTGTAATTGACCACCACTCATTTGGTGAGCAAAACGATGATAAAAAGAGCTATCTAAACCGACTTGTTCTAATAAAGCGTTAATACGCAGCTTACGGTCATCTTTGGCTAGTTTTTCATAGATATCAATTGGTTCAGCAATGATTTGGGATGCAGTAAAATACGGATTGACCGAGGCATTATAATCTTGAAATACCGCACTGATAGCTTTACGCATTGTTGACTTTTTCCACGCCCGTTTAGCTATATCTTGGCCATTAAAATAGATATTACCACTATCAGGTTTTTCTAAACCTAAAATCAGTTTACCTAAGGTACTTTTGCCACTACCACTTTCGCCAACAATGCCAAGACATTCACCTTGTTTTAGCTCGAATGAAACGCCATTGATAACGGTATTTTTTGTTCGGCTAAATAGATTCTGATTCGGCTGCAAAAAAGACTTTTTTACATTTTCAACGTGTAATAACGGTGGCATTAAGTTGTCTCCGTAATCAAATTTGGATTATTGAAACCAATAATAGCATTGAACTTATTTAATAACTGTTTACGTGTATCTATCAAGTAACGCGTATAGTCATGTTGAGGATGGTAAAAAATTTGTTCACGACTACCCGTTTCCACAATCTTTCCTTTATTCATCACAATAATATCATCAGCAATATGATGAATCACACCTAAATCATGAGAAATAAAAATCACGGTTGTTTTCGAGTTCTGTTTTATCTCGGTAAACATTTTTAAAATATGAAATTGGCTAATTGAATCGAGTGCTGTAGTAGGTTCATCAGCAATGATGAGTTCAGGTTCAAGCATCAATGCCAAACCAATCATTACTCTCTGTAACATGCCACCACTTAATTGATGAGGATATTTTCTATAGATCTCTTGTGGATTATTAAGGCCAATATTTTCAATCATTTCTAACGCTTTTGTCATGGCTTGCTTTTTGCTAATAACTTGATGCGCTTGTAGTGTTTCAACCACTTGCTTGCCAATACAATATAACGGATCGAAGGCACTCATAGGATGTTGTAGTATTATCGAAATTACCTTACCACGTATCTGCTTTAAGGTCTGTTTATTCTGTTGTAATAGATCACCATTATTAGCTAAGGTTAGTTTAGCTTGGTGTGACTTAAATAATATTTGACCTGACACATTAAAATAGGGCTCTAATAATCCGATAATGGCTTTACATGTTAAACTTTTGCCACTGCCACTTTCACCAACGATACCTAAACATGAATGACGATTAATTTTAAATGAGACATCATCTAATAGCTTGTTACCATTGTCGAGGGTAACCGTAAGTTTATTCACTTCTAATAGCGAGCTACTCATGCTTTTTGTCCTTTGGATCTAAAATATCTCTTAAACAATCACCTAACATATTAAATGCTGCAACGACAATTAAAATTGCGATACCAGGATAGACCATCTGCATCGGATGTTGAGTCATGACATTTTTCGCTTCGCTTAACATTAACCCCCACTCGGCAGTAGGTGCTTGAACACCTAATCCAATAAAGGATAGTGCTGAGATATTTAAAATAACCCAACCTGTATCTAAGGTTGCTAATACCACCAGCTCTGACATAACATTAGGTAATAAATGACGGCAAATAATAAACGAATGTGGTGCGCCAATTGCGCGTGAAAAAAGAATATAATTTTTTCGGCTATATTTAATGACTGAACTACGAATCATGCGGCTATACCATGCCCATTTAACCACAATATTGGCTATAATGACGTTTTCAATACCTACGCCTAATACACCAACAATCGCTAAAATCATTACTTGGCTAGGAAATGACAGCATAATATCACAAAGGCGCATAATGCATTCATCAAGTTTGCCTCGTTGATAACCTGAGATAAGGCCGATTAGACTACCAACTACGATAGTGATGATCATGGTCAGTAAGGATAAAAACAGGGTAGAGCGGATACCATAAAGCAAACGCGATAAAATATCGCGACCAAGATGATCACAACCAAGCCAATGTTGGCTAGACATGGCGGCATATTTACGCACTATACGAACTTTATTGGGATCATACGGTGCGATATAAGGTGCTAAAATACCTAATATAACGATTGTGGTGATGATGATTAAACAGATTAAAACTGTTTTATTGTTAATCAGTTGTTTAGTTATATTCATACGGTACCACCATTATCTCGTAATCGTGGATCTAACCATTGATGAATGATATCAACAATAAAATTACAAACTACAAATAGAATAGCCATGATAAGAATATAAGCTTGAATGACCGGATAATCACGGTTCATGATAGCCGCGATACATAAACGACCAAGTCCTGGCCACGAAAAGATATATTCGACGACAAAAGATCCAGCTATTAATTGCGGAATAGTCATACCTAAAGCCGTGATAGTAGTATGTAGAGAATTAACTAACACATGTTTAACAATTATCGTTGTTTCTTTTAAACCACGGCTACGAGCATAAAATACCGAATAATTATGCATATTTTCCAACATGTTATTACGGATAAAACGAATATAAGTTGAGATATAGACAAACGATAAGGTTAAGGTAGGTAAAATGAGATTTTGCCATGTTCCGTAACCGTTGGTTGGCAGTAAATCTAAATAATTGGCAAACAGCCAAATAAATAGCAAACCTAACCAATAACTAGGCATTGCAGTACCTAGAAAGATAATAATACGAACAATATGATCGAATGCTGAATTGGCAAAGATGGCACATAAAACACCTAAAATTAAACTGATGATAAGTGTAAATGCAAATGCCGACATTGCTAAAATTAATGTCGGAATTAAACTGCGGATCATCTCATCCCAAACTAGTCTATCTCGATGAATAAATGAACGACCAAAATCAAGATGTAAAACATCATATAGCCAAATAAAATAGCGTTCTAAAAAAGGTTTATTCAATCCCAATTCTTGACGCATACTTTCAATAGCATCTGGTGTTGGCATGATTTCGTTTAAGCGTAATGCAACTTCAGCAGGATCGGAGGGGGCTAAATTAATAAGAAAAAAAGCGATAAAAGAGATACCGAATAATATCGGTATCATCATGGTTAAACGTTTAATAATATAATTTAACATTATTCGTCAATAATATTAGTTTATTAAAAATGCATTTTCTCAAATGGAATATCAAATTGAGAAGGAGCGAATTCAATTCCTTTTAATGATTTAACTGCAATAGCACGATTACGTTCATAAGTTAATGGGATATAAACGGCCTGATTGTGCAGCGTTTCTAGTACATAACGGAATAGATCTTGCCGCTCTTTTTCAGCAGTTGAAATTAATGCTTTACTAATACTCTCATCAATTTGTGGCTTTTCTTTCAAGCCTTGTTGCGCCATATAATCACCATAAACCGGTAATTTCATTCCCGATAAAAATGATTGCGGATCATATGGTGTTCCCCATGAAATATCGAATACCATATCAAAATCACCCGCTTTTTGGCGATCACGATAACCTTGCTCTTCTTCACCATGGATATTAAGCTTTAATCCCACTTGCTCAAATTCGTCTTGCATATATTGTGCAATGGTTTTTTGAGAGGCAGTATTACTATCATAATAAAGAGTGATCTCAAACGGTTTACCCTCTTTTTGGCGATAATCTTCACCTTTAACTTTTAGCCAACCAGCTTTATCAAGTAGTGTTTCAGCTAATTTTGTATCGTAGACATAAGGTTTTAAACCAATGTTGGCATAAGGAATATTGGTTGCCATCAATGTATCCGCTGGTGCTTCGCTATTATTAAAAATACCTTCTGAGATATCTTTCTTATTGATAATATGTTCGATAGCTTGGCGGACATTAACATCACTCAATTGGCTTTTTGTCGTATTCATTAAAACAATTCGACTGGAAACCGGTTTAGACATTAAGGTTTGAAACTTATCCATGCTAGAAAAACGCTCAAATGAATCCGCATCAACCATATTTTTACCATAAATCAAATCTATTTCCCCTTTTTCAAGGGCCATTAGCCGACTTTGATTATCTGCGATTACTTTCATAGTCACTTTTTTCAGTAACGGTTTAGTACCCCAATAAGTTGGATTGGCATTAAATACTGCATACTGATCTTTCTTATGATCACCTAAAACATATGGGCCGGTACCAATATAAGATTTCACGCCATTTTTAGTTTCACCATCAATCATAGAATTTGGGGAAATAAATCGCATAGGGCGAGTGACGGCAATTTCAATCATGAAAGGGTAGTAAGGCTCAGAAAGATTAACCTCAAGAGTATAATCATCGACTGCTTTGACTTCGGTTATTAAACGCACCATTTCTAACCAAGTATGACGAACTTTGTTGGATAACACGGCATCCCAATTCAGTTTGGCACTGTGCGCATCAAATTTTGCTCCATCACTAAATGTGACGTCTTTTCTTAATTTAAAGGTGTAAGTTTTACCTTCGTTAGTAATAGTCCAGCTTTCTGCCAACCATGGAGAAAAAGTGCCATCTTCATTATAGTGAACTAATGATTCATACAACATATTTTGCGCCCACATTTCACCTGAATATAAATGTGGATTTAAATCACGAATATCACGAAAGTTTGCGAAAGTAATATCATCTTTGGCTAAACAATTTAAACTAAAGCAACTTAACATTAAGAAGATAAATAATTTTTTTAAATGAGGGAAGTTAAAAGACATATCTATTCCATGAAATAATTATGTTTTGGGCTTGCAACAATACAATAAATGATAATGATAATCAATATCATTTTTCCAATCTACCTAAATAATGAGCAATATATTATGAACATATTTTAAGCGATTAATAACTCTATACTTTATAAGGTTATTCCCTAAAATAGTAACATATATTACATAACTAGCAATGAAAAGATAAAATAATCAGACAATTATTATTAAATTGCTTTATAATGTTGTTGATTATTTATTTTTTTCGATTATTTAGGAATCATTACATGTCATTTGACTCTCTTGGCTTAGATGCCAAGATATTAAAAGCTATTGAAGAGCAACACTATACCGATCCCACTCCTATCCAACAACAAGCTATTCCCGTAATACTGTCAGGTAAAGATTTAATGGCTAGTGCCCAAACCGGTACCGGTAAAACTGCTGGTTTTGGTTTACCCATATTGCAAAAATTGCATCAAATGCATTTAAAAAATTCACCTAACTCAGAACCGAAAAAAGGTAAACGTCCTTTATATGCATTAATTTTAGCTCCAACACGTGAGCTAGCAGCGCAAATCGGTGAAAATATTCGTGATTATAGTCGATATTTATCTATTCGTTCATTAGTGGTATTTGGTGGTGTTAGTATCAATCCACAAATGATGAAACTTCGCGGTGGGGTGGATATTTTAATTGCCACACCAGGACGATTATTAGATTTAGTGCACCAAAATGCTGTCGATCTTTCGCCTGTAAAAGTTTTAGTTCTGGATGAGGCTGATCGTATGTTAGATATGGGCTTTATCCATGATATCCGACGTGTGATCGCTAAATTACCGAAAAAACGCCAAAATTTACTTTTTTCTGCCACCTTTTCTGACGAGATAAAAGGATTAGCGAATACCATCTTAAATTCGCCTGAATCGATTGCTGTGGCGAAAACCAATAGTGCATCTGAGCAAATTACGCAATATGTGCATCGGGTGGATAAGCGTCGTAAGCGTGAATTGCTCTCTTATTTAATTGGCAAAAATCAATGGCAACAGGTGTTAATTTTTACTCGAACCAAGTATGGCGCTAACCATCTAGCGGAACAGTTAACCAAAGATGGCATTAAAGCATCAGCAATTCATGGTAATAAGAGTCAGGGCGCCAGAACGAAAGCGTTAGCTGATTTTAAGTCGGGACAAATACGAGCATTAGTCGCTACAGATATTGCCGCCAGAGGATTGGATATTGAGTTATTACCTTATGTTATTAATTATGAGCTGCCACAAGTAGCAGAAGATTATGTTCATCGAATTGGTCGAACAGGGCGAGCGCAAAATCAAGGTCAAGCTATATCGCTAGTTTGTATTGATGAACTTCCTCAATTAAAATCAATTGAGAAATTGCTTAGAAAGCCGATTCCAGAAATTTTTACTCAAGGATTTGAAGTCGATCCTAAAATTAAAGCGGAGCCAGCCAAAAAAGCGCCAGCAAAACGAGCTCCAACAAAAAGAAGAAGTGCTGATAAATCTCGAACTTCTAAAAATCATCAGAATAGTATGAAGCAATCAAGCCATCATACATATTCTAAAACTAACTAAATTATTTAAAGCAGAAGGATATTATTATGGCTAAGGTTAATCGCAGTCGTCGTTTAAGAAAAAAATTACATATTGAAGAATTTAAAGAGTTAGGTTTTACTGTAAGCTGGTCATTTGACGAAGGTACTAATGAAGAAACCATCGATAACGTTGTCGATCAATTTATCGTTGAAGCAATACAAGCTAATGGTTTGGCTTACGAAGGAAGTGGTTATTTGACTTGGAAGGGGATTATTTGTACCCAGAAATTAGGTAACTGTACTGAAGAAGATCGTGACAATGTCACTAAATGGCTTGAGAGTCATGGTTTAAAAAATGTTAAAACCAGCGCTTTAATCGATATTTGGTGGGATGAATTAGATTTTTAATTCTTTATAACCAGCCAATAAAAAAATAGCCACTTATGTGGCTATTTTTATTGATTTTTATGCAGCTTTATTCGATGCCTTGACTTCGCAAGTAATCTTCATAATTACCTGTATAATCAATCACTTTTTCTGGCGTGATTTCAATAATACGGCTAGCCAGTGAGCTGACAAATTCGCGATCATGCGATACAAAAAATAACGTTCCTTGATAAAGCTCTAATGCCATATTTAATGATTCGATCGATTCCATATCAAGGTGATTAGTCGGTTCATCCATGACAATGATATTTGGTCGTTGCATCATCAATTTGCCAAACAGCATACGGCCTTTTTCACCACCAGATAGAACTTTAACTTGCTTTTTAATATCATCTTGGGAGAACAATAATCGACCTAAAATACTACGTACCGCTTGTTCATCATCATTAGGTTGTTTCCATTGACTCATCCATTCAAATACAGTTAAGTCCTGTTCAAACTCATATTCATGATCTTGCGCATAATAACCAATATTGGCATTTTCTGACCATTTAATATCACCTTGTTCTGGTGTTAATTCATTCATCAAGGTTTTAAGTAGGGTAGTTTTACCGATACCGTTAGTCCCTAAAATTGCTACTTTTTCGCCAACTTCGACCATGAGATTAAGATTTTTAAATAAAGGACCATTGTCGAAACCTTTAGTGAGGTTTTCTACCACTAGTGCATTACGAAATAGTTTTTTATCTTGCTCAAAGCGAATAAATGGGTTTTGTCGGCTGGATGCCTTGACTTCTTCCAATTTTATTTTTTCAATTTGTCTAGCTCGAGATGTTGCTTGTTTTGATTTAGCGGCATTAGCGCTAAAGCGACTGACGAAGGATTGTAATTCACTTATTTGTGCTTTCTTTTTCGCATTATCAGCTAATAAACGTTCTCTTGCTTGAGTAGCGGCAGTCATATAATCATCATAATTGCCAGGATAAATACGAAGTTCACCATAATCCATATCGGCCATATGGGTACAGACCATGTTAAGAAAATGGCGATCATGGGATATGATGATCATTGTGCTTTCACGTTCATTTAAGGTATCTTCTAACCAACGGATAGTATCAATATCTAAGTTATTGGTTGGTTCGTCGAGTAATAAAATATCTGGATTTGAAAATAGCGCTTGGGCTAATAATACCCGTAGTTTCCAACCTGGAGCAATTTCGCTCATTAGACCATAATGTTGTTCGATAGGAATACCAACTCCAAGCAATAATTCACCAGCTCTCGCCTCCGCACTATAACCACCCATTTCGGCATATTGGGTCTCTAAATCAGCGACTTTAAAACCGTCTTCCTCACTCATTTCTGCTAACGAGTAAATGCGATCACGTTCTTGCTTGATTTGCCATAATTCTGTATGTCCCATAATTACGGTATCGAGAACAGTAAACTCCTCGAAAGCAAATTGATCTTGGCGTAATTTACCCAATCTTTCATGTGGATCAAGCGATACATTGCCTGAAGTTGGCACTAAATCGCCACCAATAATTTTCATAAAGGTGGATTTACCACTCCCATTAGCACCAATTAATCCATAACGATTACCATTACCAAATTTGACAGAAATATTTTCAAATAGTGGCTTACTGCCGAATTGCATTGTGATATTGCTTGTTGTTAACACTGATAATTACTCTCGAATTGACAAAAGGAGGCAGTTATATATAACAAAAATACATATAACACCATTAAAATAAATTTCTTTATATTATGGCATATTTAACACTTTTTGAATAATTCAGTTTTATCTCTATGAATTTACTATTGATTTTCATGTTTGTTATTTTTTAACAAACAAAAATTTTGTTAAAAGTAATATATAAAAACTTTAATGAGAAAAAGTGGTTTAGAAAATATTATATTAGTCTTAAGCAGTGAAAGTGAGAGATAACAATAGCTGTATCTCCAACTCAAAGAATATTGAAAATATTCCCAATATACTTCTATAACTTAGAAATCATCATCACAATAAGATTTTTTGATTTTATTAGCAAAAATATTTAAAAATTAAGTCATAAGTATTGTTAATACTTAATCTAAATTTAATTGAAAATGTGCAATTAACTTTATGTTTTATAGAGTAATTCATATCATATCAATTGATGCTCGCTGTTGTATTTCAGCGTCGAAGTAATCATTATTCGATTATTATTTAATTGGGTAACTATATTTGTCATAGTAAATGAGCAAGCCATCGATAAAAACAAAAATGCTGCTATCATTTTCTAATCAAAACTTAAACATTGGTAAATTATAATAAAATTCTATCTTTTTGTTTCAATTAGAATAATAGTATCATTAATACGTTTTAATTGTAGAATTGGCGGAATTGCAATAAAAGGCTTGATTTGTTATCGCTCATAAATCAAGCCTTGTATGATATCAATATGAATAAAAAGGATTTCGAATAATAGGGACAATATATGAAATATTTTTGGTTATCGATGATGTTTTTTTATCTAAGCTGGATTAGTTGTTGTAAAGCAACAAATTTCAAAGATTTAACATCTTGGCAGTATTACGATCAGGAAATTCCGATACAATCTACTGAGGGAGAGTTGTGGGTATTTGATGATAATCGAATTAAATGTGATTGGTTCCCTGATATAGAAGAATTTAATTGTAATTTACTTTTTTTAAAATCAAATAAAAAATTTGATTTTTCTATACCACTCGGTAGTTTCATTGACAGTACTTCATTTAATGGATATTTGTACAAAAGTTTTGCAAATAATTTATTTAACGTGTTTCTTATTGAGGGCGAGTCTGAACGTGGTACAGTTGGTTACTATGTTTTAATCTTTGATAAAACTAAATTGGTTAATCATTTCTACCTTGATTATGGCAGAGCCGGTATCTATTCGTTTGATCAAGCTAAACAATTATTACAAAATAATGCTACAGATAATAAAGAGTTACCAGAATTGAATATCGATAATGCTGAAAATTTTGATGAAATTTATATCAATCCAAAATATTTTATTTCAATTTATAGAAAAAATAATAAGTTTTTATTTAAGATTGCTAGAAATTATATGTGGAATCCTGACGATATTCCAATAACGAATGAAAATAAATATATCTATATTGAAAAAACAATCAATGAATAATTGGAGTAAGAAATAATTATTGTTATGGTTGTAATCAATTAGTGCATCAAAATGTTTACAACCGATATATGAATTGTTACCATGCCTGACTTTTTATTTTCGGTACAAGTTTGCTATGTATTACCTTATTTTTGTCACCATTGTTTGGTCGTTTTCATTTAGTTTTATTGCAGTTTATTTAAGTGGTCAAGTTGATACTTGGTTTGCGGTAGTCATGCGCGTTTTGCTGGCTTTTATTACCTTTATTCCTTTTTTACGTTTTAAAAATGTCTCTGTAAAGCAGATGTTGCTTTTGATGGGAGTAGGTGCATGCCAATTAGGAATTATGTACTTCTTTTATTACAACTCATTTCAATATATTTCGGTGCCAGAGGTTCTATTATTTACCATTTCAACGCCAATTTATGTCACCATCATCTATGATTTACTGCAAGGGCATCGACTAAGACTTAATTATTTATTAACGGCCATTATAGCGGTAATTGGTGCGGCAATTATCCGTTATGATCACATCAGTCGTGATTTTATCATTGGCTTTTTATTAATTCAGGGGGCCAATATCGTCTTTGCCTTAGGGCAAGTCGGCTATAAACGTATTATGGAACTCTATCCATTACCGCAACATCAAGCTTTTGCTTGGGTCTATTTTGGCGCAATAGTTGTAGCAACTATTGGTTGGTTATTATTTGGTAATGCTGACAAACTGCCTACCACTCAATTACAGTGGGGGATTATTATTTGGTTAGGTGTTGTGGCTTCGGGATTATGTTATTTTTTATGGAATTTAGGTGCGACTAAAGTCGATTCTGGTACATTGGCGATTATGAATAATTTGGTTATTCCGGCTGGTATTTTAGTTAATGTTGTTATTTGGCACCAATCAATAGATTGGGGGCGATTCACTGTTGGTAGTGCGGTTATTGTTTTTGCTTTGATTTTACACCATAAGTTCAAAAATTTTGCGGTGAAATAAGTTTATCTTAGGCAAAAGGTAACTGTAACATTATTGATAGAATTAACGGTGTTGTTATCGATGACAACGCCGTTGATATCAATAAGCTAGAAGCAATAGGACCTTGTAAAACCTCAAACTGCCTTGCCATCATATAGCAATTTATGGCTATTGATACTGAACTTAATAATACGATAACTTGTAGCTCTAAAAGAGGTAATCCTAACAATTTACCTAGTATATAGGTCACAATTGGTAACACAAACAATTTGATAATACAGATTGCTATAGTGATATGGAGATCGTTACGAATTTTATATTCAGCCAGCCCCATACCTAATACGATTAATGATAGCGGTGCGGTCATATCACTAACCATTTTGGTCGATTTTTCGATAAATATAGGTAAAGGTATACCGATGTAATTAACGGCTATACCGACAAATATGCCGATGATGATTGGATTTTTGGATACATTTTTAAAGGCTTTGATAAAACCTTTGCTTGAGAGTTTACCCATTTGCACAAATTCAATGGATACTGTTGCTAAAGTCCATAAAATTAAAGCATTAAATATTACGATAATGGCGACTATGGGAATCGCTTTTTCACCCAATAACATATTGATAATTGGAATACCAACAAATACCGTATTTGTGTAAATTCCACCCATAGCAAACATGGTACTTTCAGAACCATTAAGTTTAAAAAATTTAACCGCAATAAAGCAACTCAAGGCAAAAACAATAAATGAGCCACCAAAAAAAACTAATAAAAGATTAATATCGATTTCTGAATGTTCAGAAAAGTGGCTCATAATTTGAAAGAGCATAATTGGGAAAGCAATATAAAAAGTGAATTTAGTGACACTATCGGTTACTGTTTTTTGCCAACGGCCCATTTTTACAGCAATATAACCTAACAAAATTAACATAAATAAAGGTAAGGTAGTTAAAAACTGCTGCCATAATGTGATTAGAAATTCCATCTTAATATATCTTTCTATGCATGTTTTCTGGTGAAGTACCATTCTAATTCAGTTGAGCGATTAGAATCAAATTGGTAGCCATCTAAATTAAAACTTTTAATATCATTACAATTATTAATGTTATTTTTTATAATAAATCGGCTCATTAATCCGCGCGCTTTTTTAGCGTAAAAGCTGATCACTTTATAATCATCTTTGCTTTTATCTAAAAATATCGGTTGAATAATTTTGCCATTTAGGTGTTTAACTTGAATCGCTTTAAAATATTCATTAGAGGCTAAGTTAATTAAGGTTGGTTGAGATGATTTTGCTAACTCTTCGTTGAGTTTATCGGTTAAGCTTTCTCCCCAAAATTGGTAAAGATTAGTCTTGTCACCATTTTTTAACCGGATACCCATTTCTAAACGGTAAGGTTGAATTAAATCAAGTGGTTTTAATAAACCATATAATCCAGACAGAATACGTAAATGCGATTGCGCAAATTGCAAGTCACTAGCAGTAAAATCTTCAACATGTAGACCTTCATATACATCGCCTTTAAACGCTAGGATCGCTTGTCTGGCATTTTGTAAATTAAAATCAGGATGCCAATTCTGGAATCTTTCATAATTAACTGCCGCAAGTTTGGGGCTGATAGACATTAATTTAGCTAAATCATCGCTAGTTAGCTTTTTACAAACAGCAATAAGTTGTTTTGTTGCCTCTAAACAGTCAGGTAGGGTATGGGTTGTAGTGATTAATGGACTTTGATAGTCAAGGGTTTTGGCTGGAGAGATGATAGTTAGCATAAAAAGTGTTACCTATTGTGTTTTGTGCGAATTGGGTATATTTTACCTGTAATCTTAGCAAATAAGGAGAATAAATATGAATAGTACCAAAAAAGAAATACATGATATTCGATCTTGGGCAAATATTCGTGAAACTTCTATTGAAATTGCCGAGGCTATTTTTGAACTCGCTAATGATGATGAAAAATTAGCAGAACAAATTTGGGAAGAAGGTAGCAATGAAGTGTTACAACGCGCTTTCGCTAAAACTAAAGCTGATAAGCTCTTTTGGGGCGAACAGACCATTGAACGTAAAAACGTATAATATATATTATAAATCAATTGGTTAGATTTATTTTAAGTGATCAAAAGGATTTTAAAATTTTATGAAAATAATGAAATTAATGACTATATTTATTATTTTTATGCCACTAGTGGTTTTTGCTAATTCAAAATATGCTGATTTAAATCAGTACGAATTGCGCATCTACTGTGGTCGCGAGCCTTCAGAAGCAGCCCTGACTGAATGTTTAGAAAAAATTTTTTATATTAGTCAAGCTGAGTTAGATAAATCGCAAAAGAAATTTTTCAATAAACTTGATAATTGGTGGGAAGATAAAGAATACATCGTAATTGCTAAAACTAGATTGGAAAAATCTAACCAAGAATTTATTAAATATCGCACTCTGCAGTGTGATTTTGCACGTTCGTTAGGTGGTGGAGCAATTGATAATGCGCTAGATATGATGAAATTTTCTTGCCTTGCTGAACTAAATTTTCAACGAGCAAAACAACTAGATCTTTATCTTAAATAAAGTACAAGATTAAATCTTTATTTAAATTATTGTACTGATTTGTGTGATATAACCATTTTGGTTTTAACGTTCTGTTATAAATGAATTAATTATTATAGTTACTATTATAATAATTTTTCTATTTCTTATAGCAAAATAAAATTATCAATAGTTATTCTCAGTATATAATAAAATTTTAAATGACAATTTGATCTTGATATGAAATTAACTTTTTTAGGGACAAGTGCCGGTTCACCAACCGCAGAACGTAATGTAAGTAGTGTTATGCTTGATCTTCGACAAGAACGAGGGCGATTATGGCTGTTTGATAGTGGTGAAGCAACGCAGATGCAAATGCAAAAGGCCAATTTTAGTTTAGCTAAATTGGAGATGATATTTTTGACTCATTTGCATGGTGATCATCTATTTGGTTTACCGGGTGTGTTAACCACTCGTTCATTAATGCAAAAGCAATCGGCATTAACGTTAGTTGGACCTAAAGGTATTAAACAATTTATTCAAACAGTGATTGAAATTAGTTCTTCATGGCTTACTTACCCTTTAAATATTATTGAACTTGAACAAGATAGCTTAGTATTTGAAGATAATAAATTTCGCGTTGAAGCTAAATTATTGCAACATCGAGTCCCTTGTTTTGGTTATCGTATTGTTGAAAAGGATTTGCCTCCAAGCTTAGATATTGACAAATTGCAGCAAGATAATATTAATCCTGGTGTACACTACGCCGTTTTAAAAGAAGGGTTAACTGTTACTTTAGAAGATGGTAGAACGATTGATGGTAAGGATTATCAGGGCGATATTAAACGAGGCAAAAAAGTAGCTATATTGGGTGATACCATTCCTTGTCAAGCATCCATTGATTTAGCCGAAAACGTCGATTTATTAGTGCATGAGGCCACTCAGGAGCAAGCTTTTGAGGCAAAAGCCATTGAACGTGGGCACTCAACGACAATACATGCAGCCAACATTGCTAAGCAAGCTAAGGCTAAAAGGTTAATCATAACGCATATTAGCCCTAGATATAGTATACAAGATAATCAAAAACTGGTTAATGAAGCAAGGCGCGTCTTTGCTAATACTGAAATTGCCACTGATTTTGCCTCTTTTCAAGTTTAATCAATTACGCCGACATTGTCGGCTATTACTAATCAAACTAATCAAAATTAAAACGATAACAATAATTAAAACATGACTTTTCTTATATATTTTTACTATATCGAGATGACCATATTTGTAAAAAATATTGAGAAGTCTATACCATCTTATTTTTGCTTATCTGAACTTAATTCCTTAGGACTAATTTGGTTATTAAACGGCCTTAATAAAATTATTTTATTTGTGATTTTGATAATAATTATGTCATTTAGATTAATATTCCTAATTTTTTCATCCAATTAACATAATCATCTGCACTTTTATTTACCTCATTCAAAGTAATTTTATCTGGGTAATCTGGTTCATTGTTTGCGCCATAAAGTGCAAACATAGGCTGATAATCAGCATGAACGTAATTCATTGTTAATTCGAAAGGTTTTAATATTTCCTCAAGCGTATATTGATATTGTCCTGTGCAGGAATAATCTGTTTTCTTAATACCAGCTGAAACCGCTAAAGCCACTTTTTTGTTATTTAATTTATCGCCTAAAGAACCGAAAGCCCAACCATAAGTAAAAACGTCGTCAAACCATTGTTTTAACAGTGGTGGACAATTAAACCAATATATTGGGAACTGAATGACTAAATTCTGATGGTTTTCAATTAAATTTTGTTCAAATTTAACGTCTATTTGTTGGGTTGGATAGCATAAATATATATCATGTATGGTTAGTTGTTCATAGTATTGATTTAATTTATTAAGCCAGCATCGATTAACACTTGATGATGATAAATTTGGATGGGCTACAATCACTAAAGTTCGTTTCATTCTCAATATTCCTTTTTGTTGTGATAAATCATCTTGTCATAGTAATATTGATACAATTATTTTTGAAGTACGGTAATTGTTGTTATGTACTATCTTTAAGGAGAGTGTAAATATGGAAAAGCATCATTGTGCAGAAGATAATTTCGAGAATAGTGGATTTAATTACACGCTCTCGATGATCAGAGGAAAATATAAGATTATTATTCTTTATTGGTTAAATGAAAATCAACCATCTATGCGCTTTAATGAACTAAAACGTAGCATTAAAGAAATTTCCTTTAAAACATTGAGTAATACTTTAAAAGAAATGGAGAGAGATAAATTAATTTTTAGAAAAGAACACCCGCAAATTCCACCAAAAGTTGAATATGGACTATTAGAACGGGGTAAAACACTAGTGCCTGTATTAGATATGCTTTGCCAATGGGGAAATATACATAAAGATGATAGCTTGGATTAATTTAGAAGCTAATTTTTGTAAAAAATATTGAGAAGTGTATACCACCTTAAGATGAAAATGATTCATTAATATCATTTAGTATCACTATTTACAGAAAAATTTTATTGATGATTGTAGTGGTTAGATAACTTTATAAATAAATTTTATTAAGTGATAAATGTAGGATGAAAAAGTAAGTTTTTGTAAAAAATATTGAGGAGTGTATACCGTCTTAATTTAAAAGTAATGAACTATTTACTCTAATAGCATTAAGCTGATTCGCCGACTTTGCCGGCGAATATATTGATTTATAAGCAAAAATCTTTAATTAAATTTTCAATGGTTAATTTGGTCGGTTTTAAGAAATCCATAGAGATAAATTCATCTGGTTGATGAGCTTGCTCAATTGAGCCTGGTCCTAACACAATAGTTGGGGCGATTTGATTTAAATATGGCGCTTCAGTACTGTAGTTAACGGTTTGCGCGGTGTGACCAACCAGTTTTTCGATATGATTTAATGCTGGATGATCTTTTTTACATTCATAGCCCGGTATTGGTGATACCTCATATTCGATGGAAACTCGATTAGGATATTGGTCCATGACGGGTTGTAATGCTTCACAAAGGGCATTATAAAGTGAGTCAATATCGTTATCTGGTAATACCCGAATATCAATAATCAATTCACAACAGCCACAGATACGATTAGCTGCATCACCACCATGAATAACGCCAAGATTCATGGTTGGATAAGGTACGCTAAAACCATCATTATGATATTGTTCTTTGAATTTTTGTTTCAAAATAAGTAATTTTTCAATCACTAAATGCATGATTTCGATAGCATTAATACCTTTGTCTGGATCACTTGAATGGCCTGACTTACCAATAACTTTAATTGAATTAGATATAAATCCTTTATGAGCACGAATAGGAATCAATGAGGTAGGTTCGCCGATAATCGTGCAGTCTGGTTGTAGTTGCGTTTGTTGGGCAAAAAATGAAGCGCCAGCCATTGATGTCTCTTCGTCTGCGGTGGCTAATACATAAATTGGTTTAGTTAATGTTTTAAGATCGATATCACGTAATGCATCTAATATAAATGCAAAAAATCCTTTCATATCTGCCGTGCCTAGCCCATAGAGCTTATTATTTTCTTCGGTTAACTTGAATGGATCTTTTGTCCATTGCCCATCATCAAATGGCACAGTATCACTATGACCACTCAATAATAGGCCGCCTTGAGTTTTATTGTCACTATTGGAATAGGTGGCTAACATATTAAATTTATTACGAGTATTTGGTACAGGTTGAATGTCAATTGTAAAACCTAAATCAGCAAACCATTGCGCTAATTTGTCAATTAGTGGCTTATTGGAATAATCTAATTTTTCATTGGTTACATTACTGATAGTTGGCGTGGATATTAATTCATTATAAATTGTCAAAAAAGAAGGAAGAGCCATAAAATCACCTTTATTAAATAAGTCCGCTGGGAAAAATATATTTAATTACTATATTTCCTTACAGCACTGCTAGCAATAGTTTGTTGCTATTTTGTTAGACGGTTATTGATTAGCAACTAATTGTTTAATCATTGAATATTTCGCTACTATTATAGTTAAAGATAGGCTAAATATTATTTGTCATTATTGTTATAATAACTTATTTTAAAGCTACTCAAAGTAAAAATTTATTATCAATAACTAATAAGGAAATAGACAGTGAAGATTAAATTATTATGGTTTATTGGTTTACTCATGCCATTTTTCGCAAATGCACAAAATCCATCATTTGATGATGATTTTAGTCATTTATTAAAAAGCTTTACCCAATGTGATAAGACTTTTTTTTCGGATTTAAATCAAAAAAAATATCGTAATTATTTTCCAATCGTAAATTTACCAAATGGTTATAGCAAATTTGCCACTAAATCTATTAATCATCCCCAAAAAAATAGACTTACATTTGATCCACCGATTATCTTTAATGGTTTAAAAATCGAAAGTTTTGATCAGTCTCAATATATTAACGATGATCATCTAAAGTACTATTATTGGGGATTTAACACCGATAATACCTTTGAAGAGATTAAAAGTGCGTTACCATGGGTTGATTGGCAGATATCGGCTGATGGCACGCTTGATGTTGCCAATGCGTTATTTTATAAAAATGGAGTTTGGTCTGAGAATAAACATGTATTAACCAATGACTCTCCAGTAAGAGGCACCGCTGAAAATTTATTGTTTCTTGAATATGATAGGTTTAGTGGCAAAGTCATGATTCAATGCACAGTTCAAGGTGATATTCCATTAAAAGAATTAAGACGATTTAGACCGGATTTATGATCTTTTTCAAAATAATCGTTTAACATTTATAAGATAATTCCAAATTAATTTTATATTGATTTGGAGTTTAATTTTTTTATTACCTTCATTCCATTGACTAAATCAATAATATATTAAAATATTCTCAATTAAATTAATTAGATATTCATTTTTTTGCTTTTCTTTATAAATCGTCATCTACGTTTATTGTAATCTATATTTAAAATTATAAATGACCTTTTTTAGCTTTTACTGCGTTTGTTTTGAGAGTTGATATTATTTATAAAATACATTTGCTATGATGATCATATTGAAAATAAATCGCTTCTAACGATTAAATTTTTCGTTAAGGTTTATTATAGATTTGTCACTTTAGAATAAGGTGTTATTCATGAAACAAATAAACAAAAAATGGATTGTTATTGCAGTTGTGGTTGTTGTTATTGGTTTTATTTTGTGGCAGCAATTTAAACCTGATGGCTATGGTGCCGATTTTACTAGTGGCAACGGACGTATTGAAGCTACTGAAATCAACATCTCTACTAAGCTAGCCGGTAGAATTGAAAAGATTAATGTTGAAGAAGGTGATTTTGTCGCTGCAGGTCAACCGCTAGTTATTATGCAAACTGATACGTTACAAGCGCAATTAAATGAAGCTCAAGCTCAACATCGACAAGCTATGAGTAATGAAGCGACATCAAAAGCACAAGTAGCTTTAAAAATGAGTGATAAAGTTGCAGCTTTAGCGGGTGTTACGCAAAGAGAAAGTGACTTAGATATAGCTAAAAAACATTTACAACGTACTACAGCGCTTTATCAAAAAGGAGCGATTTCAGTACAACAATTTGATGATGATACAGCTAAGGTAAATAGTGCCAAAGCGGCATTAGATTCAGCTAAATCACAAGTTACCGCTGCCGATGCTGCAATTGAAGCTGCTCAAGCTGGTGTAGAAAGTGCTAAATCAGCGATAAATGTAGCGTTAGCGAATATCAATAAAATTCAAGCTGATATTAATGATAGTACCTTAATCGCTCCTGTCGATGGACGTATTCAATATCGTATAGCCCAACCTGGTGAAGTTTTACCTTCAGGCGGAAAAGTATTAAATCTAGTCAATCTGTCAGATGTTTATTTGACTTTCTTTTTACCTGAAATGATTGCTGGAAAAGTAGGAATTGGTGATGAAGTAAGATTAGTGTTGGATGCTTTACCTGGTAAAGCTATTTCAGCCAAAATTTCATTTGTATCTAGTGTTGCACAATTCACGCCTAAAACTGTTGAAACCAAAGATGAACGTCAAAAATTGATGTTTAGAGTTAAAGCACAATTAAGCCCAGAATTGTTAAGGTGTTATATCACTCATGTTAAAACCGGTCTTCCAGGCGTTGCATGGGTTAGACTTGATCCTAATACGGAATGGCCTGCTGGTTTATCTGATGTTGCAAAATGCCAAACAAAATAATTGGAGATAGCATATGTCAGAATCGGATAAAAAGGATTTGACGTTACTTGCAGAAGGTAAAACCATTGAAGATGCAGTTGTTAATGTCAGCAATGTAACATTACATTATAAAAAAACTTGTGCACTCAATGATGTCAGTATTGCCATCCCACCAAGATGCATGGTGGGATTGATTGGTCCCGATGGGGTGGGTAAATCGAGTCTATTGTCTTTGATAGCTGGCGCGCATGTCATCCAAGAGGGATTAGTTTACGTTTTAGATGGGGATATGAAAGATAAAATCCATCGTCAAAACGTATGTACCCGTATTGCTTATATGCCACAAGGATTAGGTAAAAATCTTTATCCAACACTGTCAGTCGAAGAAAATTTACAATTTTTTGCCCGTTTATTTGGTAATGATGCAGCTGAAAGACGGCGACGTATCGATGAGTTAACCAAAAGTACCGGCTTATATCCTTTTTTATCTCGGCCTGCAGGTCGTCTTTCTGGTGGGATGAAACAAAAGGTAAGTTTATGTTCGGCTTTAATTCATGACCCCGATTTACTTATTCTTGATGAACCAACAACTGGTGTTGATCCGCTTTCTCGTGCACAATTTTGGCAACTCATTAATAAAATCCGTGAGCAACGTCCACAAATGAGTGTCATTGTTGCTACCGCGTATATGGATGAGGCACAAAACTTTGATTGGTTAGTGGCAATGTATGGCGGTAAGATCCTCGAAACAGGTACACCACAAGCGTTGTTAGCCAAAACAGCAAAAGATAATTTAGATGATGCTTTTATTCAATTAATGCCTGAAGATGCTAGAGAAGGTTATCAGGCCGTTGAAATCCCTCCATTAGATTTAAATCAAGATTTAAAAGTAGCAATCGAAGCAAAAGGATTAACTAAGCAATTTGGCGATTTTATTGCGGTTGATCATGTTAATTTCTCCATAAAACAAGGTGAGATTTTTGGTTTTTTAGGATCAAATGGTTGCGGTAAATCAACCACCATGAAGATGTTAACTGGTCTATTACCAATTTCGTCAGGTGAAGCGTGGTTATTTGGTAAACCGGTTGATGCCAGTGATATTAATGTAAGACGCCATTTAGGTTATATGTCGCAGGCGTTCTCACTTTATAGTGAATTGACGGTTGAACAAAACCTCGTGTTACATGCTCGTCTATTTGGTATTGAAGAAAGTAAAATACCAGCACGAGTTGAGGAGTTAGTTAAGCGTTTTGGTTTGGAAAATGAATTAAAAAGTTTGCCAGATAGTCTACCGTTAGGCGTTAAGCAAAGACTTTCTTTATCGGTCGCTGTGGTTCACAATCCTGAAATACTTATTCTTGATGAACCTACTTCCGGTGTCGATCCGATTGCTCGTGATGACTTTTGGCGTTTAATTATTGAGCTTTCCCGAAAAGATAAAGTCACCGTATTTATCACTACTCATTTTATGAATGAAGCGGCACGTTGTGATAGGATTTCGTTAATGCATGCTGGTAAAGTTTTAGCCAGTGATACGCCAGATAATATCATTCATTCTAAAGATGCGAAAACCCTTGAAGAGGCTTTTATTCGATATTTAGTTGATGCAGGCGCTGATGATACGAGTAATGATGAAAAAGTTAGTGAAATGCCTAAAGCTGTAGTTAATGATAATGAGCAAGTTAAAATCAATGCGCATCATCTACAAGGATTTAGTCTAACTCGTTTGATTGGTTGTCTATGGCGTGAAACACTTGAGTTATCTCGTGATCCATTGCGCGCTTTATTGGCACTGTTAGGTTCAGCGATATTAATGTTGGTGATGGGCTATGGTATCACGATGGATGTTGAGGACTTAAATTTTGCAGTATTAGATCGTGATCAAACGATTACCAGTCAAAACTATATTACTAATTTATCTGGCTCTAAGCGTTATTTTATTGAGAAACCGCCAATCACTGATTATGATGATATGGACCATAGGATGAGAAGTAATGAGATAGCGTTGGCTATTGAAATGCCACCTAATTTTGGCCATGATATTCAACGCGGTGATCCAGTTAATATCGGTATCTGGATTGATGGGGCCATGCCATTACGTGCCGACACAATTAAAGGATATGTACAAGGTATGCACCTTGCGTGGTTAAGTGACAAAATAAAAACCACCACCGGTACCGCATCTAGCTCATTGGCAAATATTGAGACCCGTTATCGTTATAATCCAGATATTAAAAGTTTGCAAGCGATGGTGCCTGCGGTCATTCCTATTTTACTCTTAATGATTCCGTCAATGTTAGCGGCATTATCCGTAGTGCGTGAAAAAGAGATGGGATCAATAATTAACTTATATGTAACGCCTGTTACTCGAACTGAGTTTTTATTAGGTAAACAAGTTCCTTATATTGTTATTTCGATGCTTAGCTTCTTATTACTGCTACTTATGGCGGTTACGATATTTGGTGTACCGATAAAAGGAAGTTTGCTAACTTTATGTTTAGCTGGATTGGCTTATTGTATTATTGCGACAGGCTTTGGCTTACTTGCCTCAACCGTAACACGTAGTCAAATTGCGGTTATATTTTTGACATGTGTTGGTACTATGTTACCGGCGATACAATTTTCGGGGTTACTCAATCCAGTAGCATCATTAGAAGGGAGTGGGAGATATATTGGTGAAGTCTATCCAACTACCCATATGCTTATTATTGCTCGGGGTGTTTTCAATAAGGCATTAGGATTTTTTGATTTACATAACTCGATATTTACTTTACTTATCACTATTCCGATTATACTTGGTGCAAGTATATTCCTCCTCAAGAAACAAGAAGGATAGATATTATGCAAAGTTTTATTAATATTTATCGCTTAGGTATTAAAGAGTTATGGGGATTGATTCGTGATCCAATCATGTTATTGTTAATCGCCTACTGCTTTACGCTGGATATTTATACCGCAGCCACCGCAACTTCAGATTCACTTCATCATGCTTCAATTGCGGTGGTTGATGAAGACGATTCGCCTTTATCAAGGCAAATTATCGCAGCGCTTTATCCACCAATGTTTAATAAGCCTGTTAAATTAAATTCAATGGATGAAGTTGATCGTGGAATGGATACCGATAGTTATACTTTTGCATTAAATATACCACCTAATTTTCAACGCGATGTGTTAAATAACCAAAATCCAGAAATTCAGCTGAATATTGATGCAACCCGAATGGGACAGGCTTTTGTTGGTAATGGTTATATTACGCAAATTGTCACCAGCGAAATAACTAAATACTTTAATCAAATTGATAAACCAACCAGTTTGCCGGTTAATATTGAGGTTCATGCGGCCTTTAATCCTAATTTAACTCGTTCTTGGTTTGGTTCTGTCATGGAGATTATCAATATTGTTACCACATTGTCGATTATTTTAACTGGTGCGGCGTTAATGAAAGAGCGTGAGCATGGTACTATCGATCACTTGCTGTCAATGCCTGTGACTCCATTTCAAATCATGATTTCTAAAGTTTGGTCCATGGGGCTGGTGGTACTTGTTTCAACGTGGGGGGCACTGTTAGTCGTTGTTCATGGTTGGTTAAATGTGCCAATTGAGGGCTCGATTACTTTATTTTTAATTGGTGCTGCTTTGCATTTATTCGTGACAACGTCACTCGGTATCTTTATGGCGACGGTGGCTAAATCAACCGCACAATTTGCGATGCTATTTATTTTGATTCTTCTACCGTTACAGATGCTTTCAGGTGGTAGTACGCCAAGAGAAAGTATGCCGGAAGTGGTGCAAAATATTATGTTATTTGCACCTACAACCCATTTTGTCGAATTAGGGCAGGCAATTTTATATCGAGGGGCTGGTTTAAGTGTGGTTTGGACCTCGTATGCGTGGCTATTAGGAATCGGTAGTGTGTTTTTCCTTATTGCGCTTAAACGTTTTCGTAGTTCAATTGTTAATATGGGCTCTTAACTTTATTAATAATAATGTGCAAAAATTAACTTTATTTGTACTTAACAATTTAAATTATTGAAGTTTTTTTTATGAAAAAGATTCATTTACAAAAATATATTATTGCAATTTTAACTGTTATTACTATTCCTTTTGCAATGGCCGAGTCTTCAGATAATGTTGATAGTAATACAACTGAAGCTATTCCCGTCTATGATTCAAGAACTGAATTTTTAGATATCAATAACAAGGCAACTGAATTTATTACCGCTTATAATAAAGCGCATCATACTAATTTACATATTGTCGAAGTAAATGGAAAAGATTATTTACCTCGTTGTCTTGTACCATTAAAAGCTGGTTGGAAGAAAGCAGAAGTTCATGGCGGTAAAATTCCTTTTCGATATGTTATTTCTATTTCTTGTGAAAAATCGAAGGATGATAGATATAGAAAAAAATGGGATATTGATGTGCATGTTCGCAATGAACAAGGTAATTCAATTCAATCAATTGATTAAATTATTATCTTAGCGGTTAATCCGTTATCTATTTTACAAAAGGTAACTCGTCCCAACGAGTCGTATACCGTTGGCTAAGTCGCTCTCGCTTGATTTGCCATGCTGCAGTTTGTCTGATACCACCTAAGTGAATAGTGTTTTTTCCCATTTTCTGATTAATGTCATCCATGGTTTTCATTAATTGTTCACTTTTGTGTTTTTCAGTTGCTGATGTTTCAGCGGTAAATAAATCCGATTGGCAATAATTATCTTTAGTTTTTAGATCAAGTAACATCACACCTGATTTCATAAATAAAAAACCTGGCTTATAAATGGATCGTAACCCTTTTTGAGCCGCATGAATAATTAATCTTGAATCATCGCTCGCCGATAGCAATGGCACCACAATTGACGGATTATATTGTACTAATTCAGGTCGAAATCGATTAGTTTTTAAAAATACCAGTACGGCATTAGCAACTGATTTTTGCTTTCTCAATTTTTCTGCGCCACGGCTTGCATGCACACGAATTGCTTCTTGTATATCAAATAGGTCATTGGTTAAATGACCAAAACTACGTGATGTCATAATATTTTTTTTAGCTGTATGCAGATCATCTAATTCAATACAATTCATACCACGTAACTCAAGTATGGTACGCTCAAGGACAACAGAAAATGACTGTCTAATTTGTTTTAAATTTGCTTGATGTAAATCCCAAGCGGTATGAATACCTAGTTCTTTTAATCTTTGCGTAATTCGCCAACCAACGCCCCATATATCTGCAACTGAGAATTGCTTTAAGATAGTTATTTTTTCTTCCTGATCCGTCGGAAAACAATAAACACCTTGATGAATAGGGTGTTTTTTGGCGATATGATTAGCTAATTTTGCTAGCGTGCGAGTTGTAGCAATCCCGATACTGACAGGGATACCCGTATCTCGTTTTACTATTGCTTTTAAATTTTGACAATGACTTAAAACATGGCTAAACCCGTTTAGATGAATGAAAGCCTCATCGATCGAATAGAGCTCGATATCCGCAGTATAATGGCGAACGGTATCAAATACTCGCTGACTCATATCACCATAAAGTTCATAATTAGAGCTCAATAAGGTAATTTTTTTTTGAATATGAGGGGGAATTTGATAGGCCGGCATACCCATAGCGACTAACGGTTTGAGTTCATTAGAGCGAGCTATTACACAACCATCATTATTAGAAAGAATACCAATTGGTTTTCCTTCTAATTTGGGATTAAATACTCGCTCACAAGATGCGTAAAAATTATTACAATCAATTAAGCCAATCATTAGTGTCCTCGTTTACGTAGGGAATGAATGGTATGTATTACCACTCCCCAAATGTGCACGTCTTTGCCAGCTAATGAAATAGGTGGGTAAAGTTTATTGCCAGACAATAAATGATGTTCGCCATTGATAAAACTTAAACATTTACAGGTTAATTCACCATCCACAGCAGCAACAACAATATCATCTACTTTTGGTTGTAAAGATCGGTCGACAACAAGGAGATCACCACTATAAATGCCATAATCAATCATTGAGTCACCAATTGCTTTAATATAGTAAGTTGCACTAGGATGCTTCACTAAATGACTTGTTAGATCTAGTTTTGTTTCTAAATAATCATCAGCAGGAGATGGAAATCCAGCTCTTACTGGTGTATCAACTAAAGGTAAATAAGCAGTGAGCGAACTATTAGCTTGCCCAAGGACAACACAATATTTATTCAAGAAAAGACTCCGAAAAATTAATAAAAACGAATAGTGCCAGATGATTCGTATTAAAAATAATTATATGTATAAATATACAGTATAAAATACTTAATTCAATAAAAACGAGTGTAAAAAAATAAAAATAGATTATTAAAAAAAGATAATTTGTTACTTTACAACTGACTAAAATTTAATTAGCATACGCGCCATTATAAATAGCAAAGGAGATTTTTATTATGATTTGCTTAACAAACCTTTGCAGGTTGATCCGCCAATAATTAAGTAACTTTTTCTATTCTTACTTCAATTCACTTAGCTGATCTTTGCCTGCCAATTAATTTATACCCATTGTTTAAAGATAACTTGATATCGTTCAAGTAAAACCAATTATTGATAAATCGTATTGATAGTGATCATGTTGTCACTGGATAAAATTAAACATTTCTTAACGATTAATGTTAAGTTGCGTATGCGTTTTATTTAATCGGTTCATTTAACAATTTATCTTTAAACAGTATTGAAAAAAATAACAATAATTATTTATTTAAATGGATTGATATATGGACAATTCTATACAGGTGCTATCAGATAAAACGTGGTTAATAGCATCTAAAAATACCTGGATCGAAGGTTTAGCAATACAACAATTACTGACAACAGCTAATTTACCTAATATGGTTAAAGTAATGGGGATGCCCGATCTTCATCCCGGCACAGGCTATCCAATAGGCGCAGCATATTTAAGTCGTGAAATAATTTATCCGGCATTAATTGGTAGTGATATCGGCTGTGGCATGGGATTTTGGCAAACTGACATTAACCTTGCCAAATTGAGTATTGATAAGTTAGAAAAGCAAATAGGGAATATTGATTTGCCTGATACTCGTCACAAATATAATTTAGGTACTATTGGTGGCGGTAATCATTTTGCTGAAATTCAAAAAGTCAGTAAGATTTTTGATGCAACATTATTTAATCAATACCAACTTAATGCCAAAAAACTTTTTTTATTAGTGCATAGTGGCTCAAGAGGTTTAGGACATGCTATTTTGCAAAATCAATTATCACGCTTTGGTTATCAAGGCTTAGCAGATGATAGTGATGATGCATTAAGTTATCTTGAAAAACATGATAATGCAGTTGCTTTTGCAAGATTAAATCGTCAAGTTGTGGCGGAAAGATTAATGACCAATTTGAATACTCAAGGCCATGAAGTACTTAATGTTTGTCACAATTTTTTACAAAAAGTCACCATAGATAAACAGAGCTATTGGTTACATCGAAAAGGTGCATCGTCGGCAATGGATGAACTGGTGATTGTGCCAGGTTCACGAGGTGATTACAGCTATCTTGTCAAACCGATTCAACGAGATGATCTACTTATGTCATTAGCACATGGTGCTGGGCGTAAATGGCGTCGAGCTGACTGTAAAGGTAAGTTGGATAATCGCTATTCAATGCAAGAACTCAAACGGACTAAACTAGGTAGTCGTGTTATTTGTGAAGATAGTAGCCTTATTTTTGAAGAAGCGCCGCAAGCTTATAAATCAATTGATAGTGTAATTGAATCAATGCAGCAAGCTAATATTGTTACTGTCATTGCACAATTGACACCAATATTGAACTATAAAACACAGGGAGGTCACTGATGGCTTTGTTGTTTTTCTCTTCTGCTAGAGGGCCCGATGAGTGTACTTTAGCAGTTGCTAAAGCAGTAACGCAATTTTTAAAAGAGGCTGAGCAACAGTCACTAACCACTGAAATTATCGAAAGCGTATTGGGTGATAAACCCAATACTTTTCGATCAGTATTATTATCGATCGAAGGTGTTGAATGTGACCAATTAATTCAACGTTGGTTAGGGACAATACAATGGATCTGTCAAAGTCCTTATCGCCCACACCATAAGCGAAAAAATTGGTTTTTTGGCGTAACTTGTTTAGCAAACCCTATGGAGTTAAATGACAATACCATTGAATTTACCACTATGAAATCATCTGGAGCAGGTGGTCAACATGTGAATAAAACCGAATCAGCGGTACGAGCAACACATTTAGCAACAGGAATTAGTGTTAAAGTACAAACCGAACGTAGTCAACATGCAAATAAACGGTTAGCTAAATTGTTATTGGCTCATAAATTAGCTGAATATGCAGCTGAACAAACCCAGCAGCAAAAAAATATCCGTCAACAATTTCACTATTCTATATTGAGAGGTAATAGCCAATTGGTCTTTTACGGTGAAAAGTTTCAGCAGAGAAAAGACTGAAAAAATAAATCCGTCGGTTCTATAACGGCGGATAATTTTGTTTAATTATTGTTTTAATTTAAGTTAATCTCTATAAATAATCTTAGGTATTAAATTAATATCGATAAGAGATATTCACTGATAGAAATAATCATGATTAATGTTGTTATTTATACGGCTAATGACTAATATTAATGATAACTAGTTTTATAAATTATATTTTTTGAGGATAGGAATGAGGATATGATGAAATACAGTTTATTGTTTTTATCGGTGTTAAGTTGTTTAGCATCTTCTGCTTATGCGACTTCCGCGAAAGCTAATGTCGAAGAGCGTTGTCACGCATTGGCAAATTTGAAATTAGAGAATGCTAAAGTAGTAAGTAGCGAATTAATTGCCGATCGTTTTTCACCAAGTTCTAAATTAGCTGATACTTTAAGAGGCGCTAAAGCTAAAGAAATTGTTGATTTACCGCAGATTTGTCGCGTCGAATTATCCATAGAACCGGCTATTAATGTCGAAGTTTGGTTGCCGACTAATTGGAATCAACGATTACAAGCAATAGGTGGCGGTGGATATGCAGGATTTATACCATTTGATAAATTAGCCGTAGCTGCTAAAAATGGTTATGTTGCAGCTGCTACAGATACTGGACATACCGGTAATTTAGTTGAAGGCAAATTTGTCTTTAAAGATGGCAAATTACAGGCCGATTCGGTAACTGATTTTGCTTATCGCAGTGTACATGAGATGACAGTAAAAACCAAACAAGTCATAGTGTCATATTATGGTCAAGCTGCTAATTATGCATATTGGAATGGTTGTTCAACGGGTGGAAGACAAGGGCTAATGGAAGCACAAAGGTATCCGGCGGATTATGATGGTTTGTATATTGCAGCACCAGCGATCCATTGGGATAAATTTATACCAGCAGAAATATGGCCTCAAATTGTTATGCAACAAGAGCTAGGTAAACCGCTCGATAGTGATAAACTGGAAAAAGTTAGAAAAGCGATTATTGAACTGGCTGATGAAAAAGATGGTATTAAAGATGGTCTAGTTAGTGATCCAGCAGCAGTAGATATCAGTGATGAATTGCTATATAAAGCAGGACTTGATAAGGACGAAGTTCGCACATTAAGAAAAATTTGGCAAGGACCAACAGATCAAAATGGCAAATCTTTATGGTTTAGCATTGAACCGACTGCACCACTTGATGTTTTAGCTAGTAATAAAGGACCTTTTCCTATTCCAGAGGATTATTTAAAGTATTGGATTAAACAAGATCCTAATTTTGACTGGAAAACCTTAGGTTACAGCGGTTTTGATAACTATTTTAATGAATCAGTAGAGTTATTCCGTCCAATAATGGGAACTGATAATGCCGATTTGAGTCAATTTAAAAAATTGGGTGGTAAAATGATTATTTGGCATGGCTTGAATGATCGCCTGATCGCACCAAAAGGAACAATTCAATATTATAATAATGTATTGAAGATTATGGGCGGTAAAGATTCAGTAGATGATTTTGCAAAATTCTACCTCGCTCCTGGTGTTGACCATTGTAATGGAGGCGATGGCCCAGATAAAATTAATGGTTTTGAGTCGCTCGTTAATTGGGTTGAGAAAAAACAAGCGCCAAACAGATTAATTGCCCAAAAAATTGAAAATGGTCAGGTTACCCTACAACGTCCTTTATGCCAATATCCACAAAAAACGATTTATCAAGGTAAAGGGGATACTAATAATCCTGAAAACTTTGTTTGTCAGTAATTAAATCATTAGCTAACCAATATATTTGGTTAGCTTTTTTATCCTTTCAAAAATAACTGTTCAAATAATGACTAATTTTGTCGTTTTCTCGCTCGACAAATCGCTTGATGATTTTCATCGGCCCACTGTATTAATGTATTCATTGGTTTAAGAAATGATATACCAAGTTCAGCTAGAGCGTACTCTACACGAGCTGGGACTTGTGCATAAACGGTTCGAGTGATATAACCATCTTTTTCTAGTCTTTTTAATGTCCGTGACAGCATTTGTCGTGATATATCGCCAATTTCTCTATGTAAAGAATTGAATCGCATCGCATTATGTTCTAATGATTTTAGAATTAACAGACTCCATTGATCGCCAATTCTATCGAGAACATCACGAATAGGACATGGATGGTCAAATTCAAATAGTTCACTTCTTGTCGTTTTAGTCATTGTCATAATTTTCGTTATCTAGTTTCCCTAAACAGATTAAGTCACATTGAGCTGACCTAGTCATGTTTATGTTACTTATTGTTTTATTTGGTTTTTATTGTTACCATTCAAGCGGTCTACATTATAGACTAATAACGCATTATAGATAGAGTTTATCTAAATTAAAATAGAAATTGGAGTTGGTATGAATGTAATTAAAAAAAGCTTTGTTATTGGTATTTGTTTGTTGAGTTTTACTGGTATTGCGGTTGCAAAAGATCTAAAGCAAAGAAATCTCGCTCAAGAGGAAGAAAATCGTACACTGGTTATCAATTTTTATAATAACTTCTTTAATAAGCATCAAGTGACGGAGGCAACTAAAACGCTGGCTGAAGATTATAAACAACATAATCCTTATGTCGCTAATGGTAGAACACCTGCGATTACGTATTTCGAAGGCTTCTTCAAACAAAATCCGCAGTCAAGTGCTACTATAGTTCGTTCATCAGTAGAAGGCGATATTGTGTGGTTACATGTCCATTCTAAAATCAATAATGATGATCTTGGTAAAGCGGTAGTTGATATATTCCGAGTTAAAGATGGAAAAATAGTGGAACATTGGGATGTGATCCAAAATGTACCAGAGCAGGCAGAAAATAATAATACGATGTTTTAATGATTGATTCGATAACTTATAAGCGCCTTAATGGCGCTTTTTTCGTTCTTTTTATTTTTTTTAACTTTAAATATTAAGTAAAAATTTATTTGTCATTTCTATTTACGATCCAGCTATTTGTATTTTATATAAAAATCGCTGTTTTTTTGTGCTTTTGATGGTGTCTTTTTTGAACTAGATCACAAAAATAAGCGTTTTAACATTGAATAATTCAATTTATCACTTTTCTATTAGTTTAAATGAATTTTTAATTTATTCAAAATAATCATAATGTTAATCTTTTGTGTTGTCCTTTCAGAAATTTATTTTAGCTTCGATTTTATTATTATTTTGTGACTTGAATCACTCGCCGTATCAAACAGTGTGATATGTATCACGAATCAGTAAATTTTCATTATTTAATATAAAAATCAGCAAATAACTTAATAAATAAGAAGTTTGTAAGAAATTTATATTTTACTTTTTTGAGTAAAAACTCAATGTTAGGCAAAAATCGAAAAAAGGAGATTAGCAATGTTAAAAATTCGGACAGTATGTGGAAATGGTATTGGTAGTTCATTAATGGCGGCTAATCACGTAAAGAATATCTGTGCTACTTTGAATATCAAGGCTGATGTGGCGTCAATAGATTTTGCTAATGCCGAAGGTGAAAAAGCAGATCTATATGTGACCATTAAAGATTTAGCTAAACAATTTTCTGATCAATCAAAAGTTGTCATTATTCGTAGTTATGTCAATAAAAAGCAAATTGAGGAAGACATTAGTGAAAAATTACAGCAATTAGCTGAAATTTGATGTTTTTTCAAAGGAGATATTCTTATGCAATTGTTACTTTCATTTTTAACGGAGATTTTTAGTCAACCAGCTTTTTTAATGGGAATTATTGCTTTTGTAGGATTAGTTTGTTTGCGTTCTCCATTAAATAAACTTTTGACAGGAACTTTAAAACCAATTTTAGGTTACTTAATGTTAAGTGCTGGTGCTGGTGTAATTATTAGCAACTTAAATCCATTGGGTAGCATTATTGAAGCTGGATTTGGTATTCGTGGTGTTATTCCTAATAATGAAGCAATAGTATCGGTAGCACAAAAAGTTTTAGGTGTTGAAACCATGAGTATTTTGTTGCTGGGCTTTATTATAAATTTAATTATTGCTCGGTTTACTAAATATAAATATATATTTTTAACTGGTCACCATTCATTCTTTCTTGCCTGTTTATTTTCAGCTGTTCTACGCGCGGCTAAATTTGATGGTTGGGAACTCATTATTATTGGTGGTTTTTTATTAGGTTCATGGTCAGCGATTTCACCTGCAATTGGTCAAAATTACACAAAGCAAGTTACAGATGATGGCGGGATTGCCATGGGGCATTTTGGTTCGATTGGTTATTATTTATCTGCGTTTATTGCTAAAAGAGTCGGGGATAAAAATAATTCCTTTGCCGATACCGAAATATCTGAAAAATGGGGATTTTTACGAGATACAACTGTAACAACTGGTATCGTAATGGTAATCATATATATTTTTTGTAGCTTAGTTGCCGGAAGTGAATATATGGCTACTATTACCGAACAAAGCCCAATCATCTTTTCCATTCTGAGTGGTTTACAATTTGCGGTTGGTGTGGCTATTGTTTATAACGGTGTTAGATTAATTCTAGGTGATCTTGTTCCAGCCTTCCAAGGTATAAGTCAAAAACTTATTCCTAATTCAATACCGGCAGTCGATTGTGCTGTATTTTTTACCTTTAGTCCTACCGCTGTTGTCGTTGGTTTTATTTGTTCATTTATCGGTGGATTAATTGGTATGTTTATTTTAGGTGGAATGGGGATGGCATTAATTATTCCAGGTATGGTGCCTCATTTCTTCTGTGGCGGTACCTCAGGTGTATTTGCGGATAAATTAGGTGGCAAACGAGGTTGTATTATCGCATCTTTTATTGGTGGAATATTATTAGCGTTCTTGCCAGCATTATTATTACCTACATTAGGCGATTTAGGTTTCCAAAACTCAACTTTTGCTGATTTTGATTTTGCAGTTTGGGGGATCATCATTGGTAAACTATTTAATATTTTCGGTCAAACTGCTATCTATTTTATCTGTTTAATTTTAATCATTGTTCTTTGTGTGCCATTCTTCTTTAAATCTATCAAAGTTGTTGGTGATTCAAGAAATATAGACCAATCATAATTTGCGACTTCATGGTCGAGTAATTTTATTCTCAACCATGAGTTACTCATTATTTGCAATTAATGAATCTTAGTAAAAACAATTTTTATAGTTAAATGAATAATTAAGGATTAATTATGGCAATACTGACAATTGGACTAGCTTGTTATGATCAGTTCTATTTTACAACTAGTTATCCAAAAGAGAACAGTAAATCATTTGCTTATGATTTTATTGAAAGCGGTGGTGGCCCTTGTGCAAATGCGGCTTATTTATTGGGGCTATGGGGAGAAGATATTTACCACTTAGGACATTTGCATGATGATATATACGGTAACAAAATTGTCTCTGAATTTAAACAAATTGGCGTGAAAACTGACCAAATTATTTTTTCAGATGAGATGATTACGCCACTTGCTGCTATTACCGTCAATAAAGAAAATGGCTCGCGAACTATTATTACGCGAAAATTAAATACTCCACCATCAATAACGACTACCGAAAAAAATAAATTGAATCAGTTTATTCGATATTTACAAGAAAATAAGCGTGATTTAGTTATTCTCATCGATGGTCATGAACCAGAATTAAGTGAATATGTCATTAAACAATTACCTAATGTCAAAGTTGTCATGGATGCTGGATCGTTACGAGATAGTAATCTCTATTTAGCCAAATATACGGATTATCTAGTTGCAAGTGAAAATTTTGCACTTGCTTATGCCCATTTAGATGAATTTACAAATAAAAAGTCATTAGAGAGTGCATTGAAAAAACTAACATCAATAGCTAGAGGTTCGGCTTTTATAACATTAGGCGAAAAGGGATGTGCTTATATGGAAGATAAAAAAGTTAAAGTTAGCCCAAGCTTTCTTTGTCAATCAATTGATACGACAGGTGCTGGAGACATATTTCATGGGGCATTTTCCTATGGGGTAAGTTATGGTTGGAACATTGAAGAGATTATTTCATTTGCAAGTTTAACCGCAGCAATTTCGATTGAACGTAAAGGTGTTCGTAAAGCAATGCCTAATTTATCTGAAGTCAATAAAGCGCAACGTAGATTTGAAAGAAATTTGACTGAATATTTTAAATAACTAATTAATAAATAAATAAAGGATTAAGAGGTAGATTATGTTAGTTTCAATGAAAGATATGTTAAATAATGCTTATCATGAACATTATGCTGTAGGACAATTTAATATCAATAATTTGGAATGGGTAGCTACAGTTTTAAAAACAGCAAAAGAGAATCGATCGCCAGCAATTCTTGGTGTATCAGGCGGTACAATAAAGCATATGTTGGGCTTTAATACTATCCATGCTATTGTCAAAAATGCAATGGATTATTTAGATATTGATGTACCTATTGCTTTACATTTGGATCATGGTCAAAGTTATGAATCTTGTTTTGCCGCAATTAATGCAGGATTCAGTTCAGTAATGTTTGATGGTTCGCATTTACCATTTGAAGAAAATCTCGAAATTACCAAACGTATAGTAGATTACGCGCACAAAAGAGGAGTTTCGGTAGAAGCTGAATTAGGGACTATTGCAGGAAGTGAAGATGGAATAGTTAATTCTCAAGTAATTTATGCAGATCCACATCAATGTTTAACCATGGTAAAAGAAACTAATGTTGATTGTTTAGCTGCAGCATTGGGCTCTACTCACGGTCTATATAAAGGAAAAGCTAAATTAGGATTTAATGAAATGCAGCATATTTCTAATTTAATAAAAATACCATTAGTGCTTCATGGTGGAACAGGAATTTGTGATGAAGATATGTTACATGCGATTTCTTTAGGGACAGCAAAAATTAATGTTAATACTGAAAATATGTATACGTGGTGTGTTGCTGTTGGAAAATTATTTGCTGAACAAAAAGATCATGACATTAATGACCCTCGTAAAGTGATTAATCATGGATTAAGTCCGGTAGCAGAAAAAATAACAGAACGAATGAAATTATTTGGATCAGTTAATCGATATTAATCGTTCCTTTTATTTAACGAAAAATAAAGCCATCTATCATGATGGCTTTTTTTATTAAAAATAATATTGGAAATTAAATAAATTTTATATTTTGCTGTTTATTTTTTGTTAAACCCAATATACTTGCCATCCCTCTCACATGGTAATGATAATCATTATCATTATTATTTGTGTGGTTAATTTAATTTAAAAATGCATTTTATGAAGGAATGAAATATGAATTATAAGAAGGTGAGTACCATAATGCTCTTTATGAGTTTTTCTCTTCAAGCTGCACCACAGCCTGAAGAGAATAAATTGTCTAACAATATAACAGAACAACAAAAAAATAATAAAAGCAAAACAGTTAATGAAGATATTGATGATGTCATGACAGTTATTGCTCGTTCGTCATCGCAGGATGAATTAAAAAAAATCAATAGTGTGATTGCTGGTCGTTCTACACTTTCTTCTGGTTTAATTGAACAAAAGCAAGCAGATAATGTCGCCGAATTACTTAATACCTTACCTGGTGTAAGTTCTGCTGGTTCGGTAAGGCCGGGAGGACAAACATTAAATATTTGGGGATTTGGTAAAGTTGAAGATGTCAAAATAATTGTTGACGGTGCTCAAAAAGGTTTCCAAAAATATCAACAAGGTTCGGTTTTTGTGGAACCAGAATTATTGAAACAAGTTGAAGTTAATAAAGGTCCACATGATGTCAAATTTGGTAATGGTGGATTTGGTGGTGTGGTTAAAATGGAAACTAAAGATGCCATTGATTTACTTGATCCAGATAAATATGTGGGAGGATTGCTTAAATATAGTTTTCATTCCAATAATCATCAAAATATGGAAACAGGCGCAGTTTATGGTCGTACTAAGAATAATTTCTTTGATGGTTTAGTTTACTATACCAAGCGAAATAGCGGTAATTTTAAACGGCCAGATGGATCAAGGTTTGTTTTTTCTGAGGATGATATGGATAGCTACATGGGTAAGTTGAATATTAGACCTAATGAAGAGCACACTTTTACGTTATCAGGTATTCACTCTAAACGTGATTCTTGGCAACCGTGGGCGGCAAAATATGTCGAAAAAATGACGCCTCCTACAGCAGCACAGATAAAAAAATATGGTTATAAAGCTGCATGGTTAAGGAAATTGGTAAAAAGATACCAAACAGATGATTCAGCCCAATTTAAATGGAATTACCAACCAACTTATAATCCGCTCATTGATTTAACACTACATACTACATACTCTAAAACTAAACAACATGATAAGCGCCCAGCTAAATATAATCCAGTTTCTTCGTTAGGAACCATGGGTAATGAAAGTTGGGTCAGTTATACTGATAAAACGATTGAATTGGAAAATGTAAGTTTAATTAATATTGGTGATGTGAAGAACGCATTAAAGATTGGCACACAAGCTCATTTACATGATCGTGATACATTAATGTATTATAAGAATTATGAAAAAAAACCAAACTATCATCATGGTTATTTTCAACCAGCATATATGCCATCGGGTAAACAGCAAACTTATAGTTTTTATGTACAAGATGAAATTTCTGTTAGCAATTTTGTTTTAACGCCTAGCCTACGATATGATTATGTAAGAAATCATGGCACAAAAAATTATGCCTCCGCTTATAATGATCCTGATCCACGTTTTGGACATGATTATTCTCCGGTGACATATAGTGGTTGGACGCCACGATTTGGTACTTATTGGCAAGCAACCAATAATATTGGCTTTTTTGGTGACATCAGTTACGCATGGCAAGCGCCAACCATAGATCAAACTTATGAAGTGCAATTTACACCTAAAAATGGCGGAAGTGGTAAGATTACTGCGACGAGCCGTAATTTAGATAAAGAACGCGATTTATCAATTCGAATCGGTAATATTTTAGATTTTAATAATTTAATATTGGAAAACGATAAAATACAGGTTCGTAGTACGCTATTTAGGCAACGTGTCACTAATGAAATATTTGTTACTCGTGGCTTTAATGGATCGATTTGTGGGCCCAATAAATCATGTCCTTTAGGCCAATCTAATTATCGAAATCTTCCGGGTAAATTAATTGTAAAAGGCTTTGAACTTGAAGCATATTATGATAGTAAATATTGGTTTTCAAGTGCGACATATTCTATACAGAAAGGGGAACGAGATACCGCACCTCAAGCACCTTGGATGCATAACAAAACCTATGTAGCGACTATTGCTCCTCGTACAGCCACGTTAACTGCCGGATTTAAAATACCAGAATGGAATATAAGAGCCGGATGGAATGCTCAATTTGTCAGAAAACAGGATCGAACCGGGCATGAAGATAGAAATCATGATGGTTTACCTGATCTTGGTGCTTATTCATTAGGACCTTCATCAGGGTATTCATTACATAACTTATTTGCTAGTTGGCAACCAACCTTTTTACCAAAAGCAGAAGTTAAACTATCTGTAGATAATTTATTTAACAAGGATTATAGACTCTATCTTGGTGAAAATACTTATGGTATGGCACGTAACTTTAAAGCCAGTTTTTCTTATCGATTCTGATAATTAAGATATCGTTTTTTGCGATATTGATTAATTGTTTTTTATTCAAGACTCATAAAAGCCCTTATAAAGAAGGGCTTTGTTTTATATATTTTATTATTGGTTAAGATAATTTTTAATAAAATTGAATTTACGAGCTACATAAATCATATCTTGAAATTGTTGTTGGGCTGATTGATCCGTTTTTTCAATCCACGCTTTAATAATAGGGTTATCTTTAAAAGTTGGATCAGAAGCATAGGCGTATAAATAAGTTTCAATGATTTTAATTTCAGTAAATTTTAAATCGACTAAATAATGATAAGCAGCCAATAATCGCTGAAATAATTGCGCTGATTTTTCATTAGGTAATGAAATATGTTCATGTTGCATATTGGTAATTAATTCATTGATATAACTATTTTCATCAACATGATAAATTGTTCTGTTTAAAAGTATTTCTTCGGCTAATTTTTCAGCAAAGTCTTGAGTTATTTTAGCTTTTTGTTCTACCGTTAATCTTGAGTTGCTATTAATTGTTTTCTGTCCGTTTTCGATCGCTTTCATCGCTTCAATATCACTGCGTGAAGGGTTGAGATCAGGATCATATTTTATTACAGCAATAATTGCCGCAGTATTAACTAGAATTTTAGTTGCATCTAACAAAGTAGATTTATTGTTTATAATTTTAACCATTTTAATTCTCAAATTTTTATATTAATGTCATAGATTATAAATCGTGTTTCATTGGTAAAAGATCTGCTTCTCGCAATTTCAATTCCACACTATACATAGTTTTAATATCATTAATATTTTGTCTATTAGGAAAATGATCGAATAAAACAATGACAGTACCAACATGGGTATTCTCTTTTATAATTGGTATTAATTGATAAACTTCTGGATAATCCTTATGTTGTAGTGGACTAGGTATGTAAGCCATTAAAGATAAGTTTATGCGTGGAGGAAAGATATAAATTGAACTAGGAATTTCTCTACTATTCATAGTAATAAAGTTATGGCTAAATTTTTGCGCTAATCCAGTTATAAACGATGCCATTTTATCAATAATTTGTTTACTTTCAGGTAAATTAAAATAGAAACCAACGGAAGATTCACCCGCCTGAAAACCTTCGATAGCTTTGTATCCGGAATAGGACATCAGATTACAATTAGATAATTTTTGACTATCGGCAAAAAAAAATAAAACACTGCCTCTTGTGTCGATTTGTTTACAAGCACGCGATAGTTTTTTTAATCCATATTCGGTAAATCCTTCAGGACTATAAATTAAAGCTTTGGGCTTACCTTTGGCTGTACTTCGATCTGGGTACCAATGGGCATTGTCATCTATACAGTATTGATAAGTATTTAATATGTCATGTAGTTGTTGATTAAGATCGGTAAATACAATTTGCTGCATTCTGGGAAGATGAATTTTAATATCAAATTGCGTCTTGTTTATTTCCATGTAAACATCCTTATTTTTTATCTTTCATTTTTACAAATTAATCATAACATTATTTATCATTAAAAATGAAAGTAGTTTTACTTATTATTTTTTTATTTAAATAAACTAAGATTTGACGATTAAATCGGTCTAACTAGGTTAATTTGTCTGTTTCGAATTGAGTTTGTCGTAGTCAATATTGATGTTGCTAGCTTACTTTTAAATCCTCTATAAATAATATTTAACTTTTAAAATGAAAATATATTTTTATATTTTTGCTTTTATTTTGAAAATTTGAGAGCTTCGTCACAATAAAATTTGTTTCAAAAACTATACTAATAATACGTAGCGTAAAGTTACGAATATTGCAGTAAATAGAGAAAAATTATGGTTTCAAATCTTTTTAAAAATATTTTTCTTTGTATTGTATTTTGATAGTTGCATGATGATAAAGAATAAAAGATTGGATGATTTATTCTTTCTTTCCTATAAGGTTAATTATCATGCTTAAAATTAAGGAGCTCTTTCTATGAAAAAAATATCTAAACTCTTTTTTGTGTGTTTTCTATTTTTTTTCACTTTCGGCGCACATGCTAAGCAATATCATATAGGTGTTTCATTATTAACCCAACAACATCCTTTTTATATCTCATTAGCAGATGCTATAAAACAAAAAGCTCAACAGGAAAATGTTGATTTATCACTATCTATCGCTAGCCAAGATCTTAATAAACAAATTTCAGACATTGAAGATTTTATTATTAAAAAAGTGGATTTAATTATTTTATCACCAGTTGATTCAAAAGGTGTACAAGCTGCGATTATGAAAGCTGAAAAGGCGAATATTCCGGTTATTACTGTTGATGTTCCTGCCGTTGGCGTCAAAGTCGTTAGTCATATTGCGACCAACAATTATGCTGGTGGTGTTACTGCTGGTGAGTTAATGGGGAAATTATTAAACGGTAAAGGAACGGTTGGTGTTATTGATTATCCTATGGTGCAATCAGTTGTTGATCGTGTTGATGGATTTAAAGAAGGATTGTCTAAAACTCCAGACGTGAAAATAGTGTCTATTCAAACCGGAATTACCCGTGCAGAAGCTCTTGTTGTTGCACAAAATATGTTACAAGCATACCCAGACTTAAATGGAATTTTTGGTTTTGGTGATGATGCTGCATTATCAGCGGTTATCGCGGCGAAATCTGTTAAAAATAATGATATAAAAATCATTGGTTTTGATGGCATGGATGAAGCCAGAAAAGCTGTAGATAAAGAAAAAACATTCGTAGCTGTAATCCAACAATATCCAAATAAGTTAGGTGAAATCGCTGTAGCTACTGCAATTGACTACTTAAATGGTAAAAAAGTCGATGAAGTAATCCCAGTCACTCCTGGCGTATATACAGGAAAAAAATAATTCACAATAAGGGATAGGGTAATATCTATCCCTTCCACAAGGAATCAACTAATGAATAATATCATATTATCTGTGGATTCTATTGCCAAAAATTTTGGTCCGATTCAAGCTTTGAAAAATGTTAGTTTAGACATCTACCAAGGTAGAGTTCATACGCTATTGGGCGAAAATGGCGCAGGAAAATCTACATTAATGAAAATCCTAGCCGGAATTTATCCGCCAAGTAGTGGAACAATTACCTATCAAGGCAATGTTATCACTATAAAGAATCCAACAGAATCAAGAAAGATAGGGATTGCTATAGTTTTCCAAGAATTGAGTTTAAGTAATAACCTAACGATTGCTCAGAATATTTATGCCAATAATGAACCAAATAAATATGGCATTATTTCTGATAATCAAATGATTAAAAATTGTAATGCATTATTTGCGGAATATGGAATCAAATTAAATCCAACACAAATTGTTGGAACCATGTCTATGGCGCAACGGCAATTGGTTGAAATTGCAAAAGCACTTAGTTATGACGCGAAAGTATTAATCATGGATGAACCGACTTCATCATTAAGTGATAATGAAGCAGAACTACTCTTCAATATAATAGAAAAACTTAAACAAAAAGATGTTGCCATTATATATATTTCGCACCGAATGGATGAGATCATGCGTATCTCTGATGATATTTCTGTTATGCGTGATGGCGAGTATATTGCCACCCACCAAAAAACCGAAACCACCATAGATCAGCTGATTGCTGAAATGGTTGGCCGTGAAGTACAAAATATTTATCCACCGAAATTACCTCATCAAATTCAGGAAGATCCGCCTTTATTAGAAGTTAGAAACTTAGATCATTTTAGAGAATTCAAAAATATTAGTTTTAAGGTGCATTCTGGTGAAGTAGTTGGTTTTTTTGGTTTAGTTGGTGCTGGTCGTTCAGAAGTGATGAAAGCATTGTTTGGGGTAACTAAATACCAAGGTGAAATTTTTATTTCAGGTAAAAAAGTCAATATTAATTCACCAACTCAAGCCATTGAACATGGCCTTGCTTTTGTTACCGAAAATCGTAAAGAAGAAGGCTTGGTTTTGATGCATGATGTTCATTCAAATATTAATCATATTGCCTTTCAATATGAGCCATCTTTTATCATCAATAATAGAAAAGAATTATTAAATTCGACTAAATATATAAAAAAGATGGCTATCAAAACCAATAATCCATTCCAAGTAACCGGTAGTTTAAGTGGTGGTAACCAACAAAAAATCGTAATTGCCAAATGGTTAGTGAAGCCACCTAAAATTTTGATTTTAGACGAACCAACTCGGGGAATAGATATCGGTGCCAAATTGGAAATTTATAAATTAATAAGAGAACTATCATCAAAAGGTACTGCAATCATTATGATCTCATCAGAACTACCCGAGGTGATGTCTATCAGTGATCGTTTATTTGTTATGCGTAATAAAAAAATTGTAAAGGAATTTAATACTGAAGGGTTAACTCAACCAGAAGTAATGAATATAGCAACAGGAGCATGTGCATGAATACTAAAGAAAATACCTCGATGAATAATAGTAATTTTAAAGAATCTTTTTTTAAAGTATTCCGTCAATATGGTGGAATTGTTATCGGGCTAATTGCTTTATTCATTCTGTTTTCATTTATGAATAGTAACTTTTTAACTAGTACCAACATTATGAATATTGTCTTGCAAGTATCAATTATTGCGATTACGGCATTTGGTATGACATATGTATTGCTGCTTGGTGATATCGATTTATCCGTCGGTTCAACTATAGCGTTAACAGGTACATTAGCTGCACTTGCTTTACTTTGGGGATTGCCATTTTATCTTGCCATAGTTATAGCTTTGTTACTTTCAATTGCGGTTGGTTTTATCAATGGTAGTTTAACGGCACTTGCTGGTATTCCATCGTTTATTGTGACTGTAGCAACTATGGGAATTTTCCGTGGAATTGCTTATATCATTACAGATGGTAAACCTGAAATGATTATGGATGATGTATTTCTTGAATTAGGTAATGGTGATATTTTTTCAATTCCTAATCCAATATGGGTGCTATTAATATTGTTATTAGTCAATCATTTCATCTTATCTAAAACGACTTTTGGTCGAAAAATTTATATTACTGGTGGCAACAAAGAAGCCGCTGTTTATTCTGGAATTAATGTTAAAAAATTAAAAATACAAGTTTTCATGATAACTGCATTAATGGCAGGGATCAGTGGGTTATTGTTAGCATCAAGACTTTATTCAGGCCAACCAAGTACTGCGCAAGGTTATGAATTAGATGCTATTGCTTCAGCAGTTTTAGGCGGAACAAGCTTAAATGGCGGTCACGGCACAATTATTGGAACAATGATAGGCGCTCTAATCATCGGTGTTATTAATAACGGCATGAACTTGATGAACATTCCTTATTTTTATCAACTAGTTGTTAAAGGATTAGTCATTCTATTAGCTGTATATATTGATGTTCGTAATAAGAAAAACAGAGTTTAAATGGAGTTGAATTAATATGAAAAAAATATTTACACTAGGTGAAATTGTTGTCGAAATTATGGCTAACCAAAAAGGGCAATTATTTACACATGATGGACTATGGAAGGGCCCATTTGCCAGTGGTGCTCCAGCAATTTTTATCGATCAAGTGGCGAAATTAGATGAACCAGCGGCGATGATAAGTTGTGTTGGTAATGATGGCTTTGGTGAGTTAAATATAAAAAAACTGGCTGATGATGGTGTTGATATCTCTCATATTAAAGTTATGGATGACCAAACTACGGGAAGCGCATTTGTAACTTATCATGAGGATGGTAGTCGGGATTTTATTTTTAATATAAAAAATGCTGCTTGTGCTCTGATTAATGAAGACATGGTTAGTCAAAAGATTTTAGAAGATTGCGATCATCTACATATAATGGGATCTTCGCTGTTTTCTAAACAAATTCTTGATACCGCTAAGAAAGCTATAGCAATAGTTAAACAAAATAAAGGTATCATTTCCTTTGATCCTAATATCCGTAAGGAAATGTTAAATCTGCCAGGCGTTAAAGAGGCGCTGTTAGCAATATTACAGCAAACCGATATTTACTTACCAAGTGAAAGTGAAGTCACACTGTTAGCCGATACGGATAATGAGAAGCAAGCGATCGATTATTTTTTAAATAATGGTATATCTTCTATTGTTATAAAAAAAGGTAACAAGGGCGCGAGTTATTATTCGGCAAATGAATCTTTTGATGTGCAACCTCATTTAGTTACCGAAATAGATCCGACTGGTGCAGGGGATTGTTTTGGTGGTGCATATGTCGCCTTAATTCATAAAGGTTTTACAGCCAAAAAAGCCTTAACTTATGCTAATGCTTGCGGTGCATTGGCGGTGACAAAACAAGGACCAATGCAAGGTACGTCAACATTGGAACAGTTAGAAAAATTCCTACAAAAATAGATGATTTCAATCATTAATAAGCCCCTAATTAGGGGCTTTTTTTATTAAATTTGCCATAAAAAACATTACATTATTTAAAATTTTCAATAATTTTTTATATATTGTTTTATGCCTTCAGACATTAATAATATTGAAAATAGCGATTTAAATTTTTGCTTATTTGTGTGACGTTGTCACTAATTTTAAGGCAAATCTTAACTAGAATTAGCTTACAATATTAAATAAAAAATCTAGTTAAATAATAGTTGATATTATACTATTCAAAGTGTTGTTAATTATAGAAAAATCAATAGCATAGTTTTATTCTAACTATTTATTTGGTAAATATTTATAAACATAAATTGTGAATTAATTTTATTTTTTCATTGAGTTTTGATAAATAACGCTATCTTTATTAACACTAGATTGTTTAAATGAACAATTAGTTATCTGCTGATGATATTCTGCCATTGTTGAGTTAGAAAGAATGATAACATCAATTTGCTGAAGTGAAGCAAATCCAAAAGTATCATTTTCTTCAATTCGACTGGGTAGAAGCGCGATGCGACAATTAGCGTTGTTTAATAATAATTGATAACCTTCCATCAATTGACTATTCGATATGGCAATTTCATCATCGGTATTGATTGCCTCTATTTCAAATATAACGGTAGATAATTCATATTTTGCTAATAGAGTTTGCACATCATTTTTATCAAAATTAGTATATTTTTGATTAAATACTCCACCAATTAACACGATTTCACCCTGAATATAATCTTTTGCTAACATAGCAAAGCTTAAATCATTAACGATCAGAGTGAGATTTTTTTTATTATATAAATATGGTATGAGTTTTCTAGTTATTTTACCATTTAACAAACATAGCGTATCTCCATCATTGATGAATGATAAACATCGCATAATCAAACTAATATCAGAGTAAGCGTTTTTGGCTTCATTGTTTGATTCTTGATGGGATTTATCAAAACTATCTTTAGGTTGTAAATATATGGCTCCACCAAAGGATCGTTTAAGATAACCTTGTTGTTCTAAATAATTTAAATCTTGTCGTATAGTGACACCAGATACATTTAATAATTCAGATAATTCATCAACTTTAACTTCACCTTGCTTTCTAACTATTTCGGCAATATCTAATCGTCTTTTTAGCAGTGAAGTATTTCCTTTAGCCAATTTTATTTACCTCTTTAAAAATTATGTGTTAATGAACTATACAAAAACAGATGATTAAATACTTGTGCAAATAAAACTTAAAGTTGAGATATATTGCACGTTACTAAATCAGAAATAATCCTTATTAATATCAGTATAATGAATTATTTAAATATAATGATGCATACATAAAAATAATATAAAGCAGATTATTTCACTTATATTATTACTAAATTGAAAGATTAAATATATATTTAGCTTTATTATCTGCTTTATTTTGTATAAATGGTGAGCTAACATTAGTTAGAAGCTAATAAAAGTGAATGCGTTATGTTTAAAAAATTAACCAATATACAAATTCATAACAATACAATCATCATAGATGGCCATGAAAGTAAAGTTCGTGTTGATGGAACTTGCTTAGAGGCTGCTCTATTAGTGGATGACAATTATATTTTGTTATTTGTTACTTTTGATTGTCCATTTGAAGAAATTTTAGCTATTTATTTATTAGATTTACAACAAAATAGAATAATTGATAAAGCGAAAATATATCGAATGTATTATACAGATTTTTTCAGTGATTTAGTGATTCTTTCAGAAAATAGGATTTCTTTTGATTTTCTGATCGAAGGTGGTTGGACATTAGAATTATTTGATAAACCGAAAAAATCGCTAACGTATTTATTTCCAACATTATTGGTGAAGCGACCATTTTCATTAACGAGATACTTTAGTATAAAAAATAATGTTTAATACGATTCAAAACTTTATATGATTGATATCGTCATTTAACTAATATTTTAATTAAATCAATTTATTAATTATTTTGGTGTAAAAATTAGTAGAGTAAGTTGTAATACATTTTTATCATTAATCAAACAATAATTTAAAGTTATGTATCAATAGATTAAAACGTACTGTTATACTCAAGAGACTGTACAAAGATATCAAAAAATTACAACTTATTATTTATTTCTAATCATTAAGTTAATAACAATTATACTTATTAGCGCCAATAAAAAGGCAATGAGATAATTAAAGTATTCAGCGATTGTCATTGAAATTGAGGAACCGATTATTTCAGAGAATAATAAGCTACTTTGAAAAATAGCATAATCTGTAGCAGTTTGCTTTCCTTGTTTGGCAAAAATCATTGTAATGGTGTAAATACTAACATTAATCGTTCCAATACCAATACCTAAAATAGTCATCATAATGGTAGTCGTAATAGGATTAATATAGTCAGGCATATTGTAAAGTAAACACCAAAACAGAATTAGAAAAAAGAGTAGAGCAAAACCAATTTTTAGTGTTTGATAAGGTTGTTTAGTTTTTAATAAATAGGCTGCAATGGCACAACCTAAAAGCATGGTTAAATAACCACCAATACCTGTATAAATACCAACATCACTCACAGAGAACCCATGATCCAGTAAAATAAATTTAGTTGTGGTTAAAATTACCGAACCAGCAAAAGGTATCATGATCGCAAGAAATAGCATATGGTAAGCATTTTTTCGTTTAAAAAAATTGTGGATTCTTGCTCTGGAATTGGATCGCGAATTGTGGCCTAAATTAGGCTCTGTCCATATAGTGAGTTGTATAATCGATACAAAAATAATTACAACTAACAGTAAAATACTATAGGTTTTTCCTAAATAATCATAACAAACGGTTACTCCAGCCCCGCCAATAAGCATACCAGTAATATTGCCCATTACTTGAATACTATTTATCTGGCTAATAGTGTTGTTTTGCGATAAATCTGCTGCAAGCCCGTCAGTTGCAATATCGAGTGTTGCAGAAACGATACAAGAAAAGATGATTACTATAAGAAGATAAGTAGTCGTTTCTGATGTGAAAGGGGTGAAAGCAATAATGGTTATCAAAATTGCTAATAGACATTGCATTGGTAGTAACCAACTTTTTCGATAACCTATTTTAGTTATCCAGTGATTTTCGACTAACGGAGCCCATATAAATTTGATAACCCAAGGCAAACCCGCTAGTGGAATCATTGCTATCACGGCTAACGAAACACCTGAATCACGTAATAAGATAGGGTAGGCGTCAAAAGCTAATCCAACGGGAATACCTTGTATGATATAGAGTTGCGCAATAATAAATAAAAAATAACTTTTCTGCTTATAATAAGGAATGGTTTTATTATCCATGAAAATTTCTATATGAATATATAATAATTATCTTATTACATATTCTATACTCCTAAGCATTACAACTTATGAATAGTAGCTTTATTATGTTGTAAATGCAAATGATATTTGTTATCGTTTGCATTGTTTGGAGGATGTATGTGTTTTGATAATCAATTAACCAATAAAAATCTAAATTATAGCGGTAAAGGTCTATCATATATTGAGTTACAACCAGGCTTAGCTATATGCATTAACAGTGCTGCAGATCTAAATGCTGTGGATGTTAGTAAAACGTTTTCGAGTAGTGAAAATTGCTTATGCTTTAATTGCCAGTTACAAGGTAAATTGAGTGTACAGATTAAAGATAAGAAATTTGTAAGTAAAGAAGGCGATTTAACCTTTGGTTTCGCTGATGGTGAGATTTTTCATTTACAACATTCCAAGGATTTTTGCAATATTGAGGTTATGATAATGCCAAAATTATTGGATGTTTTAATTGGTGATATGGATTTTCAATTTTCTTGTTTAGATGAAAAGATCAATTTCTTTTTGCAGCATTATCAGATACAGCAAAACAAAAATGTATTATCTTGTGCTCGACAACTATTTTATTTAATGCAAAACACTGATTGTAAAATCACCAACCGTCTATTGTTATATGCCCATGTTTTAAAGTACTTAAATTGGTATTTTAAGTCTTTTGAACAACAATCTACTAAACATGAATTTACGCAATGGGAATATCAACAACTTAACCATGCTCGTAATTGTTTAATAAGTGATTTAACCTGTCCTCCTACTATCAATTGTTTAGCTAAACAAACAGGTCTCAATCAGAGTAAGTTAAAAAAAGGTTTCAAGCAGATTTTTGGTAAAAGTATTTATGCTTATTTTTTGGCAGAAAGGATGCATAAAGCTAAACAGTTATTAGCCGAATATAGTGTTACAGAAACGGCAATTATGATGGGTTATAGCAATATTAGTCATTTTAGTTCAGCATTTAGAAAACAGTTTGGGGTATTACCTAAAGAGATACGCCGCCAGTATTCGTCTAAGTTTCTCGAATAATGACGGCATGGTTAAGCTATTATTTAACTGATTTAAAGTGTATCCCTTTAAAATTAAGTATTGTTAATAGTTATAAATAAAACCAACTCCTAAAGTTCGGCCTCTACCAGGCGAACCAATTGTTGCATCAGGGCCATCATGAGACAGTGCTGGAATATGATATCCCCATAAATCGTAGGATTTATTTAGTAGATTGTCACCCCACACATAAAACTCAGCATTTTCTGTTTTGACAGCAATTCGAGCATCAAGTTTGTTATAAGCTTTTAAGCCAAATTTATTTTGCACATCAGCTTGGCGAGAACCAATATAACGATCAGTTATTTGCGTTTCTAATGATATTCCTGAAGCTAAATTTAGTGGTATAGAGTGTAGAATGGTTAAGTTAGCATTCCAATGAGATGTATCCGGCACTTCGTTATGTTTTTTTACATGAGCTAAACTTTTGTTAGGCGTACCGACTATTTTAGCATTGGTGTAACCTATGCCACCTGAAAAGTCTAAATTTCCTGGTGCCTTCCAAAAACCATCTAGCTCTACACCATAACTTCGGATATCATAATTTTCAACCACAGAAACAAACGTCGCTGGATTATAAGCCATTAGATGTTCACGTTTAGTATCATTATAAAAGAATGCCGTGTTTAATCCTACCGTATTATTTTCAGTTTTTAACCCTATTTCATAAGCGTTTACATACGCTGATTTATAGGCTTGATCTGAACGACCAATAGTAGCAAAATCCGTACCTTCATCATTGAAACCACCTGTTTTATATCCTCTTGAGTAAAGACCATACAGGGTAGCATAATCATTAAGTAAAAAATTCAAACCTAATCGGCCAGTAGTAAAGTTATCGGTTATCTTTTGCTTATCAAAAGCCATGGTTGGTTTATCTTTATTATTTTCAGCATAAATTGAGTTAGCTAGCCATTTTGCATGATAATTCTTCTTTTCGTAAGATTGACGAAGACCTGCTGTTAATTTGAGTTTTTCGGTAACAGGGTAGGTGACTTCACCAAACACTCCGACATTATCTGTTTCGAACTGTCTTCTAATGTTAGCATTCAATGCATTACTTGGATAAAACACATCCATAACATCATAAGTATTTCTATGACGATCATTGGTATAGTAGTTTATACCTGCTACCCAAAATATTGGTGCTTCAGGTTTAGATGAAATTCTAAATTCTTGAGTGAAAAGATCTTCTTTGGTTAAATAAGACCAATTAGATGGTGGTGACATACCGCTCAAATGGTGGTATAACCTACCTTCATAAATTGGTGATCTTCTGTCACTTTTGCTATACGAATAACCGGTAATAGAACTCAATAAGCTATTATCCAACTCATGTTCCACTTTTAAATTGAAACGATAAATATTTTTGTCATTCTTGTCACTGCTATTTGGAATGTCAATCTTAGGGTGATGTCCATATGGGCGCATCATATACATATCGTCCATACCCATAGCTTCTTCTATTTCGGTAATAAATGAGATAGAAGTGAGTTCTGAAGCTTCCCATAATAATGTGCCTCTAGCGATTTTATTTCTAAGAATACTCACCGGTTTATGGTCATTAACATTTTCTAGAATGCTATCTGCTTCATCATAACGGACAGCAAATCGAGCACTTAATTGATCGGATAAAGGGCCACTGATGACGCCTTCGGTTAATATTTGATTATTTTGTCCGAATTCGGTTCTAAAAGCTGATTCAAAATAGCGAGTTGGTTTTTTCGAAATAACGTTGATAGCACCAGCCTCGCTATTTCGGCCAAATAATGTCCCTTGCGGGCCTTTTAATACTTCGACACGTTGAACATCAAGTAAATTTAAGGTCGTATTACTTTTTGATTGTGGCATCCCATCCACGTTAATACTAACCGAGCTGTCATCGCCACTCATAGGTAATACAGAACCGACACCACGCATTCGAATAGATTTCGCTGCCCCCATATTACTAATTACTTGTACACCGACAGTATCATTTAAAGCTTTTTCTAAAGTGGTCTCCCGCCGGTCAACCAGTTTTTTGTCGTCAACAATATTGACCGTAAATGGAATATCCTTGGCTGACTCTTTTACATGTCTAGCAGTAACTATCAATTGTTCTACTTGATCACTATCGTCTTTTTTTTCAGCTGTATCTGCCATTGTGTTAAACGATAAACATAAAATACCGGCCATTAACCACGGTGAACCAATAATGCTTTTGTTAGAACAAACTAATGCTTTATTAGTTATTTTATTGGTAAAAACTAATTTGTATCTCATATTATTTTCCTAAATTCAACCATAACCTACATAATCAATAGGGAATACTTTTGGTAAATTAATAAATGATTATTAAATGTGCTAGCTAGTAGCATCATTAACATATTTAATTAAGAATGATTATCATTTATAATGTAAATGTTTTGCTAGCAAAGGACTCCCCATATTGGGCAAAAATAACCGAATCAGTTCTAAATTCTTTTAAATTTAATTTTTTTTTAATTAATAAATTAATTTTTAGGGGAAAATATATTTGATACTCTTTAAATATTTAACGATATTAAGAATATTATTTAACTAATTCGTATTAGGTAATATTGTAAAGTAAGTGATTTGTATTCACTATAAATGGCGGATAGTGGATAATTTTGCTAATTAATTTGCAATGAAATTGGTTGGGGAATAAGTTAGTTTGAGTTCTAGTGTTCTATTAGTCTATTTTTATAGAGAGTGGAATATGGCTACCCGTTATTTTCAATTTACTTATAATTGAGGATAATGTTTTAATATTTTTGTGTTAATAAAAAGATGAAAATCCTAACTATGGATAGCGAGAATATAACTTAATTAATCCATAATTTTTTCAAGAAATTAGATATTGATAGTTAGGCAGAATACGAAATTAGGCGATTAAAGACCGAAGAGAGAAAATGAACAAACTGTAATTAACTGAAAAGATTTATTGATAATAATTGTTTTCCTCAGTTATTTCTTCATTAAGATAATTATTCATTATGATTAAAAGAGAACAATATCTTATTGAAATCTCCAAATTTGTTAGATTTTTTAATTTGATTTTTTCATAATACAAAATAAAAGAAAAAATTAAGAACAAAGTAACAGCGGGAAGAGATGTACTAGGCGAATTCGTTCCTAAGTTTGCTGAGCTTAATGATGTTATATTATTTGGCGAAGTTTGGTCTAGAGAAAAAGAGCTCTCAGCAAGAGATAGAAGTTTAGTCACAGTTACGGCATTACTTGCCAGTAGTATCTTAGATAGTTCTTTACAATTTCATTTGCAGATTGCAAAAAAATAACGGTATCACTAAGCAAAAAATAGCAGAAATTTTAACTCATGTAGCATTTTACGTTGGTTGGCCTAAAGCATGGGCTGCGTTTCGTATAGCAAAAGAGATTTGGAAAGATTAGTTTTTACTACAGAATTACAAAGAAATTGTAAAATAAACTTGAATAAGATAATTAAATCCATTTTTTAGAAAAGATAGTGTTGAATTAATATGTATTGAATACTATTCGTATTTATATCATTACTGACATGTTAAATTTGAAATAAAAGGTTAAAATAGCAAATAATATTTACTATGAAATTATGTAATGCCACAATTTAAACAATGCTGATACATTGATATACCAACGAATAAGTGGATTGCGTTCTAAAAGACTAAGAACACAAAATGAAAGATAATTGCCAATTTATTACTAATAAATTTTATCGATATGACTACATTTCCTATGGACATACTGATTGTTATCGTATCATTACCAATGAGGGAGTTTATTTTTTTTATAAAAACCAATTTATCGATGTAAGTGTCTTAGATAAATTAAATGAAGGCGATGTTATCCATATTGCTTCTCACGCACTTAATGATGGCACTTTTTGGCTCCACTGGTTAGTTTCATGGAAAGGAGACTTGGCTATTCGTAATAAATTACATTGTGCTTTCCCTCATCCTTCTACATTAATTTTACCATTTTTGATCTTGATAGGATTTTGGCTGGATCTTCAATTTATAACACTATTTTTAGCCACTGGGTTGTTTCTAATTTTGATATGGTGTATTTGTTCAACGCTATTTCGTTTAATAAATTTGGTTTTACCTAAACAATTTTTTTTACGTCAGCGATATCATAAATTAAAAAAAGGCGATCTTAGTTTTATGAAAACCTCGTTTTTAGAACATCGTAAAACCGTTAATTGTTCATCAACAGACTTACCTGTATATGAAGGAATTGCAACTAATATAGATAGACAATTAATTTATCGATCGGAACGAAGGAAAATATTATTTGATTTTAGCGGTGTTAGACTATTTTTCGATGAACTTGCTTTAGATAATGATCATATACCGGTTGTTTATTCTTTTTGCCATCCGACGTTTATTGCATCAGGAGATAAACTCAGTTTAATATTTGAAAATAATAAAATACATGGGATTATTAATCATACCGATGGTTCAAGCTATTTAATTCCTCATTGTATTTGGATAAGTAAACAAAAAGCGAAAACGTTATTACGTAATTGGTATTTTTATACTATTTTTGCCCCAATTGCATTTTTATTATTACAGATAATTATATATCCAATTAAAGAGTTTGATTTTATAATGAATGGTTTTTTATGGATAATATCCGGAGCACAAATTATTCCTTTACTCCTGTTACTATTTTATACACTATTTTCATATCTTAATGATCGTTCCTATGCCAAACGAGTTTTAAAATGGTTATATCAAACCACAGGACATTGGCCGAAAGAGCTCTGAATAACAACAACTAAGCCAATATAGTTAAGATGAATTAATCTATAATTTTCGGCATGGTCTACCATTATTCAAAAATTATATACTTCATGTATGCTAAGGTTATAGTCACATCTGTAAAACGCTGTATATGGGCAAAATAATTCTTGAAAACAGTGAATTATAAGAATAAATACTAATGTGGTTCTTTGATTACATAAAACACAGTTGATGATAAATGCTTCTAAGCAGGATTTAGGTATTTGTTTTGTTTCTGAGCAATTTGTTCATGATGAGATTCAGAATGGAGAGTTAATTCCAATTTTAACCGAGTGGGTTGGTATCCCTCGTCCAGTTTATGTGATGGTTAGAGATAGATGCTATATCCCTAATAGAGTAAAAATATTTAAACAATATATAGAGCAATACATTAAAGATGAAAATGTTAATTATCAAATTTAACATCTTAAATATATCCATCTGACACTTTAATTATAAAGGTTAATTGCAGTATGTTATTTATTATCTAGGTGGACATTGTATGCTTTCATAGTATAAAGATATTTATAAATACAATGTCTATAAAGCAATAGATATAACTGTATTTTTTTGTGGCTCTATATGATTTTATACTACTAAGTGAAATATATAGTTTATCATAGATAATAGTATGTTATGAACATCGATTGAATTTAAATTGGAGCGGGAAACGAGGTTCGAACTCGCGACCTCAACCTTGGCAAGGTTGCGCTCTACCAACTGAGCTATTCCCGCATGAGAAGTGTTTTAAATGGTGCCCGGGGCGAGACTTGAACTCGCACGGCCAAAAAGGCCGAGGGATTTTAAATCCCTTGTGTCTACCGATTTCACCACCCGGGCTCAAAACTTAGTACCGAAGGGTAACTGCGCTTTGGATGCTGTGCATTTTACCTATCTTATCATTTCAGTCAATAAAAATTTTAAATTAATCGTTTGATTGCTCAATGTTTGACTGATTCGAGGTTAAATTGCTCAATTTTTTCGTTTTTAACTAAAGTGCAATGCTATTTTTTCAATTTGAATATTTAGACATTACACATCAAATTTATTATGTTAATCGTTATCTAATAAATCGACTTGAGCAACCCATAAATATTGAATCATCGATAATAGGGTTAATACTGTAGCAATAAACAAGGCTGCAAGTCCGGCATAAATAACTAGATCGCAAGGTCTCCAAAGTAACCATGTTAATGCAGTCATTTGAGCAATAGTTTTTATTTTACCAATTGATGAGACGGCAACATTATTTCGTTTACCAATTTCAGCCATCCATTCTCTTAATGCTGAAATGATGATCTCTCGAGAGACGATGATGATTGCTGGAATAGAAATCCACCATGTTTGATAATATTGGGTTATTAAAACTAAAGCGATAGTGACCATAATTTTATCGGCAACAGGATCTAAAAAGGCACCAAATTTAGTAGTTTGGCCTAATCGACGAGCGAGGTAACCATCAAAAACATCTGTTACTGCAGCTATTAAGAATATTAATGATGAAAAAAAGCCAGACCATTCATGAGGAAATAGATAAAATGCCAACACAAAAAAAGGAATAAGTATTACTCGAAATAATGTTAAAAATGTAGGTAAGTTGATTTTCATGTGACATTAGCTCATTTTGTCTTATTAATCAATTGGTTAGTGATAATTAAAAAAACAGTGTTTTCTTACTGATTATGTTGCCTGAAAAATGTTAATTTTTCAATGTGTTATTGCTGTAAATTTAGATAAATTTTTTCAGCTAGCGATTTGGATATGCCTTGTACTTGGGCTATTTCATCTATACTAGCATTTTTTAGCTCTCTAAGTCCGCCAAAATGTTTTAATAATGCTTGGCGTCTTTTTCCGCCAACGCCTTCTATATGTTCTAATGCACTATCAGTTAATTGTTTAACACCTTTTTTACGCTGACCTACAATCGCATGGTCATGTGATGCGTTACGGATTTGTTGAATTAATAATAGAGCAGGGGAATGATCATCTAAATAATAACCTTTACCATGGGCTTCAAAGAAGAGTGTTTCTAAACCTTCTTTACGCTCAGCACCTTTAGCCACCCCGATTAAAATAGGATGATGTTTATCCCAGTTTACCTGTAACTTCTCAAATACTTGTAAAGCTTGATTAAGTTGTCCTTTACCACCATCAATAAAGATAATATCAGGGATTTTATCTTCAGGGAGATCTTTTTTACTATAACGGCGAGTTAATACCTGTTCCATTGCTGCATAGTCATCACCTGGGGTGATACCGCTAATATTATAGCGACGGAATTCAGATTTAACCGGTCCTTTATCATCAAACACAACACAAGAAGCGATAGTGTTTTTGCCCATAAAATGGCTGATATCAAAACATTCCATTCTATTGATTTTCTTAATACCCAAAAAGGCTTTTAAAGCATCATATCTTTGTTTAATGGTTGAGTTTTCTAATAGTTTATTTTTAACTTCCGTTTGAGCGTTAACTGTTGCAATATTTAATAATTTAAGATTATCACCTTTTGGTTCATCAACTAATTTAACTTGATGTTCGGCGACGATGGATAAAGTTTCTTCCATCGCTTGTTTATCTGACAACGAAAAATTCAGAAGAATTTTCTTTGGAATATTCCTGTTTTGATTACCTTGTAGATAAAATTGTCCTAAAAATGTCTCAATAACTTCTTCAAGTTCAGTGTTAGAGGGAACTTTAGGAAAATAAGAACGATGGCCAAATGTTTGTCCATTACGGATAAAAAGTACATAAATACAAGCTAGGCCGAGTTCATAATGAAAACCAATTACATCTAAATTATCATTATTATTGTAGATAGCTTGTTTTTCATTAATGTGTTTGATTGCTTGTAACTGATCACGTAGCGCTGCTGCTTTTTCAAAATTAAGCTCACTACTAGCTTTCAACATATCAGCAGTGATTTTTTTTAAGATTTCATCTGACTGTCCAGATAAAAATAATCTAACATAATTCACTTGTTCATTGTAATCTTCATCGCTGACTAAACCCGGTACACAAGGGCCTAAACAACGTTTAATTTGGTACTGCAAACAAGGACGTGTTCGATTACGATAAGTACTATTAAGACATTGCCTTATCGGAAAGGTTTTTTGTAATAATGCAAGAATTTGTTTAACTGCATAGCCACTAGGGTAAGGGCCAAAAAACTCATCTTTTTTACGATTAACTGCTCCGCGGTATAAAGATAATTGTGGATGGCGTTCTTTACTTAATTTAATAAACGGATAGCTTTTGTCATCTTTAAGTAAAACATTATATCGTGGTTGATATTTTTTGATATAAGTCTGTTCAAGTAAAAGTGCTTCTGTTTCGGTATTGGTGATGGTAAATTCTACGCGATGAATATGACTCACCAATCGATCGGTTTTGATGGTTTTTTTACTACTATTAAAGTAACTTTTTAAACGATTATTGAGGTCTTTCGCTTTTCCCACATAAATGACGGTATCTTTATCATTAAACATTTGATAGATACCTGGTTTATGTGGGACAGTTTTTAAGAAAGATACAGAATCAAATTGGCTCATATTAATTTTCAAAGGTGAGGGCTTTTTTCTCTATTATCCTCATAATGGTGCTTAAAATACCATTTATCAAGAGGTAGATAAGCCCTGCAACAACAAAAATTGAGAAGTCATAGTATTCACCATTTAGTGTATTACTATATCCCATAAGATCCATAACAGGAATCATTGATGCTAGTGCAGTTCCTTTAACTACGAAGACAACTTCATTAGAGTAAGTAGACAGTGCTCGTTTTAATGCATATGGCATTACAATTTTAAGTGTTTGTCTTTTATTCATGCCTAATGCACTACATGCTTGCCATTGTCCTTGTGGAACAGCTTTTAAAGCACCATAGAAAATTTGAGTAGTGTAAGCTGCACTATTAAGCGTTAAAGCTAAATAAGCGCAAAACCATGGCGATGAAATAAATTCATAAAAAGCGGGTACTTTACTTAAAATTTCGCCAAATTGTGAAGGTCCATAATAGATTAAAAAAAGTTGTACCAATAAAGGTGAACCAGTAAAAATAACAATATAACCACGTATCGTTTTAGTTAAAAACTTCGAATTTAAAGATAAAAGACAAGAAAAAAAGATAGCTAAAAAACCAGCTGATAATATGCCTGCAATACTTAAGCTTAAAGTATCAGGTAGACCTTGAAGAATGATTTTTAGATAGTAAATAAAATTATCAGACATAAAATGACCTTACTGACTATTAGCTGATGACGGTTGTTCAAATTTGGTAGAACGTTTTTCAATACGAGAAATAACTCGTTGACTTAAAACTGATATCACTAAATAAACAAGCATAGCAATAAAATACCATAAGAAAGGTTGGTTGGTTCTTGCAACAATTGTTTTGGTTTGCATCATTAAATCATCAATCGCTATCGCAGATACAAGGGCGGTATCTTTTAATAAAATTAACCATTGATTACTCAAACCAGGTAATGCATGGCGCCACATTTGCGGCATTATTATACGGAAAAAAGTACGAGATTTACTAAGGCCTAATACTTGAGCTGCTTGTTTTTGTCCACTTGGAATCGCTTTAAATGCTCCACGTAAAGTTTGAGATGCATAAACAGCATAAAGTAAGGATAAAGCAAAAACACCGCATAAAAATGGATCTGGCTGAGTATTTTCAATATTCATTTTTACGGTAAATGATGTAAAACCAAGTGGAATGGTAAAACCATCATCTAATGCCATCAATAACAGCGGTAAACCTGTATAGATTGCCACCACAATTAATAATTCAGGTAAAGCCCGAATAGTTAAATTAAATAGTGACATTAACCATGCAACAGGTTTGAAAGGAACTGATTCTAAAATAGTAAAAATGAACGCAAAAAACATGCCGACAATTAACGATACAAAAGCTAGTGATAACGTTATTGTGGTTGCTTTAGTTAGCGGCAAAATATACCCATCCATAGAAGAGAGTAACCAGTCGATACCGTGTGCAAAAAAGTCTGACATAAAAAAACCGTAATTAATTTAAAAAATAAACTCGCCGCAGAGTATGCGGCGAGATCTCAAAATACAGATTTTAGTAAATAATATTATTTACTAAACCATTTTTTATAGATAATATCTAATTCACCATTTGCTTTTAATTTATCAATTGCTTGGTTGAATTGTTCAAGTAATTGATCATTTCCTTGACGTAAAGCGATACCTAAGCCTTCACCAAAAAATTCATGATCGGTAATTTTGTCACCTAAAGCAACAATGTCAGCATCTTTACCTAACCATTCTCCAGCAACAAATGAGCTTGAGACAATGGCATCAATACGTTTTGCTTTTAAATCTAGAAAAGCAAATTGATAGCTGTCATAACTGACTGCTTTAACATCAGGGTACTTTTCATTTAAGTATTTTGAATAAGTTGTACCTTTCTGGATGCCAACTTTTTTACCTTTCAATTGATCAAGACTGGTTAAAGAGTCTTTTAAAGTAATGAATTGGATTGAGCTGTCGTCGTAGTAGATTTTAGTAAATGCAACTTGTTTTTGACGCTCTGGAGTAACATCAATACCTGCAATTGCTGCATCAATTCGTCGAGTTTTAAGGCTAGGAATTAAACCATCGAATGATTGGTTAACAATTTTGCAAGATACTTTCATTTCTTCACAAAGTTTATTCATAACATCGATATCGAAACCAACAATTTCATTTTTATCGTTAGTAAATTCGAATGGCGCATAAGTTGCTTCGGTACCAATAGTTAATGTTTCTGCTGCTTGAGCTGCAAAAGCAGATCCAGCAAATAAAATCGCTAGTAATGTTTTTTTCATATTTCCACCCAATCTGGTTTTAATTAATGTTAGTGTGATAGATAAGCTTTAAACTCTTCGGTTTTTGGATGAGCAAAACACTCAAGTTGTCCCTGCTCAATAATCTTACCTTGTTCCATGTAAATCACTTGTGAAGCAACTTTACGCGCAAAATCGACTTCATGAGTAACAATAATTTGTGTAATTCCGGTTTGTGACAGTTCATTAATAATCTCAGCAATTTGTGATGTAATTGCTGGATCTAATGCCGCTGTTGGTTCATCAAATAACAAAATTTTCGGTTCCATCATTAATGCTCTGGCAATAGCAACACGTTGCTGTTGACCACCAGAAAGATGGAGAGGGTAGCGATGCGCCATTTCATCAATTTGTAAACGAGCTAAAATTGACATTGCTTTATCACTAGCTTCTTTTTTCGATAATTTTAATACTTGGCATGGTGCTTCAATCAGATTTTCCAAAACAGTTAAATGTGGCCATAGGTTGTAATTTTGAAAAACCATGCCAACATTTTTGCGTAATGTTCGAATAGTGGATTCACTTATCTTTTGCGAAAAATCGAAATGTGAATCGGCAATCGTCATTTCACCTGATGTGGGAATTTCAAGTAAATTAAATACTTTCAACAAAGAACTTTTGCCTGCACCACTTTGACCAAGTAAAACAATTGTTTCACCCAAAGGGTAACATAACGAGACGTCATTCAATGCCTGATGAGTACCATAAAAACAGTTAATATGGCTTAATTCAATATTCATTAGTATTAGATAAATTATTTAAATTTTAATTGACTAAATATTACTTTTTTTTGCATAAAAATGCAATCTAAATTATTAGACAATCAATTTTATGATAGATTGTTAGCCAAAAAATATTAGTTTTAAATTTTTACTGCTTAGTTTCATATTCAATCAAAGCGTTATAATTAAAAATATCTACTAGGCTGATATTTTATGTTTGGAAAATGCGACATTCAGTAATAATTTAACCAATTCCTATGAATTAATAATTTAAAAAACCCCTTTCCTCAAAATTTTATAGGTTTTAATCAAACTTAATCATTATTACTTATGATAGGGATAATAGGTCCAAGATATTTAGGTTTTTTATTCATTATATACAAATCAATAAAAGCACTAACACGAGCGAACATCTCGCGGATACGAACTAACTTCATGCTCTTTGGGGCAGGAACGGCAAAACACTGTGCTTGAATATCTTGCGCAAGAGCAATAAAAATGGCTCGTTCACAATGGAACTCTTGCGTAATTATAGTAAAATCATCAGCATTAAAAACTTTATTAGCCCGAACAACTGAATCGAAGGTTCTAAAACCAGCATAATCTAATACAATTGATTCTCTAGGAATACCAGCTTTAATCAAATCTTTTTGCATTGTGATTGGTTCATTATAATTTAAATGCGCATTATCACCACTGACTAATAAATAATCGACTTTTCCTTGCCAATATAGATCAATAGCGCCATCGATGCGATTGCGATAAAAGCCGTTTATACCACCACCTTTTACATATTTAGATGTACCTAATACTACACCAATTGTTCGATAGGGAAGTTTATTTTCATCATGATAAATGTAGGGGGCCGTTTTATAGCTTATCCAATAGTCGAGACTAAGTATTACCGTTATTAAAAACAATAGGAAGGTAATTAAATAAGTTATTAACTTTTTTAATATCATGCTAAAACCAATTTAAAATAAATACCATTATTGGAAATAAAAATGGTGCTGTCAATGAAGTCATAATACCACATAGTACCAGTGATAAAGAGCTATAAGCTCCTTCATTATAATCTACTTCAATACAGCGAGCTGTACCAACAGCGTGTGATACAGCACCGATTGATAAACCTCTGGCAGAGGCTGTTTTGATTTTAGCCCAATTTAGCAATTGATGAGCAAAAATTCCTCCTAAAGTTCCAACAAGTATTACACATAATGCGGCAATAGATGGAACACCACCTTGATTTTCTGCGATAGTTACCGCTATGGCAGTGGTGACTGATTTAGGCAGTACCGAGGCTGCAATTTCATTACTACCTCCTAACCAAAATGCAATACAAACACCTGTCACCATAGAAGCAATTGAAGCGGTAAAGGTGATTATCATGATGGATTTCCAACGGGCTTTTATTTGTGGGATTAATTCATACAAAGGGTAAGCCAAAGCAACAACTGAATAAGGGAGTAAGTCATTAATAATTTTGACGTTTTTTACATATTCAATATAACTAGTCTGTGTAATTAATAAAATAGGAATTAAAACAATAACCGAAATCACTAATGGATTAAATAGTGGATTTTTGATTTTAAAGGAAATTTTACGAATCACAAGAAAAACTAAAACAGTTAATGGTAACATCCATATCATGATTGTTTCCCCTTATTATCAGACGATTTTACCGCGGGTTTATGCAAATGCTCTGTAAGATATCCGGTTAAAAATAAGACAATAATTGAACCGCCAACACTGGCAAAAATAATCGGTACCCAATTAGCTAAAAGTAGTGAATAATTATCCATGATCCCCATTGCAGCAGGAATAAATAGCACAGTCATATAGCGCATAAAAAGATTGCAACTGTTTTTGATCCAACGCGTTGGTATAAGTTGAAATGCTAATAAAAAAAACAAGATTAATAGACCAATAATACTACCAGGGATCATGATTGGTAAGATTGCCGAAACAATATTACCAGCCCATAAACAGAGGGTTAAAATAATTAAGCCCCGACCATAACTAAATAGTGTGTAATATAAAGAATAAAGTCGATGCTTAATTGTTGCATGTTTGGCTAAAAAATGTTTCATAGTTTATATACTAATTGTCTTAAAATTAAATATTGACGGTATGTCCGTCGTTTAGAAAGGGCGGAGAACTAAAATCAGAAACATATAATACGCCCCTGTAATTCAATTATCCAACTAAATAATGACAATATTGGTAAAGTTGCTTTAATAAAGTGAGCTTTTCCGGTTTCTGTATATAAATTTCGGCTAGTTGTTCAAGTGATTGTAAATAATTTTGTATCTCAATGGTATTGAGTTTATCTCGACAGTGATCTTGCCAAATGCGTTGTTCTTGTTCGGTTAATGCTTGCGGATAATTTCTCGCTTTGTAGCGAAAGAATAATGTGGTTAATCGTGGATCATCGAAAGTGATTGATAAAGTTTCTAATAAATGAACTGGCGTGGTTCTTATAGTTTCACAACGTAATAGATCTTGACCATTTAAAAATCCACTATAAATTTGTGCATCAACATCACTGTTAACTGGATAATCATTATTGATACTAAATAGCTCACGCATTTTATCCTGTAATTTATTTTGGTTTTGTAGTAGTTTTTGTTGATTAATTAAACATTGTTGTTTATCTAAATTAAAACGCTTTGCGTTATCAGCTAATAATGTGCTTAATGGCGCAATAATTGGACATTTATTTATATGAATCAGTTTTAATGGAATACGCTGTTCGTCTAACTCAAGATCGGCTGTTTTGGTGTAAAGTTTTTCCTGAATAGTCTCGACTGGTAAATCAATAATTGAATCAATATCTCCAGTTAGATCACAGACTATAACTGCATTATTTTGCGTTGGATGCCATGCAATAGGGCAGACTAATGACATATTGCCTCTATGACTACCTAACATTCCAGATACATGAACAATAGGTGTCATATTTACAACGTCAATAAGCTCGGCAACTCTGTTTTTGTTACGTAATGTATAGAAATAATTGAATAACTTTGGTTGGGCTTGTTTGATAAGTTTTGCCATAGCTATAGTTGCATAAACATCTGACATTGCATCATGGGCATGCTCGTGGGCTATATTATTTGCTTTAGTTAAATCTTCTAAACGAAAACTCGGTAAACCAGCATCATTAGTTGGCCAGTTAATACCTTCGGGTCTTAATGCATAACATGCTCTAACGACATCAAGCAGATCCCACCGTGAATTACCATTACGCCAACTATAAGAGTAAGGATCATAAAAATTACGATATAAAATATTGCGAGTCACTTCATCATCAAAACGAATGTTGTTATAACCTAAGATGCAAGTATTCGGTCGACTGAATTCTTGATGAATTAGTTTGCTGAATTCAGCTTCACATAACCCATTTTGATTTGCTTTTTGTGGTGTGATACCGGTAATAAGTACAGCTTCAGGATTGGGTAAATAATCTTGCGCAATTTGGCTATAAATAACTAATGGTTTTTCAATAATATTAAAATCACTATCTGTTCGAATACCGGCAAATTGTGCTGGACGATCTAAAGCGGGGTTGATACCAAAAGTTTCGTAATCATGGAAGTAAAAAGTAGGCTGTATTTGATCGTTTTTCATTCCGTTATTTTGCTCTTAAGTTTTCATTTTAATTTCAATTGATTATATCATTATTTAGCTAATCTTATTTATGAACATTACAATGATGTAAGAATAGATAAATTCCAATAGTTAATCTTTAAACTGACTTTACTGTGAACTATAAAAATTTATTTTAATTAACTTTATTTATAATAATATTCAAAACAAAGGTTTTGTGATAAATTTATTAGAACAATTAATTTGTTACCCTGTCACAAATATAATGTTTTAATGATTACTAATCGAAAGATTGATAGGTTAATAAATAGCTAATGTGCTTTTTATCTTATTTTATATAATATTTGTTGTTATTAACTAATCATCTAAATTTATTTTATTTGTATTTGTATTGAACAAAGAGTTTAGAATCGTAAGAACAGTTAATTTGGATGAATAATTATGTTATTAGTTTATCTTCGAGATGATGTAGTGATTGATGGAAATATAAAATTATTTCATTTTATTTTTACCGAGATTAAAGTATCAGATGATGTTGTCAGTATCGAGTTTGTTCCTGATCTTATTGAAAAAAATGAACAAACTTCAGATATTGATAAGCGAAATAAAGGTATAGCTCACTACTTTGGTTTTTATTTCGAAGAAGATGATGATAAGGAATTAATACATACTTATTTTGATTCAGCTATAGAAGCACATGTTGATAGAAGTTTTTATGATATATTTATACGTTTAAGACCGTTTATGATTGAGCACTATAAAGGGAATGATGTTAATCTTGTTGATTTAGCTGAAGATGGATTTAATATAAAAATAACACATATCAAAAAATAGATTTATCATTATTTTATATAAAAATTGTATGAAAACTAAAAGCTATAGACGACAGCAGATTAAACGTTGTTTAGATAGTCGAAAGAATAACTTTATTGGTAGTAATTCCAGAAAAGCACTTAAAAAACATATAACAACACCTAAAGCTTGTTCTTGTTGGATGTGTGGAAATCCAAGGAAATATCTAAATGAAATTACGCTACAAGAACAACGTTCGATATTGAATTATCAGGAGGGCCTTTTATAAGGCTTTTTATTGTCTTTAAAGAAATTAGTCGCTTCTACCGATCAGGTCGGCTCCTTATATATTAATATCAATAGCAGTTTGCTTGATCACTGCTATATTATCGATATTTAATTTAAATTTTTTATCTTTTATTTTTTATTTTTTATAGTACGATTTTCGCTTCTATGTAGATTTATTTCAACTCTAATTAACACCAATTAAACCACCTTGATTTTTTAGTTAAATTGTTGTTATAATTAAATTTATAAAAATAACCTTTGACTATATTGTAAGCTATCAAGCTTACTATTAGTAGCAGTAGTAGCAGAATTAAAATAACTATTTCACTGTAATTCTTCTTAAGTCGTTATCTAAAAAATAATGTGATGTTATCAGCCATCTTGTTGATGATTATGCTTTTGAGCTAGCTTACATGGAATGTAAATAATTTATTATTTAAGCATTGGTATTTTGAAATGGATTTCGCAAAAAAAATTAGTCTAGCTTTAGCTATTTGTTTCGTTTTGACCGCAAATTGTTATGCTAAAAACTGTAAAAAGGGCATACCTTGTGGTAACTCATGTATATCAGCCAACAAAACATGTAGGATTGATTCTTATCCTGTTTCTGGTAAATCGCAACCAAAATCTGCTTCTGCTGAAGTTGAATCTTCAATAGTTGCAATTAATAAGCAAAATTTTAACACAGCCAAAACTCATTTAGTTAAAATCTATAAAGAAAACCCAGAGCAAACAACATTTTATTGCGGATGTAACTTTTCATTTGAAGGTAAAAAAGGTTCTATAGATTTTAGTCAATGTGGTTATAAACCAAGAAAAAATGAACAAAGAGCATCTCGCATCGAATGGGAGCATGTTATGCCTGCTGAAAATTTTGGTCGTCATTTGCAATGTTGGCAAGAAGGGGGGCGTAAAGGGTGCAAGCAGGATGCTATATTTAATGCAATGGAAGGTGATCTGCATAATTTACAACCAGCTATTGGTGAGGTGAATGGTGACCGATCTAATTATAGATATTCACAATTTACCAAAGAATTTAGTCAATATGGCCAATGTCAATCTGCAGTTGATTTTAAAGCACGAGTTTTTCAACCTAGACAACAAATTCGAGGCGTAATAGCACGAACATATTTCTACATGCAGAATAAATACAATATAAATTTATCTGATTCTGATAATAAGTTGATGCTAGCGTGGAATGAGATGTATCCACCTAAACAATGGGAATGTGATAGAAATCGACAAATAGAAAAAATTCAGGGTAATGACAACAAGTTTATTAGTGAACAGTGTAAATAATGAAAACAAAAATTATCTTAGTGTTGGTCTTTTTTATTACAGTTATACAAGATGCTTATGGTGCTGCTCATTATAGAACATATGTTCCTCGGGTTCGTACCTATTCTTTTCATACTTTCCATTCTAGTAGAGGAACGGGCAACGAAACACCGTTAGATAATATTTTTTTAAGTATTTTTATCATTTTCTTTCTTGGTATATTTTTTCTATCAGCAATATCGGTAATTCAAGAGTGTAAAGAAGCTAAAGATAAATTATTAGCAGAAGAGAAAGAAAAGCGTAATGAACTTGAGCGAATAAAATTAGAGGAAGCTAGAGCAATTAAAAAAGCGATGGCTCCTAAAGTCGAAGTGTACAAACTTAAGAAATATAGAAAAAAAAGATAAAATGTCTTGATTACTATTGATGTTTTAAGGTCATTATTAGCTAATAAATCGCTATATGCTTTTATTCGACATTATGTCTGATAACTATAACTTGAATAAAATCACTTTATATTTTATTTTAAATTATTTATAGCAAAAGGTATTGTTTGATCTTTCAATAAGACTTATTTGATGTAGTTAAAACATGATGAAATTTATATTGTTACTTTATTATGTTTGTTTTTGAAAAGTTATATTATCTTTGCATTACTAATCAGAATATTAAAAGTGAATATAGGGATATATTCACCTTTAATCGTTGTTTTAATTTAGTAATAGGTTTCAATTTCTTTTAAAAATATTTTTAATTCCTCAATCCAAAAGTTTGCATTCATCGTTGTACTATGGCCACTTGTTTTGTTACTGGCAGGAATGAGATAATATTTTGCTGCTACAATATCTTTTAACGCTTTCTGCATCACTCCTGTATTTGGAGGATTTCTTTCATCATCTTCTGAATTAATGACTAAAATAAAAGCTTTTATCTTAGTTAAATCTTGAGTTGGATCAAAGTTTCTTGCCGCATCCCATTGATATAAAAAATCATTAGCATCCATGCTAACACGTTCTTTTAACTTGTCTGATAATATTTCTTCTGTTTTTGCCGTATTATAGGCTTTATTTTGCCAAGCAATATCGCCACCATTAGTTGCTATGTCATAATAATGATAAACAGTTTGAAATTTTTCTGGTTGTTTAGTATAAAAACCATTGTTCCAATCAGGATCTTCTTTAATTGAATTGATAAGCATTTTTCTCATAATCCAATTTCGACTAGACATTGGAGCAGGGGTTGCTGCCATTGGAATTGCAGCTGTCATATAGTCAGGATATTTAGTTATCCATAACCAGGTGTTCATGCCTCCCATTGAGTTACCAATAATAAGTTCAAGGTGATTTATGCCTAATCCATTTTTCAATAGTTGGTATTGAGCATTAACCATGTCACCATAATCATAATGAGGAAAATTTCCTTTTAGTTCATCAGAAGGTTTTGATGATTTTCCCGTACCAATTGCATCAGGTAATATAATAAAATATTTTTCAGCGTCTAACGGTTTTCCTTTATCAAATAATGCATGCCCGAAACTATCATTAAGCATAGAATTACCATCACCAGTTGTACCATGTAAAATTAAAACTGGTTTGCCCTTAGGATTTCCAAGTGTGACATAATGAATTTTTAAATTTTTGACCGTATTACCATCATTAAATCGAAAGTTTTTAATAATATAATCACCTTCATTTCTATTGTAAAAATCAGTACAAAATCCTGGCGGAACAATGATAAAGGAAATAAAAAATAATAGTGTTTTTGTTATATTATTCATAATTGGTTCTCTCCATTATACTTATGCAAAGCTAACATTGTTTTAACGGTAAGAGATGGGGCAGGTAGATAATAATTAACGAAGTATTGATCCATCGTTAATATGCATATTAATTTAATCAATACTAATTTTTCAATAAAAAAATGATTACTATTTACTCAAAATAATTAATATCTAAATAATATCAGTTAATAAAAAAGGGAATTTATTATTCCCTTTTTAGTGTGATTCAGTTTTTGGGTGCACTTTCAATAATATCTGCTAATTTTTCCAGTGTTATTCTCAAAAACTTTGGCATAGCTTCTATTTCAATTGAATCCATTAGGTTTTTTACATAAAGACCTAATTCTGTATCACCTTCAACAATTAGTCGACGTTGGAAAAATAGTGTGTCAGGATCTTGTCTTCTAGTCGCAATCATAATCAAATCGTTAGCATTACCAATGAAACTAACATCAGGAATTTCTTCACGACTCACAACTAGTTTGTTATCAATTAAGCTCACAAACCAAACTAATTGCAGATCTGTTACTTGTATTTTAAGCCAACGATTTTCTAAAAAGTCGAGATCACCATCATCAAGCGAATTTTTGAACTGCAATTGTAACAATTGTTCAATCGTTCGTTTTTTCAAGTCGAAAGGTATACAACGTAAAGTTAAACCTAACACTTGTGGTGCTTTATCGACAAATTGAGAATGAATTTTGCCAAGTAATTGGTGTTTATTGCCAATCATTTATGCATCTCCAGAAATCATCTTCTCATAAATATCTAAATCTGTGTTCAGATGTTCATATGTTTCTTCACTTACTTCATTGCGAATTTTCATTTGAAGTAATGCTGTACGTTCAGCTCCAATCGCCACCAAACGCATACGTCTTTCTAGATTTTCAGCCTCAAGTGCTTTTTGTTCTAAATCTTTAAGTCCTGTTCTACGTCTTAATGAACCAATTACCCGCGATCCGACTTCATGAATAATCTCTTGATCTAAACCTTCTTCTGAGGTTTCTTGTAAAAGACTAGTTTGCATTTTTTCTAGGCTAACGATAGCTTCTTCTGCCATTTGTCCTTTAACAGTTAAAATCTCATTATCTTGCTCGGAATTGTCCAAAATAACACTACCACGTAATAGGATAGGTAATATGATTACAGCTGAAATTAATGATACTAATATAATCCCTGCAGCAATAAATACTAATTGGTAACGACCACCGATAGTCATTGGAATTGATAACACACCAGCTAAAGTAATTGCCCCACGGACACCAGCAAAGGTGGAAATCCAAAGATCACGATTAGTATAGGCTCTGAATGCTAATGGGCGTTTTGTGCCGAAAGGCATTGTTGGCATATGTTTCATTGCCCATAACCATGCGAATCGAGTACCCATTAAGACTACGAAAACAAATATAACAATCAAACATAATTGCCATAATTCAATTGAAGCATCGGTCTGATTTTCAGTAAAGGTAGTTGATAAGATACTTGGTAATTGAATACCTAATAAAAGGAATACAAAACCATTAAATACGAAGGTTAACATTGACCATGTGCTATCAGATTGTAGGCGAGCAGTTAATGGTGCATTGCGCATCATGCCTGATTGGTTTACCGTCATACCTGCACTAACAGCAGCTAAAATTCCAGAACAATGACATTCTTCCGCTATGATATAAGCCGCAAATGGTAGTAAGAATAGTAATACAATTTGAATAGCGGGATCATTATGAGTTAATTGGTTTATTTTACGTAAGATACGTGCATATAACCAGGTAAATAAAACCCCAACCGCAAGTCCACCAATTGCAACAACGAAAAATGAAATACTGATTTGTAATAGGTTAAATTGCAAAGCGCCTGCTGCTATTGCGATGGCAAATTTTAATGAAACAAGGCCAGAAGCATCATTCATTAATGCTTCACCTTCAATGATTTCCATTTTTTCTTTTTCAATTCTTCCTTTACCGACAATTCCACTAAGAGCAACGGCATCGGTAGGAGATAGAACTGCTGCTAATGCTAAAGCTGCTGGTAATTCAACATTTGGAAGCATCCAATAAAGCAGATATCCTAACGCAATAATAGAAATTACGACTAAAACCAGCGCTAATCCGACAATTTCTCTAAAATTGTAGACAAAATCTTTCACCGAAGTTTTTCGACCATCAGCAAATAGTAAGGGAGGTATGAATAATACGAGAAAGAGTTCTGGATCGAATTTCAAATACACACCCAAAGCAGCTAAGAGACAACCCAATAGTATTTGCATTAACGGCAAAGGAATTTGGATCGGCAACATTTTTATAACAACACCAGAAAGTGATACAATTAAGACCAGAAGTAATATTGTTGAAAATAGTTCCATAGTTACTCTTTTGTTATTATCCTATAATTAACTATTGATTATATCGGATTTTTAACAAAATTTCAGATTAAAATTGCCTAAATCACACAATTTTTAATCATTCTCGTTTTTTGAATAAAAAAACAAGCATTTTAATTGACGGAAATTATTGATGGAAAACTGGCAAAGAGCATTTGTTCTTCATACTCGTACCTATAGCGAAAGTAGCTTATTAGTTGACTTATTTGTTGAGAATGTAGGAAAAGTAACTATCCTAGCTAAAGGGGCTAGACGTAAAAAATCAGTATTGAAGGGAATTTTACAACCTTTTACACCATTGATTGTTCAGTATTCAGGTCAAGGGGAAATTAAGAATTTACGTCAGGTTGAAGCAATATCTCTGACATTACCACTTGTATCAGTTTTTCTATACAGCGCTTTTTATTTAAATGAGCTTTTACATAGAGTCTTATTGGCTGAAACCGAAACTAACACGCTATTTGATGATTATTTGATAAGCCTACAACAATTGGCACAACAAGTGCCGGCTGAAAATGTGTTGCGTGCATTTGAATTGGCATTACTTGAGAATTTAGGCTATCACGTTGACTTTTTTCATTGCAGTGCAACGGGCGATGATATTGTTGAAACCATGTATTATCAATATCAATCAGAAAAAGGTTTTATTAGTAGTTTGCTACAAAATACTACCAGTTTCACTGGCGAACAAGTCTTAGCTTTGGGTAAAAGAGAGTTTCTAACTATTGATACACTTAAAGCTGCTAAACGTTTTACTCGAATGGCTTTAAAACCTTATGTAGGTTCAAAACCTTTTAAGAGTAGAGAGTTATTCTTGAAAATTTAGCTTTTTTTATTTCACTATTCCACCAATGATTATTGGTGGAATAGTTTATTAACTTTAATTTACTCGATTAAACTTAGTATCTTGGTGGTTTAGCATATTTGCTATTATAACTATCGGCAGGGAAAGCGTTAGATTTCGGTGATTTCTTATATTGATTACCATTTTCCAATTGGAAAATGGCTGTACCAATCACCCCAATATTGTTCGCTGAACCTTCATCGGTATGATTTGCATAAGCTTTAGATGCTTGCGAAAATGTAAATGAGGCAACTTCACGCTCATTTTTTCGAAATCCTTTAATTGATAGCGTACTATACGGTCTTAAAATATAACCATTATTGTTCAATGAACCTGCTTTTCCGTTGATAACATCTAGTCCATCAACAGTTGCTACAATTTCATAAGTATTTCTTGAATAATTGACATAATAAAGTTGATAATTTTTGCCCGCTTCACCAGACATATTGATTTCATCATCCTGTTTAAAAAGCGACCATTTATTATTGTTATCATCAATTATTGACATACCAACATCGCCATTAAGCATAAGTTCTTGAACTTTTTTTCCATGCACAAATGCTTTCTTAGAATAATGAATTACTGCAACGTCTATTGGTGTGTTATTAATACGTGCTAATTTAACTTCTCGAACATGAGATTCGACCCCATCGCCCCATTGCGTTCCAATACCTCTATCATTTGAAGTATTATTTGTATTGATTGCCTGTTGACATCCACTTAAAATTAAACTGATTAAGCCAATCACTAATACATTATATATGTTATAAAATTTATTCATTAAGATTTCCTTTTCTAATTATGTTAAGTAATTATATACATTATTATATATTTGAATATTATATAAATATATATTAATTTTGTAGGCTGTATTTTATCGATTGATTATTGCGTTCTTTATTATGCTCCACTTGATGCACGGATAACTAATTCGCCATTTACGTATATAGTACGAATTGGTAAGGTTGAATTATTTATCCTTTGGATTAAAGTTTCTACTGCAGTCAAAGCTATACTTGCTAACGGTTGTTTATAAGTAGACAGTGGGGTAGATAGATGTCCTGCATAATCAGCATCATCAAAGCTAATGGTAAATAATTTTTGTTTTGGATTTATTCTTTGATTCAATGAGATTAATTGCATTGCCGTAAAGTCATTACCACAAACTACATGTTTAATGTTCAATTTTGCCAATTGATTAATTACTTTTTCATCAATTTGTGGCACTTGAATTATCCAATCGTTAATTTTTGTAATTCCTGCATCATATAATGCTTGTTTATAACCAATTGTTCTTAAAGCAACAGTATTAGCTGAATCACTTTTTGATACAAATGCTATTCGAGTATTTTTCTGTTCAATGAAATGATTTGTGACAACGTAACCTGCAGCAATATTATCAATACTGACTAAGTCAGCTTTACCTCGAGAAGGGAAAACACAATAGTCTCTCTCTAACAATATACAAGGAATATTGTAGAGTGTCAGATAATCCATTATTCTTTTATTAATGATATTTGCGTAAGGGTGAAACTCTAAAGGAGTGAAAAATATTCCGTTAATATTATTTTTTGTATAATTAATGATGACTCTTTCTACATCATTTAAAATAGATTGTATATCCTGACTTTTGGTCAGCATCCCAGCCCATAAAAGAGAAAACTGATAATTATTGGCTAAACTTGCTATCTCAGAATATAAACTATCAAGAATCATTCTACTTTCATCTTGTTCTAAACGAGGAGCTAATATTCCAAAAATATATTTGCTTACTTGTTGATCTTTAGGTTGTCTAACATAAAACTTACCACCTTGTTTACCTTCAATGTAACCTTCCGTTTTTAATCTTGAAAATACTTTACTTATTGTTGGTCGGGAAGTCTTATATATTGTGCTTAAATTAGATGAAGAGGGAAGGGCACTATTACAATCTAAAATTCCACTTTTGATCTGCAATAATATTTCCTGATAAATCTGCTCACATTTATTTGCCATCATATTACCTATAGAACATTAATTGAATATTCCTAGTATGACATAACCATCAAACTTGATAAATTAAATTTTACAAGTTTTCAAAAAAAGTGACTTTGATATCATAAATAATAAAAAGAAATAGATTAATATTGTTAAGTTTGGTGCAGATAATTAGACTGAATTTACTCAAAATATATTACAAAATATTTTTGGGTTTTAGTTTTTAAGGAAATTATTATTACAAATCATTTGATTATCTGAGGTGGGTTTATGAAAAAATTCATAACATCGTTTTTAACAATTACATTTATTATCTTTACAAGTTTTTTTCAACTTGTAAATGCTGATGAAAAAAAGCCTATTAAATTTGCTTTTATTACTTCAACTTTAAACAATTCATTTTTTACTGCAATATCCGATACATTTTCTGAAATTGCCAAACAAAATGGTGATCAATACATTCTTGTCGATCCTCAATATGATCAAGCTAAACAAATTTCAATGATGGAAGATGTCATTAATCAAAAAGTTGACATTATTTACTTAATCGCTGTTGATTCAGAAGGTATTCGCCAAGGATTATTGGCAGCAAAACAAAAACAGATTCCAGTGGTAGTGATTGATAATCCTATTAGTGATGATGATTTAGTGGTTAGCACTGTGGCTTCAGATAATTTCTTGGCCGGTAAAATTAATGGCGAACAAATGGCTAAAGATTATCCTAATGGCGCCAAAATTGCTGTTATTGATTGTCCTTTTAATCGTGCTAGTGTTCTAAGAGCTGATGGTTTTTATGCCGGATTAGGTGAAAACAGAAGTAAGTTTGAAGTAGTTTCTCAACAAAATGGTAAATGTGCTTTAGAAGTCACCATGCCAATTGCCGAAGATATTATTCAAGCTCATCCTGATTTACAAGCATTTTTCGCCGTAAATGATCCCTCTGCTTTAGGTGTTGTTGTTGCTTTGAAAGCATCAAATAAACTTAAAAATGTTAAGGTCTATACTGTTGATGGTTCACCTGATGGTAAAAAAGCATTTAGCGATGGCGATATAACGTTAACTGTAGCTCAAGCTCCAATTCAATTAGCTAAAGAAACCTATAAAGTCGGTAAACAGGTTCTAGCTGGAGAAAGCGTTGCTAAAGAAATATTAGTGCCAACTTTTCCAATTACCAAAGAAATGATTGATCAATATGGAGTAAAAGTCTGGCAGTAATCATTGACTTTAATCAAGTTATATCTATTGAAATCAATAAGGTGATATTTATATGGAACAAGTTGCATTACAACTATCTCATATAGAAAAAAAATTTGCTGGTGTCCATGCGTTAAAAGATATGCACTTTAATCTTAAACAATGTGAAGTTCATGGATTATTGGGTGAAAATGGCGCTGGTAAATCAACCTTAATCAAAATTATTGGCGGCATCTATAAACCAGATGCCGGTGAAATTAAGATTAATGGTAAGACTGAGATAATTAATGGTATTAAAGATGCTCAAGCAAGAGGAATTAATGTTATTCATCAGGAAATTGTCTTAGTTCCTTATATTAGTGTATATGAAAATATTTTCTTAGGTCGTGAACCGAGAACACGCTTAGGCTTTAAAGATCATCGTCAAATGATCGCCAAAGCCAAAATAATGATGGAAAGTATGGGGTTAACGATCGATGTGTTACGGCCCGTACATGAGTTAACCATTGCACAACAACAACTTATCGAAATCGTCAAAGCTATTTCATTTAACGTTCGAATCTTGATCATGGATGAGCCAACATCTTCTTTAACTGATAAAGAAGTTGAACAGCTTTTTATTATGATTAAAAAACTAACCGAACATAACGTTAGTATTATTTATATTTCTCATCGCATGGATGAGTTATTTACTATCACTGACAGAATAACTGTAATTAGAGATGGTAGTTATATAGATACCGTCAATACTAAACAAACCAATATTGATGAATTAGTTAAATTGATGGTTGGGCGTAACTTAAATAATTATTATCAACGTCATTATCAAGAAAATGGAGAACGTTTATTAGAAGTAAAAAATCTTTCGAAAAAAGGAGTATTTAATAACGTTAATTTTCATTTAAAGAAAGGAGAGATTTTAGGTTTTGCCGGTCTTATGGGGGCAGGTAGGAGTGAAATCATGCAAGCAGTTTTTGGAGCAGACCAATATGATAGTGGTGAAATTTATTTTGACAATCAGCTTGTTAAGCTCAAATCGCCACAAGATGCTATTGATATAGGAATAGCCTTAGTTCCAGAAGATAGGAAAAAACAAGGTCTTATTTTAGGTAATAGTATTGCGTTCAATTTAACATTAACAGTATTGAAACAATTTATGCATGGTTGTTTAGTTAATCAGCAAAAACAAAAAGATATCATTCAATACTATATTAATAAGCTCAATATAAAAACGCCAAATGCTGACAAAATTGTTGGTCAGCTTAGTGGTGGAAATCAACAAAAAGTTGTAATAGCTAAGTGGTTAGCAACTAAACCGAAAATCATCATTTTAGACGAGCCTACTCGAGGAATTGATATTGGTGCTAAAGCCGAAATTTATCAAATTATTGATGAACTTTGCGCAAGCGGCATGGCTATTATTATGATTTCCTCAGAATTACCAGAAATTATCAATATGTGTGATCGTGTTTGTGTTGTTGCGAATGGACAAATTCAAGGTGAATTATCGCAATCAGAATTAACACAGGAAAAAATTATGAAATTAGCAACAGGGAGAGCTTAAAATGGCTAGCCAATCTATGAAACAATCAGATGATATGAGCTATCATCACACTACAATAACCAATAATATCATTATTAGAAGTTTCAAAAATTTTATTACTAATAATATAGGGATTTTAATTGCGCTTCTATTAATTAGTATCATTTTAAGTTTTGCCAGTCCGGTATTTCTTTCCCAAGAAAATATGCTCTCAGTGTTAAGACAAGTATCCACTAATATGTGTTTAGCCTTAGGTATGACATTAATTATCATATTGGGAGGAATTGATTTATCTGTTGGATCGATTGTCGCTATGGCGGGGACACTCACAGTTGGATTTATTTCAATTGGTGAAATGGGCATTGTTCCAGCTATTCTGTTAGGTTTGTTTATCGGTACTTTATGCGGTGCGGCAAATGGTGTTGCTATTGCTTATACCGGTATCCCACCATTCATCGTTACATTAGCTATGATGATGATCGCCCGTGGCGTAGGTTATATTTATAGTGGCGGCCAATCAATTCGTATTTTTGATGAGAGTTTTACCAGCATAGGTACTGGTTACTTAGGCATGATTCCATATCCAGTTATCTATATGGTGGTATTTATTGTTGTTATGTTGGTAGTTGTTAATCGAACTCGTTTAGGTACCTATATTTATGCTCTCGGAGGTAACCGTGAGGCTGCAAGGTTATCAGGTATAGCCATTAAACGTGTTGAAATTATTGTATATACCATTGCTGGTTTTTTAGCTGCTTTCGCAGGAATAGTGCTTGCAGCAAGAATGTATTCAGGACAACCATCAGTTGCACAAGGTTATGAAATGGATGCCATAGCTGCTTGTGTGCTAGGAGGTATTTCGATGTCAGGTGGAATAGGTCGCATTAGTGGCACTATTTTAGGCGTGATTGTTATCGGCATTATTAATAATGGTTTGAATTTATTAGGTGTTAATTCATTTTGGCAATTAGTTGCAAAAGGCGTAATCATCTTTTTAGCCGTCTATGTCGATATGCTAAAACGCAAGAAAGCAAACTAATTTAGGCTAATTTGCTTTTTAATATATGAATAATAACCAATTTAATTAATAGGATAATAGAATGAAAAAATGTACTTTGATGTTAAATAACCCAGATGGTATTACTCGATATAATGAACCGGTAATCGCGCGTCTTTTTTTCAAAGAACAGCCAATAGATCCGTCTAAATTAAAACTAGTTAATGAGCAAGGAAAAGTTATACCACATCAATTGTTTGATATCGTTTATGATGATACTAATACATTAATCTCTGCTTGCTCAATCGCCTTTATAGTAACCAATTTAGAGCAGTTAGTTGAAAATTATACTTTGTTTCTTGATGAAAAAACGTCAACAAGCAATGTAAGTGGCATAAAACAACTAGCGCCAACTTTAAATGATGGTGTAAAACGACTTGATACAGGGCATTATATTTTAGAATTATGTCGTGGTACTGCTGACGGAACATCATATGGGAAATGGGGTATTCGTTACTTTTCTGCTAAAGCTGAAGGTCGGAATTTGATTAAGGATTCCTCTAATGCTATAGGTGGTTTTTATGGCCCCTTTTTTACTCCTGCTAATGGTTTAATTAATCCACCGGAGCATACCATCGTAGAGTGCCAAACAGAGGTCGAAGGGCCAATCTATTGTCGATATCGTTTCAATGGAAAAATTCCCAATGGCTTAGATCCAGCTTTGCATGATAAATCATTCTCAATTGTGTGGGAATTTTTCTATCAATCACCATGGTTTAGACGTACTTATTATGTTGATGATTTTGAAACTTCTGTTGATGGTATGCCGGTCATAAATAAGATCACCGTTGGTGATGAGTATGAAAGTGGTCAAAATAATGTGGTATTTTCACGTTTTGCTAGTTATGGTGGTACTTATTATCGACAAGGCGATCTTTATGCCAATATTCTAGCTGATGAAGTTAATCGAATTTTATCGCAACCACTAGATCAACTTCCTCTGAATGCAAGACTTTATCGAGAGTCTATTGGTGATAATATTAATGCAGTTTCTTGGGATTTTTTCTGGAGACTATTTTGTGTTAAAGAAGGCATTTTAAGTGATGAAGAAATAAAATCACATGTCAAAACCATTCTGCGTAAAGCTCATCATGTTGTGCATAATAGCTCTCGAAACAAAGAAGTATTATTTGCTAAAGATGTGGATGTTAATAGTGTCCCAGAACAAACGATTTTTCCACTTGCTGCAAATAAAACGGCTGAAATAAATCCCGAATCAGGTTATGCTATGGTTTGGTATACGAGTAATATTGTCGGACGTTATCAAATTGTTCAACGTAAAGATTCAGGTTGGGTTAATTGGGGTACTAATGGTGAAAATGAGTATCCAGAATTACCTACCGGTTCAACGATTTATACTGCATATGGTCAATTTGATGATTGGCAGAAGCAAGCCGATAGTATGGAAAAAAATATTGATGTCAAACAAGGGTTAATCGAAGATGAATGACATAAAGATTGTTGCAATAGGTGAATTTTTATGGGATTGTTTACCTAATGGGAAAAAGATTGGCGGAGCTGCCGCCAACTTTTGTTATCATGCTAAATCAGCTGGAGCAAATGCAATATTAGTTTCTGCAATTGGCGATGACGACAATGGTAGAGAATTACGTGAACAGATTGAAAAACTGCAAATCCCACAACAAATTCAAATATCTGCAAATTATCCAACTGGAACGGTATTAGTTAAATTAGATTCAGCTGGTAAACCCACTTATGATATTGTTAATCCTGTAGCTTGGGATGATATTCAATTAACAAATCAACTATTAGAACTTATCCAGCAAGATGATTTAGATGCAATCTATTTCGGCAGTTTAATTCAACGTAATATACATAATCATGAATTATTGCAAAAGATTATTAACCACAGGTCTCAAAAAAGCAAAATTATTGTTGATATTAATTTACGTCAAAATCATTATAACCACGCAACTTTACTTCTTTGTATTGAACATGCCAATATTTTGAAGTTAAATGATGAAGAATTACCAATTGTTGCTGATTTATTAAAGATAAAGGCAGATCCACAAGCGCTTTTCAATTATCTAAATCAACATTATCAACTTGAATTATTAATTTATACCTGTGGTAGTGAAGGTAGTCATCTTATTACCCAAAATGAACAGAATCATTGTCCTGCTGAAAAAATCACCCCAATTGATACTGTTGGTGCTGGTGATTCATTTATGGCAATAAGTAGCGTGTTATATTTAAAAGGTAAACAATTACAGGAAATTAATAGTAAAGCAAATCATATTGCAGCATATGTTTGTACTCAAAGCGGACCTATGCCTATTTTACCGCAAGCATATATAGCCGAATTATAATCTCTTTTCAGGCCTAGCTTTTTAATTAATGAATAATAGCTAGGTCATAACTATTCTTGTCATATTTGATTACACCATTGTTTTATTAATTCCTAATCAAAAATAACCACTAAAAAAGCTATTAATAATTAAAAATAGGGTACTGTTTGTTTTTAGTGGTTACTAAAACAGGATGAGTTTAATCGCTAGAGATAAATCTATTTTTAAATCAAGTTCAAGCCTATTTAAAATCCTTATGATAAGTGATAGTATACTCCGTCTATTTATTTATGTACGCATGTGCGCTTTCGTGTGGCGCACCACTGTTATAAGGATTTATTATGCCAATTATTACTCTTCCTGATGGAAGTCAACGTCAATTTGATAAACCTGTTACTGTATTAGAAGTAGCACAAAGTATTGGTGCAGGACTTGCTAAAGCCTGTATCGCAGGCCGTGTTAATGGTGAACGTAAAGATGCGTGTGATGTTATCGAGCATGACGCAACGTTAGCTATTATTACCGCCAAAGATGAAGATGGACTTGAAATTATTCGTCATTCTTGTGCTCATTTATTAGGACATGCCATCAAACAATTATGGCCTAATACTCAGATGGCTATCGGGCCTACTATTGATAATGGCTTTTATTATGATGTCGATTTAGATCACTCTTTAACTCAGGAAGATCTTGATGCTTTAGAAAAACGAATGCATGAATTGGCTAAAAAAGATTATGAAGTTAAAAAAGAAGTAGTGAGTTGGGAACGTGCAAGAGAAGTGTTTTGGGAACGTCACGAACCTTATAAAATTGCTATTTTAGATGAAAACATTCCTAAAGATTCTACACCAGCACTTTATCATCATGAAGAATATATTGATATGTGTCGTGGGCCTCATGTTCCTAATATGCGTTTTTGTCACCATTTTAAATTACAAAAAGTTGCTGGCGCTTATTGGCGTGGTAATAGTGATAACAAAATGTTACAACGCATCTATGGAACTGCATGGGCAGATAAAAAACAACTCGACAGTTATTTACAATTTCTAGAAGAAGCGGCAAAACGCGATCATCGTAAAATTGGTAAACAACTTGATCTTTATCATATGCAAGAAGAAGCACCAGGTATGGTATTTTGGCATAATGATGGTTGGATTATTTTCCGTGAATTGGAAGTTTTTGTTCGTACCAAACTGAAAGAATATGATTATCAAGAAGTGAAAGGTCCATTTATGATGGATCGTGTACTTTGGGAAAAAACAGGGCATTGGGGTAACTATAAAGAATTAATGTTTGTTACTTCATCAGAAAACCGAGAATATTGTATTAAGCCAATGAACTGTCCTGGCCATGTGCAAATTTTTAATCAAGGTCTTAAATCTTATCGTGATCTTCCATTACGTATGGCGGAATTTGGTAGTTGTCATCGAAATGAACCTTCAGGTTCTTTGCACGGATTAATGCGTGTGCGTGGTTTTACTCAAGATGATGCGCATATCTTTTGTACCGAAGGGCAAATTCGAAGTGAAGTAAATAGCTGTATCAAAATGGTCTATGATACTTATAGTACGTTTGGCTTTAAAGATATCACGGTTAAATTATCGACTCGTCCAGAAAAACGTATTGGTAAAGATGAAACTTGGGATTTAGCAGAAAAAGATTTAGCTGAATGTTTGCAAGAAAATGGCATTGAATTTGAATATTTACCTGGTGAAGGGGCATTCTATGGTCCAAAAATTGAATTTACTTTACATGATTGCTTAGGTCGAGCATGGCAATGCGGTACAGTTCAACTTGACTTTATGTTACCAGAACGATTAGATGCAACTTATGTTGGTGAAGATAATGAACGCCATGTTCCTGTTATGATTCACCGAGCTATACTTGGTTCAATGGAACGCTTCATGGGTATATTGACCGAAGATTGTGCTGGATTCTTCCCAACTTGGTTAGCGCCGTTACAAGTAGCAGTTATCAATATTACTGATAATCAAGCCGATTATGCCAAACAATTAACCGAGCAACTACAAAAAGTTGGCATTAGAGCAAAAGCGGACTTGAGAAATGAGAAAATAGGGTTTAAAATCCGTGAGCATACTCTAAAACGCGTTCCTTATATGTTTGTCTGTGGAGACAAAGAGATGGAATCAGGAACAATTTCAGTTCGAACTCGCCAAGGTAAAGATCTTGGTAGCTTTGAAGTGAAACATGTTATAGAATTATTGCTAAATGAAATTCATAGTCGTTCATTAGAACAAATGAATTAATGATAAATTAATTTGGAGGAATGAGATATTAAAGTCAGTAAACGAATTCAGTCAACACGCGCGCACAAAATCAATGATGAGATTACTGCTCGTGAGGTGAGGTTAACCGGCGTCGATGGTGAACAGCTCGGCATTGTTAGCTTAGACGAAGCTTTAAAACAAGCTGAGGAAGCAACATTAGATTTAGTTGAAATAAGTCCTAATGCAGAGCCACCTGTTTGTCGAATTATGGATTATGGCAAGTTCCTCTATGAAAAGAGTAAAGCAACAAAAGAACAGAAGAAGAAGCAAAAGGTTGTTCAGGTTAAGGAAATTAAATTCCGACCTGGTACAGACGAAGGCGACTATCAGGTAAAACTCCGCAGCCTGATACGCTTTCTTGAAGATGGCGATAAAGCTAAAGTTACGTTACGTTTTCGTGGACGTGAAATGGCTCACCAACAGTTAGGTACTGAAATGCTTGATCGCATTAAAGAAGACTTAGCTGATTTGGCTATCATTGAATCTTATCCAACTAAGATTGAAGGTCGTCAAATGATTATGGTGTTAGCGCCGAAGAAGAAATAGTGGTTCAACAAGCTAATTTTTAGTTTATTAAAAATTACACCATTATTTTATTTTTATTAACAATGCGAAGTGGAAATTTATAAAATGCCTAAAATTAAAACTGTAAAAGGCGCAGCAAAGCGCTTTAAAAAAACAGCATCTGGTGGCTTTAAGCATAAGCAAGCTAACAAGAGCCATATCCTAACTAAAAAATCAACTAAACGTAAACGTCATTTACGTGGTTTGACAACTGTGTCAAAAGGCGATTTAGGTTTAGTAGTGGCGTGTGTTCCATACGCTTAATTTATTGATTAATTATTTAGAGGATATAGTTTATGGCTCGTGTTAAACGTGGTGTTATTGCTCGTGCACGTCACAAGAAAATTTTAAAACAAGCAAAAGGGTATTATGGTGCTCGTTCACGCGTATATCGTGTTGCTTTCCAAGCAGTAATTAAAGCTGGACAATATGCGTATCGTGACCGTCGTCAACGTAAACGTCAATTCCGTCAATTATGGATTGTTCGTATCAATGCTGCTGCTCGTCAATGTGGTTTATCTTACAGCCGTTTTATCAATGGTTTAAAGAAAGCTTCAATTGAAATCGATCGTAAGATCCTTGCAGATATCGCAGTATTCGATAAAAATGCATTCGCTGCATTAGTTGAAAAAGCAAAAGCTGCACTTTAATAGCTTTATAAGAGCCGAGTTATCTCGGCTTTTATTGTTTTAACAATATTTAAGAGTTGATCGATTATGAATTTAGTTGTTTTTCGTTTCTTTTTTAGCTTCGGTAAGCTTATTCGTTTGTGAGGCAAATGAGAAACGAAAAATAATTATAAAAGCCTCAGGAGAGGCTTTTTTTATGTAATAAACAATAAGCAGGAGAACTGTATGTCTCAATTAGTTGAACTGGTAAGCAATGCCAAATCCGCTATTGAAAGTGCTAATGATATTAATACTATCGAACAGATTCGAGTGGAGTATTTTGGTAAAAAGGGCTATTTTACCATGCAAATGGCGTCTTTACGTGATGTTCCAGCTGATCAACGGCCAGCCGTAGGTCAGAAAATTAATGATGCAAAGCAAGAAGTTGTTGAGTTATTAAACCAAAAACGTAACTTTTTAGAGCGTCAGACTCTTAATGCAAAATTAGCCAATGAAACCATTGATATTACTCTTCCTGGTAAATCACTTGAATTAGGTGGATTGCATCCAGTAACTAAAACTATTAACCGTTTGGTTGAGTTTTTTGGGCAATTAGGTTTTGCTGTTGAAACAGGACCCGAAATAGAAGATGATTATCATAACTTCGATGCTTTAAATATTCCTGCACATCATCCTGCTCGTGCTGATCATGATACATTCTGGTTTGATGCAAAACGGTTATTACGTACCCAAACTTCAACAGTTCAAATTCGAACTATGGAAAATCAAAAACCACCAATTCGAATTATTGCTCCAGGCAGAACCTACCGAAACGATTATGATCAAACCCATACTCCGATGTTCCATCAAATGGAAGGGTTGTTGGTAGATAAAGATATTAGTTTTACGCATTTAAAAGGTTTATTACATGATTTTCTTCACTGTTTCTTTGAAGATAATATGGAAATAAGATTTAGACCTGCATATTTTCCATTTACTGAACCTTCAGCAGAAGTTGATATTAAAGCTAAAAATGGTAAATGGTTAGAAGTGTTAGGCTGTGGCATGGTTCATCCTAATGTGTTACGTAACGTAGGTATTGATCCTGAAGAGTATTGTGGTTTTGCATTTGGAATGGGAATCGAAAGATTAACCATGTTACGTTACGGTGTCACAGATTTACGTTCTTTCTTTGAAAATGATTTACGTTTTTTAAAGCAATTTAATTAGTTCTGGAGATCAAAACATGAAATTTAGTGAAAGTTGGCTACGTGAATGGATCAATCCAGAAATAAGTAGCGATAAATTATCAGATCAGTTAACCATGGCTGGTTTAGAAGTAGATGATATTGAAAAAGTTGCTGGTGATTTTACCGGTGTTGTGGTGGGTAAAGTTGTTGAATGTAAACAACATCCAAATGCTGACAAATTACGAGTGACCAAAGTAGATATTGGTAAACCTGAATTATTGGATATTGTTTGTGGTGCACCTAATTGCCGTCAAGGTTTAACTGTAGCTTGTGCCACAATTGGTGCTGTATTACCTGGTGATTTTAAAATCAAAGCAGCAAAACTTCGTGGTGAACCATCGGAAGGGATGTTGTGTTCTTATTCTGAGTTAGGCATTTCTGACGATCATAATGGAATTATTGAATTACCAGAGGATGCCCCTTTAGGACAAGATATAAGACAATATTTAAATTTAGATGATGTAATGATTGATATTAGCGTTACACCAAATCGTGCCGATTGTTTTGGTATCATTGGTGTCGCGAGAGATATTTCTGCTGTAAACAATATCCCAATGAAAGAACTAAAAGTTGAAAATATCACTCATACAATTAATGATACTTTACCTATTCAGGTTAATGCAGCTAAAGCAGCCCCTCGTTATTTAGGTCGTATTATCAAAAATGTTAAAGTTGATGCTTTAACTCCGCTATGGATGAAAGAAAAGTTACGTAGAGGTGGTATTCGTTCTGTTGATGCCATTGTTGATGTTACTAACTACGTTTTATTAGAACTCGGTCATCCAATGCACGCTTTTGACTTAGCTGAGATTGAGAAGGGCATTGTTGTGCGTTATGCCAATAAAGATGAAAAGCTTGTCTTACTTAATGGTAATGAGGTTAAGCTTGATGAAAAAACATTAGTCATAGCTGATCAGCAAAAAGCATTAGCAATCGCAGGTATTATGGGCGGTGAAAAATCAGGTGTAACTGCATCAACGAAAGATATTTTCCTTGAATCAGCGTTCTTTTCTCCATTAGTGATAACGGGTAAAGCACGTGAATATGGTTTACATACTGAAGCTTCTCATCGTTATGAAAGAGGTGTTGATCCTTATTTACAATCAGCTGCAATCGAAAGAGCAACTCAATTGATTGTTGAAATCTGTGGCGGTGAAGTAGGACCTATTACTGAAGTTGTGAATGAGAATGAGCTTCCAGTTCAAGCAACAATTGAATTACGTCGAAACAGAATTGATCGCATTATTGGTTATCATATTGAAACTCAAAAGATTACCGATATTCTTGTAAGATTAGGTTGTGAAGTTATTTATAATGATGATAGTTGGAAGGTTAAATCACCTAGCTGGCGATTTGATTTACAACTCGAAGAAGATCTTGTTGAAGAGGTTGCACGGATTTATGGTTATAACAATATTCCTAATGTGAATATGAAAATTGAATCTGTGATGAAGCCAAAACCGGAAAATAAAATTTCTTTATCTAGAGTAAAAAATCTACTAGTGGACAAAGGTTATCAAGAGGCCGTTACTTATAGTTTTGTTGATCCTAAAATTCAGCAAACATTACATCCACAACAACCACAGATTACATTACCGAACCCAATTTCGAGTGAAATGTCGGTTATGCGTTTATCATTATGGTCTGGTTTATTAGAAGCAGTTTTATATAACCAAAATCGCCAACAATCTCGTATGCGATTATTCGAAACTGGATTACGATTTATACCTGATGAAAGCTGTGAATTTGGTGTTCGTCAAGAATTAATGTTATCTGGCGTTATTACTGGAAATTTATATGAAGAGCATTGGACATTACCTAAACAAAATGTCGATTTTTATGATGTAAAAGGTGATTTAGAGCAGTTATTTATTCTTTTAGGTTGTTCTGATGATATTGAATATCAACGTTCGGAACTTGATGCATTACATCCAGGACAAAGTGCAGTAATTCTTTTTAATGGCGAAGTTATCGGCAATTTTGGTGTTTTACACCCTGAAATTGAAAAAAAATTATCTTTAAACAGTAAAACGCTTGTTTTTGAAATAAATTTAGCTAAAATTAATGATAAAAAAGTGCCTGTTGCTCAAGAGCTATCTAAATATCCATCAAATAAACGTGATATAGCTGTCGTCGTATCAAATACAATTCCAGCAGCGGATATTATCTCTGAGTGTAAGCGTGCTGGTGGTGAGCAACTAGTAAAAGTTAACTTGTTTGATGTTTATCAAGGTGATAAAATTGACAAAGATCAAAAAAGCCTTGCTATCAGTTTGATTTTACAAGACAAATCACGTACACTGGAAGAAGAAGATATAACAAACATTGTAAGCAATTGTGTTATTGCTTTACAGAATCGTTTCAATGCCTTATTAAGAGAATGATAATTATGACATTAACTAAAGCTGATATTGCAGATCGTCTTGCCGATAAATTTGATATTGATCGTCAAGAAGCTAAAGTCCTTGTTGAACTCTTTTTTGAAGAGATTCGCGTTGCTTTAGAAAAAGGTGAACCTGTTAAACTTTCTGGATTCGGCAATTTTGCTGTTCGTGATAAAAATTCACGTCCAGGTCGTAATCCTAAAACAGGTGAGAGTGTTGATATCTCAGCTCGACGAGTTGTCACATTTAGACCAGGTATTAAATTTAGAGAACGAATTGAGAAAAATTTAACTTTATAATTAAATTTTTTGAATTTGCTTTTGTAAGTAATAGCCTTTTTGTTGTTATTACACGCAAAAAGGTTGTTTACTTTTTTGTAAAAAATTATTGTAATTAATTGCTGAATCAAGCATAATACACCTCCTCAATGGAGGCTCTATGGGTCCTCTTGCAACATTTTTTTGCTCATCAGGTCAGGTCCGGAAGGAAGCAGCCAAAGTAAAAAATATGTGTGTGGGATGTGGCTGATAGGGTCTCCTCCAAAATATTTTCCTTCAATATATAAACTCATTAAGTCTATTTCTGTTGATTTATTAATCAATTGAATTTTCTTTTTCTAATTTTGAACGTAAATAAGTTGTAGGAAAACAGCTTATTTGCGATCATATATCAAATTTTATTTAGTTTTTTAAATAAAATTATTTATATTAAGTATAGTAATAAGGAATTTGTATATGATGCGAGTTGGATTATTTCTTCTAACTAACTTAGCGGTTATGTTTGTATTTGGTATAATTCTGAGTATTTTAGGGGTTAACGCCCATAGCACCTTAGGATTACTTATTTTTGCCGCTATTTTTGGTTTTGGTGGTTCATTTATTTCTCTTCTTTTATCTAAACGAACGGCATTACGTTCTGTTGGTGGTGAAGTGATCAAAGAGCCTCGTAATGATCAAGAACAGTGGTTACTTGATGTAGTGCGTCGCCAATCAGATCAACTTAAATTAAAGATGCCGGCGGTAGCTATTTATGAAGCAGATGATATTAATGCTTTTGCAACAGGGGCGACCAAAAACCGTTCTTTAGTTGCGGTAAGTACTGGATTATTATCAGCAATGACTCAAGATGAAGCAGAAGCGGTAATTGGTCATGAAATGAGTCACGTAGCAAATGGTGATATGGTGACCATGGCACTACTACAAGGTGTATTAAATACCTTTGTTATCTTTATTTCACGGATTATAGCGTCAATGTTTGCTAAAGTGATTGAAGATCGTAGTGAAGCATTAGCAGATATAGCCTATTATGTAATAGCAATGATATTCGAAACTATCTTTGGAATCTTAGCTAGTATGGTTGCGATGTGGTTCTCGCGTTACCGCGAATTTCATGCCGATGCAGGTTCTGCAAAATTGGTAGGTTCTGCAAAAATGATTGCCGCATTAGAAAAACTAAAAGTAAGCCATGAACCAAATGAAGAAGCGTCAATTTTAGCTTTTTGCATTAATGGTGAGAAGAAAGCCAGACTTTCGCAACTATTCTTATCACATCCACCTTTAGAAAAACGAATTGAAGCTTTAAAAAACCAATCAATTATTGGTTAATTAAACTTTAAATATTGGCTTAATAAACAAATGAAATTTTAATGGCAAATAGTAATAATATTTGCCATTTATTTTATCAATCGATAATATTCCCAGAGATTTAATATGTACCTGCAAACCAACAATAATAAACTTGAATTACTTAGTCCAGCGAAAAACATAGACATTGCCAAACAAGCAATCTTACATGGGGCTGATGCAGTTTATATTGGAGGCCCGCATTTCGGTGCCCGTCATAATGCCGGTAATTCAGTCAGTGATATAGCCGAATTAGTTGAGTTTGCGCATCGTTTTTATGCCAAAGTTTTTGTCACATTAAATACTATTTTGCACGATAATGAACTTGAGATGGCTCAGCAATTGATCTGGCAATTATATGATGCGGGAGTTGATGCCTTAATTGTTCAAGATATGGGCATATTAGCCATGGATATTCCGCCGATAGATTTACATGCTAGCACGCAAATGGATATTAGAACCCCAGAAAAAGCTAAATTTCTTTCTGATGTTGGTTTTTCACAAATAGTTTTAGCTCGAGAATTAAACTTAACTGAAATAGCGAATATTCATCAACAAATAGATGCCAATATAGAATTTTTTATTCATGGGGCTTTATGTGTTGCATTTTCAGGTCAATGTTATATTTCTCATGCTCAAACGGGCAGAAGTGCAAATCGAGGTGATTGTTCGCAAGCATGCCGTTTACCATTTACATTAAAGGATGATCAAGGTCGTGTTGTTGCTTATGAAAAACATCTTTTATCAATGAAAGATAATAATCAATCCGAAAACTTAATCGAATTGATACAAGCTGGAGTTAGGTCATTTAAAATAGAAGGACGTTATAAAGATTTAAGTTATGTAAAAAATATAACTGCTTTTTACCGTAAAAAACTAGATGAAATTTTAGAAAAATCGGATGATTTTGTAAGTGCATCAAGTGGTAGAACTCAGCACTCATTCACTCCAGACCCAAATAAAACATTTCATCGAGGTGCTACTGATTATTTTGTTCGGGGTAGACAATCCAATATTGGCGCTTTTGATTCACCTAAATTTATTGGCTTACCTATCGGTGAGATGACGAAAGTTACTAACCAAGCAATTGATATTGAATCTGAAAAAGTTTTAACTAATGGTGATGGATTAAACGTTATGGTAAAGCGTGAAATCGTAGGATTCAGGGCTGATAAAGTTGAAAAAATTGCTAATAATCATTATCGAGTGTTTCCTAATGAATTACCTAAGGTATTTCATTCCTTAAAATTACCTTATCAAATTAACCGTAACCTAGATCATAATTGGCAACAAGTTTTATTAAAAGAATCGAGTAATCGTCGAATTGGTGTAGCATTTGAATTGATAAATCAATCAAATGTTGTTCAATTGATAGCAACGAGTGAAGAGGGCTGTAGTGTAAAAATTGCTTTAAAAGGTGAGTTTGAATTAGCTGAACAATCTGATAAAGCTCTCAAAAATATAAAAGATAGCTTATCAAAACTTGGTCAAACGATATATTACCTTACTGATTTAGAGGTTAATTTGACCGAGATATTTTTTATTCCAAGTAGCCAATTAAATCAATTACGACGAGATATTATTGATAAATTAACATTGGAACGGCTAACTCATTACCAAAGAAAGTTACGTAAACCACAAACGGAACCTGCGCCAATTTATCCAAAAGAGCATTTAAGCTTCTTAGCAAATATTTATAATCATAAGGCTAGAGAATTTTATGCGCAGCATGGCGTTAAACTAATTGAAAGTGCTTTTGAAGCACATGAAGTTAAAGATGATGCGCCATTAATGATTACAAAACATTGTTTGAGATTTGCGTTTAATTTATGTCCTAAACAAGCTAAAGGTATTCAAGGTGTGAAAACAAAAGTAACACCAATGAAATTAGTACAAAATAATAATGAAGAATTAATACTGAAATTTAATTGTAAAGCCTGTGAAATGCAAGTTTGGGGTAAAATCAAAAATCATATTTTAAAAATGCCATTACCAGGAAGTGAATTGATTTTATTGACCAATAAATAATTATAGTCAAAGAATCGAAATTTACTGAATAACTCAGTTCTTTTTAAAAGAAGAATTGAGTTCGTAATAATGTATTATATTTAACATAATATACATTATTCTAACTTTAACAAACTGATTTATAATGAAATTATCTCAAAAGAAAAGGGCGGTTATATTACTCCTTTAATAACTCCCAAAATAATAATTTATTTATTATTAATAACAAAAATCATTATAGTAGCACTCAACTAATGATCTTATATTAATAATTGTTTAGAAGCTTATATTTATTAAAGCATTATAAAATAAGCAATATTTGACTTGAATCAATTCTTATTGTGATAAATATTATGGATTTTATTCAATAGTTTTATGACAAAAATTATGATATAGACCCTTTTCATTAGCTAACAGTTTATATGACTAATATCGAATTGAAAGCGCTTAGGCGTTTATTTTTTCTTGATGTTGCTGATGCCGCAACATATATCGGTAAATGCTCAAAGCGAGCATGGCAATATTGGGAAAGTGGAAGCAGAAAAATTTCAGATGATGTTATAAACATCATGAATAAACTTAAAGAAGAAAGGACTGAATTACTTTTATTATTACAGACTGATAACTTATTCAGTAATTTGGTTTATTCAAGGTTAATTGATTCAGTAAAAGCTGAGCTTTATTCTAAAGGTTTTATTGATAAAATAATCTATTAAGTTTACATCATAAATAATGTATAACACTGTTTTTCTCTTTCAATTGAAATTTGAGGCTCGTTTAAAGCATACATATTTAGAAAAACATAATATACCCAGAAATTTATTTAAATTCATTAAATATCAGAAAGATAACGAAAAAAAGGAAAAAATGTTATTAGAGAGTTATGGCTAAGTTCATTTAATGACATTTTATTAGCAATTAGAGGTGCAGAAATGAATATTTATGATGATAACAAGATTAGACGATTATTGAATGATAGCTTTTTTACAATTACAAAGACGGGAAAAATGTCTTATTCACGAGCCAATAAAATTTATCAGTTTTATCGTTCATTATTAAATGATGGTTATCAATTTGTTCGTAGTTCGATGCCTCGTAATACTTTCTGGCGTTATGAGCAAAATTTATTATCTATTGGTTTAAGTAAGTTGCAATTACAAAATCTGCAACAACAGAAAAATAATGTAATTCCGATGTTTAGAGTTATTGATATTGATTTTAATAAACAACGTTCAGCGTGGTATCAAGAACCGACATCATTTTATGATAACAATGAAAACCTTTTATTATTTAAATTTGCATCATGATTTAGCACCCCTCTTATAAAACTGTATTGGTGCGCATAATGTATATTATGTTAAATAATATAAGATGAAATATATCTTCTATAATCTTTCTATCCTACTCGACTTATTTTGATTTTTAGTAAATTAAAAATCAAAATAATTTACCAAAAAATGGTAATTTAATTATTTAATAATAATTTTCTATTCCCTTTCTATTTATTGAATAATAAAATATAAACTATATAGTTAGTTTTTGTTTTATCATAAAATATGGTAATCTTAACAATCAAAATCTTTAACGGTTCTATTTAGGTTTATATGCATACTATTTATAAAACATTGCGCAGCAATAGTTATTCCGTTCCTTGTGAATTATGTAGCATTGGTGGATTGTGTATCCCAATGTTACTTAATAATTCACTAAGTGATGTTTTAGAACGGAAAAAATCATATTTAAAAGATGAAATCGTTGTTAAATCAAAAACTCCATTTAAGAAGTTTTATATTGTTCATTCTGGCGCATTAAAGACGTTTGTCACTACTCCAGAAAATACTGAACAAATTAATGGATTTTATTTACCTGGAGATATCGTTGGTTTAGACTCTATTTCGACTAAAGTCTATAATAGTAATATTCAAACATTAGGTAATACCCTGCTTTGTGAACTTTACTATGATGAATTAATGTCATTAATTGATAGTAACAAAGATGTTCGTGATTTGATATTTAAGTTATTAAGCACAGATATTTATAATTATCAAAAATTAATTCTATGTTATTCGCAAAAAAAATCTGAAGAACGTCTTGCTACTTTTATCTATTCTCTTTATCTTAGATATCAGCAAAGAGGACATACCTCTTTAAATATTAAACTAGCAATGAGTCGTGCTGATATAGCCAATTACTTAGGATTAACGATTGAAACAGTCAGCCGAAATTTAACAAAATTACAAGAACAAAATATTTTAACAGCCAAAGGAAAATTCATATATATTAATAAGTTAGAAGCTTTAATAGAAATATGTAACTAAATTTATCTGTGCTAAATTAATTAAAATTTACTGTAAGGTTTTTTATATGACAAGTTTAAAGAAAACATTTATCGCTGCGACTATTGCTCTTATTCCCTGTTCTTCATTTGCTGCACAACAATTAACTGAAGAACAAGCTAATAGCATGCAATCTTACAAAAGCATTACTATTCGAGGTGCTTTTTATACTGATAGCGATTACGTTATGGCTATGTCAAAAGCTGCTGATAATGAAGGTGCGGCTTCTTTCTATATTACTACTACCAATATTAGTCCTTCTAATGATACTTTACGAATTGTTTATGCTAAATTGTATAAATCAGACGCTCCTAAAGCTGTTGAAAAAGCGGAAAGTTTACGTAAGTTTGAAGGTGTTTATGAGTATCCAAAATCAAAAGCAGTTCGTTTAGAACCATTTAATATTGTCCGTATTCGTGGTTATTTCCCAACCGATTATGATATTAATCAAGCAATTGCTAAAGAAGCATCAGCTCAAGGGGCTTATGGATTTTATATTGATTCACGTTCAGAAATAGGTAGTAATTTACAAATTGCAGCTTATATATTCAAAAAAGATGCACCAGAACGTAAATTACAACCAGAAGATGCTATTCCTTATGATTCTGAAGCGGGGCAATTAGCTTTAGCTAAAGGTGGTGATGCTGCAATGCAGGTTGAAAAACCGGGTTATTATTCTCCTTCAGCATTCAATGAAAAATATTATGCCGATAAGTTTAATAATAAAGTTATCGATAAAACGACTACCACTACAACAACTGCTACTACAGCTAAAGTTGCAACATCATCAAGTACTGAAACAACGACTTCTGTTGTTACAGAACCTCAAAGAGTAACTCGTTACACTGTAACATTACCGGATGGAAGAAAAATTCAAGAACTTAATGATGCTACAGCAGCTAAAATGGTTGCATTTGATACATTGAAATTTAGAGGCTATTATGTCACTGATCAAGAAATTTCTTATCAAGCAGGTAAACGTGCGATTGAGGCTGGCGCAAAATATTACCATATTGCTCGTGTAGCACATGATACTAAAGGTCCAAATATTACGGTGTTTATTGATCTTTATCGATAATAAAAAATGGGCGCCTAAGCGCCCTTCTTTTTATTATCATAACTTATCAGATTATAGATTCTAAAATTATAACTCTGTCGATACAGTCTCTATTTGTTGTCTTATGCGTTTTGCAGAAATTGGGTATGGCGTTCCTAATTGTTGGGCAAAAAGATTAACTCTTAGTTCTTCAATCATCCATTTAATGTTAGTCACTTTACTTAATGATTTTTGATTTTCTGGCAAACTATTTAGCCAAGTTTGATATTCATTCTTAACTTCTTCTATTATATTCATTGCTTGTCTATCTTTAGCCATATTCGAACCAAGCTTTTTCTAAACGTTTTTCAATCGCAGATAAATAGCGATAAATATCAGGAAGCTTGTCATAACCGGTTTGTGCAACAAACCCTTTATAGACTAATTCGCTGACTTGCTGTTTTATATCAGATAAAGCAAAAGCAAGGGATAGATCTACTCGACCTTTTAATTTTTTATTAATATTAAAGTGTAACGTTAATATTGATTCTACTTGTTTAGCAATATCAACAACAGTTTCATTGATATGACTTTTCGTATAAGTTAGAAGTAGTTGATATTGTTGTTGATTATCAATAAGTTGGTTGTTCTTTTCTATTAAATGATCAACTCCACAAGCAATGCAATCATCAATAAGATTAAGTACAGTGCCAAACGAATTAAAATATAAACCTAACTTAGATTTGTTTGGCAGTTTTTCATGTAAATATTTTATTGGTGATGGAATATTGAGGATTAATAATCGACGAATACCTAATTTACTTAATCGCTTTTGTTCTTCCAACGAATCAACAAGTTTGATACTAACTGAATGTTGATTATCAATAATCGCTGGATAAGCTTTAATTATGTAATTGTTTTGTTTTTCTTCATAGATTGTTGGTAAAGAACCAAAATCCCAATCAATAATGTTGTTCTTTTCTATTTTAACCGATTTTTTCTGGGTTAAAGATGATAACGCTTGTTGAACTTCTGTTTTAAGTTGTTCTTGAATCTTAACTAAATCTTTACCGAAAGCTATTTCACGATTATGATCAACAATACTGAAATTCATCTTTAAGTAACTAGGTACTTGATCAAGTTGCCAATCTGAAGGCTCAATCCTAGTACCTGTCATTTTTCTAAATTCATTTTGTAACGTTTCAAGTAACGGCGATGCTGTTGAATTGGCTCTATTCAAAAAAGCTTCAGCATAATTTGGTGCAGGTACCAAACTTTTACGTAATGATTTAGGTAATGATTTGATTAATGAAATGATTAAATCATAGCGAAAACCAGGAACTTGCCAATCAAAACCACTATTTTTTATCTGATTAAGGATGTTGAGTGGAATAGTAATTGTGACACCGTCACGAGCATTACCAAGATCAAACTGATAACTCAAAGGTAGCTTTAAGTTGTCTTGATACCAAAAATCTGGATAATCATTCACTTTTACCGGTTGTGCAGACTTTTTGATCAACATATTTTTTTCAACATTGAGAAATTCTGGATCAATTTTTTGTTTAGTTTTCCACCATGTATCAAAATGCTTTGCAGAAATCACTGATTTATCTATTCGTTCATCATAAAAATTATATAGGTCATCATCATCAATCAGAATATCTTGACGTCGAGACTTATGCTCAAGCTCTTCAACTTCATTGATTAATTTTTGATTTTGCTTATAAAAACTGTGGTTAGTTTGCCAATCACCTTCCACTAACGCATGGCGTATAAATAAAGAGCGACTTAATATTGGATCAATTTTACTGTAATTAACCGTACGACTAGCAACAATTGGTAATCCGTATAAAGTGACTTTTTCGTTTGCAATGGTTGTGCCTTGTTTTTTAGACCATCTCGGTTCACTGTAACTGTATTTAACTAAATGTTTAGCTATTGGTTCGATCCATTCAGCTTCAATTTTGGCTGCAGTTCTGCCCCACAATCGGCTGGTTTCAACTAATTCACTAGCTATACACCATTTTGGTTGATTTTTAAAAATCGCTGAATTAGGGAAAATAGCAAATTTGATATTACGGGCACCAATATATTCATGTTTTTCGATTTCTTTCATCCCAACATGCGATAATAAACCACTTAATAGTGCAATGTGTAATGAACGATAATCCGGTAATTGGCTATTGATCGGAAATGCTAGTTGTTTAACTGTTTGCCTAATTTGCGTATAAACATCTTGCCATTCACGAATACGCAGATAATTGAGGTATTCTTTTTGACATAAGCGTCTAAATTGATTACCCGATAATTCTGCTTGTTGACTGGCAATATAATTCCATAAATTAATAAAAGAGATAAAGTCTGATTCTTTATCGGCAAATCGTCGATGTTTTTCATCAGAAGCTTGCTGTTTATCAAATGGACGTTCTCTAGGATCTTGTATTGATAATGCTGCTGTAATAATCATCACTTCTTTTATACAACCTAATTGCCTTGCTTCAACTAACATTCTCGCTAATCGAGGATCTATAGGCAACTGAGATAAAATTCGACCTATATCAGTTAAGTGATAATGATGATGTTTAGTATAAATAGCTCCAAGTTCTTCTAATAGTCGTATACCATCACGAATATACCTAGAATCAGGTGATTCCACAAACGGAAAAGCAGCAATATCACCTAATCCTAATGATGTCATTTGTAATATAACTGAAGCTAAATTTGTTCGTAATATTTCTGGTTCTGTAAATTCAGGTCTTGATAAAAAATCTTGTTCATCATAAAGCCGAATACAAATACCGTCCGATGTTCTACCACAACGCCCTTTTCTTTGATTTGCCGATGCTTGAGAAATTGGTTCAATTGGTAATCGTTGTACTTTAGTACGATAGCTATAACGACTAATTCTGGCTAAACCAGGGTCAATAACATATTTAATGCCTGGAACAGTTAACGACGTTTCAGCAACATTAGTTGCTAATACAATCCGTCGTCCATTATGCTGTTGGAAAATGCGATTTTGTTCTGATGCCGATAGTCTTGCGTATAAAGGTAGAATTTCAGTATGTTTCAATTCTAATTTTCTTAATGTATCGGCAAGATCTCGTATTTCACGTTCTCCCGTTAGAAAAATGAGTATATCACCAGCACTTTCCAATGAAAGCTCATCAATAGCATTAATGATCGGTTGAAAATCACTGTTTTTATCACTTTCAGAATCCTCACTAAAAATCACTGGCCGATACCTAACTTCAACCGGATAGGTTCTGCCAGATACTTCAATTATCGGAGCATGATTGAAATGATTAGAGAAACGTTCAACATCTATTGTTGCCGAAGTAATAATAACTTTTAAATCAGGACGCTTAGGTAATAGTTGTTTTAAATATCCTAAAATGAAATCTATATTTAAACTACGTTCATGGGCCTCATCAATAATGATAGTATCATATTGCAGTAATAGCTTATCTTGTTGAATTTCTGCTAATAAAATTCCATCAGTCATCAATTTAACCAATGTACTATCACTTACATGATCTGAAAATCTAACTTTGTAGCCGACTAATTGCCCTATTTCCGTCTTTAATTCTTCAGCAATACGGTTAGCTACCGAACGAGCGGCTAATCTTCTAGGTTGAGTATGACCAATATAGCCTTTAACACCTAGCCCTAATTCTAGACATATTTTGGGAATTTGTGTGGTCTTACCTGAGCCTGTTTCGCCAGCAATGATGACTACTTGATGATGTTTAATTGCTTCATAAATAGCCTGTTTTTTTTCAACTACAGGTAAATTACTAGGAAAATCAATATGATTAGGTAAAGATTGTAATCGAATATTATAATGTTCAATAGCTAAATTTATTGCTGATTCGATTTCAGCAATATTTTGTTTTTTATTAATAAGCTTTCTTATTTTTAGTTGATCTAAGAAAGTCATTGACGACAATTTGTTTAATTGTTGTTGAGATACCATAAGGCGTTGAGTATATTATTTACAATTATAATTATTGTAAATTATAGCAAATATTCTTTATTTATAGGAGATTAAATGAAGAAATCACTATTACTATTATCAGTTTCGGTAATATTTAACTTAAGTGGGTGCACTTCGTCTAATAGCATCACAGAGCAGGATCTTATGCATCATCATTATGTCCTGATGGAAAATAATGGTTTGAGCTTGCCTGTTTTCAAAAATGCTGATTTAGAATTTGGCGAAAATATGATGATGATTGGAAAAATGTGTAGTGAATTTTCAGCTCAAATCAAACTTGAAAATAATATGATCAAAGGCCAGATAATCAATATGACTAACATTAAATGTCAGAACAAACAATTAGATTTACTCGATAATGTGATTAAAAAACTGATTATTGATGGGGCAAATATTCAATTAATTGACACTAAATTAGTGCTAAAAAATAACCAAGACACACTTATCTTTCAATTAAAAGATTATATGTAACTAAAAAACCCCTTTCCTCAAAATTTTTATAAAATCTATTGTTATTATCCAATCTGTTATCTTTACTAATTGTATAAACTTAAAACAGATTTGATGATAAAAAAACTTTATTTAAAATAGAGTTAAGTCTATAATGAAGCCAGTTTTTTGAGGGTCTATATTTTAATGAAAATAGTCAATTTTTCAGATACTGAAATAAAATTAAGTAACTATTTTTCAGTTACTCAATCCTTCTTATATCCCTTTCAATCCAATAAGAATATTTTGCATTTAGACATATACCCAGTTTATATGAAATTTAAACATTAACCTTAACAAGTAGTGATAATATTATGAAAAAGACAAAAATCGTTTGTACTATAGGACCAAAATCAGAATCAAAAGAGATGTTAACCAAATTATTAAATGCAGGCATGAATGTAATGCGTTTAAACTTCTCTCATGGTGATTATGAAGAACACGGTAATCGAATCAAAAATTTACGTGAAGTAATGCAAGAAACAGGCTTAAAAGCGGCAATTATGTTGGATACTAAAGGTCCAGAAATCCGTACTATTAAGTTAGAAGGCGGTAATGATGTATCACTTGTTGCTGGTCAAACTTTCACTTTTACTACCGATGAAACCGTAGTTGGTAATTCAGAACGTGTTGCGGTTACTTATAAAGGTTTTGCTCAAGATCTTTAACCAGGCAATCGTGTATTAGTTGATGATGGTTTAATCGCTATGGACGTTGTCGAAATTAACGGTAATGAAGTTGTTTGTAAAGTATTAAATAATGGTGATTTAGGTGAAAATAAAGGTATTAACTTACCGGGTGTTTCTATTAAATTACCGGCACTTGCTGAAAAAGATAAAAATGATTTAATTTTTGGTTGTGAGCAAGGCGTTGACTTTATTGCTGCATCTTTTATTCGTAAACGTTCTGACGTTGAAGATATCCGTGCTCATCTTAAAGCTCACGGTGGTGAAGAAATCAAAATTATTTCTAAAATTGAAAACCAAGAAGGTTTAGATAATTTTGATGAAATTTTAGAAGCTTCTGACGGTATCATGGTTGCTCGTGGTGACTTAGGTGTGGAAATCGCTGTTGAAGAAGTTATTTTTGCTCAAAAAATGATGATCAAAAAATGTAATAAAGCGTCAAAACCAGTTATTACTGCAACACAAATGTTAGACTCAATGATTAAAAACCCTCGTCCTACTCGTGCTGAAGCTGGTGACGTTGCTAATGCAATCATTGATGGAACTGACGCAGTTATGTTATCAGGTGAAAGTGCTAAAGGTAAATATCCATTTGAAGCAGTAAATGTGATGGCTACTATCTGTAAACGTACTGATGGTACTATTCCAGCTAAACTTGAATTAACAACCAAAGAAGAAACATTACGTATTACTGCTGCAGTATGTTGTGGTGCAGTTGAAATTGCTGAACGTTTAAATGTGCCATTAATTGTTGTTGCTACTCGTAGTGGTAAATCTGCTCGTGAACTTCGTCATTACTTCCCGACAGCTCGTATTTTAGCGCTATCTTCAAGTCAAAAAACAGTTAATCAATTAGCATTATCTAAAGGTGTTGAACCAATTTTAATTGATGCGATTAATTCAACTGATGATTTCTACCGTTTAGGTAAAGAAATGGCGGTTAAAGTTTGTAACGCAAAACAAGGCGATACTATTGTTATGGTATCAGGTGCATTGGTTCCAAGTGGTACTACTAATACAACTTCGGTACACCGCATCTAATCATTTTAAATTTGTTTAAATGAATGATAAAAAGCTAGCGATATGCTAGCTTTTTTTTAACTTCCGTTATGCTGTTAGATATTCAATTTGTGGAATGGACCAAATAAGACATGATTATAGAAAAAGTATATTTACCCAAAGAACTCAGTTGGTTATCCTTTAATCAACGTGTACTACAAGAGGCAGCTGACGAAAGTAATCCTCTTATAGAACGAATCCGTTTTTTAGGTATTTACTCCAGTAATCTAGATGAATTTTATAAAGTTCAATTTGCAAACTTAAAAAAATATGTTCTTATTGAGCAAGAACAATCTCAATCTACCTCCAATGCGAAACATTTATTAAGACAAGTTAACCAAAAGGTTATTCAACTTGAGTTACAATTTGATCAGCTCTATAACGAACTCTTATTAGAAATGGCCAGAAACCAGATTTTTCTAATAAATGAAAGGCAACTTACCAGTTATCAAGAAAATTGGATAAAAAATTACTATAAACAAAATTTAAGACAATATATCACCCCTATTCTTCTTGATAGTCATACCGAATTGATCCAATTTCTCAAAGATGATCATGCTTATTTGGCGGTGGAAATTATTTGTAAAGACAATATTAGTTATGCCTTATTGGAGCTACCTACCGACAATGCTCCTCGTTTTGTATTATTACCATCGGAATTCTCAACCAAAAACAAATCAATTATCTTTTTAGATAATATTTTACGTTACTGTTTAGACGATATTTTCAAAGTCTTTTTTGATGCTGTTGAATTAAATGCTTATTCAATCAACATTAATCGTGATGCGGAATATGAATTAAATAGTGAACTGGATAGTTTACTAGAATTAATGTCACAAGGTTTGAAACAACGTTTAACCGCACAACCAGTACGCTTTACCTATCAAAAAGATATGCCTAAAGCATTATTTGAATTATTGATTAATAAATTAAGATTAACAGAACAAGATGCAATGCCTGGCGGACGTTATCCTAATTTTAAAGATTTAGCTAATTTTCCTGATTTAGGCGTTAAAAATTTACTTAATAAACGTTTACCTAGTCTTGCTTATAATCGATTTAAAAAATTTAGGAATGCTTTTGCGACAATTAAGGATCGTGATGTATTGCTCTACTATCCTTATTATTCATTTGGTCATGTACTTGAGATCATGCGTCAAGCCTCTTTCGATCCAGCTGTGACCCATATTCGCATGAATATTTATCGGGTTGCGAAAGATTCACGATTTATACACGCAGCAATTAATGCCGCCAATAATGGTAAAAAAGTTACAGTAGTGGTTGAACTTCAGGCTCGCTTTGATGAAGAAGCAAATATAAAATGGGCTAAAAGATTAATTCGTAGTGGTATTAAAGTTATCTATTCACAACCAAAACTCAAGATCCATGCTAAATTATTTTTAATTGATCGACGAGAAGAAGATAGAATTGTTCGCTATGCACATATTGGCTCAGGTAACTTTAATGAAAAAACAGCACGAGTCTATACTGATTTTTCTCTATTAACTTCTGATCCAGCCATTACCGATGAAGTTATTAAAGTATTTAATTTCATTGAAAATCCATTTAAACCTGTTTCGTTTAATCACTTACTGGTATCTCCACAAAATACTCGCCAACGTTTTTATGAGTTTATTGAACGTGAAATTAATAATGCCAAAGCAGGAAAACCTTCTGGTATTTATTTAAAATTGAATGCGATCACCGATAAAGAGATGATTGACCAACTTTATCGAGCTTCCTGTGCAGGTGTAAATATTAGAATGATTGTTAGGGGGACTTGTGTGTTAGTTCCTCAAATTCCTAATTTAAGCGAAAACATCTATGTAACTAGTATTGTCGATCAATATTTAGAGCACGCTCGCGTATATATTTTTGAAAACGATGGTAAAAAAGACACTTATATTTCATCAGCAGACTGGATGCCTCGTAACTTAGATAATCGAATTGAAGTTGGCGTTAAAATTTTTGATCCAGTATTAAAATCTACTATACATGATATCTTTAACTTGCAATGCAATGATAATGTCAAAGCAAGAATCATCGATAAAGATAATATGAATAATTATGTACAACGAGGCAATAAGAAAAAAATAAGAGCACAACATGCCATTTATGACTATTTAAAACACATGGAATCATCGGTATAAGGATTTTAACGTGAATAAATTTAATGAATATGCTGTCGTCGATTTAGGCTCTAATAGTTTTCATATGATCATCGCTCGCAATATCGATGGGGCTAGACAAATCATATATAAACATAAAAAGAATATTCATCTTGCTACTGGGTTAAATGAATATAACGAATTAAGTGAATCAAGTATTAATCGCGGTATTGAATGTTTAGCTTTATTTGCTGAACGATTAAATGGATTTCCAACAGAAAATGTAAGAATTGTCGCTACTTATACTTTACGAATTGCGAAAAATAGACTTAAATTTTTAAACGAAGCAGCTAAAATATTACCTTACCCTATTGAAATCATTTCTGGTCAAGAGGAAGCCAGACTTATTTATCTAGGTACAATGACTGCAGAGTCAACCAATGAAAATGATAGCAAATTCGTGGTTGATATTGGTGGTGGCTCTACTGAAATTGCTATTGGTAAAGGTAATGATTTAAAACCAATACTAGTAGCTAGCAGACCAATGGGGTGTGTCACTTATACTAAACAATTCTTTCCGCAAAAGAAAATCGATTACCATTCATTTCAACAAGCAAAACTAGCTGCAGAACAACAAATTGAAAATTTAATTAACTTAATAAAAAAACATAATATTAGTGCTGCTTTCGGTACCTCCGGTACCATTAAAAGCATTTATAAAATTTTACTCGATATTGGCGTTAGTGACGGAATTATCACCCCTAAACGTTTGGATGATTTAATCAGTTATGTATTAGAATTTAATGATTTTCATGAAATTGATTTCCCATCTCTATCCGAGGAAAGAAAAAATGTTTTTGTCAGTGGGCTAGCCATATTCAGTGGCGTCTTTAATGCATTAGGTTTAAAAGAATTACAATTTAGTCCGAGTGCTTTACGTGAAGGTGTTCTTTACGAACTTATTGATGGGCCGAACTATCGAGATATCAGACAAACAACAGCTGAATCGCTATCGCAACACTATAATATTGATGAGCGCCATGCTAAACAAATTGTAAAAACGGCAAAATACTTTTTTTCTCAATGGAAAGCACAATCATCCATGATCATACCTCAAAGTGTTGAATCCATTTTATATTGGGCTGCGCAATTGCATGAGGTAGGTTTAAAAATTAACTTTTCTTCTATCCATAAACATTCTAGTTATATTCTAAAGAATAGTAATTTACCTGGATTTAATGAAGAACAACAATTATTGTTATCAACGTTGGTTCGTTACCATCGAAAATCGATTAATATAGAAGAGTTTCCTTATTTTAGTTTGTTTGAATTTAAACATATTATAGCAATGTTACAAATTCTCAGATTATCAATACTCATAAATAATCAACGCAGTAACGATCTAAATCTTGATGCTTTCAAGTTAATTTTGTCGCAAGAAAAGTTCACCAAAGTGACACTAGCAATAGATAAGCTGTTTGTTGAAAATAATAGGTTGATTCTATTAGATTTGGAACAAGAGCAAAAATATTGGAAAGCGGTTAATAATTGGAAATTATCAATTGAAACTTTTTGAGATTTACCAATTGATTACAATAAAAAAACCGCCTAAAAATGGCGGTTTTTATTTGTCGATAAAAGTAGATTATAGAGGTTTTAACCTAATCCAATAATTTTCCACCATAAAATACCAATGGTGAAAACAATAATTAGATTAACTACACTACAAATAAAGCCTACTTTCCACCAAGTTTTTACAGGTACGAAGCCTTCAGCAAATAATAATGGATTTCGAGCATTAGCAAATTGGGTAAGTGAACCAAAGTAATTGGTACAAATGACTAAAGCAAAAATAGCAATTAATTGTGGTACACCTAAGGCAATAGCAACGGATAAGAACACTGGGAACAGAGCTGCAATATGTGCATTACCACTGGCAAAGAAATAGTGTAAATAAACATAAGCAACGCATAAAATAATGATAACAAAAATCCAACTACTATCCCCTAAATGCCCTTTCACTGCAGAGCCAATGGTATCGCCTAACCATTTAGTGACACCAAGTTTGTTGACTTGACCTGCCATCATTAATAAAGCCGCAAACCAGATTAATGTATCCCAAGCAGCTTTTTCACCTTTAATATCATCCCAACTTAATACACCAGTTAAAATTAAAATAGTTAAACCAATAAATGCAGTTGTAGTTGAATCGATACCAATATTTTTACCAAAAATCCAAAGTGCTAATAATAAAACGACTGTAGAACCCATAATGATTTCTTTTAAGGTAATTGAACCCATTTTCTTAAGTTCTTCAGCAGCTAATTTTGGTGCTTCAGGTGTTTTTTTCAATTCTGGATTAGTTAAGAAATAAATAACTAAAGGAATAACAACAAATGACACTAAACAAGGAACAATTGCAGCAATAAACCATTGTCCCCAACCCAAAGTAATGCCAAGTGATGAAGTCACTAATTTTGCCGCTAATAAATTACCAGTAAAAGCAGTTAAAAACATTGCCGAAGTAATGTCGTTAACGTGACTTATGGTTAGCATTAAAAAAGTACCAATACGATTTCTTGATTCATCTTTAGGATTTGAATTAAAGTTGATTGCTAATGCTTCAGCAATTGGATAAATTACACCACCAGCTCGAGCCGTAGTACTTGGAATCGCTGGTGCTAATGCAACATCCGTTACTGATAATCCATAGGCTAAACCTAAGGTATTTTTGCCTAAAATTTTTACTAAAAAATAAGCCATACGTTTACTTAAACCAGTTTTAATAAACCCTCGAGCTATCATAAACGCAATAACAATCAACCAAATTAAACTACTGTTTAATTCACTTAATGATATTTTGACTGATTCAGCAGCGGTTGTCGCCCCTGATGGTCTTAGAACAGCAAATACCGTAATAGCTAATAATCCAATTGCGCCTATAGGCATGATTTCTGCCACGATACAGGCGATAGTTGCCACAAATATAATACTTGTTCGCCAACCTTCTAAACTAATACCTTCTGGTGGAGATATAAAAAGCCATAATATTGCCGATATCCCTGCAATAATAATAAGAGGAAGCCATTTAACTGGCGGTTTTTTTACTGTATTCATAATATTTCCTTTTAAATTAAATATCAATTTAATCAAATTGATAATGAAATGATATAATTTGTAAAATCTTTATTTTATTCGCAATATTTAGATTACTTGATATTCTCTATTGAGCAGTTCAAAAGCAAAATTATCAGGATTGACTATCTTTATTGTTTTATCCTTCAATAAAAATATAGCAGATAAATTTTGCTGATTTTTCAATAATTGTTTAGTCTTTTCAATACCAAATCCATATAAGATTGTTGAATAAATATCACCTTCAAGGGATGTATCCGAAATAACGGTAATACTTTCTAACTCATTATCTAAGGGATAACCCGTTTTAGAATCCAGAATGTGATGATAAACATGTTGATTTTCAATAAAGTAACGTTCGTAAATTCCCGATGTAACAACAGATTTATTTTTTACTTTAATAAGACCGACTAACTCATTTTCGACTGAGGAAAAGGGTTTTTTTAACCCTATATGCCAATAACCTTCAGCATCAATGGGTGAGTCGCCTATAGTTAGCACATTACCACCTAAGTTTATTATTGCCTGATAAACTTTGTGCTGTTGCAAAACTAGTTTAATCACATCGGCAATATAACCTTTGGCTATTGCGCCTAAATCAATCTCCATGCCTACTTTTTTTAAAAATACCGAACAAGAATTAGGATCTAATTCAATATCATTAGGATCAATCAAAGATTTTTTTTCAACAATTTGCTCGGGATCGGGGACCTGATGTCCAGAAAAACCAATTTTCCAAAGTTTAACTAAGGGGCCAATAGCAACATTAAAGCAACTATCTGGCATTAAACTGACTTTCCAAGCTTGCTCAATAAGCGAATAAACGGCATGACTAACTCTTATCGGATGCTTTCCTGCCGCATTGTTGATTGACATAACTTCCGATACGGGTCTATTAACCGTTAATTTATTTTCAAGCTGATTAATGGTATTAAAAACATGTTGCACAACGGTTTCATTAGGCTCAAAAAGCATTAATGATACCGTTGTTCCCATCATAGCTTGAGTATATTCATAGCGTGAATGATGCATTCAAAAATTGCTATTCAGTTATTGATGAATATAATCTGTAGCTTGTTTACCTGCTTGCATACCAAAAATGATAATATCAGCTACGGCGTTACCACCGATACGATTGGCGCCATGTACACCACCAACAACTTCACCAGCCGCAAATACCCCACTGATAACATTTTTCTCGGTATCAAGAACTTGGGTTTCAGTATTAATCGTTACCCCACCCATAGTATGATGAATACCTGGAGCAATTTTGATCGCATAAAAAGGTGCTTTATCAATTGGATGACGTAAACCAGTAGTTCGGCCAAAATCTTCATCTTGTTTGTTATTAACAAAATGATTATATCGTTCAATGGTTTTATGTAAGGTATTCGCATCAATTGACAGTTTTTGTGCTAACTCATTAATTGAATCAGCTTGTACAGTTAGATCTTGCGATACATATTCCTCAACAGATTTATTTTCATCGCGAATTTGTTGATCAAATAAAATATACGAATAATGTTCAGGCAACTTAATGATTTCGGCAGAAACTTTATCACGTGTATTTAATTCATTAACAAAACGTTCACCTTTTTGTGATACTAAAATCGCACCACCACCACGAATTGATTCAGAAATTAAGTAAGATGTAGTCTGCTCAACAGTCGGATGAATTTGAATTTCTTTCATATCCACTGTTCCGGCACCTAATTTTTCTAAAATCATAATACCAGAGCCAGTTGCTCCTTTGTGATTGGTGGTGACAAATCCTTTAAGATCTGGACGATATTTTTCAACCATTTCATGATTGGCACTAAAACCACCGGTAGCAATTATAACTGCTTTAGCTTTTATGGTTTGTATTGAACCATCTTCTTCAGTCACTTTAACACCAACAACTTTATGATTTTCAGTAATAATTTCAGTAACATTACAATCAAGCATTACTTCAATGCCACGTCGGTTAATATTTTTAACTAAACCACTAATTAAAAAACCGCCGACTGCAGCACCACTTGCAGGACGATGAGTACGATCAATACTCATACCACCAGTAGTTGTAATACCGCTGAGTTCAATGCCATTATTATCTAACCAATCAATAGCATCAGGCGCATTCTCAACAAAATAGCGTAATAGTTCTGGATTATTTTTGTTTTTACCACCAATCATGGTTTCTTGATAAAACAGATCTTTACTATCGACAATACCTTTAAGTTTTTGGAATTTGGTTTCCGCAGCATTCATACCTGCTGAAGCTTTATTGGTATTACCGCCAATAACTGACATTTTTTCAATCACAACAACATTAGCACCAAGGTCATGGGCTTGAATCGCTGCAGCAAGACCGGCACCACCACTACCGACAACAACAACATCATAGGCTTTGGCATTTGGATCACCACCTTCAGCAATAATCGCTTCTTTGTTTGATTGAGCCATCGCCTTAGTAACTGCTTTTTTGAAGGCTTCACTTTGTGATGTAGCACCAGAAATCGCATCTACATGAGGACTATTTGACTCAATAATGCGATGCTTAATTTCTGAAAAATTATTTAATACCTCATTATCAAAATTATTGGCATTAACTAATTGCATATCTTTGATAAAATCTTTACCAAGCTCAACATTAATCACAAATTCATAAGATTCATCATTAACTTTTTCTTGATAATTACCAGGTTTAAACTTTTTAACATTTAAATTCACATCACGAATTAAACTTTCGACAAGTGAAAAATGCCACAAAGGTTCGGGAATATTAAGTTCTTCTCGTTTATCACTATTGATGAATAGTTCTAATTTTTCACCTTTCATGATGCGATCAGTCCAATCTGGATAAGCAATACACGCTCGGCCAACAGCAACAAAGTCAAATCCATTATCTAATGCAGCTCTAACATCGCTTTCATTAACAACGTTACCCACCCCAACAACTGGAATTTTAGCTAAAGTTTCTGAACGCATTGCTATATATTTATTAATTAATGGTGTTGGATCTTGAGTATCAACTATCGAAGGTCTTAAAATAGCCCCCATTGAAAAGTGAATATAATCTAAGCCTTTCTCCGCAAGCTTTTCAAGTAAATACATTGAATCATCAAAACGAATTCCTGGCTCTTCTATTTCTTCTGGAGAGAATCGGTAACCAACAATAAAGTCTGAATTTGCATACTGTTTGACCATATTATAGGTGATATCTAAAACCGCTAGTGGAAATCGAGCTCGATTATCGCGACTGCCACCCCATTTATCATTTCGTTGATTTGAATTTGGTGAATAAAATTGTTGAATCAAATAAGTATTAGCACCATGAATTTCCACGCCATCAAAACCAGCTTGAATGGCTCGACGTACTGCTTGACCAAACTTATCAATCATTTGATCAACTTCATCGGCAGTTAATTCTATCGGTGTAGCAGCTCCCGGTCTTGGGGCGGCAATAGCACTTGGACCAACAGGCGTTTGACCGCCAATAAGTTTTGGTTCAACCATTCTACCGCCATGATAAACTTGAATAACTGCTTTTGAACCTTTTTCTTTAATAGCTTGAGCTATTTTAGCAAGACCTTCAATTTTATCATCGCTATCTAGACCGATTGCACCAGGAAAAGCTAATCCTTTATTGTCAACAAAGCCACATTCAACAATAATTGTGCCTATTTCTCCGGCTCTTGCTCGATAATATTCGATTAAATCATTGGTAACTGATCCTTCATAAAACCCTGAACAAGTGGTCATAGGCGCCATCATAATGCGATTTTTTAATGCCACTCCATTGGGTAAAGTTACTGACTTGAAAATATCTTTTTTCATTTTTAATACCTAATCATTAATATTCAAATTAAAATTTTGGCGAGCATAATACCATTTCAAATTACTCTTCTCCACTTACATAAGTTTCATTAGTCAAAAAATATCATTTTTTCGACAGGAAAATATCAAATGTTTTTAGAGAGTTAATGGTGAAAATTGTCAAATCACAAAAAATGATTGTTCATTTTTTGCGGTATTTGTTGACTTATACAACAACTTCAAAGCTGATAGTCTAAAAAAAAACACTGTAACTATTTCATTTACTTATATATTTTTATCAATATAGCACTTGAACTTTATTTATATTCGGCTAGAATGCTTAGCAATTTTAGAAAAGAGAATTTGATTATGATTGTGATTCAAACACACAGACCAATAGCAAAAATAAAATTGAATTGTCTTTTTCTTTTGAATATTGATCCTCCTTTATGGAGGATTTTTTATGTCTGCAACTTTAACTTTTCGAATTTATATCAAATTTTAAACCAAAATCACATCAAAAATAGCCATAGACAGGAGATAGCATGAAACCTTTGATCCCTTTTTATAATCCAAGCATAAGTTACGAAGATAATTATGCTCAAGGCCCTTTTGGACTTTTTGCTGAATTAGATAAGGCTGAACAGGTCGCAACTAAACCAACAAAATTTTTAAATGTCGATGTTAATCTTCCATTTGGTCAGCCTGCAGGTCCGTTACTAAATGCTAATTATATCAAAGCTGCTTTTGCTTATGGATTTGACTTATGTGTTTATAAAACGGTTAGAACCAAGTTTCACAAATGTCATCCATTACCGAATGTTTTGTCTGTTCATCCTAACGGCAAGTTATCACCTAACCTAGATACTGTGTTGGCTGATAGAAACTATGATCAACCTTTATCCATTACTAATTCTTTTGGTGTGCCATCGTTTGCACCGGATATTTGGCAACCTGATATGGCTGATGCGGTAAATGCGGCTGGCGCTGGACAATGTGTAATAGGTAGTTTCCAAGGTACCCAAGGTAATGGTGAGATAGAAAAAGATTATGCTTTAGCGGCTAAATTAGTGAGAGAAACTAATGCGCCTATATTAGAAGCTAATTTGAGTTGTCCAAACGAAGGAGCAAGTAAACTACTTTGTTTTGATGTCGATAAAGTAGAACGAATTGTGAATGAAATTAAGAATGCGGTACCAGATCGCCCTCTTATATTAAAATTAGCCTATTTTCCTGATGATGAACGCATTATATCTCTATTAACTCGTGTCGGAAAAATCATTGACGGATTAAGTACTATTAATACCCTTTCGGCAAAACCGGTAGATGCAAGTGGACATCCGGCACTAGGTGAAAACCGTAAAGAAGGTGGCATATGTGGTGATGCAATTCGTTGGGCTGGACTTGATATGGTGAGTCGTTTGGCAAAATATCGTCAACAACTGGATTTAAATTTTTCCATTATTGGCGTTGGTGGTGTTAGCAATAGTGAACATTATCATCAATTTATTCAAAATGGCGCTGATGCGGTAATGAGTGCTACAGGAGCAATGTGGAACCCATTATTAGCTATTGAGATTAAAAAAAGTCTTAAATAGTTATCAGTTATCTCACTATATTACTAAGTAATTGTTACAGGGTAACTTATTTGCCCTGTAATTTTATTTCTACCAACAACTATATTATCTCTTCTTGAGAAAATAATACCCACCAAAAATAACATGTGCAAAGAAGACTATTGCTAAAATAATTCTGACATGCAAAGAATCAAATAAAATAAATGGAATTAATAAAATGATGAAAACCATGGTTAACATTTTTATCAATCCTTTTTTTGATACTTTTTTCTCGATAAGCATTTTCTGCACATAGGTCTGATAATAACGAGTTTGGGTAAAATAGTTATATAGGCGATCAGAACTGTTTAACCATAGATATGCAGTAAGCAAATAAAAAGGTACAGTAGGTAAAATAGGAATAAAAATCCCCACTGTTCCTAATACAAAGGAAAGCCCTCCTAAAAAAATAAATAGCGATTTCTTTAACATATTTAAATCAATTCAAATAATTTTAATTTGTGTAAATAATTATTGAAGATAACATAAATATATAGAGAAAGTTACAACTAAATATCAAATGACAGAACTATTAAGCTCTAACCATATTCTTTAGAGAAAGACTAGATATAAGTAGCTATAGAAAATTTAAATCAAAAGATTACGGCTAAGCTAGTTTCTTGTTGTGATATCACCTATATTTAAAATTGGAACAAAAAAAGGATACAAAAATAGTATTGAAATATAGTTAAAATTAATTCAGAAACATTATAAGTTTTATATAGATTAGATGGTTTTATATAAGTTTTTTGAATTATACTCAAAGCGAGTAAAACTTTTAAGAATTGGCGGAACGGACGGGGCTCGAACCCGCGACCCCCTGCGTGACAGGCAGGTATTCTAACCAACTGAACTACCGCTCCGCTTTTTAGACTCTTTAATGCAGAAGATTAAAGTAGGCGTGATATTAAAGATTATTATTATTTTCGTCAATATAAATTTTAAAAATTATGTTCAATTGAATAGAAAACAATCATTAATGCACTTTCCAAAGCGCTCCACCACTTTTTTTATCAATTTTTTCTAAAATTGAATCATGCGCAGATAATTCTACTTCGTTAGCTTTAATTACTGTTAGCGGTATTCCACTACGTTCAATTTTTTTCACGGCATTATTCGTCATTGATGCAGATAAATTATCGTCCGAACTAAATGCCAAAGTGGTTTGTCCTCCGGTCATTGCTAAATAAACTTCAGCAAGTATTTCAGCATCCAGTAAGGCTCCATGTAAGGTACGATGTGAATTATCAATTTGATAACGCTCGCACAATGCATCCAAATTATTACGTTTACCAGGGAAAAGACGGCGAGCCATAGCTAATGTATCGGTAATAATACAGTGATCAGCTGTTTTATAGTCTAACCCACAAAGACGAAACTCATAGTCCATAAAGCCAACGTCAAACGAGGCGTTATGAATAACTAATTCAGCACCATCTATAAACTTAATAAAATCATGTGCAATATTTTTAAAAATCGGTTTGTCTTTAACAAATTCATCACTGATACCATGAACTTTAAAGGCTTCTTCATCAATTAAACGTTCTGGATTGATGTAAACATGGAAATGATTTCCTGTTAATCGTCGATTTAATACCTCAACTGCACCAATCTCAATAATCTTATGACCTTCATAATGATTATTACCGTCTTGATTCATACCTGTAGTTTCTGTATCTAATACAATTTGGCGGGTTGAATGTGTTATCACAATATACTCTTCTTTATCTATAATTGGGAATTTAACAAATTAGTGGTATAGTCTAACACCAAAACGCTCTGATGTTGATACCTACACTGTTTTAGTCAATGATTGATACAACATTAATAATGGTTTATTAATATTTATATTAAACCAAAATTTCTCGAAAAATAATCACGATAAAAGTTTATAAATTAGGCCACATATGCAAAAAAGTATTGAAATATTCACTGATGGATCTTGTTTGGGTAATCCAGGACCTGGTGGATATGCAGCGATTTTAAAATACAAACAAAATGAAAAAGTACTAGCTCAAGGTTATTTCAACACCACTAATAATCGTATGGAGTTACTTGCTGCCATTGTTGCGTTAGCATTACTGAAAGAACCCTGTCAAATTAAGCTTTATTCTGACAGCCAATATTTACGCAATGGTATTTCGAATTGGATTCATGGTTGGAAAAAAAACGGCTGGAGAACCGCTAAAAAACAACCAGTGAAAAACGTTGATTTATGGCAACGTTTAGATGAATTAGCTAAGCTACATACTATCGAATGGATTTGGGTAAAAGGCCATGCAGGCCATATTGAGAACGAACGCTGTGATGTTATCGCTAAAACGCAAGCTGAATCACCTACCTTACATGATACTATTTTTGAAGCATCATTAACTGATTAATCCGATAAAATAAAGGTATAATAACAATGTATCAGCTACATATTATCCCTGCTCTAAAAGATAATTATATTTGGTTACTTGAAAATGCTAATAAACAGGTAGTTATTATAGATCCTGGTGAAGCTGCTCCAGTGCTAAGTTATCTAAAAAAATATCACTTAGCACCCCTTGCAATTTTACTCACTCATCACCATATCGATCACACTGGTGGGGTAACTGAGCTAAAAGCAGCTTATCCCGATATTGAAGCTTTTGGGCCAAGTGAAATTAATTTGCAGATTAACCATCTCGAAAACATCAATGAATTATTGATTGCTGATTTTCGATATGAGGTTATTCCAGTACCGGGACATACATTAGGACATTTAGCTTATTATTGTCACCCATATTTATTTTGTGGAGATACATTGTTTTCCGCTGGTTGTGGAAGAATTTTTGAAGGTGATCATAAGCAAATGCTAAGTTCACTGAATAAATTAAAGCAGTTACCTGATGATACCCTTATTTGTGCAGGACATGAATATACCTTAACTAATTTAGATTTTACTCAAATGCTGGTTCCTGCGGATCAAGTTATCCGTGAGTATTATGATTTTACCTGCAGAAAGAAAATTACTTTGCCTTCTATTTTAACCAAAGAAAAACAGATCAACTTATTTTTACGTTGTGAGGAAAAAAACTTACAAAATAAATTTAATTGTAACAATGAGTTAGAGTTGTTTGCTTTTTTTAGGAGCCAAAAGGACATTTTTTAGGTATAATAATCAGCTTAAATTAATGTCCTAACTTATAATCTAATGAAAAAATTATTAATATTTACAGTGTTATGTGCTTTTTTAGTCGGGTGTCAGAATCATGGTTCACGATACAACGCTGGCTCAAAAAAATATAATACTAAATCAATAGTTAATTCTAGCGTTAAAAGTGGTGGTGTTAATTACGCTTCAGTTACGCAAAATCCTTGGCGTTATATGTTAACGCAAATTAACGTTAATGTACCTAATAATAGCCGAGTTGTTGCCGAACGCGAACGTTTATTACGTAATCCAAAAGGATTTGAAAATATTGCGTTACGATCTGAGCCTTATGTGTATTACATCATTAATCAGTTACGAAAAAATAAATTACCGGTCGAACTAGCTTTAATCCCATTAATAGAAAGTGCTTACGATCCTTTAGCCACATCTCCTGCTCAAGCTGCTGGTTTATGGCAATTTGTACCTATCACTGCTAAAGAATATGGTTTAAAACGTAGTAGCAGTTTTGATGGCCGTCGAGATCTAATTGCATCAACTGGTTCAGCAATTTCTTTGTTACAAAACCTTAATAATCGATTTAATGGCGATTGGCTGTTAACATTAGCTGCATATAATGCTGGTGAAGGTAGAATTCAAAGAGCTATTGATAAAAATAAAGCTAAAGGTTTATCAACTGATTATTGGTCGTTAGATTTACCGGCAGAAACAATGCATTATGTGCCGAAAATATTAGCTATCATTGATATTGTTAAAAATAATAAACGATATGGTATTAAATTACCTGATTGTAATTATGAAAATTCATTAGTTAGAATCGATATGTCTAAAAACGTATCACTAGCTAAAATAGCGCAATATTCAGAATTATCACTTAACGATTTAATGACATACAATGCAGGTTATGTACAACAAACAGTAAATGGCCCTTTCCATCTATTGGTACCTTATTCTCATGCAGATAAATTATTTAAAAAGTTAAAATCTGAAAATTTAGTTGTTAATCAAGTGACTGAACTTTTAGAAGATGTTCCACATAACAATATGCCGTTTGAAATAAAATCTACTACTATTCAATATACAGGTACCAATACGAAAGATACCAAATCAATGTTGAATGGTGGCAAAAAACAGATTACTTATCAAGTTAAAGCGGGTGATAACCTTTATACTATCGCTCAAAATTACCGAGTTAAAATCACCGATCTTTTGCAATGGAATAAATTAAAAAATATGCGTGTTAAAGAAGGTGATATCTTAACGATCAATTTGGTCAATTCTAATCCAATTTAAATTTCACAAATAATGGATTATGATCTGATGCGGCTGTATTGACTATATTAGCCGCATTAAGCTTCAATCCTCGATAAAATACAAAATCAAGTGGCCTACCTAAAAATGTTTTTCTTATATCATTAGAGAAATTAACTGGTTTAAGATTTATTGAACGAATTAAATGATAAAGTAGGCTTAATCGTTGCCGACTCCAGGCATTAAAGTCGCCCGCCAAAATTACTGGCCCATGATGTTGTTCGATATAATTTAATAACATATAAATTTGTTGGCGGTAAACTTTCACCCCTAGACTAAAATTAATAGCATGAATATTAGCAACTAAAAGTTGTTGCGTTGAATTTTTTATTGGATAAAGAGTAATTAATGCTGATTTTGGTACTCGAATGAATGGTTCTCTTTCTCTAAAGGATAAAATTTGTGTTGGTGTTGTGTCAGTTATTGTCATAACTCCAGCATAAATATCGTTTAAACTATAGGCTGGTACATGATCAGCAATTTTATTATTTTCAGCAATAAAATTTAATAATTGTGAGGTGGTTTGAGCTTCCTGTAATAATATCAACTTGGTTTGATGAGCATATTGCTCGAGGATATTAATACAATCCGCCCTCTTCTGTTTAAAAATATTCCAAACTAAAACTGAAAAAGGTTGTTGGCCAATTAACGGTTCATTATGCATAATTTTATGGTTTGGTAATATTAATTCAACATCACATTTTCCTTGATATCGTAATGTATAATCGCGATGTTTAAACATTTTAGCTGTTCAATTTTTCTTTTAAAAATTCATCAAAGGACATAGTGTCATTTTGTTCTATTTTCTGTTGTTTTTCAATCGATAACATTCGTTGCTGATTAAAATCATCTTCAGTTAGAACTGATAAGGGTTCTGAGCTAAGTTGTTTTTTATATTGAGTAGCTAAAGCTAAACCAAATTTGGCTGTTCCCAAATCACTAATAGCGGCTAAAGTTCTCGCCGATAATGTCAATTCCGGTTGATCAAACATAAGATCAAGCCGTTCACAAACTTTTCGATATTGTTGTTTGTCGTCTTGATGATCAAGTACATCGGCAACTCGAAGTAAATCTTTGAAAAGTTCATGCCCTACTTTAGCTAACGGTTGTCGATAGCTATCACAGCCTAATCCAATTTCTAATCCTGGTTTACGGCCTTCAATAATCACTCTATTCCAATTTAATTTTGCACATTCTAGCTCTGCACTACTCATTTCAGGAGCAGGCGCTAAAGCACACCAAATTAAAAATAGGTCGATAAATCGAATTTGTTCCTCGGTAATACCAATTGGTGAAAATGGATTAACATCAAGTGCTCGAACTTCTATATATTCTATGCCACCACGTAGTAAAGCATCAGATGGTGATTCCCCAGATCTTGGAACACGTTTCGGTCGAATTGGTGCATAAAATTCATTCTCAATTTGTAATACATTATCATTCAATTGTCGATAATGGCCATCAACCTTAATGCCTAATTTGCCAAAATCGGCTGATTTTGTCTTGGTAGCACGCTTTAAACCTTCAACATAAGTATCTAGATGATTAAAGGTGATCCCTAATTGTTTCTGGGCATTATTAGTATAACCAATATCACTCAATCGTAATGATGTAGCATAAGGTAAATAGCAGTTACCATTCGTTTGTTCGATGAAAGCTTTTGCTTTTTCTGGATCTTGAATAAATGACGAGCACATTGATGGCGATGCACCAAATAGATAAGGGATAACCCAACCAAAACGGTAGTAATTGCGAATTAGAGTAAAATACCCTTCCGAAATAACAGCCTTACCCTCTTCACTGTTTTTAACACCATCTCTCGCTTGCCAAAATGCCATAGGTAATGAAAAGTTATAGTGAACTCCTGAAATAGTTTGCATCATGGCACCATAACGATTTTTTAAACCTTCACGATAGACAGTTTTAAGTCGCCCTTCATTAGATTTTCCATATTGAGCTAAGATAATGTCATCTTCTTTGGCAACGAAACAAGGCATGCTCAGTGGCCACATTAACTCATCACCAATATTTACACTGGCATAGCGGTGTAAATCTCGTAAAAAAGTTAACATATAATCGATATTGGTATTAACTGGAGTAATAAACTCTAATAAAGATTCTGCAAAGTCAGTCGTTATCCATGGATGAGTTAATGCAGCACCAATTTTTTCAGGAAACGGCGTTTTTGACAGCGAACCATCAGGTAAAATTCGTAATGTCTCACGTTCAAGGCCTCTCTGAATGCCTTGTAAAATAGTATAATGTTTTTCTAACCAACTGAGAGCTTTCGAAACATCAGGAACCATAATATTAACTATCCTAAATTCAGTTTATGTTGGTTTAATTTTAACATAGTTTACTGCTTTAGATAGGCAGTTTTCTTGATTGAGTGAAGCTATTTTTAGAATATGAATCCTCAATCGAAAATAAAAAAACTATTATTTAAAACATTTAAGCAAAAAGTGGAGTGATGAAAAAAGCCATTACTGAGTTAATAAGTAATGGCAATAATATAGATAATGCTTAGATAATGATATTAATTAGTAGATTGTTGTTTTTGCTTAGCGACATAATCTTCATCTACTGGTATTACCGTTTTATTTTGTGGATCGATAATATAGGTTTTACCAAAACCAACTACTAATCTACCCTCTTTTGGGGTTAATTTAAATAAATTAAAATCATTCATTTCAGCTAACATATAAACCATTTTGCTCACTTTTTTAGCTAGCAGATCGACAACAGAATCAAATTGTTCAGATCCTCTTTCAACAATAGTTGCCGAAGCATGGAAAGACAATCTTCTACGAGCATAAATATTCTTAGTATTAGATTCATCATCAATAATTAAAAAAGATATGTTTGAATTAGCTTTGATATTTTTACTATGTGGTGCTAAGTCTGAAATTAAGATGTAATAGTCATTACCGTCAAAGAAATAAGGTGAATAGCTAGTATCAACCTCTCCTGTTTCGGTGATTGTTGAAAGTATGATAGTTTGCATTGTTACATGTAAATCATCTATTGTTTTTTGCACAACATCATTTTTGGACTCAGCCATAATTACTCCTTGATTTGTTTTAATATTTTGTTAAATAATCTGTTTTTAAAATCACGATAAATTTAATTGATAACACTTATTAAAGTAGTTCGATATATCACTATGAGAAATTATAATAAAACTACTTGTTGGTAAGTTAGTCTGTAACAATTTTAGCAATTGCTTTTCGGCTACTTTATCTAAAGCATTGGTGGTTTCATCCATAAAAATCCAATCCGGTTTATGCATTAAAATTCTCGCAATAACTAAACGTTGTTTTTCGCCACCAGAAAGTGTATTTAAATTATCATTAAGTAAATTTTTATCAATATTTTCAGAAGAAAAACCTACATCTAATAGTAGTTGTTTAATAACAGTAAGATCCTTCTCAAACAATGGTTCTGGATAACTTACTGCATGAGCCAATCCTCCCATAGGAAAGTAAGCATTTTGTGATAAAAAAAGTTTCTTAAATTTAGGAACCTTGACCACTCCATCATAATATGGATAAAGACCAGATATTATTTTAAAAAGTGTTGATTTACCTATACCCGATGCACCAGATAAAACAACTGACTCCCCTTTGTTAATATGGAGATCGGGTAATTTTAGTAAAATCTTTCCATCAGGTTTGTTTATGATTAAATTTTCCAATAATAAACATTCATCTCCATTTTCAACTTGATTAAGTTGTTTAAACTGGTAAGAGACTTTTTCAGACTGTTGAATAAATTGGCTTAAACGATAACTACAGGCAATCAGTTCGGCCAGTTTATTATAATTGAAAATAAACCAAGATAAATTAGTCACTACATTACTAAATGATTTACTAATTTGCATCAATGATCCCAAACTAACTTTACCGATTAAATAGATTGGTAGAGAAAAAAAAGTCGGAATACTTAACACTGTTAAATAATAAGGACGTGTAAAACAACCTAAAATAAATTGTCGTTTAATCAGTTTATACCAATTTTTTACAATGCTATCAAAATGTTGATCAAATTGTTGTTGTTCAACCTGTTCTCCCTCTAATAATGCAATAGATTCTTTCGCTTCTCTAAATCGAGTTAAAACAAAACGGTAATTTGCTTCTAAATGTTGTTGCTGAATGATTAAATTTTTTAATGGGCTTCCCAACTTATGGGCAACATATGAAGTTAAAATGACATAAATAGGGGCTAACCAAATTAGATAATGTGAAATGCTTATATCAATATTGAATAGACTAAATTCTAAAACAAAATTATCGGTTATTTGCCATAAAAGCATAAAATATGAAAAAAGGCCTATAAATTGTGTAATAAATGAAAATCCTTCGTTAGTTAATCTTTCGATAAATAAAAGGCAATCTTCAGAAATACGCTGATCTGGATTGTCTATGTTTGCTTGATTATTATTTATAAACCAATAGGCTTTATGATTGAGCCAATGATTTATTATCGTGTCATTTAAAACTTTACGCCAAGTTATAACCAATGTTTTTCTTAAATACTCGATGATCAAATAGGTAATTGCACCAAAAAAAGTTAACATGATAAAAACTAATAATTGCTTTATTACCGCTTGCATATCGTACTTTTCTAATGCGTTATAAAAGTTTTTATTCCAATTAATCATTTCTAGACTGATTCTGATTAGAATAATATTTAAACTTATAATAATAAAAGCATAACCAAAACCTAACTTTCCTTGCTTGGATTTGAAACAGAGCTTCATAAGCAATATGATATTTTTTAATGTTTGCAAAACTTATATTCTCGAAACTAAATATTTTTTCTATTTACTACCATCAATATCGTTATTAAAATTTTGATAGTAGTAATCATCCTTAATTATTAGAAATTTATAACCGCACTTATGGCAAATGTTCTTCCTGGCGCTGTTTGTAACTCGATAGGATTCGTCACTTTTACATTAGTTTGCGGATTTTTATAGTAACTACTAAACATAGGCCATTTAAAATAACGACGATCGAAGATATTTAATACTGAACCCCTAATAGTAATATTCTTGCTTGGATGCCAATTTAAATAAGCATCATAAATGGCATAACCACTTGGCTTAAATACTTCATCTGAAGACGAGCTATCTTTGGATACATGTGAAACCGCTTTAGAAAATGTAGCTAATACTTCAGTATCTAAATTGAAATCAGGAAGATGCCATTTTAGACCTAGATTACCTTGTAATGGCATGGCATCATTAAAATAAGATTTTTTCTGTCCAGGTGATTCTTGTTTTTTACCATATTGATACGAAGTCGACGCATTTAATGTCCAATTTGGATAAAATTGCCATTCAGCCGATGATTCAATACCCCAAAGATTAACTTTGGATAAATTTTTATAGGTATAATCTTTTGGTCCAACACGAATAAAATTCTTTATATAATCACTATAATCAGCTTTAAAAAAGCCTACACTAAACCAGCCTTTAGAAAAATCGCCTCTTAACCCTGTTTCATATGATTTTACTTTTTCTGGCTTCAATTTAGGATTAGGGATTAGATTCATGCTAAATGATGGCAAAGAAGTATATAACTGTTGAGCTGTTGGCATTTTAAAACCTTCAGCATAACGAGCATAAACTGAGTATTGATCGTTAATGTTAAACAAAGCACCTAATTGAGGAATAAAACGATGTGATGTAACCTCACGAGGTTCTTTTCCTTCGATTACCGCATAATGGCTATCTGGATTGGGTTTGATTTTGTAAGTTGCATAGCGGACACCTGGCTTAATTTTAAATCGTTCACTAATCAAATGAAATTCATCTTGCAAATAGATATCAGCTCTTTGTGTTTTAGAATTAGCAAAATTAAACCCTCCACCAATGCTTTTTATACCATTTTTTGTACTTGCATTACGATAGTAACTGCGGGTAATATCGCCCTGAAAACCATAAACTAAATCATGATTACTGTTTAAAAAGTCAAAGTTTGAGTTCAATTGTAAATCCAATTGCCAGAATTTTTCTTTATAATCATTAGTTGTATAGGTATAAATCGGATTTTGTTTTTTATCTTTTTGCTGACGATGTGATTTTAAATAACGTTCTTGAGGAGAATAAGAGAGCATGGTTTTAATTTGATCCACAAACCCTAATGATGGCATCCAACTATCATCGATGGCAAACCTTTTACGAGTTTGTATTTGCGTTCTTCGATAATCACCATTGAAAGATCCATTAGATTGCAAACCGTAATCATATAGCTGTTTTACAAACGAGTTAGATCGAAAATTTTCATATGTTAATTTTGTTTCCCGATTATCATTATGATAAACCAGTTTAGTGAGCATATTTTCTGCTTTCGCATCTAAAGGGTTTAATTTATTACATCGAATGGCATCTTCTCCACGCGGACATCCCCAAATACCACCATTCGCTTTAGCTTTGCTTAATCTCGCCTCTTGATAATCTCGACGACTAAAACTTAATAAACCTTCTAAATTAGACATTAGTTCAACAGCTAACATACCGGTTTTGGTATTTTGTTTATTCAAACTATCATAACCACCATTAACTCTAACTGCATATGATCTGCCTTTAAGTAAATCACTAGGATCTAATGTTTTAAATGCCACAACACCACCAACTGCATCGGCTCCCCATAAAACTGATCCTGGTCCACGAATAACTTCCACGGTTTTGATATTTGATAAATCAATAAAATTTCTGTTTCCGTCTTGTATACTTTCAATAACCCTTGAGCCATCTACTTGTAACTGAACACGGTTACCCGACATACCACGTATTCTAATTCCACCGAGATTCCCAAAAGGATCGGTACCAGAAGTTTGTCGATTTACCGATATACCAGGCATATATCTAACTAAATCTTCCATCGTTGACATTTGATGATCATCTATATTTTTCTTAGTCACAACATCAACCGTTTCAGGGATAGCCAATTTAGCTTTCTTTTGTCTGCTCGCCGTAACCGTAATTGTTTCTATATCATCATTATCAGCAAATACAGGGAAAGGTATTGAAGCCGCCAACATCATTAGAAATATCTTATTTATTTTCATTTTTCACCACAAAATTAGATTAATGAACTGCTTTAACCAATGCCACAATATTTGATAATTATCATTTTTGGTCCATTAATCTAGCAAAAATTATAAACATGATCAATGTTAATAATAATTATTAGCATTTGCTAATGATTATCATTTAATCTTATTGCTGTAATTATAAAAATTGAATAGAATCAGGATAAGAAATCTTTATATCATGAAAATAAAAGGTAAGAACAAAAGAATTCACAAAATTGGTTAGGCTAGATTTATTAATATTTATTATAAAACTAGCCTATATTAGTAATGATTTATATGATTTTTTCTAACAAAACTAGCACTTCCATATGAGATGTATGAGGGAACATATCAAATAATTGCACTTTGGTCATTTGGTAATTAGTCAATAATTGTAGATCTTGTGCTAATGATGACAAATTACAACTTGAATACAAAATATAGTTGGGTTGTATATTTTCCAAGTATTCGACCAGTACGCTACCTGCCCCTCGTCTTGGTGGATTAAGTAAAACTAAATCAGGCGTCTGCTTTTGATGGGTTGCATATTTAGTGGCATCTAAGGATTCAAAATTAAGTTTGTCATAACCTAGCTGTTTAGCAGATTTTGATGCACATTCAATAGCATCAGAACTAATTTCAATTCCTGTTAATTGAATATTATCGTTATTAGCATGACGAACACAATGCAAACCAAATCCACCTACACCACAAAAGAGATCCCATATAGAGTTTACATCTAAATTCGCCAGCCAATCACTAGCCGTTTTATATAGTTTTTCAGCAATATAGCTATTTGTTTGAAAGAAGCTTTTTGATTTTATATAAAGTGGTATGCTATTCAACCTAAATTCTAGAAAAGGATTATCTGTTAAAATTAACTCTTCATTACCTTCTAATATAGCGGCATGGTTAGGTTGAATATTAATCGATACGACTTGTAGATTATTTATCTTATCGAGTAAATTTTGCAAACTATTTCTTATTTTCTCGACAAATGCATGTGATTTCAACACAAATCGCAGCATAAAGTGGCTTTTATCATCGATAACACTTTCGGTAATAATGACAAATTTTAACTCCCCTTTCCGCTTATTAATATTATAAGGGACCAATCCTTGTTTACGGATATAGGTGCGAACCATTTTTAGGATACTTTGCATATTTACGCTATAAAGCGGGCAATCACACAGATCAATAATTTGGTTATCATTTTGAATACCCAATATGGGTTTTTCAACCGTGCCTAGCACCGCCATTTTAGCTTTATTACGAAAACCTAATTCAGGGCTAGCAGAAGGATCTTTAACTTCTTTAGGATTAAACTTTGCTAAAGTTTCAATTAATTGGTTTTGCTTTTCATTTAGTTGAGACTTATATGGTTGATTTATTTTATGACAAGACAAACATTTATTTTCTTGATAATAGCTACATTGCATTTTATGAAAACCTTTTTTTATAATGCATTATTATATAATTAAATGGTTTTAAGCTGTATTAGTTTTCTTTTTTTATGTCCAAAAACCCCTTTCCTCAAAATTTTTTAACAAAAATCTTAAATTTAATCGTTATACTTGATTTATCAATAGCTATGATTTGACGAAATAGCGGTATATGATAGGATATTGCCATGCAAATTATAGGAACTCATTAATGTCTATTAAGTTAAAAACCCCCGCTGAAATCGAAAAAATGCGAATCGCTGGCAAATTAGCAGCAGAAGTTTTAGAAATGATTGAACCTTATGTCAAACCAGGTATTAGCACTGGTGAGCTAGATAAGATTTGTTATGAACACATTGTTAATGTGCAAAAGGCTATTCCTGCCAACATTGGTTATCATGGTTTTCAGCATACCAGCTGCATTTCAATTAACGATGTAGTATGTCATGGTATTCCAAGTTTTGATAAAAAGTTAAAAGATGGTGATATTCTTAATATTGATGTGACGGTAATTAAAGATGGTTTTCATGGGGATACATCAAAAATGTACATTGCAGGAAAACCAACTGTTGCTGGAGAAAAACTATGTCAAGTCACACAAGAGAGTTTATACGAAGCCATTAAAATAATTAAACCAGGGATCAGATTAAAAGAAATCGGTAAAGCAATTCAAAAATATGTTGATAAATTTGGATTTTCTTCTGTTCGTGAATATTGTGGTCATGGTATAGGTGAAGTATATCATGATGAACCACAAGTTTTACATTATGATGCTGACGATGGTGGTGTGATTTTAAAACCAGGTATGACCTTTACTATTGAACCGATGGTAAATACTGGGGATTGGCGTACTCGTACCATGAAAGATGGTTGGACAGTTAAAACCAAAGATCATGGATTGTCAGCCCAATATGAACACACGATTTTAGTTACAGATAATGGTGTTGAAGTTCTAACCCTTCGCAGTAATGAAAACTTTCCTCGCGTTATCGAACACTAAACAAAAAAGATTCAACAATGCTCAATTGTTGAATCTCTTCATTTTATATAGCTTAACCTAACTATCTAGAATTCAATTTCCCGCGATTTTTGAATTCATTAACTTTACCGCGACATATATTTCTAGGTTGTGATATTCGTCCCTAATATCCAGTAGCTCATAAAAAAGCGTCCAAAATCCTTCAAGCTTTGGTTTTAGCAAATTTAATATAATAACGTATAAAGCTTACGGCGATAGCTACTAGCAAGTGCGTTATTCGTTCCTAAAGCTGCTAATAGATCTAGTAAAGTTTTCTTCACCTGCCCTTCGCCAGCATTCAGATCTTTTGTTAAAGGTTTGAACAATAGTTCTAAGGCTTCTTCGTGCCGGCCAACCTGCATTAATTGCGATGAAAGTTGAATCATTAACTCAACATTATCTGGCTGTTTAGCTAATTCAGCTTGTAATTGCTGTAATTCAGGTGAATTCGCTGCTTGTTCGAGTAACTCAATTTCGGCTTGTAAACCGTGGTATGCTGTATCCTGATCTTGCAATGGAATAGTTGTCAAAACCTCCTTTGCTTCAGCTAGTTGTTTTTGTTCTATTTGGCTTTTCGCTAACATTAACGCAATATCTGATCTTGGTTTGCCTAAATGATCTTTAAGTACAGTCCAAGTTTGTTTTAATAAAGGTAATGCTTGCGCATATTGGCCTTCATTAAATAATTGTTGTGCTTCAATAAGCTTCAGTTCATCTTCATTGGGTAAAATTTTATCTAAAAAAGTTTTAATAGTTTCTTCATTTTGTGGCCCCTGAAAACCATCAACAGGTTGACCATTTTGAAACATATAAACGGTTGGAATTGCTCTAAGCCCAAATTGAGCTGCTAACATTTGTTGTTCATCACAATTTACGCTAGCAAGAATGAATTGTCCGTGATGTTGTGTTGCTAATTTGGTTAACGTATTTGTCATTTCTTGATAATTAGGACTTCTTGGTGACCAAAAATAGAACAACACTGGATTACTGGTTGATTTTTCGATAATTTCTTGAATATTCTGTTCATTAACATCAAAAATAAATTGATTTGACATAATCTATCCTATAAATATGTTTAACTGTTTATTTATTTTGTAAAATTTTATCCATTAATCTATCTGGAAGCAAACGTTTAGCTATTGCCGCCAGTTTAGTTACTTTTGTTACCCTGTAACGTATTTTTGGTTTATTATGCTCTAATGCGTGATACAGATAGGGTAATATCGCTTCAGGAGCTAACGTAAAGCGTTTGGCAATAGGTGGATTTTTTACTATTTTTTCTTTTTCGGTCTGATTTACATTATTTGAAAAATAGGTTTTCAATGGACCAGGTTCGATTAAACAAACTTTAATATTGGTGTTAGCTAACTCTAAACGCAGTACATCAGACCATGCTTCTAAAGCATATTTGCTGGCAGAATATGCGCCTCTTCCTGGTGTTGCGACTATTCCAACAATCGAGCTAGTTTGAATTATTCTACCTTCATTTTGTTCAATCATTGCCGGTAATAGTAATTGAGTCAATTGATGAACACCAAAAAAGTTAGTAGAAAACTGTGATTCTAATTGTGATCGACTAATAGTGTTTAAACGGCCGTAAACGCCAAATCCAGCATTGTTAAATAATGCATATAATTTACCCTCACACAAGGTTAATACTTGTTGTGCAGCTTGATTAATTGAATTGGCATCGTCTAAGTCTAACAAAACGGTTTCAAAACCTTGCTCAATTAATTTTTGTTGGTCTGCTATTTTGCGACATGATGCAATGACACGATAACCTCGTTTTTTCAATGCGATAGCTGAAATCAATCCTATACCGCTTGAACAACCTGTTATAAAAATTGTACGCAAATTTTATCTCCGTTATATTCATTTATTGTCAAGTTAACTTACAGCAATTATGATAGCACATTTAAAATAAATATACGGTTAATAAGCCAAGAGGACCATATGAAAATTGCTATTATCGCTGCTATGGAAGAAGAAGTAGCCATACTAAAGAGTAAAATTACCGATTATCAATTGGAGCGTCATTTAGGATGTGATTTTCATATTGGTAAAATAGCCAATTGTGAAATTGTATTATTACAATCAGGCATAGGTAAAGTTGCTGCAGCCTCAGGAACAACATTATTATTAAATAATTATCAAGTTGATGCAGTTATTAATACCGGTTCAGCGGGTGGTCTATCAACGGAACTGAATATCGGAGATATTATTGTATCAAAAGATGTATTTTATCATGATGTTGATTTAACCGCCTTTGGATATAAACCAGGTCAAATGTCAGGTTGTCCTGTTTCGTTTGCTGCTGATATTAATTATCAATCATTAGCTAAGCAATGTATAAAGAAACATGGGGTCAACGCTGTTGATGGCTCAATTGGCAGTGGTGATGCCTTTATAAATGGTAAAAACAATTTAGAACGGATTAAAGAAACTTTTCCTAATGCTATCGCTGTTGAAATGGAAGCCGCCGCTATTGGCCATGTTTGTTGGTTATTTAAAGTACCTTTTGTGGTGGTGAGAGCAATTTCGGATAATGGTGATAATGAATCGGCAGTTGATTTTCAATCATTTTTAAAACTTGCTGCTGCCCAATCATCAAAAATTGTTGAATCGATGCTAAGTGAACTAGCTTAAAATAAAAATTGGTGTCAATCAAATTTGACACCTTTTAACTAAAATTTTGTCATTCTTACATTATGTAATTAATCAATTAGGTAGGTCATATTGTTCAAATAATGGTTTACGCCATCCTGACAGAATTTCAGGAATCTCACCTTTCCTATCATTTTGCCATTTTACATACTGATTGATTAATCGTCTTGAAAGTATTAATTCGCTGTTAAGTCCTGTTTTTGATGCTATTGTTTCAGCGATTTGTTTCAATGAATCAGCAATATTTTTATAATTTGGATAACTATTAATACGTTGAATTGCCGGAATAATAGGTATAGGTTGAAGCAATATATCCAAAATTGTTTGGCCATATGAACGGATATCTTTACCTTTCATACCCAATTTATCCAGTTCAGCTAAAGAAGTTGGTTGATAACGAGCTATTTTCCATAAAATCTCTTCATGTACCACAAAATTCAACGCTATATCGTGAGTTTTGGCAAATTGATAACGCCAGCAAGCAAGTTTAGCTAATTGCCCTAAACTATCCCCTTTCAATTGCCAGCTATTTTTAATATTTAAGTAAGCCTTTTGAGGATCAAATATTTCACATTTACGTGCAATTGCATTTTGACACTCTTGATAAGCAGCCGCTAAATAATCAATCGATATAAGCTGAGATTTTAAACTATTCATTAATGGAAACAGATATAAAACATCATTAATAGCATAATCACACTGTTTTTCTGTCAAAGGGCGTTTTAACCAATCAGTTCGTGTTTCGCTTTTATCTAACTCAACGCCAAGATATTTATTAACTAAACTTGCATAACCACTACTAATTGGATTATCCAAAAAAGAAGCTAAAATTTGGCTATCAATTACTGGAGAAGGAACACAATTAAATGTATGTAGAAACACTTCAATATCTTCGCTGCAGGAATGGAAATATTTTTCAATTTTAGGATTGGTTAAAATCACTAAGAATTCCTGCCAATCGTTAATATTAAGCGGATCAATTAAGGCGGCATGTTTACCATCAAAAACCTGTAACAGCCCTAAATGAGGATAAAAAGTCCTAGTTCGTACAAATTCAGTATCCAATGCTATAGCACTACTATTCTTGATCTTTTGACAATAATTGGATAATTCATCATTACTAATAATAAATTGATAATTCAAAATACGCTTCCTATTTAAGATAATCTATTGAATGGTAGTTTTGTTGACAAAAGATACATCGATTACAACGATTTCAGAGCGAGTCATTAATCGAATTGGTGGGCCTCCAAATCCGTAACCGCTATTGACTATACTGGTGAAATGATGATCAGTATCGTGATAAATTCCATTGGCATTTTTGTACATCATCGCCACCAATATATTGATAGGAAAGATTTGACCACCATGAGTATGTCCAGATAACATTAAATCTACTTGTTGTTCTGCTACATCTTTAATATCTCGTGGTTGGTGATCTAGTAAAATTATTGGTCTATCAGTATCAGAAAACATAATTAAATCGGATAATGAGGCGCGCTTAACATCGTACTTATATGATGAAAAGTCATCACGCCCTATCAACGTAATGCCAACCTCATCAAGATAAACAATATCATCTTTCAATACTTTTAAATGCGCCTGTTTGAATGCATTAATGATATCTTCTTCACGATTATTATTATCATGGGTACCTAAATATTCATGATTACCAAAAATAATATAATTGCCGTATTTCGACTTTAATTGTTGGAACTGTTCAATAAATCCATTTTCGAGGAAAGGTTTTAATCGTTTATCTAATGTATCGCCAGTTATCACAATAAAATCAGCCTTTAAGTTATTTACCTTGTCAATCATGTTTTGAATCATACTTGCAGAGGTATGCTCATTAATATGAATGTCAGAAAGTTGCACAATTCTTAGACGATCAACGTTGGCTGATTTATTAATTACAACCTGATAATCAACTATTTTAGGATTTATCGCCATTTCATGACCAAAACAAAACAAAGCCACAACCGCAATAATAAAACTGATTTTATGCCAAAGATTGGGCTTAATTTGCTTTTTACAAAACCGATAAACAATTTCAAAAATGAGTGTTATAAAAACACTACAGATCATCAAACCAGAAATCGTTAGCAGAAACAGATGTAATCCCGAGGTTAAAATATCATTTAATACTCTAGCAAGAATAAACGATCCACCGGCCAGACCAATAGTCAGCCAATAAATAATTCGACCATAACCGCTTAACTGAAGGTTAAACCAAAACTGCCAGCGTTTTCCTAATAAAAATGTGACCGAAATAGTGATAATAATCGTTGCAAAAATGGCTATAAAATCAACAAAAGTCATAATTACTCGAACAATTGGACGCAAAAAATGGTATGATAACAGAATTAGATTCTATAGTACCAATAACTTTTATGGATACCAAAAAAGACCAGCTATTTGCAACTCCGATCAACAAATTAGGTGATTGGACTTTTGACGAAAAAGTTGCCGAAGTTTTCCCAGATATGGTGCAACGCTCAGTACCCGGTTATTCGAATATAATATCAATGATTGGTATGCTAGCTGACCGATTTGTACAACCTAACTCTATGATTTATGATTTAGGCTGCTCGTTAGGTGCTGCCACTCTCGCCATTCGTCGTAATATCAAACACGAAAACTGTCACATTATCGCTATTGATAACTCATTACCTATGGTAGAACGATGCAAAAAACATATTGATGCCTATAAATCAAATACGCCTGTCGATGTTATATGTGAAGATATTTGTAATGTAAATATGCAAAATGCATCAATGGTAGTTCTTAATTTTACCTTGCAATTTTTAACCCCCGAAAATCGACAACGGGTTTTAAATAATATTTATCAAGCTTTGCGACCAAATGGCATATTAGTCTTATCGGAAAAGTTTAGTTTTAGTGATGTAACTGTCGACGAATTATTATTTAACATGCATCATGATTTCAAAAGAGCCAATGGCTATAGTGAACTGGAAATAAGCCAAAAACGTAATATGCTAGAAAATGTTATGCTTACAGACACCGTTGCAACCCATAAACAACGACTGATAACAGCAGGATTTGAGCATGTTGACACCTGGTTTCAATGCTTTAATTTTGGCTCAATTATTGCTATCAAATAACCTCTAGATTTTATTCAATTATAAAGGAAAAAAGAATGATTGATTTTGGTGATTTTTACCAAATTATCGCAAAAAATAAGCTTAAAAATTGGCTTGAAGTATTACCGGCGCAATTAGCTAATTGGCAAAAACAAAATTTAGATAACCGTTTTAGTCAATGGATAAATAGTATTAAACACTTGCCAGCAATCACCCCTTTTCAAGTTGATCTATTACATAGTGTAACTGTAAAAACAGAGCAACCATTATCTTGTGGCGAACAGCAACGTATCACACAATTATTAAAAACTATGATGCCATGGCGTAAAGGCCCTTTTCATCTTTATGGCGTTGATATTGATACTGAATGGCGTTCCGATTGGAAATGGCAAAGATTGATTAATCACATCGATAATTTAGAAGGTAAAACAGTTCTCGATGTTGGTTGTAATAGTGGTTATCATTTATGGCGAATGATTGGTGCAGGAGCCAAACTTGCTGTTGGTATTGACCCAATGGCTCTTTATCTATGTCAATTTGAAGCAATAAGAAAACTATTAGGCAATGATCAGCGAGCTCACTTACTTCCATTAGGCATTGAGGAATTACCAAAATTAAACGCATTTGATACGGTTTTTTCAATGGGAGTATTATATCATCGTCGCTCACCGCTTGATCATCTTTATCAATTGAAAGATCAATTAGTTGATGGTGGCGAATTAGTACTCGAAACATTGGTTATTGAGGGAACCGAACATCAAGCATTAATGCCTGGTGAACGTTATGCTCAAATGCGAAATGTCTATTTTATTCCATCAGTACCAACCATGATAAATTGGTTACATAAATGTGGTTTTAAAGATATAAAAATGGTTGATATATCCAAAACCAGTTTGGATGAACAACGCAAAACAGAATGGATGGAATCAGATTCATTAGCGGAATTTTTAGATCCGAACGATTTATCCAAAACAGTAGAAGGTTATCCTGCGCCAATGCGGGCAGTATTTGTTGCTAGAAAATGATTTTTTAATTTTATTGGGATTAAAAGTAACGATTATTTTTCTAGTCTTTTAAAATAGATAAACACAATAAAAAAACGGGCTTTTGCCCGTTTAATCTATCAATATATTTTATATAAATAAGTTCGATTAATATTAATTATTTTTTATGATCATTTGAACAGGATAATGATCAGAATATTTGTCCGTAAAATCATCTTTTATAACTTGAACATCAATGACATTATTTTTAAGTGGTGGTGAAACATAAATATAATCATAGCGTAATGGAACTGATGCTTGATCATAAAATACTTTAGTTGGTGCAGTTGCAACAAATTCTTTATGCTTAATTTTTAATGCATCAATAAAACCAGCATCCAGAAGATTTTGTTGTACAGTATAACTTAGTTTACCATCAACCAGATTTTCTAAAATTGGCCTTTTCTTTTGCTTTTCTTTAATATCCTCTAAAAGGGTACTTTTATCATAGTCAGATTTATCTGCCGGTGAAAACGAGTTCAAATCTCCGGCAATTATCCATTTCCCTTTAGGATCACGACTATATTTGATTGAATCGATAATTAAATTAATCTCATCAATTCGTTTAGCCGTCCAAAATGGATTCATATGCGTAATTACAAAATGATAATTTCCAATGTCTGCATAGAGTGCCCCATGCCACAAATTATCAACGACTTTGTTAACATTAATTATTGGATACTTTGAAGTAATAGCTACAGGGAAAAAAGCAGCATCTTCTGGTGATTCTTTTAAAAGAACCGCATATTTATGACCATAACTAGCTGCAAATTTTTCAAGTTTTTCACGAGTAAAAAAATTCATTTCTTGCCAAGCAATAATATCGGCATCTTGTGCTTTGGCCCAATCAATATATTTCTGTTTCCCTTCACTCTCATCTAACTTCATACCATTATAGACGTTATAACTAATGATTTTTAGTTGTTTAGCATCATCAAGTGAGGCAAAAGCGCTAGAGGTACTAAGAATAATTCCACTAATCAATGCGACAATTTTCAACTTAGTTTTATTCATAAGATATTCCTTTCTATTATTAATATCACATTAATACTATATCGATTTAACTTTAACCAAAAGTTTTTTTATAATTTATGTGAGTTATATCAATAAAATTATTTACAAATTGTGCTAATTAACTGCTGTCAATCCTGAAAATATTTATCTAAATAATATTTTTTACTTACCAAGAAAAAAGCACCTAATTGTTCAATTAGGTGCCACATATAATATATTATCAATCAATAATTAAATAATCATTCAATAATAATAAGATTTAATTCATCACTATCCTCTAATGCCGATTCAATTTCTCTAGTAGCATACATATATGTGTGTTCTGGATTTATATCTCCAACACATCTTCTCATGATATCGTGTTTTGTTCTGAAAGTTTCATCGGATTTTATTTGATTATATAATTTAGTCAAATCATCTCCTTTTAAGGTGAAAAGGTTATTCCAATCAGCTAAATGTTGTTTTACAAATTCTCGCCCCTCATCACATTTAATTTTATCTAAATTAATATTGGGAACAATATATTTAGTTAAATCAGCATATTTCTTTGGTTGGTTTGGAAATTGTATTGTCTTAAGATCTTCTTCAGATTCAGCTAGATAATCAATAAAATCAGCTTCACGAAACAATTTATCCTTTTTAGTAATACCTTTACTTCTTATTTCATCTGGTAACTTATCATTTATGCCATAATCCCATGCATTCTCATATCTATCGTCATTTCTTTCAATAAATACATCATTAATAATTTTAATAGGAAGTTCTATCTCATGAGGTTCACCATTGATAGTCACTTCGAACGTTTTAAGATGATCTTTAATTCTACTTTCGTAATTTTCTTGACTATTCGTATAATATGTTCGATACATATAATAATTGGATTGAGTTGGATTGATAAATCCAGTGTTATTAAATGTTGAGGGTTTAGCTAAAAAGTTTAATGATTGGCCATTATAAGTCAACTGATGTTTACCATATTCAAATTCATATTTAACGCTTGATTTAGCGGGAATAGCTAACTCATTACCATCAATTGCTACTTTTATTTCCTTGTCTGTTGGGTTATCAATCAAACGTTTTACAGATTTTCCTGTAGTGCTTGATTCAAAGCAACCAACCAAAGAAAGGCTACATACCAAAAGCAAAGAATATTTAAATCTTTTCATAACATCCATTTATTTAGTTTATATTACAAGAGTACAAATCTTAACATAAAAAAAATGATGTTGTTAATAGAAAAATTAAAAGGCACTAAACCTAATTATAAGATTTAGTGCCTTTTATTTTTTATAATTTGATCTTTAAAATATTTTCAGATTTATTTGATTACAAAAAAGTATATATCACGTCCTTTAGTTAAAGCGTCGTCTAACGGCCTAATAGCTTTGGAATAAGTTTGTTCAGGATCTTTTTCGTTAGGACAAAGTTTTTTAGAACCAAGTAAGGCATGCATACCATCATATCCCCCAAATCCTTCATACTTACTTGCAACGTCACTACCCGTTAAAGTGAAAAGTTGTTGCCATTTATCTAATGTGTCCTGTAAATATTTTTTACCTTCATCACATGTTATGCTTTCTAAATCAAGTTTCGGAAATAGATACTGATTAATTTCAGACAATTTTTTAGGTTTATTAGGAAAACTAATTTCATCTTCTATACCATCTTCTTTTAAAAACTTCAAATATTCACTTTCACGATACATTTTAATTTTACGAGATTGATAAGATTGATTTTTATTAATATTTTCAGTAATTTCGTCGGGAATATTTTCATCAATAGAGTAATCCCATCTATTATCTCGATCTTCAATAAAGAAATTATTAACCACTTTTACAGGAAGCTCAACCTCTACTTGCTCACCATCTAAGATCACTTCAACTTTATTAAGCGATTTCTCATATAATTTGTCGTATGTTTCATCACTGGTGTTGTCAGTTGCATAGATAAAAGTGTGTAACATATAATTGCTTTGGGTTGGATTAATAAAGCCTCGACCATTGAATTTTACAGGTTTTACAAAAAACTCAATCGACTCATTATTATAAGCTAAATTATGTTTACCATATTCAAAAGTATACTTAATGTTTGAGTTAGCGGGAATGACAACATCTTTACCATCAATAACTAACTTAATTTCATTGGCAGTAGGATTATCAATTAAACGAACTTGTGAAGTTGGACCATTAAAGCAGCTACAAAGTGTTATACTGCAAGCTAATATAAAAGAATACTTTAAACTTTTCATAACATCCATTTGTTTTATTTATATTATAAGAGTACAAATTTTAACATAAAAAAAATAATGTTGTTAACAGAAAAATCAAAAGGCACTAAACCTAATTATAAGATTTAGTGCCTTTTATTTTTTATAATTTGATCTTTAAAAGATTTTCAGATTTATTTGATTACAAAAAAGTATATATCACGACCTTTAGTTAAAGCGTCGTTTAACAGCCTAATAGCTTTGGAATAAGTTTGTTCAGGATCTTTTTCGTTAGGACAAAGTTTTTTAGAACCAAGTAAGGCATGCATACCATCATATCCCCCTAATCCTTCATACTTACTTGCAAAATCACTTCCTGTTAAATTAAAAAGTTGTTGCCACTTATCTAATGTGTCTTGTAAATATTTTTTACCTTCATTACATGTAATACTTTCCAAATCAAGTTTCGGAAATACATACTGATTAATTTCAGACAATTTTTTAGGTTTATTAGGAAAACTAACCTCATCTTCCTCTTCTAACCAATCTTCTTGTAAAAACTTCAAATATTCGCTTTCACGATACATTTTAATTTTACGAGATTGATAAGATTGATTTTTATTAAGATTTTCAGTAATTTCGTCAGGAATATTTTCATCAATAGAGTAATCCCATCTATTATCTCGATCTTCAATAAAGAAATCGTTAACCACTTTCACAGGAAGATCAATCTCTACTTGCTCACCATCTAAGATAACATCAACTTTATTAAGTGATTTCTCAAATAATTTGTCATACGTTTCATCACTGGTGTTGTCAGTTGCATAGATAAAAGTGTGTAACATATAGTTGCTTTGGGTTGGATTAATAAAGCCTCGACCATTGAATTTTACAGGTTTTACAACAAAGTCAATTGACTCATTATTATAAGCTAGATTATGTTTACCATATTCAAAAGTATACTTGATATTTGAATTAGCTGGAATGACAACATCTTTACCATCAATAACTAACTTAATTTCATTGGCAGTAGGATTATCAATTAAACGAACTTGTGAGGTTGGACCATTAAAGCAGCTACAAAGCGTTATGCTACAAGCTAATATAAAAGAATATTTTATTTTTTTCATCACATTTAACTACTTTTTTATATAATTTTCACATCGAAGTTCGTAAATATTAACACAACGAATTTAAGAGTAAATCATCAAAATCTAAAACTCTTTATTAAGAAATACTAAAATCAAATCAAACCTTTGATGCTATAACAACCTACACAATAAATTTATTTTAATTATTTATAAATATGCAATGTTATGTACAACAACATAAACTATCCTAATTTATTACTAGAATAGTTTATAGATAATTGTTTGCTTATTGTTGTGGCCAGATAAAACGACCTTTCGCATCAGAATCTTCACTAATGAATTTTTTAAGTACATCTGATTGGTAAAGTTGTTTTATCTCTTGAGCCCATTTACTGTTCAAATTTTCTTTTTTTACAACCACCATTAATTCTAGATTAGGTGTTAACTTTTCTTGTACTAAAACATTATCAGCTGGAACTTTACTTAACCATGCGACACCGCCAGGCATTATCGCATAATCAACTTCACCAAGAGTTCGAGGAATTAATTCCGATAATATCGATTTAAATTTCAAATTATATCTATTGTCAGCAATGTCATTTAAATCTAATGTCCCTGATTTGCTTTCAGGTTTTAAAGTAATCCAATTTAAGCTTTGCAAAAATAATAGTGATCTGGCTTTATTTGAAGGATCATTAGGAATAACAATTGTTTGGTCATTTGCTATTTCATCAACCGAATGATGCAGTTGAGAAAATAGCGCAGCAGAAATCGAAGGAATATGGACTAAAGAAACAAGATTACTTTTAGTTTCTTTATTATATACATCAAGATAAGCTTGATGCTGTGCTGCATTAAGATCAATACTTCCTTCAACTAAAGCGGTATTTGAGTCTCTAAGAGAGCTGAAATTTACCAATTTAACTTTATAACCCTTTTGTTCTAAAGCTGGCTTAACGATTTTCTCCATCATGATGTTATGCATACTTGGCGGTAAACCAACAATGATCTCTTTTTTGTCTTGCTGACTTTCTTTGGCTGATTCTGACTTATTGTCACAGCCAATCAGAGTCAAACCCAACAGTAGAATTAAGTAAATATATTTTTTCATTATCACTCCCTATTTCAATCAGTAAGTTAATCTAATTGAACAACTAATTCTATTATTTAGAGATAACATTATAGATAGTGATTAACTATTGGGATAATACGAAAAAATTATATCTATATTCATAATAGATATATACAATTACTCTTTATTTTTCACTAATTTTTAGATAACATTTTCAACCGGCTGCTCAGACAGATTTTCTTTTAACCATCTAACAAAAGCCTTCACTTTTGGATTGCGGTGCCTAGTAGCAGATACTACATAGTAACGCTGTTTACATGTTAAAGCCATATTTGGAAATGGTGTGATTAACTCGCCTGAAGCAATATATTTGTTAATTATGTTTTTTCTTCCCATGGCAATACCCGAATGATTAATTGCAGCGACGATAGCTAAATCGGATCGATCAAATAACATCGTCGGCAAATCTTCAAAATCAATATCAATATTAAAGTGCTTGCCCCAAGATTGCCATTCATCGAAGTTAGAATCATATCGCCAAGCTTGATTGTCGTGTAATATTAGACAATGTTTTAGATTTTCAACACATTCATTAAGTTGATAGTGTTCAGCATATGTAGGACTACATATCGGCATAATTGTTTCATTCATTATGTGATAAACATCCAAATCTTCATGTTGCAAATCATCATAATAAATTGCTAAATCAACACAGTGCCGATTAAAATTGACTACCCCATTGCCGGTTAAAATATTCAAGGTAATATAAGGATGTTTTTTATTAAATTCAGATATTTTCGGTACAAGCCATTCTTTTGCAAAGGAAGGACGCGAATAAATGGTTAGTTGTCCCATCAATTCTTGACTCTTTATTTCAAATATTTCTCTATTTAGTATCGCCAAAGATTTTTTTAAAATATTAAATAAATTCTTACCATTTTGAGTTAACTCAATCCGGCGATGAAACCGGTTAAATAACTTAAAATTTAATTCTTCTTCAAGTTTATTAATTTGATGACTAACGGCACTTGGGGTAATACATAACTCTTCGGCTGCACGCATAAAAGAACAATAACGTGCAGCAGCTTCAAAAGTGTGAAATTTTGCTAATTGATATCCTGATACCAATCGATTAGTGGTAATAAAACGATCATCATCCAACATTGCACATCCTTACTTACCTAATTTTTTTAACATTTAACTAAAAATGACAAATCAAATACAATTAATTAAATTAATAACTACTACTTTCTTACAGCATAATGCTTATTCAACCGAGTATTACTCATGTGAAGATGATTAATTATCATTTGTCAGTTATCTCCCCATAAAATCTAATACGCGCTGATTTTTACTTTCATTGAAATGGGAAAACATTATGGATTCACAGATTTGGGAGTTAGGTGTTTTAATTTCAAGTATTTTATTAATTGTAATAAGTATAATCAAATTTAAACTTCATCCATTTTTAGCTTTATTATTATCCAGCTTTTATGTTGGTGTATTGATGAAAATGAAGCCATTAAATATGATTGCTTCTATTGAAGATGGTATTGGTGGTACACTCGGTTTTTTAGCTGCAGTAATTGGTTTAGGTACCATTCTGAGTAAAATGATAGAAATATCAGGTGCAGCTGAACGCATTGGTATTACTTTACAAAAATGCCGCTGGTTATCACCAGATGTTATTATGGTATTGATTGGCATGATTTGCGGTATAACATTATTTGTTGAGGTCGGCGTTGTACTCTTGATACCATTAGCCTTTTCAATTGCTAAAAAAACCAAAACATCATTGTTAATGTTAGCAATTCCATTATGTACTGCACTTATGACGGTTCATTGTATTGTTCCACCTCATCCAGCTGCACTGTATGTCACTAATGCTTTAGGCGTTGATATTGGTAGTGTAATTTTATATGGATTAATTATTGGAATAATCGCATCATTAGCCGGAGGTTCTATTTTTTTAAGAATGATCAAAAATAGAATTCCATTTAAAGCTGTACCGGAACAATTTTCCGATTTAAAAATAAGAACTGCAGAAGAATTACCTTCATTAGCTGCAACATTACTTATAATTTTATTACCCATTTTTCTCATGCTGATTAAAACAATTACGGAGTTAAACATGGATAAAAACACGTCAATTTATACTGTTTTAGAATTTACCGGTAATCCTATTACCGCTATGTTTATTGCTACATTTGTTGCCTATTATATGCTAGGTCTAAGACGTGAAATGAAAATGGCCGACTTACTCAATAAAACTGAAGATTGTTTTTCAACAATTGGCAATATTTTGTTAATTATCGCCGCTGGTGGTGCATTTAATGGTATTTTAAAAGCGAGTGGCTTGAGTGATAGTTTAGCAAGTATTTTATCTCTCTTAGATATGCATCCAATTTTATTGGCATGGCTAGTAGCAATAATTTTGCATGCGGCAGTAGGTTCAGCAACGGTTGCTATGATGGGCGCCACAGCAATCGTATCACCGATGCTAATCCTTTATCCTGATATCAGTCCGGAAATCATTACACTGGCTATAGGTTCGGGTGCTATTGGTTGTACCATAGTTACTGATTCGTTATTTTGGCTTGTTAAGCAATATTGTGGTGCGACAATGACTGAAATGCTGAAATACTACACCTCTGCAACATTCATTGCTTCAGTAGTGGCATTAATGGTTACTTTTTTATTATCTAATTTTATTTAGATATCTTTCAAGGAGTGATATGAATCAAATAGAGATACAAACACTTATAGCCGATAAACCGTTAGTAAAAAAGTTAATTCAGCTTCAACCATGCAGTTGGTTTAATCCTGATACCACAACTTTAGCAATAGGCCTTCCTTATGTTGGACTTGATCAAATTGATATAAAAAAAGCGAGTGAACGCTTAAATCGTTTTGCACCTTACTTAGCATTAGCTTTCCCTGAAACAGCAACAACCAAGGGTATTATTGAATCACAGTTAGTTGAAATTACTAATATGAAACAGGCCCTTGAAGCCAGATATAATGTTGCTATCGCCGGTCAACTTTATTTGAAAAAAGATAGTCATTTACCTATTTCTGGCTCAATTAAAGCTCGCGGCGGTATTTATGAAGTCTTAACTTATGCTGAAAAACTAGCTATTGAAAATGGATTATTATCAGAACATGATGATTACAGCAAATTCTATTCTGATAAGTTTAAACAGTTTTTTAGTCAATATCGTATCGCGGTAGGTTCAACAGGTAACCTTGGTTTATCAATTGGCATAATGAGCGCTAAACTCGGGTTTCAAGTTAGCGTACATATGTCGGCAGATGCCCGAGAATGGAAAAAAAAGAAATTACAAGATCATGGTGTTAATGTTATTGAATATGAACAAGACTATGGTGTTGCCGTTGAACAAGGCCGTAAAGCAGCAGAATCTGATCCAAAATGTTTCTTCATCGACGATGAAAATTCTACTACCCTATTTTTAGGCTATTCAGTCGCAGGTGAACGCACGAAACAACAATTCAATGAGTTGGGAATTAAAGTTGATAAAGATCATCCTCTTTTTGTCTATTTACCATGTGGTGTAGGTGGTGGCCCTGGCGGTGTTGCTTTTGGTTTAAAAATGGCATTCGGTGATAATGTACATTGTATTTTTGCTGAACCGATCCATTCACCGTGTATGTTACTAGGGGTTTATACTGGTTTACATGACAAAATTTCGGTACAAGAGATCGGCATTGATAATATTACTGCCGCAGATGGTTTGGCTGTGGGTCGGCCTTCTGGATTTGTTGGACGAGCGATGCAACGTCTCTTAGATGGATATTACACCCTGTCTGATCAGGATATGTATGATTTGTTAGTATTACTGGATAAAACCGAAAACATGCAACTTGAACCTTCTGCTCTAGCAGGTATGCAAGGTCCCGTCATTGTAACTAACAATTCGAAATATTTAGAACGTATGCAATTTACCCATCAGCAACTACAAAATGCAACTCATTTAGTATGGGCAACTGGCGGCGGAATGGTACCGAAAGAGGAGATGCAAAAATATTTAAATTTAGGAAAAATTTAGTAACAGTTACTGACAAATATCCCAATAATATTTGTCAGTAAATTTAATCTTGTGCATTGCAACCAATTAAAGCGCGCCGACAATACGATGAGGCAAGTAAAGTTCTTCAAGATAAGCAATATCTTCTTTAGTTAATGAAACCTTTAATGCCCCTACCGAATCATCCAAATATTGCGTTTTGGTTGCCCCAATGATTGGTGAAGCAACGCCTTTGGCAAATTGCCATGCAAGAGCAACTTGAGTCATGGTTACAGCATATTTTTGCGCAATTTCATTAACTCTTTTCACTATATTCATGTCGATTTGTTGGGTACTATCGTATTTAGCAACCGCCGTTTTATCAGTTTTACTACGTAGTGTATTGGTCTGCCATTCTAATCGGGTGAGTCTCCCTGCAGCTAAAGGGCTATAAGGGGTTAATGAAACATTGAATTGCTTACAGATGGGAATTAATTCTCTTTCATCTTCACGATATAATAAATTATAGTGATTCTGCATCGAAACAAACGGCGTCCAACCATTTTGTTTGGCGACTAATTGCATATTATAAAATTGATAACCATACATCGCAGAAGCACCTAATGCTCGTACTTTACCACTCTGAACTAAATGATGTAACGCAGCCATGGTTTCCTCAATTGGTGTACTGTAATCAAAACGATGGATAATATATAAATCAACATAATCAGTACCTAATCGTCTCAGGGATCCATCAATTTCTCGTTCAATTGCTGTTTTAGATAAATGCCCTTCATTAAAAAAGACTTTAGTAGCCAGAATTACTTTGTCTCGAGCTATATTTCGTTTAATCGCTCTTCCTACATATTCTTCGCTGGTACCACTAGAGTATGTATTTGCTGTATCAATAAAATTAATTCCTAGATCTAAGGCATGTTTAATAATTGTTTCGCTTTGTTCTGGATTAAGTGTCCAATCATGCATTTTACTAGTTGGATCGCCAAAACTCATACATCCTAAACAAAATCGTGAGACTTCAATATCTGAATTACCTAATTTTATATAATCCATACTCTCTCTCCTAAATAGCTAATAATATATTGAATAATTTAATAAATTGTTAAAAATTCAATTTTAATTATGATTATTTTATCGTTAACTTTTATTGAGATAAACGTATTATTCATTTATAGTATAATGAATTAAATTCATTAATTTTCTATTTATATCCGATGTATAACTATAATGAACTAAACTATTTTATTACTATAGCTAAAGCAAAAAGCTTTGTTGGTGCAGCTAAATCTTTAGGTGTTTCGTCATCAGCACTCAGTCATAGCATGCGAAACTTAGAAACACGTCTGAGTTTACGGCTATTTAATCGCACGACTCGAAGCCTATCATTGACAGAGGCTGGTGAACAACTTTATAAACAAATAGCTCCTTTATATCGACAAATCAATGAAGAAGTTGCCGCTCTTGGGGATTACCTTGATACTCCATCGGGTACCATTAGAATTAATGCATCGAATATTGCTATTGAAAATTTTATATACCCTAAATTAAGTCAATTTTCACTACGCTATCCACAAATTAAAATTGAAATTCAATGTGACAATAACTTAGTCGATATTGTCAAACAAGGTTTCGATATGGGCTGCCGAATCGGAAATGATTTGGCAAAAGAGATGGTAGCAGTAAAAATATCAGAACCTTTGCGAATGGCTTTAGTGGCTAGTCCTGATTATTTGCGTCAGAGAACAAAACCAAAACAGATAAATGATTTAGATCAACATTTATTAATTGGCAAAAAAGTTTCAACCCAATATGGAATGGAATCGATATGGGAGTTTTCCGATAAAGGCAATATTATTCAATATCACCCTATTTCTCACTTCACAATCAATAATCATTTAAGAAAACAAGCTACTCTTGATGGCTTAGGTATTAGTTGGATTGGTTATCCAGATGTAAAAAATGAATTAGCATCAGGACAACTTATAGAATTATTACCTGAATATTCAATTACATATGAACCTTTTTATATTTATTATCCAAGTCGTAAGGGGCATTCAAATGTATTTAGACTAGTATTAGAAGCATTAAAAAACTAGTTTAGTTTCAAATGGTTGATAAAAAATGACATGAAAAATTAATATTTAAATCTACAAACAATTTTTATGTCTAATACTCGTTATATAGTACATTAAAATGAAGCTCACATAAGTTTAAAAATAAAATCTTTTCTAATATTAAACAATGTATTGAACTTTATTGATATTATCTAATATCAGCTTAAATAATTAGTTATTTAACAAAAAATAACTAATTATCTTGCTGGCACTATGTTATTGAACGGTTTGAATATGGTAGCGTTTCAATAACATATTACTGAATTTATTGTGTGGATCTAAACGAGCTTTAAGTTTAAAAAATTGCTCAGCCTGTGGATATGCTCTTTGAAATTGTTCTGTTGTCGCATGTAATTGATAAGGTAGATAGTAACTTCCTTGATTTTCCAAAACAGCATCTATTAATTCCCTTGTCCAATTACCAACATGTTGTTTGCTCAATTCATCAGTGTCTTGCTGATAATAGACCACAAAAGCAAATACTTCCGATTTTGCCCAAGCCAGTAATGAACCACTATCTTGGTTGGCATGACGAATAGAAATATTAATAACATTAACTTTATATTTTTTCAAAATAGTGACTAATTTTGGATAAAAGTGATCAAATTGTTCAACCGGTATAAAATATTCTTGCAAAACAAAGCTTTTATTTTTAGTCGCTATCGGTTGTAAATACGAGACATCATAACTAGCCTCATAATTACGCCACATTACTGGTTTTTTTATGTAATAAAAATCATCAAATAATTTACGTAAATTTTTACCAGTAGTCGAGGAAGATACAATTTTGATTGGCTTTTCCAGATTATGCGATTTTTTATCATCAGATCTTAATCGTTGCAAAATCGTTAATGGTTCTTCAGTCTGTTTATAAGTAACGGATCTCACTCTTTTATAATCTGGTGGATAAATTATCGCATTATGGAATATCGATTTTTTATCAGAACGAATATGTTGGGTAAAATATTGATAATAGTTGTTAATTGGCATAGCTTTACTAAAACGTTTGACTTTAACATTATCTGCAAGTTGTAAAGTCACTTCGGTGATTATACCTAAGCCACCATAACCCCCAATAGCACCATAGAATATATCTTGATTTTGCTCAGGACTAGCTATTACTACTTTGCCATCAGCTAACACAATTTTAAATTGTTTTACCGAAAGAATTATAGGTCCTTCACCTATATAACGGCCATGAACATTAACACTTAATGATCCACCAATACTAAAATTAGCATAACTTTGCATTATTTTTACAGATAAATCATAAGGGTCTATAAGCGCTTGGACTTGATGCCATGTGGCACCGGTCTCGATAGTTAGCAACTTTTGTTCAGGTTTAAAATCAATGACATGATTTAATTTGCGAGTATCTATTTGTACGGCACCCTGAATTGCGGTTTGTCCTCCCATACTATATTTACCACCAGCAATACTAATTGGCCCGCTAGCCTTTTTAACTATATCAACAACTTGTTGAGTAGATTCTGGTTGCACAACTGCAGCAACTTGAACTGGTGTCATTCCAGTTACATCATTAACTTCTACTGCCATGACAGTCAAGGGCAATAAAAAACCAAATACAGATAATAATAAATTTATTTTTTTCATTTTAAATACTAATTGCAAATCAAATATAGCTAGAATGATTATCTTAACTAGTATAAATATATAGTTCCATTATTTTATTGAAAAATATAGAGTTAGATAACTTTAAAAATTCATAATAGTGCTCCCCTAAGCCTATTATAAACTAGATTCTTTATTCACTCAGGGGAGATAGACTACTTATTTTAATAAACTATATTGTTGATTAATTTCTTCGCTAGCTTTGCGAAGGTCTTCTTGAAATTTTGCAATAGTTTGTAATTTTGAGTATTCTACAGCACCGACTATACGACCAGCGTTAACATCTGTCTGCCAATGAGCACCGCAAATCACTCTACTTTGACCAAACTCATAACCACGTTTTATTATTGTTTCGGCATGTGAAGGAGCAATTTGAGCTAAAACTAATGCTAATGTCCAACCATAAGCTGTATGACCTGATGGGAAAGATCCATTTTGACGTAATCGATCTTCTTCCTCAATCGGTTGACAAGAATGATTACCAAAATAGACAAATGGACGTTTTCTCATGTAAAATTCTTTGGCAGTTTTAGTCGCATTGTCTGCTGAATCGACTAATAGATCGCCAAACATTTTATATAAAGTAGGCGTAGTCTCTGGCGAAATTGTGATACCGAGCGATTGAGAAAATATTTTAGCCACATTCGCAATATGCAAATCAGCATCCTGTATCGCTTGTTGCCAACGCTCTGTACCTTTAAGGTTATAACCATGTAAATAAGCTATTTTATCTGCTTCAAATTCAGGTGTCCCTTCTTCTGGATAAACAGGTAAATACTCTTTACTACTCACCGCTTGCTCGGCAGTGTGATAAGTAATCCCTACTTCATGGCCTAGAAAATCCTCAGTTGAACCTTTTTGGAAAGCAAATAACGATGAAGAAAAAATCAAAGAGCAATATAGCGTTGAAATAAAGATAGTTAGTTTTCTGTTCTTAACATTTTTAGCCATTATTTACTCCTATTACTTGGTTGATTGATTTAAAAAAACAATTAATTAAATTAAGGGATCTTAAAAAAATTTTTATAAATAAAAAGTGAAAGAAACATCTAACATTGCACAAACATTTCTAGTTTTTTATCAATTGTTTGACTGAAAATGGAAAAACTAATCTAATTGTAATGGATTATATCTTTGTTAGATTAGTCATTCGAACGTAAATGCGAGAAAAGTTCAATTGTATTTAAACTGATATTAAAAGCATTGAAATACTGAATATCGAAGTACGAAAACTTTATTACTTCTTATAAGGTCGAGTATACGACCTTATGAAAATATATTAATTCATTTATTCACTTAAAATAATTAATTGAGATTATTTTTTATTATCTAAGGAAATATTCGTTTTTTGAATAAATTTTTTCCAAATTAGTAATTGAACTAATATTTTTTTAGTTGTAACTTCATCGACTAAATAACGTCTTTCAGACTTAAATAAGCCAAAAATACCGTTATCAATAAGGGTCTGAGATATATAAGGAATATTATTATTTATTAAATATTTTCTACCTAATACGCCTAATTTTATATTATCTTCATATTCTTTTTGTTTTAAAGAACGCTCTTGTGCAGGTAAATTTGCCCATTTTAAAAAATTGACAAGTTCTTTTATTACATCGTCAATTTGGGCAGCTTCAATTTTAGGATAAGTTAAAAGTATGTCATTAAAATATGTATAATATTGCCTATAATCATTTTTTTTGCCAACAAAAATATAGAGAGCATTTTTACCTATATATTCGTTACATTGATTTTTATCTGTATTAAACACACAATATTTGATTTTTATACCTGTGTTGTATCTATCATACTCTTTGGGTGGAACCATACGAACAGAATCTTTAGGAGCACATCCAATAATGAAAATAGCCAAAACAAAATAAATTATTTTTTTCATTTTTAATCCTTTAATCTTGTAAACAATGGATTTAATTTAAATAATCAAATTATGTCTTTATTAGAGGAAAATAATATCGTTTATTGCGATAATTCTAATAAAGTATCCAATAAAACATCTGCTCCGGCTTTGCACCAGGAAGTAGTTATCGATTCAGCTTCATTATGACTTATCCCTTTGATACAAGGAATAAATATCATTGAAGTCGGCGCAATGCTACTCAAATGACAAGCATCATGACCTGCACCAGAAACCATTTCAATTGCCGAATAATTATTTTTTATTGCCGCCTTTCTAACTGACGTTATGCAGTTTAGATCAAAATGGATAGATGGCATGCTAAGCACTTTTTTTATTTCCAGTTTTAAATTTAATTTCTCAGCAATTTCAGATAATTGAGCATAGATAAGCGTTTCAAAGTTTGCCAATAATTCAGAATCATAATGTCGTAGATCTATAGTAAAAAAACAATGATCCGCAACTACATTACGAGAATTTGGGCTGACAGTTATCATACCCACGGTTAACCTAATATCTTTGCTGTCTGGATGTAATGCCAGTCGGTTTAAAGCAGTCACAGATTCAGATAATCCCACCACCGCATCTTGGCGCATATTGACTGGCGTTGTTCCTGCATGGGCAGCTAAACCCGTCAATGTGACTTCATACCAACGCTGGGCAAACGCACCTTTAACAATACCAATTGTTTGATTTTGTTGTTCAAGTATAGGACCTTGTTCAATATGAGCCTCAATAATGGCTTTAATTGATTGATTGGCTATTTTAGCATTACCCAAATAACCAATATCTTCTAATGCTTGTTTAACCGTAATACCATCTTGATCTTTTATCGCATAAGCTTGATCAAGATCCAGCTTGCCAGTAAAAACAGCTGATCCCATCATGGCTGGCGCAAAACGTGAACCTTCTTCATTAGTCCACATCACTAATTCTATAGGGTGATTAGTTTGAATATTATAATCATTTAACGTTAGTAAAACTTCTAAACCAGCTAATACGCCATAGATCCCATCATACCGGCCACCCTTTGGTTGACTATCACCATGTGAACCGGTCATCACTACTGGTAAATCTTTAAGGCCTTCTCGACGTATAAAAATATTACCTATCGCATCGACTTGAACTTTAAAACCAGCAGATTGACTAATTTGAATAAGTAAATCACGTGCTTGTTTATCTAAACTCGTTAATGTTAAACGTGTCACACCGCCATTTTTAGTCTTGCCTATTTGAGCAAAATCATCAAGCAATTTTTCAAGGCGGGCGATATTAATTTGGGGTTGTAAACTACTCATTATTTTTGCCCCTTAGGCAGTAACGAAAATCACAAATACCATCACCCATCATAATAGTATGAGGACGATCTAATTTAACTTGCGGAGCATAACCTTCAATAAATTTACTATCACGATTGCAGGATAATAAAAAACCAATTTCAGCTAATCCCATTTGCTGATACATTTCTGCGTATCGACATCGATGGACATTATAGTCATATCGCTCATGACTGTTTTCAACGACAGTAATTATTAAAGCATCATCTTGTTCCCACAGATGTTGTAAGGCTACAAAACTTTCAACGCTAGTACCATTGGGCTCCTTTGCAGCAAACTCTTTTCCAGATTCAACTGCTGCTTGGGCAACCGCTTCGCCAATAACCGCCTTAGCGACCTCTTTACCATAATCGCGTGTTAATATTTCATATATAGGTTTTATTATTTCTGCTTCAATTTTACGACGATGTAAAATACCTATTTCGGGAAATTCTTGCATCACTTATACCTCAATTATTCTAACTATTATTTTTTAAGTTTAAATTTTTATTATCAACGTTCATTCTGATTAAGAAATTGTTGTAAACGTTTATCATCACTATTTTTTAAAACATTAGGCGCATCATCATGAATAATCTGTCCTTCTTCCATAAAGAGGATACGATTGGAAACTTTAAATGCAAAAGACATTTCATGAGTAACAATTAACATAGTCATCCCTTCTGTTGCCAGTTTTGCAATAACTTGTAAAACCTCATTAACCAATTCAGGATCGAGGGCTGATGTAGGTTCATCAAACAACATAATACTTGGCTCCATAACCAAAGCCCTAGCAATTGCTACCCTTTGCTGCTGTCCACCAGATAACTGATGCGGATATTTATAGGCATGATCTAACATCCCTACTTTATCTAATAAAGCTAAAGCTAATTGTTTCGTTATCGCTAAATCTTTGCCATGATATTCAGGCGCTAAAAGTAGATTATCTAAAACAGTCTTATGGGGAAATAAGTTATAATTTTGAAATACCATTCCTAAATGCACAATACGATTATAGAATTGTTTATCATGTATTTGTCCGCCATTAATAAAGGGAATTCCTTCAAATTTAATCGTTCCTTCATCTAAGTCGGATAAACCATTAATGGTTCGAATAAGGGTTGTTTTGCCTGAACCTGATGGACCTATAATCGATATAACATCCCCCCAATTGACATCTAAATTAATGTCTTTTAGAACTTTTGTATTACCATAATTTTTAGACAAATGTTGCAACTCTAACACATACTTACTTGGTTTACTTGTTGATAAAAGATTATTCTCTTTATTAGAAATTGACTTAAATTCATTTGCTTCAATTGTCGCAATGTTGGAACGTTTTGTAACATCCAAAGAGACTTCAAAACGCTTGATTAGCCAAGTTACTATAGTCACTATAGCCACATAATAAATCGCAACAATAGTTAGCGTTTCAATAACTAAAAAGTTACGGGTATAAAGCTGTTGACCAACTAATAAAATTTCAGTTAATGAAATAACCGATACTAACGATGTTAATTTTATAATGGTAACAAATTGATTTGTTAGTGGTGGTAAGGCTATTCTCAGTGCTTGAGGGAAAACGATTTTAGCTTGAATTGACCAGTACCTTAGACCTAAGGCTCTACCTGCATCAATTTGATCTTTGGAAATTGCTTGTAACGCCCCACGATGAATTTCAGCCATATAGGCACTTTCACTGAGAATCAATGCAATCAGCCCAGCCCAAAAAGGATTAGATAATACAACACTACTTGCTTGCCAAAATCTAGGTAAACTATAGATATAAATTAACAAAACTAATAATGGTAAACTTCTGAATAACCAGATATAAAATGCGGTTATTTTTACCAATACTAAGCGCTTTGAACGATTACCCAACGCTAATAATAGTCCAAAAACTAAAGCACTTAGCCACGCCAAACCACTTAAAGAAATAACAGTACAACTAGCTTTTGCAAAATTAGGATTAATCAACTCATTAAAAAAATAACTCCAATTAAAGCCTTTCTGTTCAACATTCTGAATTTGTTTTAAATTGCCTGCCAAATCGGTAGCAATAAAATCGATGTTATCTTGTAGTAATGTTTGATTGGGATAAGCTAAATTATATTTTTTTAACAATAGATCGTATTCGCCAGATTGTCGTACCGATTTAATAAGATCGAGCAAATATTGCTTGAACTCCGTATCATTCTTGCGCACAGCCAAACCAATCAGAACAGGATTTATCATATTTTTGCTAGTGATTTTCAAACTGTTATTTAGTTGTTTGATCACCATATTTGCCACCGCAGCATCTTCATATTGCACATCAACACCATGTGAAAGGAGCGCTTGAGAAGCTTCTGGCGCACTTGGGTACTCTTTTACCATAATGGCCTGAAGATGGTGAGATTTACAATATGTCTCACTGATCTGATTCATTGTTTCAATCCATGCCGCCCCTTTCATAGACGATACACTCTTACCACATAAATCTTCTAAGGTTTGTGGATTAAATTTATCATCTTGTCGAACTAATAGCACACCACCAGTCTGTAAATAAGGAATAAAATCAACTTGTTTAGCTCGTGTACCATTAACATATAAAGCACTAGCTACAACATCATAATGGCCTGATTCCAGTCCAATAATAATATTTTCAATTCGAGTATCATTAAACTCAGCTATCTTATGAGACTTTTGTGCTAACAAATGCATAAAATCAGGGTCAAAACCTTCAGCTTGATTATTTTCCAGATAAGCAAAAGGCGCATAGGTCAAATCAATGCCAACTCTTAGCACATTAGAATTATCATCAATTTTTGCTACTGATAAAGGAGTTATTAAAAGAAAAACAACGCCAATAACCACGGCAAAAATGTTTTTATAAAAAGACAGGAAAGAGCGCATAATTTTTCCATCCTTGTGTAAGTTTCTATTTAAATAGATATATTGAGAAATATCATTAGGATGTACTTGATTATAGTAATAAATAACTATTTGAATAATAATAAATAGTTATATTGTTATAGCATTTAAATATATGCCATCATAACCTAAACACTTAATTGCGGGATTTCTATAAGCTATATAGAGACAATATTTATCAGAATATAATTATGGTTCATCAACTATGATGTAAAACATCAACTACTAAAAGTTCTAATTACTTAAACCATCAGTCCAATAATCTTTATCGATGATATATTCAGCAAGATAAAAACAATAGATTATAATTTTAAAAATATAAATATTAACTTGAAAATCTTCTTTGAATTCTAATTTATTATGCCAGATAAATATTCTTATTATTTGAATTTGGTTTATAAAGGTTTATTTTGTAAAAATAATTGAGGAGTGTATACCACCATTTAATTAATATTTGAGTTCTATTATAAAAAATGGATTGGTTAATTTATTCTTCTAGGTAGGTATTTTGAAATTCTTCATCTCCAGTTATCAAGACATTGTATATCAAGTATAGAAAATGAAAACTCGCAGCCTTAAACTAAGGTGATTCGTGAACGATTTCATTAAAAAATAGTTTATAGTTATCACAATAGATTTCTGCAAGATAACCAATAATAGAATTATTCATTTATTACTTATTAATCAATTTATTAATAGCTTTCCACCTTCGCGTATAGTTATCTGTAGTATTTACCAATTACTAATTTATTATAGGTAATTTTATATTCATAAAATACAATGTAGCCATTTATCCGTGAGGTTAAAATTGACTATAATCTTCTATGAAAAGTGTTATTTCTTGGCTTTCGTAAAGAGTAATATTTCTAATTATCAGTTCTGGATATCTGATAATTAGAAAAATAGATAAATATATATTACTCCTATTTAGAATATAGTTAGAATGTCATAACTTAGATTGAAGAGTTTTTCTTTAAAATTTTTATTTAGATAATAAAATACGGCAGGCGATTTGATTTAATTCAATAAATTCCTGCCAAGTATATTTATTTATATAATTTTTTTTATATTGTTCATCTACCCGACAAATATCTGGACGTACGCCATAAATACGACACAATTTTAAATGTGGATTATATGCAAGACAAATACCATCGCCTCGATCCAAAAATTGGGTTTCGAGCGATAAATTTACGTGACAGCAACATATACCACATTTATCACAGGGGAAAGGTGTTAAAAAACTCACCGTGAATTTAACCACGACTTTATTGAATCACAATTTCCCATTTCATATGGTAATTTAATATTTCGTTTATCAATTTCCTCTTTTAGTATAAAACTTCGTTCAAGTTCATTATTGACTGAAGATAAACGTAATGAAAAGAGCTCAAGTTGTTCGGTATCAATGTTAAATTCTAATTGGTAAAGTTCTAATAGGTAACAGTCTAATTTTTTATTAACTTCACGATAAAAATTAAGTCTTTTAGTACTGTTATCAGAGAATTTATCTAAAAATGACCAAATCTTCTGACAAATTTCGCCATTTTCAAGATAATAAGTTACCCCTAATGTAATAATACCCGTAACTAAGGTGCTACAAAAAGCGGCTATTTCTGTACCAAAAGGGAATAAACAAATGTGAGATAACATTGAGTTAACCATTACACCACAAGAAACAGCTATTCCTGCACCAACAATTTTACCGACTTCTTTAATTAATTGACCTAAAGGTAATGATTGAGGGTTAAAGAATATTAATTTGATTGCTTGTACTAAATTCCCCCAAATCTCGCGAAGCATCTTTACGATCTGTTTTTGTGTTGTAAAAAAAATATTAATTACGGTGGTACTAACGCTTGATAACACTCCACCTATTGCCGAATCGTTAAAAGCTATAAAAAATGTATGGAACTTCTTTTTAATTCTATGCCATATATTGTTAAATGTACTCATTAAATCATTTATAAAATCATTGATGGTAAAATATTGACGATTTCGCTCATATATAGCAGGAATTGATTCCTTTAGTTCAAACCACACTTCAGCCAAAATTAGCCCCAGCATTTGTCTTATGCCCATTTTAAAACCTGAAATAGCAGCCTGTTTAGTGATATTTTTTAAAAATTTACTACTGGTATAATATTCACGATTTATCTTTTGATTATAATTTGCCCTCGCTTTTTCATCGATTTCTTTCATCTTTGCTAGATTAGCACTATCTATATTTTCTAATTTTTTTAATTCTTTTTGCTCTTGTTCGGTTAAATGAGATTTATTTTTGAGTTCAGCTATTTTCTTTTGTCTTTCAATATGCTCATTCTTTAGTTTCAGAATAAACTGCTGCATCGACTTATCTTGCTTTTTTTTATTAATATTTTCATTAGTAAAACAAAGATTTGATTCAGCATTTGCTAAATCTTCCCCTCTCATATCGGCTAAATTTCTACCTGCATCATGATGGATCTCATTTCCAGATATAACGTGATCTTGATTCACTTTATCAAAATCATTAAAAGTTTTACCTGTATATTCATCATATAACTCCCCTTGTTGATGAGCAATTTTACCTTGCTTATTTGTTGCAATATAATCACGGTGTGAATGATATTTATGAGAATCATATTTCCCGCGATTATCATATTTCTCTTTCTCTTTTTCTGTCGCGTAAATCCCCTTTCTAACATTATGGATAGTATCGACATCGCCACCATCTTTATCTTTAAATAATAAAAAATCTAATCCAAAAGAAGTCGCTAGTGATTTAACAACAGTTTCATGAAGCTCATGACTCCAGTCTATTTCAGCTTTATACATGGACGATCCTTATAAAAAAAGCCGGAAAATATCCGGCGATATATAATTATTTTGATAAAATTTCATTATGTTTTTTAGACTGTTCAGTTAAAACTGAATCTAAAACTGTTTCATTAAGTACGCTTTCTCTCTCCTCATCCTTTTTGAATTGTAGAAAAAACGGTTCTATTTTATCCCAAAATCCACTTTCACCATTTCCATGGGTTTCGGATTGTAAATGCCTATCTTCAATGACCGCTGTTACATCTTCATCAACTTGGATTTTAAAAATCGGAGTAGTAATAATCTCAGTCATAATGGCCGCCAATGCATAGCCGTTATCAATTTTCTGAAGACATTCTTTAGATTCATCAATTGAGATATCTTCGCCTTGATGACGCTTCATAATAGTTTGATGCATTGTTTTTAAGGCATCGAAATATTCAATAAAAGTATTATTAATGGAAGTCAGTGATAGATTTATTCGTTGAATATAATCGGTTATTTTGTTAAGTCGTACTTCGGCCAAGTTCATTTTTTCTAAGGCTTTATTAACTTCATTGCTTTGTTCTTCTGCATTCGCTAATGCTTTATCTGCATGTTTTTCATAAGCCCAACCAGCAACAGCTAGAATAGGCGCTGCGGCGGCGGTACCTAATACCATCGCACCACCAGCCATTCCCCAACCACCTGCAGCAAGCGATCCGCCGCCAATGGCAGCCATTGTTGCATTGTAGGCAGCGGCACCTGACAATGCTGCAATAGGGGTCCCTGTTGATGCTGCAGCAAATGCCATCACTCCACTATAAACAGCAAAACTTGCAGCGGCACCGGTGGCGCCTGCAGCAGCTACGGTTGCTAAAAATTCAGTCGTAGAAATAGTAAGATCATTAATTTTACTCAATTGGTTTGATGGAATACTCAATTTCTGGTTTTTATAACCACTTTTTTCCATTTTTACTAATAATTCATTAGCTAATATTTCAAATTCACCAATTGATTGACCAATACTCAGTTCCAAAAGACCAAGATTATTTAATTTTTCATCGGTATCATTTTGTATTTTATCAAGTTGCTCTTTTCTGTTATTATATTTTTTAATTGCATTCTCCTGAATTTCGTTGGCCTCTTGCTTGGTTTTATGCCCATCATATGCTTTTTTTCCACCAAACACTGTTGCCGCAGCTGCAGCTCCAATAATTACTAACGGTATTGCCATGCTGTTTTCCTCATATAAATTACAAGTGTTAAGATCTTTCACTACTATTTTTAGGTACGTTATAAATTTACTAAACTTGAGACTGAAGCCTTTTCTCCAAAACTTCTAATCCATGCCATAAGTTCGGGTTCACTACATGTGGTAATCGTTAATGCAATATCACCATTGTCTAATTCCTCTATTTTTTGTTGTTCAGCCCATACCCGTTCTTTTATATAGTTTGAAACATCTTTTCTAAACTGTATGGTAAAAGTACGAGGTTCATGCCACGGTAAACCAAAAGTATTTGGGTTAGGATCTGGAATAGCTATACAAATTTGTTGTTTAATTAAGTCTAATTTTTTGATACGGTGGATGGCTAAACACATAGTATTGATTATGTCTTTACCGACATTGTTTGTGCTGGCACCATAGACATATAAAGCGTTATTCATCGCAATAAGTTTTTTGGGTATAAAATAATGATTCTTACCATTTGGATTTCTATCGGATAAATAGTGAAGATGGCAAAAATATTGAGAGTTAATGCAAGTTAATAAAGTCTCAACAATCGAATCATGTGTTGAATAATCAATCTTTCCTTTGCTGAAAAAAGCGATAGGTTTATTTGTATAAGGAAGTTTTTCAGAATCAAGTTCTAACAACAGTGTTGATAATTTCAAAATAGTTTGATCTAAACGTTTAGAAATATCCTCAGGAATAAAACCTTTAGAAATTTCCTGACATAAACTTAGATAGTGTAGCTCCTGATAATCAAGTCCTAACATATTGTGGTGTTTAGCCTGCAAGCGATACCATCGCCGTCCTCTATCAAGACCTGTTTGAAAACAGCTAGGACTTGATTGCTCTATTTCATTAGCTAATCGCATAATTGTTTGTGCAGAACAATTTAGTAATTTACTTAATTCAGACTGATAATGACACTTATCTTCTGAAAATAATATTTGGTACATACGTAATAACTTTTGCCCTGAGCTACTATCTTGATCATGTTTTATTGCCATATTAAAAGTCCATTCAAAAATTTATAACTATTTCAATAGTACATAACGAATGACAAACACTATATCAATGTCACTTTCCATAATATGGAAACTTAAGCGTTTTTATGTAAAAAACTTATACTAATATTGTCACTAAAACGATTATCGTCGTCATATCGTTTTTACCGATCAAAATCGATAAAACGATCGAAAAAAACGATCAAAAAAATCTATTTAATATAATTTAATTAAAAATAATAACTTTCCGATAACATTAAATTTCATCAAACTGTTAATTAAATAATGAAAAAGATTGATAAATAAATTTAAAACATAGTTAGATATTTTAAGAAATGTTCAGTTGAAAGTTAGTGAACTAATATCACAACATCTTTTACTGCGGTGCCTGATAAAATATCTATAATTAATACTCTGTTTATTAAGAACATATTGAATATAGGAGTAATTCTGAAACTCAAAAAACATATAATTAAAAATAATTATTGTTTTTCAAATTGAATTATTAATTCAGTCCCTAGGAATAAAATTTTCAATAAGGACAAAGTTATAGTGTAAGCCTAGCGACTTTTGACAAAGTGTAAGAATTCTGATTTCACCCTTTTATTAACGGAGTTTGTTTTAGAATATCATTTTCAATTAATAACCATTTGTTCTCTATGTGTAGGGCTAGCTTTTATTATCTTCAGCTCATCGATTATCTCTGGGTTTGAATGGATCTGCTATGATGTGTTACCTAAAACTGATAGTATTGAATCAGATAGTAAAACTGATTCAGTTGAAATTTTACCTTACAGATAAAACATTACCATTTGTTTCTTTAAAGCATCATGATCGGTTCGTCTTTCTTCACGTTTTATTCTTATCGTATTTTCTTTTGTTTAATCTTAGCAATAGCTAATTGCGTGTATGAATTCTGGTGATCCGGTAAGGAGATGGTTATATGATGTTCAATTTTTGAATTACTAAATATATTGGTAATTTTAGTGAGTTATCGATTATCAATATTCCTATGTTGATAGGATTAATGCATTATTACATTAATTCACCAACAATGTCGCTAACTGTATTTTATTCATTGTTATTCTTTAATGGCGATAGTATATAAATTAACTTAATAGCAGTTATTTGGTTAATGGGCGAGTCTTTTATATGTGGAAATAACGATTATCTAATAGTCGCAGAGCTTTTATAAGGTGTATTCTTTTAATCCTTGATCAAGATTGGATTAAAAGTTTTTTCAATCGTAGCATAAAACCTATTGTTGCTAGCTTCTTGTTTAATTGGTTCTCGCACTTCATGTTATAGTTCTTTGCAAAGATTAGTATACTTTAAAGGATTTAAAATAGAGTTAAAGTTGATTGATTTGGTGCCAGTGGTCGGACTCGAACCGACACGCTTTTAAGGGCGGCGGATTTTGAATCCGCTGCGTCTACCAATTTCGCCACACTGGCATTAGAAGTGTAAAAAAGTAAACGTTGGCAATTATACTAAGCTTTGCAATATCTGCAACAGATATTATTCTAAATGCGGTTAGTTGCCTAAAAATTCTACTACCATCTACGTTTCCAGGCTGGTAATTTTTTTAAAATTGTATAAGCGGTCTCTTTGGCAACACCATAATCAATATTATGATTATTAGCATACTTAAGAGTTACCTCGTGCCATTTTTCGTCAAATGATTTCATTGTTCCATCGCTATGAGCACAATGTTTACAGTAGTTTTTTGACATATCATGCAGAGGATAATCAGCAATAGCCGTCATGGGCATACCACATGCAATACACATTTTCATATTTTCTATCCCCATTAATTAGCTAAGGTAATTAATACAAAACCATAATAATATATTTAAAAATGCTACTCCGAGTTGAGAAAGATTACAAGTTATAGGAAATGGATGTTTAAATATCAAAAATTAAAATCGATTTGTGAAAAAGTAATTTGATTATTTTGTTGTCGTTGCTGCTGCAAGAATTGATAATAACGTCTTATGGCCCTTTGTCTACATAATCGCAAAACTTCTTGTTTTTGATAATTAGAATAATTTAGCCAATTAAATCTTTCGTCTCGAGAACGATAGCATTTTATACAATACCCTTGCCTATCCATTTGACATACTCTTTGGCAAGGGCTTGGTATGTCAAAAAATTCAATTTGGTCCAATAACTACATCATCCTTTGTAGATCCAATCAAAGATTAATTATCTTCTAGGCCTAATCCTTTACTTAAGACTTTAAAACAATCATCACAGTCATGCATTGCAGCATCCAGCAGTATTTGAGTTGGTGCATGGATTAATTTATTGGTTAATTTATGTGAAAATTCAAAAATAACATCATCAATATTGGCTCCTTGTTTAATCGCATTTAATGCTTTTAATTCTAATTGACGTTTGATAGTTTGAGCATTATTACGGTACTGTTTAACATACTCTACTGCATGGCGTGTTTTTAACCAATCAATATATTGCTCTGCTTGTTCTTGAATTATGTACTTGGCTTCATTGGCTGCTATTACTCGTTGCTCAAGATTATTTTGTACCGTTTGTTGTAGATCATCGACAGTAAATAGATGCACATCTTCCAATTGGCTAATTTCTGACTCAACATCTCGAGGTACAGCTAAATCAATAAATAACATCTTTTTATTATTTCGATCATGCATAGTGCGCTCTACCATCCCCTTGCCAATGATAGGCAATGGGCTAGCAGTTGAGCTAATAACAATATCAACATCTTTCAGCCGATTAGCTATATCAGGTAATGAAATGATTTCAGCCTCAATAAATGAAGCTAATTTTAATGCTTTGTCTCGAGTTCGATTGGCAACAATGATATGTTTAAAACCATGAGGTTTGAGATAACGTGAAATTAGTTCAATTGTTTCACCAGCTCCGACTAACATGACACTTAATGCAGACGTATCAGTAAAAACATCACGAGCCACTAGGCAGGCAGCATAAGCAACCGATGCAGTATTGGCGCCAATATTCGTTTCAGTACGCACAATTTTAGCTACATGAAAAATGGATTGAAAAAGTTTTTCCAATTCCGCTGATAAACAATTGTTTTGCTGTGAAAAACTATATGCTTGTTTAACTTGACCTAAAATTTGCGGTTCACCAATAATTAATGAATCAATGCCGCAAGCTACCGACATAAGATGTTCAACTGCTTGCCGACCATCATAACAGTAAAATGATGATTTAAATAAAGCCAAATCAATACCATGATATTGTGCTAACCAATTTTCAACCGATTGTCTTACCCGCAGAAAATCACTTTCATGATCATAACTTAAGTAAATTTCGGTTCGATTACAGGTTGATAGGATGACACAGCCAGCAATTAAAGGATGTTGATATAAACTATATAATGCTTTATCAATAACCTCATTAGAAAAGGCCAGTTTTTCTCTTAAAGAAACGGGTGCTGTTTTATGATTGACACCTAATACAGTAATAGACATTGCATTGATTCTTTTGTAATAGTTTGTAAAGTTTTTATTAAGAACTCATTATACCTAAAAAAAATAATAAAGGTTAATTTCAGTTACTTTTTCTTATTCAGCCAATTATCAGCTATAATACGCCTTACTTTTGACCATACACAACTAAAGAGTTAATTTATGTCTAAAATCAAATATGTGTTCATATTCATTCTGCCGTTTATACTTAGTGCGTGCCAAACAACAAAATATCAAACTAATGTATCTGTAGAACAGCAATGGCAAAACCATAAACAAGTTCTTGCACAAATTAATTCATTTCAAGTTAATGGTAGTATTGCTCATATAGGAACGAAAACTAAAAGTTATGGCCGTTTTCTTATTACACAGCAATCTGAAAATTATTATGACGTTAAATTAACTACGCCAATTGGCACAAATATTTTAACCTTAAAAGCTGAACCTAATTACGCCGAATTAATTGATAACAACGACGTTCGCTACCATGATGTTAATGTGGAACTATTAATGAAGAAAATATCCAATATTAATATCCCACTCAATTCGTTACATAATTGGTTGAAAGGTTTTTCTGATGATAGCCAAGCTGATAAAATTGACAGCTCAGGCAGATTATCTTCCACCTCATTTATGCAAAATAACAATAAATGGTCATTAAAGATTAGCAGCTACGCTACTTATACCTATAAAAATAAAAAAATTGATTTACCTGCTATTATTGAACTTTCTCATGATGATGAATTAATTCGTTTAAAAATTAGTAATTGGATATTAAGATAACAGATAATGATTATGACTCAATGGTTATCACCAGCTAAATTAAATCTTTTTTTATATATAACTGGACGACGTCCAGATAATTATCATGATTTACAAACTTTGTTTCAATTTATTGATATTTGCGACAAATTGACTATTACGACTCGTGATGATGGGCAAATTAATCTATTAACGCAATTTGATAATATCCCAGCAGATAAAAATCTAATTATTATAGCCGCTAAGCGTTTAAAATCTTATGTAAACACTAATAAGCTTGGTGCAGATATTGCCATAGATAAAATGATCCCCATGGGCGGTGGACTTGGTGGCGCTTCGTCAAATGCCGCGACAGTGTTGGTTGCGTTAAATCAATTATGGGGTTTAAATCTGTCGCAAACTACCTTGATGGAAATAGGTAGCACAATCGGTGCCGATGTACCTATTTTTATTTATGGTCATGCTGCTTTTGCAGAAGGTATTGGTGATCAGTTGCAACAAGTTGATATACCTCAATATTGGTATTTAGTCAGCTACCCTAATATAGAAATTTCAACGGTTACGGTATTTAATGCTCCAAATTTACCACGAAATACACCTAAGCGTAGTATTGAACAACTAATGTCCATTTCTGTTGATGATTTTAGTAATGATTGTGAAACCGTAGTGCGTCAGCGTTACCCTGAAATTGATGACCTTATTCAAAAGTTATCGCGATATGCGCCAACCAGATTAACTGGCACCGGCGCTTGTGTATTTACACGTTGTGAGTCAAAGCAACATGCGTTATCAATACAGAGTGAACTTAAATCCAGCTCCGTAAAAAGCTTTATTGCTAAATCATTAAACTTATCAACACTATACGCGAATTAAATAATTTTCTTAAAGCAATAATCATTGGCCATATAAATAATTTAAATTTATATGGCCAATTACTAGCTATAAAAACTTAAACTTATTTTACTGCATCATTAGGTATTACAAAAAGTCGATGATCATAATATTCCACACAATAAAGCCCTTGGAAACTCTTATAACCTTGTTTTGCTAAGTTTGATTTTAACCATTTTTCATCTTTACCAATTTGTTTTAAAACATCATCTACTGGTTGTTCATTTTCTAATACAATAACCGATATATCTTTGTCACCTTTTTTTACAATAGATAATTGCCCATTCGGTTCCAAAATTGCTTTTTCAACATCATGAATAGTAAAAACATTTTTCATTCTAAGCAATACAGCAAAACTAGCTAGATCTAAATTAATTGAGGTGAAAGCGTCCAATTTTAATTTACCCTGATCCATGAATATAATTGGATTACCGACAATAAAATCATATATGGTTAATTTGGGGTTATAGATAATCCCGCCAGCAATGCCACCTAAAATCATATTTCCAATAAAATCAATGCTCGACATTTGTGACAATGAAGTTTTGCCGGTTATTTTTAAAAATAACACAATACAGATAAATACCACCAACAACTTTAAAGCAATAATAAGGAAATCAAGATAACTAAGCATAGTACTCTCCAAAATAATAAATGCCTAAGGCAATAGAAGCAATTAGTACTAAAATTGGTCATAAAAACAGATTTAAATATTAAGTATTTACAAAAAATATTAACAACAATGAACGAAGGAATGACTATTAAATAATAAAAATCTTGAGTGATAACAAGTGATGTATCAATATTAGATTGATAATGGTCATTTTAGCAATTTATTTTTATTAAACAGCTAAAAAATTTACGAAGAAAGTGAATAAAAATAGTTGTCAATTTTTCGGTTGCGCAACGAATAGCATTTTTAATAAGCTTAGTTCATAAATTACCGAAATTTAGACAAGATAGAATAAAATGCTAATAACTAACCCTAATCAAAAAGAGACTTATTACCGAGCTTTACTTGAAAGAGATCATAGCTATATTGGGATCTTTTATGTCGGAGTCAAAACCACTTCGGTATTTTGTATTGCAACTTGCCGAGCAAGAAAACCAAAATTTGCTAATGTCGAATTTTTCGATTCATTCAAATCAGCGCTTGATGCCGGTTATCGACCTTGCAAAATATGCAAACCAACCGAAAATGCTAATCAAGCACCAGATGAAATAATTAAAGCCCTAGCATTAATTAATAATAATCCGAAACAAAAGATCACTGATTATCAGCTCAGACAAAATAAACTAAGTCCTGAAACTCTTCGCCGTTGGTTTAAAAAACATTACGGAATTACTTTTCATGCTTATCAACGAATGTATCGAATTAACAGTGCTTTTCAAGAATTAAAATCAGGAAAAAATGTTATTAATACTGCCTTTGATACTGGTTACAATTCCTTAAGTGGTTTTGGTTATACTTATAAAAAAATCATGAAAAAGTCACCTTCAGCAAACCAACAGCAAGACGTTATTTTAATCGATAGATTAACCTCCCCTTTAGGTCCTATGTTTATTTGTGCAACAAATCAAGGAATTTGTTTATTAGAGTTTGTAGATAGAAGAATGTTAGAAACAGAATTTGAACAACTACAAAGCCTACTTAAAATGAAGATTATTTTTGGCGAAAATGAACATATCAAACAAGCTAAGGTTGAAATTGCCGAATATTTTTCAGGAACAAGAACAAACTTTACCGTTGCCTTACATACACCTGGCACCCTATTTCAACAAACCGTTTGGGATTGCTTAAAACACATTCCCTATGGAGAATTGACCACTTATAAACAGCAAGCACAAAGAATTAATAATCCACAAGCAATTCGAGCTGTCGCCAATGCCAATGGTTATAATAGAGTGGCGATTATTGTCCCTTGTCATCGAGTAATAGGATCGAATGGAGAACTAGTTGGTTATGGCGGTGGATTAGAAAGAAAAAAATGGTTAATTGAACATGAAAATAAAAATCGTAACCATCGATAATTATTGAAAATAATAATTATCAGTCAATCAATAATATTACAAAAGCTATAGAAAAAAATTGCTGTGATACCTTATGTCATGTCTCACCTAACCTAAATTAATTGCTCAATATAACGTCATCTCTTTTTGAGATGATGACTTAAAATACTGAAAAACTCAGCTCAATAGAATTTTATAGCTAATTTAATGTCTATAACCAATTCCATGTACCGTTTTTATTAAAGTGGGTATAGATGGGTTAATTTCTATTTGTTTTCTTAATTTTGAAATATGTTGATCAAGAGTTCGACTATTAGGTAGAAAATCATATCCCCACACATAATCAAAAAGCATATCTCGAGTAACAACTTGATTTTTATATTGATATAAACATTCTAAAATCTTAATTTCTCGTAAAGTTAATTCAATTATCTGATCATTTCTTTTAGCGTACAATTCGGTAGGATATACATTTAAATCGCCAAATTGAAAATAATCTTCTTTAGAAAGAGTTAGATGTTTAGATTTTAAATAACGTTTAGCAATAGCCTTAATTCTTGCTCTAAGCTCATGAATACCAAAAGGTTTATTCATATAATCATCAGCACCTAGTTCTAAACCAATAACCCGATCGATTTCTTCATCTTTAGCGGATAAAAATAAAATTGGCACATCTTCATTTAATTTACGGATTGCACGGCAAACAGAATAGCCATCAAGCTCGGGCATCATAATATCTAAAATAATAAAATCGGGTTGATATTGATTGAATAGTTCCAGCGCAACTTTACCATTAACAGCTTTAATAATAATGTAACCCTCTTTTTCTAACAAATCTGACATGCCATTAAGAATGTGCTTATCGTCTTCAGCAATTAAAATTTTCATTCTACTACTCCATTAATATCAGTGAAAATGCCATTCCCGGATTATGATTCAAAACTTTAATCTCTCCGTGGATCTGACTAGCTAACTGCTTGGCAATCGTCAAACCGATTCCTGTACCCGAAACGCCTTCAGTTATCGATGAATTGACTCGATAAAATGGTTCAAAAATCTGTTTTAATAGATGGCTGGCAATACCATCTCCATAATCACGAACAGTAATTGTGACCAGTTTTCCTTTTCTGGTCAAAGATAAATCAATTCGTTTACCATTAAAAGCATATTTTTCGGCATTGCTCAAAAAGTTATTGAGAATTTGCATGACACTATCTTCATCAGTATCAACTATACAATCATTTTCAAGAGTAGTGATGTTCAGTTGTAATGATTTAGCCTCTAAAATAGGTTTAAAAGTTTGATATATCTGTTTAATTAGTATGGTTAAATTTACTTGTTTTATATTTAAACGACTTGGCTTATTAAAAGTTAAAACATTTTGCACCAATCGCGTAAGTCGTTTACTTTCTGCACTAATTATATGCAGATAATCAGGAACAGGCGCTGGCTCATCTTCTAAATATTCAGATAACATTTCTGAATAAAGAGAGATATTGGTTAAAGGCGTTTTAAATTCATGCGAAACCTGCCCAACAAAACTTACTTGTTGTTTTGCTAAACGTAGTGTTCGGGTATATTCTCGATAACCGTAACCAATAAACCCAAGCAAAACGATAAAAAATAATCCAATAACGCCTGAACCTAATAAATATAAATTAACTAAGTTTGGTGAAGAATAATAATAGGTTAAATGCCAATTTTGTAGGGGATAATTAAGCCTTAGAGAAATTTCATTATCGAATTTTTCACCATTACTATATATCTGTTTATCGCCATCGGATAATTTAAAATTATCATCAGAATCATATGTATCTAATAAACTGATAACATCAAATGAAAACTTTATATTGGAAAATTCAAAACCAATAATATTATCCGATTGAATTGTCCAATAAATTAAGTGGTTATATATTTGATACCAACCAGAGCTTGGTTGAGATTGTTCTGAATAATCTTGTTGATTGATCAAAACAGAATTATCTAATGCAATTGATTCAACCAGATTGTGCCATTGAGAATCATCAGAATCACTTAAAAATAAAATCCTATTTTTGTTGATGATAAAAATATTCTTAAAATCCGTTTCCGTTTCTAATAAATCCTCAGCTTTACCATAGTCATTATCAATTTGTAATGCCAAACTATTAAGATAAGATAGACGTTGATTCAACAACGATTCAATCGATAATTTGATATTATTCATATGACTTTTAGCGAGTAAGGTTTCATTATTTTCTCTTAATAAAACCTCATGTTCAACGCTTCGCCAACCTAAATAACTTATAAATGTCATTAATATCAATAAAGATAAAATCGTTGTTAATTTCTTCATAACTATTTTTTAATTACATTACTTTTTGACTCAAACTGTTGTTGAGTTATTATTTTACGAGAAACATTTCTATTCTGATTTTTAACGGCATCAGCCATAATATTATTTTTCTCAATTTGGCCATCTAATCTCGCTTTTGACGAAGGTGATACGATTATGTCTGAAAATGATGCAAGTCTACTGCTATTTTCTATAAGCATCATTTCTGCTTGCTCTTGCATACCTTGATCATAGAGCTCTAATGCTTTTTCATTCGCAATTGTCACTTTTTGAATTTCTGACTCTGCTAAGACATCTTGGATTATTGAATCCTCGACCAATTTTTGATTATTGGTATACGCAATGTTAACCGATTGCGTTTGATGTTCAATCTTATTTACCAATAAATTATCATACTTCAAATCAACTTGAGCTAAAGTTTTATTTTGACCCACTTTACCTTCATCAGGTATCACTTCTAACAATACATACTTTTCTTGGTTGGAAAACAATTGATTCATTTTAACCGTGACTTGATTCTCTTTGATCACGCCATCTCGACCAAGTAAACGCACAGGTTTAACACCATCTTTCAATTGAATAGTAATCACAACGTCTTGAGCAATAGTTGACATTACATCAGTAAATTCGTGAACAAACACATTTTCGAGATCGGCAGAATTATTTACAAACACATGATTTCCATCACTATAACTTGCGATCGATGACATTAATAATTCATTATAATCAGAACCTATCCCCATAGTGGTAATAGCAATATTCTTTTTCGCGGCAATAATAGCCAATTCAGATAGCTCATTTACTGAGCTTGGACCAACATTAGCCTGACCATCAGATAGCAAAATAATACGATTAACTTTATCTTTTGTCAGTTGATTTTCAACTTGCTTAATACCTTTACTTAAGCCAGCAAATAAAGCTGTTCCTCCACCGGCAAAAACATTTTTATTAATTAATTGTATAATTTTTTGTTTATTTTTTACTTTGGTTGCAGGCACAATCACTTTTGCTTCATTATCATAAGCAACAATAGATAGCGTATCTTCTTCGTTCAATAAATTAACCGCAAAAATAGCTGCTTCTCTCGCTTTTTCGATGCGCTCCCCACCCATTGAACCTGATTTATCAATAACAATCGCTAAATTAATAGGAACGCGTTTATTGGTATCAATTTTTTGGCCTGATAATGAGACTTTTAAGTAATTTTTTTCTGGATGGCCTTCCATTATAACTGGTGAAGACAATTCTGAACGAACTTGAATTTGTTTAACCCCACTGTTTTGTTCTGCATAGCTTAATAAGCTACAAATAGAAAGCCCCAACATGGCAAATATTTTAATAAATTTCATAGTGTTTACCTTCCTGTATAAAGTTTATTCAATTATTCACCAATTGCCAAATAAACTGTCTAATTAATGTATTTAATTGTAAAAGTTTGTAAAAAGTAAAATCATAACCGAGATAAAATTATCGTTTAAAAATATTTCTATTCGTACTTAAACTAACCAATCTCTAGATTTTACGGTGTGTTAACTGTTTGTTTATTGCCAGTCAAAACCGCATAGGTATATAATAAAATATTATTTGCTCTTAAAGAGAATAGTTAGAGAACATTTAATATGACTCAATCAAAACTTGAACTTATCAGAAATAGTATTATTACTATACCTAATTATCCTAAACAAGGGATTTTATTTCGGGATATTACCAGTTTATTAGAAGACCCAATCGCCTTCAGAACATCAATCGATCTTTTAATTGAGCATTATAAAGATAAAAAAATCGATAAAGTTGTTGGCACCGAAGCGCGTGGTTTTATTTTTGCCGCCCCTCTTGCTTTAGCCTTAGGTGTTGGTTTTGTACCTGTTAGAAAACCGAATAAGTTACCGCGTCACGTTTTTAGAGAAGAATATCAACTCGAATATGGTACCGATACTTTAGAAATGCATTGTGATGCCATAAAACCTAATGAGCGAGTATTGATTATTGACGATTTACTAGCAACAGGAGGGACCGTTGCAGCAACCGCTAAATTAATTCAAAAAGCGGGAGGGATCGCTGAAGATGCCGCTTTTGTCATCAATTTACCTGATTTACAGGGTAAAACCAAATTAACCGCTATGGGAATCAACTGCTATACGTTAGTCGATTTTGCTGGTGAATAATCTTTATATTATCGGGCGATAATTCGCCCTACTTCTAATCTCATATTAGCGATGCTTATTTTAAATATAAACAATTAATTGTTGTTGCTCACCATTTATAAATTCCTCTCAATATTTCTGATCAACAAAATAGCATAAAAATGCATATTACAAACCTATAAGCTAATCAACAAGCTTGATTTTGTTTTTTTAATGAATTATTATTCAAAATTATTGCATAACTATCACAAGGAATTTATAAGATGAAAAAATTTAGTCATATCATTGCTAGAACACCGGCGAAATCATTAATTAATGGCTTAACGTCAGCTAATCTAGGCAAACCTGACTATCAAAAAGCGCTCGATCAACATAACAGCTACATTCGAGCATTACAACAATGCGATGTCGATATCACCATTCTACCAGCCTGTGAAGAATTTCCTGATTCAGTTTTTGTTGAAGATGTTGCCCTTTGTACACCTCATTGCGTAATCATTACTAGACCAGGAGCCGAATCTCGTCGAGCTGAAACAGAACTAATTACTGAGGCTGTTAGTCGTTTTTATCCAAATAAAGTTGAATATATTAAGGCACCAGGCACCGTAGAAGCGGGTGACATCATGATGGTTGAAAATCACTTTTACATTGGTCTTTCCGCTCGAACCAATCAAGAAGGTGCAAACCAAATGATTGCAATATTGGAAAAATATGGTTTAACTGGTTCGGTCGTCACTTTAGAAAAAGTATTACACTTAAAAACGGGACTTGCCTATTTGGAACACAATAACTTATTAGCTGCAGGTGAATTTATTACTAAGCCAGAATTTCAACATCTCAATATCATTGAAATCCCTGAACAAGAAAGTTATGCCGCTAACTGTATATGGGTCAATGAACGAGTGATAATGCCGGCTGGTTATCCTATTACTAAAGCCAAAATTGAAGCACTCGGTTATCAGGTCATTGAAGTTGATACTTCAGAATATCGCAAAATCGATGGTGGAGTAAGCTGTATGTCATTGCGATTTTAATTTAAAAAACCACAAAAATTAAACAAACTAAATAAGAAAACAATATGAATACACCAGTAAGAAAAAAGCTTGGCATACTTCCTCTCACATTACTGGTGGTGGGAAGTATTGTCGGTAGTGGTATTTTTAGCCTACCACAAAATATGGCTGAAGGTGCCGGTGCCGGTGCGATACTTATCGCATGGGCCGTAACATTATTCGGCATGTTTATGCTGACACGAATATTTCAATATCTTTCTATTCGGTTTTACAAAATTAATGAAGGTTTATATGGTTATGTTCGTGAAGGATTTGGGGATTATATCGGTTTTAATGCCGCGTGGGGTTATTGGATATCAGCTTGGATGTCTTGTACTAGCTATTTAGTTATCTTATTTAGTGCATTAGGCTCTTTTGATTGTTTTGCATTTTTTGGTAATGGTACGACAATTCCTGCCGTTATTGCCGGACTTATCCTTTTATGGATTATGCACTTTTTTGTCATTAACGGAATTTACCAAGCATTTTTACTTAATTGCCTAGTAACGCTAGCTAAAATTGTACCTATCGGTTTATTTATCGTTTGTGTTGTTTTAGCCTTTAAAATTTCAACTTTTAACACTGATTTTTGGGGGACACCACAATTAGGTTCAATCATTGATCAGGTAAAATATACTATGCTTTATACTGTATGGGTTTATTTGGGGATTGAAAGTGCTACTGTCTATGCTGCACGAGCGAAAAATATAATCAGTATAAGTCGAGCCACCTTTTTTGGTTTTGCCATTACTAGTCTTTTATTAGTTTGTGTTTCCGTTCTTTCATTAGGCATTGTGCCACAACATGAACTCGCACAAATGAAAAATCCGTCAATGGCACTAGTCATTGAACATGTCGTTGGTAGTTGGGGCGCCACATTTATTAATATTGGTTTGATAGTTTCAGTAAGTGGTGGATTATTATCATGGTTAATGTTAGCTGCAGAAATGTTATTTTTAGCCGGTCAAGGTAAACAACATACTGTTCCTAGATGCTTTGGTAAACTTAATAAAAACAGCACACCAGCTAATGCTTTATGGTTAACAACCAGCTTAATTAGCTTGTTAATTATACTTGCTCATTTTTATGAATCTGGTTATAACACGCTGATTCAATTATCAACATCTATGGTGCTTATCCCCTATCTACTTTCAGCACTGTTTATGTTTAAATTAGCAATACATCAACCTAGAAAATATCTCATTTTCATTGGTGCATTTGGCTCGCTATATGGACTTTGGTTAATCTATGCTGGCGGCGTATCATATTTACTACTATCGATGATTTTATATAGTGTTGGGCTACTATTCTATCTTTATGCCAGAAAGCAGAGACAACTATCAGCGTTTAGCTATTTACATGATAAAATCTATGCCATAGCTATAGTGGTACTTGCCATTATAGCCATTGTTTATTTTTATATCATTCCTCATTAATCAATAATTAAGGCGTTATTTACGAAATAGATAAAAGTCGGCCAACAGTTGTCTAAATTGTTGGGTATAACGCCCTTGTTCATCTCGCATACACAGTGATTGACGTTCAACACTAGCATGCTGATTAAATGAAAATGCCATCAGTACTAATGAATAGTCTTTATTTGCTGTATATTTAACTTGCAGTTCATGACACAAATATAACTGATTTAACACAGTTAATTGCTTAAATTGCTCAGTAAGATGATAAGGTAAAACTAAACCAAACAACCCTTGCGGATTTAATAATCGTTTTACTACATCAATAAGTTGCTGATAGTTAAGACTTTCTGTATAACGGGCTAATTGCCGTTCTGTACTACGACACTCTACAGCAGACTGAAAATAAGGAGGATTAGTGACAATTAAATCATAACATCTTCGCTCAGTAGTCCTAAATTGATTAACATCGATATTTAATGGCTTAATATTTTTAAAGCCTGCATTTAAGCTATTCTCTCGACATTGCAATATAGCTTGCATATCGATATCAATCGCATCAATTTGACATGCCTGATGTTCTAAACGTTGAGCCAACATTAAGGCAATTACGCCACATCCAGTACCGATATCTAAAACATGTTGTACATCACCTTTAATTGGTACCCATGCACCTAATAAACAACTATCAGTTGTCACCTTCATTGGACTTTTGTCGTGAGCAACAAAAAAACGTCTAAAGGTAAATCCACCTTGTTTTAATGGTAATTGATTATTTGCCATGCTTAAATTTTCTAAATAATGGTTTATTCGATGCAATTGCGTCAGCCCAGCGAGTTGGTTCAGGCAATCGATAACCTCGTAAACACTGTTTTACCCAATGTAATGCACTAGTTTGACTAATTTTGTGTCCTGCTGAAATAAATAACGGATTACAATTATTTTTACTCTGCAATACCCAACCAATTTGCTCATGTTTATCTAGTAAAGGGGTTACATTACCCGCTTGTTTTGCTTGCTCTTGATATTGCCCACATAATTTGCTTTTTGCGACACCTATAGTTGGCATATCTAACAATAAACCAAGATGACTAGCAATTCCTAAACGTCTTGGATGCGCTATCCCCTGACCATCAACTAATAGTAAATCTGGTTTATGTTTAAGCTGTTGCCATGCATTTAACAATGCTGGGTATTCTCGAAAAGATAGATATCCCGGAATATAGGGAAAACTTGTCGCTAATCGAGCAATATGATACTCAACCACATCAAAATCAGGGAAAGTCAATGTCACTATCGCAGCTCTAGTTACTGTTCCATCTTGCTCAAAACCAACATCTGTACCAGCAATTAATTTGATTGCTGGATTAAATTCATCAACCAGCCTCACCTGTTCGGCTAGTTGTTGTTGTGAATGTTTTAATTGTGCTAAATTGATAGACATTTCAATTCTGCTGAGTATTATGAGTTGCAATAAAACGATTTTACCAGAATTAGTATGTCTTATACATTAACAAATCCTAGCCAATTAACCGAAGAGATAAAAAAAAGCCGCTTTATTGTCAATGCGGCTCCAATTATTAATGCTCAACAGGCAGCCGAGTTTATCGACAGCGTCAGTGATCCAAATGCAACACATAATTGTTGGGCATGGAAAATTGGTCAACAATATCGCTTTAATGATGATGGTGAACCAACCAGTACCGCCGGCCGCCCTATTTTATCTGCCATCGAAGGTCAAGATTGTGATCAGGTGGTAGTGGTAGTTACCCGTTATTTTGGTGGTATCAAATTAGGTACAGGTGGACTCATTCGGGCTTACGGTGGTTCGGCTAGTCATTGTTTACAACAAGCAGAATTAATTGAACTTATCGCTAGAATTTCTTTGCAATTTCACTGCTATTACAATGAATGGCCAATTATCGAAAACCGTTTAAAAGAACTGGATGCGCTCATTGAACAACAAGATTTTGATGCTGAAGGCGTAACTGTCAGTATTGCTATCACACTAGATAATCTAGCTATACTCAAAAAAAATATTAGCGATATTACTCGCGGTAGAGTGATTATCAAGACTTAAAATATCTGTATAAACACACAGTTAAATATAACAAAAAAATTGGTAGAAATTGTAGACTGAGTATTTTAATTATAAAACAAATGGTTATAATTAGAGTGTTCCCTATACACATAGGGATAAACCGCTTGATTTTAGTGACCTATCAGATATTGCATCGTGTTCCCTACCAATATAAAGATAGATTTAAAATAGATAAATATGATAGGAAGCGCTGGAATTATTTTTGGTTTGTTTTCGCGTAAAATTCATCTATTTTTGACCAGCAAAACTCAATATTACTGGTCAAAAACTTGCTAAAAGAGAGTTAAATCTTCGCTTTGATTATTTAAACGTTACTAAATCTTTATAATGTTTATTTACAGCAGCTATTAACGACCTAACTTGTTCATCACCATCAATAAAAATATAAACATTATCTAATCGAGGATAATATTGCTTGAAAAATTTTCCACTTGGGGTTCTTGCTGGACAAAAATGGAAAACAAGTGCATCCTTGCTACACCCCATAGCCATAAAATCGTCCCAATAAAAAATACCTTCCATATCGATCGATTTTATGTAGATACCTTCTTGGAAATAAGCACAATAACATTCAACAGGCCATTCAAGATTTTTTTTATAAAGCTTCTTAACTGAACGTATTTCTAAATATATTTTTAAATAATGATCTACAAGATAGACTAAAATTCCTATGTCAATTAATGGAATTACAGTCAAATACTTTCCAACTTTGTTGGCAAAAGAAGGCGAGAATAAATTAACTATATAAGTTACTATAATGGCGAGGATAAGGGCAACAATCAAAGCAAAAAAAGTGATTATTGCCTTTTTAGGAAAATACATACGATGTATTATTCGGGAAATTTTTGCCAAAAGCTCTGCTCGTGATTCAAATCTAATTGTACGCTCAAACAAAAAATGCGCCTCTTTAGGATTGAAAGCATAATAAGGTTCTTTTACTCGTTGTTTCATTGATATTCCTAATACGATTTCTTTTAATGATAAACAGAATTATTATAGAACATCACGATTAGTTGTAAATTACCTCTTTCACTTTTCTATCGCATATAGAAATTCCCTTATAATTTTATGTAGTTAATTCTCCTATTAATATTTATTGTTAGCTAATATCTTTGTAAAACTTATTAAAATATTGAAGATAATTTTATTTATCTTTCAATTCATATACAGTACCGTCACCCCAAGTACCAATATAATAGCTACCATTATGATAAGCTAACGCTACTGCTCCAGATAAATTGCCAACTAAGGTCGATACTTTTTTAGTTTTTACATCAATTTGTCGAACCATTCCAGCACCATTATCAATAACGGCGGCAACATTTGGTGCAACTGTAACAATACCAACACCTGGGCGATTAAAATCCGAACCTAGCTCAGTTTTAGTGCCATTTGGGCTGATCATGGTTAAACGACCACTGTATTGTGAAACAACTAAACTGTTATCAGCTAATTGAGTTACACCAACTGGTGTGGTCAATCCACGAGCAATAATGCTTTTTTTCTTAGTTTTAAGATCAAGAGAAACTATCTCACCAGTTGAACGATTAGTAATGAGTAATTGACCTTGATTAGAAAAAGCGATACCAGTAGGAGTATGATAACCATCAGATATTTTTTCTGATTTACCATTACTATCAATTTTTACAATGTAATCATCGCCATATGATGAAACATAAACATTATCTTCTGCATCAATAACGATACCAGCTGGTGAAGATATACCTGAATAAAAAGTCTCTGTTTCACCATTTGATTTGACTCTCGTAACTGAGTTACCTGACCAATTGGTTACATACATTAATCCCTTACTATCAAACGCAATGCCTGTTGGTGCACTAAAGCTTGAAGAAATTTTAGTTAAATCAGCCATACAGAATGCTCCATAAAAACAACAAAATATAAATAGTGAAAATTGTAACAATCTTTTTTTCATGATGAGTCTCCTTAATAATTAATACCTACAATTTTATTTTCTATGATTACTTTTGATAAGTTGAATACCAACTAACGCTAAAACTAGATTAACAATTGTCAATAAGACACAAATAGCTATCACGCCATTCCAAGCCATATTTTGATAAACGATACCTAATAAATAGGTACCAATACTGCCTCCTGCCAAACAAGAAAGTAAATATAAAGATGAAATAGCTCCGCGTGAATTAATGGGTACATTTTTATTAAGTATGGCAATAACTAATGGTTGAATGCCAAATACAAATAAAAACAAACTAAAAATCCCTAATCCAATAACATATAACCTTGAGCTATAGCCAATAGTCACAACTGTTACACATACAACTAACAAATAAATGATTAAAAGATAGCGTTCATTTATAACCCGTAATAATTTACTCGTAATTATGGTGCCAATAATCGCACTAAGCCCAGCAAAATTAAGCCATCCCAAAACTGTTGCAGATAAAGAAAAAGGTGCACTTTTTAGATAAAAAGTGAGTAGTGAAGATAATCCTAAATAAACAAAGAAAAGTAGAAAACCAACAGATAGAAATATTATCACTGTTTTATCAAATAATATTTTAATTGCCGTCAAATATGTGCCAAGTACACTGGTGGTTGAAGATTGATAGCTTGATTGTTTTATCGCGAAAGGAACAAAAAGACATACGATCGTTATCAAACCGGCATATATGGCAAAGGCAACTTGCCAAGACCAAAAGTCAGTTAACATAGCAACCAAACTTCGACTAAAAATAATACCTATAATTGAAGCTGAAATCATAATACCCATTGCTTGCGGTAACTTATGATTAGGCGTATTTTTAGCTGTATAAGCAAACAATGCTGCCGGAACCGCTGCAGCAAAAAATCCGATCAATGACATAACCACCAAATATAAATTGAAACTATCTACAATCACAGATAACTCTAGGCAACAAACAGTTCCAATACTGCCAACCAAAACTAACAACTTGGTTGAAACTTTATCCGATAAAGGGCCATAAATAAAAAACGAGATAGCATAAAAAAAACACGATAAGCTGAATACATTTCTGGCGGCTAAAATATCGATATCATAAGTTTGAGAGATCTCTTGAAAGATAAGTTGACTTATATAAACCGATCCGACTAACAGCACGATTAATAATGCTGACAGCACTAAACGCGGTTTTGTCTGTATTGGCTCTTCTGTAGAGATGGATTCCATGAACAAAATACCAATTGCTAATTGATTAAACTTGAGAGAGGTTATCTAACAATACAGCAATATAGAAATACATATTTTGTTATACGAAATTCGTATCGCAGAAAAAATCATATAAACAAATGCAAAAAACAAAGTTCTCATTCATAATAATAATCTAATTTAGATAGATAAATGACATAAACGCTTACAACTCAGCGAAATAGTTTATTAGGGATAGTAAAATTTATGGACATCTATAGCAAAAGATTACCAACGATTAAACAATTACAATATTTTATTGCTGTTTGTGAAGAACTCAGTTTTACTGGTGCAGCTGAAAAACTGGGCATTAGTCAACCCCCTCTTTCAATGCAAATTAGAAATTTAGAAGACAAGTTACAAAGCACATTATTTTTGCGAAACTCACACAACGTTGTATTAACCAAAGAAGGGGAAATATTAAAATCAAAAGTAACACAATTATTAAATGATCTTTGCTCTATCACTAAAGCAGCTAAGATAAATATTCTTGAAAAGGTCACGGTAGGGACAACAAAAACCTTATCTTTTGATTATATTCCTTTCTTTAAATTATTTTTGTCAGAATTTAGAGATGAGACTAAAATATATAAGCATAACTATACTTCGAAAGAGCTACTTCTTGAACTACAAAAAGGCAATATTGATTTTGCAATTGTCTCCGATTACCCAACTAGAGATTTTAGCGAAAACTCATTACTCATTTATCAAGAACCAGTAACATTAGTATTACCGGCAAGTCATCCATGTTGTCAACAAAACAAAGTAAATCTTGATGATGTCACTGATTTACCATTATTTTGGTTTAAACAACAAGTAAATCCTTTTTTTTACGATCAATGTGAACAAGTATTCAATAAACTCGCCCATCCACTATCTCGTCGAGCCGAACTTGCAGATAATTTATCTATGCTGCTAGAGGTTGCATTAGGTAAAGCAATGATGCTTCTACCACAATCAATGGCACAAGCTAAAGTTGAAGGAGTTACCTATAAAAAATTGATCTCAAATCAAGATAAAAGATTAAAAATAAATATTTATCTGATTTGGCGTAAAGATTTAAAAATCACCGCAGTTAATCAGGCGATAATAAATTATTTTAAGCGAGGTTAATGTATAGAATGGCTTCATTAGGATTGCAAAAACCCCCTTTCCTCAAAATTTTCATTTTTTAATAAATTGGTATTTATCGTAATTTGCGTTGCAAACTTTCAATAAAGTTTTCTATAACAATATTGTTATTATATCCACGTTGCCAATTTCTTAAAAACATGATTTGTTTAGGATTTAGGTATATAGGCTTACCTTCAATTTCTACGCTTCGCTCATTTGAAAACAAATGCCCAGAAGTTAAATGTGAATCTAATTGTTGAGCAGTGATATTTCTATTTAAATTTTTATGCGTATGAACAAAAAACTGCTTAAACCAATTATCATAATCAACTAAGTCATATTCACCAGTTAATTCATACCCCCAAGCAGTTTTGCGAATATTTTCAAAATGAAAATGTAAATTCCGTTTTGGAAAGGCACAATAAACAAAATGATATTGTTGGAATTTTCCAATCGTATGTGCTGATATTTTAAAATTATGTTGCAATATTTGGGTAATAATAAAAGCCGATTGATTATAGATTCGTAAAAAAGAACCTTCATCAATTAGGCTTAAAAAACCTTGTCTTTGACTAATTTCTAATTTGTCATTAATTTTAATGTTCATTTTTTATTCTGTTTTTTTCGGCGTGATAACGCTAATCGCGTCATCACGCCGGTGACTTGGTGACTTTCTTTTTCATACTTTAGCCTTAATGATTTATTCAATACCATTTATCATTATATAATTAACGTTATAACTATCAAAAGAAGTGACTAATTAAGTAAAATCACCATAATAAAAAGCATTGATTCCATCTTACTTTTGGCCTCTACTTGCAAACTAGAAAATTAGGTGCATGAACATCTTCAGCATCTACTCCAACTAATCCTGACGAGATACTAACATCGACATGCTGTCCATAATCACTGCCATAATAACGATCTTTAGTCCAATATCTATCTCTATCATCCTCCCAATTAGAGCCCGGATAAGATTGCTGAACGGTATACCCCCATTCAGGCAAAAGCCCCTCACCAATTGCTCGAGTATAACCATTGACGATATTAAAACCCCCATTAAGTTTGTATTCAGGTGCATTTGTTAATTCTTTATAAGAAAACAATCTATCCTCACTACATTTTTTGATTGCAGGCTCCCACCAATCAAAAAAACCTTTAACTGGATTTGCCCATACACTAGTAGGATTAAAGGTATAATCATGTTTTATAGTTAAATCTCTCTTTAATGTTGCACGGACAGTTACATTTCCACTGGGTTTACCATTTAAAGTGACATAACCGTTCTCATCGACTTCAACTTTTCCTCCTGGGTTATTTGGAATTGTAAAATGATAATCACTTGCAGCCCCTGTTAGTACTAACTGAAATTTGGCACCATCAAATCCTGTTGTAGGAAATTTTTTACCGCCGGATAAAGTTGGCTCAGTTTTAAATCCCCAATTAGGTACATAATCTGAATTATAACCGCCACCAGCTAGGGTTCTAACCGTATAATTAGGATCATTCCATCTTATAAATCTATTATTGCTATCAAAACTTAACCATTGATACTCTGGATTTTTTTCTATAGCATAAGGTTTTACATAGCATAACTTTGATATTGCTGAGATTTTGTATACTTTTTTTATTGTTACCAAATCACTTTGTCTTGGAATACCATATTGTGAAAAAGTCTGTATTTGATTACTGATCTCTAACATTAATGGCATTGAATAACCACTACCACAGCCAATTATCTGATTATCACTAGGCGTTATTTTATTACCATTAGCATCAAACCATTGCCAAATAGTTGTAGTTATTAAAAATGGTTGGAAAGGATCGATACCATCACCATCTATATCTTGATAATTAATTTGATTGTCTAATTCTTGATAATGAAATTTTTTTACGACAAATTGAGAAAATGTTAAATCACCATCAAACTCTTTAATTTCTTTTTCTTTTATATTACCAATTGTTTCACTATAAAATACGTTATTTACAGTAAAACCATACTTATCCGCGACTATTTGTTTATTAACTACCGTGGGACTATTTCCCTGTATAACATTGATAGTGAAACTACTTAAGCCATAAGTACAAGGTACTATAGTTGGATATAAGAAAATAATAAGTAACTTTGATTTTAAAAAATGCTGGAAAGAATAGGATAATAAGTTAGATGCCCGATGCCCGATGCCCGATGCCCGATGCCCGATGCCCGATGCCCGATGCCCGATGCCCGATGCCCGATGCCCGATGCCCGATGCCCGATGCCCGATGCCCGATGCCCGATGCCCGATGCCCGATGCCCGATGCCCGATTAAGTTTACATTTTAACATATTTTCAGTAATCCTTGCTGAAATTTACATTTAATTTACAATAAAAACAATAAGATAAGTATTAAATACTATATTTATTAAGTTAATAATCCATTAAACTAAAATCACAAAAAGTGTACATAGAATATTAATATAAAATTAATGATATGCAATAATTTTTTATGTAAACATTTGTTAAGAAAAAATTAAGCAATAATAAAAACATTACAGAAAAGCTTTTTTGAGTAACTTATTGTTACAATTTTGAAATTTTTCATATTTCGATCTATTTTAACAAATATTGCTTGCTAATAGTAAAGCCATTACAATGAGGAACAATTAACCATAACTCTTTTATTCCTATGATTACTTATGTTAATGCGACTTTAGATGATTTACCTTTTATCGTGGAGGTTTATAATTCGACTATTGCCAGTCGTCAGGTAACGGCCGATTTGCAGCCGGTGTCGGTTGAAAGCCGAATTGCATGGTTTGAACAGCATAATTCGCAAAAACGTCCACTTTGGTTAATCAAATATCAAAATCAACCTTGTGGTTGGGTCAGTTTGTCATCTTTTTATGGTCGTCCAGCTTATGATAAAACAGTTGAGATAAGCTTATATATTCATCAAGATTTTAGAGGCAAAAAAATTGGTCAAACTGCTGTACGAGAAATTGAGTCATTTGCCAAACAAGTGGGTATTGACGCTATATTGAGCTATGTTTTTGGCCATAATGTTCCAAGCATTAAGCTATTCGAAAAAATGCATTATCAACAATGGGCATTACTGCCCAACATTGCTGAACTTGATGGTATCAAACGTGATTTAGTTATTTTAGGTAAACGATTTGATTAAACTAATCATCTAATTTAATGTGATTTTTTCAACGGAAACCTTAGCATATGTCTATCTTAAAAAATGTTCAACCGCTCTATAATCAAGCGAAAATTACCAGTATTTTAATACTGATTAATATTGCTTGTTTTTTTATTTCTCGACTACTCGATGAGCGAGGATTCTCAACATTTAGTCAAAATAGATTCCTGATTGATTGGGGGGCTGATGTTGCTCAGTTAACTTTCTCAGGTCAATATTGGCGCTTATTTACTAATATTTTTATGCATGTTAGTTTAACCCATCTTGCTATGAATATGTTAGCATTGTGGAGTATTGGCATTATTCTAGAACGCTTGCTACCACCATTAGCCTTTATTGGCATTTATCTATTATCAGGATTATTTGGTAGTTTAGCCAGTGATGTTGCCACTATTAATCATAATGTCATTAGTTGTGGCGCATCAGGTGCAATTTTAGGAATTATTACGGCATTACTTGCGTATTGTTTAATTAATCGTACTGACTTACAAGAGATGCCAATCAAATCAATCGTAGTCAGTTTATTACTGACCTTTGGGTTAGGATTGCTACCTTCTATTGATAATATGGCACATATTGGTGGAGCTATCACTGGCCTTATTTTAGGCGGACTAATTAGTGTTTGTTTAGAAAAATTCCGCTATCAAAAACAGATCTGCACACTATTAATTATCACGATATTAATAATGTCATCTTTACTTTTATATTGGGGTTATCAGCATTATCAATTGATAAGTGGCTATCAATATTATTAAAAATAAGGCGCAAATCAGATATTGCGCCTTGTTTATGTTTCATTATCATTAATAGCTACTTAGCACGCGAGCCGGATCGATTTTACAAGCTCTTTGCGCTGGATAATAACTGGCAATCAAACTTAGCAGCATGGCCGTAATAAATACCATGATGACATCCAAAAGATGAATTTCTGATGGTAAAAAATCAACAAAATAGATATTACTGTTTAAAAACTTATGTCCCATCATTGATTCAACCGCTGCCATAATATTAGAAAGCTGCCATGCCAATATAGATCCAAGCAATACACCAATCACACTACCGATTAATCCTGAAAGTACACCATACCAAATAAAAATACGTTTTATTAAGCGATTAGTCGCCCCAAGTGTTTTAAGGATAGCAATATCACGTTGTTTATCTTTTACCGCAATAACCAACGTCGACACAATATTGAAGCAAGCCACACCAATAACCACAATCATCGCTAAATACATAATTTGTCTAATCATTTGAATATCACGATACATGAAGCCAAAGGTATGTTCCCAACTATTAAAACTAAGATCTTCTTCAAGATTTAATGTTGCATGACCAATAATAGCACTAGCTTGATAGACATTATCAACATTAATCATCAACCCCGTGACACTGTCACCAATAGCAAGTAACTGTTGTGAATCAGCTAATGGCAATAAAGCAACATTGTTACTTAACGTACCACTTAGATCTAAAATACCGTGTACTTGCAAACGAACACGCCGAGGGGGCTTAAGTTGCTCAGGATTGTTTGATACAGGAATAAGTAAGGTAACCCACTGCCCTTCATTAACCGCTAATGATTTAGCTAATCCTGCTCCTAAAATGATTTGCTGGCTGTCAGCCTTAAAATCTTGCCATCTATTATTAAGGACATAGTTGGGTAATGAACTGATTTTCTGTTCTAGTTCTGGATCAAATCCTTGTACTTCAACAGCACCAAGCTTACTACCATTTTCAATCAATCCGGTAAAACTAACATAAGGCGTCACCGATAAGATATTTTTGTTCTCTTGTAACTCGGTTTGAACATGCTGCCAATTATCTAAGTTGCCATATTGTGAATAAATTTGACCATGTGGTACTACTGATAACACCCGATCGTTGAGTTCTCGTTCAAAACCATTCATAGCGCTTAAACCAATAATCAATGCAGCAATACCAATAGCAATGCTCAAGGTTGAAATAATTGATATCAACGAAACCATGCCACTTTTACGGCGACCTTTACGAAATTTAATGGCTGTAATTAATGATAAATTCATATTTAATTATCCGTTCAGCTTTATTTCACAGAATTACTGGTAGACAACTGGCCATCACTCATAATCAATTGTTGATCAAGTTTATTCGCTAAAACTAAATCATGGGTAACAACTAAAAATGCCGTGCCATGTTCTCGATTAAGTTTAATTAACAGATCAAAAATGGCGTCAGCGGTCGATTTATCTAAGTTACCAGTAGGTTCATCGGCCATCACTAAAGCAGGATTATTAATTAAAGCCCTGCCTATTGCCACTCGTTGACGTTCACCACCAGATAACTCTGCTGGGCGGTGATTAGCTCGTTTAACTAAATTCACCGACTCTAACATTGCCATAGCCCGTTTTTTAGCCTCATTTGGTGAAGTACCGGCAATTAATAACGGCATCGCCACATTTTCCAATGCGGTAAAGTCAGGAAGAAGATGATGAAACTGATATACGAAACCAATTTCTTGATTACGTAAATGTGCTTTTTCTTGTTCTGATAACCGATTAAGCTGTTGTGATTTAAATATAATTTCACCTGAAGTTGGTTTGTCTAATCCACCTAATAGATGCAATAAAGTACTTTTTCCTGATCCTGAGCTACCAATAATAGCGAGTAATGATTGCGGATAAATATCAAATGAAACATTTTTTAGTACTTCAGTAACCATTTTGCCTTCTTTATAGGTTTTATAAAGATTTTTAGCTGAAAGAAGTGGCTGTAAATTATTCATAACGTAAAGCCTCCGCTGGTTGAATATTGGCTGCACGATACGCAGGATAAAGTGTGGAAATTAGTGATAACATAAGTAATCCGAAAATAATAAATACTATCTGTGAAGGCTCAACCAAACTAGGTAATTCAATACCAGCAAAGGATAATCCAAGCACTGACATCAATTCATTGAGATAGGAAGCAAGTAACAGCCCTATGGCACTACCGAGTAAGGTACCAATGACACCAGAACTCGCACCTTGAATAATAAAAATCAGCATAATTTTAAAACGTGACAAGCCTTGCGTTTTTAAAATCGCGACTTCCCCTTGTTTTTCCATAACCAACAAACTTAATGAAGTAATAATGTTAAAAGCCGCCACAATCACAATCAAACTAATTAATAAGCCCATTACATTTTTTTCCATCTTGATTGCTTGAAACAATTCACCACGTTTAGCTCGCCAATCAGTAAAAACTAAATCATCGGGTAACGAACGGTTAGTTACTGATGCGATTTCCAGTGGATGTGTTAAAAATAATCGCCAGCCACTAATATTATTCGCTGGATACCGTAATAAATTTTTGGCATCAGATTGATTGATATAGATTAACGCTTGGTTAATATCATGATTGACCGAAAATAAACCACTTATAGTAAATAAACGTTGTGAAGGAATGCGTCCAACTGGCGTTATCTGGCTAGCATCGGTGACCATTAAGCGAATTTTGTCACCAACCAAAACACCAAGTTGATTAGCCAATGTCTGTCCCAGTATCACATTATAGCTACCCGCTTGTAATGAATCGATTGAACCTGTATAAACATAATTTTCTATTGGATCATGATCCTCTGCGGTGATACCCATTAAGGTACTAACCGTAATACTTTGCTGACTTTGTAATACCACATCACTGGTAATTACTGGCGTAATTCGTTCAACGCCAGGGATATTTTCAAATTGTTTAGAATCAATAACAGTTGTATTGATTCTTCCGGTTTTTGTAGTAATTTGCGCTTGGGGGAAAAACTTTAAGATACTGTTTTGCATCTGATCTTCCAATCCATTCATTACCGACAAAACCACAATCAAACCGATAGAACCGAGCATGATGCCAATCATAGATAGCCAAGAAACAAAGCGACCAAACCCATCGGTTTTTTGCCCGTATACATAGCGTAAACCTATATAAAATACTAATGGACGAAATATTTTTGACATAATAGTTATAAAGTACCTAAAGTTTTCAATTAAGTTTAACCAGTTAAATTTTAACTGCTTATCATACAGGATTAAACAGTTATAGAAAACAACCATATAATTACGTTATAATCTTAGGCTAACTTTGTCGCAATTATCTATTATTCTAACATGTCAAAAACATACAATATTTCTAACATCATTCCTAAAAAATCAGCTGAAGTAAAACAAGTCGGTCAACTTGTTGGTTCTTCCCTATCCCTATTTTGTGCACAGGCCATTGCTGCGCACGATGGTTTAGTGGTGATTGTTACAGATGACATGCAACAAACAACTCGTCTTCATGAAGAGTTGAAACAATTTTCAACTTTCCCATCGATTTTTTTTCCCGATTGGGAAACACTCCCTTATGATAGTTTTTCGCCGCATCAAGATATTGTTTCCGAGCGACTATCTTGTCTTTATCAGCTAGGCCATTTAACTAAGGGTGCCTTAATCCTACCAATTAATACCCTTATGCAAAAAGTGTGTCCACAAAACTACTTAGGTGGGCATGTATTTATGATGAAGAAAGGCTTAGCCATAAGTCGTGAAAATCTGCGGTTACAACTTGAAAATGCCGGTTATCGTTCAGTCAGTCAAGTTATGGAGCATGGCGAATATGCTACTCGCGGTGCGCTATTTGATATCTACCCAATGGGCAGTGAGAAGCCATATCGTATCGACTTTTTTGATGACGAAATTGATAGTATTCGCACTTTTGATGTTGAAAGTCAGAGAACACTCGATGAAATTAATGAAATTCAACTTCTTCCAGCCCATGAGTTTCCATTTGATAAAACATCCATCGAATTATTTCGTAGTCAATGGCGAGAGCAATTTGAAGTAAGACTTGATCCTGAAAGTATCTATCAACAAGTCAGTAAAAATATTTTACCTACAGGTGTCGAATATTGGCAGGCACTATTTTTTAACGAGCCACTTACTCCGTTATTTTCTTACTTTTTATCCAATACGTTGATCATTAACACAGCAAATATTGAACAATTTGCTAATAAATATTGGCAAGATATTACGCAACGTTATGAAAGTCGCAAAGTCGATCCGATGCGACCATTGTTAACGCCAGCGGTAATTTGGTCAAAAACCGATGAAATCTTTGCCCATTTTAAACAATACCCTCGAATCACTGTATCACATTCTGAAATTAGTGATTCGAACAAAAGCATTAATTTACCGTTTAGTTTATTGCCAGAGATTGCGATCCAAATTCAGCAAAAACAACCTTATTTACATTTTGAGCAATTCACTCAAGATTTCCAAGGTAAAATTATCTTTTCTGTTGAATCGGAAGGCCGTAAAGATGCATTGCAAGAAATCTTAGGCCGAATGCGAATACATCCGACATCCATCTCACAACTGGATCAATTAGCCAATGCCGAAAATCGCTACTTTTTAATGATAGGTGCAAGCGAACAAGGTTTTATCGATGAGCAACAAAATTTCGCCTTTATCACTGAAAACGAACTATTAGGTCGTCGGGTTATTCGTCGAAAAAAAGAGAGCAAACAGGCAATCAATACCGATAGTTTAATTCGTAGCTTAGCCGAATTAACACCCGGTAAACCAGTGGTACATTTAGAGCATGGTGTTGGTCGTTATGCGGGTTTAACGACATTAGAAACTGGTGGTATCACTGCCGAATACCTTATACTGCTCTATGCAAATGATACTAAGCTCTATATTCCTGTTTCATCACTAAATTTAATTAGCCGTTATTCTGGCGGTGATGAAGATAATGCCCCACTAAACAAGTTAGGCACTGATGCCTGGAGTAAGGCAAGACAAAAGGCAGCCGAAAAAGTACGTGATGTTGCCGCTGAATTACTTGATATTTATGCTGAACGAGAAAGTAAACCCGGTTTTGAATTTAAACAAGATCGTGAACAATATGAGCTGTTTTGCCAAGCTTTCCCGTATCAAGAAACCGACGACCAACAAAATGCCATTGGTGCGGTTATTGGCGATATGTGCTCACCTTACGCAATGGATCGATTAGTCTGTGGTGATGTTGGTTTTGGTAAAACTGAAGTGGCTATTCGTGCCGCATTCTTAGCTGTGATCAATCATAAGCAGACCGCCGTATTAGTACCGACTACATTACTGGCCCAGCAACATTATGAAAGTTTTTGTGATAGATTTGCCAATTGGCCAATCCGTATCGAAAGTTTGTCTCGATTCAAAACCGCTAAACAACAGCAAGCCATTATTCAAGAACTTGCTGAAGGTAAAATCGATATCGTCATCGGTACCCATAAATTATTACAAGAAGATGTAAAATGGAAAGATTTAGGCTTATTAATTGTTGATGAAGAACATCGCTTTGGTGTTCGTCAAAAAGAACGAATCAAAGCAATGCGAGCCAATATCGATATACTCACTTTGACCGCCACCCCTATTCCACGTACCCTAAATATGGCAATGAGTGGTATGCGTGATTTATCAATTATTGCCACACCGCCTGCGCGTCGATTAGCTGTAAAGACCTTTGTTCGAGAATCTGATGATTTAGTCATTCGTGAAGCAATTCTACGAGAAATTTTGCGTGGAGGTCAGATTTATTATCTACACAATGATGTCTCGGATATTGAAAAAGTGGCCGAAAAACTATCTGAACTCTTACCCGAAGCTCGTGTTGCTATAGGTCATGGTCAGATGCATGAACGTGATCTTGAGCGAGTTATGAATGATTTTCATCACCAACGATTCAATTTATTAGTGTGTACCACTATTGTCGAAACAGGAATTGACATTCCCAATGCCAATACCATTATTATCGATCGTGCTGATAAATTTGGTCTTGCTCAGTTACATCAATTACGAGGTCGAGTTGGGCGTTCATATCACCAAGCTTACGCTTATTTATTGACGCCACATCCAAAATTATTAACTAAAGATGCTAAAAAACGCCTTGATGCTATTGCTACTTTAGAAGATTTAGGTGCTGGGTTTGCTTTAGCCACCCATGATCTTGAAATACGAGGTGCCGGTGAATTACTCGGTAGTGATCAAAGTGGTCAAATTGAAACAATAGGTTTTAATCTTTACATTGAATTACTTGATGATGCGGTTAAATCGCTTAAAGAGGGGAAAGAGCCTACCCTCGAATCACTACTTAATAATCAACAAACTGAAGTTGAATTACGATTACCAACCCTAATTCCGGATGATTTTATCCCAGACGTTAATACCCGATTATCACTATATAAACGAATTGCGAGTATTGAAAACCTAGATGAACTCACCGATATACAAGTTGAAATGCGCGATCGTTTTGGTCAATTACCCGATCCGGTGCTATTTTTATTAAAGACAACTAAAATCCGCTATCAAGCAAGTAAATTGGGCATTACAAAAATTGAATATGGTGAAAAAGGCGGCTTTATAGAATTTGGTTCTAACAACAAAATTTCAATAGATTATTTAATCGAAACGATTCAAAAATCGCCAAAAAATTATCGCCTAGAAGGTACAAATCGATTAAAATTGCTTAAATCTGATTTACAGCGAGTAGATCGTATTGATTATATTAAAAATTTATTAGCGGATTTTGCCGAGCATCAAGAAAACTAGCTAAAAAATATAACAGAATATAAAGAGTAAAAATGAAAAAGAAGACACTGGCTTTAGGCGTTATTGCTGTATTAGGTTTAAGTTATGTTGGTATTGCCTGGCATACTGGTAACGTGATTGAAAATGATTTAGATAAATCGTTAATACTAGCTACTGAGCAATTTAATAATAGCCAAAATATATTCAAAATTAACATCAGCCATTCTAATGATAAAAAACAGCTATTTTCAACCAAAACCCATATTAATATGACCTTATCCTCTAAAGATGGTAGTTTTGCTGAGGTATTTACACTAGCTGATAAGGATTTCACTATTCATCATGGCCCTTTCCCACTTGCCGCTTTAAAGCAAGGTATTTTTTCACCACAAATGGCTTGGGTGGAATTTGAAACTAGCAAAGAATCCAATCCTTCCGCATGGAAGACTAGTGATAATCAACCCTTTATTACCGGCTATATTAGTTTGGATTATAGTGAAAATATGATTGTAAAGCTTTTTAGCAAGGAAATCAGTCATTATAGAGAAATTGAAGATAATGTTAAATTTGAATACCAATTAGGCAAAGGTAGTTTTACATTTATTAGTAATATGGACTCAGCTATCCCTTCGATAACACTAGATTTAGATAAATTTCATACTCAAAAAACCGTTTACTATCTTACGTTAGATAAGCTTCACATTGATCTTGATGGCGAAAAACAGTCAACTATGATTGGTTATAATTTGCATTTAGATTCTTTAAAAACAAATTTAAGAGATATTTATCTTTATTATCTAGATGATTATGACTATGCCGAAACTGATAATGACACCTTTTCAATCGAGAATTTAAAGGCAAGTGGAACTATTGATTCCATCAATCAAAATATTACCTTAAATGCTAATCTTGATAAATTTACCTTAATTCCTGAATCAGATGATGAACGCCCCTTCATCATATTAAACAAACTATCTATCAAACAAAAAACTGATTTAAGTGATACTCGAGTTCTTAATGGCTCATTCATTAGCAGTGTTGATTCAATCTTATATGGACAACAAAATTTAGGTAAAGCAGAAATAGATATTGATTATCAAGGTTTAGATAAAGAGATATTTGGCGAAGAATTTATCGATGAAGAAACTCACTATGATCAACCCATTAACAGTAAATTTGAGCTTAAAAATTTAAACTGGCGTAATGTTAATGGTGATGTCAATATTAAAGGATCACTTGATATCGCAAAGCTTGAAGATATTTATAAACAAAATAATCCTTTAGATAGCATTAATAATCTTTCATTGCATGTTAATGCCCCCCTTAATGTAATTGCCTACAGCTATGCCCAATATAATGATCCTCACCATAGTGAGCTCACTGAGGAACAGTTTAACGAATCGAAAAAAACGGTCCAAAAAAACTTGGTATATATGTTCGATGATTCTGCGATATTTAAATTTAGCAAAGGTGAAGAACAAGGTTTATTTATCGATATTGATATACTTAAAGACAGTAACGAGGCTAATATTAATGGTCAAATTTATAACAAAAGTGAGGTTTTAGATCTTTTCGAATAATCAACAAAAGGCGATACATCATTTTTTAATCAAAAATCATGAAAGTAAGTTATATTAAAAAATAATTAAAAGTAGAAAAATTGAGAGAGTAAACATGAAGAAAAGTACACTGGCTATTGGCGTTATTGCAATATTAGGCCTTGGTTATGTTGGTATAGCTTGGCATACAGGCAATGTAATTGAAGCTGAATTAGATAACACATTAAAAAATCTAACAAAACAAGTTAATAGTTTACAAAATGATGTTGAAGTACAAATCACCCATTCCAATGATGAAAAGGGTATTTTTTCAACTAAAACACATATAAAAATTATCGCTGAATCTGCAAGTGCATCCTCGACTATCACGCTATATGATGAAGATGTTATCATCCATCATGGACCATTCCCGCTAGCCGCCTTGAAACAAGGTACTTTTTCGCCACAAATGGCTTGGCTTGAGTATCAAGGTACAGAAAAATCTAACCCAATTTTATGGAAACTTGCTGGTAACAAACCATTTGCAAAAGGACATATCAATTTATCTTATTCTGATAATCTAACCATTAACCTGACAACACAACCGATTGTTTTGAGTGATCAAGATCCTAATTATCAATTTCTTGAAGGTAAACTCGAACTAGGCCAAATTGATTATAGTGTGTCTGGTAACCTAGGATTTGAAACACCTTCTTTTTCATTGGTTATTGATAATTTAAATTATAAAAGACACGATGGTGATGAGATTAAACTAAAAAATTTAAAAGTTGATAATAAAATTGATTATAAAAATTATTTCTTCGAAGCACAAAATAGTGTTGATGATTTATTTGTTAATTTAAAGGCTAATACCGATAAACCAACAATTGCGCTTAAAAATTTTGCAATGGACTATAAATTTACCAATAAAACAACTGGCCTTGAAGGTAACATGGATATTGCAATTGATGCTTTTAATTACGGCAAGCAACAAATGGGAAATGGTACTTTTGAACTTAATGTTCAAGGGTTAGATAAATCATTTTTTGACAATTTTGAGCAAATATCTTGGTTATTAGATTCAGCTAATAACTCAAACATCACCAATACTAAAATAGACATTAAAAAATTTCATTGGCACAATGCTTCTGGTGATTTCAATTTTAGTGCATTAGTTGATATTGCTAACCTTAACCAAATGACAATTTATGATAGAGACATTGACAAAATTAACCAACTTTCAATAAATCTTGAAGCACCATTTGCTGTAATAGCGAGATTTATGTCACAAATAGAAGCTCCTGAGTCAGAACAAATAACCGATAATCAGCTACAAAGAGCAAGCAATAATTTACAATTAATGACACAAATGGCACTGAGCAGATCGCCATTAGTCACCTTTAAAAAAGGTAATACCTCTGGTATATTTAGCGAACTTGATTACTTAAAATCAAACGATCAAGTGACTATCAATGGCAATAAAATTAGCAAACAAGAATTTCTAAACAATTTAAACTTCTAATCTAAAAAATTCCGCCTATCATCAGGCGGAATACCATTTAAAACACAATTTAATGAGCCAAAACTTATATGAACAAAAACTCTTCTGCCGTGCCTGAAAATCAATTTAAACGATCAATGAAGACACGCCACTTAATCATGTTATCACTAGGTGGTGTTATTGGAACTGGATTATTTTTTAATACTGGGTATATCATCGCTACTGCTGGCGCTATTGGTGCTATTATTGCTTATTTAATTGGTGCAATTGTTGTCTATTTAGTTATGCTTTGCTTGGGAGAACTGGCCGTTGCGATGCCTGAAACTGGCGCATTTCATACTTATGCATCAAAATTTATTAGTCCTGCAACCGGCTATACTGTTGCTTGGCTCTATTGGTTAACCTGGACTGTGGCATTAGGCTCAAGTTTTACTGCGGCCGGTTTATGTATGCAATATTGGTTCCCACAAGTATCAGTTTGGATTTGGTGCTTAGTTTTCTGTGTAGTGATTTTCTTATTAAATATTATTACTGCACAATTTTTTGCCGAAAGTGAATTTTGGTTTTCCATTATTAAAGTGATTACCATTATTGTATTTATCATCGCTGGTAGTGCGGCTATCTTTGGGTTTATTCCAATGAAAAATAACCTACCTGCCCCATTTTTGCACAATATTACCGAACATGGCTGGTTTCCTAATGGTATTATTCCTATTGTAATGACCATGGTATCAGTGAATTTCGCATTTTCAGGAACAGAACTTATCGGTATAGCCGCTGGCGAAACCCATCAACCGGAAAAAACCATTCCACTAGCCATCAAAACGACTATTCTACGATTGATTATCTTTTTTGTTGGTACTATTTTTGTGTTAGCAGCCCTATTACCAATGGAACAAGCTGGCGTTATTAAAAGTCCATTTGTTGAAGTATTTGAAAGTATCGGTATTCCTTATGCTGCTGACATTATGAATTTTGTCATTTTAACTGCTATTTTATCCGCAGCTAACTCTGGATTATATGCATCTGGTCGCATGTTATGGTCGCTATCTAATCAAGGTACATTGCCAAAATGCTTTGGTAAATTAAATCCAAAAGGTATTCCAACTACTGCTATTGCCGTTAGTATGATTGGAGGATTATTAGCTTTGTTCTCCAGTGTTATTGCTCCCGATACTGTATTTGTAGGCTTAACGGCAATTTCAGGATTTGCCGTTGTTGCTGTTTGGTTAAGTATTTGTGCTTCACATTACTTTTTTAGAAAACAACTCTCAACATCTGAAATACAATCACTAAAATATAAAGCCCCACTTTATCCATTAGTGCCAATTTTAGGGTTTATATTATGTTTAATTGCTTGTATTGGACTGGCTTTCGATCCTGAACAACGGATTGCCCTTTATTGTGGTATTCCATTTGTAGTGGTTTGCTATATCGCCTATCATATTACCCGAGCTTATCAACAACGAGTAAATCGATAATGTCAAAAGAAAATCCTCTCTCGCAGTTATTAAACCAAAATAACTACGTAATTATTGATGGTGCTTTAGCAAGTGAGCTTCAGCGCCGTGGTTGTGATCTTAATGATAGCTTATGGTCAGCTAAAGTATTAATTGATCAACCCGATCTAATTAGACAAGTTCATTATGACTATTTTAATGCAGGGGCGGATTGTGCTATTACCGCTAGCTATCAAGCGACACCATTAGGTTTTGCCCAAAAAGGGATATCACTTGCCGAATCAATAAATTTGATAAAACAAAGTGTAGCACTAGCTCAACAAGCCAAGCAGCAATATCTAGATCAAATTAAGTCAGATAAGTTATTAGTTATCGCTGGTTCGGTAGGGCCCTACGGAGCCTATTTGGCAGACGGTTCAGAATATACTGGTAATTATCAACTTAGTGAAAATGAGTTTATTGATTTTCATCAGGCCAGAATGCAAGCACTCATTGAAGCAAAAGTTGATATTTTAGCTTGTGAAACCCTACCCAACTTTGTTGAAATAAAAGCGTTAGCTAAATTGCTACAACAATATCCAACAATGACAGCATGGTTTTCGTTAACGTTAAAAGATGCCAATCACCTTAGTGATGGAACTCCACTTGTCGAAGTGATTGATTATCTAAATCAGATTGATCAGGTAGTCAGTATCGGTATTAATTGTATTGCCTTAGAAAAGGTCTCTCTAGCATTAACCGAATTACAAACACTCACGGCGAAACCTTTAATTGTTTATCCTAATTCAGGTGAGCAATATGATCCAACCACTAAACTATGGCACAAAGATCATCAACATAATTGTAGCTTTGATAATCAATTGCCAGTTTGGATCAAGTTAGGGGCCAAATTGATTGGTGGCTGCTGTCAAACAACTCCAAATGATATTGCACAAATTGCTCATTATTTAAAAGCAGCTAATTAAGTATAATCGATAGTTTACATTTATAGCTATAGACCAATAAATCAGCACCGTTAATTAAATCGATAAGATAAATTAACGGTGTTTTGTTATATAATTAAGAATTTCATAACCTAAAAAGCCCCTCTCCTCAAATTTTTTGCTTCAAAAAAGTGCTTTCCTCAAAATTTTTTGGCTCAAATTTAATAATGAAATATTTATCGTTCTCATTTAAGATTGGAACTACTGTAATAAGTAGAATTTTATCTCAAGGGTGTAAGTTTAGTTTGTATTCTATTCAATATTAGCATGACGGTTTTTCATTAATTCTGGCGTCTGTTGCAATTCTGTCATTAGACTGTAAACAATGCTGTCATAAGTGAGTAATGATAGTTGTTCAAACGTACTGCCCATCGGTTGATTTAGTTCAAGCACTTTTATTGGAATTGCCACAATATTATCCGCTAACTTAGCTAAGCTAGAGTTACCATTGGTAGTAAATAGTATTATTTTAACGCCAAGTGCTTTTGCTTGATTAGCATAAGCAATTAAGCTTTTGGTTTCACCGGAACTCGATCCTAAAATTAATAAATCACCGACATTTGCTTTTGGTTTACTAATTTCAGTTATCAAGCTAACATTCAAGCCCAAATGCATTAATCGATTAGCAAATGCCCCAATCATTAACCCAGAGCGACCGGTCCCAGCAAGAAAGATGTGTTTTGCTGCAATAATGGCATTTTTAAATTGGCTAAGTTGTTCCTCATTGATGGAGCTTACTTGTGCTGATATTTCAGTTAATATTTTTGATAATACATCTTTGGTATCCATTATTATTTCCCTATTTGATTGCCGCTTTTAATCTTTCTATGTTGCTTTCAAGCGGATTATTGTTAAAGATAAATCCCCCCGATACGATACTGTTTGCGCCAGCCGTAACACATGAAGATATGTTTTGATCGCTAATATTGCCATCAACCTGAATATCGTAATGATAATTACCGATTTGTTTTATACTTTTCAATTGTTCTATTTTTGGTAACGTAAAAGGTAAAAAACTTTCATTTTTTTGGCCAGGATTGACCGTCATGACTAAAACCTGATCGACCTGAGGTAATAACAGCTTCAGATTTTCAACTGGTGTACAAGGGTTTATAGCTATACCGACTTTAATATTAATATTACTATTTTTAATTTTATTAATAATATATGAATGATGCGCCGTTGCTTCATAATGAAAGGTAATAATATCAGCTTTAGCATCAATAAAATCAACTATGGCTAATTCAGGTTTTTCAACCATTAGATGGCAATCTAAAATAAAATCAGTATGCGCTTTTAGATTTTTAACAAAACTAGCATTAAAGCCTAGATTGGGTACATAATGATTATCCATTACATCAATATGTAGTTGGCGAATACCTAAAGTTTGTAGATTTTCTAGAGTTTCTTTGATCTGATAAAGATCAGAATTAAATAGCGATGGAGACAGTATCATAATTATCTCCTTTTATTAACGACCCATCAGCATAAAATTCACATTACGTTTTCTTTCACGTAGTGCATCCCAATCGACAAAATAAATTCGTCCTAACTGCCCTAATAATGGCTGACCATCTTTGATAATTAATACTATTGAAAAATGACCAAACAGTGATGATTTGATATGAGCATCGGTATTTAACATAACCCATTTTTCAGCTGGATAATTAGGATCACTAAGACTTAAACCAAATTCAACATGCTTTGGACCCGGTGAGTTATATTGATTTTCGCTGGTCATCCGTGGAGCAATTTTTTCTAATGTATTGTTGATATCAACTTGCAGAAATTCATCACCAAAAAAATTAGTATCGTGCATACATTCTTCAAAAAAAAGTGAACATGTTGTATGGCTAGTAGCTATCGTTAATTGACCATTTTGGATATTGGATTGCTTTACAAACTGTTTTAATTGCTCAGTAATATCGTGGTATGAATGCCTACCTGCAACCGTGTTGATTTCAATGGCATGATGAATAATATTCATAATAGTTTATTCCTTATTATAGCCCCATCTACTTTGTAGCTAAGCTTCACAAAATAAATGAGGCGATCATTATCAAAACTTAAAGTTGAATTTAAATTAAATAGCTAAACGCTTTTTCAATTCAGCAAAAAATTCATTTAATCCAACACCAGTAAGTAGTGGTAACCCATTAATTACTTTTGCTTTAATTGAATCAGGTACAATAGTTGTGCTTACAACCACATCATAAGAGTCAATCTTATTAAGTTCATCAGCAATCTTAGATTGATAAATTTTTACCTGATCTGTTAATTTTTCATCACTAAGCCATTTATTCACTTTGCTTACTGCGATAGTCGAAGTTGCATGCCCTGCACCACACATGATAAGTAAATTTTTCATATTATTATTCCCTTTTAATACATTTCAATTTTTTTGATTTTGTTGATATAGATAAGCAAGCAAAGAATAACTAACGCTAAACCGATTAGACCAATAAAACCAAGCTGAGTTAACAACAGTACGAATAAGGTTACTGGCCATAATCCACATAAAATGACAGTAACAATACCAGCAGTACCTACATCGTAATTAGCCAAATGGAATACATCAGTAATAACTGGAGCAAGCCATGTTGCCATATATAAGCAGACGACCAAATAGATGGTGCCGCCTAAAATTGAACGAATAATATTCCCTTTGAAAAACGGTACCATTAAACAGATGCCAAAGGCATAGAAAGCTAAATCACCAAAAGGTAGTACTTTATTACCCGGTAAAATTAAGGCTAATAATAATGAAACAGGTACCATAATTAACGCAGTTGCCATTACCGCAGGATGACCAACAGTTAACGCAGCATCCATGCCGATGTTAACTTGTTTGCCATTGAGTTTTTTACTGGTAAATTCACGAGCAGCATCAGCAACTGGAAGTAAGCCTTCCATAAACATTGCAACCATTTTCGGCATAATTTTCATGATTGCAGCAGTTGAAATCGCTAATTTACCAATTTGTGGAACATCGTAATTAGCTAAGATGCCAACAACAATACCGATGATTAAACCAATTACCACTGTATCACCGAAAATCCCAAATCGTTTGGTTAATGTTTCAGAATCAGCATTTAATTTATTTAGTCCTGGAATGCGGTCAAATATCCAATTTAATGGAATTGCAACAATTGCCCCTGATAATGCCATAAGGTGAGTAACGGCAATACCCGGATATCCAAAGAAGGAACTAATTGGTTTTTGTAAAAGATCAGCTAAAAACCATTGCAACATTACTGCAGTGATACAACCAATAATACCAACCCAATATTCACCGGTTACTGAATAAGCCACTAAGCCGAGGAAAATTGCAAACCAGAAGTTCCAGATATCAACGTTTAACGTTCTAGTCCAACCGAGTGAAATAAATAAAAAGTTAATAATTAATGAAGCAGGAATGAGTAATAATCCCAATGTGGTTGAGAATGCTAACGGGCCACCTACTCCACAACCAATATCCATGATGCTTAATGACGTTCCATATTGCTCACCCATTTTTTGAATCGCAACACCTAACGTATCTGATAATAAACCAATAACTAAACCAAGACCGACAATACCAATACCGACGGTAATACCAGACATCATCGCTTTGGAAAAGCTAACTCTGAAAAACAAGGCGATAATAAAAATGATGATAGGTAAAAAAACGACCCCACCTAAATTTATTAGCCATTGAAAAATATTAATGACACTATCCATTTGTAACTCCTTAATAAAAATAATCCATCCTATTTAACACCAGCGCTATTTAAAATAGAGATAAATTCGTTAGTTGATTGACATTGTTCTAATAATTTTATTTGCTCCTCATTTTGAAATAAGCCGATTAAATTTTGTAAATTCTCAACTTGTTCATGTGGTTGCTTCATTGCTAACATGAAAATAAATTTGACCGGTATTTGCTCTTTATCATCGGTCATACCAGAAAAAATCACCGGATTTTTTAGTGATGCAAAACAAATTTGTGATTGATTCACTTTTGAGGAATCGGTGTGGGGAATTGCAAAACCAATCGAATTAACTAATAAACCAGTAGGGTATTGCTGTTCTCTTTCTAAAATACCTGTTAAATAATCTTGTTTAACAATGCCATGTGACAATAACATTTGTGCCATTGTGGTTAAGATCTCTTCTTTGGTTTTTGCCTCAATGTTAAATAGGCATAAATGTTGATCAAAGTACATTCTTGATTCCTCTTTGATTATCCAAAAATTGTTTAAGTTGTTTAAAATTTGTGAGATTTTTTAAGGATGAAATTGCTTGTTTATTTGAAACAATTTCATAAATTTCGGTAAAAACGTCATTAATGCTATTGATATTGTCTTCGGAAAGACTAACCATAATAATAATACTGACATCAATCATGCCCCATTTTATTGGTCGTTTGAGGGTCATAATTGAGATACTCGATTTAATAACAAACATTGGCGAACCATGCGGTAAAGCAATACCGTTTTCGATTGAAGTGTCGCCGATTTCTTCTCGATATAAAACTGAGTCACGATAGTTTTTAGTCACTAAGCCTTTATCTTCTAACTTACTTATCAGCAAATTAAGACATTCACTTTTATGTTGAATATCAACATTTAATTCAATTAAATCCGCATTGACAAATTTGGCGGTAGATGGGTAATAATTACCTTTGTCTGAAAAATCGGATTGTTTATTCAAGACATAGTTAGCGTAAGCTTGGATAATATTTTGATAGTCTTGTTTGTTCAACAAAGATGATATTTTGACCATCGGTTTATTAATATTTTTGATATCCAGAGTGGTGATGATCAAGTCGACATTACTAAGCTTAGTCGAATTCAGTTTAGCCACAGAATACACTTCAATATTATCTTTAGATGGCAAAAATTTGCGGACTTTATTTAAGATTAAATTTGATGATGAACATCCATATTGACAAATAATAACGATGTTATTGGCATCAGCGGCTTTATCTAAGGCTATTTGGAAATGAATCAACAAAAATGAAATTTCATGATCATTTAAATGAATATCAAATTTACGTTCTAAGTCTGAAAGCGCATACCATAACACACTAAATAATTTCGAATATTCCTGTTTTATTTCATCTAATATTGGATTAATAATACGAATTTGCTTTTGCAACCGAGTAATCATCGGTGGGAAATGCGACAATAATGAGTGAAATAATTTTCCATCACCAGAGAGATCGACACTTTCAATATCGCCTATTTTTTTGATAATTCTGCGAATAATTTGCTCATAAAAACTATCATCAACAATGACATTTTCATCAATAATGCGATGAGCAAAAAACAATTTACTTAGGTATTTAATATCATTGGTCGAAAACGTCACAGTAAAAGTTAACTCTAACGTTTTAGCCAGTTCCGAGGCAATCAAATAAGATTGCATATATCGGATATGATTAAATAAGAAATCACTCTCTTCCGGAATTGAATAACCTAAACACAATCTTTTTAGCTGAATGGTGATGGATATCAGTAATGAAGATAAATAATGTTCCGAAGATTGTACGACTACCGATTCAAAACGTTCAAATAATAACTGAGTTATCTGTTCAAAAGAGTTATCGCCAATAAATGATTTCATCAATTGATTGAGATAATAATCATCTTGTTTATGAATATACAAAGATAAGAAATGTTTAATCGCTCGTTGAATTTGATTTTCATTACCGTCAATACAAATTCCTTTATGAGTGACATTTAATAGAATATTTTCTTGCTCAAGAGCCCGATTAATAAATTCAATATCTTTGTGTAACGATGTTTTACTGACTAAATAATCATCAGATAATTGTTCCAATGATACTGATTCGCTTTTAAGTAAACAGCGTTTTACGATATCTAATCGACGGTATTCAGGACTTAAGCGTCGTGATTTTTGATTGAAATAGCTATGACTATTTTTTTGTTCTAAATAGCTAATAATCGGCTCAACATCCGTTTTTTCACCTACTAGCATTAGCCCTTTACGGGGAGACTTTTCGATTCGAATATCCGTATTCGGTACCGTTATTAACTGTTCATTTAGTTTTTCAATATCGTAATATACAGTTTTAGTTGAAATTGATAATTTTGAACTAAAAAAAGCAGCCGGTTTAAATTCCGATTGGCTAAAAAGTAGTTTAAGTAATTTGATTTGTCGTTCCATTACTCAACTCCTTTTTCTAATTGTTGTTGCAATACATTCATAACTTGATGATTTAAAGTATAGTTAGTTAAATAAATAAGACGATTACATTTTTTTCCAGATTAATCTGGAATAGAATGTGATCTTAATCAATGTAAAATAATGAGATTGACTGAATATCAAGCTTAAGATGGGGTATTTGTTTTAATGTAGATAACCAATAATTGGTGGGTATTGAGATAGAAACTTATTCAGAACGTAACATCTTAGGCGAAATGCCAAAGCGTTTTTTAAAATAATGGGTAAAGCGAGAACCACTATCATAACCAACTGATTGAGCAATAGTTAATATTGATTTTTGGGTAGTTTGTAATAAGACCAACCCATAATTTAAACGTACATCTAAAATAATTTGTGATAAATTTTGCCCTTCTCGAGCTAAATAACGCCTTAAAGTTGATTCGCTCATTGCAAATTGATCAGCGATAACTCTTAGTTTCCATTTTTTATCAGGTTGTTGGCTAATCATTTGTCTTATCTGGTAACTGATGCTAGTGTTATTATTGGCTTTAAAAACAATGCCTATTGAGGATAACCTGATTAATAATTCTAAAAATAGATGTTTAACTAACATCAAATTCATCCTAGAATCGTTCACTGAGCTATTTATCAATTCAGATTCTATTTGTGATAAACGATTAATAAAATTATCTCTTAAATCAGTTTCGACTTTAATCTTTTTAAGGGGTTTAGGAATAATTTGTTTATTAGAAGATGCAAATTGATTTAGTAATTCATCATACCAACTAAAACATATTGCTTGGTAAGGTGTATTATTAATCGACAAATTAGTCATATTCAAAATGGTATTCGCAGGAATAGCAATAATCTGCCCTGCTTTAACACTAAGTGTTTCACCATTCCACTCAACTAATTTTTCACCACTAATAACATATACCAGTAACGGCTGACTGTTTTCAATATATTTTAACTTATGGTTACCATGTTGAGTAATATGAATAATCTGCCCGATTAATTTAAAATCCAATTTAGTCTAACCTATTAATTATTGCCTAACGAGTGTAATGATAAGTGATATTTGTTTTGGCTATTTGATGTGCATTTGCAATAAATCCTATCATCGCGGGTGTTGTTTGATCAGTCACATCAATATGGTCAATATCAAGAGCATAAAGTGTAAACTGATAACGGTGATTGCTGTTTTCCGGTGGGCATGGACCACCATAATTAATCGTACCATAGTCATTGCGAATTAATTGACTACCTTTAGGTAATAATTTAGGTTGATTACCAGCTGATTCAGTAATAAGTTGGCTTTGCACAGGAATATTTACCACCTGCCAATGCCACCAACCGGATCCCGTCGGTGCATCAGGATCATACATGGTCAATACTAAACTTTTAGCATTAGTTGGAACATTCTGCCATTCAATTTGCGGTGAGATGTTATCGCCAGTACAACCAAATTGATTGGAAATAAATTTACTAGTAAATCCATCTTTAGCTAATTGTGGAATGATTAATTTTAATTGATCGGCTAAACAATTAAAAGGTGCAAGCATCGCCATGCTTAATAATAATGGTTTAAAATGTTTTACTATAAACATGTTGTTTCCTTTTTTATTAACGTATGAATGTTTAACAATAAACCATTATTAACTAACAATCAGTACACTATCAGCCAATTTAGGTACAAATTAGCTTAACTTTATTTTTTCGTTGCTAATACCCTTTCCACCGTATCAACGATAGCTTGAGTTTGTGAGTCAATTTCAATATTTACTTCATCACCAATTTTTTTACTATCTAGAGAGGTAATCGCTAATGTTTCAGGAATTAGATGGATATTAAATTGATTATCTTTTACTTCTCCTACCGTTAAACTTGCACCATCTATACCAATAAAACCTTTATATAAAACATATTTCATAAATTTTTCTGGCATGGCTAACGTCATTTGACAGTTAGTTGCTGTTTTTTGGATGTCAATAATGGTGGCTCGGCAAGATACATGCCCTGACATTACATGACCACCAATTTCATCACCATATTTTGCACTTCGTTCAATATTTACCAAATCATTTAACTTTTTACTACCGAGAGTTGTTAAGGCTAACGTTTCTTGCATAATATCAAAAGTAACCCAATCATCTTTAAAATCGGTCACGGTTAAACAACATCCGTCGTTAGCAATGGATGCACCAATTTCGATATTCGGTGTTAATTTTGCTGGTAATTTTACCTTATAAGTACGTAATTTATCTTGATCGATGATATCAATAATTTGACCAACACCTTGAACGATTCCTGTAAACATTATTTTAACCTTTATAATTCATCATTATTATCAGCTATTTTAACGCAAACCAATAAAAAATAATAATGATTACAATCAAATGATTTTGGTTAGCCTAGCTAATAAATGAAATAATTTACTCAGCAAAAAGATACCCATTTTATTAGTCTACTGATATGATCATGGTTAATTAATGATTTAAAGGTTTACCATTTATGTTAAAACTTATTTTAGCAATTTCGGTCGGTTCAGTTGCTGGTGGTTTATTACGCTGGTTTTTATCGTTAAAGTTAAATGTGATTGCTTTTACTATTCCGTTAGGGACATTAGTTGCTAATTTAATTGCTGGTTATATTATTGGTTTCGCCATTGCCTTTTTTAATCACTCTACCCTATCTTCTGAATGGAGATTGTTAATAATTACTGGTTTTTGTGGTGGATTATCGACTTTCTCCACCTTTTCAGCTGAGATTGTCAATTTTCTTCAAGAAGGACGTATTGGTTGGGGATTAACTACCATCGCTATTCATGTTGCAGGTTCAGTATTAATGACGTTTTTAGGGATTTTGACCTATCAATATTTTCGTTCATGAAGATATATTACACTATAATAATATAAAAAATGAGCAAAACGGTATTTACAACCTCAAAATACTGTATTAATATACACTGTATAAACAAACAGTGTAGAGATTATTATGCTTATTGAACATTCATCACCACAACTTATGGCTATCAATTTTGAAACACCTTTTCAACAAGTGTTGCAACAGCAGAGACCTTTATTACGTTCGTTCAATAAAGAAAAGAAATGGCAATTATGGCTATCAGATCGTCCAATGTTAAAACGTTCATGGCTGAATATTGCTGGGCTTGATAAACAAAAAGTCGTACATTTAGCTAACCTAACTAATAATAATTTAGTCTCGACTATTGAAAAGGCATTACAAAGTAAAACCTGTAGTTATGTGGTTGCTTGTATTAACGATCTTAATGAGCAAGATAAACAACGTATAGAACAAGCCGTTTTAACCAGCGATACTTGTTTATTTTTAGTTCACGATGAGCAAAGTCAGCAATCTGTTCAATACCACTAATTTGAAAATTAACCTTTCAAATATAAAAGTATTTGGCATACAATTTAATTATTTTCTTTACTAACTTCAATTATCATAAAAAGACACTGTCTAATCTAGCAGTGTCTTTTTTATTTATTATCCGATCATTAATGTTAAATCACCTGATAAACTAAATTGTTTACTACTGTGAAAGAATAAGCGAGCTTTTAAAAAGTTTATTAAATGTTGGATTAAGTTTTTAATCACTTTTTTAACAAACGAATAACATTAAAACCATCAAAAGGTTGGCAAACTAATATTGGTTTTTATTTAAGAAAATAATGGTAAATTGCGCTACAAGACTTTAAAGTTTCTAATGAATTGAATGCTGTTATTAAAAATATTTTTAAACTTACCTAATAAGACACTGTATTTATTATTCTAATTAAGATTAAAATTGATAATAGGTTAAATATTGTTATCGAAAAGAGGGAATTTAAGATTACTCTGTATTAGACTTATTTATACTTAATGCATAAATTAAACTAGCGTATCATAACTTACTGTATTTTAAATATAAGTTATAATTTTAGTTAAAACTATTGCTAAAATGTAATTAAAAAATTTTAACCGAATTTAGAACAATCAAGATTCAGTATTCAATTCATCTTGCACTTCTTGTTTAGCTTGATTAATGATAGCTTTAACAATCCATTGTGAAAGATCTATTACTTGCTCACTGTCAAAGTTCCAAATATCTTTTAACACCATGAATATTTCAGAACCATATATGATTGAAATTGAGTAGATAACTTTATCAAAAAGCTCATCAGATAATTGTGTTTTGAGTGGCTGTAATAAATTGGTAAGAATTTCCTTACGATTACCTCGCACAAGTTTTTTAGTCTTTTCAGTTAATTGTGACCGTTCATCTGCCCATTGTTTTAAAGAGAGGCTTAAAGCTGCGCGTAATGTTCCCTCATGTTTTAACATTTGTGGCAAAGCAAAAGCTAAAAAATCATTTATCCGATCTTCGACATTTTCTTTATCTGATTGCCATAAGAATATTGGACTAAGTGATTGTTCAACAGCCGCTGATATTAAATCGGTTTTAGTCGGAAAATAGCGATAAGCAGTAGCTCTAGAAATACCTGTTCTATCTGATAATTCAGTGATAGATATCTCTTTACCCTGCTCTAAAGCCTCAATCGCAGTTTCGATAAGACGATCGTAAGTTCTTTTTTTGGCTCCAGAATATTTCTTAGAAATCATTAAGCTATCTATATTCATATTTTTATTTATTGCCAATTAGTAAACTTTTGTAAATTATACAACTTTTTTTAACATAACTATAATATTAAAAAAATTTTTAAAAAAATTTAAAAAAAATGAGACTAATGTCTCATTTTTAGCTTATAATCGTCAAAGTAGTAATCGCTGATAGTTGAGTAAGAAGTATCGAGTTCTATTTTATCTGTTAAGGAGAAATAAATGGCATCGCATAATATGGTTTACTTGGTCGCGACACTAGACACAAAAGGAGAAGAGATTGTTTACGTCAAACATTTACTTAGTAAAAGAAATGTTGAAAGTAAAATCGTTGATATCTCCACTAAGCAACCACATTCTTTTAATCACATTGCTGATATTAGTGCTAGCACTGTTGCTAAATATCATCCCGAGGGTGAAAAAGCTGTTTTTGTCACCGATAGAGGAAAGGCTATCGTTGCAATGGCTAATGCATTTAAACAATTTTTAATAGCGCAAAATGATGTTGACGCTATACTCGGTTTAGGTGGTTCGGGTGGTACCGCATTAATCACTCCAGCTATGCAAGCACTGCCTATTGGCGTACCAAAGTTGATGGTTTCAACTATGGCTTCAGGTGATATATCAGGATATATCGGTGCAAGTGATATTGCCATGCTCTATTCCGTTACAGATATTGCTGGCGTAAATGTTATCTCAAGAAAAGTACTCGCCAATGCAGCTAATTCTATCGCAGGTTCAGTGTTATTTAAAGCGCAAGAACAAGTTGAAGATAAGCCAGCAATTGGATTAACCATGTTCGGTGTTACTACCCCGTGTGTTCAATCACTTTCAGCAAAATTAAATGATAAATACGATTGCTTAGTTTTTCATGCAACGGGTAGTGGCGGTAAGGCAATGGAAAAATTAGCTGATAGCCATTTATTAAAAGGTGTACTTGATATTACGACAACGGAAGTTTGTGATCATCTATTTGATGGAGTACTTGCTTGTGATGATGACCGATTTGAAGCCATCGCAAGAAGCGAAGTCCCATATATTGGATCATGCGGCGCCCTTGATATGGTTAATTTCGGTAGTCCAGATACTATTCCAGAAAAATATCGAGATCGTCTGTTTTATCCTCATAATCCACAAGTTACTTTAATGCGAACCACGCCAGAAGAGAATAAAATCATGGCAAATTGGATCGCTACTAAACTAAATAAATGTCAAGGTGAAGTCGTTTTTATTATTCCTGAAAGTGGTTTTTCTGCACTTGATATTGAAAATGGGGATTTTTGGTCACCGCAAGCGGATCAAGCTTTCATAGATGAGTTTGAAAAAGTCTTTATTCAAACTGAAAAACGACGGTTAATAAAAACCTCGCATCATATTAATTCACCAGAATTTTGTAATTTAGTTATTAACGAATTTAAAAATATAATTAAATAATGGAGAAAATTATGAGTAGTAAACGTGCTCAATTATTAAAAAAATTCCATGATATGATTGCTAAAGGTCAACCTATCATCGGTGGAGGAGCTGGTACAGGATTATCGGCGAAATGCGAAGAAGCTGGTGGTATTGATCTGATTGTAATTTACAATTCTGGTCGTTATCGTATGGCGGGTCGCGGATCGCTAGCTGGCTTATTAGCTTATGGCAATGCCAATGAAATTGTTATGGATATGGCAAAAGAAGTATTACCGGTTGTAAAACATACTCCTGTTTTAGCTGGTGTAAATGGCACCGATCCTTTCTGCCAATTTGATCAGTTTTTAGATCAAATTAAAGCTACCGGTTTTGCTGGCGTACAAAACTTCCCTACTGTCGGTTTAATTGATGGTAATTTTAGAGCTAATCTTGAAGAAACAGGTATGGGCTATGCGTTAGAAGTTGAGATGATTCGCAAAGCACATGAAAAAGATCTGTTAACTACACCATATGTATTTAGTGAGCAAGATGCTATTGATATGACCAAAGCTGGAGCGGATATTTTAGTTCCACATATGGGCTTAACCACCGGTGGTAGTATTGGCGCACAAACCGCATTAAAACTTGCGGATTGTGTACCTTTAATCAATCAATGGGCTAAAGCAGCTAAAGCAATTCGTCCAGATATTATTATACTTTGCCATGGCGGACCTATTTCATCCCCTGAAGATGCAGAATATATTTTACAAAATTGTCCTGATTGTAATGGTTTTTACGGCGCAAGTTCAATGGAACGTTTGCCTACAGAAACAGCATTAACTCAGACAACAGAAAGATTTAAGTCTATTCGACACCAACAATAAGTAAGCAATAACGGTGCGACGACTCGTCGCACTGCTATTTTTTCTATTCACAAACATAAGCAAATTATACTTATATCATCTTAATTTTCAGTTATAAAAATTGATGATAATTGTCTATTACTTTACTATTGATTGTTAACTGTGAGACAATCTTAATTGCAGTATCCTATGTTTTAAAAGAGTAATAACGTTTTTAAGAAATCTTTATGAGTTTCATTATTGTTATTTTGCTAACTTAATATAGGAAACCAAAATGAAAGAATATCAAACTGATGTAGCTGCATTTGTATTACGAATTGCTTTAGGTATGATGTTTTTAGCCCATGGTTTTACCAAACTACTTGTTCTAACCCCTGAAGGTACCGCCGAGTATTTTCATACTCTTGGCTTTCCTAGCTTTTTTTCTTATATCGTTATCGTTTTTGAAATTGGTGGTGGCGCACTATTGTTACTCGGTATTTTAACCCGTGCAGTAGCGCTAATTGCTTTTTTTCAACTAGCAATAATAACCATTGTACATTGGACTAATGGTTGGTCATTTACCAATCCTGGTGGAGGTTGGGAATATCCAGCTTTTATGTCACTAACTGCTTTTAGTTTGGCATTATTAGGGACAGGTCGATTTAGTGTTTTAGCAGGTAAAAAATATCCACAAACGATTCAACAATAAGATGCTAAGTATTTAGGAAAGGTTGAGACAAATATTTATTACCTTTCCTAAAACTTGAAAAGTATAAATTAGTTATTAATTTCAATTACTAAAAGATCACCCTGATCTTTTAAGAAATATTCCTCATCTTGAGGCGCTCGTAATGACATCATACGATTATCACCCATTTCCATGGTATCGCCAGGATTCATTGTCGCTTGACTTTGTCGCAAATAGTTTAAAATGTTACTAAACATGTCAAAATAATATTCACTTTCCTCATAACTATTGGCTAATGCAGCAAAATTAGGTAAACCAAATTTATTAGCACCATAAGTGCGCATCCAAATCCCTTTAATATTTTCTATCTCATATTTAACAAAACCACAAAACAACAAAGGTAAACACTCCCCTAAAGTGGTTAAACCATCTTTTTCCGAAGCTAGTGAATTAATAAAGTTAACTGGTAATGAAGTATGGGCATCCTCATTAATTACTGCTAACGCATTAAATTGTTCAAAGCATACCGCTAAACGAGTTAAAGCTAAGTATTGCTCTAATACATTTTGTTCATAGCCGACATAATATAATAATAAATGACTATCACTTTCATAAACTTGTTGTTTTATTTCTTGACTATAACTTGCTGGTGCAACACATGTTTCTAATACAGCTTTAGGATAAGGAGCATTAAGACCAAATACTCTAATAACATGTTTACCCCAACTGACTAAAATACACATACCTTCTTCAAGTTGTCCGAACGGAGTTTCATATCGAATATCTTTTATGGTCGGCTCAATCGATTTAAGTTTTGCTAATAATTCATCGTTATTAATATTAAGCGCACCGCTAAATACAATACTTACGCTAATGGCATTTTCAATATCAGGATTTGGGACAATCGAATTATCCATCTGTTTTGATTCTGTTTTTTTAGCAAAAAAACGAGAAAATATACCCATTTCATATTCCTTATGACAACTATTCTAAATTAAATCAAATTTTGTGCATTTTATAGTAATTGACGATATAAAACTTAAACAATAATATCCACTTACATATATTAAGTAAATATTTTATTTATCAATTTTCACCATTGTAAATTTTTTAATTCAATAATTAAAAAAATCAATTAAACATCGAGTTCTAAGTGGTAATAATTTGCGACTTGGGTAAATAGCATAAATATTTAAATCATCTTAATTAATGAATATTAAAACATCGATGGTTTAATCAAATATTAATAATGGTTTATTGTTTCTATAGGGTTGTCTATAATTTTTTATCGCCGCCTGCCAATCATAAAATTCAAATAAATTTGCTACATTTAAATCATTTGCATCTAGTATGGGCCATATGTCATCAAACATCTTTAGCCACTGATTTTGACTTATTTGCTTTAAATAGTGACGAATATGAAACCAATGAACTTTTGGTAATCGTTTTTTAGGTTGAAAAAAAGCACCTGAAAGCAGACCATAAGAGACAAATTCACTTGACTCAGGCATATGCGCCAAAATTGTTTCGGCAAGCTCACCACCAACAGCATCAAAAACAATATCAGCTTGTCTGGCAAAATATTCGATAGTTTGCTTATCATCTTGCTTTATATGTTTAATTGTATGTTTATTATAATATTGAGCATGATTATCAGAACGACAGATAACTGTAACAGATAAAGCTGCAAATTTTATTGCCCAGTTACATAACAATTTTGCGCAATCCGATCCCGCGGCAGTAACTAAAATATGCTTTCCTTGTGGCGAATAATGTTTCAGCATTAACCATGCTGCAACTGGGTTAATATAGGCTCTGGCAGCCGTAATATCACTAATTGAATCGGGAACTTCAATAGCAAATTCTGCCGGTAAATCGACAAAATTCTGCCACGTCCCTCCTCCTCTTAAAGGTAAAACTCGTTTTCCTATCAGATGTTGATAAGATAGTGGAGCTTCTATAACTTTACCTACGCCTTCATAACCAGCAATTTGCGGCAGTGTGATACGATGTTGGTAAGCGCCAGTAATTGGAATAAGATCTGAGGCATTAATTGGTGCATATAGCATTTGAACTCTAATGTAATTTTCTTTTAAAAAAGGGTTATTTGAATATTCAAGTGTCAATACTTGTTCTGGTAGTCCAAATTTTCTATAAAATAAAGCTGCATTCAAGTTTGCTTATTCCTATTTTTAAATTTACTATGACTAAAAAGTATAATATTAATTCATTTAACACTTAGAGCGTCAATAAAACCTTAACGTAAATTAGCTATTTTATTTATAATAATCAATTCTTTGTTAAAAGATATTATATTTAGTAACTAAAATAATATATGCAACATTACATTTTTGTTTCTCTAATGTTAGTATAATAGATAATATATTTTTTGAGTAAAACAATGAAGATAACGAACAAAGTATTACAATTATTAAAAAATGACATTAGTGATGAATGTATTATTTATTTATCTGGCCCATCTTCATTAAAGACTCCTGAAAAAATATTACGCAAAAAGAGTATTATAGCTGTAAATGGAAGTATTGGTTTTTTACAAACTAATAATATACCTGTTTTTGCCTATATTGTCTGTGATGGTTCATATTACGAAAATAACAAATCTTTATTTTTTAAATATTCCTCATATAGCAAATACACTTTTATTAGTCCAAATGTTTTTAATAGAGCAACTCCCTCTGAAAAGGAAAAATTATTAAACACGTGTTTTATAATGAAAGATCTTTGCAAATCTAGGGGAGGACCAGGTAGGAAAGTTAGATATACAATCAAATCCCTAATTTACAAGAATATTTTTATAAAATGTTCTTTTTTAAGAAAAGTAAAAACTATTGGATTTTCAACTGATATTTCTTATGGCCAATTTGGCAGTGCTACAGTTGCATTTACAGCATTGCAACTAGCTATAACGTTAAAATTTAGAAACATTTACTTTTCAGGTTTGGATATGAAAGGAAAATGCCAAAGATTTTATAAAGAAGACATAGCTCAACCAACAAGTCTTCAAAAAGATTTTGATTTAATATTAAAATCATTTTCTTTTTTAATGCAAAAGCAATACGGAAATATTTATAATTTATCAGAAGAAACTGCAATACCTTATGAAGTTATTCCTTTTGTTAACGTTAATACCATATAAAATAAATTTATTGTGTTTTTATCATTAATGATTCAATAAAATCTTCTACTATTTGATAAGCTTTTTGTGCCCCTTCTAAATTCATATCAATGAAAGTTTGATCATAAATTGGCATATTATCGTCGTCATTTTCATTTTCGATACTATCTCTAATATTAAATATATAGAAAACTGATACATTCCAATCTTGATTATACTCATAAATATAAGTACACCTTAAAACACTTTTACGATAGAAATTAATTTCTAAAGCTTCTGTTTGCGAAGGTAACCAATCTACTTGAGTCATAATTAGGGTGTTTTGATGTGGATAAAATCTATGTAATTCGATGCCATTATTAAATGGTTTTGATAATCCAATGCATCCGTACAAATATAAATATTAACGAAAACGTATAAATACCATGAAAAAATGGTAGCATGAAAAACCCAAAAAAATATAACTATTAATATGATTAGCAGGATGAGCCATATAAAATCCAATTTATAAAACTAGCTATAACAAAATTCCTTTCAGTTAGGATTATCACGGATAAATATTTATGTCAAAAAATGAGGATTTTTTATTAATCCTCAAAAATTAAGAAAAAGTATTTTAACTTATTAATTTGTTTCAATGAATGATTCAATATTCATTACTGTTGCAAATCGCATCAATGCCGACATAAAGCTATTATGAACATCTGACGATGAAATAATATTACCGTTAAATTCAAGATCACGGGTAGTACAAGCATCATGAATTAAAATTGGTTGGTAATTGAGTTCATATGCACAACGAGTTGTAGAATCAACGCACATATGACTCATCATGCCACAAATGACCAGCTGGGTTATTTCTGCTTGCTTTAACTTCTGCTGTAATTGTGTTTGATAAAAACTATTCGGATAAGCCTTTTCAATCACAAGTTCATTATGTTCTTGAATAGGAAGTAATTTAGGATGTAACTGACAACCATAACTATTTTTAACAAAGAAAACAGCATTATCATCTTGGTTTATGTGCTGGATATAAATAATCGGTAATTGCTTTTGGCGGAAATAATTTTGTAGCTTTAAGGTACATTGCAATGTCTGTTCGGTATTGTTTAATGGGTATTTTCCATTGGGAAAATAATCATTTTGTACATCAATAATCATCAATGCTTGAGTCATTTTGCTCTCCTTTGTAATGTTTTGTGTTATTATTTTGAAATAATCAACCTCTAAATGACATAGCAAATTAAAGTAATAAACCTCAGTCAGCTTTCAAATTGAAAATATGGATAAAAAAGATCACGCTATCTTAAATGAATTAAGACAAAACAGTCGTCAATCCTGGCGCGAGATCGGCGAGAAGGTATTCTTATCAAGTCAAGCTGTGGGGCAACGTGTACAAGAGTTGCTAAATAATCATATTATAGAAAAGTTCACAATTAAAGAACCAAAACATCAATTACAATTTATCACTATTTACATGAACTCAAATCAATTTGAATCTTTTGAAAAATTAGTAAAATCTGTTAATGAAATTTCTGAGTTTTATAAGATTACTGGTGACGGTTGTTATATGATTCTTAGCTGTTTTGAAAATGATGCATTAGATGCTTTCTTAACAAAAATCTCGAACTTTGGCCGATATAAGATCAGCCATAAATTAAAGCAAATTTTATAATTTAATCTATTTCTGTTATTTAAACATGACAAAAATAAATAAGATAGATAATTAAAAAATTTCAATTTTTTATATTTTTTTAATAAATCGACAAAAATAAGTTGCGAGTTAGTCATTTGTGTTATATGTTGTACAACAGTTAAATTTAAAGGTTTTATTTTTTATGAATTGTTTTTGTGTTTTCGTTACTAAACATCATCATCACCATCATTCCTGAATAGTCTTCGGGCGATTGGTGCTGGAAGACAAAAGGTCTTCCGGTGATATCGCAAAAGCATTTAGAGAACCCTCGGAAGATCAGTCTTCCGAGGGTTTTTTATTTGTGGTTTATAAATTTATTTAAACAAGTTGGAGAATAATATGTTGGATAATTCACGTTTACGTATAGCAATGCAAAAGTCGGGACGTTTAAGCGATGAGTCGAAAAAATTATTGGCTCAATGTGGCGTAAAAATCAATTTGCAAGAACAACGCTTAATTGCTTTTGCCGAAAATATGCCAATCGATATTTTACGAGTTCGCGATGACGATATTTCCTGGACTAGTGATTGATGGTGTTGTCGATATTGGTATTGTCGGTGAGAATGTGTTAGAAGAAGAAGTTCTTGATAGAAGAGCCGAAGGTGAAAATCCACAATATAAAACCTTGCGTCGTCTTGATTTTGGTGGCTGCCGCTTATCAATTGCTGCTCCTCGTGATTTTGTTTACAGTGGCCCAGAATGTTTAAATAATTTACGTATTGCAACCACATATCCTCACCTACTCCGACGTTATTTTTCACAATATAATGTGAATTTCAAAACCTGTTTACTTAATGGCTCTGTTGAAGTTGCACCACGAGCAGGCCTTGCTGATGTAATTTGTGATTTAGTATCTAGTGGGGCCACACTTGAAGCTAATGGTCTACAAGAAATTGAAGTTATTTATAAATCGAAGGCTTGTTTAATTCAACGAGAAGGTGAAATGTCACCAACGAAACAAGCATTAATCGACAAAGTGATGACGCGTATTCAAGGGGTAATTCAAGCTCGTGAATCCAAATACATTATGTTACACGCTCCAACAGCCGTTTTAGATCAAGTTGTATCATTATTACCTGGCGCAGAAAATCCAACCATTTTACCATTAACGGGTGAACAAAATCGGGTAGCTCTACATATGGTGAGTACTGAATCATTATTCTGGGAAACCATGGAAAAATTGAAAGATTTAGGAGCAAGCTCAATCCTTGTATTACCAATTGAAAAAATGATGGAGTAATTAAATGAAACTATCATATTGGCAACAATGTTCAAAAGAAAAACAAGCAGAATTACTGACTCGCCCTGCTATAGCTGCTTCTGATTCTATTAGTCACGCGGTTAAAGATATTTTAACGCAAGTAAAACAAAATGGTGATGAAGCCCTAAAAGAATTAAGTAATAAATTTGATAAAGTACAAATTAAGCAAATCAAATTAACAGAAGATGAAATAAAAACTGCGACAAGCCGTGTTAAACCAGAATTAAAACAAGCGATGCAATTAGCTGTAAGTAACATCGAAAAATTCCACCAAGCACAAGTTAGACAAACTATAACTGTGGAAACGATGCCGGGCATCAAATGTCAGTCAGTCACCAGACCAATTGATTCGGTAGGACTGTATATACCAGGAGGTTCGGCACCTTTATTATCTACCGTATTGATGCTAGCAATACCAGCTAAAATTGCTGGTTGCCGTAAAGTAATTTTATGTTCACCACCACCTATTGCTGATGAAATTTTATATGCAGCAGAACTATGTGGAGTGAGCGAGATTTATCAGCTAGGTGGTGCGCAAGCAATTGCTGCAATGGCATTAGGTACTGCATCAGTACCAAAAGTTGATAAAATATTTGGCCCAGGTAATGCTTATGTGACCGAAGCAAAGCGTCAAGTTAGTCAAAGACTAGATGGTGCAGCTATAGATATGCCAGCTGGACCTTCAGAAGTATTGATGATTGCTGACAGTTTTGCTAATCCAGCATTTATTGCCGCTGATCTACTTTCTCAAGCTGAACATGGTCCAGACTCTCAAGTAGTACTACTAACACCTGATGAAAAAATTGCTCAAGCTGTTTCAATTGAAGTAGATAAACAATTAGCACAACTGTCACGCCACGAGATCGCAGAAAAAGCTTTACAAGAAAGCCGACTTATTGTTACTAAAGATTTAGAAGAATGTGTGAGTATTAGTAATCGCTATGGACCGGAACATTTAATTATTCAAACGCAAAATGCTGATGAATTAGTTGATAAAATTAATAGCGCTGGCTCGATATTTTTAGGTGATTGGTCACCGGAATCAGCAGGTGACTATGCATCGGGTACTAATCATGTTTTACCTACTTATGGTTATACAGCTACTTATTCGAGCCTTGGTTTAGCTGATTTTCAAAAACGTATGACAGTACAAAAATTGACTGCTGAAGGTTTGCAAGCAATCGGTAATGCTGTTGAGCTAATGGCTCAAGCTGAGCAACTTACCGCCCACAAAAATGCCGTAACTATTCGTTTAGCTAAACTTAACTCAGATTCTGAAAAATAGGTGAATAAAATGGACATTAATCAATTAGTCAGAAAGAACGTACAAAAGTTGACTCCTTATCAATCAGCTAGGCGTATAGGTGGTAATGGTGATGTATGGCTAAATGCCAATGAATACCCTGTTGCACCCAATTTTCAGTTAACTGAGCAAAACTTAAACCGCTATCCTGAAGCACAACCCGAACAAGTGATTAATCGTTATGCGCAATATGCGGGTGTCACTCCAGAGCAAGTGATTGTTAGTCGGGGGGCCGATGAAGCAATAGAATTATTAATGCGAGCTTTTTGTGAACCTGAAACCGATACAGTGCTTTACTGCCCTCCAACTTATGGTATGTATCAAGTCAGTGCCGAAACACTAGGTATAAAAACCAAAACCGTACCAACTAAATCTAATTGGCAACTAGATTTAGACGGAATTAAACAAAATCTAGACAATGTTAAATTGATCTATGTATGTTCACCTAATAATCCAACGGGTAATATGATAGACCAAGATGATATTAAAACTTTACTTAAACTAGCTGAAAATCGCGCTTTAGTGATTATTGATGAAGCTTATATTGAGTTTTCTCCAAATTCAACCGTTGTGAGCTGGCTTGCAAATTATCCTCACTTAGTTATTTTACGAACTTTATCGAAGGCTTTTGCACTAGCAGGACTACGTTGCGGCTTTACTTTAGCAAATAAACCAGTAATAGATGCTTTACAGAAAGTCATTGCACCTTATCCTTTAGCAACACCGGTTGCTGATATAGCAACCCAAGCATTAAGTAAAGATGGTATAAATACCATGAAGTTACATGTTATCAATCTCAATAATCAAAAAGAGAAATTAGCGAATCAACTTTCGGCTTTAGAAATCGTTGAAGAAGTTTATCCTAGCGAAGCTAATTATTTATGTGTTAAATTCCAAAGCAATAAAGAGGTATTTAGCAAATTATGGAATGAAGGCATTATTTTGCGTGATCAAAGCAAATCAATTGGCCAAGATGGGTTTATTCGAATTTCGATTGGTACACAAGCAGAATGTGAAGCAGTAATAACAGCACTCAAAGCGATATAATAGGAGCAAGTATGTTACAAAAATATTTATTTATCGACCGTGATGGAACATTAATAGTTGAACCTCCTATTGATTATCAAGTTGATAGTTTTGAAAAACTTGCATTTGAACCTAATGTGATCCCAGCACTACTAAAACTACAAGCTGCTGGTTACAAATTGGTTATGGTTACCAATCAAGATGGATTAGGAACCAGTAGTTATCCGCAAGCTGATTTTGATGGACCGCATAATTTAATGATGCAAATATTCGAATCACAAGGTGTTAACTTTGAAGATGTACTGATCTGCCCTCATTTTCCTCAAGATAATTGTGAATGTCGTAAGCCGAAAATCACTTTAGTTCTACCTTATTTAACCAGTGGTAAGTTAGATAAACAAAATAGTTACGTTATCGGTGACAGGGTCACAGATATGCAACTTGCTGAAAATATGCAAATAAAAGGATTACACTATAATCCAGAATCACTTAATTGGAATGAAATAGCCCAACGTTTAACCACTGCAGATCGTTATGCCAAAGTCGAACGAAATACAAAAGAAACCAAAATTTTAGTTGAAGTTTGGTTAGATAGACAAGGTGGCAGTCAAATTAATACTGGCATTGGTTTTTTTGATCATATGCTTGACCAAATCGCCACTCATGGTGGTATCAAATTAAACATTCAAGTAGAAGGCGATTTACATATTGATGATCACCACACTATTGAAGATACAGGTCTTGCCTTAGGCGAAGCACTAAAAAAAGCACTTGGCGATAAACGAGGTATCACTCGTTATGCATCAGTTATTCCAATGGATGAGTGTTTAGCAAAATGTGCAATGGATATTTCAGCTCGGCCTTACCTCAAGTTTTCAGCACAATTCAGTGATCCGAAAGTTGGCGATATGAGTACACAAATGGTTGAACATTTCTTCTATTCTCTAAGTTATACTATGGCAATTACCTTGCACATTGAAACAACTGGTGATAATGACCACCATCGTATCGAAAGCTTATTTAAAGCTTTTGCCAGAACACTCAAACAGGCGATTAAAATTGAAAGTGATAGATTACCTAGCTCGAAAGGAGTGTTATAGATGAAAATTGTCATTCTAGATACTGGCTGTGCTAATCTTTCCTCAGTCAAATATGCAATACAGAGATTAGGCTATAATCCAATTATCAGCCTTGATCCTGATACCGTACTCGAATCAGACAAACTGTTTTTACCAGGTGTCGGTTCAGCTTCTGCTGCAATGCAAAAATTAGAAGAACGTAATTTAATTGAGCTTATCAAAGTCTGTACTCAACCAGTATTAGGTATCTGCCTGGGTATGCAACTTTTAGCTGATTATAGTAATGAAGGTCATGTCGATACCTTAGGTATTATTCACGAAAAAGTAGTACAAATTCCTGATTGTGGATTACCACTACCACATATGGGCTGGAATCAAGTCAATCCCAAAGCCGGACATCATCTATTTAGAGATATTCCTGATGGTGCTTACTTTTACTTTGTACATGGATACGCCTTACCATTATGCTCATCAACTATCGCAGAAACCAATTACGGCGAAAGCTTTACTGCTGCCGTACAAAAAGACAATTTTTACGGTGTGCAATTTCATCCAGAGCGTTCTGGCTTAGCCGGTGCAAAATTGCTCAAAAACTTTTTGGAGATGTAACTATGGCAGTTTATCCTATTATTATTCCCGCGCTTGATTTAATTGATGGTACTGTTGTGCGGTTACATCAAGGTGATTATGACCAAAAACGAGATTATGGTAATGATCCCTTAGCTCGTCTACAAGATTATCAAAAGCAAGGTGCGAAACTATTACATCTGGTTGATTTAACTGGAGCTAAAGATCCGAAAGCTCGACAAATCTCATTGATAAAATCCCTGATTAATGGTGTACAAGTTCCAGTACAAATTGGTGGTGGAATTCGGACAGAAGAAGATGTTAAAGCATTATTATCCGCAGGTGCAACTCGAGTAGTTATTGGTTCAACAGCTATTAAACAACCTGATTTAGTAAAAAAATGGTTTGATACTTATGGCCCTGAATCGTTGGTATTAGCCTTAGATGTTCGTATTGACCAACAAGGTAACAAAAACGTCGCTATCCATGGTTGGCAAGAGGATTCTAAACAGACATTGGAACAAGTTATTGATGACTATCTACCCTATGGCTTGAAACATGTACTATGTACAGATATTTCTAAAGATGGAACGCTAAGTGGCTCTAATGTAAAACTCTATCAAGAGATCAGCCAAAAATATCCACAAATTGCGTTTCAAGCTTCTGGTGGTATTGGTCAAATAGATGATGTTAAAGCATTAAAAGATAGTGGTGTTGCCGGTGTTATTGTCGGTAGAGCATTATTAGAAGGTAAATTTACAGTTCAGGAGGCGATTTCATGTTGGCAAAAAGGATAATACCTTGTTTAGATGTCCGTGATGGACAAGTTGTAAAAGGTGTACAATTTCGTAATCATGAAATCATTGGTGATATTGTACCATTAGCCAAACGCTATGCCGAAGAAGGGGCTGACGAATTGGTATTCTATGATATTACAGCCTCCTCCGACGGTCGAGTAGTTGATAAAAGTTGGGTGGCAAAAGTCGCTGAAGTAATAGATATCCCCTTTTGTGTCGCTGGTGGTATAAAAACGGTTGAAGATGCAGGACAAATTTTAACTTTCGGTGCTGATAAAATTTCAATCAACTCTCCTGCGTTAGCTAATCCGAGTTTAATTACTGAGTTAGCCGATTGTTATGGAGTGCAATGTATCGTGGTAGGGATTGATACTTGGTATGATAAAGATTCCGATAGTTATCATGTTTATCAATTTACCGGCGATGAAAAGCGCACTGTGGCGACCAAATGGAATACACTTGATTGGGTGCAAGAAGTACAAAAACGCGGCGCAGGTGAAATAGTGCTAAACATGATGAATCAAGATGGTGTCCGTAATGGTTACGATCTAAAACAACTCAAAACAATTAGAGAAGTTTGTCATGTACCACTGATTGCATCTGGTGGTGCTGGTACGATGGAGCATTTTTTGCAAGCTTTTCAAGAAGCCAATGTTGATGGTGCATTAGCCGCTTCCGTCTTTCACAAACAAATAATTAATATTGTTGAACTTAAACAATATTTAACTCAACATGGAGTAGAAATCCGATTATGTTAACTCAACATTTCCAAATGCAAATAGACACTAAACAACTTGATTGGCAAAAAGTTGATAATTTAATGCCTGTTATCATACAACACTATGTTTCTGGTCAAGTACTGATGCTTGGCTATATGAATCAAGAGGCATTAACTCAGACACAATCTAGTGGCAAAGTAACCTTCTATTCGCGTACCAAACAACGCTTATGGACCAAAGGTGAAACATCAGGTAATTTTTTAAATGTGGTAAGCATCTCGACTGATTGTGATAATGATACCCTACTGATTTTAGTTAATCCAATTGGTCCTACCTGTCACACTGGAACAAATAGCTGTTTTAACAATAACCAAACTGAATGGGGTTTTTTATACGATTTAGAACAATTGCTTGGTGCTCGTAAAAATGCTGATCCTAAATCATCTTATACGGCAAAACTCTACCATGATGGTACGAAGCGTATTGCCCAAAAAGTGGGAGAAGAAGGTGTTGAAACGGCACTTGCAGCTACAGTACACGATAAAGAAGAGTTAAAAAATGAATCAGCCGATTTAATTTATCACTTATTGGTCTTACTACAAGATCAGAATCTCTCAATGCAAGATGTCATTGCTATTTTAAAAGCTAGACATAAATAACATTAGTCACCAAGCACAATCTGTTGTGCTTGGTGTTTAATATTTATAAGCAAAAGATTTTCCTATTACCTAACAGGTAACTTGATCCCATTAAACATTGCCTGTACTGCCACATTATTTTCACATAAGATAAGTCTATCAACTGTTTGCCTATTTAAATGTGCCGAAAACTGATTAATAAAATCATACATATAATTGCGTAAAAATAGCGAACGAGCAAAGGCAATATAAGTGGTACTATATGGAAATATATGTCCAGCATTAAGTACCACAAAATCACTATCAGAGCTTTCATTAACCGCCATTTTAGCGACAATGCCAACGCCAACCCCTAACTTAACATAAGTTTTGATCAGTTCCGCATCAGTAGTACTAAAAACAATATTAGGAATTTGATTAGCTTTGATAAAAGCTTGATTCAAATCAGACCCATCATTAGAAAAATCATAACTGACTAAAGGATATTTAGACAATTCATCGATAGTAATTAAACTACTTTTAGCTAATGGATGATCTTTCATTACAATCACAGCTTGGTTCCAATGATAACAAGGTATGGCAATCATATCATCGCTAAGTTCAGATAAATCAGTTATGATAGCAAAATCAGCTTGGCCTGTTTGCGCTTGTAAAAGACATTGCGGAGATGATCCTTGCTCCATATGGAGCGTTATACTAGGATACTGTTGCATGAATTGCTGAATAACAATTGGTAAAGTATAACGAGCTTGAGTATAAGTTGTAGTAATGGTTAATGAGCCTTGATTAGGCTGACTAAATTCTTTAGCAATAATTTTAATATCTTGCGATTTAGTTAAAATCTCTTTAGCTAAAGCAATAATCTTCTCACCAACGGGGGTAACTTCGGAAAGATGTTTACCGACACGAGTAAAAATTTGCACATTAAGTTCATCTTCCAATAATTTGATCTGTTTACTGATCCCTGGCTGAGAAGTATACAGTTTTTCAGAGGTAAGTGACACATTAAGATCGTTATTGACGACTTCAACAATATAACGCAGTTGTTGCAACTTCATGACAAAGGCTCCTTTAACTGTATACCTTTCCCCCTTTATAAAACTATATAAAAAGTCAAAAAGAGGGAAATCGTAAGGTAATTCCTTTCACACTTTAGCACAAACAAAAAACAGCTTTTTATACTAAAACGATTCCTTAACCTGAGCGATTTTACATAAATCATCAGGTGTTCTTACCTATTTTTTACTATTAACCCATTTACCATCAACGTATTGCATTACCCAGCCAGTCGATTTGCCATTGACTTCGGAAGTAACGTACTGCTGTTTACTTTTACGACTAAATCGCACAATAGCTGGATTACCTTCTGGATCTTGACTCGGCGCTTGCGTTAAATAAATAAATTTTTCGGGTAGACGATCTTTAAAACGTTGTAGTTCTTCAATTAGTGGTGCACGAGTTTCTCTTGATTTTGGAAAATTATGTGCAGCTAAAAAGATACCTGAAGCACCATCTCGTAATACAAAATGTGCATCTGACTTAGTACATTTTAACTCAGGCAGATCAACAGGATCTTCTTTAGGTGGCGCTACATCACCATTTTTTAAGATTTTACGAGTATTTTTACAATCTTGATTGGTACATCCCATGTAAAGTCCAAAACGGCCTGATTTAAGATGCATTTCTGATCCACATTTTTCACATTCAATAATTGGACCTTCATAGCTTTTTACCTTAAATGTGCCTTTTTCAACCAATGAACCATCACAGATTGGATTATTACCACAAATATGTAATTTACGCTCATTATCGAGCAAATAACTGTCCATAGCCGTATGACATTTAGGACAACGTTTAAGTGCTCTTAGCGCGTCAGTTTCGGCTGTCTCTGCCTCTTCCAAAATATTCAAGGTTTCATATTCGGGAATTAAATTAATTGTTTGCTTACAACGCTCTTTAGGAGGTAACGCATAACCAGAACACGCTAAAAATACACCGGTACCCGCAGTTTTAATGCCCATTTCACGGCCACAATTAGGGCATTTAATTTCTGGTGTTAAAACAAGTGGATTAAGTTGCATGCCACCACGATTAGGATCTTGTTCTGCAATGGTTAAATGTTGGCTGAAATCATCAAAAAATTGATCTAAAACTTCACGCCATTCTTGCTTTTTATTGGCAATTTCATCAAGTGCATGCTCCATGCGAGCAGTAAAATCGTAACTCATTAAGTCATTGAAATTTTCACTTAAGCGATCTGTGACAATTTCTCCAATTTTTTCCGCATAAAAACGACGATTATCTAATCGTACATAACCACGATCTTGAATAGTTGAAATAATCGTTGCATAAGTAGAAGGACGACCAATCTCTCGTTTTTCAAGTTCCTTAACTAATGAAGCTTCGTTGTAACGAGCGGGAGGCTTAGTAAAGTGTTGATTAGGATCTAAACCAATTAATTCCAACATATCTTGCATAGATACGGCTGGCAACATCTTATCTTCATTATTTTTAGTTAATTGTGGTTGCACTTTTGTCCAACCATCGAAACGTAAGGTTCGACCTTTAGCTTTTAAGGTAAAATCACCCGCTTTAACTGTAATAGTTGTTGAGTTGTATTCGGCTGATGTGATTTGGCAAGCCACAAATTGACGCCAAATTAATTGATATAATTTAGCTGCATCAGCCTCAACATCACCAAGACTATCCGCTAGAATATTCACGTCCGATGGACGAATTGCCTCATGTGCCTCTTGCGAATTTTTCTTACTGCTATAAACGTTAGCTGATTTAGGCAAATACTTCTCTCCGAAGTTTTGTCCAATGTAGTCCCGAACCATGGTTAACGCATCTTGACTCAAATTAGTCGAGTCGGTACGCATATAAGTAATATAACCAGCTTCATATAGGCGTTGTGCTAACATCATCGTTTTTTTAACACCAAAACCTAAACGGGTACTTGCTGCTTGTTGCAAAGTTGAAGTAATAAACGGCGCTGTTGGATTACTTTTAGTCGGTTTTTCTTCAATATTAGTGACTTGATATTGGCTTTTATTTAATTCATCCAAAGCAATATCAATAGCAACACGATCTTTAGGTTCAAACGCATCATTTTTATAATGCGTTACTTGCATTGTTAATTGTTCTTGATGAGCAGTTTTTAAATCAGCATAAAGATCCCAATACTCTTCAGGAATAAATGCATGAATTTCTCGCTCACGTTCAACCACTAAGCGTACCGCAACTGATTGAACACGGCCTGCTGATAAGCCTCTAGCAACTTTTTTCCAAAGTAGTGGTGATAGCATAAAGCCAACCACACGATCCATAAATCGTCTTGCTTGTTGAGCGTTAACCCGATCCATATCCAACATGGCTGGATGATTAAAAGCATTTTTAATCGCCGTTTTGGTTATCTCGTTAAATACGACTCGACGATACTTATTATCATCACCACCAATAACGTCTTTTAGATGCCAAGCGATAGCTTCCCCTTCTCTATCCAAGTCGGTTGCGAGATAAATCATATCGGCATCTTTGGCTAACTTTTTAAGTTCGGCAACCACTCGTTCTTTGCCAGGTAAAATTTCATAATGCGCTTGCCAGCCATTGTAAGGATCAACGCTCATACGATCGACTAACACTTGTTTTTCCGATCGTTTAACTTTTTTCTCGGCTTTATCTTTACTTGTTTTTTCAGTGCGTTGACTACTACCACTCACTGGAAGATCGCGAATATGTCCGACACTTGATTTAACTACGAAATCTTTGCCAAGATATTTATTAATCGTTTTTGCTTTGGCTGGTGATTCCACAATAACAAGGGATTTTCCCATAATTAAACCTATTTATCCTGTAGTTTAAGTTATTTACCGTCTATATTGACATCAAGTAATGACAGTAAATCATCTTTAATTGTCGATACTTTACTAGCATATTGCTCTTTTTGCTCTGCATCTTCAATTAGTTGTGTAATTGTTTGTGACAGCGTACATCCTCGGCGCTTAGCTAAATTTGCCAATCGTTGCCAGACTAGAAATTCCAAATCAATAGACTTTTTACGTGTATTTTGCTGTTCGGCATTAAAATGTCGTTTTCGTCGTGCTCGAATGGTTTGCTTCATACGATTATCTAAATCTGGATTTAGATGCTGCTTAATCCAATCAATAACCGCAGTCGGTCTGTGTTCCAATAACAATAATTCATTTACGGCTTGTTGAGCAGCACTCTTTTCAATATAACGAGTGATAAGCTCCCCTTCCAAATGCCTTTTTACTAAATAGTGCCACTTCCAACCGCATTCAAGGTTTTCTAACTGCTGGTATTTCATCGGTTCACCTTGTGACGCTGTAACTAAATATGTTAGTTGTAACATAATCTTGACACACAATAAAGAAAATTATTGCATTTGACAAATTTTTTATAAATCTGATATCGTTCACCCTTAATTTCAGATCTTTTTTAAGGAATCAAAAATAATGGCAAAAGCCGATGTTATTTATATTAATGGTTACATCTATACTGCTGACCAACACGATACGGTTTGTGAAGCGATTGCAATTCAAAATGGCTATATTATTGCAACCGGCTGCACGCAAGAGATAAATAACAGTCAATATGTTGATAATTCCACGATAATCTATGACCTACAAGGTAAAACTATGATGCCAGGGATTATTGATGCCCATTTACATACCTTTTGGGGCGGCATGCAATTATCCTCATGTAATCTAAATTACCAGAGTTTAACTGTAGATGATACTTTAGCCATTATTCAACAATATTTAGACAATGATTCCGTTCACAATAGTAGTAGTTGGTTACAAGTTCGAGGCTGGTTGCGCCAAGAAGTTTTACCAATTGGTACAGATATTACTCGATTCGATTTAGATAAACTTAATACTCAGCGTCCTATCATTCTATTTTCAAATGACTGTCATACGCTAGTTGCCAACAGCATTGCATTAGAAAAATTTGGCCTTGATCGTAATACACCTGAACCATCTGATGGCAAAATTGGGCGTACTCAGGATGGTGATTTAAACGGTATATTAGAAGATGCCCCTGCAATGCGTGCATTTGACAGTATTTCCAAACTTATCGACGAACAAGCAGTAAACATTGCTAAATTATCACAAGAAGAATTAAATAAGCAAGGTGTAACAGCGGTAATGGATGCGCGGATAACAGAAACCCAAGCTGATGCATTTCTAAAATTACAACAACAAGACCAACTGTCGATCCGATTATTTGGAGCCCGAGAATTACCACCTGATGATGTTGGTAGTATAGAAGATATTCCGGCAGTTATTGATCGCGTTAAACAATTTGCTGAGCATTATAATGACAAAAACTGGCAACCAAAAACCAGGAATTAAAGTATCTCATACCAAATTATTTGTCGATGGTGTAATGCAAGCTCCATTAATGACAGCTCGTTTATTACAACCTTATCAATTAGAAAATGAAAAAGATCGCTATGGTGACCTATATTATTCGATAGAAATGCTTGATGCATTAATTTTAGAATCATCACGGGCAGGCTTTCATCCACACATGCACACCGTTGGCGAAGGAGCCATTGAAGTGGTGCTTAATGCGATTGAAAAAATGCGTAAAGCACTACCCAATGCAGATATTAGACCAAGCACAGCGCATAATGAACTTAGTGCGATGCATCAATTTGACCGTTATAAACAATTAAATGCAAATGTTGTTTTTTCATTCCAGTGGGCCGGCTGTAGTTCTGCAATGATTGAACAGTATAAAACATTATTTGGTGCTGAACGTTATAATGGTTTAGAAGCACACGGTCAATATATTGATGCTGGGGTAACTTGTGCTTTTGGTAGTGATTGGCCAATTGATCCGCTTAATGAATGGTATGATTTCCAAATAGCTATGACTAGACAGATTGATGCTGAACATCCACGTTTAAACAGTGATCGCAATTTAACAGCACTTGAAGTACTACGCTGTGCGACCATCGGTGCTGCTTATGTTTTAAAACAAGAAGACTATATCGGATCTATTGAGAAAGGTAAGTTTGCTGATGTAATTATTTTAGATCGTAATCCTTTTACCATTCCGGCAACAGGTATACAAAACGTCAAAGTATTAACCACAATTGTAGGCGGCAAAACAGTTTACCAACAAGCATAATTGAACTAACCTATTGTTTTAAAAAATATAACACCCTGCCATTGGCAGGGTGTTTTTTTATAACTAATCAATATCAAACCTGTGCAACAATCGATTGGAAAATACATTTTTCAAACAACAATAAAGCCATCAAATAGCCAATTAAATTATTCAAATTTAGTATTTATTGAACACAATTAACGAGCTGACTTATTTTTTTTATAAAAAAAAGCTCACAAATTATGCGGACTTATGATCTTTACTAAAAATTAGCTTGCATAATTATAATAATGTGGGAGAATTCCCTGCCGCTTTAAGCGGGTAAAAAGGCAAAACTATACTTAGTAGTTTTTTATTGTTTTTTGGGACAGAGGAGCAAATTAAATCATGTCCGCAATAAAAATGAAACGAGTTTTAACCACACCTGCATTGATTGCATTTGGTTTAGCTTATATGGTTCCTTTAGGGATCTTTACCACTTATGGGGAAGTTACCGTTGTCAGTAATGGACACTTGCCTGTAGCCTATATCATCACCCTTGCCATGATCTTTTTCACAGCATTAAGTTATTGCCGAATGGCAAATAAACTGCCTATTGCTGGTTCGGCTTATACCTATGTACAACGAACGTTTGGTGGAAAAGCAGGTTTCTTAGTTGGTTGGGCACAAATTCTTGATTACCTATTTTTACCAATATTAAATTATTTGGTTTTAGGGATCTATCTACATGAACTATATGATAGTATTCCAGCTTATGTATATGTATTGGCATCGATTATAGGTGTAAGTGTATTAAATTACCTTGGAATCAAGTTAATTAATTGGGCCAATATTACTTTGAATTTCTTTCAAGCATTATTCATCGTATTGTTTATTATTTTGACATTGACAAATGTTCATTTGACACCTGAAACAATGTTAAAACCAATATCCGTCACAACCGATGATTTTAGTGGTTTATTTTCTGGAGCTGCCATATTATGTCTTGCCTTCTTAGGTTTTGATGCTATAGCAACACTAGCAGAAGAATCCAATGATGCGAAAAAAACCTTACCAAGAGCAATTATCGGCACCGTATTGATTGCTGGTTGTATATTTTTAGTTGTCTCATATTGTGCACATTTAGCTTACCCACAATGGACAGATTTTGTTGATAATAAAGATACTGCCAGTTTAGATGTAATGCGTAAAGTTGATAGCATAAGTCATCTAACCAGTATACTTGGCAAATACGGTAATGATTTTATGTATAATTTCTTCCAAACCGCTTATTTGACAGGTGTATTTGCCTCTACAATGACCGCACAAACTAGTGTGTCACGAATCTTTTATGCAATGGGGCGTGAAGGTGTGTTACCAAAACAGATCTTCTATAAAATTCATCCTCGTTTTCGAACACCTTATTTATCAATTATTTTTGTTTCCTGTTTTTCACTACTCTCTTTGGTACTTGATTTAAGTTTAGTCGTTTCAATGATCAGTTTTGGCGCCTTAGTAGCCTTTACCTTCGTTAACCTATGCGTAATCAAAAGCTACCTAAGTGGTACGGAAAAAACAGTACCAATGCTTTTAAAATATGGATTAATGCCAGCAATTGGCGTATCACTTTCGTTATGGCTATGGACCAGTCTTGAAACGACAGCGATGACGGTAGGTTTAATTTGGTTAGTAATTGGATTTTGTTATTTGCTTTATTTAACTCGATGTTTTACCAAATCATTGCCTTCTATTGATCATACAGAATTGGATTCAATCATCAAAGATTAGTAATCTATTAGGTCTACTTAAAAGTATTTAGTTGATGCCCTTTTAAAACAATTCCGTCGACTTTAGTCGACGGAATTTTCATTTCTCAGTAAATAAAATAAGCTAAGTTAAAATCGCTTAAAATTATTCACCAAAGCCTGTAGCAAATAATTCACGGATTTCATCCATTGCTGCTTGTTCATCTTCACCATCACAGATGATTTCAACAGTTGAACCACCTTTAACGCCAGCACCAAGTAAACCCATCATGCTTTTTAATTTAATGGCTTTGTCGTTATAAACAAGTTCAATTGATGATTTATAACGGCCAGCTAATTTAACAAGCGTTGTTACTGGGCGTGCATGTAAACCAGTTGAATTTTTTACTACCATTTGCTCTTTTAACATATTATAGTCCTTACATATATCTAACGTTAATACAATGGATGTATTTATATCATAAATTAACTTTTTTTGCTCTTTTTTAGCATCAATTTTTGAAATTATTTGATTATCTGATAGTTTTGCTAATATTTTTCATCACATTAAAAGCTATACTACCCAAAAATATCTTACGATATGAAAAAATATCGGCGCAGCAAAGCAAATAGAATCAAAACGATCAAGTATTCCACCGTGACCACCTATTAGTTTACCCCAATCTTTTACGCCACGATCGCGTTTAATAGCAGACATAACTAGACCACCCATAAATCCTAACAAAGTGATCATTAAAGAAATAAGTCCTGATTGTATAAAAGTAAACGGAGTGATCCAACACATACAGGCACCAATAAAACTAGCAGATAAAACACCACCAATAAAGCCTTCAATCGTCTTTGATGGTGATACGTTTGGGCTAATTTTATGTTTACCAAACAATTTGCCAAATACGTACTGCAACACATCAGATAACTGAACGATTAATACTAAATAAGCAATGAGTAATAGATTACGGCCTTGGTAATTTTCGATATCTAATACTAATAATGCTGGCACACACGAGATACTATATACCGTAATCATTAATCCCCATTGCACATCGGCTATTCTCGCCAAAAAATTAGCGGTTGAACCAGTTATTGTGGCAAATATCGCCAGAAACAAGAAAGCATAAACAGGAATAAAGATACTAAATAAACCATACCATGTTAAGGCGACCAAAATATATTGCATAGGTAAAGCAACTGCAAAAGCAAATATTAGGGCAAAATAATCAGAGTGATTGATAGGCGTTAAAATAAGAAACTCTCGCAATGCTAAAGCTGAAATAACAAAAAACAAAAAAATTACTGCCAGTTGTCCAAACCAAAATGCTAAACCAATAATGGCAACCATTACCCACCACGCATTGATGCGAGTATTTAAATTATCGATAACACTATTAGGCGATGTAAGACGATATTTTAACAATTGACCAATAATTGTTGCCACTAATAAAAACAAGCCGATGCCCAAAAATAATAATAGTGTATCATATTGGAAATGGGACATTTCAGCGCTCCTTATATTGCTGTGGTGGTAATCTATTAACTTGTGATAATAGCATTAATCATTATAAAAACGATTAAACAATTTTGTAATAAAAATAGTACTACCTGCCTTTTAAACAGTGATAAAATCCCTTTTTGCCGTTCAGACAGCGTTCTTGATGATTGATGAGGTTTGATTAGTTGCAAATTGGCTAATGCTATGTCCATAGCTAGCAGCTCTTCTGGTAAATGATCAACATGCTCAGATAAATATTCAAACAATTTTCTATCAAAATCTATCCTTATTGCATAATACTTACTCATTAAACCTAGAATAAAAATGATTAGACAACTGATAGTTAATGATGTTAGAGAAATATGAATCAAAGCGACAATAGCAGCTAATATGGTTAATAGTATCGAAAAAAGATCAATATGTTTACTTATCGATAAAAAACAACAAAACGTTACTATATCTATTTTAGTTACACTATTTTGCGACCTATTATTACTACTCAACATATCGCTATCTCATCTTTAAAGTTAACCAACCAATTGGATAAAATCAGTTGTTGCTGGCTAGAAATTACAATTGAATTCCGCTGTTCTTTTACTATTCCTATCGCCTGTTGCAGAGTATTAGCTCTTTTAGTCCACAATAACCATGCAATAACTGCAGTTGCACTTCTCGAATAACCTAAAGCACAACAGACTAATAGTTTACCCTGCTGTCGATAATATTCGATAGCTTGTGCAGCCTGCTGACACTCTTGTTGTGATAAGGGGGTCATATCTAAAACAGGAATAAGCTTATAGTTACCGTTAAAAAATCCAATTGGCAACTCGGCACAAAGATCGACAACCGATATAAAATGATTTTGATTTAGCGTTTTTGAGGATGGAATGCGACCTAAATAAACTTCATCAATAATCAAATCATCAGTTGGATGTTTAATTGTCCATAACCTTGAATTGAGCCACATAATAGCAAAAAATGGCAAATAGAGCAGATAAACGGCTAACTTAAAATGACCATTTTGCTGTTTTTGCAAACCGGAGGCGCCAAACAACAAATAATTAGTTGCAATCAATAACCATGCACCAGCCAACCATAACAACCAGAGTGCCCAGCCAGAAATGTAAATAGCTATAGTGAATGACAGTAGGCATAAACAAAAATAGATCATCGCCCAAATATAGTTTTTAGTTAATGGTCGATGTTTTAACGGCGTCGTCATATTATCGGGCCATAACCAAAGAGAAAAACACCCTACCCATAATCCAGTTGGAATATCGAAAAAATGATGTTGCCAAGTCGTTAAAACCGAAAGTGCAATTAAAAAACACCAAAAATGTAATATATAACGCCCTAATCCCTTAAAATATTGAACATAAAATTGCCATAAAATAACTAATAATGTGATGTGTAATGAAGGAGCTTGATTAAATGGTTTATCAAATCCCATTAAAATATCAAACATCAAGCCCAAAAATCCATCCAAAGCTGGGCGTTCAAAATAGAACTTAAGCGGGAAAATTAGAAAACAGGTGATACAAATCACTTGTGCCGTTAACAGCCGTAAACCAAGATTTTTAAGTGATTGCCAAGAAGATGTTAAAAGAATAGCTAATCCATACATCAGATCGATAGACCAATAAGGAATTATCGTCCATGACCAAAGTGGAATAGAATATTCCCAACTAAAAAATAGACTTGTTACATCCTCACGTTGAGATGATAGCCAGTTGGCAAAATTATAGCTAGCAAAAAAGAATACTGATAAACCGGCTAACCATACACATTTATAGACATTAAGTCGGCTAAAGAGTTTTAACATAATCAATGCGAAGTTCGTTGTGCCAGTGATACGGTAAAAATCCCCCACTGGTCTACTAACATGGTCACTTTACTAAAACCTGCTTCGGCAACTAACTGATCCATCTCGATCTGTGTTCGGCGTCGCATGATCCATGGTTGCCCTTCCCGATGTGAAGTTAACGCTCTAGCAATAAACTCTAATTGAGGATGCCAAGGTTGATTGGTATAAAGTAAATACCCACCTTGTGGAATTGCATCAGCCAAGCCAGATAAAGATTGCTGTAACAGTTGATTATCACCAAATAATTCATACAATCCTGATACCACAGCTAAATTAGGCTGCGGAGATAATTGTGCGAGTTGCTCACGGTTAAATGCATCGCCTTTTTCAAAACGAACGATGTCGCTTAAACCTTGTTGCTCAATTAGTGCTTGTCCATCACGGATATTAATATCACTATAATCGCGCAACAAAACCGAATTAGGTTTATTAGCGATTTGATTAATGGTTTCTAAAATATATCGACCATGCCCTGCGGCTATATCAACAATATTTACTTCAGTAGATTGTTGTTGTAACAGTTCAATAGCTTGCTTTAAGAGCAGTTCAAGATGAATTTTTCGTTGTCGAATCCCTCGCCAACCAATAGATTGTAAATAGAGATAATCAAAAAATTGCCCCAATTTTGAAGTGCCGGATGGCTCATTTCGATAAACATAATCAAGTGTACTACCGGAATCAAAACCTGTTTCAAATCCTAGTTTAATTCCATCCGACATATTACTAGCATATTTCAAGGTCGCTTTGACTAACTTCCAATACCATGGTTTAAGCCAACCCGAAGGTGGTAAAGCTAACTTATCGGTTTCGGATCGAGTATAACCTACCCGATCGGCATTAGTTAACTTTGGAACATTGGGTTGATTAGCAAAACAACCTTGAATAAATCGCCTTGCTCTATCAATTGCCATATAACGATCTTTTTCACCAAAGGTATCATGATAAAATTTTGGTAGGATATGAAACTCTTTTTGATTGGTTCCTAAATTATCATAAAACGCCTGTTGTGGTTTTCGTCGCACCACAAAATCACAACCAGAAACTAATAACTGTGTAGGAACAGTGATCGCGTTGGCATCCTTAACAATTCGATCCGCTACCGCATACAAATCAAGCAGTAATCTAACCGAAATGGGTTTAGTAATTAAAGGATCTTTATTAAAAGAATCTGCTCGACTGTCATCATGAGTTAGTAAATTCGGTTTGACATAACTATTTACAAAGAAATTGCCTTTCAAGTTATATAATAACTTAAGTCCAGGTACCGCTAATGGCACATATAATTTAACGCTAAAAGCTGGAGCACCTAAAACTAAAGCGCGAATATTCGGTACATAATCATGCACCCAACCAGCAGCAATTACGGCTCCAACACTTTGAGCGATAATAGCAATATCTTGCATTTCAATCGCATATTCTTTAATGATATGCTGTATAAAACAGTTAGCATCTTTTATCAGAGTGGCAAAATTTACCGCATCACCACGTTGACCATCAGATTGGCCATTTCCTCGCGCATCCCAAGCAAAAATATGGAAATCAGGTAATTCCAGCTCTTCAGCTAAATGGGCAATTCGTCCTGAATGTTCATGCCCACGATGAAAAAGTACAATTGCTTTTGAAGGCGTTTTAGTATCACTATCGACTGCAGGCCAATAACGATAAAATAATTGACAGTCATCATGACTAATAAATGTGTTTTGCTGCTGTTCACGCATTCCTTATTCCTTATTATTTTTCGCTTCTTGCAATCCTTTTTTCACTCTATTAATCACAGTAATTAATAACAAAAAGGTGATAAACCACAATAGAACATTTAGCCATTCAAGAGGCAATAAATAGGTTGCAATTCCTAAACTAATTAGGCTGAAAGCTAAAGCTCGATCGCTTTTCCCCATAGGTCCATCATAACGTCGAGAGCTACCAATCATCACACCTAGTACGCCTGCGTATTCGGTTAGAAATGATAACAAGATTACTAATATCATTAAATTGGTATTAACTTGATTTATTTGAGTAAAGATTAACAGCAGAGCACAATCGGAAATCACATCACAAATCTCATTTAAATAGGCTCCTAAATTGGATTTCTGACGATATTCTCTGGCTAACATACCATCAATAGCATTAAGAGCCATCCGGATAAACATCCATACGGGTATTAACAAAAACGGCCATTGATGATCGGCAAAAAAGCCAACTAATAAAGCAATCAATATCGATCCAGCACAAGCAGCTAACGTGACTTGATTGGCGGTTATTCGTGAATAATAAAGCGAATTAACATAAGGACGAAGCAATGTTTGAAAGCGAGATTTTAATTGATAAATAGAAAACACAAATCGATCCTTAATATATAATTATACAATTCTTTGTAATTGAGCATACTTTAATGAACTTACCATAAAATGCAAACGATTGAGTACATTGACTTCACCTGCGCCATCATCAAAATCCAAATAGAGTAGATTCAATTTTGGATTAAGATCACGCATACGTTTCTCAACCCCTTTAGAAACAACATGATTAGCAATGCAGCCAAATGGTTGCAAACTAATAACATTATTGATGCCATGCTCAGCAAAGGTCATAATTCCTGCAGGAATTAACCAACCCTCACCATATTGATTGGCTAAATTTAAAATTTCTTCTGCCTTTTTCGCCATATCACGAATATTATGAAATGGTTGATAGTGTTTAAAATCAGATAAAATCTGATTAGTTTGATCAATATACTTTTGCGCTACCTTTTCAAAAAAGTGAACAAAATAAGCGACGAAACTCTTGTTAACAATATAATTGTCAACATTACTATCATAGTTAACAAAACATTGTGCAAAAAACTCAATCATTGGCGGAATAACAGGTTCAATACCCTGATCAACTAGCCAATCAACACTATGTTGATTACCAAAACTGTTATATTTAACATAAATTTCACCAACAATACCAATTTGTGGGCAATCTTTATTTAATGTCTCGATTTGATTGAAATGCTCTACCGCCTCTTTTAACAACGCAAAGATCGCCTTTTTGCCTTTATGTTGATTGATAAGTTGTTGTAATTTTCTAATATAAAGCTCTTTCAATTGATTAGCTTGTTGTTTAAATTTGGCTCTAGGCGCAATCGAGTAGAACATCTTCGAAATCGAATCAGTAAATAACATCGCAAAAAACGTCGTTGGTAAAGTTTTTAGCCAATTAATTCTAAAACCTGGTTGCTCAATTTCATTAATATTACCGGTACTGAGTGACACGATAGGAATATCTTCGAAACCATTACTAATCATTGCTTTCTTAATTAAAGAAAGATAACTACTCGCTCGACACTGTCCACCCGTTTGAGTAATGCCGATAGCCACTTCATCACGTTGATATTTACCTGAATTAAGTGCTTTAATAATATCACCAACAATAATGGTCGCTGGATAGCATATCTCGTTATTGCAATATTTAAGTCCCCAATCAACCGAACTTTTATCTGGTTTTGGCAAGGTTTCAAGTTTATAACCTGACAACGCAAAAATCGGCGGTAATAGTGGTGAATAAAAATCGGAGATATAAGGTGCTAAAATAGTCCGTCTCTGTTTATCTTGTTTAGCAAAAATAGCCGTCTTTTTACGCTCAACAACTTTTAACGGTTGTTGGTGATTCATACGGATTGACTCAATAATCGAACGTAATCGCAATCGTACCGAACCTGTTGCCGTGATCTCATCAATACGAATGATGGTGCACGTTTTACCTTTAGACTCTAAAATTGCTTTACATTCATCGGTGACAATCGCATCAGGGCCACAACCAAACGAATTAAGTTGTACAAACTGAATATTTTTCGGTTGTTCAGCAACAAAACTAGCTGCTGCATATAAGCGATTTGGATAACTCCATTGTGAGCAAATTTGTAGTTCGGGTGATAATTGGCTGATCGCACCTAACACTGAATCTTCGGTTATTACATCGCAACCAAGCGCATTTAAGATCTCTGGCGTTTTATGATTAATTAAGCTATCACTATGATAAGGACGACCTGCCAAAATAAATACATAACGCCCCGTTTGTTTAGCATTATTCAGTACTTCAACCGCTTTGCTATACAGCGATTTTTTATATTCCGCTTGAGCAGCTAATGCATCAGAAAATGCTTGATTAGCTATCTTTTCTGCAATACCAAGCGAAGTTAAATAATTAATACAGCCCTTTTTCAATAATTTTTGATTACTGAAATTGATCACTGGATAATCCAGTGGCACGTTATATTTTTGGTTAGGATTGATAGCACTATTTACCACCTCAGCATAGCTACTGACAATTGGACAGTTATAGCTGTTAACTGCATTAGTAAACTGATCAGATTCAAACACCACCATCGGCATAAAAATACGATCAACCTTTTGCTCAATCAGCTCCATAATATGCCCATGAACCAATTTGGCAGGAAAACAGATACTATCCGACATTACTGTACCTGCGCCCTTTTCATAAATCTCATGCGTCGAGTATGGTGATAACGTTACATTAATACCACTATTGGTTAACAACGTGTGCCAAAATGGAAAATTTTCGTATTGTCCTAAAACACGAGGAATACCAACATTGAGCTTAGATTCAGTATTATGGATATTGGTTCGCTCAAATAATAACGCATTTTTATAATCAAACATATTAAATGCATTTTTATCTTGATATTGATTATTACTCAAAAAGCGTTCGCATTTATTACCAGAATAATAACGCTGACCATTGGCAAAACGATAAATCATAATATCACATTTATTTTCACACCCCTTACAGCGTGATGGTTTCGCTTTATTATCTTCAGCTTTATGTAGATTATCTAATCCAATAAATTGCGAAGGTGTTGGTTGTTGCTCATAATGGTTTTTTGCCACTAATGCTGCACCATAAGCCCCCATGAGTTCAGGAATATTTGAACTAGCAATTTGAGCCCCAGTTAACTGCTCTAAGGCACGAAACACCGCAGGATTTTTAAACGTCCCTCCTTGCACCACAATATGATCACCTAATTTGCGCATATCATGTAATTTCAGTACTTTATGAATGGCATTTTTAATCACTGAAAAAGCCAACCCTGCAGAAATATCGCCCATTGTTGCGTTTTCACGCAGTGCCTGTTTCACTTTTGAGTTCATAAAAACTGTGCAACGGGTACCCAGATCACAGGGATTATTGGACTTACATGCTGCGTCAGCAAAATCAATAGTATTTGAATTGAGTGATTTTGCGAAGGTTTCAATAAATGAACCACAGCCAGAAGAACATGCTTCATTTAACTCAATATGATTTACGACACCATTGGCAATAAAGATGGCTTTCATATCTTGACCACCAATATCCATGATAAAACTGACCTTAGGCTCAATATGTTTAGCAGCAGCAAAATGCGCCATTGTTTCGACTAGACCATCATCAATCGCAAAAGCGGCTTTTAGTAGTTCCTCACCATAACCAGTGACACCTGTGCGAGCAATAATAATCTCTTTACCTGATGCAGCAATCTCATCCTTTAATACCGTTAACCCTTTAATTAATGCGGTGATTGAGTGGCCATTATTAGGCGCATAATAAGTAAAAAGTAGCTCGTCATCCTCACTAATTAAGGTAATTTTAGTGGTAGTTGAACCGCTATCAATTCCCAAATACGCTTTCTGTTTTTGGTAAGCTGTTAAAGCTAGACGGGGGATTTGAATATAGTTGCGTTTTTGTTGCCAATCATCAAAAGACAAGGCTTGATTAAAAAGTGGTTTTAACCTAAAAGACTGATTGACTTGAATCTTGGTTGAGGCATTTAATCTATCAATAAATTCAGTAAGTGTAAGTTGACTACGTTCAATTGCATGAATCGCTGCGCCCCAAGCGGACAACAAAGTAGGATGCTCGGTGGTAACTATCTGGTCTTCATTTAACTTTAGTGTCTCTAACGCGGCCTTGCCTAACGTTGGAATAAACGAAAACGGTCCACCAATCAACATTACTTTGGGTACGATATCATAACCACGAGCTAACGTATTGACCAATTGAATACAGACAGCATGTAAAACTGAATAGGCAATATTCTCTTTTGATACATTACGGCTAATTAAATTTTGCACATCAGTCTTAGCAAATACACCACAACGTGATGCAATAGGAAAGACTTTATCATGTTGAGTTGCTAGAAGATCAAATTCTTGTACTGGAGTATTGAGCAAGGTCGCCATCTGATCGATAAATGCCCCAGTACCTCCAGCACAACTACCATTCATTCGAATATCAGGCGGGCGGTCAGGAAAAAAGAAGATCATTTTACTATCTTCACCGCCAATATCGATTAACGTTCTAACCTCTGGATATTTGCGCTGCACCACTTCCGAAGCGGCAACCACCTCTTGAATAAAGGCGATATCGGCTTTTTCTGAAATACCCATCCCAGCAGAACCAGTCACCTTGACCGATAATACAATCTCTTCACCCAATTGTTGTTTAATTTCATCTAATAGTGATAAAACTGTTGGAACAATATGGGTATTATGGCGAACATAATTGGTATAAACAAAATTATCTTGCTTATCAAGCACGACACATTTTGCTGTAGTAGATCCGACATCCAATCCAAGTCTATACATTTTTGGCATAAACAAACTCACATTTGCAAAATTAGACTTAACCTATAAAAGGGTCACAAATATTACTAAATAACTATATTTTTATTGTGGAATTATTATAGCGAAATCTTTCTAATTTTTAATCTATTTGTTTAAAAAATGACATTTTTGGATATTTTTGGATATTTTTTGACTAATAAAAATTCAACGGAGTTTCAAATACAAAATCCGCTAAATTAACGTTATGCATTTGCCAAACCTTGCTTTGCCGTGGCAATAACGTTCTTTAAATCAACCCCTTGTGCTTTTGCAGCAAAAATGCAACCACAATAACACTGACGATAAACATCATACTCCTTACAAAGTTCGATAGATCGTTTATAACCATTATTCTTCTTGAAATCAGAAGGCAGATAGTTTACCGAAAAAAGCTCTTGAATCTCAAAACCAATTTGATTAATTTTCTGGCTATTCTTTTTTGGACTTAGCGTTAAAGCACTAGCGAAATAATCAAAGCCCAACTCTTGTGCTTTAATCGCCGCTAAATCTAATCGCATCTTATAACAAAGATGACAACGCTCACCACCTTCTGGTGCATCACGTAGATGCTCAACCTTTTTAATAAATTCTGCTGGTTGATACGGAGCTTCTAAAAACTGAACATTGTTGCCGGTTTTTTGATTGAAATCAGCAATAAATTTTTGTTGCACAACACTACGATACTCATATTCTACTCGCGGGTGAATATTCGAATTAGCAAAATAGATAGTAATATCTGCATACTGAGCCAAATACTCCAGTACATAAGTACTACATGGTGCACAGCAACTATGAATAAGTAACTTTGGTCGCGCTGATGCTAACTGCCAATCAGCAATCACCTCTTTCAAAACTGAATCGTAGTTTACTTTATTATGTGGATTTAATTTTTCAAGAATATCTTTGGCATTAATTAACATTAGGACTCTTTCAAGTATATGGCTGATTGATGAATTTTAAGGCGCGTATAATATAGTGATCTGCTTAAGCGTTCAAGTTTAAGTTACAATTTTGTTTTTCGGAATTAACATTTAATTTTTTCGCTAAATTTGCGGTTATTAAAAACCCTTTTCCTCAAATTTTTAAATGCCAATTTCATCATTTTGCAGCAGTCAAAAAGTGACAAATGCCTAAATCATGAGTTAGACATTTTTAATAAACTGTTTCTAGAAAATTTTTGAATAACTATGCGGCAGTGAACAACATTTAATTATTTATTTTTGGCTGTTAATTTTTCTAAACTACCTACTCGGCAGTGAACTTGTCGGATGATGCTATTTGCTCATTGGTAGGTTTCTAAACTACCTACTCGGCAGTGAACTCGCAATTGAACAAAATCAAGATACCCCCAAGTTTCTAAACTACCTACTCGGCAGTGAACAAGAACATTATACACAATAAACTTTGTTCAGAAAAAGAATAATAACCAATTTATAACTAAAAAACCTTTTTTCACACCCATTTATAATTGTTTGATTTTAAATGAATTATAAGTGTCGGTAAAAAAAGGGTTGTTTTACTAATGTTGTCTAATTACAGACAAAACATTATTCCATTTATCAATTATATTTTTTGCTTTAATATGCGCTGTTTCTCGCTCAATAATTAATTTTGGGCTAGTTCGACATTGAGTAAAAAAGAGTCTTTAAAACTCGAATCTAGTGCTCATAATGCAGGCTTTATTAATTCTATTTGAGAATGCATTCTTTCTAATATCCATATAACCACGATAAGTCATATCAATCATCATCAAATAAAAAATTGCGAGCATGATTTGATCATGATTATTTTGTAAAAAACAGATTTAAAAAACTTTTATTTTCGATAAAAAAGCATCAAAATAATATGTATTTATACTTGCGTTAAATCTATACTTGGCTTTATATTTAATATAATGAAACAAATTGATAAGTTGGTAGCTATCGATTTTTGAATTTGTTCCCTGAATATTCACTGTCTTTAACACTTTCTTTTCATACCATTTATACTAAAATATTAAATTAATTTTTTGTGACGGCATGTTATTTATAATAATTTGAGCAATAAGAAACCGCACTATTGGCGGTTTGAGTAAATTTTTTAACGACCTAATCTGTAGTTAACTAAAATCATGGTGTTGGCATTGTAGTAGTGCGGTTTTCTTCTGTAATATTCGCTTTAACTAATGCTGTTACTTCATCGAAATCTGATTTATTCTGCATAAGTTCACTAAATGTTTTATATTTGTCTAATGTATTAGGTTTTTGAATATCGAATTTCCATAATGCTAAATAAAAGGTCTCTATCGGTGATGACGGTTTATCGTCTTTTTCTAATTTATTGATTTTTGACATTGTTACTTCAAAATATTTTTGAAAATAATCGTCAGACTTAACACAATTTTTTAATATCGGAAAACTGAGATTATCTTTAGTACCGACGCAGATTAAATCTAATTTGTTACCTTCACTAATTTCTTTCGCATCATCTTTATTTTTCAACTCTAGCAATACATATTCAAATTGATTTTTACCATTTGCCACGACGAAGGGTTCACCACTTAAATCAGTTTTTAAGCCTGAAGCTGAAGTTTTAATATTAACATTTTGATTATTATATGTCTTTTCATATTTATATTGGTTGTTGTTATACTCGCTAATTAATTGTAAAGCATTTACAGTAGGTATCGCATGACGAATATTTGAATTTCCTTCATTTCTAAAAATGGAAATATCACCTTTTAAAATCTGTTCTGTGAGTCTTTTTGCATTATCATTAGCAAATGAATTAAAACTAAGTAAAGTCAATATAGAGACAACAATTATTTTTTTCATGTTTCATTTCCATTCAAAACAAATGGAAACAAAATATCAAAAAAATCATTGTTTTTCAAATTTTTCTTCCACGCAAATTTATTTACTTATGCCAATAAGTAGCGTATAAATCCCTATTGTACTCAATAGATTTGAATTTATTGTCACCATTATACTTTGGATAGTTTCGGTTCAACTAGGATAAGCAAATCAATGCGATTTGCGGATTACAATGCGTTGTTCCTTCGATACCTTTATCATTTTTGTGGCCTGCCTATGATTGTTTTTGTCATTGACATTATGTACCGTTCATTATTTGCAAGCGCTTTATCTTTTGGAATAGCAACAAGCGCCTAATCTTAAATAAACCTATCGATGTTATTGTTTGTTCTATAAACTATCTATACTGCAATGCACTAGACCACAATATGCTATAAATGTTGTTGGTAAAAAGGCAAAGTCTAATTTTACCAATAAAAACCTTTTTTTGAGCTATTCTTCAATATGTTGATTTTTAAATATTTTATTTTAAGTCAAAAAAATAATTAGTAATAGGATGTTTTAGATTTCAAAAATCCCGTTCCTCAAATTTTTTATTCGATCTATTTCGGACGTTTTGCTGTTTGATGGCTATTTCTATACGGCGATTACATCCGAGTAAAGAAGGTTTGCGTAACTGTCTTCCGTCATCGTTCGCTTTTAACGCACTGGCTGTATTTTTTCCTGACAAACAACTGCTTTGTCATGATAATCTCACTCAATTGTCAGCACTTTGCTAATGTCACTAAACAAGACTCATCATATTGATTTGTAATAAAGTAATATACTTTTATCTGATTTGATTATTTAAATTTTGATTTACTTATAATAATTTAAGAAATAAAAGAACCTGCAATACAGGTTCTTTTTAAACTTTTGAATCATTGATATAAAGTTGTTGGAATTATGTCAGTGTTTCCATTTTGGTCTATAAATAATCTAAAGATTTTTTTCTCATTGTTATTTAAATTAAAATCACGTTCACGACGGGGAGCATTAAAACTACACAATCCGTGACCTTGTATAGATGCACCAATAATAACTTCACCAGCAGGCAGATAAAAAGTTGCCCTTTCTTTAGTTTCAAACTTAGCAACTTCTTGCCCATTTAAAAATAAATTTATGTAACATCCACTACCAGTCAATCCTTTATCTCTGATAAACACTAATGTCGCATTATTATCTAGTTTAGTTTGATGATTGAATATTCTTGCTTCTGGTACTTGTTTTATTTCATGTTCAGCTGGTGGTCTAGTAGAACATCCAATTAAAACTAAGGTTAAAAAGCCACCAACCAATAATTTCTTCATACCTTTCCTCCAAAAATTTTTAGCAATGGTATTTTATTTATTTAATTTTGACAATAAAACTCCATTCCTCAATTTATTTATAATTTATAAGCCTTGAAATAGAGCTACGCTCTATTGATAATGATAATTATTAATTTTGATTCTTTTATAAAACTTAATTTCATTTTTAGCAAATAAAGGCGTTATAATATACTCAATTTTCTAAATAAAATTTTAGGCCTGAAATTGGATTTTCAACTTGTTAGTCGATTAAAGAATCTTCAACTTTATAAAAAACGACGTTCAAATAATGTGCTGTTCTGGCGCGAAATTTACCCTTTAGCTATGCCAATTTTGATTGAGAATTTGTCAGTCATTTTGATGGGGATTTTTAGTACATTTTTAGTGAGTTGGATTGGTAAGGCCGAGATGGCTGCCGTCGGTCTTGCGGAAAGCTTTAATATGATTGTCATGTCCTTCTTTATGGCAGTTGCACTAGGGACATCTGTGGTGGTGGCGTTTAGCTTAGGACGACATAATCGTAAAAAAGCGGTGGTCGCAGCAAGGCAATCCATTACGTTATTAGTAATAATTTCGATTTTACTGTTTTTGTTTGTCGAGTTCTCTGGTTATTGGATTGTCGAAATTATTGCAGGTAAAGCCGATCCTGAAGTGAAGGAATTAACGCTTACTTTTCTAAGATTAACCGTTTTAGGCTACCCTGCGCTTGCTTTTATTTTAGTTGGTTGTGGTGCATTACGTGGTGCTGGCAATACCAAATTACCAATGTACTTAAACATTATCATGAACATTCTAAACTTGACGATCAGTTATGTGCTAATCTACGGCGCTTTTGGTTGGCAAGGATTAGGTTTTATTGGCGCAGGTATCGGCTTAACAATTTCACGCTATTGCGGCATGTTCTTTATTTTATTAGTCTTAACCATAAAACCAAGTCGGGCGTTATTTATTCCCCTCCGTAGTTATTTTCATTCATTTAATGGCAAAATTTTAATTGATATTTTAAGTATTGGAATTCCTGCTAGTGTGGAATCGGTAATGTTTAATATCGGAAAATTGCTTACGCAAACCTTTGTCGCAGGTATGGGCACCTCAACTATAGCTGCTAATTTTATTGCGTTTTCAATTGCCGGATTGCTTAATTTACCAGGTGGAACACTTGGTGCAACATCAACAATTATTGTAGGTAAACGTATTGGTATGGGACAAATTTATCAACCAACACGGCAACTTAAATTTATTTTTCATCTAACCAGTTTATTACTCTGTTTTTTAGCCTTTTTATCGATCCCATTCGCAGGATTATTAAGCTCGCTTTACACTAATGATAAAGAAGTTATAGAAATCTCCAAACATTTACTTTGGTTTAATGCCTTATTTACCCCTTTTTGGGCTTCATCCTTTGTTTTACCATATGGTTTTAAAGGTGCGAAAGATGCAAGTTATACCATGTGGGTCGCTATTGCTAGTATGTGGATGTGTCGGATTGTTGTGGGTTATATTTTTGGCGTCTATTTTGGATTTGGAGTTATTGGCGTTTGGTTCGGTATGTTTTTAGATTGGATTATTAGAAGTATTTTCTTTTATTATCGACTTATTAGTGGTAAATGGCTATGGCGTCATCAAAAAATCAGCTAGTACCAATACTGAAAATCTATTTCTTACAAATAAGTTTGGAGTATTTAATTTAACGATATCAACAATGTGCTGACAACTGAGTGAAGTTAGCATGACAAACATAGACGCATTAAAAGCGAACGCAGGCGGTAGGCTGTCACATCGTGACCACTTGCGTGGTCGCCGTGGAAGTTGGTAAAGAGCATTCACTTAAACACTCTTTATTCAAACGGAAACAACATATATAAATAGCCACCAAATAACAAAACGTCCAAAACTCAACCAAGCAAAAAATTTGAGGAACGGGGTTTTAAAAGCCTAAAATCCATCCTAGAAAGCCCTAAATTCGTTTACAAAAAGTGATTTTAAACAAATTCAATATCGACCAATTGACTCTGAATCAATTATGCAATTAATAAACAATTTTTTAGATGAAAATTATTTCAACAGCATATCAATACACTAATTATAGTGATAACATATCACTAATTACTTTTAGCTATATTTCTTCAATTGATTAAGATTTTTACTTCAGCAAGGTCTGATAATTAAACTCGTATTTCTGGTTAAATTGTCAGTAGATATAAGTAACATAAGGAGATAATAAATGAAGGTAACGTCAATAGCTATGCTAGTCACATTTGGATTAGCCAGTTCAGCAGCTTTCGCTCATAGTGCTGATCAAATCATTATTCGTGGCGGTCCAGTCTATGTTCATCCACAAGATAAAAGTGATCATGTTAAAGTTGGTGGAGCAAAAAGCGATCTTAAAGCCAAAGCTAATAATGACACGCAACTTGGGCTAAACTTTCAATATATGGTTACTGATAATTTCGGTATTGAATTATTAGGCGCAACACCATTTAGTCATCAAGTTAAACTAGGCGGAGGTAATTCTACCGGATTGGCTGGCGCAAAATTAGGTAAAATTAAACATTTACCACCGACATTAAGTGCAATTTGGTATCCACTTGATGGTAATTATGAACTCCAACCTTATGTAGGACTCGGTGTCAATTACACTTTCTTCTTTGATGAAAAACTCAGTGGCGAAGCCAAAAAAGCAGGTTTTCATGGTCTAGATTTGGATAGTTCTTGGGGTTGGGCTGCTCAAGTCGGTGCCGATTATACTTTTAACGATAATTGGCTAGTCAATGCTCAAGTCCGTTATATTGATATTGAAACTAAAGCCACTACTCATCTGGGCAATACTAAAGTAACTGCAAAGTATAAACTTGATCCTTGGGTGATGATGCTTGGTGTTGGTTATAAATTTTAATGTAATTAATAAATAAACCTCTCCATGAGAGGTTTTTTAATACATTATTCAATGCTCTACCACAATTAATCTAAATTATCAAAATAAACCTCGAGAATTCAGTTCTTCTTGCCATTAAAGCTCGTCAAATATCGATACCTCCTACATTATTTGTGTCCAAAATGGCGTTATAAATTTGTGATATCTATCACATTAACCATATAACGTAATTAAGGTATGTAAAATCATAATACTGTTTTGAAAATGAATTTTATAAACTCTATTTATTGTTATTTTTTCAATAAGTTGTTAACGCAACCGATAATTAAATAATGACAGTTTTATGCAAATCATATTTTGATAACTAAAAGGAGTTTATGATGGATAATAATAAAAAATTATCAGTCATGGAAAAAATCGGCTTTGGGATGGGCGATGCAGCCTGTGGTATTGTCTATTCCTCAGTGACGATGTTTTTGACCTATTTTTATACTGATATTTATGGCCTTTCTGCTGCTGCGGTTGGCATAATGTTCCTCGCTACACGAATTTTCGATGCTATTATCGATCCGATTACAGGTATGGTCGCTGATCGTACTAAAACAAGATGGGGACGATTTAGACCATGGTTAATTTGGTTTGCTATTCCTTATGCTGTACTAGCTGTTATGACTTATACAACACCAGATTTTGGTTATTCAGGTAAACTTTTATATGCATACATTACCTATGCATTATTAATGCTTTGTTATACATTTATTAATATCCCTTATTGTGCTCTAGGTGGTGTTATTGCTCGTGATGAGAAAGATCGTTTATCTGCTCAATCCTATCGGTTTACTATTTCATCGGCATCAGGGCTTATGGTATCAATCGGTACATTATTCTTAGTCGATTGGTTAGGAAAAGAAAATAAGCAACTCGGATTTCAGTTAACCATGGCGATAATGGGCGTTATTGCAATTGGTATGTTAGTATTCTGTTTTGCAACCACTAAAGAAAGAGTGGTACCAATTGAAGATAAAAATGTCAGTGTTAAAAAAGATTTAAAATGCTTATTAGGCAATGATCAGTGGTGTATTGTGGCTCTTATTACCTTCTTTTCAAGTATGGCTGGCGTTATGCGTAGTTCAGCAACGCTTTACTATGCAACTTACTTGATGATGGGTGGCGTTAGCTCAGCAGCGGGTACTGCGATGAAATCAGCCTTTGTGTCAACATCCGTGGTTGGTACTATATTAGGCGCGATGGCTGCTGGTTATTTTGCTAAACGTTTTACTGCTATTCAACTCTTTAAAAATATTAATTTAACGTTGTTTGTTATTGGTGTGGTGATGTTTTTTGTTCCACCTGTGTGGTTAGCGGTTATTTTCCCACTCTATTTTTTAATTGGCTTTTTCCATTCCATGTATCAACCATTCAAATGGAATATGATGGCCAATGCTGCTGATTACGGTGAATGGAAATTTGGACGCCGAGCAACTGGTCTATCTTTCTCAGGTAATTTATTTGCCTTAAAACTTGGCATGGCAATCGCGGGGGCTTTAGTCGGAATTAGTTTAGGTTTATTAGGTTATCAAGCTGGTGTAAATGAACAAACACCATTAGCCACAATGGGCATTATTGGTCTTTTAACTATTGGACCAGCATTTTCATATTTATTACTTTGGTGGTTAATGCGTTTTTATAAATTAGATGACAAAATGATGGAAAAAATTCAAAGTGATTTACTTGCTAGACAACAAAATAAAGATAGTGATGACTAAGATAGAATGTCGATAAGTAATAGTTACAATTAAAGGTTAATTATATGAGTTTAGATTATTACCAAAATCCTATTATCTGCGGTGATTATTCAGATCCCGATATTGTCAAAGTAAATGATGATTTCTTTATGGTTTCATCTAGCTTTAACCATATGCCAGCATTACCGATTCTACACTCAAAAGACTTGGTAAATTGGCAAATTATCAATCATGTTTTTGATGCACTTGACTTACCCGGTTATGATGCAGTCCAACCTGGTAAAGGAGTTTGGGCGCCATCGATTCGCTATCATGATGAAAAACTTTGGGTGTTTTTTAGTACCCCTGATGAAGGTATTTTTATGTCTTATACCACTGATCCATGGGGCGAATGGAGCAAACCACACTGCTTACAACCAGCACTAGGTTGGATTGATCCTTGTCCATTTTGGGATGATGATGGTCGAGCATGGTTGGTGCATGCCTTTGCGCAAAGTCGTTGTGGTGTAAAACATAAATTGCAGCTGTTTGAAATGGCCAACGATGGGTCAAAATTAATCGGCGAAGGTCAAATTATTTATGATGGTACCGCTGATTTACCGACACTTGAAGGACCAAAACTTTATAAGCGCAATGGTTGGTATTACATTTTTGCACCTGCTGGTGGTGTTGAAAATGGTTGGCAATCTGTGTTACGAAGCCGAGATTTAACTGGCCCTTGGACTGCACGCAATGTGCTATTTCAAGGCAATACGACAATCAATGGCCCTCATCAAGGAGGATGGGTCGAATTGGACAACAATGAGTGCTGGTTTGTGCATTTTCAAGATGCCCATTTATATGGTCGTATTGTTCATTTACAGCCAATGTATTGGGGTGATGATGATTGGCCTCGCATTGGTGAGAGTATCAATAATGACTCTACAGGACAACCTGTATTATCATATAAAAAACCAACTGTGTCCCATCACTCAGAAGAGTATAGAATACAAACAAGTGACGATTTCCAGCATGGTAAATTTGGTTTACAGTGGCAATGGCAGGCTAATCCTAATCCAGATTGGCTAATAGCAAGTGATCAAGGATTAACCTTAAGTTGTTATCCATTACCTATTCGTCATCAACAACAAACACTCTATTTTGCAGCAAACTTATTACTGCAAAAATTTTCAGCATGGCAATTTACGGCGCAAACTCAACTTAGAATGAATGCTAAACAGACAGGTGATTTGGGTGGTTTAATCGTTTATGGTGAACGTTATGCAGCAATTATGATCGGTTATGATAATGGACAGTATAAGCTTTATTATCGATATGGCTGGATGAAAGATTCAGGTCAAGTTGACGAATATCAACAAATTATCACTCAATTATCTTCTGAGAATTGTCAACTTAAAGTAGAAGTGGGATTGAATGGTATCTGTCAATTTTACTATAAAGATCATGAGACAGACTGGATTTCAATTGAACCTAGCTTCGCTTCAGGAAAAGGTAAATGGGTGGGAGCTAAAGTAGGAATTTTTGCCGCAACAGAAGCAGATAATACTATTGGCTATTGCCATTTTGATTACTTCAAGATTAGTTAACGGTTTAATTAGATAAAAAAACCTCTCATATGAGAGGTTTTTTATTCAAGTTGTTAAAGACTTTTTATGGCTGCATGCTGCTCTTGCAATTTGGCTTTATCAACAATATAGCCTTGTTGTTTTTCTTTCTCTTTCGCAACGACTGCCGCGGGCGCTTTATCTACAAAGCTAGCATTAGATAATTTATTATCAATACGCGCAATTTCACCATCAATACGAGCGATTTCTTTTTCAAGACGAGCTAGCTCATCTTCTTTATTAATAAGCCCAGCCATTGGAATGAGGAGTTCGGCACCATCAACCAATTTAGTGACTGATAATGGCCCTACTTCACCTTCATCTAACAAGACAATTTCTGATAATCTTGCTAATGACTCGATAAACGTGACGTTGTCACTAATTATGCGATGTACAGCTGGTGATGCTTTTCTAATCAATAGCTGTAATGGTTTGCTTGGTGCTATATTCATTTCAGCACGGATATTACGAACCGCAATGACAGCGTCTTTAATCCAATTGATATCGGCAACCGCTTTATCATCAACTAATTTGCTATCAAATGCTGGCATTGGTTGTAACATAATGGTATCAGCTTTGATTGCCATTAGTGGTTTGACACTTTGCCAAATAGCTTCAGTAATAAATGGAATGATTGGATGAGCCAAACGTAGTAAGGCTTCAAGTACCGTTACTAAGGTATGGCGAGCAGCACGTTGCTGATTCTGTTCACCATTTGCCAATACTGATTTAGTTAACTCTAAATACCAGTCACAGAACTGATTCCAAGTGAATTCATATAGGATATTAGCAGCTAAATCAAAACGGTAAGTATCGAATGCTTCTCGATAAGTTTTCACGGTTTGGTTAAATTCCGCCAAGATCCATTTATCCGCTAATGAATAATCTAACTCTCCACCATTAAAGCCACAATCATGGTCTTGGGTATTCATCAGTACATAACGGCTGGCATTCCATAGTTTATTACAGAAGTTACGATAACCCTCTAAACGTTTTAAATCCCAATTAATATCACGACCAGTAGATGCAAGCGCGGCTAAGGTAAAACGTAAGGCATCAGTACCATGCGCTTCAATACCATTCGGGAACTGTTTTTCTGTACGTTTAGCAATTTTTTCCGCTAATTGTGGCTGCATCATATTACCAGTACGTTTTTCTAATAAATCAGCAAGTGAAATACCATCAATCATATCTAAAGGATCGATAACATTACCTTTAGATTTAGACATTTTTTGCCCTTCTTCATCTCGAATTAGCCCGGTCACATATACCGTTTTAAACGGTACTTGTGGTTTACCATGTTCATCTTTAATGAAATGCATGGTCATCATAATCATTCTAGCAACCCAGAAGAAGATAATATCAAAACCTGTCACTAGCACATTAGTTGGATGGAAAGTAGCTAAATCATCAGTCTTTTCTGGCCACCCTAAAGTTGAAAATGTCCATAGTGCTGAAGAAAACCATGTATCAAGAACATCGTCATCTTGAGACAATTCGATGTCTGCTGCAAGATTATTTTCACGGCGAACTTCAGCCTCATCACGACCAACATAGACGTTGCCTTGATTATCATACCAAGCTGGAATTCGGTGTCCCCACCATAATTGTCGCGAAATACACCAATCTTGAATATCATTCATCCATGAAAAATACATATTTTCATATTGTTTAGGCACGAATTGGATATCACCATTTTTTACCGCCGCAATAGCTGGTTGCGCTAATACTTTTGCTCTCACATACCATTGGTCGGTTAACATAGGTTCGATTACCACACCACCACGATCGCCATAAGGGATAGTTAAGTCATGCGGTTCAATTTTTTCTAAAATACCTTGAGCTTCACACTCTGCAACAACTAATTTACGCGCAGCAAAGCGTTCTAAATTTTGAAACTGTGCCGGAATATCGGTTGCGTGTGCAGTACTTGGCTCACCATTAGTATCAAACACTTCAGCTTGAGCACGAATGTCACCATCAAAAGTTAAGATGTTAATCATTGGTAATTGATGACGACGCCCAACTTCATAGTCATTAAAGTCATGCGCAGGAGTAATCTTTACACAGCCAGTACCTTTTGTCATATCCGCATGTTCATCGCCAACAATCGGAATTCGGCGATTAACAAATGGTAATATGACAAATTTACCAATCAAATCTTTATAACGAGGATCTTCTGGATTAACGGCAACACCAGTATCACCAAATAATGTTTCAGGGCGAGTTGTAGCGACAACTAGATAATCTTTGCCTTCTGCAGTTTTAACACCATCCGCTAATGGATAACGTAAATGCCACATTGAACCTTTTACTTCACGATTCTCTACTTCAAGATCAGAAATTGCGGTACGTAATTTAGGATCCCAGTTAACTAAGCGTTTACCACGATAAATTAGGTCTTCTTGATAAAGTCTTACAAAAACTTCTTTAACCGCATTTGAAAGACCTTCATCCATAGTAAAGCGTTCACGATCCCAATCAACCGAATCGCCTAAACGTCGCATCTGTTTAGTAATGCTACCACCTGATTCTGCTTTCCATTGCCAAATTTTTTCGATAAAAGCTTCACGACCATAGTCATGACGAGTTTTGTTTTCTTCAGCAGCAATTTTACGTTCTACCACCATTTGCGTTGCAATGCCGGCATGATCACTGCCAGATTGCCATAGTGTATTATTGCCTTGCATTCGATGATAGCGTATTAGCGCATCCATAATGGTTTGTTGGAAAGCATGTCCCATATGCAAACTACCAGTTACATTTGGTGGTGGAATAGCAATACAATAACTTGGCTGAGATTTGTCACCATTAGGCTTAAAGTAACCACTTTCTTCCCAATGTTGATAAATAGGTTGTTCGATTTCTTGTGGATTATAAGTCGTGTTTTTCATAATAAAGCTATCAATCCTAATTCAAGGCATAAAAATGTGATTATTCTACCGTAAAATGATTTAACAATAAATTACTAGACGAATAAAGTGTTTGATTAAATCAAATTTAAATCAGATAACAATGAAATTAGTATAAAAAAACCACTTGTTAGCAAGTGGTCTTAACGTTATGAACGATTAGAATGGTAAATACTAATGATGATAGATAAAGTTATCAATCAATCTGGTTTTACCAATATAAACTGCCAAAGCACATAAACTATCTTGATTTAAACGATCAACCGCGGTTAATGTTGCATAATCAACAAATTCAATATAATCAATTTTAGCTAACGGCTGTGCATTTATAATATTCTTCATCGCGGTTAAGATGGTTTGTACTGATTTTTCACCGGTTTGAATCATTTGCTGGGCACACTCGATTGATTGATACAAACAGATAGCGGCTAAACGTTCATGTTGCGATAAATAGCTATTGCGAGAACTTTTAGCTAGTCCATCACTTTCACGCACAATTGGGCAACCGATAATTTCGATGTCAATATTAAGATCACTTACCATACGCTGAATAACCGCTAGTTGTTGAGCATCTTTTTGACCAAAATAGGCTCGATCAGGTTGCGTGATATTAAATAACTTAGTAACCACAGTACAAACACCTTTAAAATGGCCGGGTCGCTTTTTGCCACAAAGAGCATCAGTTAGGCCATTAACATTCACATAGCTATTAAAATTGGCATCATACATTTCACTGGCTGATGGACAAAAGATCAGATCAACCCCCATTTGTTGACAGGCGTTTTTGTCGCGTTCTAAGTCACGAGGATAACTGGCTAAGTCTTCTTTCGGGCCAAACTGCATTGGATTGACAAAAATGGTGACAATCACTTTTTGATTATCTTGTTTAGCCGCAGCCATTAAGCTCTGATGACCTTCATGCAGATACCCCATAGTTGGTACTAAACCAATGGTTGCACCGTTTTTACGCCACGATTTAACCTGCTGACGAACTTCATCAATTGTTGTTACAACTTTCACAATTATTATCCTTTCTGGCTATTTTGAAAATTCAGATTTGAGTTGAATCATAATCTCACCGTCAATGGCAAACTCATGCATTGATGCTGGGTATTGTTGCTGTTTTACCTCTTGGCAATAATCGGCAAATGCTTGCTTCATTTGATCACCGATTGGCGCAAAAGATTTAACAAATTTAGATGATACGCCATCATACATTGACAACATATCTTGATAAACTAACACTTGACCATCACAACCATGACCAGCACCAATACCGATCGTTGGTATGCTAACAAGTTCAGTAATAAATTTAGCCAAATCGGCAGGTACACATTCGAGTAAAATAGCTGTAGCACCGGCTTGTTCAACTGCTAATGCATCCAAAATTATATCTTTAGCCGCTTGGTAATCTCTACCTTGTACTTTGTAACCGCCTAATGCTAATACTGATTGTGGCATCAAACCAATATGGGCAATAACGGGAATCGATGCTTGAGCAATCATCTTAATATGTTCACAAAATGCTCGCCCCCCTTCTAGTTTTACAACCTGTGCATTGCCTTCTTGAATCAAACGGCCAGCATTATGTACAGCATCATAAATAGAAGCATGGTAAGACATAAACGGTAAATCCGTCACAACTAACGCGTTTTTAGCGCCTTTTGCCACAGCTTTAGAGTGATGAATCATATCTTCCATGGTGACAGAAACCGTACTTTCATAACCTAGCATCACCATTCCTAATGAATCACCAACTAATAAACAATCTACACCGCTATCGTCCATCAATTTTGCCGTTGTGTAGTCATAAGCAGTTAACATGGTGATCTTTTGTTGATTTTGTTTGCGTTGTTGTAAAGTTAGAATTGTATTTTTCAAGGTAACAGCTCCAGTTCTAATTGATGATAGTCCCTATTAGGATGTTTTTGCCGACTAAGATTAAGTAATACTGTCGATAATTGTTGGTATAAAGGTTTTATATCAGCAGGTAAGTTGAGTAAATGTTGTTTTATAGTATTTGCATCATTGCGTTCAACCGGACCTGTTAATGCATTTATAGTACCAACATTACAAATATTTTTGGCATTCGCTAAAAATAGATCATGCCATGCTTGTTGGCAAAAGTGGGGATCTAAACCACACCATGCCAACATATCACTGCCAACTTGAGCTAAGGCAATGACATGATTACTTAGCATAACGCAAGCAGCATGATAAAGCGCTTTATGTTCTGCCGATAATATTGCTATCGCATTAACCAAAGGTGATAACATCTGTTGTAATTTAGCTAATGCTAAGGGATTATTGGTTTCTAAAGTGAAAGATACCTTAGCCATGTCCTTGTAGCAGATAAAACGATCATAAATTGCCGATAAAGGGTGTAGCGAAAATGCTAAAGGATGAACAATATGATCGATAGTAAATAACTGCGATGTCAGCAAACCACTGCAATGGCCAACTAATTTATTCTCAATCGGCAATCGACTAAGCTCTTGCCATACAGAACTAATTTGACTATCCGGCACTGTCAAAAATAGACAATCACAATCCTCTACTAAGTTAGATAAAGTTACATATGCTTCACTACCAATAAATTCACTTGCCGCTTGTGTTTGTTGATAATCACGACTATAAAAACCAGTAATTTGCAGACCACAAAGACTAAAATATTTAGCCAAAGTACAACCCACTTTACCTGCGCCAATAAAACCAATATTCATCTTTAATAACAAAAATTAAACGATGCGGCATTATAGCCTAATTTGATATAGATTCAATTTTTAACCAGAAAGACCAAGCAATATAGGATTAACTATGATTAAAAACCCCTCTTCTTAATTTTTTTGGGGGGAATTTGCTGTGGGATTTTTTAAATAGAAGAATTTAATTTGTTGTCAGTTTTTTATCTCGGTAATCAATTCTAAACCGCTTTATAAGCGGTTTAGAATAATGTAAATAATTATTTACCTGGATAAAGAATAAATGGAACTTTTTGGTATTGCTTAGTTATCTTATCCCATGCTTGTAACTTTAATATACATAGGAATTTTTTCTCCTCTTGGGTCGGTATTGCCCCAATCGATAATAAATAATCTTTAGCATATTGCTTTTCAATGCTAAATGCATGCCTGTAAATCGCCAACCAGTAATACAACACATTATGATAAAATAGTTATATTGATTCTTTTAGGATTACATTATGCTGAAAATTATTAGTCTTTTCTTTTTAACTGCTTTAGCTGAAATCTTTGGCTGCTATTGTGTCTATATTTGGTTCAAAAAAACAGCATCTCATTGTTTTTTGGGATTAGCTATACTAAGTTTAATGTTATTTGCTTGGTTACTATCATTACATCCAGAAGCAAGTGGCCGTATTTATGCTACCTATGGCGGTATCTATATTATCGTATCAATGATTTGGCTTAGATTGGTTGATAATGTTAAATTGTCTAGTTTTGACTTAATTGGCGCGGGTATTATTTTATTGGGAACTGTGGTTATTATTTCCGGCTGGCGCTCATGATTTTATGAAAAATAGTTAACTAACTCTGATTATTTAAGTTTTATCAAAAGCTTTTGCTAAAAAATAAAGGAAATTTTCTATTATTAATATTCACTTGTTACAGTAATTATTTTAATTACCATGCAAAAATAATTATAATTAAATATTTTTCATATGGTTATTTTAATAATTGAGCTAAAAGATCGTCAAAACTGATTCAGTTAAGATAATATAAAACCCTCTGATGAGGGTTTTTGACTATTTATTATTCTGGTTTTGTTATCTCAACACGTTTATCAAAATCTTCATATACCAGAGTTTCCCCATTTTGAATCAACGAAGATACCGAAACATCAGATAGATTAAATATTTGATTTTCATTTGCTTTTATATTATACCATGAATAAGGAAGGTAAGTTTTATTATTTGCCAAAATACCATGAACAACAATATCTTGATCTTTATTGATGTCATTATTTATGGTTATTTTTATTAGTGGATTTATATCAATAAATGATGCTTTTTTTTGACGTTCAAAATTATGTCTTAAATTATCTGACATTTTAATTACCATTCCACCGCCAATATCCGTATTGGTAATTTGAATACCATCAACTGGATTTTTACCTCCAACCGTTATCGGAATTTCAAATAACGCTTTTGAATCCATTTTTTCAGTATAACATTCAATATATTTAGCATTATTAAACACTTTAGCAATAGCTTCTTTAGCATCCTTTACATCTGATGACTCTTGTCTTGAATCTTCATAACTTTTACATGACATAACTTCAACAATTAATTTTGATTGTACTGTTTTAGCCGATTCACTGTTAATGTCACTTAGATTTACTATTGGTGCAAGCTCGACTTTACAGCCAGTTAACGACATAACTATTGAGAGTGTTACTAATACTTTCTTCATATGTTATTTCCTATTCATGTTTAAAAGCGCGACAAAATAACAAAATCAAAACCCCATTTCAATGTCCTATATATAGACTAATTAAGCATTACTAAACAACTTTAATAAACTGAATAATGATTACATTTCATAATATTTTGTATAACCTTCATATTTATAATATTATTGAAATTGAAGCTCATTTGAAAATTAATTTAATAATTGTCAATTTTTCCGCTGCCATGAATGTTCTATTTACAGTTAAAAAAATAGAAAATTAACAAATAGACTTTGCTTAATTTTTAAATTTAAGACTAAGGTGTTACACAAGCAATACGGTATATATCGCCATATTGGTTAAAGTCATACACAAGCGGTATACCAAAATTCAAATGATTAATGATTGGTTTGCCATTATTGGCTGATACGGTTGCATTGCTTGCTTGACTGGCGGTTAAGTAATAATAGGAATCCCAATCACTGCCCGAATAGCCTGAGCACTGAAGTGAATATTGCGTTGTCGCATTCCAATCATTAACCATGCATCCCCATTCGCTATTAATTCCACCGATCCATTGTCCATTATCTCGATAACTTAACTGACGAGAATACCATGTACCATTTCGATTAGGGATACCAATATTCCATCCATTTTTTGGAGTCAGTGTATTGACATAATCATTCACTTCAGCCAAACGATAACCAAAACCAAAATTGCTACAATATTCTTTAGCCTTATTTTGAGCAGCAATAACTTCAGACAAAGACGATGTACTCTTGGCATAATTGACAACTGGTTGAGGAATGTACCATCGCATTAATCTAAATTCATACAGTAACTTAGTTTTAGCCCTATCAAGATATATTTTAAAAGTGGATGGCCTAAATAGTTTATCATTTGAATTGTAACGTGGACCATTTAACTTTACTTTTAAAGCAGGTTCGATTATTCCAAAGGAACCACCAAAATATTCCCATTTCTCAGTCGAGCCAGCACTCAGTGATAAGGTCACATTTCCCCCTTCTTCTGCGTTTACTGTTTGGCCATTAGCATTTAAGACAGTTTGAGGATCAACGCCACCAAATATTAAATAAAAATATAACCCATGAGAGCCAGTGCTGGGAAAGTTGTTCTTAATTATCTGATTTGCACCATCATAATCACCGCTATTTGAGGCACTTATAACTTTATATCCTCTACCTGGTATACGTGTTATTCCTCCATCATTAGATGAAAAACCTTCGTCCCATAATGTACCTGATACGTCATAACCTCCTGATGGAAGAATTTGATTATGATAAACCAAACTAGGTTGAGCATAACAAGTCGTTGCTAATAATTTATTCGGTTTGATGTAATAAGAATGGCTACTAGAGGGAATAGTGTTTTGTTGGGGATCACCATAAGGTGTGATTAATGTGGTATCACTGGCAGTGATGGTTAATTTATACGGGCCATTACAGTTATTCATTAATGCATTGATATTTTGTTGAACTATTGGCGTAATGTCATAAAAGGTGGATTGCCCAGGATACGGCGATTCCCACTTTAAACTGAGATTACCTGTTGCTGTGGCGGTAATTTCTCCAGTAGTATCGTAACCGTCACCATCATCATCACCAAAATAACTATAAGGTGTTTTTAACAACTCCGCCATATCTAATTTGGGATAACTGGCATCACCGGCACTAGATAAAGGAACAAAAGTTTTGATACTAGCAAAGGTTTCCATGTCTAATGGTAATTCTATCGGGTTATTGAAGCTAGAAGTATCTTGTGAAGCTTGGATAGTTGTACCATCTGATAAAGTGATCCAAAAAAAATCATCAAACTTATCTAGTTTGCTGGCACCATTATCAATAGTAAAATAGGGTTCGTGGCCCTGAATGGCGTTGGATGTCGTTATATTAATTACATTTAAACCATAAGCATTAGTCGCCAGAATAATATTAACAATAAAGATTAAACGACTAAAATCATATAATCTTTGCGTTAATAGTAGCCTTTTGGAATATTGATTAAGTAAATGAAATAATGAGTAATATCGAATATGAAATCTTGTGGTATATCTTGCAGATTTAATCCCGAAATTAGTCGCTAATTTTCTAGTAGCGTATAGATATGTCATTAACCGACTGTATTTTAACATTTGTAAGGCTCCACCTTATGTTTTTATAAAAAATAAAGCACGAACAGAAATTTTAAATTGTTAAAAAATTCAGTAATCAAGATATAACAATACCAATAATAAATATTAATTAAGCAGACAAATACAGAATAACCAAAAACTTATTTTATGTTTGACAATACAACTATTGATATCTTTATGACGAATTAAACGCTCTTATAGTACTTTGAAATTAAGAATTGCATTAATATTTGTGGATCGGTTTATTACTTATTTTCACATAAATAATACGAGTAGCTTGGTAGTTCTAAAACTTGATTGATAAATCAAGCTATGTCGGTTTAAATAATGCCATTTTTTTTAAGAAAAATATACCCTTTACACAAAATTTTTCAGTTTTTTATAAAAAGCGTTTGTTGTATTTGGGGTTTATTTAGATGTTAGCTTTTTCTGAATAAAGCTTACGCTTGCGTAAAACATTTTTGTTGTGCATTTAGCAACTTAATAATCCTCTTCTTTATTCTCAAATTCAAAAATAAAGAAGAGTAAATGGTAGAGTACTTGCATGTTTTCATTTAATTAATAATATTTTTCAATAAACTTTTTATTGTTTACAAACTGCATGTAAATCGTTTGATTTTTTGTAAACTTTAATCTGCCCAATCCAAGCATCAATAGCAAATCTATCCATAAAATAGTCTGAATCACTCACAGGATCAATATATTGATCTCGAGAATAAAACCACAAAAATCCACTAAACCAATTTGAATCAGGGTAAGTATTCTTAATTGTCATACCCCATTCGCTCAAAAGTCCTTGTCCTATAGTACGAGTAAAGGCATCCCATTCAAGTGGCCATTCTGTCCATGACATTGGTGCATTTGGAGAATTTGACATTTCAGCCCTTGAGGGAATATTCGACTCTCCACCACACAAATTAACGGTTTGCTGATAAGTATAATAGTCATTCCCATATGGTACCGCCCATATACCGGTTAAATTGAAAGTATAATTTTGTTCAGGAATTTGTTCATCATGTTTAAATTTTGCAGTTATTGTAACAGGACCTATCGGTTTTTTAATCAACATAACATAACCTTGTTTATCAACCGTAATACTATCATTTGGACTTGCCGAAAATGTATATTCAAAATCATCTTGATGACCTGTCATAATTAATTGAAATTTTGCTCCTGGAAAACCTGTCGTTGGAAAGTGTGGCACCGCCGATACTTTAAAACCATTATTAGGATCGAAAACCTTAGCATCATAACCTCCACCACAATAGCTATCCCTTTCTCGGCTATTATCATAATTCCAACCATTAACCCAGTGTTTACTGTCATCAAAAAGCGATGATTCAAATTCATGCTCAGCATAACCAAATAAAAGACAATCAAGACTTCCTTGATATGGTACTGGTCTAACACTTCCCCAAACATATTGTGGATACAGTATCATTCCATAAGGTTTAGCATAACAGATTTCAGGTTTAGCCATAATTTTGTATTTTTGAGTGATATCAACATACTCGCTTTCATTAGGAATACCATATTCGGAATAGGTTTTTACTTTAGTTGTAATAGTTAAAGTTAACGGCATGGAAATGTCACTACCACAACCAATTATTTTTTCATCATTTTCGATTTTTATCCCTTTATTATCAAACCAGCTATAATTTGTTTCTTCTACGGTGAACGGAATGTTATTGCGAATGCCATCACCATCGGTATCATCATAATTAGCAGTCACATCTAAATCATTCATTGCATAATCTTTAATCATAAAGTCTTTAATTGTTAAATTACCATCAAACTGATTGATTTGTGTGTCACTTAAGTTATTGGTATTTGAACTATATAAAACACCATTAACAGTAAAACCATGTTTTTTCGATGCCCCTTCAATATCGACAACTTTCGGTTTATTACCAATAATGACATTTATACTATGTGCTGTAAGTGCTAGGCTTTTTTGACTGACGCCTAAAAAGCATAAAATAAATAAAATATAAATAAACGGTTTAACCAGAGATAAACAAACGGATAATAATGAAGAATTTGTTAAAGAAAAAATACAACCCATTGTATTTGCTATCAAATCTCCACCAGGTGAAAGCTGAACTAAACGGCGTTTTGTTTTTTTTGTTCTTTGGCTAAATTGATATGGACTAAGACTAGATATTAACTTGGATTTTCTGTGAAAAGATAAACTATCGTGAAAAAGTAAACTTGAATTGAGGTAATTAGCTGAAATTAAATTATAGGTTGAGCAGGTTTGGTGTTTGGTGTTTGGTGTTTAAAATTATAATGCATATTCGACATCCTGTCAATTAACTTTATGTTTAATTTGATATTTTATCTTCCATTGTTAGTTTGATTAACTAAATAATGATCGATAATCCTACTGAAAATTGTTTAAAATTATAAAGACATAAAAAAACCTCGCAACCACTTTTTGAGGCTAAATTGTTAAATTTTGTAAATATTATTAATACATTAGATTTTTAAAGCATCAATTAGTAGCGTTAAAAAACCCGTTCCTCGAATTTTTTGGTTCTTTGCTTTTCGGACGTTTTTTTTGTTTGATGATTAGTTCTATATGGTGATTATGTCGGAGTAAATAAAAAGTATTTCATTAGTTTTTTTATATTTTATTTATCATATTTCTATAAATTAGTTTGGCTGAAGTCAATTTTTAATACTTTTGATCATCGACATGTAATTGGAATAGTTTTGAGATTAAAACCTGCTTCTTTATAAACTTTATATCTTTCTCTAGCTAATGATTTTTGTTGTTCGTCGACAGGAACGAAATCGATAATATCACGATAAACACTGGCAAATTCTGGAAATTGTTGTTGTAAATTTATTAATAAATGTCGTGCACCACTACTGCGCTTTTGTGGCCAGCAGATTTCAACTGGCGATCCACCTTTTAAACCTTCACCAGCTAAGTTATGTGGAACAAAATCATCGGTATCAAGTTGCCATAAATATTCATCAATTCGCTCAGCTTGCGCTTGATCTTGGCAAGCAACCAGCACACGCTGTTTGCTGTGCCATGCTTCGACAATTTTTTCGCAGGCTAATTTTTCTTGAAATAATACCCCAGCATCATTAGCTGGGGCTGAGTTTTCCAGTAAATAGAAAATCACTTTTTTCATGATGTTTATCTACTTATTTTTGATCAAGTAAGTATTGAATTAACATCGCAACTGGTCGGCCAGTTGCACCTTTGTTGGCACCTGATCTCCAAGCTGTACCTGCTATATCAAGATGTGCCCATTGATATTTTTCAGTAAAGCGTGATAAGAAACAAGCAGCAGTAATTGTACCGCCATCTCGACCACCAGCATTAACAATATCAGCGCAAGTCGATTTGATTTGTTCTTGGAAATCACTATCAATCGGTAAAGACCATGCTTTGTCACCAGCTTTATTTGATGAAGTAATAAGTTGTTCCACCAATTGTGGATTGTTACCCATTACACCAGTGTAATGGTGACCAAGAGCCACAATACAAGCACCGGTTAATGTCGCAATATCAATGACTGTTTTGGGGTTAAAACGTTCAACATAAGTTAAGGTATCACATAAGACTAAACGGCCTTCAGCATCGGTATTAATCACTTCAACAGTAATACCTGACATGGTCGTTAAAATATCACCTGGACGATAAGCGTTACCATCAGGCATATTTTCACAACCAGCCATTACACCGATGACATTGATTGGTAATTTCAGCTCGGCTACTGCTTGCATTACGCCAAACACGGTTGCCGCACCACACATATCATACTTCATTTCGTCCATACCAGCAGAAGGTTTAATAGATATACCGCCTGAATCGAAGGTTAATCCTTTACCGACTAATACATAAGGTTGGGCTTTTTTGTCTTTAGCGCCATGATATTCAATCACCGTCATAATTGATTCATTAGTAGATCCTCGTCCTACAGCTAAATAAGCATTCATGTTGAGTTTTGCTAATTCTTTTTCGCCAAAACAGGTGACTTTTAAATTAGTATGTTGTTGACCTAAACTTTTACCCTGTTCAGCTAAGTATTTAGCATTACAAACATTCGATGGCATGTTAGCTATATTTTTCGTACTAACAATAGCGTTGGCAATAATTTGCCCTTGCGATAATTGGCCTTCAACTTGGTTGACTGTCTTTTTGTCACCATAAAGTAGTGTCAATTTTTGTAGGCTCGGTTGTTCTGATTTTGTTGATTTGAACTCATCAAAACAATAAGTTAATTCACTAACAATTTGCGGTAGTTGCTTAGCAATTTCACAACTTATTGCTGAATTTAAGGTCAAAATATCCCAACATATGTGGTTAACTTTTTTGCTCGCAAGCTCTTTAATTGTAGCTTGAATCACTTTTTTGGCAGCATTTAAATCAAAACTTTTTGCGTCACCACACCCCACAACTAATATTTTTTGTTTGGTTGAATTTGCCAATGTATATAAAAATGTAGTTTTACCTAACTGACAATTAATATCACCTGATTTTATCAATTGACTAATCAAACCATTATTTTCTTCATCTATCTCTTTGATTAAATTAGATTGTAATTTACCTAATTGGACAGTAATAACTAAACATTCTTCTTTTTGTTTAGTTATAGCAAGGTTGTTTTTAATTGCGTATTGCATAGGCTTCTCTTAAAAAGTATCGAATGTGAATAATAACATTTTATCGGTTCATTAAACGATAGCAACAAAAAGATAACGAAACAACACAAATCGGATTATAATAATGGGATTTGATAAGACGGACAGATAGGTAATAAAGTGATAATTCGCCGATATTTAATTAAAGAGACACTGAAAACACAAGGGGCAATATTGTTTATATTATTGCTAATTTTCTTTTCTCAAAAATTAATCAGAATTTTATCCAGCGCAATCGATGGCAGCATTCCTCGAGATTTGATTATGCCATTATTGTTGTTAGGTGTGTCAAATATGGCTGATCTTATCTTGCCATTAAGCCTTTTTTTAGGTGTACTTGTTACCTTTGGTCGACTTTATTCTGATAGCGAGATGGTCGCGATGCATGCTTGTGGCGTAAAAAAGCGACTTAACTATCAAGTCGTATTTTTACTTTGTGTAATAACATGTGCAGTAACTGCACTTAATAGTCTTTGGTTTGGCCCTTGGTCTAGCGTAAAAGAGGATCAACTAGTTGAGAACGCAAAAATTAATCCAAGTTTAGCAGGCCTACTTGCCGGACAATTTCAACAAACACCGGATGGCAATTCAGTAATTTATATTGGCAATGTCGATAACAATAAGTTAGACAACGTATTTATTGCCCAGATCAATCCTAGAAATAATCAGCGCCCGTCTATCATTATTGCCAATAAAGGAAAAACAGAAGAAGACGCCGATGGTAATCAAATCATCACCCTTGAAGATGCGAATCGTTATGAAGGCACTGTCCAGCTAAAAGATTTTCGTATATCGAATTTTCATAACTATTTGGGGATCATAAAACCTAAAGAATTAGATACAAGTGTTTATGATGATAAAGCTGATGTGCAACAATTAGGGTTACTTGAACTACAGCAGAATCCTACCGCTAAGGCCCAAGCTGAATTGTATTGGCGCTTAACGCTGATTATTTCTGTTCCTTTAATGGCTTTTTTAGTCATACCATTAAGTGTTTCAAACCCAAGACAAGGTAGATTAGCACAGATTCTACCAGCTTTATTACTTTATCTAGTCTATTTTTTAATTTCCAGTTCGATTAGAGCTAATGCAGGCAAAGGCCGACTAGATCCTGCTTTGTGGTTTTATCTCATTAATATGGGTTATTTTATTCTAGCTTTGATCTTAAATTGTTGGGATAACTTATTTATGCGTAAACTTCGTTTAAAATATAGTGCATTATAAGGGGAGAACGATGTTTTCGATTTTAGATCGTTATATTGGTAAAACTATATTAAATACCATTGGAATTTGTTTATTTTTATTAATTAGTCTATCAGGTATTATTCGTTTTATAGATCAACTCAGAAAAATAAAATTGGATTATGATGCTTTTTCTGTTGGTTTTTATTCTCTACTTATGGTGCCAAAAGATTTAGAAGTATTTTTTCCTATGGCAGCTCTGTTGGGAGGCTTAATCGGTTTAGGAATATTAGCCTCACGTAGTGAGCTAATTGTCATGGAAACGTCAGGGTTTAGTCGATTTAAAATTGCTTTAGCCGTAATGAAAACAGCCTTACCTTTAGTTATTTTAACTATGGCCATTGGCGAATGGGTTGCACCAATTAGTGAGCAAACTGCTCGCAATATGCGTTCAGAAAGACTTTATGGTAATTCGTTATTAGCTCGGCAAGGTAGTTTATGGGCTAAAGATGGTAATGACTATGTCTATATTGGCCATGTTGATAATGACAGCTCAATATCGAATATTGATATTTATAGCGTAGATAAAAATAAACTTCTTTCGATCACCCATGCTAACAGAGGTGCATTTGAGAATGGTGTTTGGACTTTGTCAGAAATTGAAAAAAACGATTTAAGCAATTCCAACCAAGTAACTAGTATCAATATGTTGACGATGCAATGGAAAACCAATATTACTCCAGATAAATTAAGTATTGTCGCCTTTGATCCAGAATCTTTATCCGCATCTGGTTTATATCAATATTCACAATATTTGAAAGATTCTGGGCAAGATACCAAATATTATGACCTACTATTTTGGAAAAAACTGATTAAACCTGTGTCAGTAGCGGTAATGTTACTATTGGCTTTATCTTTCATTTTTGGCCCGTTACGTAGTGTTTCGATGGGGGTTAGAGTGATTATTGGTATTAGTTTTGGATTTATTTTCTATATTGCCGATAATCTTTTTGCTCAAGTCAGTATTGTAATGGGAATTTATCCTATTGTAGGTTCAATGCTAACCAGCTTAGTGTTTTTATTAATTAGTTATATTTTATTTAAGCGCAAAAATTAGCATATTTATGAGAATTATCATTACTCATTAAAAATGGTATTGGCATATACAATGCTCTGATATATGCCAATATTATCTTTCATATCAAACAAGCAAAATGTTCACAGCAAATATAAGCAGATTTACTTATATATTTGTTTATTAGGAGTAGAAATTCATTCAGGTAATTTTATTTTTCAGCATCTATTAATTTGATAAAAGATCCATTAAATTAATTTATTTAAATAGCCTTAAATATTCACCATAACCTTGCGTTTCAAGTTCTTCTTTTGGAATAAATTTCAACGCAGCAGAATTAATACAATAACGTAATCCACCTAACGCTGCAGGACCATCAGTGAATACATGACCAAGATGTGAGTCAGCCTCTAATGAACGCACTTCTATCCGGTTCATGCCGTGACTGTTATCTTCTTTTTCTATAATTTGTTGCTGATTAATCGGTTTAGAAAAACTGGGCCAACCACAGCCAGAATCAAACTTATCTAATGACGTGAATAGAGGTTCCCCAGAGACGATATCGACATAGATACCTTGCCGATGGTTGGCATTGTATTGGTTATCAAATGGGGGCTCAGTGCCATTTTGTTGAGTAACATGATATTGCATAGGAGTTAATGCTGATATAGCCTTATCTTTCATTGATTTATTCATGATTTATCTGCCTCACGTTACGTTATAGATGCTATTAATATTACCAATTTTAAGTTGATATTAGTCGTTACGGCTCAACATCGATTGCAATACTTTATCTTTAAGCCAAAAATAATGATACAACGCACCTAATATATGAATAATAACCAATATTGCTAAAGCGTAAGCAGTGATTAGATGCATTGAATGAAACATTTGATGTATTGAATTTGGCATAGCTATGGCCGGAACAGATATTAGACCAAAGACATTTAAATCTCGGCCACTCATCAAATAACCAGATAGCGGTACAATAAGCAGTAAAATATAGATGAATCCTTGAGTAGATTTAGACAATATCCGTTGTAGTTTTTGTTCTTTAAGTAAAACATCAGGTACACCTTGGTCTCGAATTACTATTATTCGCCATATCATTAATAGCAAAACAACAACACCCAAAGATTTATGCAATAAATAAACAATTGGCATACCACCTAAAATATTCGACATTGTCACTTTAGCTAAAAGCAATAAAGTAACAATCACGATTAACAAGGCTGATGACCAATGGATCCATTTTTGTTTATTGCTATACTGTGGATAACTTTGCATTGCTTACTCACTTTTTGTTGCAGGCTTATCTTGCCAATTGTCAGCAATAAAATTGGCTCGTCCAGATAAGCGATAATAACGGTTATAATGTTCTGGTTGTTTTTTATAGTAATCTTGATGATAATCTTCTGCCGGATAAAATGTTGTTGCTGGCTCTATAGCAACATTAATGGGATGATTAAATCGTTTACTTTCTTCTAATGTTTGTTTAGATGCGATTGCTTGCTGCTGTTGAAATTTATTATGATAAAAAATCACCGGTCGATAAGAATCGCCCCGATCAGCAAATTGTCCTTGAGAATCAGTTGGATCAATTTGTTGCCAAAAAATTTCTAGTAATTTTTTATAGCTGATCATAGTTGGGTCAAACGTTATCTGCACAGCTTCAGTATGACCAGTATTACCTTGGCAAACTTGTTGATAAGTTGGATTTACCGTGTGGCCTCCCGTATACCCAGACATCACACTAATCACACCTTCATATTTGTCGAAAGGTTTTACCATACACCAAAAACAACCACCGGCAAATGTTGCTTGCTCATATTGCTGCATAAAAACCTCCAATTAAATGATATTAATAGAAATGATCTTTATTTTAAAGCACAACACTTACTTTTACTTGATAGCTTTGCGGTTATATTACTTGAAACTGGTCAAATAATCACCATATTATTAATCTAATATAATTGTTTAGGAGGTGAAATAATGGCTAGTGGCTGGGCATCTGATGATGCTGTTAACCAACAAATTGAAAGCACAATTATTGATGCTATTGAACTTGCCAGACGCCAACTAAAACACGATAAACCAAGTACTGATTTTTGTGTTGAATGTGGTGATGCAATTGCTAAAGCAAGACAACTTGCTTTGCCTGGCGTACAATACTGTGTTAATTGCCAACAAGAAATGGATAAGCAATTGGCTAAGTCGGCAATCTTATATAACCGTCGTGGGAGTAAAGATAGTCAACTTCGATAATCTATCTGTTGATGGGAGGGAGAGAATGGTCCCTCCCTTTATTATTGTTTACTGTTATTAATTATTTTTTATTATCATGTTCAGCTTTACGCACTTCATCATAGGGATAAACTAATAATTTACTATCAAACCATTCAGCACAAAAAATATCTTTGATATCTTTATATCCTTGTTTTTTAATTTCATGCTTAAGCCAAGTTTCATTTTTATGTAATTGTTCAAGATTATCCTGACTAATCGCCCCATTTTCAATCACCAATACCGCGATATCTTTATCGCCTTTTTTGATAATAGTTAAAGAGCCATTTAATTCGTACCAAACTTGTTTTAATTCACTAAATGCGCAAATTCCTTGAATATTAATTAATGTTTCGAAATCTCTAACAGGTAAATTCGCTTTAATAAAATTTTCAGAGAGCATATTGCCATTTTTAACTAATTGTATCGGTTCACCGTCGATAGCATCGCGTAATTTTGAGTTTTTAGATTTGATGAATCGAACTAAAATAAGCAGTCCCGCCCAAATCGCTACAGCTCCAGCTGACTCCCACGCGGAGACATTAGCATTAAGTAACGTTCCTCCTACTAATGCACCAATAACCATACTCCCTACTTGATCTAATTGCGACATAGGCGCTATTTGGCTTTTACCAGATAATTTGACATAAATAAGTAAAATAATAAGAGCAACTAAAAATTTTGGAGCCATTTCGAGTAAATACATTTCCAACCTCCTAGTGTATATCCAACCACAATGACCAACATTAATTAAATATGGTGTAATCGAATAAGTAACAGTTAAACAAGATGTATTAAGGACTAGCTAAATTTTTATTTATTTGAAACAAAAGACAGATTATTTTCTAATGGTGATTTGACAATAAAATGAAAGCATTGCTATTTTACTCTAAAAAGGATTTAAAAAAAATATGATACTTGTCATAGATTTTTACTATTTAGATGATAAAGCGAAAACGGTCGGTATTTTATTTGAACAGTTTGCTGACAGAATCAAGGAGATAAAATCCGTTATCACTGATTACCAATCAAATGTTGCCCATATCAATCAGGCCATTTTTATCAACGTGAATTACCTTGCATATTAGCGTTATTGTCTCAGGTCGATCTCAATACAATTGATACGATTATTGTTGACGGTTATGTTCATTTAAATGACGGTAAGCTTGGCTTAGGTGGTCATCTATATCAAGCCCTTGATAAAAAGATACCTATTATTGGTGTTGCTAAAAAGTTCTTTGCTGATAATAGCCAATATGTGATAGAAGTGACACGCAGCAAAAGTAATAAACCTTTATACATCAAGACATTAGGAATAGAGTTAACTAAAACTGCAGATCATATTAAATCTATGGCAGGCAAACATCGCATGCCAGATTTACTTACCTATTTAGATCAACAAACCAAATTGTTTAAAATTGAATAGTATGCTGTTTTTTTGCTAATAGCAGTTATATCAATAAACTATGATTCCTTGTTATTATTAAATAGTGCCAACCAGTAAATAGGCCAATGTTTTTTATTGAAAAGATTATTAATTATATAAGCAATAGCAACTAATATTACTGCACCAGACAACACCGGAAATAAAAGAAAAGTAAAATCATAATCTATTTTATCTGCAGTTAGTAAAATAACTAATGGATTAGCACCTGCAGGCGGATGCACAGAACGAAAATATTGCATTGCGACAATTGCAACCCCCACAGCTGACGCAGCAACAATTATATCGTTACCGAATAATTTAAGAAACACTAATCCAACAAAAGCCGATATCAAATGACCAAAGATGACATTTCTTGGTTGGGCTAAGGGCGAGTAAGATACCGCAAATAAAATTACACAACTAGCTCCAAATGGCGCCATGATATAAGTGTAACCAGTTAAATGGCTTAAGCCAATAAGAAACAATATACTAACAAAACCACCTATAAAGCTTTGTAACAACTCAATTTTTTTGGGGTTAAGTGGCAATTTCTCCTTGCCGAAAATAAATGATTTCATTATTCTTTTATCCTATTAAATGAGTAAAATATATGTACAACACCAAAAATGAACAACTTTGTACACTTTTATATTAGTACAGATCTGTTCATATATCAAACTCTTTGGATCAAAAATGAAAAAAACACCTAAATTAATAGCGGATACCGCCGAACAACTCTTTTATCAAAAAGGGTTTGCTAATGTCGGAGTTGATGAGATACGAGACTAATCAGATTGCTCTAAAACATCGCTATATAAACATTTTGGTAATAAAGATAATCTAATTTTGAAATTTTAACGTAATTCTTGATTAGAAAAATTAAATCTGATAGTCAGTTTTGAGCGAAACGCAGACATTTTTTACAATATAAAGAATATAATTATCAAATAGCAAGATTCAGATTGTAATACATAATAGAATTTATAAAATCCTATTATGAGAGAAAAAATACGCATAGAGCTTGAAAAAATAGCAGAAGAAAATTATCGAATCTTTGCTACAAAGCTGATTCCTAATGTTGATAATTTATTAGGTGTGAGATTACCAAGACTCCGTAAAATAGCAAAAAAAATAGCACAGCTCGACTATGAATACTACCTTGCGATGGATGATCCCTTATACTTCGAGGAAGTGATGTTACAAGGTATGATTATAGGTGAAATAAAATTACCATGGAATGAACGTTCACGTTATGTGAAACACTTTACTTCTAAAATTAATAATTGGTCAATCTGTGATAGTTTTTGTTGTGGATTGAAGTTTGAAGCCTCAGAAAAAGAGATTGTATGGCAGTTTCTACAACCCTATTTTGCATCAGATGCCCCATATGATATTCGCTTTGCTGTCGTCATGTTGCTTTTTCATTTTGTGAATGATGAATATTTGCAGAAAGTATTTACTTTGTTCAACCAAATCAAAAACGATGATTACTATGTTAAGATGGCTGTTGCATGGGCTATTTCTATCTACTTCCGAGAGTTACCTAAGTTAACGATGGCATACTTACAGAAAAATCAACTAGATGATTGGACTTATAATAAAGCATTACAAAAAATAACTGAATCTTTGAAAGTGGATTTTAATACAAAAATCATCATTCGAACCATGAAAAGAAAGAAAAATAAATTATGATTATTAGTGCTAGCCGCCGAACAGATATTCCTGCTTTTTACTCTTCGTGGTTTTTTAACCGTCTAAAAGATGGTTTTGTACTGGTTCCTAATCCGAGGAATTCAAAGCAGTTAAGTCGCATTTTTCTATCACCCGATATAGTTGATTGTATTGTATTTTGGACTAAAAACCCATCTTCTATGTTACATAAACTGGTAAAGCTTTCTGAGTATCCTTTTTATTTTCAGTTTACATTAACAGCTTATGAAGCAGACATTGAAAAACATCTTCCTGCTTTGCAAAAACGAATAGCTATATTCAAGCAATTAGCTGAGCATGTTGGACAAGATCGTGTTATTTGGCGATATGATCCTATATTAATTAATAAACATTATACCATTGATTATCACATCGATTTTTTTAATCAAATTGCTTCTTCTCTTCGCGGCTACACGGATAGTTGTATCATTAGTTTTATTGATGATTATCCGCACATACAACAATCACTAATCAAAGAAGATATCAATCGATTACAGGTAGTTGACATATTAAATCTTTGCAGTTCATTATCTGAAATTGCTAGTGATAATCAACTAACTTTACAAACATGTGCTGAGGAAATTGAGTTGTTGAATTGCAATATTTCTCATGGTGCTTGTATCGATAAAACACGTATTGAAAAAATAACCGGCCGCTTATTATTGGCTAAGAAAGATAAAAATCAGCGAAACAACTGCCAATGTTTAGAAAGTATTGATATTGGAACATATGATACCTGTTCTTTTGGATGTTTATATTGTTATGCAACCACTTCAAAGAGAAAAGTACAAGCAAATAAGCGTCTATATAATCAATGTTCACCGAAATTAGTGGGGGATCTACTTGAAACAGACATAATCAAAGATAAGCCAATGCGATCGTTATTTTCTTTACAAAATGAATTATTTTAATAGCAAGATTCGGATTTTTAATTTTTGAAACTTTAAATATTATGAGATGTATCATTAATTAAAATAAAGAAAGCATGAAAAAGTTATCTAAAAGTGTTTATTTAAGACTGGTTGATAGTAGTGTTATAAGGCACATGTTAATAAAGAAATTTAAGTAACTTACATTGAAAAAACTTAAGAAGAAAGTTTGGAACTACTACCAATTGAGGTATTGACGCATATGTTTTTTTGTGAATAAAGTTTGTTATTCCGTGAGTAAGAACAAGTCGGTCAATATTCAAATAAATAATAACTTTCTATGTAGCAACCTTAGTTCGGTGAAATGGAGTATTCATGATGCAAAAACAAGAACAAATCGATTTTGCTCGAATAAGAAAAGCTATCGGATATTTGAATGAAAACTATAAATTTCAACCAACACTTGAACAAGCCGCAGAGCATGTACATTTAAGTCCTTATCATTTTCAACGTATGTTTTCTAGCTGGGCAGGTGTTAGTCCTAAACAATTCCTAAGATACATCAGTATAACTCACGCTAAAAAACTTCTAATAGAAGAAAAAGCCTCATTATTGGATACCACCTATGAGTTGGGATTGTCGAGTACAAGCCGGTTACATGATTTGTTTATTGATATTGAAGGTATGACTCCAGGAGAGTATAAAAATGGCGGTGAAAACTTAGCAATTAACTATAGTTTTGTTGAAAGCCCTTTTGGAAAAACCATCGTTGCATCAACAACAAAGGGGATTTGTTATATTGCTTTTGTTAATGATGAAGTGTCATCACTTAAATTATTAAAAGACCAATATCCTAATGCTCAATTCCAAAAACATAGAGATCAGATTCAACAAAATGCAATCCTTGTATTTACACAAGATTGGTCAAGACTAGATAAAATTAAGTTACATATCAAAGGTACCGATTTTCAACTGAAGGTATGGCAGGCTTTATTGACTATCCCTATGGGAAAACTCTCAACCTATAGCAACATAGCAGACAAAATAAATAATCCAAAGGCTAGCCGTGCGGTTGGATCGGCTATTGGTGATAATCCGGTAGCATTCTTAATTCCCTGCCATAGAGTTATAAAATCAACAGGATTACTAGGACAATATCATTGGGGATGTGATCGCAAAGCCGCAATGATTGGTTGGGAAGGAGCTAAAACAGATGGTTCAACATCTATAAGCTAAGTAAAAATCAAAGTGAGCTTCATACAAAAGTAACAAAAAGAATTAAGACAGAACCAATAAAGTTTGATTGTTATTAAAAATAAAATATCTACGAAAAGCTAAACTGCAATTCAGAAATGCACATGAAAACTGAAAATAAAATTTTTTTAGGCTGAACAAATTTTACAATAACCTAAAAATAAACAATAGAGTACAAATAAGGAATAGGACAAATGGAAAATGTTAAAAATAAAAAAATAATGGGAAGAGAAGATGAATAAATTACTAATTCATAAGATTTCTTATTCAAATTTATGTGCGCAGTTCTCCGAACAAATAATAATAGCAGTACTGCCGATTATAGCTGTGCTATCTATGAATGCTTCAGCAGCTGAAACAGCTTTTATACAAATGATAAATACTTTGCCTTTTCTATTACTCTCTATTCCTATGGGAGTAATTGCAGATAGAGTATCAAGAAAAAAACTAATGATCCTAATAGAAATAGTTCGAGCAACGGCTATATTTCTATTATTTTATTTGACGTTCTCTGGAAGTCTATCAATCAATAAAATTGCATTATTCGGTTTTTTTATTGCCATGGGTACAGTTATTTATAGTGTGGCAAGTCCGGCTTTAGTAGCATCTTTCATCATAAAAGAACAACTGATTAATGCCAATAGATCAATAGAAATTGCCAAAAGCGTGGCTTTTACTGCCGGGCCAGCTTTAGGTGGTATTCTTACTAGTTATTTATCTGGCGGGTTAGCATTCATCTTAGCTTTTTTACTCTCAATAGTAAGTGCTATTTTTCTGATATGTTTACCTAAGGAACCAATTTTAAAAAAATCTGGAAGAAATATACTTCAAGAACTCTATGATGGTTTGATTTTTTTAGTTAAAAATAAATATCTTATGCCAATAACTATCACGGCTTTTGTATTTAATTTATCGCAATACTTGTTATTATCTATTTTTGCTTATTACGTTATCAATAATCTATCCTTTACTTCTTTTGAAGTTGGAGCTTCATTAAGTCTAATCGGTTTAGGAATGTTAATAGGCTCATTTTTATATAAAATTATATCGAAAAAAATAAATTTTGGTTTTCAACTGACTTTAGGACCTTTATCTGCTTTTATGGCATCCATTTTGATGTTCTTAACCATTATATACCATTCCAAATCACTAGTTTTTATTGCTTTTTTCCTTTTCGGGTTTGGGCCTATTATATGGACTATATCAACAGTATCACTAAGACAACTAGTTACACCTAGTAATATGATAGCTAAAATATCATCGGTGATCATGACAGTTACATTTGGAGCTCGGCCCTTGGGAGCTGCTTTAGGTGTGTACATAAGTGCAAATTTTGGTGTTAAAGCTTGTATTTCTGCGGTTTTAATCGGTTTTTTAATTCAGTTGATCATCATTCTTTTTTCAAAACCGGCCAAATTAAAAAATTTATCTGATGCAGAAAAATAAAAACTGTATTAATTAAATAATAATATTATAGAGGTGAGCAATGTCCAATATTTTGGCCGTGCTCACTAATCTGACCTTAAATTTAATTACATCCACAGGACTCTAGTTATCAATTGAAATATAAGACTACCTATTATATTAACTCTCCTACAAACTAGCTTAATGTACGTTCTCCGACCAAAGCTAACAACACTTTAGAATGGTATTATAACCAATTAATTTTAAAAAACTAATTTAACAAAAACGGTAATTAATGCCTAATTCTGGATTAGGCTAATGGCTGCTGAAATAACGCCAATAAAATTACATAACTTGCTACAAAAGGTGCATCATAAATGGTGTAATGTGTAAATTGGCTAAAAATAATAAGGAATATTATAGAATCAAAATCAATAACTAAATTTTGCAATAATTCAATATTTTTAGATTTTGGTGGCAACTTTTACTTGCTGAAAAAAAATGATTTCATTATTCTTTTATCCTATTAAATGAGTAAAATATATGTACAACGCCGAAAAATGAACAACTTTGCACACTTTTATATTGGTACAGATCTGTTCATATATCAAACTCTTTGGATCAAAAATGAAAAAAACACCTAAATTAATAGCGGATACTGCCGAACAACTCTTTTATCAAAAAGGGTTTGCTAATGTCGGTGTTGATGAGATACGAGACCAATCAGGTTGCTCTAAAACAACGCTATATAAACATTTTGGTAATAAAGATAACTTAATTTTTGAGGTTTTGAAGATAAGGAATTTGCGCTTTCAACAAGATCTTAGCACGGCGATTAAAGATCTCGACCAAAATGATGCAATCATTCAGATATTCAAATGGCACCTAACTTGGTTTAAGCAAGATAATTTTAATGGCTGTTTATTTATAAGAGCAAACGAAGAGCTTCATCATGATCAGGCTATCAAGCAACTAGCAATTGAACATAAAGAATTTATTCGTCAACTCATTAGTCAACAACTCCCTCAAACGCCACTACATATAACTTTAACTAACCAATTAATGGTAGTATTAGAAGGATTACTTAATATTAGTGTTGTCTACAAAGATGATAAAACACTTTATGATGCGATGATTAATGATAGTTTTGCTTTAATTACCAATCTTCTTTGTAACTAATAGGTAAACATACTCAATTTTATAGCTATTCAAGTAATGATGAATGTGAATAATAAATTAGAATCTACTGAAAATATTATCAATAATTGAGCTAAATAATATCGAATAATTATTGATTAAAGAAAACGAATCTTATTCAAAGGATAAAAACAGTTATTTTGCATATTTTTATTAGCCAACAAATATGTATAATTTTATAATTTAATTTATATCTATTACTTTCAAAGCAGTATTAAGAAAATCCTAAAACAGTTTATTCATTATTGAGTTTATAGCTTTTCATCCCTTTATCGATCGCTTCTTGATAATTGCTAATATCATACTGTTTAGCATTAATAATCGATGAACATCTATTATGCGGAAATAATAGATAACTATCATCTAAACTTAAATCTTCTCTACCTTTTTTTTCATTATCTTTTATTTTAGCGTAAATATTATCCATTGCTTTTTTGGGTTCTTCTTTATAATCAAGATTTGTTGACATAGCCGAAAGCGCTGATAAAGAATCTCTTTTTGCTGGCATTTGCTCTAAAAAATCTCTATAGCATTGTGCATAAATTTCACAATATGGATAATGATTAGCTTCACAATATCTCGTCGCCCCAGTAGTTACAAAATATCGAATGCTCTTATCTATATCACCATAAATACAACCAGATAATAATATTACTGTTGCTAAAAGAGAAAAACTGTAACCTAATATTCTCATAAATAAATCCTAATTATCCAATATCATCTTGATGTGTCCTTATTTAATTGTTTTTATAGCATATTCTAAATTAATTGTATAATTGCTAATAGAATTTTGATAATTACGTAACAGAGAGAGGCGTAGAAAAAATACAGAATTTGAATAGCAACGGAATCCTTTAATAACTTAACTTTAAACTTTTAAATACAAATATCGATCGTTCATTGATCCAATATTACCCACTATATAAAAATGATTTAGGGCATATTTTTAGTTATTGTAGAGTAAAGCGCCCTTAAATAGTTATAAAAAATGTTGAGGAGCATACTTTTATCGAATTACTTAAGGAAATCGAGATCTTATAAATGTCAGAATATCGTTTGCTTGAGTTGCAGTGTTTAATATTTCATAAAAATCGGGCATCTCAAGCAAAGCAACCAGCTCTGACATTGCGTTAATATGGCTGGTTTTATTAACTGCTGCTAAAGTAAAAATATATTGCGTGGGAATTTTATCATTCTTAAAAATAATTGGTTTTTTCAATACCGTTATACTTAACGACAGAGAATTAACACCATCTTCTGGTTTAGCATGAGCAAGAGAGACATTTTTGGTTATCAAAAAACTTGTTCTATTTGAATTAACATTTTCAATAATTTTCTCTATGTAACTTCGGTTGATATAGTTCTTTTGTAATAATGGCAATGCAGCTGTAAATAAGGCACTTTGCCAATCGTTAGCAGAGACATTTATTTGAATCAAATCTTCTTGGATCAAATGGCGAATGCCTAAACTTTGATTTTCTATCGTTGTATTTTTATCTGTTTTATAAAAATACTGATAAAGCTCTTTTTTAATACCATTTTCATTGGAAATTGTACCGTATTTTTTAAAAATATCGATCAAGTCAGTTATCTTCGGATAGGTCAAATAAGAGTTAATTTGCGAATAAACGCGCTCCAGCAATAAATACTCTTCTTCATCGGACATGATTGGCGATACGATAAAAAACGGTTTATTTTGGTTATAAAAAACCAAATTATTTACAGTACTAAAGATTATATCGAAAAAATTGGTTAACTCTAAAGCTTCTGCAGTTTCCATTGGCCCTAAAAATAGAAAATCAGGGAAAAGAAACTTTAATCTATTATAGACAATTGAAGAACTGCCAATACCATTTTGACAAATAATTACGGCAACGATTTGCTGATTAGTTGATATTTTATTTTCGTCTAGAATTGCCGCAAAATAGATGGTTAAAAAAGATATTTCATCATCTGGAATATCATTATTAATGATCGGATAGATAACTTTTAAGGTTTCTTTTACAATCAAAAATAGTTTATTAAACTCTTCTTTTACTTTATCTAAAATTGGATTAATGATTGGCAAACGGAAAAGTATTCGGTAATACGCGGGTCTAAAATGGCTATAGAGTTTTTTCGAAATATCATCATTGTTATCAAACTTTATGCCTAAAAGCTGCTCAAATCTCGATAGAATAATTTGCACAATATTTAAAATTAACTCCTGATCAACTGTCTTTATATCACGATTGCCAACCGAATTGCCCAGTAGTAGAGAAGTTAAGTATTGCACTTCATAAGTGTTATCATCTATTTTATATAATTTCAGCAATTCTGATGATATATGATACTCTTTCAACTTTATTATGATTTTATTTGGAATTGAGATAACAGGAATATATTCCAGTTTTTTAGTCATTCTTGGCAATAAGAATATCACTGTATAGATAAATTCTTTTTTCCTCTTTTCACCTAAGAAAATTTCATTTTTTAGCATAATTTGATTGATATCGTTTTTGATATCAAGGTAGTCAACCTTCTCTTGGTTTAAGAAAAAATCATATAGGAATGTATCATCTAAATTATTGGATAAATCTTTGAGTAAATTTCTTAGAAAAAAATTACGGATCGATAATTCATCTCCAACTAATGAATAACCTTTTTCTCTAGTATAAGTGATTAAAATGTCTTCGGAACTTAATAAAAGTTCTAGCTGTTTGATATCATTGTTTAAAGTTGTTTTACTAATATTTAATGCTGATAAAAAATGTAATGATGAAAGATAAGTATTTACATGATAGAGCAACATTAAAAAAATATATTTTTGTCTTTCCTCTGTTGAAAAAATATAATTTTTGCCAATTTTTCCGTTAATTAAATTCTTAATTAGAAACGCTTTACTTTTATCAGGCAAAGAGTAATACAGGGCATTTTGAACAACCACACTTTGTTCATTTGAAGAGAGGTATGCATTAATTTTTAAAATTGAATAATGTAATTGTCGTTTAGTTATATTCAATAAATTCAATAAATACTCCTGATCACAAGATTTTTCAATCAAAGTTAGGATAATTTTCTTTGAATTTAAGTCAATCATACCTTCTTCCTTACTAAAAATATCAATGAATTACATAATTTATTAGTAATATCACGGATGTTTTTCCTTATATTTCTTTAATGCATTTGCAAGGCTAATTGCATTTTTACTTATTTCCTCAACCGATCCTTTAGTTAATAAGGAACCAATACCAATACATTCAATATCCGTATTTAGCCAATCATCAACATTTTCTAACGTAACGCCACCCGAAGACATAATAGGCACATAAGGCATCGGTGTTTTAATGATATTAACTAAAGATTTGCCATAATAATTTGAAATAGGAAAAGCTTTGATCATAGCAGCACCATTCTCTAAAGCAGTGACAATTTCTGTCATTGTGGTACAACCAGGCATATAGGGTATTTGATAACGATTGCATATTTTGCATACTGCTTCACTATAATTAGGTGCTATGATAAATTTGGCACCAGCAAGAATTGCTAATCGAGCGGTTTCACTATCCAGAACTGTCCCTGCGCCAACTAAAATTTTGTCACCGTATTCTTGGTTAAGTTGCTGAATTATTTGCCCAGCGTTATTGTTTGTGTAACTAATTTCTACACAATCAATACCACCGGCTAAAATACCCTCAATGATTTCTTGAGCTCTTTTGAATGTTTCAACTCTAGCTATCACTAAAAATTTACTTTGTTCTAACCGAGTAAGTATATTGGTTTTAAACATGATAATTCCCCACTCTATTTATAAGTGATAATAGTTTTTTATCGTATTGACTATGTCTTGGTTATCATTTGGATTCGTGACAGGTAAGACAGGTAATCGAGGTACGCCAACTTCAATACCAGATAAAGATAAACTTTGTTTAAGAACAGAAGGAATGGAAGCGTATTTTAAAATCCGGCGAAATTCTTCAAGAGATTGTTGCCATTGTTCAGCTTTATCTAAATTACCGGCAATAAATTGCTTATATATTTCAACATTGTTGGTGGTTAGTAAATTAGATGTAGCTGAAATAGCACCAGTAGCACCTATTTTCAATGCTTTTAGGATGAGGGAGTCAGAACCAGAAAGAACTGAAAACTCATCTCGAGATGTATTATCTATATAGCCAGCAATATTATTAATATCACCACTACTATCTTTTATACCAATGATATTACTGATTTTAGACAGTTTAGAAACTAGCTCAAAGGATAAATTAATTCCGGTATTTTTAGGTATATTATAAAGGACTATTGGAATAGCAAGGTTTTCGGCAATCATTTTATAATGATTATATAATTCATTTTCTTTCAATAAAACAAAGTACGGCGTAATTACCGATAACGCATCCACCCCGACAGCTATCATATGCTTACCCAGTTTAATGACTTCGTCAGTGGAGTTACCACCAGCGCCAGCATAAACCGGAACTCTTTTAGCCACTATTTCTACAACTTTTTTAGCAAATTTAATTTTCATATCATTTTCTATAACATGAAATTCGCCATTGGTTCCTAATACGAAAATACCTTGAACACCATTTGCAATTAATTTTTCAATTAAAATTTCTGTTGCTTTAATATCAATATTTCCAGAGGATTCGAATGGTGTAACCATTGCAGTTATAATTCCATTTAACATACTTTTCCTCCTCTTATAGAAGCACCTAAACTGCCACCTGGATGCCATTGATAATACATATTTTCGGTTAGACCTACGGATTCTTGAAGTTTTATTGATAAACACTGCAAAATAATGACTTCAGCAAGTATTGATATTCGCGGAGGTTTATTTAAGTTGTCCCCTTCTTGTTTTACTCCAGCAAATAAAAATATGTCACAATGCTGTGCTAACCAAGAATTGTTATTCCCAGCAACACCGATAATTTTTGTACCTAGTTTTTGCAAAGTACAAATTGCTTTTTTTAACTCTTCAGTTTCACCACTATTAGAAATCGCAATCACGATATCACCAGGTAAAACTTGCCCTGCCGAACCATGAATAGTTTCAGTTCCATCTAAAAAATAAGCAGGTATTCCTATTGATGAGAATAACGAAGCAATATAATGAGCAACATAAGAAGGTTTACCGATTCCTGTAACATGTACCCGACTGCCTTCATTTTTTTTGCTGATAATTAAATCCTTTGCTTTATTTAAATTTTCTTCACCAATATATTTAATATATTCTGACAATTCCGATTTGATACAATCAATATATTTTTCTAACATACAATTCCTCTACTTACTCAATGGTTTGAAAAAGATGATTACTTTTCAAATCATCTTTAATCAAACCCTCATACATTACATGGTGAAATGAAGTATTTTTTCCAACAAAATGCCAACAACGTTGTAGTCAATATTTGGGAAGGTTGAGCCTTCTATTCCCATATTGCCAAATATCGGATATAAAACGGTAGGTAAAAAGGCTAACAAGAGTCCAACCACAAAAGAACCTAACATAGCGCCACGCCAGCCACCTGTTGAATTACCAAATACACCTGCGGTACCACCAGAAAAGAAACAGATATGAGCAGCAGGAATAATGACAACTGGAAAATCCAATGCAACCATTATGGTTACACCAACTAAACCAGCAGCATAAGAACAAAGGAAACCGATAATTACAGCTGTTGGCGCAAAAGGAAATACAGTTGGGACATCCAACGCAGGACGTGAGTTTGGAATGAATTTTTCAGAAATAGAGACGAATGCTGAGGTGATTTCTGCTAAGAACATTCTTACACCAGTCATTAAAATTGACATTCCTGCAGTAAAAGTAAATGCTTGAATGAAAGGAAATACTAACCAATGTACTTTACCAGCTAATCCTTGAGTAAAGGTCTCACCTGCTTTAAATGCTGAAATATAGAACAAGACGAGCATAACAACTGCAACGCCCATTAAAAAATCACGGAAGAAAGATAACCATTTAGGGAAATGAATATCTTCTGTTGTTTTGTCGCTATATTTGCTAAATACCTTACCTAATAAACCAGAAAGTGCATATCCAAACATATTAAAATGACCGATTGCTTGCACATCACTGCCAGTAATTCTTCGCATAAATGGTTGACATAATTGTGGCAATGCACTTGAAGCGAAACCTAAAATCGTTCCACCGATTAAAATTGCTGCAGTATTAGATAAACCATAAGATTTTAGGATTAGTGATAATACACAAGCAAAGAATAGACTATGGCCAGTGGTAAAGAAAATATTTTTAAATGGTGTGATTCTGGCAAAAACTAAATTCATTGCAAAACCTAATATTAACGTAACAGAAGTCACTAAAGCATATTCTGTTTGCGCCATACCAGCAGCTGCTTCTGGTGATGCAACGATACCAACGATATGGAAACCTTCTTGAAATAATTTATTAAAATTTTGTAGAGCACCTGTCATAAGAGCGCCACCAGCACTAAAAATTAAAAAACCAATGGTTGTTTTAAATGTGCCAGTAAAAACTTCTACCAACTGTTTCTTTTGGGCTAATAAGCCAACAAACGCAACTACGCCGAGTAAAACAGCTGGAGTGCTAAGAAAACTAATTATAAAATCCATTTTAGACCTCTTCTCAATTAAATTAATCCATCTTCTTTAAGCGCAAGCTCTAATTTTTCTTTTATTTCATTTTTATCCATAATATTTTTGATTCCGATAATACGTTGTGGAAGATTCTTCTTTTCTAAATCTTCGGCAACATCAGGTAACGTAATGATATATTTACCATTAAATCCAGGAACACCATCTAATGAAGAGTGCTCTAGGGCAATTGGAAAGGCATTTTCTTTGATGACTTCATTCAATTTAATTTTTAACATTAAACTTGACCCAACTCCTGCACGGCAGGCAACTAATGCTTTAATCATTTTCTATACTCCTTTCAAAGTTTTCTAAAAAATCTATAAAATCGTGCGGTTTTTTCACATCTTGTATAAAAGCCAAAAATTTCTCATCACTAAACAAAGATGCTAATTCTGATAATGCGGATAAATGATCATCTCCCGTGGGTGAACTTAAGCTGAACAAAAACTTGACTGGGTCATTGGCTGAATTTCCTGAAACGATAGCGTTCTTCAGTCTGGTAAATCCTATAGCAAGTTTTTTAGCGCCAGAATCCGATGGAGCATGAGGGATAGCAATATTTTTGGTAATGACAATATAAGGACCAATTTCTCTTAATATAGAGATAACTTTATCGACGTAATCTGTCGTAACAGCTTCATCAATAACTAATGGTGACATCGCTAATTCTATTGCTTCCTCAAAGCTACTAGCTTCAATATCAAGTTGAATATAAGAAGCTTTGATAAGTTTAGTTAACAAAGGTTTTCTCCTTTTACAAAATCCATTTCAATTTGATTATACGAAGGCCTTGATATTAGACAATGATTATTGGGATTACTTTTTGTTGAGAAAAAACAAATAAAAAACAAAATGTGACTCGTAAAAATAAAAAATAGATAATCGGAGATGCTGTCTAAGAATTTTATTGCTACAAACAAAAGGTCAAGTCAGTCGAATTTATCTAGATTTTGTTTGATACTGATTGTTCATCTAGAACTTAGAGAAGATTAATTGCAGAATAATGACAGAATAACTGACGTTCATAAACAATTATTAAAATAATAAAATCGCCTTGTTAGAGAACTTTTTATGTTTAAATATAAGCAAAAATTGAGAATTACTAGTCCAATATTATTGTAGAATCGAAGTTATTGACACCAAAATTATAGAATCAACAATATTTCGATAATCTTTTAAAGGAAAATGTTGGATAAAATAACTGAAACATTTCTTTATTATTGAATTTTTTGATATTTGAAATTGGAGCGGGAAACGAGGTTCGAACTCGCGACCTCAACCTTGGCAAGGTTGCGCTCTACCAACTGAGCTATTCCCGCATGAGAATTGTTTTAAATGGTGCCCGGGGCGAGACTTGAACTCGCACGGCCAAAAAGGCCGAGGGATTTTAAATCCCTTGTGTCTACCGATTTCACCACCCGGGCTCAAAACTTAGTTCCGAGATGTAACTGTGTTTTGGATGCTGTGCATTTTACCGATCTTAATTTTTACGTCAATAGAAAATTTAAAATAATTGTCTAATTGCTCAATGTTTGTCACATTTAAGGGAATTTTTAATCAATTCCCTTAAAATTCAGATTTTCAAGGATTAAAAATCAAAAATTAGATTAATAATCTGACTTAAATTAAACACTAAATGAAGAACCACAACCACAAGTAGTCGTTGCATTTGGATTATCGACGACAAACCGTGAACCTTGTAAACCTTCAACATAATCTATGGTGCCACCAACTAAATATTGCAGACTCATCGGATCGATAACCAAAGACACACCATTTTTTTCGATAGCGAGATCGTCTTCATTTACTTTTTCGTCAAATGTGAAACCATACTGAAAGCCACTACAACCACCACCAGTTATATAGACTCTCAATTTTAGATTCGGATTTTCTTCTTCTGTTACTAGAGATTTAACTTTATTTGCTGCCGCATCAGTAAAGTTAATTGGTAACGCATCGCTCATTTTATTCTCCTACTTTTATTACTGTTATATTATATACCCTTGAAAAAAGAAAATACAAAACGAAAACGTCGATTAGATAAATTTGCGTTAGCTAGCTTGAATTTAGCTTAATTTTGTGAATAAATACCACAACCTTAACTATAGAGATAATCACGATTATGCATACATTTAAATCTGAAAAACTTTACCGTGAAGCATTAGCTTTTATGCCTGGTGGCGTTAACTCACCTGTACGAGCCTTTAATGGCGTTGGTGGTACGCCATTATTTATCGAAAGGGCTGATGGTGCTTATATTTATGATGTTGATCAAAAAGCTTATGTTGATTATGTTTTATCGTGGGGGCCGATGATTTTAGGACATAATGATCCTGATGTTGCCGATGCTGTTATTAATGCGGTACGCAATGGATTAAGCTATGGTGCGCCAACTGAGATTGAAACTAAAATGGCCAATCTAGTGACTGAGCTGATGCCATCTATTGAGATGCTGCGTATGGTAAATTCAGGTACTGAAGCGACTATGAGTGCTATTCGCCTTGCTCGGGGTTATACCGGCCGTGATAAAATTATTAAATTTAAGGGGTGTTATCATGGTCATGCGGATTATTTATTAGTTAAGGCTGGATCCGGAGCACTAACTTTTGGTCACCCTACTTCACCCGGTGTTCCTGAAGATTTTGTTAAAAACACTTTAGTTTGTGATTATAACGATTTAGAATCCGTCAAAAAACAATTTGAGCTGTATCCCAACGAAATAGCGGCAATAATTATTGAACCAGTTGCTGGTAATATGAATTGTGTACCAGCTAAAAAAGCGTTTTTACAAGGATTAAGAAGCTTATGCGACAATTATGGTGCATTACTTATTATTGATGAAGTAATGACAGGTTTCAGAGTTGCTTTAGGTGGTGCTCAAGAATACTATGGCGTTGTTCCTGATTTAACTTGTTTAGGTAAAATCATTGGTGGCGGAATGCCGGTCGGTGCTTTTGGTGGACGTTCGGAAATAATGCAAAAATTAGCACCAACTGGCCCAATTTATCAAGCGGGAACGCTTTCCGGTAATCCAGTTGCAATGGCTGCCGGTTATACTACTTTGAAAAAATTGATGGATGTTGGTATTTATCAGGAATTAGAAGAGAAAACTTCTTACTTAGTTAATGGCCTGTTATCTGCTGCAAAACGTTTCAATGTTCCTTTTATTGTCAATCATGCCGGAGCTATGTTTGGTTTTTTCTTTACAAATGCTGTAGAAGTGAGCAGTTATAAAGATGTTATGAATTGTGATATTGAATTATTCAAAAAATTCTATCATCATATGCTCGCTGAAGGTGTTTATTTTGCACCATCCGCTTTCGAAGCAGGTTTCATGTCACTTAGGCACACAGATAAAGAAATCAATCATACGATTGATGTAGCTAGTCATTTTTTTAAAAATTTAAGTTAAGTTGATAAAATAAAGTAATTTATACCCATAGCGATTAAAATTTTAAACTAAAACATAGGTAATAAATTTATGGTTAATCCGATAAAAGAAGGTGAAGAAGCACCTCAATTTTCTCTACCTGACCAAGATGGTGAACTAGTAAGTTCCAATGATTTTGAAGGTCAGCGAATTTTGCTCTATTTTTACCCAAAAGCGATGACACCAGGTTGTACAGTACAAGCGTGTAATTTACGTGATAGTGCTGACGATTTTAAAAAATATAATGTAGTTGTTATTGGTATTAGTACAGATAAACCAGAAAAATTATCACGTTTTGTTGATAAAGAATTATTAAATTTCACCCTACTTTCCGATGAAGATCATAAAACTTGCGAAGCATTTGGTACATGGGGTGAAAAAGAATTTATGGGGAAAACTTATGACGGAATTCACCGCATAAGTTTCTTGATTGGTAAAGATGGTAAGATCGAAAAAGTTTTCGATGACTTCAAAACCGCCAATCATCATACCGTGGTTTTAGATTATCTTAAAAACCATTGTTAATTTTTCAACTAAAGCCGATTATTTAATTAAACGGCTTTCTTTCGCTTTTCATATTATTTATCTTTGCAAAATTTGATCAACCATCAATAATCAGCTCATAACGACAAATCGCCATTGTCATTATCAATATTTATTCTAAAAATTATACATTATTTAATCTAAATTCTCTTTTATTTTCAAAAGCAGTAAACAAAATAAACTAATTATTACACTGATAATGGTTAATATAATTAAAGTACCATTAAAGGCTTTATGATAACTACCAATAATATCACTAAGCATAATTGACTGCATATCTGTCGGAATATTAGATAGTGGTAAGGCAAGATTCCCACTAGCCACAGAAGTTATCCAGTCATTGATTTCATCGACTGATGAACTATATTTTATTAATAGATTTGGTAATACATCATTAAGCTTAACAGATAATAATGAGCCATAAAGTGCAACAGCGATAGCTTCACTACCTAATCGGAAGGTGTTTAATAAGCCAGCAGCCATACCGGTCTGGTCAGGATTAACACAGCTTAACGCTAGACCATCAACAAGTCCTGCAGTTAGCCCCATACCTGTTCCAATCATAAATAAGGCCAAACAGATCAGATATATTAACCCATCAACACCACCACCAAAAAATAATAAAATTGCGCCCAAAATCATTAAAGCTAAACTAACAATAATAATAGATATTGCAGATATACCACATGAAACAATTTTTCCAGCAAGCAAAGGACAAAATAACACAGGGACCGTCAATGTGATCATAATTATACCAGCATAAGTGGGACTAAATTGCATCACCCCCGTTAAATAGCTTGGGTAATAGGTAAGCAAAGTAACAAAGCTAAAACTTGCAACAACAGGCACAAGAATCAACCCCATGTATTTTTTATTTTTTAATAAATTGAGATTCAAGACTGGATTGGTAATAGATTTTTCATAAATTACAAAGGTAAAGACCAAAAGAATCGTCATAGCTATTAATAGTAAGGTTTTTAAATTTACCCCACCTTGTTCAGTGCTGTTGCTAATAAGAAGCATCAACAAAAACAAAGCTATAGTGAAAATTATTGAACCAATTTTATCAAATGGAGTTTTATATTTATTTAAACTATCTTTAGTAATAGCTGGCGTCATAGATATAACTATTGTCAAGACAACAGTATGTAATATAAAAATAGCACGCCAGCTAAATATATCCAATAAAAACCCAGAAATTGTTGGTCCAAATGTAATCCCTAAACCTGCCGTGGTGCCAAAAAATGCAAAAGCTTTAGTTCTCTTCTCACCACTAAATGTTTTGATGAGTATAGCACTTCCACATGAAAATATAGCTGCACCACCAACACCTGCGAAGCCTCTAGCTATATCCAGCATTAGAGGGTTGATAGAGATAGAGGATAATAAAGAAGCAATTGTGTAAACCATGGCGCCAATTATAAAGACTCTTTTATGACCAAAATTATCAGCAAATGCTCCCCACAATAAAGTAAAACAAGCGAAAGTTAAATTAAAACTATTAACAATCCATTGTAGTGAGGTTGAGTTAGCAGAAAGATTTGCACCAATAAAAGGCAAAGCAATTGCCGTTCCTGAAATGGAGGTTGGCACTACAAATACAGCTAGTAATATGGAGGTTAAAACAATGGTTTTTTTAGAGTTTTCAATTCTTGAGTTCATATGTCAATTCTCTAGAAATATTTTATAACTGGTTAAAAATTAAATCTGAATGGGTAATCTATTAGAGAGCATCAAAAAACGATTCTTTAATACAAAAAAGCATATGCATTAGGAATGTAGACTTGCCAAAATAACATAGCAATAGATAATAATTAGGACTTTAGGTTTTGTATTCGTTAAAAATGACTATTTCCTTGATTATTACACTTTGCAATTTAAAACTTTTACCTAGTTTTATTCAACATAGTCTTTATTCCTTTACTATTTCAAGCAATATACTTAAAATTTTAATTCTGTTTTAATGACCTTATAATACTATCGGCAGATAACGTTCCATTAATATGATAGGTTCGATAATTATCGAACATGAATATTATTAATCTGCTTTTTGCTCATGTCAATTTTTTTTGATATTAATGATTATTTTTTGACGAAAGTATAATTTTAATTAAATAAGAAAATGAAGTTATAAGAATAAAATGAATTTAATTCAAATATTTAAAGCATTAAGCGATCCTAATCGCTTATTGATCATTAAAAGTCTAATAGAAGATGAACCTGGAGCTGAGCGACATTGCACATCATTTGGATTGCAATTAACAAGGGCGACTCGCTCACATCATTTCAAAATCTTAAGAGAGGCAGGACTGATATCACAGGTAGACAGGGGAAATTGTTCTCTAGCAACTTTAAGACGCGAGGAAATTGAAAAAGAGTTTCCTGGATTATTGGAATTAATTTCGACTAACTGGCAACCTATGTAAAAGAATTAAAGTTTTCTTATAGTAATATTTAGCAATAACATTTTAAAAATTATTTTTTTAAAAAAAACTAACTTTCGCAAAACCTTTTATTTTCAAAGAGTTTATACATCTGTAAAATATTCAAAAACTGACAATACAGCTTTTTGAATAATCTAGAAAGTAAAAAACAGTATTCCTATTAAATAATTTCAATATATAAGAGGCAATAAAAAGAGATCCTCTAATTAGTCTAAATCAAAGCCAACCAAACCATTATTAATTTTTCAACTAAAGCCGATTATCCAATTAATCGGCTTTTTTTTCGCTTTTTATATTATTTATCTCTTCAAGATTTGGCCATGCATTAATAATAGCTTTAACTAATGTCGCAAGCGGTATGGCAAAAAATACACCCCAAAATCCCCATAAGCCGCCAAATATAATAACAGCAACAATAATAACCAATGGATGAAGATTGAGTTTTTCAGAAAACAGATAGGGAACCAATAAATTACCATCAAGAGCTTGAATTAGAATATAGAAGAAAATTAAATAACCAAATTGTGCCGTGAAGCCCCATTGAAAGAGTGCGATTAATACCACCGGAATACTAGAGATAATAATACCAATATAAGGGATCAGTACGGAAAGGCCAACTAAAACAGCTAATAATAAGCCATAATCTAAACCAAAATACCAAAATGGGATATAAACACAGATAGTTAATATAACAATGTGTAAAACATTGCCGACTATATAGTTGGAAATTTGCATATCCATTTCAGAGGCGACTTTATTTAATATGGTACGATTCTTAGGCAATGCCTTAGAACAGTAACCCCATATTTTCGCTTTATCTTTCAATAAGAAAAACATAATAATTGGTACTAAAACTGCATTAATGGCCACTGAAACTAAGCTAAATAAAGAACTAATTGAAAACTGTAATAGTGAATTGCCTGTTTGCACAACTCTACTGGTTATACTCTGAATTATTGAATCGAATAGACCAACATCAATTAATTCAGGATAGTGTTCTGGTAAAGATGTAATAAATTTATTTGCAAAATTCAACATATTGGGAATATTAGTGATTAAGCTAACACTTTGTTGCCAAATTAGCGGTAACAAAATCATAATGCCGGTTAATCCGACAAACATAAATAGTAGCAGCACGATCACGACGGCTAATGTATGAGGAACCTTTTTGCGTTGCAAATAATTAACCGGCCTATCGAGTAGATAAGATAAAACAATCGCAATTAAGATAGGTAGTAAAATTTTGTTGAAGAAATAGATGATAAAAAATAACACAATGATAACAATCAGTAACGATACCACATGAGGATCGCTAAAGCGTTTTTTATACCATTCAATAAACAATTTTAACATCTATAACTCCTTCTTGTTGTTTTATTAGTCTATTTGTTGTTAATTAAACTTACTTTTTAAAACCACCCAATATCCCTCGAGTAATTTGCCTGCCTATTTGATTAACGACTTGCCTAGTAGCACTTTTAGCTACGCTTTGCACGACACCATCATGTTGCCCGCCTTTAGCGCCTTTCCAACCAAAAATTAGTGATCCTAGAAAATCCATTACACCACCATGTTGGTCATTATTTGATTGATTCTGCTCTGAATTTATCTCTGCAGAATATTGATTATTTTCGCTATTAATCGTGAAACCTTGTTTGAGTTTTTCATAAGCTGATTCACGATCTATAGTGTTTGAATATTTAGAATAAAAGCGGGATTGATGGATTATTGCTAATTGATCTTCTAAAGTCATGGTTCCCATTTTCGATTCTGGAGCAATTACCATCCCTCTTTGTACTACATTAGGACGCCCTTTTTCATCTAAAAATGAAATTAATGCTTCACCAACTCCAAGTTCCATTATCGCTTTTTCTGTATCAAAGTTTGGATTGGCTCGCATGGTTTGCGCTGCTACTTTAACCGCTTTTTGATCTTTAGGTGTAAAAGCTCGTAATGCATGTTGAACGCGATTACCTAGCTGGCCAAGAATAGTTTCCGGAATATCTGTTGGACTTTGTGTTGAAAAATAAATACCAACACCTTTAGAACGAATAAGACGAACAACTTGTTCGATTTTTTCTAATAAAGCTGGGGAAATATCATTAAACAATAAATGAGCTTCATCAAAAAAGAAAACCAGTTTCGGTTTATCAAGATCGCCAACTTCCGGTAAATGCTCAAACAATTCAGATAATAACCATAATAAAAATACTGAATATAGTTTAGGCGAATTATAAAGTTTATCTGCCGATAAAATATTAATAATGCCACGACCGTGTTCATTAACTTGTAGTAAATCATTAATATCTAACATAGGTTCGCCTAAGAAGAATTCGGCACCTTGTTGTTCAAGTGATAATAATCCTCGTTGTATCGCACCGATTGATGAGGCGCTAATATTGCCATATTGTGTAGTAAATTTTTTGGCATTATCACCAATAAACTGTATTAAAGTGCGTAAATCTTTAAAATCAAGCAATAACAGACCATTATCATCCGCTATTTTAAATACAAGTTGTAAAACGCCTGATTGAACATCATTCAGATTTAATAATCGAGCCAATAAAATAGGACCAATATCGGAAACCGTACTACGAACTGGGTTCCCTTTTTCAGCAAATACATCCCATAACGCTAAAGGTGATGAATCAGGGCGCCAATCAGTTACGCCTATATTTGCCAATCGAGATTGTAATTTGTCAGATAGTACCCCTTTTTCTCCTAAGCCAGTCAAGTCACCTTTAACATCAGCCAGAAAAACCGGTACACCAATTTGCGAAAAATTTTCTGCTATCTTTTGTAGGGTTACAGTTTTACCGGTACCTGTCGCACCAGTTATTAAACCATGGCGATTTGCCAACGATGCAAGGATGTATAAATCATTACCTTCACTTTTTGCAATAACGATCTTTTCACTCATAAACATCTCCCGTTCAAAAATTGCTATTAAAACAATCAAGAATATTGTAAGCTGAAATAGTAATAACTGCTATTGTTATTATTTTAACTCATCTTGTAAGGGGGCAGTATGTTTCCAGAATATCGTGATTTAATCTCTAAGTTAAAAAACACTGATTTACATTTTCAAAAACTGTTTGAAGAACACAATCAACTCGACCAAAAAATTAAGAATATTGAAACGGGTATTACCGTTGATACTTCTGAAACGATTGAAAGTTTGAAAAAACAGAAATTAAAATTAAAAGACCAAATTTATGAAGTTTTGAAAAAAGCAACAGCCTGATATTTCAAAACAATAATCTTGATTAATTCTACTTTAAGCTATAAAAAAACCCCAAATTATGGGGTTTATCTCAATTTATCTTTTGCCTCTAATCTACCGTTTATTGTTTATTGACTTGTTCTTGTGCTTTTTTCAATTTACGGTTTTTAATTAGTGTAATTAAATTTTTGTGTGGGGTTTTCATTTTTTACTCCTCTTGTTGTTATTGTTAAATGAATGCTCCTTAAAATATTTTAAAGATGCTGATTAAATGTATAAATATTAGTTTATTAATAATAATGTTTAATCGCTTTTTCAATGATGTCATTACTATAACATAATAGTTCGATATTTATACATTTTTTAGTTAATGATGTAAGCATAACTTACATCAAGGATATTATTTTAGAACCATTGTCCAAAGCGTTTGATGTAAATCTTTTTCATTATTTGGGCAACAACACAGTAACTCAATAATGTTGCAACCAACCATGGGAAATAGGACCATGGTAATGGTTGAAGACCAATTAAGCTGCCAATTGGTGAAAATGGAATATAAATACCCACCGCCATAATTAGCATAGTCATAACAATCACTGGGAATGCTGCTGTGCTTTGAATAAATGGAATTTTTTGTGTTCTTAGCATATGTACTACTAAGGTTTGGGATAACAATCCTTCGATAAACCAACCTGAATGGAACAGCGATTCAGCTGCTACACTATTAGCACCAAAGACAAACCACATTAATGCATAAGTTGTAATATCAAAAATGGAAGATGTTGGACCGATCCAGATCATAAAGCGTCCAATATTTGGTGCATCCCATTTACGTGGTTTTTGTAAAAACTCTTCATCCATCTTATCCCATGGTAATGATAATTGTGAAATATCATATAACAGGTTCTGGATAAGTAAATGAATCGCCAACATTGGTAAGAATGGTAAAAATGCACTCGCAACTAATACCGAGAAAATATTACCAAAATTAGAACTTGCCGTCATATTAAGGTATTTCATGATATTACCGAAGGTTTCACGACCACATATTACCCCCTCTTCTAATACCATTAAGCTTTTTTCCAGCAAAATAATATCGGCTGATTCTTTAGCAATATCCGTTGCAGTATCCACCGAAATACCAACATCGGCATCGCGTAACGCTGGAGCATCATTAATACCATCGCCTAAAAAACCAACTGTATGACCGTTATCTTGTAATAATCGAATTATGCGAGATTTTTGTAACGGAGTTAACTTAGCAAAAATAGTACGTTGTTCAATTTCTACTTTTAGCTCTGCATCATCCATTGTTTCAATTTCAGTACCTAATAAAGGAATACCGGGCTCTAAGCCAACTTCACGACACACTTTAATAGTGATAATTTCATTGTCACCAGTTAAAACTTTAACCGCAACACCATGTTCATTTAATGCTGAAATAGCCTCATAAGCACTCTCTTTTGGTGGATCTAAGAAGGTTAAGAAACCACGAATAGCCAATGCTTTCTCATCTTGGACATTGTATTGCGTTTTAGTTTGTTCTGCTGAAATCTCTTTGACGCCAACAGCTAATACTCTAAAACCGTCTTTATTATAATTATGAGCCAGTTCAATTAATGCTTGTTTTCGTTTTTCATCTAGTGGTAAATATTCACCATTTTCATAAACGAAATCCGAAATAGATAACATTTCTTCAACTGCACCTTTACAGATCATTAAGTGATTATCATCATTGCCTTGCACAACTACAGATAAACGACGACGAACAAAATCAAACGGTAATTCATCTATCTTACGATAAAGACCAACGCCGACTTTTTTAACACTGGTTTTTTCTTCTGCAAAACGGATGATTGCTTTATCCATCAAGTTTTTCATTCCGCTTTGATAGTAACTATTGAGCCATGCAAGTTGTAACACAGATGGATCAACTTGACCGTTAATGTCTAAGTGATGTTCTAAAATAATTTTATCTTGGGTTAAGGTACCGGTTTTATCAGTACATAAAATATCCATCGCACCAAAATTTTGTATTGCGTTTAACCGTTTAACCACCACTTTGCGTTTTGCCATTCCTACCGCACCTTTGGCTAGGTTGGCGCTAACAATCATCGGTAACATTTCAGGCGTTAAACCAACCGCCACTGCTAAGGCAAATAATACAGCTTCTCCCCAATCACCTTTAGTAAAACCATTTATCAATAATACAATCGGAACCATTACTAACATGAAGCGAATCAATAACCAACTCACGCTATTTACGCCCCGATCGAAGGAAGTTTCAGCTCTGGAGCCCACAATGGATTTTGCTAACGAACCAAAATGTGTATCTGCACCAGTTGCCACAACAATCGCTTTTGCAGTGCCACTGACTACATTGGTACCCATAAAACAGATATTATTGACATCAAGAACATTATCTTTATTAATTTCAGATGGATTCACTTCTTCTGACGTTTTTTGTGATACCGCACCTAAGGTATCGTATTTTTCAACTGGAATTGATTCACCGGTTAATACTGCTTGGCTGACAAATAGATCTCTTGATTCGATTAAACGAATATCCGCTGGAATCATATCGCCGGCAGATAACAATACAATATCACCGGGGACAATATCACTTAGAGGCACTTCGATATGTTCAGCTGGCATATTTTTATTTGGCCGACGTAGAACTGTAGCTGTGGTTCGAATCATCGATTTGAGTGCCTCGGCAGCTCTATTTGAGCGAAACTCCTGCCAAAAACGGAGTAAGCCACTTAATGTTACCATGGTTAAAATGATAATAATGCCTGTTAGATCAGTCTCTTCACCACTTTGTAGTGGTAACCAATAGTCAGTCACAAAACTAACTATAGCTAATGTCAACAAGACAAAAATAAATGGATTTTTGAATGCTAGTAACAACTGAACAAAAGCCGAAGGAACTTTTTCCCGAGCTACTTCATTTTTACCATATTGTTCCAATCTTGATTTTGCATTTTCTTGGGTTAAACCAGAAAGGCTTGATTGAAATTTAGATAAAATGTTATCTAGACTGTTTTGAGCTTCCTCAAGTGCTTTTATAGTTAAAGTATTTTCTGTCTTTACTTTAAATTTGTTTTTAATCATAGTTGGTACCTATCTATATTTTTTAGACAAAAGAAACCTATTCCTTAGTTAAACATAACAAGGCATTAATAAGTTTTAATTGACCAAAATTTAAATGCAAAGCAATAAGTAGCCAATAAAGCTAATGCTTGGCACGAAATAAAATTATTGAAAAATAAATTTAATTAAGAATTAGATACAACTAGGTGGCTCTAAATGTTTATCAGTAAGATACAATACTCGTAAAAGTACTTTATGAGCACAATGATGTTTTGAGTTTGTGTGATAGCGTGTAGAAAATTGCATATCGTTCACCGTTACCGTTTTTATCAATTTCGGCTCGTGAACTGAAAAAATTACTATTTAGACAGGTTCATTAACCGATAATGATGTATTTGAATTTATCTCCCCACATTTTGGGGTGACCCGATTGAGTGTCCATATTTCTCCTGTAAATTGAACTCATCACTTTGTATTTCAACTTTTCTTAACCATCATTTTTAACCACCTTATAGTTAAAAAAGTAAGAAAAGCTCAAAGGCGAGCACTTTATACGCTTTTAAATTTAAGAAGTCAACATAATATGTAAAAATAGACTTATAACTGCCTAAAAACAGCACTAATAATGCGGTTATTAAAAAATATTGTATAGAATTAATACCTGTTTTATACAATATCAGTTACAATTGCCCAATTGTCATCAACATTGGTTAATCTGAATGGATCTTACACAACTATTACAAGATAATTGGTTTAATTTATTTCTTATTTTTACACTCTCTTTTGTTGGCTTTATTTATAAAAAAAACACGCCAAAAAACTACTTTGACAATATTATTAAATATGCAGATATTTTAGAAAAAGCACCACAACCAAATTATCAAAAAGATTATTTAAATAACATTAAGAAGAAACTAATTTGGGAAAAAGTCTGCTTCTATAAATCAGGTAATATTAATAAAGAGAGAATTGCTATCTCATTGGTTAATGCGGATAAACATAACATTATTGAACTATTACAATTAAATCAATTCACTCAATATTTTGCTATCAAACAAAATCGAATTACGCTACTAAAACCTTTTTTAATTAAAGAGGTAATTTTAAGTTCCGCTGTTTGTCTGTTTACATTTATTATGTTAATAACCAATTTGCATACTATCTTTAAATCAGCTTGGATTATTAATGTGATTATTTCTCTTTTAACAATTTTTATTATGATTTTTATAATTAGTCAATTTGCTAAAGGACCATTAAAAAGATTAAATACTTATCGCTTAATTTTGAAAGATAGTGACTTTTTAAACAGAGCAAATCAAGAATTTACGAATATACTTGCTGAAAATCACGAACTAAATGAGTCTATCGTTTCACAAGAAGTTGCAAATGAAGAAACAACAGACTAATTAAAATTATTTGGATTTATCCATTAAAAGGATAATCAATAATTACGATATTATTGACTATCCTTTTTTCATATTTGGGGATACAGATTGAATTTTCAATCGTGAATGTTTTAGTTGTTCAACCAGACTCAGCAAAGATGAATTTAATTGATGCATAAACTGCTGATAGCTAAACTCCTTTTTACTGATTTCTTCTAGTTGTAACTCCCAATGTGCAGTCATATCTGGCATTGAGACACTTTCAGGTAATGATAGAATTAAATTTTGACCAATTGGTGTTGAACGTATTGATTTACCTTGTCTGGTCAAAAATTGCCGTTTGAATAAAAGTTCAATTATTCCTGCACGTGTCGCTTCAGTGCCCAACCCATCTGTTTCGCGTAATATTTTTTTTATCTCAGGGTCTTTAACAAATCTTGCTATACCCGTCATTGCTGAAAGTAGAGTTGCATCGGTAAAAGGTCGTGGAGGTTGTGTTTCTTTACTAAGTAACTCTGTATCAATACATTGTACCAATTCGCCTTTTTTAACTAATTTGGTTAATAAGCCATTATTCTCGTTGCTATCTTTATCACTCTCGGCTTGATAGTTCTTACTTCTAAATAAAACTTTCCAACCTTCATCTAACATTTGATTGGCTTTAGAAGTAAACTTACCACCACCAATATCAACATCTATTTGTAATTCGGCATATTTATAAACAGGATAAAATTGTGCCAAATACTGTGTGGCTATCACTTGATATACTGCTTGCTCGTTAGAAGATAAATTATCCATTTTGGTTTTACGTAAAGTTGGAATAATGGCATGGTGTGCTTCAACTTTTTTATCATTCCATGCTTTAGAACGTAGAGTGAAATCAGCATCATTAACCGCAGTTTGCAGTTCTAAACAATTATTCTCGATGGCAGCTTTTACACCATTAATCTGTTTCAAATGCTCTTCTGGTAAAAAACGACAATCTGAACGAGGATAAGTAATTAACTTATGTTTTTCATATAAAGATTGGCAGATATCAAGTACTTCTTGTGCACTTAAACCATTCCTTTTTGCCATTTCAATTTGTAGGGCCGATAAATTAAACGGCATTGGTGGCGCTAATTCTTTCTTTTTGTTACTGACTTTATCAATAATGCCCGACTGATTTTTTATTCGTTGGCAAACATTTTCAGCCAACCGTTTAACCAATACACGACCTTCTTCATCCTGATAAGGTGCACAAGCTTCACTTGGTTGCCATTTGGCTTTAAATATTTCGTTATGTTTGGTTTGCAATATAGCAAATACTTCATAGAATGGTTTAGGAACAAATTGAGTTATCTCTAAATCACGCCTAACGACTAAGCCTAAAATAGGAGTTTGTACTCGGCCAATTGATAAAACGCCTCGATAACCATTACGTTGACCAACCAGAGTACAGACTCGGCTCATATTCATGCCATACAGCCAATCAGCCCTCGCTCGAGCTAATGCCGAGGTGGACAAAGGAATAAAGTCTTGATTACTACGTAACTGTTCAAGTGACTTTTCAACAGCACTGGCATTTAAATCACTAATCAAACAACGCTGGATAGTTTTACGTTTTTCCGGGGTTAGCTGACAATAGTTTAGTACTTCATCCACCAATAACTGCCCTTCTCGATCTGGGTCACCAGCATGAACAATCTGATCTGCAGATTTAATCAAATCCACTAAAATATTGAATTGCTTTTCAGTACTACTTTTAGGCATCAATATCCATTTATCAGGTACTATAGGCAAATCATCAAGTGCCCATTTTTTATATCGTTCATCATATACTTCAGGTGTGGCTTGTTCTAGTAAATGGCCAATACACCAACTAACAATATCACCATTACTGGCTTTTATAAATCCATTCCCTTTTTGATGAGGTTTCGGCAAAACATCAGCAATAGCCCTAGCTAAGCTGGGCTTTTCGGCAATAAATAAGCGAAAAGATTGATTAGATTGCATAATAATTATTATTAATCATAAATTTTAAACGACGTACCCATTATCTGGTTTATTTAAACTATAACTTAATTTGCTAGTAAGCTTAATAGCAGCCTGATTACTTGCATTGCAATAAAATGATATATGATTTAGTAACCAAGCTAAGATCAGCTTTGCTGAACTAATTAGCACTCGCTCCTCGCCTTTCACCTATTCTATAGATTCAACGTCTATTTTCATAATCTCATTATTAGCAAAATAAGATAATATATCTGCAACTATAATTTCATTTGTTAAAATGAGAAGTCTTACGCCAGCATTAACCAATTTTGCATAGAAATTGAGATTGTTACACAACTTTTTAGTCCATTCAAGTCTAAGAATTTGCTGAAAATAATTTAGCAATTAGTTTTAGTTGATAATTTTTTCAGCAATTTTGCATGAATAAAGATTCATCTATTTATAGTAATTAACAGATTTATATGAAAGCTGTAGCCAATTATTTTTTCATCACTATAGTTATAGGTGCTTTCAATTAAATTTTCCATAATTTATTAATTGGAACAATGTTAGTATCATCCTTATTACATCTTTGTGAAATATAACTAATCAGTTAAGGTTTCGGTTTAACATCTACAAAACAAGCAACCAATATTGATTACTACAGAATTATCTTGTAATTTGTTATCTATATAAGCATTGCTTAGATCTCTTTTCATATCAGCGGGTAAAAGTGTTTGTGGTACGCTTGCAAATAACAACTTTATTTTCTGTTTATTCCTAATTTCATGAATATTTACCATTTTTTATTTATTTTAAAAGTCAGTCCCTTTACCACCATTTTTTTAGCTTAAGCCATAAAACAGAAACTATGCTAATCACAATTAATAGTAGAATTAAGCCAATGAAAGACCACTCTTTTTCATTGAAAGGAATACCAGCCAAATTAACCCCAAGTAAACTTGTTATAAATGTAATTGGCGTAAAAATAATGGTAAATAGTGACATTAAATAGATACGCTTATTGGTCGATTCAGCCAAAATACTATTTATTTGCTCCATAACTGAACCAATCCTGATTAGGCAACTATCAATTTCAGAAACATAATGATTTTGTTGATTGGAAATATCATGAAGCCGTTGACGATCATTATCATCAATCCAAGATATTCTTTCGGTGGAAATTTTTACAAAAATATCACGCTGTGGCGAAAGTAGACGACGCAGTATGAAAAGTTGTTTGCGCACCCTACCGATTTCTTTATGGGAAAATATTCGCTGATTTAATAATAAATCTTCTAATTTTATTATTTTATTGTGAACACCATCAAAAGATAAATTCACTTGATCACATATTAATTCTGAAAGTTGTATCAGCCAATCGGCAACATCAACAGGGCCAATACCTTTTTCTAAATTTTCTTTTAATTTAATGATTGCATCTATTTTTTGATGTCTGGTTGAAATGATTAAATTATCGGTGATATAAAAACGAAAAGTAACAATAGGATCAGGTAATTCATTTGGAGTAAAGTTTACCCCTTTCAAGACCACTAAAATACCTGAATCACAACGGATCTCCTTTGGAAATTGATTAGCTTTAATCAACTCATGTTTAACAAGTTCCGGTATTAAATTTGTTTGATTAACCCAATTAATAGTTTCAGTTTTAGCAAAATCCAGATGAATCCAATATGGTTGCTTAGTAGAAGCTTTAGTTTTATCGTTTAAAGGATTTGCTTTTCCTTTACCATCTAATTGGCAACTAAAAACAGGTTGTGCTGCAAGTAGATCTGAAACCAGAATAGAGTTATCACTATTTTCGTTAGTCATCATCAGCCCCATTTATTAAGTTTGCTTAATTATATACTGATTTTGCGTTAAAATGCAGCGAATGATTAGTAATCGATATTTTTTACTATTAAGGATTCAAATAGATTTGCGGTATTGATGATTGGCTAGGATGAACCAAAATACCTAAATCAACCCCATACCAACGTTGAATATTCTCCACTGTCAGTACTTGTGACGGGGCACCTTGTTCAACAATTTTACCTTTATTAAGCAAAATTATTTTATCCGCATATAAGGCTGCTAGATTAAGGTCATGTAAAACACAACAAACGGCTAATTTTTGTTTAACTGCTAATTGCTTTAATAATCGTAATGTATGTTGTTGATGATAGAGATCGAGAGCTGATGTAGGTTCATCTAAAAACAATAATTTTTCACTAGGTTCCGGTTGCCATAATTGTGCTAAAACTCTGGCTAATTGTACCCTTTGTTGTTCTCCGCCAGATAATCCTCGGTAATCACGTTCAGCAAATTGCAAACAATCTGTTTGTGACATAACTTCATCAATTGCTTCATTAAAATGGACTTTACCATAAGGGGCTCGCCCCATAGCAATAACTTCTTTTACCTTGAATGGAAAAGTAAGTTGGCTTTGTTGCAGCATCACTGTTCTTGTTTTAGCCAATTGTTTCTGAGGCCATTGGGACAAGGGACGGTCAAGTAAATAGCATTCACCAGAAGATGGTTTTTGATAACCAGTTAATAGGCGTAACAAGGTTGATTTACCTGCACCATTAGGGCCAATAATAATAACAATTTCACCAGATTTTATCGATAAAGAAACATCGTCAATTATCATACGGCTGCTATAAGCAAATGTCAGATTTTTAGCAATTAACACTATAAAGTTCCACCAATTATTTATGTCTTAAAATAAGCCAAAGAAAATATGGACCACCAATAAGGCTCGTTAAGAGACCAACAGGAATTTCTGTCGGGGCAACTAGCGTCCTAGCTAAGGTATCTGCTAACAGAAGTAAACAGGCTCCACCTAATGCAGATCCAGGAATTAACCATTTATGATTTGCTCCAATTTGCAAACGAATCATATGCGGAACAACTAGACCAACAAAAGCAATGATGCCACTTACCGCAACTGATGTACCAATTAACACAGCACAAAGAAGTAAAAGATAGCGTTTAGTGCGTTCAACATTAATGCCTAAATAATGGGCATCTTCATCACCTAATTGTAATATGTTAAGCTGGTGAGCTAGCTTAATTAAGCACAATAATGCTGGAAAAATTAACGATAGCGACACAATCACCAGATCCCATGAACCTTTACCTAAATGGCCCATTGACCATAAAGAAATTTGTCTTAGTTGAGATTCATCGCTGATATAACTCAAGCCGCCCATTACTGCCCCAATGATGGCATTAATAGCAACACCGAGTAAAATCATTTTAGCTAGATTACATTGTTCATTAAGGCTATAAAGATAAATAAGTGCACAAATAAATAAGCTACCAGCAAATGCTGCAACCATTTTGCCGTAAAGCATCATAATTGGCGGGAAAACAGCAGGAAATAAAATTGTCATACCAACCATTAAACTTGCTCCACTACTAATACCTAACAAACCAGGATCAGCTAAAGGATTTCTAAATAACCCTTGCATCACAGCTCCTGCGCTTGCTAATGCCATACCAACAATTATCGCTAAAATAATTCTTGGAAGGCGAATATTGCACCAGATATTCCATAAAGGATCATCAAATGACAAATTCATTAGTTGTGTAAATGATAATTTTAATGCTCCTGTGTTTGCAGAATAGATCATTAAAATTAATAGCAAAATAAATAATCCCAATAATAATATTGCTTGGCTAGATTTGTGCACCAATTAACCTCATATATTTAATACTAATAATTTACTGTTAGATTTGGGTCGACAACACTATATATACAGTTATCAAATTGTTGATTAGCAATTTTATCAATGATTATTCTGGCTAATTCTTTTCGATATACAACGCCATGAACTTCTTGCGCGGTATAGCACTGACCTTTACCGGTTATCTCGCCATCACGCAAACCACCAGGTCTTAAAATCACATAATTTAATAAACTTGTTTGTAACCAAACTTCAGCTAGTGATTTTTCCCGGACAGCATAACCAAAAGCTTGTTTAGCACGTAGGGATAGTGTTATCCATGAGTCGCCACAACCAAGTGAAGTGACTAAAAGCATCTGTTTAACACCAGCTTGTTCAGCACAATTGATAATAATACGTTGAGCAATATAATTCCCCGTTTCACCACCTAGCGTTGAAATAATAATAGCTTCAGGCCCTGCTTGCTGACAGATCTTTTTAACTAGTTCTTTATCGGTTGCATCACCAACATGAGTTTCAATACCTTGTTCCGCTAATTGTTTAGCAAATACAGCATCTCGAACTAATACAATACAACGCCACTGAGGATGGCATTGTTTTACTAATTGAGATACTTGATAGCCAGTACCCAGATGTGCGCTTACACCAAAAATAATTAATGTTTTCATTTGCATAATTCTTAAAATTAATTGATTTTTTCGGCTAATGCTCGGAATTTTTCAAGTTGATCTGCTTTTAATTGATGTTTTTCATCACGACCGACAAAAATTTTAAACATTGATTGACCTAAATGATTAAGGAAAATTATCGATGCTGTCGACATTTTCATAAATTTTCGTTCGATAAACGCAATATGTAGACAATGTTCCGCTTTGATATGACCACTTAAGCCTTTTTGATGACGTAAATTAAAATATTTTTGACTATGCGTTCCAGGGGCAGTTCTCCAGAAATCTCGGCAATAATATCCCCAGTATGAATTAAAAATAATACGTCACCCCAAGTTGTTACCTCCTCCCAAATCATATCAAAATTGCTACCATCAACAATTTTAACATCAGGTATTGCTTGGATTACTTGTGTAAGTGTCACTTTATAATCTTGCGCGATTTTTTCTAATAATTCTTCTGGATTTGATTGCATATAAGTTGCAAGATTATTTAAAACAGTTGGTTTATCTGCCATAGTAATTTCCTTTAATCATTTGTTTTTTAAATGGATATTTTGCATATGAGGATGAGCTTTAGCTACACCATTACTTTTTTGCATGTTTTGTCTAGCTTGTGCCATTTGTTTTTGTAATTCGAGATGTTCAGGATTATTAAGTTGTAATAACAGTTGCTGTAAGGCTTGTAATAGATTACTCGACCAAAATCGTCCCGATAAGGTAAGTCGTAAACAGTGATCTTCATTTTGTAATAGCCCTACTTCATGCCATTGTTTGATTAGTGGATCAAACAATTCTGCACGATCGGTTAACTGTGTTAAATCAATTCGGCCTTTCTCGATGCCAGCTTGTAATTTATGTAACCAATCGCCAAGTAATGGTTTATCTGTTAACATCATTATTGGTTTCTTACCTTGGTCTAATAATGCATAATACTGATTTAAATCACGATGGATCATATAGGATTGACCATTTAATTTACCACCAGCACAAGAACCAAATCCAAAAAAATGTGAGCCTTGCTTTATGAGAAAATTATATAAATTGCGCTCACGACTGGTTTTAGCCCAATGAGCATTAGTTAAATGTGTCCAGCCTTGTTTAGCTAAATACTCGGCACCTTGATGGTAAAAACCACATTTATCAATAACCGATGGTAATTCAATTCTTCTATTTTCAACCCCTTTCGCTAAAGGAGTAGTTGGCAAAAGATTTAAAGAATAAAGATCAACGCCATCAAGCGGAAGTTGATCGGCAATTGCTAAATCTCTTTGCCATGTAGCCGTTGTTTGATTAGGTAAACCAAACATTAAATCACAAACTAGTGCCACACTATCTCGTGAAGCAATGTTTTCGAAACGTTGAATAATCTCCTTTTCCGATGATTGGCGCCCTAATTTTTGTCTAATTTCAGTATTAAATGTTTGTACACCTATCGAAAAACGATTAGCTCCAGACTCAATATAACTATCAATTTTTTCATCATCAAAATCAGAAATTCGACCTTCTACGGTAATCTCACAATCAGGCGCTAAAGGGGCATGTTGTTTAAAATAACTAATTACTCGAGCTAATTGTCCAGTCGCCAATGCTGAAGGTGTTCCACCACCAAAATAAATAGCATGAATTGGGGCCGACTGCATTGCTTTACTATTGATTTCTAAAGATATTTCTTGTAGTAAATAGTCTATATAAGTTTTGGTATCAAACTTACGTAATGGATTTTGATAAAAACCACAAAACTGGCAATGAATATAACAAAAAGGAATATGTAGATAAATTAACCTTTTTTTGCCAGCTAAATTTGAATTTAGTAGGTTATTCCATTGTTGCTCTAATTCTGGAGGCGGAACAGGTAAACTGGCTTGTAATGGCATTACAGCCCAACGATCTTTAAAGGGTAAAACTGAATTTAAAGCGTAATAGGCACTTACATCAAATGATTTCATAACTTCCATTCATAAAAATAATCTTGCAGAATTAAATAATAATTATTCTCATTTATCAATATTTTTTTCATTATTTATTTATTTGTTATGTAATATGAATTTACTATTTATTTGAATAATAAAATTATTTTAGCTTTAGTTCCTATTTTTTTAAAACTTCTTATAAATTATTATTAATACATATTGATAATGATTATCATTTTCAATATATTGATTGGTCTATTTGTAAACTTTTAATGAGAAAATACAGAATGAAAAAGAAATTTATGGCAAATATTTTATTATTCATATTCATTTTTAGTGTACATAACTTTACTAATTTCAGTTATGCAAATGAGAGAATTGTTATCGCTGGTGGCGCACTGACTGAAATTGTGTTTGCTCTGGGTGCTGGTGATCAGGTTGTCGGTGTTGATAGCACCAGTCACTTTCCTCAAACAGTAAAACAACTTCCTCAAATTGGTTATTTAAAATTACTAAATATTGAGTCAATACTATCTCTTAATCCCTCACTAGTTATTAGTTTCAATGATACTGAAACCGATAATATTCTTCAGCAAATAACCCTAGCAAAAGTTGCTGTTCTAGCGTTGAAACGTGTACCAGCCACAATTGATTTACTTTATGAAAATATTAATAAGATTGCCGTAAAATTGGATAAACAAGAAAAAGGCCAAGAACTAATCAATCAAATCAAAAAGAATCTTTCTAATATCCAAACTCAAATAGCGACGCAACCACATAAAATAAAAGTGTTGTGTATCATGAATATGGGGGGAAGCATTTTGATTGCAGGAAAAAATACGACTACAGACGCTTTAATCACTATTGCTGGTGGTGAAAATCTTGCTACTCATAACAGTGTTAAAACTTATACAACTGAATCCTTAATTGCTATGAATCCAGAAGCTATTATTTTAACCACACATTCAATCAATGAATTAGGTGGTTTAGATAAAATCAATACTATTCCTGGTATTTCAGAGACAGAGGCATTTAAAAATAATCGAATTATCATTATTGATGATAGCTATTTGTTCGGCATTGGCCCAAGAGTAGATGATGCAGTAAAAATACTCTTTCAAGGTTTTTACCCTCAATAAATTTTTAGAATAACTATTTTTATATTTTTTATTAATATTTTTATCATTTGAAGCAATAAATGAGCGTTCTTGTTATTTATTACATTATCGATTAAAGGACTAGAATGTTAAATTTTAAATTTTTAAAAAATACCAGTTCATTAGCAATAGGTTTAACCTTAGCGTTACCTGCTATTGCTGCTGATAAACCTAATGAGCAAAACGATATTGATACTATTACCGTTACCGCCCATGAAGCAACGAAAAAACCCGGAACAAATACCGAAATTTCGGAACAAGATATTCGCCGTGATGGTGGGACTAATTTTGGCACCATTATGCGTTATCAACCGCTGATATCAGCATCTGGTAGTATTTCCGGCTCAAGTAGTGGTAAAAGCAGTTGGGATCGTGGTGGATTTACTGGTTATAATATTCGCGGTTTAGATGCTAACCGTGTTTCAATCGATATTGATGGTATGCCATTACCTATTGCCCAAGGTCGAGTTAATGGTGTTGGTCGGGCAGGATTTGGATCTTATGGTATCGGGCGAGATTATATCGATACTTATATGTATAATAAAGTTGATATCCAATCAGGCGCAACCTCGGTAAGTAACGCTAACAATGCTTTAGGAGGCTCCGTATCATTTCAAACTAAAACCGCCAGTTATTATCTTTATCCAGGAAAAACCAGCTATTTCGGTTTTCAAAACAACTATGACAGTGCCGACCGAAGTTATCACCAAGGTTTAACCATGGCTGGTGGTGATGAGTATCTCAATGGTATTTTAGTATTAAGCCGACGCGATGGGCAACAAACGCGTAATCATGGCGATTCAATCAGTAGCTATCCGGAAAATTGGCATTCTAATTCAATCTTAGCTGGTTTTGGTTGGCAAATGACCGATGAACATTTAATCAACACCACTGTTGATTACAATAATAAAACCAAAAACGCTCATTATGATACTTGGGATAAATATGGTAAAAAGATTGAATCATTTGATAAACAAAGAAGCAAAAACAATCGTTTCAATCTTGCAATTAAAGATCAATGGAAACCGACAAATATCAGTTGGATTGATAGTTTAACCACACAGTTGAATTATCAACAAACCCATGTCTATGACAGTACCGACCTCCGTCATAAAACTAGAGGTAATTTTAATACCCAAACGAACTACAATACCAAAGCTTATAACTTTATTACCACTTTAATCAAAAGTTATGATAATCAACGCATTAGTGCTGGATTAAATGGTAAATGGAGTGAAGATGAATCACCATTTTTTACATCGGCTGAATCAGAAAATATCATTATTCTTCCCGATGGTCCATATAGTAAACCACAAGCCGATAGTCGTAGTTATCAACTCGGTGGCTTCTTCGAAGATCGAATAAACTTTAATGTTAATGATAGTAATAATTTTTATTTAGTTCCTGGTGTCAGAGCCATTTACCAAAATACTAAACCGCGTAATCTTGAAAATATGTCAGTGACGAATATTAATAGCAATCGGTTAGGTAAACAATACAATAGTAACAGCGATTTTAAAGTATTGCCTTCGATGTCATTTATGTATGATATTACCCCTGATTTTACTGCCTATTTGCAGTATCAACGTGCAGCACAAATGCCAAATCAGAATCAACTTTATGGCTCTTATTTAGCCCATAGCAGTATCGCTTTATTAGTTGGTGATTCAAATCTTAAAACCGAAACTAGTGACAACTTTGAATTAGGTTTAAAAGGACAACCTGTATCAGGTGTGACACTTTCATCATCAGCTTTTTATAATAAATATAAAAACTTCATCGCCTATACTCGCTATAAAAAAGATTTTTTAGGCATTGGTAACCGTATTGTTTATCAAGCAGAGAACCGTGATAAAGCCTATATTTATGGTGCTGAACTAAGCAGTGAATTCAATATTGGAAAATGGATTGAACCGGTTAATGGTTTAAGTGCCAGATTCGCAATTGGTTATAACCAAGGCAAATCAAAATCGAGTTATTTAGGGGATAAATATATTGAAATGGATTCTATTGCTCCAATAAAAAGCATTATCGGCTTAGCATGGGATGATCCAAATAAGTTTTATGGTATAGCAATTACGGCAACTTTCCAAAAAGGCAAAAAAAAGGAAGCTACATCTCGTGAAACTTATAACAATGAAGGTAAACCTATCCCTAATTCCAAAGATGATTACTTTAGAATTGCTGGTCATGGTATTGTCGATTTAACAGGTTATATCAATATTACCAAAAATGTGAAACTAAATGGTGGGATCTACAATCTTACTGATCAAAAATATTGGGATTATCTAAGTAATAATAAATTATATAGTACATCAGATCATAAATACCTAGATATGTTTACTGCACCAAGTCGTACTTTCCAATTAGGTTTAAATATTGATTTTTAATCTTAAAAAATAATCACTCCACCGATAATTGGTGGAGTTGATAAAAATAGTTTTTTTCAGAAAAAAAATAACAACTAAAATTCATTATTAATTATCATCAAATGATGACTTAACCTGCATTTATAGCTGTAATTGTTGATTATTTAGCTAATAATTGGGAGTATTTGAAAAAATTTTTTCAATTTTATTTTTATAATTTATTGATTATAAATTTATTATTTATTTAAAAAAAAGTTTATTTTTATTCTTAAATTTGCTTTTTTTTGCCCTGCTACAGCAAATCCCTATAGATTTTATGTTGATAATGGTTATCATTTTCACTATATTATCCAGTCTAATTTTTAAGCCATGGTAGGTACATAAATCATGAAAAAGAAGTTTATGGGAAAATTGGTGCTATTTTTGCTAATTTTCAGTATTAATAGCTTTATTAATGTTTGTTCAGCTAGTCAAAGAATCGTTATTGCCGGCGGCGCCCTTACTGAAATTGTGTTTGCTCTGGGTGCTGGTGATCAGGTTGTCGGCGTAGATAAAACAAGTAGTTTTCCTGAAAAAGTTAAACAATTGCCACAAATTGGTTATTGGAAATTATTAAACATTGAAGGCATTTTATCGTTAAAACCATCACTGTTTATCACGTTAAATGATGTTGAACCTGAAAATATTATTGATCAAGTTAATCAGTCAAAAGTAGATGTTCTAGCGTTGAAACGTGTACCAGGGACAATTGAATTACTTTACGAAAATATTAATAAAATTGCAGTTAAATTAGATAAACAAAAAGAAGGTCAAGTGCTCATCAATCAAATCAGGACGAATCTTGCTGACCTAGAAACGAAAATTACTACACACCCACAAAAAACTAAGGTTTTAGCTTTAATGAGCATGGGAGGAACTAACTCAGTAGCAGGGAAAAACACAACTATTGATGCATTAATTACCATTGCTGGTGGTGAAAATCTTGCTAATCATAATAGCTTTAAAAGTTATACTGCCGAATCATTAATTACTCTTAATCCGGAAGTCATCATATTGAATAAACATTCAATTGATCAACTAGGCGGACTAGATAAAGTTAATACTATTCCAGGTATTATTGAAACTGCAGCGTTTAAAAATAATCGAATTACCATTATTGATGATAGCTATTTGTTCGGCATTGGCCCACGAGTTGATGAAGCAGCCAAAATACTTTTCCAAAGTTTTTATCCACAATAAGTTATTTTAAAGAATTTAATAAAATTTTTAATAATTGAAGCAATAGATGTGCACTTTATTATTTAGTATATCAGATTTGAAAGGACTAACATGTTAAAGTTTAAATATTTAAAAAATACCAGTTCATTAGCAATAGGTTTAACCTTAGCGTTACCTGCTATTGCTGCTGATAAACCTAATGAGCAAAACGATATTGATACTATTACCGTTACCGCTCATGAAGCAACGAAAAAACCCGGAACAAATACCGAAATTTCGGAACAAGATATTCGCCGTGATGGTGGGACTAATTTTGGCACCATTATGCGTTATCAACCGCTGATATCAGCATCTGGTAGTATTTCCGGCTCAGGTAGTGGCAAAAGCAGTTGGGACCGAGGTGGATTTACTGGTTATAACATCCGTGGTTTAGATGCTAACCGTGTTTCAATCGATATTGATGGTATGCCATTACCTATTGCCCAAGGTCGAGTTAATGGTGTTGGTCGGGCAGGATTTGGTTCTTATGGTATCGGGCGAGATTATATTGATACTTATATGTATAATAAAGTTGATATCCAATCTGGCGCAACCTCGGTAAGTAACGCTAACAATGCTTTAGGAGGCTCCGTATCATTTCAAACTAAAACCGCCAGTTATTATCTTTATCCAGGAAAACCAGCTATTTCGGTTTTCAAAACAACTATGACAGTGCCGACCGAAGTTATCACCAAGGTTTAACCATGGCTGGTGGTGATGAGTATCTCAATGGTATTTTAGTATTAAGCCGACGCGATGGGCAACAAACGCGTAATCATGGCGATTCAATCAGTAGCTATCCGGAAAATTGGCATTCTAATTCAATCTTAGCTGGTTTTGGTTGGCAAATGACCGATGAACATTTAATCAATACCACAATCGATTACAATAATAAAACCAAAAACTCTCATTATGATACTTGGGATAGATATGGTAAAAAAGTTGAATCATTTGATAAACAAAGAAGCAAAAACAATCGTTTCAATCTTGCAATTAAAGATCAATGGAAACCGACAAATATCAGTTGGATTGATAGTTTAACCACACAATTGAATTATCAACGAACTAATGTTTATGACAGTACCGACCTCCGTCATAAAACTAAAGGCAATTTTAATACCCAAACTAACTATAACACGAAATCTTATAACTTTATTACGACTCTAATCAAAAGTTATGATAATCAACGCATTAGTGCTGGTTTAAATGGTAAATGGAGCGAAGATGAATCGCCATTCTTCTCATCAGCTAAATCTCCAAATGCATCATTTTTTCCTGATGGAGATTATAGTAAACCTCAAGCCGATAGCCGTAGTTATCAACTCGGTGGCTTCTTCGAAGATCGGATAAACTTTAATGTTAATGACAGTAATAATTTTTATTTAGTTCCCGGTGTCAGAGCTGTTTACCAAAATACTAAACCTCGCAACCTTGAAAATATGTCATTATCAAAAATAAATAGTAGTCAATTGGGTAAACAATACAATAGCAATAGCGATTTTAAAGTATTACCATCCATGGCATTTATGTATGATATTACCCCTGATTTTACTGCTTATTTACAATATAAGCGAGCTGCACAAATGCCAAATCAGAACCAACTTTATGGCTCTTATTTAGCACATAGCACTAAGTATGTATTAGTGGGAGATTCAAACCTAAAAACTGAAACTAGTGACAACTTTGAATTAGGTTTAAAAGGGCAACCTGTATCAGGTGTGACACTTTCATCATCAGCTTTTTATAATAAATATAAAAACTTTATCGCTTATACTCGCTATAATAAAAACTTCGTTGGCGTTGGTAACCGTATTGTTTATCAAGCAGAGAACCGTGATAAAGCCTATATTTATGGTGCTGAACTAAGCAGTGAATTCAATATCGGAAAATGGATTGAACCGGTTAATGGTTTAAGTGCCAGATTCGCAATTGGTTATAACCAAGGCAAATCAAAATCGAGTTATTTAGGGGATAAATATATTGAAATGGATTCTATTGCCCCAATGAAAAGCACTATCGGCTTAGCATGGGACGATCCGAACAAATTTTATGGTGTAGCGATTACGGCAACTTTCCAAAAAGGCAAAAAAACTGAAGCAACATCTCGTGAAAGTTATGGTAATGATGGTAAACCAATTGCTAAATCTAAAGATGATTACTTTAGAATTGCTGGTCATGGTATTGTTGATTTAACAGGTTATATCAATATCACCAAAAATGTGAAACTAAATGGAGGGATCTACAATCTTACTGATCAAAAATATTGGGATTATCTAAGTAATAATAAATTATATAGTACATCAGATCATAAATACCTAGATATGTTTACTGCACCTGGCCGTACATTCCAACTAGGTTTAGACATTGATTTCTAAAATCAAATTATCCCAAGAATCAAATAACCCGCTTTTGCGGGGTATTTGATTATCATAACTGATATAACTATTGATTAACTTTATTTTTTGAATAATAAGAGTATATAGCAAAATCAGTTTAATCTTTTTAGCTATACTTTAATTTCAAGCAAAAATAAACTATTTAATCATTTAATTAAATCAAATAATTACATGATTATTGTAATCTTTGTTATATTATGCTCTTTTTTATCCAACTGAAAATCTAGGTGCAAAAATTAAGAAGAGAAACATGAAAAGATAACAACATATAGGAACAATTATAAAAAATATCCCGGTAATTCTTAAAAATTTATGAGATGAGAATAAAAGCAATATACCAATCGCTAATACAGCAAAATAAACCCACCAATAAATAATCAAGGTAAGTAAAAACACTCCCCAACCATTTAACACCATATTTAATTCCTTTTAAATCGTTTTATATCTACTGCCATAGATTCTATCATTATTTGAAAAATTTAAAAGCATGTGAAAAATAGATATTATTAATAAGTCACTATAAAACAAATCTAAAGCTATAATTGTGTTAATAACAACCAAACTACAATATGAGTATCAAAGCAACTGAAAACTAGACACAATTAATTCGCCAAAATGAATTAAATGTTGGAGATGATAAAAAAAGCTTTTTAAAATACACAACACTTAAGCTAATTTTCAAATTTGAGCACAATTTGCATTATAGAATTAAAGCAAAAATAATAAGCAGTTAGGTGCAAAATATTAGAGCTTTTAATTAAGATATAAAACAGCATGAATGTTAAAAAAATCACATTTATAATTTTATCATTGAACTAACGAATGAATAACTAAAACGTGGTGAATTGACGAACAGTAATGAAATGAATGAAATATTGAAAAAGCATAAAATTTGGATCTTTTCTTGTGGCGAAAATGGGGAGAAAGCAGACCTAAAAGATATCAACTTGACTAGTACTGATTTACCTGTATCAATTTTCATTATATTAGGTGAAGAATATTTTTTTTCAATATGTGGTGATTATGTCAGAGCTGGTTGTTCAAAACCACGCTTGCGTAATGTTCTCTCAAGCTCTTCCATATCAGCATCATAATTAACATAAACCTGCCCACTGGCATTTTTGAGACCCCCTTCAGCGCTACCACCTGAATATTTCATCATATCCATTAAATCGTTATAGCCAACCTCTAATTAAGATTCTCCATCATCGATTGAGTTAATTACTGATGTTTCATTTAGTATAAATACTCTGTCTGGATGGATTTTGCGTGATATTCGTGGCTTGATGGATTGATTATTGATTGACTACTCGTCAAACTGGTACTTCGTGACTTGGCCATAATTTTCGTCAGTCTCGTCTTGATTCCATTCACATGGTTTTAACTGACATTCCCAAGCAGGAATTAACTTAACAATAGCATCTTGAGGTGATAATCGGTTTATAACTTTGGTATCAACAGGCTTATCCCATGTTTGACCGTCTCGTAACTGAATAATTAACGCAGAATATCGACCAACAATACCTCGCTTGTCGGCTTCGACTATTGATGACCACAATTTATCATTAAATAGGTCCGTTACAATTTTTTCTCACGTTGTTAGTTTTGTGTCTTGTTCTCGAATATGACCGTCAATAAATTTGGGGGTAATCTAACCAGCAGATCCTATCCACAAATCCACGAGCGCCACCTGTTTTTTTGTATACCTTATAAAAATCACCGAATGTTAAATGTTCAGGATAACCAAATTCACGGTCGATAAATGCGCGCTTTGTATTATTTACCAAACCCGATGATGCATATGCTAATCTTTGTCTACTAATGTCTTGACTGCTGTTAGAAACCATTAGCTGATCATCTGTCGGTTTTAATAATTCATTATTACCTCATAAATAAACCTGCGGTTCGTTTTCGTCTATTACGATTAGAGACAGAAAAATAACGGAATGCATCAGCGGCATGTGATGCATGGTCATGGAGTGGCTTATCTCGCCAAGAACCATTTTTATCATCTCACGCTTTACGATACGCAACTAAACTAGCAATACCTTGCGCATATCTGTCAGAATCAAATGCACATATTGGTAATAACTAACGAACTGATTCGATGCCGTCATCAACGTTGTTTTTTGGGACAACTTTAAAGTTAATGCTGTATTTTTCCCCGTCAATATCATAACCTTCTTTAGCAATTTGTTTTCGGCTTTTACCATCACCCGACAACTCACGGTTATAAATATCATGAGGTGCCCAATGCTCTGCATACTTATAGCCAAACTCTTCATCTTTGCTCTTAAGCACTTTCATGTAATGCCTCAATCCTTCACCACTATTTTCATAGTAGTCAATGATATGAAATTCATCACCAACCTTACGCACAAACCAAATAGCTGTTGATTCTCCCACACCTAAATCCCAGTATGTATAAACATCCAAATGACTAATCGGATAATGTTGTGATGCGATTTGGGCTAAGATTGCGTAATAAGCGCACTCTATTGATTGTTGGAATGCTTCGCTTGGTATAGATGGATATTCACACTTCATATCGTTGCCTAGCGTTTTCTCTTTAAATGCCTGCACACTTACGTGTTTACCTAACAATTCAAGATTCTTTGTTTTATTTGGCCACTTAATTTTTTTCATAATCGCATCAGAGTCACCGCTTCTGATAATGGCGATATCCAATCCTGATAATATAGTTCGCCAAGTTCTCGGCCATTTTTTAATCGGGAGGAAGACAACCGAGCTATTGAGAGAATCCTCTATATCCATCTGGTCTATTTCAACTAATCGCTTTAGCACATAGTCGGCATCTATTTTGTTACGTTCATTGCGATGTTGCCTAAGTTCTTGAATAGAGTTTTGAACTGAAGTTTTCTGAAGTAATTGGTAAGATAATTGTGCAAACGTCTTTTGACTATATCCTGCTCGGATTGCTGCTTATGTCGCACTGAGAGCTACTAAATAGTCACGACAAAACAGCTCCTGTTTGTCTGTGAGCTTTGTCATATTTATACCTTTATTTTTTGGATAATAAAAAAGCCGCACTAAGCGGCTATATAAAGTTTATGTATAACATAAAAATTTTATAAATTACTAGATAACATATTGAGTAAAAATGTAGCAGAGTATGTTAAGCCTAAAAGTGATGTACTCAATATTATGCATAGAACAAAACCAACAAGGTCTCTAATTTTGGACTGTTTATCTTCCTTTTTGTAGAAGCGATGACTACAGTAAACTATATAAAATAATAGAAAAGAATAAAATAATACAGATAATCCATATAATATCTTATTATTAAGGATTTTTGATAAAAATAAAAATATAGCTAAAATAAAACAGAGGTTAAATAATTTATTAAATATTTCAATTATATTGTTGGCTAACTGAAATAAAAAATTGTTTTCTTCTTGCATATTCACTCCTTTTTTAACTTTAAAAAATGGAGGGAAATTATACGTTGTGCTTAATAAATTCTAATAACTTAATTTTGTAAATTTTTATTACAATAATTAATTAGTTACCTTACAAATCAAAATGTTATCCAATTTCTACCAATCATCGGTAATTAAACGATATATTAAACCAATAATTTGATCTGATCTTGTTCTTCCAATTCTTTCATTCTTGATTGATATGCAAGCTTCTTATCTTGCCGTTTCCTAAGTAAACGACCCGATAAACTGGCTATATCTTTTTCTTTCATATATTCCAGCATTAGGTCATTATATTGCTTGATGTGGCTATGTTGCATTTTAATGAGCTATTCAGCCATCCAGTTAAATGCATTAATGTATGCCTCTTTTATTTGAGAAGCGGCTTTGCCTGTAAATCCCATAACTAAGAATACAAAACCATCTTTAGTCATTTTATAAAATGAAAAGCCATCTAAGGCCCTATAAAACTCATTCCTAAGTGATCCTTTATTAGAATTGTCAGTGTGATTGACGTAGATTGTAGAATTGATAGCGGTGCGTTTTCGCACCGATTGAAGTTAAATTTGCTGAATTTTAGGCACAAAAAAACCGCTCTAGGCGGCAGTTGTTTATTGTTTGTTAGTTTTTTTTAACGATTCAATTTCTTTTGATAATTCCTGTATCGCTTTTACAATCGGAGGAATAAATGAATCGTAGCTCAATGAATAAACATCACTTCCTCCTTTAACTGAGGCATGGTGTAATCCTGAAAAATCAACTCCCATTTTTTTACAAAGAGCTTCTACTTCTTGAGCTATAAACCATTCGTGTTCACGAGTGCGTTTTTTAGTTTTTGCTAAATAATCAGCCTCATTAAACTCTAGTTTTGTTTTATAGATTGGTTGTTTATTTTCATCTAAGCCAACTTGAATTTTATGATCATCAAAATAATCATCTCTTATATTCCATTTTCCACGAACGGGACGTAAACCTAAAATAAAATCTAGACCTAAATCACAATCTCTAATATCAGTTTTATCCCTAATGTCTGAACGTAATTGCAAAGATTGATAGGCATAAGGTGTTGTGAATGAATTACCTAGTTGAATTTCATTACTGCCTTTTACTGATGATTTATATCCTATTGCTGTTGAATTATAAACATTAGTACATTCTGAACCATCTATCATAAACTCCATTGCTCTAGAGCCAATTGCTGTATTTCTTATTTGATTACCATTTTCACCCAGAAAGTTTAAAGCACGAAAACCTATAGCTGTATTATCAGATTTACCACCACTAGTTAATGCCCCAGCTCCAACAACTGTGCTATTTTTTGCTGTAGTACCAGATGCTAAAGCGTTATATCCAACAATTGTATTGTAATTGCAATTAGTAGTTGAATCGATTTCTGAAAAATAATTAACGACTAACGTTGTTCCTTCACCAACAATATTTTCAGGAGCTGTACAAATATATGTATTTTCATCGATAACGTTTATAACTAACCAGAGATAATCTGCAGTTATAGAATTTAATATTCCCGTTTTAAATAAAATTTTAACTGTAAATCCAGAAGTATAACCATGATTTGGTTGTGTAATAGAAATTATGCCATTTGAAACAGTATATTCACCATTTGCCTTTTCATTTGTTAACTCTTTCCCTGTCGGACTGACATTGGATTCTAATAATCTACCAGCACAAAAACCTACAGCAGTATTATTCAATCCTCTTTTGAGGTATTGTAAAGATTTATCACCTAATGCAGTATGTCCATCTGAATGTGTATAAAATAGTGTTGACGCTCCCACTGCTACACAGTTATTTTTATCCGTAGGGAAAGTATTAATTATTTTTTTATCAAAATTGACAGGGCAATCACCAGCCCCTGATGCTACACCAATATGAATATTACTATTTCCAGTTACATTAGTTTGCCCTGCATTTCTGCCTATGGCAATATTGTTATACCCTGTTGTATTATAACGCATGGTATTATCGCCAAAAGCAGCATTGCGACTACCAGTTACATTATCTCCAGTGCCGTTATTACTAAATAAACTTTCAAAACCAAAAGCGGTATTATAAACACCATTCTCCATTGAATAGAGTGCTTGATATCCGATTGCGTAGTTATTTTTAACATTAATAGCATTAAACATAGCTCTCGGCCCAATTGCAATTAGATTTGTACCTATTGCGCCATTTGGTGTTTCTTCTATTTTACTCAACGCATCCTGTCCAATAGCTTGTATATATCTTCCTGACCGAATAGACATCGAATGATACAAAGCAGGGATTAAAGTACCATCTTTTCTACGAAAGAAGCCATTACAATATTTATTACCTGTATAAACTTTAGTGACAAGATACGTCAAACCACATAAATCAATAAGTTTATCTTTTAAAGTTTCTTCAATCTTACGGAATACATTATCTTCATTTGTTAGACCATCACCAATAGCGCCAAAATCTTTAACGGAAATATTATCAGCATTTTTATCATGTAGAGTTCTAACAATTGCGTCAGGAAATGAATGTTTTACCATAATGTTGGTATCATCTATTACATCATAACTAATATTACTTAAATTTGATTGAGTAACATGTTCTAATATTACCTGACTACCTTTAATTGGAGCATTATTAAATACTATTTTGACACCTAATGGGTTATTTAAACCCGCAATGCGATAATTGTTAACCTGAATACCTTTAACCTTCACAATAAGATTTGATGCATTGACTATTTGGCATAAAAATGGGAAAACAGCAGTACTACCATCTGCTATATATTCAATTTTGGTTTGTTGCTTAGAGACTGACACTATTTATCTCCTTTGGCTTCTAAAGTGTCGAAAAATTCTGTGCTTTGCTCGGAATAGTTCTACATTGATGCTTTGTGTTTACCTAAATAACAAGCTAAACCAGCTACACTTGGGCGACCTACTTTTTTCTTATCGCCCTTTTTCATAATATTTCCTTAAATTAACTTAAATATACATGATTGCAGGTATTTTTCTTTCTCCTTCACCTAAACTAGGGTTATTTATAATTTTCCCTTTGTACCACAATGATGCACTACCACCTCCATCAAGATTAAATGCATTCATGCAACCAAGAGCTCTCAATTTTCTAGCTATTTGATCCATTGTACAACCAGCAATTCCAGATTTGCCATCAACCGCAAGCAATATATAACTTCCATCATTTTTCTGTCCTAAACACATTCTAGCGGATAAATTTTTAAACCAACCATAATGAGTTACCAACTCATATGGAAGCGGGTCATATACCTCACCATCGACAACAAGTGGAGATTGGAATGTAGCTGTTTGCCATGCATTTTCAGCAATGCTAGCTGAGGCAATCATTAATGGGTTATTGGAACTATAGTTAGGTGTAGAGAAATCGCGACATGTTAATCTATTGTATCTATCAATGACAAGCATGCTACGTGCCCACCAAAAATTTTCTGTTCCATAAGTATCATATACAGTCCCATTTACAACGATATCACCAAGTTTTTTACTTGGAACATTCCAAGAACTGCTATTCCATGCTAGGGTTGCATTATCAATAGATTTCATCCAGTCTGATAGTGTTTTAAAATCAAAGCTATTAGCTGCTTGTTGTATTTTTCGGTAATCATTGACTTGAAACTCAATAAGGTATGAGGTTGCATCATTAAGATCTGAATCACTCTCTTTTATAATTGGTTCTGAAATATAATCATTTCTTGACGGCTTAATTATATTTAATTTTTGCTCATTATAAGTATTTGTTACGTTAGCAGAAGAATCATTTCTAATGGTTTTTATTTCTCCTGAAGCATAGAATTCATTGTTATAGTATTGACCATTTGTTACTTCCTTACTAAACCATAATAATGCTGTATTTGTTTTTGCAATATCTGTGTGAAATTTATTATTAAAAATAAAAACACTATCAGTGGATTCAATTTTTACGGCTACTGATATACAATGAAATCTACAATCATGTATTCGCCAAAATTTACTTGGATAAGTATTTCCTTTTGTTTGTGCATTGAAATTGGCATCACCAATAATAACGGCATAACCTGATTCAATACCACGATCAAATACACAATTGAATAAATCAACATTAACACATCCCGTTGCCCTAATATTACTCGCTCTTTGGTTAGAAGTTAAATTTGAGTTATGAACTTTTACATCAGTACAGGCCTCTAATTTTATAGTGTCTGTTATTGTACTGGCTGTAATATTATTAATCATAAGTCCATTACAAAAGTATGCTCTAATCCCGCCATGCTTTAACATCTCCCTATCACGCAATGAACCTGTGATAACCAAATTATCTAAAATTATTTTAGATAATCTTGCTGTACTCGTACCAATTAAAGATATACTAGAAGCGACACAATTTGCTATACGGGTATTTAAAATACGAATTTCACTAGCGGCAAATGACATTGTAGGTTCAATATAGATTCCATTTAGGAATTCTTGAAATTCACAATTGTCGATTAATACGTGATTAGCATTTAGAACAGTTAATCCATTGAATGCTCGGCTCTTAATCGAAGTAAATTTACAACAACGAATAGAATATCCACTTGTTATGGTACGCGATTGACCAATTTGAAGGCTCGAATGTAAAAAATTCACACCGTTTAATTCAACAGGAATATAGATTTGTTCATTATCTTTTGGCGCAATTTTCACTACTAGATTATTAAATGTTACATTTGAAACATTCATTCTACGTCCAATATAAAAAACCACACTAGGGGAAAGATCTTCATTGTCAGGAGCCTTAAAAGAAACAACGCCAGTGGAAATAAACTGTCTTTTTAATTCAATATCTGACGAAATAATATAAGTGCCACTCGGGAATAATAAAATTCCACCATTTTTATACGTTTCATCAATTGCCTTAATAATAGCTAAGGTGTCATCCTGTAGCCCATCCCCTACGGCTCCGAAGTCTTTAACTGAAACAATATTTGATTTTTTATCATACTCTTGTGATGAATTCATTTAATTATCTCCATAATAGTCATTTTGTCATCATTGCATTGTCTGAGTTCGTTCAACAACTCAGTGTAAAAAATTGGACACTGTGTCCAAGTTATTCTTTTATTAATATGTGGCTCATTATTTGGCTGTGTTAGCGAAGCAGTAATATTACATTGATAAACATACTCAGTTTTTGCCATTCCGTATCCAGTCAGAAATATTGCTAGGCATAATTTCATTAGCACAATGATTATTTTTAAGCGCATCTTTCATTTGCTCGTGAAGTCGTTTAATTGATATAGCGTCTCGGGCTTTTTCTTGCTCTCGTTGTGCTATGATTTGATTATTTTTTTCGATAACTTGCTGTAGTTTTTCCAATTGAGAGGTTAGTTCTGTTAGTTGTTTTTTTGCAGTTTGTTCATCCTCAAAACATTGATAAGCAAAACAGCTAGCAAAAACTGTAATAACTAATAGAACTATTGGTGACAATCGATAAATTTGTTTTAATTTATCCATTAGACTAACCCATTTAAGTTAACTGTTTTTCCACCCTGTTAAACTTCTGTTAGAACGATTTGACGGTTGTTACTTGAACGAAACCCGATGTGAATCCATTGATTGTGTTCCTGAATTAATTTATCAAACTGAACACCATCATCAATGAGTTGCTGACAGATTTATTTAGGTGTTCCAAACGAACTATGGAAATCAACAGCTAGCCCTTTGGTGTGAGAGCTAATTGATACACCGCCCCCTGCATTTAATACTGGACAACGATATCCAGATGTAATGACGATAGATTTGCCTAGCGCTTTTCTGACTAATTCAAGTTTAATAGCTGTCAGTTGAATATTTGCCATTAACTCATCTGGTACTCGATTATCTATTTTCAATCGGAGAGCTGTTGTTGAGCGAGTAAATTTATCTAATGTAAAATGCTCTGTTAATTTCATTGATCATTCCCTCTAGCCTTTTTGATTAGTCTCTCTTCCAGCGCTTTAATTAGCGTTGCACCTGACCAACCAGCCAGCCCAGCAACGCCACCAGCTAATTTGAAATCTAGATTGAAATAACTAGCACCCAGCAAAGTGCCAATGCGGAACGTGTCGCCATTCATAATGTGATAGTAATAGCTAGCTAATGAACCTAATAAAGTGATAAAAAGTAAATATACAACAACCGTCCAATTGATGTTGTTTGGGTCTTTTATTGGCATGACTAAATCTTCATATTAGTTAATAGAAATGACAGCATACTAGCTAATGATTAGTAGTGTGTGTATCTAGCGTTGCTGTCGATTAGATGTTGAGTGAATTACTCAAAATTTAGGTATAAAAAAGCCCCAGTAGTTAGCTGAGGCTATTTAGTATAAAATCACATTGAATTAATTAGGTAAAAAATACATTGTCAATTTTCTGTATTATTAAAAATCACAGTCATAATTGATTCCTTCCGACTTTAAATAGTCTTTAATTCCATTTATTGAAAATCTTTCTGAATCTTCAACATTAATTATAGGAGTAATAAATTCTTTTTTTAACTCATCCGGCTTAGATGATAATAACTCATTATTATGAAACCATTCAACTTTTGATTCATTTTCAAAAGTTGAATACGATATTTCAATATAATTTTCTATTTTACCTGAAATACAATGGTTTGATTTTTTGTTTAATTCATAAACTAAAGAATTATTATTAGGTGTGAAAAATTCATACACGACTCCGGTGGATGAATTTCTATGAATAGAGTTATTATAAAGTTTCAGTGGTATTTTAATTTTATTATTGCCATATTGATTCAAAACAATAAAAGATTTCACTGTTGGATGTTCTGAAATTCTCAGTGGACCGCCAATGTTTTCAAGTTGCAATACTCGATCGGTATATATATTTCCTTTTTTAATTAGAGTTTCATTTACTATAAAGAATGGCTCATTGGAGATTTTATCGATTTGATACTGTCTTATAGCGAAATATACTAAAAAAATTGTTAAGAAGACATTAACTACAATTGAACATATATTAACTTTTTCGCTTACAGTTAAATTTTTTTTATTTTTTTTTTAAATTTATTTTTAGTCATATTTTAATTGAAACTGAATATGTTATCTTTAAAAATATATATAATTTATATATTATCATGTGGCAGTCATATATCCTATCTAATTATTTACACTGCTGAGTAACAAACTTATTATCATTACCATGATTTATTTCTATTAATAGAATAAATAACTTTTCATAAAATCCATATAAAATTAAAATTTTTCAGATAAATAGTATTAACTTTTATCATAGGTTAACCTATATTCATAAACATCCACAGGGAGTTGATAAAGTAAAACATCAGCTTTCGATGAGGGCTTAAATATAACAACTGCTTATTTAAAAAGCAAGGTGATTATATGGTATTAACTAGAGCTGAGATTCAAAGAAAAAGCGACAGAAAAACGAGAAGTTAAAGTAAAAGACTTCAAACTACACGTTGATGATATAGCATTAATTGAACAGGCACGTAAAAACCTAAATATAACACAAGCTCAACTTATTATTGATGCTGTTAAATTCTATCTTGATAACAAAAAAGCCTCTTAATTGAGGCTTATCTAATAACCTTAATATATTACAAAATTTAATCTAAAGGAAACTTTATGAATAATTATTTTAATAACTCTTTTAAACAAAAAATCATTTTAACCCTTATCACTGCTGTAAGTTCCGCTTTAATTACCCTGATTTTCTCATGTACATTTCAAAAGTGGGAAAAAAAAGGAAGGTGAAAAATGGTTACAGATTTTGGCTATTGAGAAAAACTATCATGGTAGCGATATAATTTGCCAATATATTAATGATGTAAAAAATAAAATAAATAATATAGATAATTTAAATTTATTTGATAATAAACTCCTACTACCTGATGCCGTTTTATCTGTTCTATCAATATATAGCTTTAACTTGAATAAAACCGGATTATTAAAGAAGGATGACGCTGAGAATACTATCAATTTTCATATCAGTTATAAAACTCAATAATAATGTTTTCAGAGTCTTCGACATTTAATAATGTACGGATTTAGTCCAAAAACACTTGACGCTTTATTGGAAAATCTAATGACAACAGACAAATACAAAAGAAAAGTTTTAAATTCAGCTAATATAGAATTATTCACAAAAATGCAATACAGATTAGCTGAAATATTGAGTTAATAAAAAGCCCAACTATTTTAGTGTGCTTAAATTCTATGCGCTTAAAACAGCATCTTAGGTACATTATCCCTTTAAACGTTTAAACAGTCAAGTATTTAATATTAGTTTTATGATAAAAATACCATTTTTATACTTGCCGTAATTGTTTCTTTTCTAGCTGTTGTTTAAACATCAAGTCAATAAAAGCACCGCCGCCAAAATGATCGTGCATTCTTACACCGAAATTAGACCCCAGCATTTTAAAAACATCGTATAAGCGATTGTCTATTTAGAAATCATTCAACCAAAGCATGTGATGAACTAAACAAATTAGGTTGGTTCTGCTTACCTCAATCTTATCTTTTCTTGTTTTTGTAACCCCACCCAACCACTTAATAGCCTCGTCAAACTTACTAGCAAGTAAATCTTGGTAACGTGGTATCTTGAAGTTTTCATAGAATAAAGGAGTAATGGAATTTTCTATATTTGATACTTTTAGTTTTTGCGTTGCTACAGTTCCGTCGGTTGAAGATTCAATCCCTGTTATTTGATATGGCCACGCTTTATATTCATTCCCTTTCCACCAAATAGATTTTGCAGATAAATCATTTTTATCTTTACCGTATTGTTCAATCTCCTCGTCCGAGTATGGAACATCATAGGCATGGAATTTCAATATGCCTATATTAAAGTCAGAGCCCATTTTTCATTATGAATATTAATTCCAAGTCCAGCTACTTGAGTGTATCCGTCACCAAAATTAACCTCTCTTACATTTTGACCATATGACATTTCTATTGTGTCTTGTAATTGCGTTTTCCACGTAAATATATCCATCGATTCCCCTCCTGTAGATAAGTTTGAACAAAATACATTTAATTCCTTGATTGCATCGCTTTGTAAATCGCCCCGTTTTGCGCTAGTGCTTTATCAATGCCTTCTATCACAGCTTGGTTAATGGTTTCCTTATATGCCTTAACTAATCGCTGCTTATCTTGTTCCGACTCTCGTTGTTCATTCGACACTGCAATGACTTTCACATTGGTCCTCATATTAACATTCGTTGAGGAGCTGGAATTTCGAAGATGTGAAAGATTAACATTTCCCTTCACGTACCAACCATTGGCGTAACCATCAATTACTCCACCAGTATAAGCTTGCTGATCCCCTCCTGTGGCGGCTCAAGCCCCTCCCATGCCTATCCACTTCATTGATGTTTGAATAGCCAGTGCAACTAATAATTTATTAATAATTTCAATAATGTTAGTTAAAATGGATTTAGTTAATGATTTAAAATCCATTTTCCCTGTTGTTACTAATTCAGTTAATGAATGACTAATTGAGTTCATAGCATTATTAGCAACATCACGAAAACCTTTAAATACATTTTGCCGTCTTCTGCAAATTCACACATCCCCACGGTCAAACCAGTTAGCCAATCGCTTTGATTTTGGTCTTCCAGTTGCCAACTTTGTTATAGAACCTCTTTTGCATTGTTGTATTCCTCAGTAACCTTACCTATTTCATTCGGGTTATTTGCCCCCTTCAATGCAATATCACGTTGAGAATTTGACTCTGACAATTCATTGTATCGACCTGCGTTTTTAGAAGTCATTCCGAAGGTAGCCTGTTCAGCTAGAGATTTAGCAACCAAGTTAGTAGAATACCCTTGCATTTTGCGAAGCGCTTTTGTGGCTGTTTCGTATTGTGCAATCTCTACACTTAAAGCCGCATTTTTCGCTTGTTGAGTTAATAATGCTGCTTTGTGACTAGAATATACTTTTCTTGTGCTGTAAGTTTGCTTTTATCAGTTTTGCTCTAGCTCTTCGATTTGTGCTTGTAAGCCAAAGTATTTTTTGCTCTCAGATGTGATAGTGTTGACTGTTAACGATTGTTTACGTAATGATTTAAACTGATTCATCAAGCTAATTTCTTGCTGTCTTGATGATTGAAGCATGTCAGTTGTTGATGTCCCTCTTCCGCCTCTATCGCTGTTGTTACGCCTAATTGCTGCTGCGACTGTCTTTCTTTTATCATCTGTTGCATATCCTTCACCGGCCGGTTTAAAGATTTTATTCGGTTCATCTGCAAGCCGATTCATTTCTTTAATTTCAGCTTCTATTTTCTCATCTCTTGTCATTGACATTTGAGAATAATAAAATTTACTCTTTTTCGGGTCGATTGCTTTGTTGAAATTCTGTTCCTACGCTTTGAGTATTTCAACCCTGAAAGCTGCATCCCCAGCTTTTGTTGCTATTTCAACTAATGAATCAATAAATCATTTTAATTTTTCTGAACCGTTGTTTGATGTTGTGTATAACTTGCTTATTTCTTCAATTAAATTGTTAATTTTTTAGTAGCTTGCAGTGAATCTGTCTCGACGCGTATATCAGCCATTTGTACTAGAATACTTTGAGCTTGTTTTTCAGTTGTACCAAAATATTCAGCATAATTTTCTATTTTTATCTTTATGTCAGCAGTGCTTCCTGCGGTCAGCGCATCTGTTGAATCAAGAAAAGCGTTTAAACTTTTAGTTTATTGATGAAGTCAGTTTTAGCTTTATTTGCTAATGTCTCTGCAAATATTACTTCTTTTTGCTTTACCGCTACATCTGCAAACAATTGATTGTAATTGTTGATATAAAGCATGCTAGCTTTATATGAGGCCCTTACCTGCTCAGTGATTTTCTCTTAATCTTTTGATGCAGTGCTAACATTTTTTAATCCGTCAATCTGTTTTCTATAGCTAGCATAAAGTTTGTCACCAGACTCAGCAAGTTGTATTCTCGCCACCACAAGCCTTCGTTCTTGTTCTGTAGCTATTCGTGTCGCTTTTGGGTTTTTAACTGCATTTTGATAAACACGCTCAAATTCACGCAACTCTTCATCAGTTATATTTAATGAGCGTTTTTTTGCTGCTGTTAATTCATCAGTAGCTGATGCTGCTTCTTCTGTTTTTTTACTGAATGCATCTAATTTTCTGCTTGCTTCGTCTACGCTCTGAGTGTTGATTTCAAGCGTAAGAGATTGATTGCTTCTGCCATTTATTTTCTCCAAACATAAAAAAACCGCAATTAGGCGGTCTTATTTATTAAGTTTTTGATTAATTGTTTTTAAATACAATAATGAATTTAATGCAAATTAAATAATTTATCGGATTGTATTTGTGACAACATATTTTCTCCAGATAATAAAATACTCTATAAATGATTAGTCTATTTAGAACGCAGTTCTATAAATACCATATCCACCATTTAAGGAATGAGCAATCCTATATGTTAAAACTTGACTTTTCTCAATATCCCCTTCAACTTCAACCATTCCTCCGCCGCAAATTCCATTTGCCACCATGCTAAAAATTCTTTTCCCTAAGAGCGGATAAATAACAACTTTTTCCGCAGGGTTTAAATCAGCAATTTTAACTCCGTCAACAAAAAGAGAATCAGAGCAAGCGCTACTTACAAATCCTTTATCTCTTTTTATAATAACCATTCCTGAATTTTCTTTTTTTACAAAAATATCCTGGTTATATATCCGCTGCTCAGGAACGTTTAATGCCGCATCATTTGACACTGGTGACGATGAGCACCCTATCAATGTAAAACCAATTAACCCCAAAAAAACAATTTTTTTCATACCATTCATCCTAATACATTAAATTATTTTTAGGCAATAGTAAGTTATTTAGGGATTCGGAGCAATAAAAAACCGCCACTAGGCCGGTTTATAATAGTTTTGTATTTTATCTCTGTACCTACAGGGTACATGTTATAAAACCCTCGTTAGAGAGTTTTATTTAGAAATTATATTTTTGAATAAAGAATTAATTCATTCTTTTACAGTGCATTAATGTTTTGTTCTTTTTATTATATTCCGAGTCAGTAAACATCTGTGATGTCTCAGTAGTCATTTTAAACTCATCATCTGATATATATTCGAGTTTGTTATAACCAGTTATTTTTGTGTCATCGAAAGTATTGCTATATTCATCATTTAATTTTTTAAAATCCAGCTTTATTTTTCTATCACTATCGGGCAATTTTACAAATAGAGCATCGTTTTCCTTTATATATACAATTAACGATTTTCCTTGATTAACAGGTGTCGAGTAATCCTGAAATAAACCATTTTTCCATTCAGCTTCTTGTGTGCTAGCTGTGCACTCCCAATCCCCTACAAGCATCTCCTCAGTTACTTTCTTACCACCTTCATCACCACAACCATACAAACCGAAACAAACTAAACCTAACAATGCAATTCTTTTCATACCATCTCCTTTTTTAGGTAATGGTATTTTATTTAAGAATTAGGAGCAATAAAAAACCACCCGTAGGTGGTATGTGTGAATTTAATGTAATTTTAAGGTTTATCAGCAAGTTTAGAAATGAATTGTCCGTGAATTTTTTTTAAGTATTCAGTTGCTGAATCTCTTGTTGCTTTATATTTTAGCTGATCACTAATAAACGTATATTTAGATCTAGCCTGATTAATTATTTCACCCCACGTATAAATCCAAACGCTATGATTAGGGGGGCAAGTACTAGCCCTCTAGGCCTATTTAACTGATTAACAGCATTTTCTACAGAATCATCTAACTCATTTGATACAGCAATAAATATCCATTTAGTTTTACTTTGATCAAACCGTTCATCTTTCGATATAGCTCCAGCATAGCCCTTTATTTGTCCAAGAACCTCCTGATCTATTTTTTTTGAAGGTCTCTTAAGCTCTACAACCAAATGTTCAAACTCCCCTTCTCTAGGTTGTAGAGATGTAGAAAAAACAAATCAACACGTCCTAATTTCCCGTTCGCTTGAATTACTTTATTTGATAAATCAATATCATCTTTTTTAAGAGACGTAATATGCTTTTCAAGAAGTTCATTTAAAGTATCCTCACTTCCAGCTAGAGCAAAATCTTCTCTAAAAATCCATGATTCTCGCTCCAAAATTTTATGAAGCGGATCTCTTTCCAGCAAAGTTTTTTTGTCTCTTTATCAAAAAGCAACTGTTCAAGCACTTTAATAAAATTTAATCGGTCAGTTATAATTTATGAGGATTTAATTACTGATGATAAAGTTGTTTGCTTTAATAAGTTTGCTAAATCATCCTGCTCTTCTTTTTTTAGCCCCAACACTTCACTTATTATTTTTTGAACTGATTCAGGGTTATTTTCAATCGCTTGTTTTAACAAGGTAAAAGTGAATTGTTTACTTTTTTTATTTGCCTTTCAAATTTATCAAGATGATTTGCAACATTAACAGCCAAGATATCAAAAATTTGCCTCTCTGCATTTTTTAAAACAACACTTGATGTCTTCACGATTATAAGGATAGATACCCTCACTAATCCAATTTTCAATAATTTTAGATTTATTTTTTAAGTCTTGATCAACAAAATGTTTTTTAATTTTATCTTCAATTATCTCTAAAATTTCATTCGAATCTGGATCTAAATCAGTTTCCAACGTTCCTGAACTACATAATTCTTTAAAATAATCTGATGCCGCATAAACCGAAATATTTTTTTGATTTACTCTTAGTTTATTTTTTATCTTTCGCTCACCTAAAACGAATCCATTTTCATCGCAAAGATGGATAATCTCTTCAGATTTGTTTCTCCATTGAACAATAGATATTTTTAAACTAAATTTTTGGCTACCTACACGGCAGTAAACTAGAACCTTATACACAATAAACTTTGTTCAGAAACCACTATTCGGTATATCCCTATGTGTATAGGGAACACTTAATCACCACCAAACCTGCGAAATTTGGTGATGAACTGAACAAGGTTCTCAGTACCGTTGCACGAGGAAAACGGCGAGCCTTTCGGCTCCCTTGTCCAGCCCACCATAGAAAGGATATAGCTAGATTTATGTATAAAAGTACCTGACGGTGTGATATATAAATATAAACTTTCAAAATCTGGTAGCTTATACGGCTTATCTTTTGGTTTTGCGGATTCAATTGCTTTTATTGTTAACATAATTTACGGTATTTGTGTTGCTTGGCTTGAAAAATACCGTGAAAAGATTGGCGTTGTCAATCGTTTTAGGTCGTAATTAATCGTTCTAATCTTGTTGATAATCTTTATTTGATAAGGGTTTAATCGTCTTCAATCGGGCTGGATCGTTGTTGAAATGGCGTCCCCTACAGGATTCGAACCTGTGACCTACGGCTTAGAAGGCCGTTGCTCTATCCAGCTGAGCTAAGGAGACATTAAGTAGCAGAATTAATATAACGCAGAGTATTATATAAAGCTATTTTGATCCGTCAATGCTTTTTAATCGATTATTAGGTTATATAGTCAAAATATCATCAATTTAATGGCATAATCGCTATATTGAAAATTTTTCTAATAAAAAATCGGGTATTTTGCTAAAAATAAATAAAAATGTATTTATTATTAAGCCTAAAAAACCCCTTTCCTCAATTTTTTTATATTATTGTTAATTTAGTCTGATTTAATTATAAATCATGATAGCAATTCGATTGCTGTATTATCTTAATTGAAATATTAGTCTTTTATTTAGCATTGGCTATTTGTGCTTTTAGCATAGCTAAACGACTTTGCCCTTGTTGCATCTTTTTCTCAGGTGATAATTCATGACGCTGATCTTGCCATACTAAATCGTCTTGAGGAAGTTCAAGTAAAAAGCGACTTGGTTCTACATAAACTGTTTCACCAAATTGTTTTCTCTGTCGACTAAATGAAAAGGTTAATTCCCGTTGTGCTCGAGTGATGCCAACATAAGCAAGCCGTCGTTCTTCTTCAATATTATCCTCATCTATACTGGTTTGATGTGGCAATAACCCTTCTGACATGCCAATTAAGTATACATAAGGAAACTCAAGCCCTTTAGAAGCATGTAATGTCATTAATTGTACTTGATCCAGTTCTTCTTCTGTTTCATTACGCTCTAACATATCACGCAAGGTAAATCTAGCTACAGCCTGCTCTAAAGTTAATCCTTCATCGATATCATCACCCTGTAACATATCATTTAACCAGCTCACCAACTGTTCTACATTACGCATGCGCATTTGCCCAGCCGTTGGCGAAGATGAGGTTTCATAGATCCAACTTTCATAATGAATACCATGTAAGAGTTCATGAATGGCAGCCATCGGCTCTATATGTGATTTTTCAATCAAAGAATCAAACCAGTGAATAAAGGTATGCAATGTCTCCATGCGTTTACCTGAAAGTAATTCCGTTAATCCCATATCATGGCTTGCTTGATATAAGCTAACTCCACGATGATTTGCCCTCTCCCCTAATTTTTGGATGGTTGCAGGTCCAATTTCACGTTTTGGGGTATTAATAATCCGAATAAATGCATTATCATCGTCAGGATTGGTTAATAATCGAAGATAGGCCATTAAATCTTTGATTTCAATTCGAGCAAAAAAAGATGTACCGCCTGAAATTCGATAAGGAATTCGATATTGCATTAGCATTTTTTCAATTAAACGAGATTGATGGTTACCTCGATACAAAATGGCATATTGACCATATTGGCTATTATTGGCAAATCGATGTCCAATTAAGTCATTAACCACTTTTTCTGCTTCATGTTCTTCATTATCAGCTGATATAACTTTTAGATGTTCTCCATAACCGAGTTCGGAAAATAATTTCTTTTCAAAGATGTGAGGGTTATTTTCAATTAAAATATTGGCAACTTTTAATATTCTTCCTGATGATCGGTAATTTTGTTCTAACTTAATTACTTCTAGTTGAGGAAAGTCCTGCTTGAGTAAAACTAAATTTTTAGGACGGGCACCACGCCATGAATAAATTGATTGATCATCATCGCCGACAACCGTAAATTTAGCTCGGCTACCTACCAATAATTTAATAAATTCATATTGACTAGTATTGGTATCTTGATACTCATCAATTAATAGATAACGAATACGGTTTTGCCATTTTTCTCTAACTTCTTCATTGGTTTTTAATAGCAATGTCGGTAATAAAATAAGATCGTCAAAATCTAATATGCTACATGCTTTAAGTTGCTTTTCATAAAGTTGATAACAATGAGCAAATAGCTTTTCTTTATTAGTTTGTGCTCTCGCCATTGCAATGGTTGAATCAACAATATCATTCTTCCAATTCGAAATAGTTGAACGTAACTGATTAATAAGATCTTTATCACCATCTAACCATTGCTGGGTAAGCTCTTTGAGCAAAGCGAATTGATCATGATCATCAAATAGTGAAAAATTAGCTTTAATACCAAGATGTTTATATTCTCGACGTACAATATCCAGTCCTAAGGTATGGAAGGTTGAAATTTTTAACCCTCTTGCCTCAGGCTTACTCAACGATTGGGCTATGCGTTCTTTCATTTCCCGAGCCGCTTTATTAGTAAAAGTAACAGCAACAATATGTCGAGGCAAATATTCTTTTACCCGAATTAAATAAGCAATTTTATTAATAATTACTCGAGTTTTACCTGAACCCGCACCTGCTAGTACCAGACAAGGCCCTGAAACATATTCGACAGCTTGTTGTTGACTTGAATTTAAACGCACAGAAGAGAACCCTAAGTAAAATTGTTCGCTAGTATATACTGAACCGTCGAGCATGTGCAATCAAGCATACTTCGAAACATCTCATAACATTTGTCGCTATTGAATAAAAGTTAATGCTTGTTCAACAACTTCTATTCCTACCCCTTTTTTATGGGCATTTTCACTCAAATAGCGTCGCCACTGTTTAGCCCCCTTTCTACCATTAAAGATACCTAAGGTATGACGCATAATATGATTGAGCTGAGCGCCTTGAGTTAGCTGCGTTTCAATATAAGGATAAAGTTCTTGTATTGCAGCTATAGGATCAGGAATTGGAGCATCAGAACCAAAGATTTGTTGATCAATTTGCGTCAATAGAATAGGATTTTGATAAGCCTCACGACCAACCATAACACCATCAACAAAAGTTAAATGCTGCTTGATTTCATCAATGGTTTTAATTCCTCCATTTATGGCGATTGTTAGATGAGGATAATCACGTTTCAATTGATATACTCGCTCATAATCAAGTGGTGGCACTTCGCGATTTTCTTTTGGACTAAGTCCGGAAAGCCAAGCTTTACGAGCATGTACAATAAATGTTTCGCTATAAGGCATGACTTTATCAATAAATTCACATAAAAATTCATAACTATCTTGATTATCAATACCAATACGTGTTTTTACCGTAACGGGAATACTAACAGCATTTTGCATGGCATCAATACAATTTGCGACTAAATCAGCTTTCGCCATTAAACAGGCACCAAACATACCATTTTGTACGCGGTCGGAAGGGCATCCGACATTGAGATTGATTTCGTCATATCCTCGTTCTTCGGCTAATTTTGCACATTTAGCCAATGCAATAGGATCACTTCCACCTAGTTGAAGACTCAAAGGGTGTTCTTGGCTATTGAAAGCTAAATAATCGCCTTTACCAAATAAAATTGCCCCTGTAGTTACCATTTCACTATAAAGTAACGTCTGTTTAGTCAAAATACGATGAAAATAACGACAATGTTTATCCGTCCAATCCAACATGGGAGCTATTGAAAAACGATTTAATATAGATTTTTTTTGCAAATTAGCCTCGACATAAAAAAATAAAATGTTATTCTATCCGGCATTTTTTGATAGTACAACAATATATAATGTAAGGAATAAATATGGATCTTAATCAACCGAAAAGTATTACTATTAATTCAACTGAAATGTTAAAAAAACAGATGAAATTTATAGCAATAATGCAACAAATCTATGGAGTTATAATGATAATTATCGGCGCCTTATCTTGTTTAGGGATAATATCTGCTATCATCGGTATTCCGGTAATTTTAGCTGGTGTAAAACTATTCAAATCAGGCAGCACATTTGGTATGGCTGCAAATTTTGATAACGAACGAAATCTTGTTGAAGCTATTGAAAATTTACATGGCTATTGGAAGTTTACATTAATTGCTTTTATTTGTTCTATTTTATTTTTCATCATTTATATGATTCTTATAGTAGCGCTTATTTCTTCTATTGGTGGTCACTACTAATAGACCGATTTAATCGAATTTGACATTGATTGAACATAGACATAAAAAAACCTCGTTATAATAACGAGGTTTTTTTGATTCTATTCTGATTCCGATTCGAGTTCTGATGAAGTTTCCGATGATTGTTGATTAGTTAGATTATCATTGTCATCTTCAGACTTAATGTCAATAGGATCTGAAATTTCCTGTTTATTCATTTCCTCTAATGACAAAGAACCTTCTAATGTAGAAGTTTTAATATCACTCACTACCCCCATCCCATCAAAATAAACGGCATAAGTGATTTGGCTCACATTACCATGGCGTGGCTGTTGGCGAAAAACATAATACCAAACATTATCCCCAAAAGATGAGGTTAACATTGGCGATCCCATAATAAATACCACCTGCTCTTTGCTTTGGCCTACTTGTAATAATTCTATTGCATCTTTTGTTACATAATTACCTTGATTGATATCAGGTCGATAAACCCAACGATCAACAAGTGAACAACCAGTTAGTAACATACTGGTCACAATAGCAAGCGAAATAGATTTACGAAACGGCATTTAAAATCATCCATTCAAAAATACAATAAAACTTATTATCGCTGATATTTTAACTAAGCGCTAGATAAAATAGTAAATTCTTCTCTAAATTTATATTAGAAAGCATTGTTATATTGATGATAATTAATAGGAGTAGATATTTTTCTTCTTATCTTTAATCGTAATGCTCTATAATAACTAACTTAATATTAACAATATGACAGGTAAAAAATGAAATTAGATACTATTGAGCAAAAAGCAAGTTACGCAATTGGACTACAAATTGGCCAGCAACTGAAAGAGTCGGGCTTAAATAATTTAGAACTTAATGCACTAAAATTAGCTATGGAAGATGTATTAAGTGGTAACCAACCGGCTTTACCTTTACAAGAATTGCATGATGCTCTTCGTCACGTTCATGAACAAGCTTCTAAAGAAAAAGCGAAGCAAGCTGAAAAAATTGCCCAAGCAGGAAAAGACTTTTTAACGGAAAATCTTAAAAAAGACGGCATAAAATCAACTGAATCAGGTTTACAATACGAAATAGTTAAACAAGGTACTGGCGCATATCCAAAAGCAACTGACCGAGTGCAAGTTCATTATACTGGACAGCTAATCGATGGCACGGTATTTGATAGTTCAGTTGAACGAGGTCAACCGGCTGAATTCCCTGTTAATGGTGTTATTCGTGGTTGGGTTGAAGCGTTACAATTAATGCCTGAAGGCTCAAAATGGCGGTTATATATTCCTCAAGAATTAGCTTATGGTTCTCAAGGTGCAGGAGCGTCGATTCCACCATATAGTACTCTAATTTTTGATGTTGAATTGTTAAAGGTTCTCTAATAAAAATGGACGTAGATAGCGTCCATTTTTGTTATATTTAACTATTACGTATTTTAGGTAAGTAGCAAGTACATAACGCAGCTAACAATAATAAAGCACTGGCTATACCAAAGGCAATAAAGTGATTATGCCATGTGTCATAGGCCCATCCACCCAACCACGAACCAATCATTGCGCCAATTTGGTGACCTAAATAGGTTAAACCTGAAAGCAAACCAACAATTTTTACACCGTAAATATCAGCAGATATGGCACTTGATAAAGATAAAGCGCCAGCCCAGACTAACCCACCTAATAAGGCTATGGTATAAAGTTGCCATTGCGTTGCTGCAATAACTAATGCTATAAATCCTATACCCCGAACAAAATAGATCATAGCTAATACAAATTTTCGTGGCACAATATCTGAAATATAGCCAAGCAGTAATGTGCTAAATATTGCCACCAGACCAATTAAACCTAGTCCAGAAGAACTGGTTATTGAATCAAACCCATGATCCATTAACATAGGAACACCGTGAGTCCCAAGTAAATTCATGCTAAATCCACAAGTAAACAAACCAAAACTAAGTAGCCAAAAAGGTCGCGTTTTTAAGACTTGACCTAACGTCATTTCAGGTTTTAAATCATGATTATTCTCAGTTGTATCAGTATCACTTTTTTTATCTTTCATAATAAAGAGCGCTATCGGTAAAGCTAACAGCATAAAAAATAGTGAAAATGCTATCAATGTAGTTTGCCATCCATAAAGTGGAATAAAATAAGCAAATACAGGTAACATAACGGCAATGCCCGCCATACTGCCACTCGATAAAATAAACAAGGCCAATCCGCGATGTTTGCTAAACCAACGAACAACAATCGGTGTAAAACTTACCGAACCGACAAACGAGGTACCAAAAGATAACGCGATCCCAAAGGATAACAAAAAATTCCAATAATCAGTTATATTAGCTGCCCAAACAGACGAAATAATAATAATTAGTGAACCTAATAATAATACAAAGCGTGTTCCATATTTGCTAACTAAATAGCCGGCTATTGGCATCGCAATTCCTGAAAACAGCATACCAATAGCAATAATACTTGATAAAGTACTACGACTAAATTGCAGATCATTGGCGATAGGTAAAAAGAATACCCCCATACTCATCCGTAATCCGCTTGAGAGCAGTGTTAACAATGCAGCAGCAATAACAATGTTCCATCCAAAATACCATTTACAACACATAACGTATCCTATTTTTATTATAAGAATAATAGGAACAAAGTATAACATTTTGCCTTTTAGCTGGTATATAACTTAATAGTTTTCCGCTATAATATTTGTTTATGTATATAAGGTGATAATGTAAGGAAAGTTATATGTCTACAAGTATGATTCGCATCGCTATTGCTGGCGCTGGAGGTAAGATGGGTCGTCAACTCATTCAAGCCGTATCCCAAATTGAAGGTGTGACTTTAGGCGCTGCTTTTGAAAGAGAAGGATCATCGTTGATAGGTAGTGATGCTGGTGAGCTTGCTGGTATTGGACTGTGTGGTGTAAAAGTCACTGATAATCTATTAAAAGCAAAAGATCAGTTTGATGTATTAATTGATTTTACTCGTCCTGAAGGGACTCTAGCACATCTAACTTTTTGCGTCGAACATAAGAAAATGATGATAATCGGCACAACTGGCTTTGATGAAGCAGGTAAACAAGCAATTGCTAATGCCGCACAACAAATTGCAATTGTATTTGCTGCTAACTTCAGCGTTGGTGTTAACTTAGTACTTAAATTACTCGAAAAAGCCACCCAAATTATGGGTGATTATACTGATATCGAAATTATCGAAGCCCATCATCGTCATAAAGTCGATGCCCCATCAGGTACCGCTCTTGCTATGGGCGAAGCTATTGCTGATGCACTTGGTTGTAACTTAAATGAACGTGCAGTTTATTGCCGAGAAGGCCATACCGGAGAAAGACAAAAAGGTGCAATTGGTTTTGCTACTATTCGAGCTGGTGATATTGTAGGTGAACATACTGCTATCTTTGCTGATGTTGGGGAACGAGTTGAAATTAGTCATAAAGCTTCAAGTCGAATGACATTTGCTAATGGAGCAGTACGTGCTGCATTATGGCTTGCTAAGCAGCCGGTTGGACTTTATGATATGCGTGATGTACTTAATCTAAATAATTTATAATATTAAAGCATGACAGATGAAATTTGGATGCGTCATGCATTAGAATTAGCAAAATGCGCTGAATCTATAGGAGAAATTCCGGTCGGCGCAGTAATTGTTGATGAAAACGGACAACTTATTGGTGAAGGATTTAATCAATCAATTATTAAGCATAACCCAACTGCTCATGCAGAAATCATGGCGATTGAACAAGCAGGTCGATTTTTACACAACTACCGTTTAGTCAATACAACATTGTATGTTACTCTTGAACCTTGTATTATGTGTGCAGGTGCTATTATACATAGTCGAATCAAACGTGTAGTGTATGGTGCTAGTGATTATAAAACTGGTGCTGCTGGTTCTTATATCAATATTCTTTCCAGAACGGGCATTAATCATTTTGCCCAAATAACTAGTGGTGTTTTAGCTAGTGAATGTAGCTCAATGTTAAGCAACTTTTTCAAAAAACGTCGTTTAGAAAAAAAACAAAATAAATAATATTGTCATATTACAGTTAACCATTGACTTAATATTAAAAAATGAATTCTATAAATCATTTGTTAATTATTTGATAAAATATTGGCTTAGTTATTCTTTTTACCTGCGAAAATTGCTAAAATCTGTTCTGATTTTTTAAGATATATACTGAGCATTATTAATGAAAAAACATACATTAGAAACCATGATATCTGCTGAAGATATCCAAAAGCGGGTAAATGAAATAGGTCAACAGATAAGTCAAGATTATGCAGGCAGTCAAAATGAGCTTATTTTAGTTGGTTTGTTAAGAGGTTCTTTTATCTTTATGGCAAATCTAAGCCGAGCAATTAGCGTTGGTCACGAAGTCGACTTTATGACGGCCTCAAGTTATGGCAATGCAGTGGTAAGTAATAGAGATGTCAAAATTTTAAAAGATTTAGATGAAGATATTCGTGACAAAGATGTACTGATTGTTGAAGATATTATTGATACTGGCAATACGCTTAGCAAGGTAATGGCTATTTTAAAACTACGTCATCCTCGTAGTATCGAGATTTGTACATTATTAGATAAACCTTCACGCCGTGAAGTTGTAGTACCTGTAAAGTATATCGGTTTTTCAATTCCTGACGAGTTTGTAGTAGGTTATGGTATAGATTATGCGCAGCATTATCGCCATTTACCATATATTGGGCATGTAAAATTACTTGAATCCTAAACTTTATCGAGGTGTATGTGTCACGATTTTCTCGCTCATTATGCGTACTTTTAATGGTAACAGCCACATCAAGTTATGCCGATATGAAGTTATCAATTAAAGGATTGTCGGGAGAACTTGCGGAAAACGTTGATGCACGCATTTCGTTAATCACACCAGATAAAATCAATAATTCGTCTAGTTTTAAGCGATATTTTGAAAGTGAAGCACAAAAAGCCCTCCGAGCATTAGGGTATTATTCCCCTACTTTTAGTTACGACGAAAGTGATCCTAAAATCCTCGTTGTTAAAGTATCACTTGGCGAACCGGTTAGAATTAAACAATTAAATATTAATATTAATGGTGAAGGTAAACAAGATAAAGATTTTCAAGAATTATTAGCTAAACAACTGCCTAAAATCGGTGAAATTTTAAATCATGGCACTTACGAAGCATTCAAAAAAGGCTTAGAAAGCTTATCATTAAAAAAAGGCTATTTTGATGCTGAAATGCCAACCCATCAATTAGCTGTATCTCAATACGATCATCAAGCTTTTTGGAATATCGATTTTAATACCGGTAAACGCTATAAGTTTAGCGAGGTTAAATTTCCAGACGCAAAAATTCGCCAAGATTATCTTGCCAACATCGTACCTTTTAAAGAGGGGGATGAATATTCGGCTGAACAGCTATCATTATTAAACCGACGCCTTAGTTCAACAAACTGGTTTAACTCAGTGGTTGTTACACCGGATTTTCCTAATCTAACAGCAGACAAAGCGTTACCTATTGATGTGGTAACCACGCCACGTAAAAAAAATGCCATGGATCTGGGTTTAGGTTTTTCAACAGATAACGGCGTGCATGGTAAAATTGGTTGGAATAAACCTTGGATCAATAGCCGAGGACATAGTTTTCAAAGTAATTTATCTCTATCATCACCTGAGCAAATTATTACGATGAGTTATAAAATACCTTTGAAAAAATCACCTATTGAACAATACTATACCATTCAAGGTGGTTATAAAAAAATTGATAATAATGATACCTACTCGCGCTCTTATACCTTAGGTGCTCTGCGTAATTGGGATAACTTTGATGGTTGGCAAACAGCTCTAGGTTTTAATATGTTACATGACGACTTTACTCAAGGGGATGCAAGTTTTAAAACCTTTTTATACTATCCATCACTTAGTATTTCGCGTATTCGTAATGACGGTAATTTATTATCTATGTGGGGCGACTCTCAACGTTATTCGGTTGAAGGCGCTGCCGAATCGTTAGGATCTGATATTAATTTAGTCCGTTTTCAAGCCCAACAAACGTGGATTCGTTCAATTAAACAATCACATCGTTTTATAGCTAGAGGTAATTTCGGCATTATTCAAGCAAGTAACTTTGATAGAGTGCCACCTTCTTTTAGATTTTTTGCTGGTGGTGATCGCAGTATTCGTGGATACAGCTATCAATCTATCTCACCTAAAGATAAAAAAGGTAAACTTAAGGGGGCTTCAAAAATGATCACAGGATCAGCGGAATACCAATACAACCTAACCGGTTCTTGGTGGGGTGCTGCTTTTGTTGATACTGGAGAAGCAATAGATAAAGTCGATACAGCTAAATTTTATACCGGTACCGGCCTAGGTATTCGCTGGGCTTCTCCTGTTGGGCCAATTAAGTTTGATTTAGCAACACCACTAAATAAAAAAGATAAAGGCTCAATACACCTATATATTGGTTTAGGAAGCGAACTATAAAATGGCAAAAAATCCAATAAGAGCGAAAAAGGCTGAAAAAATAAAACGAATACGTAAATGGAAAAAACGTAGCATTGTCGTGCTTTCCATTTTTGTTTTCCTTACCACGTTTATAATTTTAATGATTTACACCTCTTTAGGTGTAAAACTAACAACCTATGTTCTTAATAAATATTTACCTGAATTAAAAATAGCACAAGTTGAAGGCACATTCCATGATTTACATATTAAAGGACTGTCACTTGAACTACCTGGTGTCAATGTACAGGTGAAAGATGCAACATTCAAATTGTCTGGTTTATGTTTAATACAGACAAAAATTTGTGTTAAACAATTTGATGCTGATGGGGTTAATGTTGTAATTAATACTGACGAAATAGAACTTTCACCTGATGAATCAACGTCAGAAAAACGACAAATAATTAAAACACCATTACCTATTGAATTAAAACAAACCCATATTTCAGATGTCATAGTAAAAGTTAACGATATGCAATTTGGTATGTCAGAATTTACAGGCAAAGCTAACTGGGTCAATGAAAAAATCTATGTATATCCTGCTATTGCTATGGATTTACAGGCAATATTTGCAGATTATCCTGCAAAAAAGTCTAATAACCAGATAGATGATAATCTACCGCTTGACCAACAAATTAGGCAACTATTTAATCAACCTTTAATAAACTCACTGCCACAAGTTAGTATTCCACTCGATATTAATGTTACAAGTTTAACCGGGAGCAATTGGTTATTACACATTGCAGGGCAAGATTATCATTTCAATCAAGTGAATATCAAAACAGAGATGATTAATAATCATATTATGGTTAAACATGTCGACACCAATGCAATAACACCTTATGCGAGTGGTCATGCTTATGTATCAGGTGAAATAACCTTAGGTGATAATTGGCCTATTTTTGCTTATGTTAAGGCCGATACAGAGAAAAATCATCTTAATGGGCAGTTTTCAGGAAACTTATTAGGTAAATTATCAACTTATACTCATATTGCTGGGTTAAATCAAATTGCTATTGAAGGGCAGATAAATTTTATTGAAAAATATTTACCATTAATTACAAAACTAGAAGGTAAACATATCCAATGGCCAATTGAGGGAACTCCGCAATATCAGCTTGATAATTTTGCTATAAGCTTAAATGGCAATGCACAAAAATATAATATGCTTGCTAAAGGTTTGATTAAGGGAGATGACTTACCTGATACCTCTGTTGATATTATTGGTGATGGTACCAACCAATCTGCCTCTTTTGAGCATGCCAATATCAAGTTCCCACAAGGTGATATTAATCTTACCGGTCAATTAGATTGGCAAAAAGCTCTTAAATGGGATGCTAGTGTTAAACTTAATAATGTTGATATAACTAAAGAGTTACCAACCTTTCCTATTCGCTTAGCCGGTCAACTAAAAACTTCGGGTATGCTCGAAGGTGATTTATGGCATTTAAATATTCCTGATATTGAATTAAAAGGTAACGTAAAACAAGCTAATTTTTCAGCTAATGGCGATCTATTTATCGATTCTAATCGTACTTTAGTATCAAAAAATTTAACTATGCTTTGGGGAAAAAACCAATTAAATATTAGTGGTTCTACTGACAAAGGTAATTTAAATAGCCAACTTAATTTAAAGTCTTTGTCATTATTAGCTGATAATCTAAATGGCGCCATCATAGGAAATATTAGAATGACAGGTAATAAAGCCTCACCTGTTATTGAAAACAATATAAATATTAACGATTTAAATTATGAAAATATTTCAATCGCTAAAGCAAATCTATCAGGCAAAATCCAATACAACGATCAACTTAGCGGGCAATTGAAGCTAATTGCTCAAAATATCGATATCGCTAACCAAAATATTAAAAAAGCTAATATTGAACTATCAGGTAATGAAGCTCGCCACGCTTTAAATATAAGTTTTGAAGGTAGCCCATTATCGATGGTAACATCATTGAGTGGACAATTAGATAAACAACAGAACAAATGGACCGCAAATATACCGCATAGTTTACTTACATTAGCTAATAATAATCGTTGGCAATTAGCTAAACCTATCTCTCTATCTTATGATATTACCAACCACGTTCCAACTATAGGTGCACATTGTTGGCGTAGCAATAATTCTAGTATTTGTTTAGATAAATCTTTGTCAATAACTAACAATAATCAGACAACTATAACACTAAAAGATATTGATCTTGCTAAATTACCTATACCTACTGATGGTGAAACAAAAATTAATGGTTTTATTAATGGCAAAGCAGATATTAAATTCAATGATGCTAGCAAAATTCCAAGTATCAAAGCCAATATAACCAGTAATAGAGTTTATATTAAACAGATGATCAATAATCAAGCTCTACCAATTCCATTTGATATGTTCAATATCAATGCAGAATTTAATGAACAACAAGCTAAATTAGATTGGCGTTTTGGGTTAAATAAATTAGGTAAAATAAATGGTGATCTTTCAATAAATGATCCAACTGGGAAGAAAGATTTAAGTGGTCAACTCAATATCGATAATTTAGCCCTAGCAATTATTAATCCTCTATTGAGTAAAGATGAATATGCTAATGGCGCCATCAATGGTATGGTTAAATTTTCTGGTTCTTTAATCGATCCTAGTTTAACCGGTGGTATCAATTTAAAACATAGTGACATAAAATCTAGCCAATTACCAATCGATATCAAATCGGCTATGCTTGATATTAAATTCAATGGTAAAACTTCAACAATGAAAGGAATTTTAGCCACTAAATCAGGTAATATTAATATTAATGGCCAAGCCAGTTGGAATAATTTGGAAAAATGGCAAGCAACCTTAAATGTTAATGGTGCGGCCATGGATGTCACTGTACCACCAATGATTGTCATGTCAGTCATTCCAGATATTAAAATAGAAGCAACACAAGATGAACTGACAATTCTTGGTAAAGTTTCAATTCCTAAAGGTAAAATCACTGTTGATTCGCTTCCACCGTCAAGTATTGATGTGTCACCAGATGAAGTCATGTTGGATCGAAACCACAAACAGGTTCAAGCACAAAAATTTGGTATGAAAATTAATAGTCATATTGAAATCAATATCGGTGATAAAGTCACGGTAGATGCTTTTGGTTTGCAAGCCTCATTAAAAGGTAAACTCATTGCAACACAGACGAATAAAGGACTAGACTTACACGGTGAAATATTAATTCCTAACGGTCGATTTCATGCTTATGGTCAAGACTTAATCATTAATAAAGGCATTATCACTTTTTCTGGTCCAACGGACCAAGCTATGTTAGACATAGAAGCCATTCGTAATCCTGAAGCAATGGATAATAGTAATATTACGGCAGGTATTCGCGTTAAAGGATCATCAACAGATCCTAAAATTGAGATTTTCTCCGATCCGGCTATGTCACAACAAGAAGCACTCTCTTATCTAATTCGAGGTCAAGGTCTTGATAGTTCTGACCAAAGTGATAATGATATGATGACAGCGTTTTTAGTTGGTGTTGGAACCGCCAAAACAGGACAATTTATTGGTGATATAGGTAATGCATTTGGCATTAAGAATCTCTCTTTAGACACTCAAGGGGCAGGAAATAATTCAAAAGTGGTAGTAAGTGGTTATATATTACCTCATCTACAGCTAAAATATGGTGTAGGTATATTTGACTCACTAGCTACATTTACCTTGCGTTATCGTTTATTGCCAAATTTATATGTCGAAGCAGCTTCTGGTATTGCGCAAACACTAGATCTTATCTATCAATTCGAGTTTAATTAATAGTAGTTAATTCGTATTAGTTCGCCAAAAGTTAAATTGGCGAACTAATTTAGATTTTTTGGCCGATTAGCATTTCACGTTTTAGACCAAATCCTTTCCGTTTTTCAACATTAAATCCAGCATTAATTAAATTACGTCGGACAAAACCTGCTGCGGTAAAAGTTGCAAATGTTCCTTTTTCTCTCGTTAATTGATAACAACGTTTAAATAAAGATTCATTCCACATATCAGGATTTTTGGCTGGCGAAAATCCATCAAAAAACCATGCATCAATTAAACTATTTTTTTGAACTAGGAAATCGGCAAAGCAGCTAATATCGTCATAACATATCAATAAATTCGTTTCATCTAAACTGCCAACATCGGATTTTATTAAGAAATCTTGCAATTGCTTAGATAATGGCGATAGAGAATCTTCACTATTAATAACTTTATCATGAATTTTTGATATTTCACTGGCAGATAAAGGATATTTTTCAACACTAAAAAAATTCAATTTTTTCAAATTACTATTTGGATTTTTCTGTCTAAATTGTTTAAAAGTTTGCCAAGCAACTAAAAAACTTAAACCTGAACCAAAACCGGTTTCACCAATAGTAAAAGTCTCTTGCTGATGTTGTAAAAATCGCTCATATAAACAATTCCCTTCAATAAAAACATAACGAGTTTCATCTACTGCACCGTCAGTATTAAAATAGACATCATCAAAGTAACGAGAGAGTGGAATTTCATTATCATCCCAAATGATAGTTGATTCGAACATAAACATCCTTTAAAGCGATATTTAACAAACTGTATATTCATATAGATTACGTATATAATACGCTAAGTTAACTTATGAGGTAAATTATGGTTTTTCTTTTTCGCTTAATCAGTGTGTTATTTATTGGTATTATAACTTGTGTGCTAGGCGTTATTTTTTGTTTATTCAATCCTCGTAATCCTAAAAATGTGGCTAGATTTGCCCATCTTTTTAGTTTTTTCTTCAAACCAATTTTAGGTGTAAAGGTTGATACACGTAGACAAGCAAATATTAACAATTTAGGCAGTTGCGTATTTATTGCTAATCACCAAAACAACTATGATATGGTGGTTGCTGCTGACATTGTACAACCCAAAACCGTTACAGTGGGTAAGAAAAGCCTTGCTTTGATTCCCTTTTTTGGACAACTTTATTACTTAACAGGCAATATTTTGATTGACCGTAATAATAAATCAAAAGCTCGAGACACTATTAACTTAGTTGTTAACGAAATAAAAAAACGAGGAATATCTATATGGATGTTCCCCGAAGGTACTCGAAGTCGTGGACGCGGATTATTACCATTTAAAACTGGTGCCTTTAAAGCTGCTATAGCCGCTGGCGTTCCTATTGTGCCAATTTGCGTATCAGATACCAATAATATAAAACTTAACCGCCTTAATAATGGCCATATGATCGTTGAGATGCTTCCGCCAATCGAAACCCAAAATCTACGTAAAGAAGATGCTAGAATATTAATGGAACAGTGCTATCAATTGATGACAGAAAAAATTGCCCAAATTAATTTAGAAGTGACTAAATTAAATAACAAATAATTGAAATAATAACTCTATACTATGACAAAAATTGATCGTAATTTTGATGATATCAGCCATAAATTTGCCAAAAACATTTATGGCACAAACAAAGGTAAGATTCGAGAAGCTATCGTTTGGCAAGAGCTAGAAAATATATTAGCTAGCTATCCATCGAATAAACCATTAACTATTTTAGATGCAGGCGGTGGACAAGGTCAGATTGCTTGTCGACTAGCAAAATTAGGTCATAACATTACTGTTTGTGATATTTCCGAGCAAATGCTGGAATTAGCAAGAAAGCAAGCCGAACAAGAAAATCTAAGTTTAAATTTTATTCATTGCCCTATTCAAGATCTAAAGCAATTCATTAAAATACAATTTGATATTGTGATTTGTCATGCCGTTTTAGAATGGGTAGCCGATCCAATCCAAATAATACAGTCGCTCAAACAATACCTTAAACAAGATGGTTATTTGTCATTAATGTTCTATAACTATCACGGGCTATTATTTAAAACAGTGACTTTAGGTAATTTTGGATATACTCAAACCGGTCTTAATAAACGTAAAAAGAAAACTTTATCTCCCGATTATCCTCGAGATCCAAATCAAGTATATCAATGGTTGAACCAACAAAATTTTGAGATCATCAATAAAATAGGTATTCGATTATTTCATGACTATTTAACCAATAAGTCAAAAGCCGAAACACATTTTGAGCAATTATTAGAAATTGAAAAACAGTTTTGCCAAACTGAACCCTATCTCAGTTTGGCAAGGTATATTTTAGTTACCGCAAAAATTAATAACAACTAATTTAGAGAAAAGATTAGGGGAAGCATATTCCTTTACACTCCCCTATTTTCTTAGAAGAAAATGGCATTAACAATTAATAATGTCACTGTTCCTGCAGCCCAAAGTACGGTAGTTGTCATACTCCAAACTTTAATTTGTTCTTTAACTTCAGTAACGCCTAGTGAACGATTCACTACCCAAAAATAAGCATCATTGAAATGAGAAAACATAAATGAACCAATAGAGCAGCCTAATCCAGCCATAATCGGATTTACCCCCAATGTTCCAATCATTGGTGCAGTAATACTTGCTGCGGTAATCATGGCAACTACACCAGAACCTTGAATTAAGCGAATCAAAGTTGAAATTGTCAATGGTAACAAAATACCAGGCACACCAATTTTTACAATATATTCAGCAATAATTTGACCTGTTCCTGAGTCACGTAACACCATTCCTAATGCGCCACCACCGCCAATAACAAGCAATATAATACCAGCAGAACGAATTGAATTTTCCATTTGATGCACAACATCTTTTCGAGGAAATGAGTTAGTTAATGCCATTATAGCAATTAATAAACCAATGCCCACAGCTACAATTGGGTGTCCAATTGTTTTTAACATAATGGCAATAGAATTATCCCATTTCATTTCATTTACTAAAGTAGCGGTTAATATCAAAATAATCGGAGTGACAATTGGTGCAAACGATGCTAATGCACTTGGTAATTGTTGATCATCTTCTAAATTTTGCGAAGTAACTGTTAGACGTTCACGGGTAAAATTCTCACCATCCTCCGTAGGAATTTGATAAATACTACGACCAACATGGCGAGTATAAATAAATCCAGCAATAGTAATAGGTATAGCGACAACCATTGCCCATAGCATATATTCACCAAGGCCAATACCAAATTGTGAAACTACACCAAATGGTCCTACCGCTGGTGGAATCATACTGTGGCTTATAACAAGTCCCATAGCCAATGTTGAACCAAGTCCGACTACAGATTTACCGGTACTACGCGAAATAGCTTTCACTAACGGTAATAGAACAATAAATGCTGAATCACAAAATACAGCCAAACTCACTAATAAACCGATAATGACTAATGCTAACTCTTCTCTGCCTTTTCCTAAAAGGTTAATAAAAACTTGAGCCATTTTTTGCGCTGCACCACTCATCTGCAAAACTGACCCCATCATAACGCCAAAGCCAATAACGATCCCTATGTTACCGAGCGTATTACCAAAGCCTTTACTAATCGTTGCGATCATAAATTCACCAGGCATACCACCGAGTGAGCCAGTAATTAAAGCGGATATAATCAATGCAGGAAATGCCTGAATTCTTGTTTTCAAAATCATAAATAGTAACAAAGTAATTGCAACAAGTAGACCGGCAACCATTCGCCAGCTGCTCTTTTCAATACTATGTAAACTTCCTAGATAAAAAACAATTAATCCGACAACCACTAAAATAATGCCATTTAATAAGACATAAGGATAAAGTGATTTATTATTATTTTCTTTTTTAGACATATGCAAACCCTCCTTCGATAATGACATAATCATTACCGAAAAATAAATTGTTATAAGTAAGAATAGCTACTTATTAACGTTTGAAATTTGGTGCGTATAGCGCAGCTAAACGTATAGCCTCAATCAAACTTACTGGATTAGCGATTCCTTTTCCGGCAATATCATTTGCTGTGCCATGGTCAACAGATGTGCGAAGAATCGGCATTCCATTAGTGATAGAAATGGTACGATGAAAATCAACCATTTTCGTTGCGATATGACCTTGGTCATGATACGGAGATAAAACAGCATCATAGCCACCACCCATAGCAAAATGGAAAACACTATCAGCTGGTTTAGGGCCATTAATATCAATCCCTTGTTTACGAGCCATTTCAATACCTGGTAATAAGACATCATCATCCTCATGACCAAAAAGACCATGTTCTCCGCAATGTGGATTAATACCGGCAACCGTCATTCTCGGTTTATTGATCCCCAATTTAACCAATGCATCGTTACAACGAATAGCATAATCACAGACTCTTTCTGGCGTTAATGATTCAATAGCTTTGACCAATGCTAAATGACGAGTTAAGAAAAATACTCTTAAATCTCGAACTTGAAACATAGTAAGTGGGTCTTGACTGCCAGTAAGATCTGCTAATATCTCGGTATGACCAATATAGTTAACATTACCAGCTTTAAGGGATTCTTTATTGATAGGTGTTGTTGCAATGGCATCAAGTTTTTTTTCCATAGCAAGCTCAGTGATAACTTTAATATAGTTGAATGCTGCTTGACCACATTGTCCTTCAATTTGGCCAATTTTAAACGTTTCATAATTTAATTCGCCACACTGAATAAGATTCAATACATTAGGTTTATCTTGTATTTGAGTTAGATCGGTAATTTCATTAATTTGTAAGTTTACTTTTGAAAACTTACACGCATCAGCTAACACCTTTTTATCGCCTGTTACCAGTACACATCCATATTCATATGTTTCTGGTGCTGCAATACTTTTCACGACAATTTCAGGGCCTATACCAGCCGGATCGCCCATAGGAACTCCGATTAAACAACGACGTTTCATTTATTACTCCTTTAAAATTACTCAAAATTTGCTCAACTTATGTTGTTTTATCTAAGTTGAACTAGTTATAAGGTATTAATGCTTCATGCTTTCATGTGATGAAATCTTGGTACTCAAATAGTCGATACAATGAACTAAAGTATTATCGTTACCGACAAATCCACCTTTTGTTACTATCGAATAACCATCACATTTCCCTCCGACAAGGTGTCCATAAACCGTTAATGGCTCAACTTCATCTTTAAGTAAGAAACCACTACTTCCTAATCGATTTACAACATTTACCGTGACATCTCCACCACTGGTATAAATACCTCTAATAATAGATTCAGGGTGGAATAAGACTTGAGCAGTTATTTCGGCAATAGCCTGATTCAAAGTATTACTAATTTCACTCATACTCATATTATTGTTAGCAGCTAACTTAGCTAAATCACAAACATGCTCTGGCATTTCAACGGTATCAATGCCGATCACATCAAATTGATCAACCTTTTCCAGTAATTTATCTACAATTGGTTTAGCTTTCTTGATGTCTTTAGAAATTTCTATCAATTCATCAACCAATATCGTTTCTAACCAAACTTTTCGGTCATATTTCAATTTTCTTATTTGTCTTTGAGTAAGATCAGACACACTGCCTATTGCGACAAACACTTTGTTAGCCATCTTTCGTTCTGATGAATAACGTAGATCAGCAAACTGGGCAGTAAATGGCCCCGGATCAACACAAAAAACAGGCAAATTAACATTATTCGCTGCTTGCGCTATCACACTAATGTCAGTATCCGTAGTCGCATCAAATATGACAATTCGACCACCTTGTTGATATATTTGTTTTAAACGCTGCTCAATTCTATCTTTACCTTCTAAAACATCCTTGAGAGCAATATGTGAGACTGGATATCGAGACTGGCAACGAAATAATTCTAAAATTGAAGACTCCGTCATCGGATTTTTAGGATCATTACGCATTGCTGTATTCTGTAATGGGATACCATTAACTAATAAAGATCCGCCAACACAAATTCGATCACTAGATGGATACACAGGAACAACTAAAGCCATTAGATTAGGATCATTGTCGATAACCGCATCAACTTCTGCCCCTAAATTACCTCGCAGCGTGGAGTCTATACGTTTACTAATTAAAGGTTGATATTTGCTAAACTGGCTTATGCAATCGACAACCCGTGAATACGCCTCTTTATAAGGTATTGAACGTGAATCAGTTGCAAATGAAATCACATCAAATCTAGAAAGATCTTCATTAAATTTTTCTAAACATGTAATTGCATTAAACCCTTTTTTGCTTAATAAAGCACAGGTAGCATTAGCACCTGTCAAATCATCAGCTACAACGGCAACTTTCATATTTTTGCTTCCTCTCAAAAATTAAGCTCAATAAATGAACTTTTTATACATCTACCAAAATTAACTAACTATTAGTTACATCACTTAATAAATATATTTAATATCCTGTTTTATTAATTGTTTTTCAAAATTACTAGGAAATTGCTTTTCAGTTATAAGATAATTAAATCGATTTAAATCGCAGATTTTAAAACGACATCTAAGCCCCAATTTACTGCTATCAACCAATAGAACCGATTGAATAGATCTAGATAATGCCATCCATTTACAGTCAGCTTTAATCTGTGTAGTGGTCAATGCACCATCTTCTAGATTAAAACCATCCGCACCAATAAAGGCTAAATCAATAACCTGCTCTGATAGATACTTCATGGCTTGAGTGTTATAAGCTGACGCATTTGTTGTTTGTATTTCACCAGGACAAATAATCGTGTTTACTTCTGGCCGGGAAGATAATTCCAAAGCCACATGTAAATCTAAAGTAATCACTGTAATTGGAACATTGATATTCAAGGCAAATTCACGCATCGTTGTTCCTGCATCAATAAAAATTACCATCCCTGGTTGTAATAAACTTACCGCTATTTTCCCTACTCTTTTCTTACCTTCAGAAAATCGATTCTGTTTGATGTTATATAGGGGGGTGCCATTTAAAAAACTTCTTTTTATTTCACCTCCATACGATACTTTGATTAATCCTTTTTCTTGTAAAAGTTTTAAGTCCCGTCTGATACTCATATGTGAAACGGAAAATAAATTAGATAGTAAATTGATATTGGCAACATCATATTCATCTAAGTACTCTAAAATTCTTTTATATCTTGGTAATTCTTGTTTCATAGTGAGTTTCCCAATTAAGTTGGCGCCATTGTAGTAATAAAATAATCAACAAAATGTTAATCTTTTAACACTTTCACAACCCAGTTTAACAAATGTGATCTGAATCAAACTTTCACTTTTTCTTGGTTAGTTTTTTGTGAATCAATAAAATTATTTTCGGTTTTATGCATACAATTTATGCTTCTATTTTTTCAATCTTCACCAGAGTTAATTTAATTCATAAATAAGGATAATTTGGATATGACAACAAAATCAGAAAGTTCTTTGGTAAGCAAAAATGAAACTTTGCAACTTGCCAAACAAGTTTTAAAACAAGAAGCTGCTGCAATAGAAGAAATTGTTAACTCAATTAATGAAACTTTTTTACATGCAGTAGAATTAATTTTGCATACCAAAGGAAGAGTTATCGTGACAGGAATGGGAAAACCTGGCTATATTGCTCGTAAACTTTCCGCTACATTTATGAGCACCGGTACTCCGTCTTTTTATTTGCATCCAGCAGAAGCTATTCATGGTGATTTAGGTTGCATTACCAAAGATGACACTATTATTGCCCTCTCAAACAGTGGAGAAACAGCCGAAATTATTAATATTTTACCGACCATAAAACAAATTAATATTCCGTTAATCTCAATTTGTGGTAATCCATTATCAACTTTAGCTCGCTTTGCGACCTACAATTTAGATGCCCATGTATCCAAAGAAGCATGCCCTCTCAATTTAGCACCAACAACAAGTACAACGGTAGAATTAGCCTTAACTGATGCATTGGCAATATCAGTGATGCATGCAAAGAAATTCAGCTCACAAGATTTTGCTTTTTATCATCCAGGCGGAAATCTAGGCCAAATACGTTTAATGACAGTGCAACAGTTAGTTGAAAAACATAATAGAAAGGTTGCTATTACCACAGAAAAATCTATTTCTGACGCTATTTTTGCTATGACGAATTCGGGGATAGGCGCTGTTGCGATAGTTGATAACAATAATGTATTACTTGGTATAATTACAGATGGTGATATTCGTAGACAATTACAATACCAACCTAATTTGTTAGATATTCAAGTTTCTGAGTTAATGATAACCACACCAATAACCATTGAACATAGCCAATATGTATCAGAGGCTTTATATAAAATGGAACAACATAAACCTAGGCCAATAACCGTTTTACCTGTGATTGATAATAAAAAACAATTTATTGGCATGATACATATCACAGATATATATCACTAAATCAAATTTTATGATCATCTAGAAACAACAAACAAAATTAAGATAACTAAAAGAGAACTCGAAAATTTGCCAATAAATCGTTATTATAGTGTCATTAATTTCATTAGCTAAAGGTTGTAATTATGATAGTTGTTACTGGTGGTGCCGGTTTTATTGGAAGTAATATTGTTAAAGGTTTAAATGATTTAGGCCGAAAAGATATTTTAGTAGTAGACGATTTAACCGATGGAACTAAATTTGCCAATTTAGCAGATTTAGATATTGCTGATTATATGGATAAAGATGAGTTTATTTCAGCAATAGTCTCCGGTGAAAATCTGGACATTGAAGTTATTTTTCATCAAGGAGCATGTTCATCTACTACTGAATGGGATGGCAAATTTATGATGGAAAATAATTACAACTATTCAAAAGATTTGCTTCATTATTGTTTAGATTTTGATATTCCTTTTTTATACGCTTCTTCCGCCGCAACTTATGGAGGACGCAGTGACAATTTTATTGAAGATAGAGTTTATGAAAAACCTTTAAATGTATATGGTTATTCAAAGTTTTTATTCGATCAATACGTACGAAAAATTTTACCAAATGCAAATTCGCAAATTTGCGGTTTCCGTTATTTCAATGTTTATGGACCTCGTGAAAATCATAAAGGTAGCATGGCTAGCGTTGCATATCACTTGAATGAACAAATAACCAAAGGCGAAAAGCCAAAATTATTTGCTGGTAGTGATAATTTTAGACGTGATTTTATTTACGTTAGCGATGTGGTTGAAGTTAACTTATGGTTCTGGAAAAATAAAGTTTCTGGCATTTTTAATTGTGGAACTGGTCGTGCAGAATCATTCCAATCGGTTGCTGATGCAGTTTTAGATTATCATAAAAAAGGCGAAATCGATTATATTCCATTCCCTGAACACTTAAAAGGACGCTATCAAAGCTTTACTCAAGCTGATCTGACTAAATTCAGGAAAACAGGTTGTCCTATTGAGTTCAAAACAGTGTCTCAAGGAACAACTGAATATATGCAATGGTTAAACCAACAATAAAGGAACCTCAATGAAAACGTTGATTATTGGTCCTTCATGGGTTGGAGACATGATGATGTCACAAAGCTTATATCGCACATTAAAACAGTTAGATCCATCTATTGAAATTGATGTGATGGCACCAGCTTGGTGCCGAGCTTTATTAGATAAAATGCCTGAAGTAAATCAGTCAATCGCTATGCCTATAAGCCATGGTGAGTTTGCTTTAAGCAAACGTTATCAGTTAGGAAAGGAATTACGCAATAATCAATACGATCAAGCTATCATCTTACCTAACTCTTTTAAATCAGCACTCATTCCTTTTTTTGCTAAAATTGCTAAACGTACTGGTTGGAAAGGTGAGATGCGTTATGGCTTATTAAATGATTTACGAGTGCTGGATAAACAAGCCTTTCCATTAATGGTAGAACGCTATGTCGCTCTCGCCTATTCTAAGCAGAATATCCATTCAGCAAAAGATATACCTCAGCCAATTTTATGGCCAAAACTTAATGTTTTAACCAATGAGGTTGAACAAACATTATCTACATTTAATATTACAAATGATGAGCCATTAATTGGTTTTTGCCCAGGAGCCGAATTTGGCCCAGCCAAACGCTGGCCTGATTATCATTATGCAGCATTAGCCGATAAGATAGTTAAACAACACGCTAAAATTATTATTTTCGGTTCAGCAAAAGATAAAATAGTTGGCGAACAAATCATTGCTAAAATGAATCATGGAAAACAATGTATTAACCTTGCTGGACAAACGGAATTAGGACAAGCAATAAATCTGATTGCTGCGTGTAAAGCTGTCGTCACCAACGACTCAGGACTAATGCATGTAGCAGCAGCGCTGGATAAACCTTTAGTCGCACTTTATGGGCCAAGTAGTCCTGATTTTACCCCACCACTATCCAATAAAGCAGAAGTAATCCGTTTAATCACTGGCTATCATCGCGTTCGTAAAGGTGATGCTGAACAAGGCTATCATCAAAGCCTTATTGATATAAAACCAGATTTAGTATTTGAAACATTAATGAATCTTATCGTTCGCTGTGAAAAGAGCTGTTAATTATGCGCGTGTTAATTGTTAAAACTTCATCTATGGGTGATGTATTGCATACTTTACCTGCTTTAACTGATGCTGCTAATAGCATACCTAACATAACATTTGACTGGGTGGTTGAAGAAAACTTTTGTCAAATTCCCAGTTGGCATTTCGCAGTAGATGACATCATTCCGGTCGCAATCAGGCGTTGGCGAAAAAACTGGTTCGCTAAGTCTATTCGCCAAGAACGCCATCAATTTATAGCACACTTACAACGTAAACAGTATGATTGCATTATTGATGCTCAAGGGCTAATTAAAAGTGCGTTTTTAATCACTCGTAAAGCGAAAGGTATTAAACATGGTTTGGATCGCCAAAGCATAAAAGAACCAATTGCTAGTTGGTTTTATGATGTAAAACATCATGTCCCTAAGCAAATGCATGCTATTGAACGTGTCCGTATGTTATTTGCTAAAAGTCTTAATTACTCACAACCAGATTCGATTGGTGACTATGCTATTGCTGATCATTTTTTAACATCATTACCACCTGATAACCAAAAATACTTGATTTTCCTACATGCAACTACCCGGGATGAAAAACATTGGACAGAATCGGCATGGCGTAATTTAATTGAATTAATTGAGCCTACTGGCCTTAAAATTAAACTTCCATGGGGAGCACCGCATGAACAAGAACGTGCATTGCGATTAGCTCAAGGATTCGAACACGTTGAAGTATTGCCTAAATTATCTCTCAATGAAATTGCAACGGTTATTGCTGGTGCCAAAGCTGTAGTATCAGTCGATACAGGATTAAGCCACTTAACAGCAGCATTAGATAGACCTAATATTACTTTATTTGGTAATACCGATCCGAAGCTTATTGGTGGATATGGAAAAAACCAGCATAGCATCATTTCAGCAGATAAAATGATGCAAACCATAACAGCTGACGAAGTTTATCAACAGTTAATAACGTTTATTTAAATCATATTTAAATTTTTTTAATCTATAGGATAGTAAAATGAACAAATACAGTGAGCTAATTCAAGAAAAATACGCACAAATTGGTAGTAATGATTTAGGTTATATTGATGATGCTTTAGGTGCAGTAATGACAGTTCTCAATGAGATAGTTGATAATCAACAAGTACCAACTGAATTACGAGAAAAAGCCGCATATGCTGCAGCTAATCTACTAATCAGTGATTTTGACGTTAAATAACTGTAGGAAGTTTAATAATAAATCGAGTTGATAAATCATCAGATTCGACATGAATATGACCTCTATGCGTGTCGATAATAGATTTAACGATTGCTAAACCAATCCCTGTTCCCGAGCTATCTTTACCACTACGGTGCCGTGATTCATCAACTCGATAGAAGCGATCAAAAAGATGTGGTAAATGGCGACTTTCAATCTTTTTACCTGGATTAGCAATAATAATTTGGATTCGTTTTTGATTTACTTGACTCAAGCTAATTTTAATTGTCTGATTTGCAGGAGTATATCGAATAGCATTGGATAATATATTACTTATCGCTCGCCCTAACATCATTTTATCCCCTTCTATATGAGAACAACTACCTTCTATTTCAAAAGTTATATTTTTTTCATCGGCTAAAGGTTCAAAATACTCACACATCAAACTAATCATTGAATGAAGATCAATATCAATAAGATTAGGAACTAATTGATGATTATCTGCTTGAGCTAAAAACAGCATATCAGAAATCATTTGAGACATTTTTTCATACTCTTCTAAATTAGAATATAAAATTTCTCGATATTCATCAGTTGATCGCGCATTATTTAATACTATTTGCGTTTGTGTGGTTAAATTAGTAATTGGTGTGCGCATTTCATGAGCAATATCAGCAGTAAAATTGCGTTGCCGATCAAAAACATCTTCCATTCGATGAAGCATATTATTAAAAGCTTTAACCAAACTAACATATTTCACCGGTACTGACTTGGTTGAAATACGATAATTTAAGCTTTTCATATTAATGCCTTCAATCTTTTTGATTAAACGGTTAATTGGTTTTTGCGTAAAATATATTGAAATTAATGAACCAATTAAAGCTAAGACACAAGCAATAACGATAAGTAAACCTAAACCATTTCTTAGTCGCTTAATAAATTCAAGCTGTAAATCACGGGCTACTGCAACTATTGTCGTATATTGGCGGCCTTCGTCCAACAATACTCTAGAGGCTCCGATACGATAAGATGATTTATCAATGTTCCAAATTGCAGTGCTATTTTCAGTAATTAAACGATCAAAATGTTCTTGTGATAAAGCAATTGATAAATTTGGACCTCGTGTGCGATAGACAATTTTTCCTGAATCATCAATAATATAAACAAATAAATGATGATGACCAGTTAAAATAAGTAAAAGATTTTGAAAGAATTCATCACGATTTTCATCGGGTGAATAATAGGTCAGCTCACGCTCGATTGAGGTAATGACAGAATTGAGTTCGGTGACATTTTGCTGAATCGAAATTTTTTCAAAAGTATGTTCAATAAGATAGCTAAAACAATAAAGTAGCCCACAGGTCAGTAGGCATACAATAAGTGGTATACGAAATGATATGATATTAGTTTTCTTCATCCAATACATCTAATTTATATCCCATTCCTCGGACTGTATGAATTAATTTCGGTTCAAAATCAGCATCAATCTTATTCCGTAAGCGCCTAATTGCCACATCAATAACATTGGTGTCACTGTCAAAATTCATATCCCATACTTGGGATGCGATTAATGATCTAGGAAGCACTTCACCAGGATAACGTAAAAAATATTCCAGTAATAAAAACTCTTTATTGGTTAAATCAATTCTTTTATCACCTCTGGTTACTGTTCGTTTAGGTAAGTCCATAACAAGATCAGCAATACTTAATTGATAATTATTAACCTGTGGTACATTTCGTCTTAATAATGACTTAACTCTTGCTAATAGTTCAGCAAAAGAAAATGGTTTTACTAAATAATCATCAGCGCCTAAATTTAGACCTTTAACTTTATCTTCAACACTCCCCATTGCCGTCAGCAGAATAATTTGCGTATCTTTACCAGCTTCACGTAAAGACTGCACTATCTTCCAACCAACAATATCGGGAAGCATGACATCAAGAATAATTAAATCATAATCTTCAGTCATTGCTCGATGATAGCCATCTAAGCCATTATCTGTGAGATCAACAATAAATCCTGACTCAACTAATCCTTGGCGTAGATATTCACCTGTTTTTTGTTCATCTTCAACAACTAACAATTTCATATTGAATATTCCTTAATGTTCTATCAGGTTATCGAAATTGCATAATGCAGTAATAGGATATATGAAAAAGGGAAATGGCATCATGACAATTTAATGACTATTTTGTAATCTAATGGTCATTAAATAGTCGGGTTAGATTTGTTATAGTATCGCCACAATGATTCATGAGGCTAGACAGTATTGTTTCATTGTTTTATTTCCTTTCATCCATTCCTTGCAATTTAATGCAGCCCTAGTTGATCTAGGGTTTTTTTTTGACTTTAATACTTACTGACGTAAATTTATCCATGGATTACGGCTAATTCACTATAAAACAAATTTCATTTTAGCAAATTTAACCGTAATTGAATATGGTTGATGTTAGTTTTTACGAAGAACAATACCGGTTTCAATATGATCGGTATAAGGAAATTGATCGAACATCGCAAAATGTTCAATTTGATGCGTTTTAGTAAGTTGTTCTAAATTATTTTTCAACGTATTAGGATTACAAGAAATATAAATAATTCTTTGATAACTTTGGATAATCTCAAGCGTATTATCGTCTAATCCTGCTCGTGGAGGATCGACTAATACGGTTTGACATTGATAATCATCTAAATTAATACCCTGCAATCGATTAAATTGTCGTTCTTTTTTAATTGCACTGGTAAATTCTTCGGCCGATAATCTGGCAATAATTAAGTTATCAATATTATTTACTTTAATATTATGTTGTGCAGAATAAACCGATGCTTTTGCGATTTCAGTTGCCAACACCTTCCTAAAATTTTGTGCTAATGCAATCGAAAAATTACCGTTACCACAATAAAATTCGAGAAGATCACCTTTAGAATCTTTAGTAACCGATATTGCCCACTCCAACATTTTAATGTTGATAGCCGCATTAGGTTGGGTAAAACTGTTTTCCACTTGTCGATAACTAAAGTTATTATCAAATATGGGTAAAGTCTCATCGACATAATCAACATTTACAGCAATTTTTTGATTACTAGCTCGACCAACCAAATTGGCAATAATACCCCGCTCCGCTAATTGTTGTTTTAAACGCTCAGCTTCTATTATCCATTGGTCATCTAATTTTTTATGATATAAGAGTGTTATTAATAACTGGCCGCTCAACGTGGAAAAATAATCAATCTGAAAAAGTTGATGACGCAACTTATCGTTATATTGAAGTAACGGTAAAATTGTTTGCATGGCACGATTAATTAATTGTGATGCAATTGGGAAACTATCAATTCTTACTCTTTTTTTAGTTTTTTTATCATACATAATATGATAAAGCTCCTCACCGCTATGCCAAATTCTAAATTCAGCTCGCATACGATAGTGACTAATTGGTGAAGAGAAAACCTGTAAATCGGGTAATGAAAAATCAGATAATAATTTTTTTAAATTGGTTATTTTATTTTGTAACTGCTGGTTATATTTGTCGTTAGAAAAAGATTCTGTCATATTTATAATTCGATCATCAATTTAACTAAAAAGAATAGTATTAAGTTTGCTACCTTGTTATTTTAGTTATTTTAGCATAAACCATAAATTATGATAAGTTTAACCATTCATAGTTGGCCAATAAATAATATGGTAATCATGAAAAATTGTTTTTTATTCTTACCTATTTTCGGCTCTGTTACTTAAAGATTATGTTAGTTAAGGATAAACATTGTAGTTATAACAATTGCCGTTATAATGTGGGACAAAATGATAGATAAAAGAGCACTATGACTACACAAACTTTTTCCGATTTACAGTTAGATGATATCCTAATTGACAATCTACAAACACAAAATATTAATACACCAACGGTAATCCAAGCACAAACTATACCAGTAGCATTAGACGGTAAGGATGTTTTAGGATCGGCTCCAACAGGAACCGGTAAAACCTTAGCTTTTTTGATTCCAGCGGTACAACATTTACTTGATTTTCCTCGTCGAAAACCAGGACCACCACGAATTTTGATACTAACCCCTACTCGAGAACTCGCAATCCAAATAGCTGAGCAAGCAAAATTGCTTACGCAATCAACTCACCTAAGTATCGCCACCATTACTGGTGGAGTTGCTTATATGAACCATGCTGAAGTGTTTAGTAAAAATCAAGATATTGTCATAGCCACTACGGGTCGATTATTACAGTATATTAAAGAAGAAAACTTCGATTGTCGTGCGGTTGAAATGTTAATATTGGATGAAGCAGATCGCATGTTAGATATGGGATTTGCTCAGGATGTAGAAACTATCTCTGCAGAAACTCGTTGGCGCAAACAGACGTTACTATTTTCAGCTACACTTGAAGGTGATGGATTACATAGCTTTGCTAATCGTATTCTTGAACAACCCGTCGAAATCAATGCCGACCCTTCACGAAAAGAACGAAAAAAGATTTTGCAATTTTATTATCGCGCTGATGATTTTACCCATAAAGTTGCATTATTAACGCATTTATTGAAACAAGAAGAAGTGAAAAAAACGATTGTCTTTGTTCGTAAACGGGAAAGAGTACATGAATTAGTAACATTACTTCATCAAGCAGGTATTCAAAGTTGTTATCTAGAAGGCGAAATGGTTCAAGCCAAACGTAATGAAGCAATCAAAAGAATTAGTAATGACACCGTAAATGTGTTGGTTGCAACAGATGTTGCCGCTAGAGGAATAGATATTGACGATATAAGCCATGTTATCAATTTCGATGCGCCTAAAACCGCTGATGTTTACTTACATCGCATTGGTCGTACTGCTCGTGCTGGAAAAAAAGGTACCGCAATAATGTTAGTTGAAGCTCACGATAATGAGTTATTACTAAAAATTGAACGTTATATACGTGAACCGATTAAATTAAGAACCATTGATGAATTGCGACCAAAAACTAAAGCACCTAAACCTGTGACCAAAAAGAAACCGTCACAAAAAGCTAAACAAAAAAGTGTAGCTAAAAAGCAAGAAGATACGAAAAAGAAAAAGGTAAAACAGCGTCATCGAGATACTAAAAACAAAGGTAAACCAAAGAAAACGATAATTAAAACCGAATAATAATTTATTTATCATAGTTTAAACTTATGAAATCAATCGCTGATAACAGCTTGGCGTATTGATACATACTGCTATAATTCACCGCAAATAAATTACAAATTTAGTTACACAAGGAGACATTTTATGACATTAGTAACTCGTAAGGCACCAGACTTTACTTCATCTGCAGTGCTTGGTTCTGGTGAAATAGTAAATAATTTTAATTTAGCCGAACATATCAAAGGCAAATATGCAGTCGTATTCTTTTGGCCTATGGATTTTACTTTTGTATGTCCATCAGAAATCATTGCTTTTGATCACCGTCTTGAAGAATTCAAAAAACGTGGTGTAGAAGTTATTGGTGTATCAATGGATTCTGAATATGTCCATAATGCATGGCGCAATACTCCACAAGATAAAGGTGGTATTGGCGAAGTAAAATTCCCTATCGTTGCAGATATCAAACATAGCATTATGCAAGCTTACGGTGTTGAACATCCTGAAGCAGGTGTTGCACTTCGTGCTTCATTCTTTATTGATAAATCAGGCGTTGTTCGTCATGAAACTATCAATGATCTTCCAATTGGACGTAACGTTGATGAAATGCTACGTATTGTTGATGCTTTCCAATTCCACGAAGAACATGGTGAAGTTTGTCCTGCACAATGGACTAAAGGTAAACAAGGTATGCAAGCAAATCCAAATGGTGTTGCTAGCTACTTAAAACAACACGCAAGTGAAATCTAATTTTATTCAAAGTTGATATTTTTACATACCTTTCTTCTAACTTTTACCGGAGTTTAACTCCGGTTTTTTTATTTTTAAAATGCAAAAAACTTAATTAATATTTTTATTATTAGGGTTTAAATCTATATCAATGTCCTGAAATATTTGAAAAAAGATTAATAATTACTACTCCAAAAATAATAAATCCCATACCAATCAATGCAGCAAGATCCAATGACTGTTTTAAAAAAATCCAAGCAATTAAACTAATAATGATAATCCCTATTCCCGACCAAATTGCATAAGCAATACCAACCGGTATCGTTTTTAAAGCTAATGATAAAATATAAAAAGAAGCACTATAACCAATTATGGTAATTATTGAAAAAGTCAGATTAGTAAATCCATTAGATAATTTGAGTGAAGATGTTGCAATCACTTCACAGATAATTGCAGCGAAAAGTAGCAGATATGCGTTCATAGTTTTACTCTCAAATTGGTTAAAATTTTAATAAATAGAATATAGACTTGTTATGATATATTTTGTGAACAATTGAGATAATTAAGCGAGCTAAATCGTTAATAATTTATGAAATATTACATGTGTAAAATGGTGGCTTTACAATAACTATTAATAACCAATTAATATGAATAGCAATTTGCCACTATTTACAAAAATAAATACAAAAAGTCAGCTATTTCTATATGACTTATTCATTATACCTAAAATTTAGTGACTTAGCAGTGCCTTTTTAGATTGTACAAATCTAAAGTTTTTTATTCTAATAATAATGTTAATTAATAATATAAATTTCAAAAACGAAAATATGTTATATTTGAATTTGATTGTTAATTTTTTGAAGATCCTTAAAAAGGAAGATGTTTAATAGTAGATCGTGAAGGAATAACCCTAGACCAATTTATTATTATACAGTGTCATTAAAGTACAAGTTCAGTACAATAACAGAAAGTTACAACGATTTAAGAGAATGAAATTAGTTGCACCTCAAGATTTAAAAAACTACCGCATTTATGTATTAAAACAAAGAAAAGGCGGAAGTGAAGTACTTCTAGAAACGAGAACAAACACAACAAACTTTGAGCTAGCAAAAGCCGCTTTTTGGCAATTGTATAATACGCACTATGATAATAAGCATCTATTATTAATGACTTGCAATAGCAAAAAGTTATACATTTATCGTTATCAATCATCTCCCGGCGATGAATGTTATATTTCATCTGATACAGAGTTAAATTATGAATAGAGAAAGACAACGAAAAAATGAACAAGCTTATCGAGACAGGAACGCTGGACGCCCTCGTTTGCCAGGTAAATATTTAACAGAACAAGAGAGTGAACTCCTCAAAAAATTAGCCACAATCTGCGGGACTCAAAAAAAGCTATTTTTGCCGGGTTAGAGCTATTAGATGAAAAATTAAAAAAAAGATAAAATAATTATTGATTAATCGTTCGCGCAATCAATTGTAATCACAGAGTTTAGAGATAATTCGATTGATCTGATAGACTCCAGAATCATAGTAAATATACAATTGTGAAAGATTTTAATTTTCCCACTACATCTCAAGAATGACACTGAATGACGTATCAATCGCAATTTATGCCAACCGAAATCATTTATCTTATAAAAAGATCGCAGAAACAGTCAGTAAAAAAATTTTGAAGACAATCATATTAAAATAATATTAATAACCGACCAAAACCGAATAAAACCAATTACGGCTGCCATTTTACCACCACTTAGATGTTATTAAATGGATTTTGTCTAATGGCATCCTCAAAGTGATTGGGTGCAAATTGAGCCTAACGCATTGTCATTTTAATATCTGTATGACCAAGTATTTTTTGCAATAGTAATATATTATCACCATTCATCATAAAAAGGTCACAAAGGTATAACGCAAAACATACAATAATTGCTGATCTGGTAACTCTATTTCAGCTCTTTTAATGGCAGAACGGAAAGCCAAGTAATACGGAGTAAAAAGCTGAACATTTTTTTGGAATTTAATTAAAAAGTTCATCATTTATAGGGACGGGGGTTATGCTTGCCTTAAGTATTAATATAGGTAATTTTCCCGTCTTTGACTTGAGAGCTTTTTAAACTTTCAACTGTACTCCATATGGCATCAGTTGCTAAACCAATTTTAACAATGACCGTTAAATCTTTTGCTTTGCTCTACTCCGCTGATGCTAGTAACAATTTTATTTGGTCTGGGAGCAGGTACGCCATTTCTTGCTCATCAATTGTAAATTGTCTGATGCGCTCAACCGGTTTTTTATGTTTCTATTATCCCATTAGTATCAGTTATTAAACATCGATTTTATATAGGCTAACTCAAGGTTTAACGTTCGAGGTACAACGGTTTTAACTCGTTCTGGGCGATATATTTCACCATTCAGCCGCTTGGTGCGGTAGTCTGTAAAAATTTTCGATGTAAATTTATTAGCTAGTGGATTATTAATGCTTTTAGAAATAAATAGCAAACTAGTTTACACATTTTCACCATCACTTAACGCCTTACCACGGGCGTCGAGCCAAATTTCGATTAGAGCTAATAAGCACCACCTATCATTTTTTCAGCAATCTAATGCTTAGTTATTGCTTGCTCCTTTATATAGTTTTCGTATGCGGCCTCGCCTTTTGTGACAAACGTTTTTCGAATGCACCACCCATCTTCCAGATATTTCTCAAAAAGCCACTTGCCATTTTTTTGTTTTCTGATAGACATAATTGTTAGTCGTCGCTATATAAATATTCACAAAGCCCATTAATATTGAACGTTGATACCGATGTCTTATCGTTAAATGTATATAAAAGATCAAGATCAACAAGATAGTTTTCAAAAGATGATACAAATTTTTCGTTTTTACAGAGTTTTTTATCAAAAAATATATCTGCATATATATCAACATCTTTTTGAAGAAATTCATCTATGCTACCTTTATAACGGTAATCATGAATTATTGATTCATCGGATGAAATTATATTTCTTAATGACATCTTATCGTCAACTTCTATTGGAAAATCACCGAATTTTTTTTCATAATTTTTTTTTGCAATTTCAGCTAGTTCTCTTAGTACATCGCTTTTATCAGCAAAACTTGGTGATGTAAATAAAATGCATGCAGCCAAAGGTAAAGCTAATGCAATAATTTTTTTCATCTCCCTATCCTTATTTTTAGTTCTTAAAAATACTATTTTTTAATAGCATATATTCATCATCTGCTATTGCTTCTTCTTTTTTTAATTTCGAAATACGCTTTAATTTCTCCAAATCATCGTTTGAAAATTCAATAGATTTTTCTATATGTTGTCATTGATGTTAGGGCTTTCTTTACCTGTATATAGCCATTTGAGATTAATCCCTGAGAGCTGAAACGCTCGCCGTGTTCTCGTAAAAGCGGTATACCAACCTTGTTCAGTTCACTGCCAAATTGTGATTGTAGTGATTACACCTATATCAATATAAGCAAATTCTCAATTTCACTAAGCTGAATTACTAATTTACGGTTAATAATAATAAAATTAAGAAAGTGAATTAATACTTATTTCAGTTTTTTCTTTTTTGATCTAATCGCTGTTCAATTAACTTTTCTTGAATTGATGATCCTGCTGCAATGTTATTTATATTTACTTCCGTATTTACTTTGACCATTAATTTCATTTCGTCTTCTGAAAACAAGCTTTTACATAATTGACAGTAAGTTGATAAATAATTAAGAGCATACTCTTTATTTTTATCGAAAATCAAAATAGCTCCATCTAGTTCAGAGTTATTTTGATATTAAACATAAATTAATTTATCGTAAAGAAAATTTTTTCTAAAAGCATAATTATAGTAGTTAAAATATGGCAGTTTATAAAATGCGGATGACGTGTATTTAGGAAATAACTAGTTACTATTAAAACTATCTCTTACTTTAGTTATCAATGTCGCAATCTGATTACCATTTATAACTCGTTGTACTGCTAATTGATTAGCCATCCGTATTCCATTTAAGTTCTCTATTAATTCTTTAGAGTCAGCTGTTACAATTTCAATGCTAATTCTTCTACTATATTATTTAATATAATAGCTGTGTTAAGTATCTGTTTGATTTTCAACAATATTGAAATCACCATAAATTTTTTTTAACTCTGGTTCAGCAATTTTAAATAAACATCTTTCAAACTTTATTTTTTCTTTGTTTGTATATGCCATTTTATTACCTCCTTACTAATTCTTTCTAAAAATCAATATAAAAGTTATATCATAAATTTCATTTTTGTATAAATAAAGTTGTAATTTTGAACTGTATGACTACACTGCACGAAAACGAAAGATCAACGGAGGATCAAACAATATTTTAAATTCTGACAAACTGTATATATATAAAAAAATCTCACAGGTATCGTTATAGAAAGATAGGTCATTATTTCAAATCAGAATCATCAAAAATAGAATAATCGAATTTCCATTTGTGACTTGGATTTCTATTACATTGCACAATATTTTCACTATAATTTTTATTTATTTTTATTTGTCTAAGTGATAAGTTTCCATCACATTTATGTACATTACATTTCCCTGTAATTTTTGTAATAAAAACCGCTCCATATCTATTTGATTCAAGGCTATACCCTAATGGTAAAAGAAGAAAGCGGCATCTAATTAGTAATAACCCAATTACAAAAGTTACCGCCAAAATCCCCAAAAACAGTATAAACAGAAAAATCACAAAATAGTTTACATTTAAAATATCTGTAAAAGCATTTGTAAAAATGGTTATAATATCAGCTAATAAACCTATAGCACTAATAATACTTATCCATTTTGTTTTTACTGTTTTCCCTACAATACTTAGTTTCTTAATGCTATTTCGACTCATAAAACAATCATTTTTAGCAACTTGAGGATTATTGATAACTATTGGACCATAATTATTTCCCAGTATATTGTTATTTATATTATTATCGCCGTTTATTTTATTGTGATTTATTATTGATTGATTAAGAGATTTTTGTTTTTCTCCACAATAGCAACAAAATGTTGAATCCAATGGTATCTCTTTTTTACAACAAAAACATATCATATTATCTATACCTAAATTAAGATTAAAAAACAGATGCTAATTACATCTGTTTCGATTATCTCTTATATATAAATATTGCTAATTAATCAAGTAAATAAGGTTCAAATATTACAATCTCCTCTCCCATCCAATCATTGAGTTGTAAAAACCTGACCTAAAGTGGTTTAATTTCGTTTCGGGCAAATACTTTTGATGCCTTTTCTGGATCACCAAATCCACTCGTATTTTTAGGAGAGATCCCCATCAGTGATGGTGGTACTCGGTGTGCTGTTAAGACATCATCTTGAATGACTGATTTAATATCGATAAAGTTATCTTTAGCTGCAACCCCACCAACTAGAATAAGTTTTAAATCATCCTATTTACCATTAGGAACATACATTAATAAATTACGAAAGTTACCTAGTCCGCGACTGTTTGTATCGCCTTTTTTAGTTCATCAATATCTTTTTCATTACGTAATTGATTTGATAAATATAAAATAAATTAGGCATGCGAATCATTTTTAACATAACGCTGCCTAAATACTATCTCTAGGTTATCCAGCCAAATCGAATTAATGGGAGCTAGAAATTTGGATAATTCATAAATGTCTTGATTGATATCAGGCGCTAACATATTCCATATCGGGCCTTTTTGAATTCGTGATCCTCAAAATTTTGATATATGTACCAATATTGGCTTGATTCAACGGCTCACGGGTATATTTTGCCAACGTTATTTTTAACCCATCGATTTGCCTCATCATGTTTGCGCGTTTTCCTAAATAACAATTTCCTAAAATTAAATAATCATTTTCTATTCGTTCAAATGATTAGCGAAATAGATACTTATGATGAATAAACGTACTATAATTAATATTATTTTGAGAACAGAACAAGGTTAGTCTTACCACTCAATGAAACGGCGCTCTTTCTAGCCCTTTACCAGCCCACCATAAATAGACGTGACTAAGCTTTACGCATAAAAATTCCACTTAAGTGGTTTATACACCGTTGAACTAACAAGAGGTCAATCTCGACGTTAAATTTTGCTAGCATTAATCCAATTTAACAAAAGAGTATTTTTATGACAGGGGTTATTTAAGATTAGGTAAACAGGCAAAATATAAACCATATTAAAAATATAGTTACCGCCACTTAATATTTTTTAAGATTTTATCGGAAGGAAAGGCAACAGGTAAGTTATTGATTTTATAGAATTTTAATGGTGGGTTGTGAGGGCATCACTTTAAAAAATATCATATTAATTATATTTAATTAATTTCACCAATTCAACCTACCGTATACAAAAACGTATACAATTTTTTCTGTTATATTCATAACAATGTGTTTAGTATAACATAATAAAAAAGGTACTTAATAGTACCTTTCAAAAATCACAAGACTAGTCCCATACCTATTTTTTTTGCTTTAATATCACTATTTTTTTCTTCCATTTTTCTTTTGTTATAAAATTTTTTATCAGTATTTATTTTTGCTTTATTTTCTACATCAGAGTATTTAAAGTTAAAAATAAATTCAATTGCTTCAACATATTTACTGCTATTATATATTTTATTATATCTAACACTTATATTTGTATACTTATTAATTTCGTTTACTGCTTTATCAATAACACTTTCTCTAAAAGAATTAAATCTTAAATATTCATTTTTTAAGTCTAAACATTCTTTTAGTTCTTCAATTTTTATAACTCTTTTTTTAATGTTTTTATATTTAAACTCATTTAACATTTCATAAATTCGTACAGAATGTTTATTTTTAAAATTAACAACATGCTTTAAGTCATATTTACTAAAATTATCTTTTAAATCAATAAGATAATTCATAATTTCATTACTAAATGTTATTTCAAAATAGCTTAAATTATTGTAATATTTTTTTGATGAAATAAATCTAAATTCATGTTTTATTTCATCATTTTTAATTCTCACAACTCTATTAAATAGTGAATCTAACGTTAAATTTATTGTGTTATAAAAGTCACTTTTTTTAATTTTAAATCTATCACAAAATTCATTAGATTTTATTTGTATTGTTCTTTCGCAAAATTCTTCTCGTGAATCAAGCTTAGATATTGCTAATAAAATAATTCTTTGTTCGTTTAAACTTAGCTTATAACTAGCATTAACTAAATAATTACTTTTGTATACAAGTAATTTTTGTTGTTGTTCTTCTGTTTTTACTTGTCTTATAACATCATTATTTTTTTTATTTTTTGTTTGTTCTGCGCTCGTTGTTATAACACTGTTTTTAGCAACTGCTTCATCAAATTCTTTAATTATTTCATTATCAAAATCAATATCATCATCATCATCAAATAAATCAAAAGCATTATTACTATTATCTATTATCATAATTATTCTCCATTTTTTATTGTTTTTATAATTTTGTTATAAAAAAATATATGTGTTTGTCAACATAAAAACAAATTTATTTTTGTCATGCAGTTAGTTTTTTATGTCATGTGGTTAGTTTTTGTTGTTATGTAGGTTAGTTTTTTATGTTGTATTAGTTAGTTTTTGTTGTTGTGTAGTTAGTTTTTTGTGTCGTTCAAGTTAGTTTTTTATGTCAACATGATTTTTAAACCCTTACGCTAAAAGGCTTTGTAATATGTCTAAATATATAAACAAGTAATAAATAAATAAAAATAGAAAATATAAACACTTTAAAAAATAAGACTTGTATATAAAAATAATGTCGTAATTTTTTTACAAAAAATCACGTCATGTTACCAACCCCCAAACCCCCACGCATGGGGGCTTATCTTCTTGCGAAGAGTATTTTATTTATTTTTTTGTTTTTTGTTTAGATTCGCTTCTAGCGAATCTCAAGCCCCCATTCACCGATGTGAATGAGGTATAACAATAAAAAAGAATTGGCGACAACAAAAACTAACCACATAACATAAAAACTTTTGAAGTTGTGTTGACAATATTAAAAAAATGAATAAATAAATATATATACATAATAAAAATAACAAAAAAAGGAGTGTATATATGTATACGTTTGATGATTGTGAAACAACAATAAATGAAGTTCTGGAAGCAGAACATTTTATTATTACAAAAATTAAAAAAGACAAGTTTTTTAAAAATCCATTAATTACAGAATCCAAAATTGCAAATTATTTAATTACACATAAAGAACTAATTAAAAAATTAAGAATTTTAAACAATAAAAAAAAGTGGAATATTTATATAAAGCCCATTAATCGTTTTTTTTACTACATGATTTTAGATGAAGTAGAAATAAAAAAATTAGATGAAATAAAAAAGTTACTTAGCTCAATTTTTATAAACTTAGTTGTATATACAAGTAAAACTCACTGTCAAGTTTTATTAAAACTTGACAAATTAGTTTTAAAAGAAGAAGATTATTTATTAATATACAAATATTTAATTAAAAAATATAGTAAAACTAAAAAAGAAAATGAGCATGGTTTTTATTGTTTTTTTGATGATTTTGTTATTAATAATTTTACTGATGAAGAAATAAATGAAGATGATGAAAAAGAAAAATTTAGAATTTACGCAACTTATATTAGACAAACATATCATATTGATTTATTAGTAAAAAGAATTAAAAAACTTATAAAAGAAGAAAAAATAGAAGAAACAATAGACACACAAAATGAAGATAGAACAACTATAACAAAAGAAAAATGGAAAGAAAAATTAAAAATTATTGATATTAAACATAAAGATATAACAGGTTTTGACAAATACTTGCTAATTATAAAAGAATTATTGAAAGAAAATTATAATAAAAATGATTTAATAAATTTTATTCAAAAAAATATTATAAAAAATAATGAATTAGATGTTATTGATTTAGTAAATAAAGCATTTAATGAGTTAGCTAAAACAAAACCAAAAAAATTTAAAATAAAGTAATTTAAACCTTTTTAACAATATTAAACCCTTATAAAATAAGGGTTTTTAAATTCCGCTACGCTTCTAATCTTCAAAAACAACAAAATAACTTCGTTATTTTATTATTTTTAAAGATTGCTATATTAATTAATACGGTCTAAACGTTTTATCATTATTTAATGCTTTGTTTTTATTATAAATATAAGTAAAATCTCTATTTTTTGTGTGTTTAATTTTATGTGTTGCAGTAGCAGAAAAACTTTTATTACGTGTTCCGTGCTGATAATTGCCATACTCAACTTGGCTTTTATCTGTTCTATGCCCCAAAAACTTTGCAATTGTATCATCATCAATTTTTGATTTTTTTAAGTCACTGGCTACTTTATGACGAAAACTATAAAGTGACACATCACTTTTATATTTTCTATAAAAAATTTTAGTTAAACTATTATAATCTTTCTCTGATTGTTTAATTTCGTATTTTTTACCACTAAAATTACTTCTAACAATTTTTATAAAAAATTGTTTATATAAATCACTTTCAAAATCAACACTTACTTTACATGTTCTTAGTTTTTGTCCCGCATAATCATTAACTTTAACGCCACAAATTGTCGCTTCAATATAATATTTTTTATCAATTTTAATTGCTTTTAATTCTATACCATTTTTAAACTCTGCTGGTCTTAGCCCAAAAAGACTATATACTAATAACTGTTCTGTATATTTATTTTTTTGTTTTTCGGAAAGTTCATTTATAATTTTTTCAATATTTTCAAGTTTTTTTAATGTCTTTTTTTTACTATTATTTTTGTTTAATTTTGGTTTTTGTTTATTAATAGCAAATTGTTCTTTAAATAAGACCGAAAGTTTAAAAGCTTCATCAGTTAATTTAATCATATCTTCCATATTTTTTTGTTTTCGTGCGTTATCGCTACGCTTTTGTAATTCTTTAATTTCACTAATTAAACCAAATTTTAAAGATGCTTTGTACAAGTCATAACATGCTATAGTTTTTGCTTTATGCAGTAATAAATTAACTTCATTTTTTTCAATATTATTATTTTTTAATAATCTTTTATAAGTATTCAAATATTGTTTATATGTTTTTTCATTTTTAGTCGTATGTAAATCTAACTCGTCTAAAATTTGATTAATATAATAATTTTTACAAAGTCCTAATGGTCTTTTTGAATCTAATGCCAGTACTTCAGCTTTTAATTCATAAAATTCTAGCAAGTCTTTTTGTTGTTTTGTTAGCTCCATAATGCCCCCTTATCATTTCAATTAACTTTTTTGTTTTATTTTTTAGCTGTTTTGCTAAAAAAATAGAGTTTTGAGGGCATATTAAGCATTGTAAATACAAGCAAAGCTTGTATTGTTCGCTATATTGTTTTTATTATTTTTTTATTTTTCGCTACAGCATCAAATTAAAAAAATAATAAAAAAAACATGCTCAAATTATTTTGATTTCGCAAAGTTCACTAACTCGTTTCACTTGTTCGTTCTCAATGCTCATCACAATAATGGGTAAGTTCGAGCTCATCGCTCGTCAATTTTTTTACTTTTCGTCTCACTTCAAAGTAAAAAAACTGAACACTTACCACCTTATTCAGACAAATTGTTTTGTCTGAATAAGGTATTTATAATTGTCTAATTTAATGAAAAAATTTTGTCGGATTTTATACCCTCAACATATACTTTTTTATTAATTTTTTGCGTTTTGTCAACACCCAAAACACACAAATTAATAATAAAAATTACATAAAAAAAGCAAAAAAAAGGCACTAACAAGTACCTAATTTTTTATTTTTTATGTTTATTTTTGATTTATTTTTTTGATTATTTTGCTTGTCATCAAACAATCATTTAATGCTTTATATGTTCTATTTTTTTGCTCATTTAAAAGTTTAAATTCATCATCTTTATAATAATGTGTATATGCAGTTAGAAGAGATTGGAAAGTATAATTACCATAATCTTTATTCCAGTCTTTATATACATTGTTTGAAAATAAATTCATTACACATTTAGCATCAAAATTTATTAATTCAAGTTTATTAATATTCAATGTACTTTTTAAAATATCTAATAAAAATGATGCGTTATAAATGTATACTTTTTTATTACATAAAATACTTTTTAAATCATCATAAATATCTAAAAATGTGGGTGAATTTTTAACAATTTCATCAGTTATTTTGTGAATTTGTATAGCAGAATCAGATATATTCTTTTTGGGTTTTACAAGTGTGTTTAATAAAACTTTTTCATTGTTATTTACTATTGCTATTTCTACAATTTCATCATCAAAATTTTCATTTAACCCCATTGTATGTGCATGCATAACTAAATATTCTTTATTGTTTTTATTCATAAAATATCCTCTTTTTTATTATTGTTATTATTAATATTTAATAAAAATATTATTTAATTTTTATTTAATCAAAATTATTTTTTGTAAAAATTTGAATAAAAAAAAGACACAATTAAGTGTCTTTTTAATAATTTTTTTATTTAATTTTTTTAGCTTTTTCTATTGCTCTATTAATCAATTTTTGTTCACGTAATTCTTTCATTTGTTTATTTTCATCAAATTTATTTCGTTTAACTCTGCTTTCAACGTATTTTTGCCATGCTTCTTCTTCATCCTGATCTCTTATATCAGCTCCGCAACTTTTTAAAATTAGTAAAAAAGCCCAGCCCAAAAAAAACACAATAATACCTAAATTTATAAATGTTAATTCCATATATATATACCTCTTTTTTTATTGTTTTTATTATGTATATATATTTATTTATTCATTTTTTTAATATTGTCAACACAACTTAAAAAGTTTTTTTGTCGTATAAGCAAATAAATCATTTTTTATACTTATTATTTATAAGTTGTTACTTTTTAATATTTTTTTTGAAAGATTTGAACGATCAGTCACACCCTTTATGATAGAAATAAACTATCATAATATATTAAATTGATCTGCAAAACCGATCGATATATAATTTATTTATTTTTATTTAACTTAAATTTTTCAAAAAAAAGGAGGCGAAAATGCCTTACAGTTATAGTGGTGTCGTTAAAGATATTCAATATCAAATAGAAAAACAAAAACAAAGATTGGCTTATACCATTCCAGCCGATGATGGTAGTGAAGAATATGAAAAAAAAGTTAAGATGATGACAAATCAAATTGCTAATTATCAATTAAATATTCAAAATGATACAGAAGTCATTTATAACTTATTGTTTCAAAGGGATTTTTTACTAATAGCAATTAATCAATTTTTAACAGAGACTGATCATCAAACAAAGCAATTTTTTATTAATTTTTTGAATAAAGTTAAATCAGAAAAAGAAGCTGATGAACAATATAAACAAAAATTCAAAAACTGGGTTTATCAAGAAAATTTTTCAGAAAAACTAATTTGGGAAGTTAAAAACCCTGACAAAATCAAACATAACCCAGTTCTAAATTTTCCTAATTTTCAATAATATAAGGATAAAAGGTAATGAGCTATAATGGAATAGATGATCTAATTATTAATTATGAAAAAACTCAACAAGAACAACAGAAACAACAGCTAGAGCAACAAAAAATTGAAGAACAAAAAAAATTAGAACTTAAAAAAAAATTAGAGAAAAATAGAATTGAACAACAAAAAGCAATTTGTAGAAAAAACTTAATATTTTGGTTATTAATTTTTGTTTTTGAGTATTTATTAACTACATTTATATTTAGTTCAATTTTTAATACAGCTAATCCAATAAAAATAATAAAAATTTTTGCAGGTCTGGGATCTGGTACACAAATGTTTGTTTTTGTTGGTTTTTACTTATTTGCTACAGGTATTATTTGTTGGGCGTTAAGTTATATAATTGTAAGACCTGACAAATAACAAAAAAACATCTTAACAATAATATAAAAGAGGGTTTACCCTCTTTTTCATAAGACTTTTTTTAATATAAGTTTTTTTGAAGATGAATTATCTTTTTTTGGTAAAACTTCATTTAAAACAATATATTTTTCTACATTACCAGCAAAAAACAAATCAACTTCATCAATTTTTATACACGGCATAACAAAACCTTTATTAGTTAAAAAATTATGTTTATATTTTTGTAATTCTTTTAAAGCTGTTTGTTTAGTAATCAATCTATTTATATCTAATTCTTTTTCTAAATTTTGCGTATTCTCAACAACAATTTTATCTTCATTTGCATCATAAAAACTATTAAATCTGGGTCTGTTATATAGCCAATCTTTTATTTCTTCATACAAAAAACACATCTTTTTTTTACCAATCTGTATTGGTTTAGGTAGTTTAATAGTCTCATCATTCAACCATCTATAAATTGTAGATTCATTACAACCAAGTGCATTAGCAAGCTCCGCAAAACTTATTGTTTGTATAGATACTTTAAAATCTGATAAGTATTTTTTCATAAAAAACATTCGAAATAACAATAAATAACATATTAAATATAATATTACAAAATTGAAATATTACTAGCTTTTTCAACATAATTACTCCACCATATCATTAATTCGAATCGTTTATCAATATATTTAGCATTGTTATAAATCGCCCTGACCTTATTTTTATCTACATGCGATAATGATATTTCAATTAGATCTTGATGAAATTCTAAACTTTCATTTAATACAGTTGAAGCAATAGATCTGAAACCATGAGCAACTAATTTGTCCTTATAACCGATTCTTTTAAGCATTGTATTAACTGTTTCTTTGCTAGTATGCTTGTTTTTATCATTTAAATATTTTCTATTTATAAATACATATTTATAGTTGGGTGGTGTTATAGCTTTCATTTTTTCTAAAATTTTTAAAGCTTGTGGAGATAATGGCACTATATGCTCTCTGCGCATTTTCATATTATCATTCGGAATAATCCATAATTTTTTTATAAAATCAATATCTGACCACTTCGCTGTAGCCGCTTCGCTTGGTCTAACCATAGTTAAAAGCTGAAAATAAGCAAGTAATTTAGTTTGTTGTGTAGCGGGATATTCATTAATAGCTTTTAGAATTAATGGTAACTCATCTGGCGGTAAAGTTGGCATATTTTTAGATCTATGTGTGACAAATTTTAGCTTATCAAACTTATTATATTCAATAAATCCCATTGTTTTAGCATATTCAAAAACTCGACCTATAACTTGGCAGATTCGGTTTACTAAATCTGTCTTATTTTGATTAATAAGTGGCTGTAAATATTCTCTAAAGTCTGCTGGTATTAATTCATTTACATTTTTATTAACTAAATTTTCATGAATAAGAATATGATTTACTATTATATTTGTGTTTCTTCTAAATGTTCCTTGTGTAATTTCTCCTAGATCTAAAAAATTCAATTTTTGATGATTTACCCATTCCCAAAATATATTTACAAATTTAAATTTTTCTTCTTTTTGTTTTTGTTCTTCTTGTAGTTCGTTGATGTTTACGGGATCTATACCATTTGATATTAGGGTTTTAAATTCATCTCTTATTTCTCTAGCTTCGGCAAGAGAAATGAAAGGATATTCCCCCAAGCTTAGCTGATTAGGCTTTTTTGTATCGGGTCTTAAATATCTAAACCGCCAAATTTTAGACCCACTTCTTTTTACTAATATAGATAAACTATTACCGTCACTTGCTTCATAATTTTTATCTTTAATTTTTAAATTTTTAATTTTTAGGTCTGTCAATTTGTTAATTGCCACAAGCTTTCCCTACCATATTTGTATACGTTTATATGAATATTATAAGCGTATACAAAAACGTATACAAATGCATATGCAATTTAGTGCAATTTGACGCAATTTTACGCAATGAAATGCAAGTAATGTTTTCAGCACAAAGCCTTGTGCTACAAGGAATTTTTAATGATTATACATGAAGTTAAAAAAGAGGAATGGTGGGTTGTGAGGGGATCGAACCCGCGACCAATTGATTAAGAGTCAACTGCTCTACCGACTGAGCTAACAACCCACTAAAGGAATAAAAGCTATTGTATAGAAGTTTAGGTTTTAATGCAAATACTCTAAAATAAATACAGCCTAACTAACTAATTTTAAAAAATAAATTATTTTTTAATTACATAGTTAAATGCAAACCTACAATACCAACCACAATTATAGTAAGACCGAATATTCGACTAAAATTTTTCGGTTCCTTAAAAATAAACATATTAGCCAATACTGCACCTGAAGTACCTAGCCCTACCCATACTGGATACACAATACTTAAATCCAGATACTTTAATGAAAAATAAAATAATGAAAACGAAATAAAAAAACCGCCCCAATATAGCGTTAATCGGAATAAATTTTTTTGTTGTGAATAAAGTTTAAGACCTATAGCACCAATAACTTCAAATATTGCAGCAGTTAAAATAAATAACCATCCCATATGATATATCCAAATTTTAGTTAATTAGCTATCAGCTCGTTTAAGTTGCACAACACCAATAATAATTAATGCAACAAAAAATATTTCAATAAGTTTGATTTCTTTACCAAACAAGACCATATCTATAACTAATGAACCAATCGCACCTACACCAGAAAAAATCGCATACACTGTACCTGTAGGAATAGTCTTACATGCACTGGTTAAAAAGGTAAAATCAACAACGATTACCATTATGACAATAACCCAATGCCACCACTGACTTGCAGTAGTGAAACCAAATACCCAACACAATTCAAAAAAGCAGGTGAGAACAACAAATGCCCACTCTTTATTCCTGCTGTTCATAACGACCTCATCGATTAATTATTTTCAATTTTTATTGCTTAGTATTGTCTTTTCATTAATGTGTTCAATGAAACAAATGATGGTTCGCAAACAAGAACGTTTGCCACCTAAAGATTATGATGTTTATGCAGAAAAACAATTCAACCTTATATAAATTGCAAGATAATTATTGAAATATTTTTGTAATATTTCATTATCATTTTTTATCCTGCATAAATAATTTTATAACGAAGGATAAAAAATGGCAAGTCTATAATTATTGATAATTCAATGCTTTTAAATAACTTTCTTATTAAGAATAAGATATTTTGAAACCTTCATTTAGCCAATCTTGTTATTATTAAGAAACCTATCAAAAGCTGTAATTGCATTTTTCAATTTTAATTTAGATAGTTTGCTTGTAACCCAATTATCAAGGCAAGTTAGGAATATTAAAATAAATTAATTTATAAAATATTTTGAGGAAAGGGGTTTTTTTAAAATAAAATCAATATAGAATACAAAACTTGGCACTTTATTTAACTCTGAGAATCAAAACAAATAAGGTCCATTGAATAAACTTATTTAATACTGCGATTAAAGAATAAATCAAATAAATCAAAAGGAATCGACAATGTCAAAAAAATCGGACAATGAATTTAAAGTCGGCATAAAGGCTTATGTGTCACTTATTGTGGCCATACTGTTCTTTTCCGGACTATTTTATAACGTAGATGGAAAAGCTTGGTTAGGCGCATTTGATTTTACCAGTTTAAGTGGTAAGTTTGGTACAATGCTCCATCCGGAGAAAAATACATTTGTTGGTGAAGGTGGTAATAGCGCCAGAGCCGGCTTTATTTTCGCTCTTTCATTAATTCCAACTGTAATGCTTGCATTAGGTGTCTTAGAAATCTTTACCCACTATGGTACGATCCGTGCGGCTCACAAATTGTTAACACCATTACTTAAACCTATATTAGGCGTTCCGGGTAAAACAGGTTTGGCATTAATTACGGATTTACAAAGTACTGATGCTGGTGCGGTGTTAACCAAAGAATTATACGATGAAAAACAGATCACTAAAAAAGATCTCGTCATTATTAGTGCATGGCAATATTCTGGTGCAGGGTTAATAAATAACTATTTTTCTATTGGCTCAGCGCTTTTTGCGTCGATGTCTGTTGCAATATTTACGCCATTGGTCATTATGATTGTATTGAAATTTGTCGGTGCAATTTTTGTCCGCCTTGTATTAAATTCAGTTTACAAAAAGGATTTCATCAATGAGTAATTCAAGCAATCAAAAACAGACTAACAACCCTTTAGATATTTTTGTAATTGGCGCTCGTAAGGGCTTTAATATTGCCATTAACAATTTAATGCCAAATATTATTATGGCATTTGTTATTACCGAAATCTTAAAAAGACTCGGTCTAATGCAATTAATTGGTGAAGTATTTGCCCCAGTCATGGGACTATTTGGATTACCTGGTGAAGCAATTACCGTTTTATTGACAGCTTGGTTATCAGCTTCCGCTGGAACTGGTGTTGCTGTAAATTTAATTAGTGGTGGTATTCTCACTGGTACTGATATCACTATTATAGCACCAGCTATCTTCTTAATGGGCTCACAATTACAATATATGGGCCGTCTACTTGGTGTAGCTGATGTGCCTAAAAAATATTGGCCACTATTAATGATTAATAGTATTGTTAATGCGTTAATAGCTATGATCATTATGCGATTTATTGTGTGATAAAGGAGATATCTATGTCGAATGTACTCGAGCACTATCACTACTTGCACCAAATTCCTGAGCTAGGATTTGAAGAAGTTAAAACATCAAACTATATAGCAAATAAACTAGAAGAAGCTGGCTATAAAGTAACCCGTAATATAAATAATACTACGGGTATTGTTGCAGAATATGACACTGGTAAATCAGGTCCTGTACTGGCATTACGTGCGGATATGGATGCCTTAGGACACATTATTGATGGCCAACATTGTGCCAGACACACTTGTGGCCACGATGGCCATTCATCAATGTTATTGACCGCAGCTCAAGAGCTTATCAAAGAAGGAAATATCAAAAAAGGTAAACTAAAATTGATTTTTCAACCAGCTGAAGAGTTAGGTTCTGGTGCACTGGCTATGATTGAAGGCGGTGCAATTGATGATGTTGATATGATCATCGGTTTACATGTTCGCCCTAAAGATGAATGCCCTAAAGGCTTTGCATCAGCTGCTATGTTCTATTCCGCTTCAACCACAGTTGAAGTAGATATTCATGGTATTCCTGCTCATGGGGCAAGACCTCATTTAGGCGTTAACGCTTTAGATGCGGCAACTATGGCTATTCAAGCAGTAAATACCATTCATCTTGCTCCTAGTTTAACGTATAGCGTCAAAGCAACACGTTGTATATGTGATGCAGGTGTAACAAATGCTATTCCGTCAGAGGCTTATGTTTGTTGGGATTTACGAGCACCAACCAACCCAGCTATGGATGAATTAAAAGCCAAAACACTCAAAGCGATTGAATTAAGTGTAGCATCCATTGGTGCTAAAGCTGATATCAAAGTATCGAAAGAAATTCCAGCAGCCGAAATAGACGATGAAGTAACTAAAATCATTGCTGAATCTATTACCGATGTACTCGGAAAAGAGGGATTAAAAGATCCTATTTTCACACCTGGTGGCGAAGATTTCTTCAATTATCCACGTGAAAGAGATGTAAAATCTGGTTTTTGGGGCTTAGGTGTCGATTTAACACCAGGTTTACATCATCCTGATATGACTTTTGATACATCAGCATTAGAAAATGGTGTAAAAATTACTAAAACTTGTGCTTTGAAGGTTTTAGGTTAAGCGAATAAATCCGCCGATTACTTCGGCGGTTCCTTGTAAATAATACTTTAAAATGAGATGTTAGTATTAATAAATAGCGTTCTACCTGGTTCATTATAAGTTGCTGCACCAGCTCCAATAACAGTTATATCACCATTTCGTGATTTTCTTACTGTTGAAGAATTACCTTCTCTAAATAAACGTTTATTAAACAAATTATCAACACCAGCAGTAAATGTAAAATGCTTGTTAAATTGATATTGCCCACTTAGATTTAAAAGAGCATAAGGGCTTAGTTGATTAGTTGAACTATCAGTAAGTTTATCACCAAAATAATCATATTTTCTCGGTCGTTGTTTACCATACCAAGTAACAGCAGTTAACAATGAAAATTTGTCAGTTGCTTGCCAATCTATTGAAGAATTTATAGTGTATTTTGGAATGATTGACAAATAATCACCCGTTTTTTTATTTTTTGACTGCCACATCCAAGTTAGATTATTACGAAAATTAATTTTTGAAGTAACAGGAATAGTTAAACTACCTTCCAGTCCTTCAACCACCGATTTAGGTACATTTTGCCACTGAAAAATATTAGAATTTGTATTACCTTCAGTTTGCCCAATGGGACTCATACCAGAATCTATTTTATTATGATAATCATTACGGAAATAAGTTAAGCCAACAATTAAGCCTTCATTATTGTGAAACTCTAAACCAATTTCTTTATTTACACTTGTTTCCGCTTTTAAGTTTTTGTTACCTATTAAGTAGCAACTACCACCCGCACCATAACAGCCTTGTCCACGACTATAAAGCAGATAATTAGGGTTAGTTTGATATAAATTAGGTGCTTTATAGGCTCTAGCAATACCCAGTTTTAAACTAAAATAATCACCTATTTCCTGAAATAAGTTCAAACCTGGACTCCAGTTACTACCTGATTGACTTTGATGATTATAGCGTATCGTTGGTGTCAGCATAGTAGTTTGAGTCAGTTCGATATTATCCTCAACAAAAACACCCCAAAGATTAGCTGAGGCATTTTCACTACGATATTTATTTTTAATCCATGGTATACTTTCACCTTCTGTAAAAGTTTGTGTATTTGAAGTTGGATCTTTCATCTTTTGATGATTATACTCACCACCAATAGTCATGGTTTGTGGTAACAGGATGGTTAAAGGAAAATTAGTTTCATTATGTAAGGTAAAATTATTATATTTAATCGTTGAAAAATTATCATCTTTAAAGCGGCCTTCAGTGCCACCAGCTAAACCTTCATTCAAACGAGTATTCCGTGTTTTTTCAAGTTGGATATAAGACATGGTATTTACGCCATTGTCCCAATAACCACGATGAGTAACTGAGTAATTTTGACGATTCATTCTATTAGTTTCATCGTTATAAAATCGACTAACCAATTCATTAGGATTATTATTTTGAGTGTCACCAGCGTAAATATTACCTTGACGACTAACACTTGTCTCAAATTCTAGTGATTGTTTATCAGAGATATCCCAACGAAGAATGCCATTTATATCTTTATTACGCACACCTTCACGACCTGCACTAACCGAACTTGGATTAATTTGATGTTTTTTATTGATATCCCAATCATCAGCCTCAGTTTTGTTGAGATTACCATATAAACGCATACTTAGATTATCCGTTAATCCACCTGTTAATAAGATATTTGTTCTTTGGGTTGCCCCTTCTTTACTATGTGAAGGTAGATTTAAATAGCTATTCCACGAAATATGCCACTCTTTGGTTGGCTGCTTAGTGATAATATTCACTACACCGCCGGCAGCACCATCACCATAACGAGCAGCGGCTGGACCACGAAGGACATCAATTCTTTCGATAATATCAGAAGGTACCCAATTGGTATCCCCTCGAGTATCCCGCTCACCTCGCCAACCATAGCGAACTGACATACGACTTTTTACTGGTCGACCATCAACTAAAATTAATGTGTTTTCTGGCCCCATACCTCGAATATCAATTTGTCGGTTATTACCCCGTTGGCCACTAGTTGAGTTACCCGTCAAACTGACACCAGGCATGGTTCGAATGATTTCTGAAATATCATTTTTGGGTGGCATTTTAGTTAAATCTTTTTGCGTAATCACTGAAACACCTAGAGCTTGTTTGGTCTGCTCAGCCGCAGTTACGATCATAACCTCATCTGAATCGCTGTTGTTATTAACTGATGAATGAGCATTATCTGCATATGCATTGTGACAAGCAAAACCGATAAGTGCTGCTAACAAACAAGTCGATTTATATTTTGTATTCATATATTATCCCTGACAATTTTTATTAATAATGGTTATCATTATTAATTAGGTCGGAGTAATATAAATTAAAATTATCTATATTCAAGCTGATTCTGAATATTTGGCTAAATAAGTTTTTATTTAACTCTAAAATTTAATTGAATACCATCTTGCAGAGCAACGACAGCAGCAGTTTTATGGGATTGTTCAGGATAAATTTTGTAACTTATCGTTAGGTTATGAATATTAGCCTGTTTTAATCGAGTAAATAATTGTTTTGAATAATCAACCATTTTCCGATTCTGACGATGTTTTAGTAAAAGTTTTCGTTTTTGTTCTGGTAAATTATAATCAATCGGCAATAAAGATTGTTCAGCTCCACCCACAGAGATCAACAAATTAACAGGTTGTTTTAAAGAATGTTGATGATTTAGTAGATATTTTGATAATACACTAAACATATAACCATCACTAAACCATAAAGATGGGCTTGATATCACATAGGTATTAAAAATGGCAGGTTTAGTTAAAAAAATGTATAAATTAAATAATCCTCCATATGAATGACCAAAAATGGCTTGCTGATTAGGATTAATAACATAGCGCTTTTCTATTTCAGGTTTAAGTTCTTGAGTTAAAAAATCATAAAAGGCATCAGCACCACCATATTTACCTGATAAATTAATTTGCTTATTAGGTAAAACTTCAAAAACATAATTCTCAGGTTTGGGGAGAAAATCAAGATCACGACGGGTTTGATTAAAATAATCAATGGCGACAATTATACCTTCTTGAATAACACAACGTTCACAAGCCTGATTGGTAATTATCTCGTTAGTTGTTAAAAAGTAGCTGTCACCATCAAGTAAATAAATAATTGGCCAACCACCCTCGGGAGTGGTTTTATTAGGGGTATAAATAGTTACTTTATAATCGCCATTTGATTTTGAATGAAATATTTCAGTTTTTGTGTTTGGAACAATCACATTTTTTGATAGATTAGATTTTGACTGACAGCCAGTTAGGATAAAAATCATTAGAATATACAAAAAACTTAGTCGTGACATAAATTACGCCAGAATCTCAATTATCAAAGAAGTATAAGATATGCTAAATAAGAGCAATTTACCAATAATAAACTAAATAAAACTGAGAGTACTGTCGAATAATTAATCCGACAGCTAATAGTCGGTTACAATTACTTTGATTTAAGATAAGCGACAATATCTTCAATGGTTACCACTGGTAGTTGGTGTTGTTTAGCAAACGCGACAACTTGTGGGGCTCTTGCCATTGAACCATCATCATTAGTTATTTCACAAATTACTGCTGCTGGTTTAAACCCCGCTAATGTTACTAAATCAACCGACGCTTCAGTATGTCCTCGGCGGCTTAGTACTCCACCTTCTTTGGCAACTAGCGGAAATACATGACCAGGGTGATTTAAATCTGTTGGTTTAGCATCATCAGCTACCGCTGCCTTGATAGTCGTTACTCGATCTGCTGCAGATACCCCTGTTGTAACACCTTTTGCCGCTTCGATAGAAATAGTAAAAGCAGTATGATTTTTACTAGTATTATTTGCTACCATCATCGGTAATTCTAATTTATCACAATAAGATTGTGGCATACATAAACAAACTATACCGCTGCCATAACGAATCGTTAATGCCATTTGCTGAGTGGTAATAGTTTGTGCTGCCCAGATAATGTCACCTTCGTTTTCCCGATCTTCATCATCCAAAACTAACACCCCAGATCCAGCCTTGATTGAAGCAATTGCTTTGTTTACTCGCTCGATTGATGTGCCAAATTCATTTAAATTAAACTGATTCATGGTAGATACCTATCCTGTTTTATTAAACTAATTATATTTATTCTTAAGTATTAAAAATTTATTAAGTTTTAAATATATTAAATACCAGAATCAGGGCAAGTGCTTGACCATAGTGATTTAGCTATAACGCTAATTATAGAAAAGATAAGTCACTCTCTTTCATCCAGACTTTAACTGTCGGCTTTGGAATCTCACCAAATCTGCTGTCCTTAATAAAATCGACTTTTACTAAGCGCTCGTGGGCTATACCACCGGTGGGGAATTACACCCCGCCCTGAGAATTTTGTCAGTAAACTGACTGCAAACACTATAATATAAAATAGGTAAAAAAACACGGATATTTTATTAAGATAAAAAATTGCCGCATTAAGCGGCAATAATTAATCGATAGATTATCGCATACGAATTTCACGCAAATGTCTTTTTTCGGCTCGACGCATCCAAAGCCATGAAATAAAGCCAATAATACCAACTATTAATAAAATAATTGTTGCTAAGGCATTAACTTGTGGATCGACACCTAAACGAACCTTAGAAAATACTAGTTTCGGTAATGTCATTGCACCAGGTCCTGTAACAAAATTAGCAATAACCACATCATCAAGTGATAAAGTAAATGCCAATAACCAACCAGAAACCAGTGCCGGTGCAATCATCGGTAAGGTAATAATGAAAAATACCTTCAATGGGTTGGCACCAAGATCTAAAGCTGCTTCCTCAATTGACTTATCTAACTCTCGTAATCTTGCACTAATAACAACTGTTACATAAGCGGTACAAAATGTTGCATGAGCCATCCAAATAGTCATTGCACCGCGCTCTTTTGGCCAACCAATCGCTTGTCCCATACCTACGAATAGCAATAACAAAGCTAAACCAGTAATGACATCAGGCATAACTAATGGTGCTGTAGTCATAAACGAGAACAAATTAGAACCACGGAATCGTCTAAACCGAATGACGGCAAAAGCGGCTAAAGTACCAAGAATAATCGCCAAAGAAGCTGCGCCTGCGGCAATAGACAAACTCAATCCAACCGCTTTAAGTAAAGCTTCATTATGTATTAATTCAACATACCATTTAGTTGAAAATCCCGCCCAAACCGTCACTAGCCTTGAGCTATTGAACGAATAAACAATTAAAATGACCATAGGGATATATAAAAAAGAAAAAACTACTATGAGAATTAACCCTTTTAAACATCTCACTAATAACGCGATTGTTACAATAGTTGTTAAAATAAGGCTAAATAGAAAACACCCTACATATAAGCTACCACTACCTAATAACGCAAATCCTGATGCAGAAATCAAAACCGATAGCACTATTGAACCTAATAATGCAGAGATAAAAACAATCAATGCTGAGCGCATGACTAATGGTAAATTATTCATTTATTTACCTCCCATTTGTCGGTTTTGAAACTTATTAAAGTAGTAAATAGGCACAATTAATATCAATAACATCACTGTTGCAACGGCTGAAGCGGCTGGCCAATCGTGATTATTAAAGAATTCAGCCCATAATTGGGTACCAATCATTAGACCATCAGAAGGACCTAATAATTCAGGAATAACATATTCACCTACCGCAGGAATAAAGACCAACATCCCACCGGCAATCACTCCATTTTTAGTTAACGGTACAATAATCTTAAAGAAAGTTTTAATTGGTTTACAACCAAGATCTAACGCAGCTTCAATCAGCGTTGTATCGACTTTACTTAATGAGGTATAAATTGGTAATACCACAAAAGGTAAGTAAGAATAAACAATACCGATATAAACAGCTAGGTAAGTTTTCATGATGATTAATGGCTGATCAATAACCCCTAACCACATCAAGAAATTATTTAATAGACCATTAGGATTTAAAATACCAATCCATGCATAAACCCGAATTAGAAACGAAGTCCATGATGGCAATATGATTAATAGTAATAAAATATTTCTGGTTGACGGTTTACATTGCGAAATAGCCCAAGCTAAAGGATAACCGATCAAAATACATAACAAAGTTGAAATTGCAGCAACTTTTAATGATTGTAAATACGAGTCTAGATAAATTGTATCTTCCAGTAGATTAAAATAATTACCAACGTTTAAAACAATATTAACTAGGCCATCTTCATAACTAAACAGTTCGGTATAAGGTGGCACGGCTATCGCTACTTCAGAAAAGCTGATTCGAAATACAATCAAAAACGGTAATAAGAATAATAACAACATCCAAAAATATGGAATAGCTATTACCAATAAACGGCCATATAGTGTCATCAGGTCGGATTCATCACGTTGTAATCGCATCTTTCGATAAGCATAATAGATCGCAACTAAACCTAACCCTGCAGGTATATAGACAATACTACCTGCTATAATTAGCCGATAAGCAAATTTAGATGGCTTATAATGTGCCAAATATGTGCCTAGACAGGATAATAATAGACTTAATACCATTGCCGTGAATAACGCATCTAAAAACAGATTGTCAAATGCATTTATTGTTACAAAACGTAAATAAACACCAAGTAACACTAAGGCATTTAACAACAAACCCCATAAAATGGATCGCATCAATATATCCTCTTGTGTTTATTCGGTAAGCACAACGCAACTATCAATTTCCCAACTAAGATTAACAATATCACCCCAAGTTGGCATTCCTTTACGATAACGATGTTCATTTTGTAGTTGAGCAATAATAATTTGTCCACTTTGTAATTTAACGTGATAAATAGAAAGATCACCTAAATAGGCAATTTCAACTACTTCACCAGTTGCAACATTGTAACCATTGTCTGGAATTTCATCACAAAGTTTAATTTTTTCAGGCCGTAATGCGACTTGAATTGGTACACCTTCTACTGCAGGTGAATCATAATCAACTTTTAATGGATGTTTAATCATCGGACAACTGATGATTAATCCATCTTCTAAGGTTTCTTGTAAGATGCCATCAAAAACATTTACTGAACCAATAAACTCGGCACTATAACGGCTGTTTGGATGTTCATAGATTTCTTCAGGCTCACCTATTTGCACAAATTGGCCTTTATTCATAATCGCAATACGACCAGCCATGGTCATAGCTTCCTCTTGATCATGGGTAACCATTACACAGGTTGCGCCTACTTGTTCTAAAATGCTAACTACTTCAAGCTGCATTCGATCACGAAGTTGTTTGTCCAATGCCCCCATTGGTTCATCTAACAATAGTAATTTTGGTCTTTTAGCTAAACTTCGAGCTAATGCAACGCGTTGTCTTTGACCACCTGATAGTTGATGAGGTTTACGTTTGCCAAACTGCTCCATATGTACAAGCGCCAACATCTCTTCAACACGATGTTTAATTTCATTTTTATCTAATTTATCTTGTTTTAACCCAAAGGCAATATTTTGCTCAACCGTCATGTGAGGAAAAAGAGCATACGATTGAAACATCATATTAATAGGACGATTATAAGGAGGTACTTGTGATAAATCTTTACCATCTAAAATAATTTGTCCAGAAGTCGGTTGTTCAAAACCGGCAAGCATCCGCAATAAAGTTGATTTACCACTACCAGAAGCGCCCAATAAAGCAAAAATCTCTCCGGTATAAATGGTTAAATTGACATCATCAACGGCATAATAATCATCATTAAAAACTTTAGTTAAATTTTTGATCTCCAATAATGGAGTTATCATCTTTTTTTTAGGCTGTACCTGATTTGTTGTTTTATCGTTCACGCTTTTTTCCTCATAACAACAAGCCAAAAAAAACGAGACGGAAAGATTTAAAATCTCCCCGTCTAGAATATATAAGTCAATTAGTTGACATTTTCAAACGGTTATTTACCCGTTTTCAATTTTGTCCATGTGCGAGTAATCACACGTTCAAGTTTAGGTTCTTTCACCGTTAAAGTGAATAATTTTTCCATCACTTCTGGTTTTGGATAAACCGCTGGATCATTTTTCACTTCTGGCTTAACAAACTGATCATTTGCAACTTTATTAGCGCTAGCGAAATTAACATCATTAGTAACTTGAGCTGCAATTTCAGGTTTCATAACAAAGTTCAAAAACTCATGAGCCTCATCAGGATTTGCAGAATCTTTTGGAATAGCAAAAGTATCAAAGAACACTAATGCGCCCTCTTTCGGAATTTGATATCCAACATGCACACCATTTTTAGCTTCGTTCGCTCTATCACGGGATTGTAAAATATCACCTGACCAACCTAAAATCACACAAATATCACCATTAGCTAAATCAGTAATATATTGAGATGAATGGAAATAACGGATATTTGGTCTTACTTTTTCCAACAATTCGTAAGCTGCACCAGTATAATCTTTTGCATCAGTACTATTTGGATCTTTACCTAAATATTGAAGAGCACTTGCTAAGATTTCAGTTGGAGCATCTAAGAATGCCACACCACAATCTTTAAGTTTTTCCATATTTTCGGGTTTGAAAACTAAATCCCAACTGTCAACAGGAGCATCCTCTCCAAGACGTTCTTTAACTTTATCAATGTTATAACCAATACCAGTAGTCATCCATACATAAGGGATTGCATACTTATTATCTGGATCATGGTTAGCCATTAATTTCATTAAATTAGGATCAAGATTTTTCCAATTAGGCAATTTACTTTTATCTAACGGTAGATAAATATCAGCTTTAATCTGTCTAGCTAAAAAACTATCTGAAGGTGAAACTACATCAAAACCAGAATGACCGGCCATTAATTTACCTTCAAGCGCTTCATTGGAATCATACACATCATAAACCAGCTTAATACCAGTTGATTTTTCAAAATCAGAGATTGTACTATTACCAATTTGACCTGCCCAATTATAAAAATGCACCACACGGTCTTTTGCTATAGCAGATTGAGATAGTGCTAGTGATACACCAGCGATGATTGAAAGAATTGTTTTACGTTGAGTAAACATGCTCACCACTTCTCCTCTAGTTAGGGATATTACATGTTAGACACAAGCCCATTGTTTAATACAACGGACCCCCAAATTTTACCATTATTACTAATTAAATAATATGGTGAAACCGAGGTAATCAGGCAATCACAAGTCATTAATATAATTAATGAACATGTCGAGCTAACCTTGCATTACGAGGGATAAAATACCTTTTTTTTTTCAGATGTCTACTTAAAAAATCAAATATTCTAAGATTAAGGGCTGAGTGACTATATTTTAATCAATCAACCCTTTTTTAGCTAGTTATTAACAATTAATTTACTTTTTTTATTCGGCGCTAGCTTGCAAAATTTTTGCTTCTGGTTGCCATACACGATATTTAACCGTCAAATCGTTTGGAACATAGAATACTAATGGTAACCGACTGTTATAATTCAATAAACCTAACTTATGATTGATAGAAACAAATTTATTTTCGTTAGCACCTTCAGGGCAAGCCATCATTGTAGAAATGCTACCTTTAGTTTCTTCAACGACATAGTAAGAATACCCCCAACCTTTAAGCTCTTCTTCTTTAACAATTCCACCTAAACTTTGAGTATTGCAATCAACTTTCATCTCTTTACCAATTAAAATCTCTACTTTAGCACTAACTTCATCTTTTAAGTTTGGTAGATGAATAACATAACGAGTAGAACCTACTTTTGCATCCGGATAGGGAGCAATTTCATTTAGTTTTTGCACCTCTTGCGGGGCTTTTTGCGTATTTGCGCAAGCAGATAATGCCACACCCATCAATGCTAATAACATTAATTTTTTCATGTTTATTTCTCCAATAAAATTGTCTAACTTAATACGTCAACGTATGCTTTTTAGAACATAATGCGTATAATAACATTATCTAGATTAATGAATATGAGATAAAAATGCCAGCAGAAAAAAAAACTGATGATTTATTAAAATTAATTCTGAATTTACTCTTAATAGGCTTACTTATTGTTCTAACTTATCGAGTGATCGAAGTATTTTTATTTGGCTTTTTTTGGGCAGTAATGGTGGTTATTGCAACTTGGCCATTAATGATCAAAATCCAACAAAAACTCTTTAATAAACGTTGGCTATCTTTATTAGTCATGGCAATAATTCTGGCATTTGTCTGCGTTATTCCTTTTATTTTAATCATTAGTAGTGTTGCTCAAAATGGTCACTATCTGGTCGAATGGGTTAAAACCTTATCACATCGAGAATTACCTACCTTCGACTGGTTGGTCAATATTCCTATGTTTGGCGAAGAAGTTCACCAAAAATGGCTTGAGCTTATCAAAACAGATGGTTCACAATTAATATCCGATATTCAACCTTATATAGGTATTATGATTGGTTGGCTTTTAGAGCAAGTAACCAACATTGGAGTTTTTATTTTCCATGCTGGTGTCATGATTATTTTTAGCCTATTACTGTTTCTTAAAGGCGAAAGTATCACTAAATATGTCTATGTTTTGGCTAATCGTCTTTCTAAACAATACGGCACAACCACTGTTACCTTAGCAGGCCAATCAATACGAGCGGTGGCATTAGGCGTAGTTGTCACAGCTATTACATTAGCATTAATTGGCGGAATGAGTTTTATCTTTACCAAAATGCCATTTCCTGGCATTTTAACATTAATCTTATTTATCTGCTGCGTCGCTCAAATTGGACCTGTTATTGTCATGTTAGGCTGTATCATTTGGCAATTTTGGGATGGGCATATTGTATCAGGCATAGTCTTAATTGTTGTGGCTATCATTTTAACCACCCTTGATAGTGTAATGCGAGCATATTTGATAAAGAAAGGCGCCGATCTCCCCTTCTTACTTATCTTATTTGGGGTAATTGGCGGAATTCTAGCCTTCGGAATTATGGGTTTATTCATCGGCCCAGTAGTCTTAGCCTTAAGCTATAAAATTATTCAACAATGGGTTAATGAACAAGCATAAAAACATAATTAGGTATAAAAAAGAATCAATAAACCGATCTATTAAATTATAGATTACCCCCTGAATAATAGGAGTATTATGTTCTGACGCAAATTGTGGTATTCTACACTTTGTGTCAGTTTTAATGATATTTAGAACATGCGAATACCCTTTATAAAATATAATCATCAAAAACATTTAAATGAATTAGCCAAGCTTGAACAAAAAGCCGAACAATATCAAATTGTTTACGATCCTAAATCTTATAGAGTTGCGTTGCTTGAACAGATTAAAAAAGCTCAACATCGTATCTATATTGTTGCACTTTATCTAGAACAAGATGAAGCTGGCCGTGAAATTCTTAATGCACTTTATCAAGCCAAAACCCAACAACCAAATTTAGACATCAAAATTTTTGTTGATTGGCATCGTGCTCAACGAGGTCGAATTGGTGAAGATAAAACTAAAACCAATGCGCGTTACTATTATGATTTGAAACAACAACATCCATCTATTGATATTCCGTATTATGGTGTGCCGGTTAATCGTCGAGAAGTTCTAGGTGTATTACATTTAAAAGGATTCATAATTGACGATACTGTAATCTATAGTGGTGCTAGCATTAATAATGTTTATTTACATAAACTTGATAAATACCGTTATGACCGATATCACTTTATCACTAATAAAGTTTTAGCGGATACAATGGTAAATTATGTTAATGATAATTTTCTGCCACTTGATGGCGTTCAACGGTTAGATGTTAGTGAACATAAAACACGTAAACAAATTAAGTCAGAAATTAAACAACTGCGCCAACATCTTATGGATGCTAATTATCAATATACGGGAAATTGTGATAACCATACTTTATCCATTGCACCAATTGTAGGTCTTGGCCGAAATAATCAGCTAAATAAAATTATTCACCATCTAATAAACACGACTGAACAAAAAGTCACATTTTGTACGCCTTATTTTAACTTACCTAATATATTAGTGCGTGACATCATCCGTTTATTAAGAAAAGGTAAGCAAGTTGAAATCATTATTGGTGATAAAGTAGCTAATGATTTTTATATTCCAGAAGATAAACCATTCAACATCTCCGGTGGTTTACCTTATTTATACGAAATTAACCTAAGAAATTTTGTTGAACGCTTACAAAATTATATAGATAAACAACAATTAACTATTAGATTATGGAAAGATGAAGATCAAACTTATCATTTAAAAGGTATTTGGGTTGATGATGAGTGGATGATGATTACAGGTAATAACCTTAATCCAAGAAGCTTGGCGTTTAGATCTGGAAAATGCCATACTTGTTCATGATCCTAAACATGAATTACAGCAACAGATGAAACAAGAACTCACAACTATTCGTGAAAAGACAACAATCGTCACCCATTTCCAACAAATTCAAGCAAGCCAATTCTATCCCAAACAGGTACATAAATTAATTAAACGTTTAAGCCGGATTAGAGTGGATAGAATTATTAAGCGATTATTATAATTAAATTCGATTTAGATTAATCAAGACTATTTGTAATGTGTATACAAATAGCTTATTAGCTAAATTAGATTTTATTTTGTTGTAAACTTAATATAGTTCTAGCGTTTGAAGCACTTGTCGCAATGATATCAATTACGCCCGAACGTAGTGCACCTAAAATTGCTGTTGCTTTAGTATTTTCCGAAGCAATAGCAATAACACATGGAATATTACGTAATTCTTCAATACTTAAACCAATCACTCGATCATTCATGGTTGTATCGATAGGGTTGCCATTGATATCAAAAAATCCATATCCGGCAATATCACCAATCACACCTTGATTTAATGTTGCATAGGTCACTTCTTGTGGAGTAAACCACCCTAATTGCACCATATAACAGTTTTCATTCATATCGCCAATACCAACTAAAGCAATATCGGCTTTAGCCGCTCTTTCCAATGTATCTTTGATAACCCGATTTTGGGTAAATGCCCTTTTGAGTTCACTGTTTTCTACATAAGCTGGTGCATACAAAGTCTCACTAGTTGCACTAAATTTTCTGGCTAAACTTCGACTAATGTGGTCAGCATCAATAATTTCACCAACACGCTGAGTACCACCTATGCCACAAATAAATTTACACTGTTTTTCAGGAAACACACCAACATGGCTGGCAATAGCAGCAACATTACGCCCTTGTCCCACGGCCACTGTCATACCATTTTTTAAAGTACTAGACAGATAATTTGATACCAGTGCAGCAACTTGTCTACGTTGCTCCTCTTCGTCTTGATGATCTAAAGCAATTAAAGCTCGTTTAATACCAAAATGGTTAACAAATTGCTGTTCAATTCGAGAACTAAATATTGGATGATATTTAACACTTATTTCAACGATTCCTTCTGCTCTAGCTTTTTTTAGCAAACGACCAACTTTAATGCGTGAAAGACCAAATCGCTGAGCGATTTCTTCTTGAGTTTGTTCATACTCATAATATGCAACTGCAATTTCTGTAAGTAGTTCCGACTCTTGTTTATCTTCAAATATAACCATTAAATTTGCCTTTCAACACTTTAGCAACTTCTTGCATTCATGACAGATAATATATTACAAAATCCTTTAGCTTGCTATGTATTACGACCAATAAATAATTCAATAAGATATGATATTTAATTAAACTTGATAAGATTGTTATCTATCAATGATAATTGTGAGGAAATCTTGATGAATTTAAAGTCTAAAAACCCCTTTCCTCAAAATTTTTATAATGAAAAAATTAGCTGAACTGAATAAATACCGACTAAGAGCGGATATTACTTTTCTGGTGTTTTTTTCTTTCGTGATTTTTGTTTAGTTAATTGTTTTTTTAAGCGCATTCTTGCTCTTGACTCAGCAAATAATCGATCTCTTTCAACTTTCTTTTGCAGCTTCTGTTGCTGTTCTTCTTTTTCCCATTGCTTAACCTTCCATGTTGACCATATTTTAAACACTTGCCATAAAACAAAAAGTAAAACTACCGCAAATATTGCTGCATACGGGTCAAAGACAAATTTAGATCTAGATAGATTAACTAATACAATATTATTAGCATATACAGGTGAGTACATTAAAAACAATATAACAATAAATATAATTTTACAACCAAATTTGGACATGAATTAATTTAAAATCCCTTTTTGAAATAATCCGAAATCATAACGAATAAACTAAAATATTTATGTATAGTATATTATTAATAAAAAATGGCTGAATTAACAGCCACTCAATATTTATAATAACAGTTTTATTGATGAATATTAATTAGAAATTAATTTCAGTACCAATAAAATAGCGACGACCTTCTAAGGTTTTACCAAAGTCATCATTCGTCACTTCTTTGTCAAACAAGTTATAAACACCGCCATAAATCTTAGCATTTTTATTTATTTGAAAAGAGGTACCAACATCCCAGAAGGTATAACCTGCATAAACTACGTGTTTAATTTTAGTTTCTCCTCCCTCTCTTACTCTTTTGGTTGCATGCTCTATTCCATAATATGCCATTTTCGTCCACAAATCTAATTGCTGAGTTAGATTCCAATCAAGCTGAGCATTGAATTTTTGTTTAGGAGTACGATTTAGCGCTCTACCTTTGTTTTCACCAGTTTTTTGTTCTGTTTTAGTCCACGAATAGTTAGAGCTTAATAAGAAATCGGTAAATAAAGGTGTTTTAAATGATAATTCTAAACCTTTAAGATCAGCTTTATCTACGTTCTGCCATTTTTGAACGAAATCAAATTTTTTGTTGGAACCTTCTACTCTACATCGTTGCTTTTTTGATTCATCATTACAAATATAATAACTTTGTGTTTTATCTTTATATTTGGTATAAAATGCTGTTGCAGAAGCATCAATACCATAATCATTAGTATATCCAAAACCAACTTCAAAATTATCAGATTTTTCTGGTTTTAAATTAGGTTCACCAAGAATTACCCCTTTTTTACCATTCTTGCCTGCACCACCTGTTGATTGCCCCCAATCATGTACAACTTGACGTAGTTGAGGTGTTGCAAAACCTGTTGAATAACCACCCTTTAAGGTAAAGTTATCATTAATATTCCAGACACTATAGACTCTTGGATTCCAGTTGCTACCATAGTTTTCATCTTTGTTATAACGCAAACCAGCTGTTATGCTCCAGTTATCGATAATACTTATTTCATCTTCCGCAAATAATGCATAGCTCCAGCGATCAATTTTAGTAATATCACTAGTAAGTTCATTACCTTTATCATGAAGCTCTTGGTAATTATATTTACCCCCTATCGTTAGCATATTAATACTAAAAGGAATCGTCACTCGAGAATCTACATCAGTATTACGAATTTTCATTTTTCTAGCTAAATTATTATTTTCTTCATGAGAAATATAAGAAGTTGTTGTTACATTACCAAATAATCCATTATGTGTAATCCCAAATGAATTACGATGATTATCACGATTAATATCTCCTCTACCTTTTTCTAAAGTTTTTTTATCAGTAGAGCCTGAATTTTGTAATGCGTGACCAAAATCAAAATCAAATTTTTGTGTATCAAAAGCATTAAGTGATAGCTTTCCATTTATACTTCTTAGTTTTTGTTGTGCATGACCGCCTAAATATTTATCTTCATGACGGTTTGAATATTGACCATATAATTGAATACCTAGAATATCATCAATAATCGGGCCCATCGTTGAAAAACTTCCTACATAGGTATTTTTCTCATCTGAACGATAAGGCATAATTGATTCAACACGTAACCCACTATGCCAAGTATTTGAGACCTTTTTAGTAATAATATTAACTACCCCACCCATAGCATCTGATCCATATAAGGATGACATAGGTCCACGAACAACTTCAATACGTTCAATAGCAGTTAGTGGAGGCAACCAACCTTGTTCAAAACCAGAATTATCACCGTTCGGTCTAGTTTCACGAGTGCTCACTTTTTTACCATCAATTAATAATAAAGTATATTTAGCATCCATACCACGAATACTAATATCAGTCTTATCTCCACCTCCAGATACAGTAACACCAGGAATATCTTTCAGAGCATCGGTGACATCACGATAAGGCTTTTTGCTAATTTCTTCCGGTGTGATCACTGAAATTGTTGCAGGAGCCTCTTTAATTTGTTGTGAAAATCCTGATGCTGTCACCACCATAGTATCAGTATTTTTATCATCAGCCGCCATCGCTAAACCTGATAATGATAATAAAATACTTGTATTTAAGACATGTGTAGCCAACTTAAACTTCGTATTCATTGTTATAACCCTATTAATTATATTGATATTTTGCAAAGAAATCTGCCGATAACAATATACTATATGAGAATAATTATCAATATCCTTACGAAAAATTATTTATTACTAGACAATTAACATGCCTTAAACAATAATAGTTATCATTTGCATCATACATATAGGAACTAATTATGAATACTAAGAAAAAACTATTATTAAGTAGCTTAGCAGCGTTAATGTTAGGTTTGACTGGTTGTCAATCGTCAATTACAGTAAATCCTGATAATAAACAATCAGTTGTTGTACCTAAATCACCAAATAAAGTTGTAGTGATGAATTATGGAGCCTTAGATACATTAGATGCTTTAGGTAAAGGATCAATTGTAACAGCAACACCTCTTTCTGTTCTTCCGACTTATCTGCAACAATATAAAAATGCAAACGTTATTGATACAGGTAATATGAAAGAACCAAATATTGATGCAATCAAACAAGCTAAACCACAATTAATTATCATTGACGGCCGACAAGCAAGCCATACGGAAGAATTCACTAAAATTGCTCCAGTCATTAATTTAAGCGTTGATGCCAAAAACTATCTTGAATCAACCAAAAATCATATCAATGTATTAGCAAATATCACTGGTACTGAAGAAACAGCTAACAATCTGATTCAATCACTAGATGCCAAAGTTAACAATGCACAATCTGTTGCTCAAGCAAGTAATAAAAAAGCAATTGTAGCTATTCATAATGACGGTAAAATGATCCTTATTAATGCAAGCTCTAGCGCAGCATTAATCCATGATGTGTTACATGTAAAACGGGCAGTGCCATTAGCGCCACAACCAACCAATGGTATTGGAAAACCAAAACCAACTTTTATTGATAATAGTTACATTAGTAAAGTCAAACCAGACATTATTTATGTTGTAGACCGCAGTAAAGCAATTGGTCAGTCTGCGATGAAAGATGACTTCTTCAATGCAAAAGTATTAGCGAAAAGCAAAACGGAAGTTGTTTATTTAACACCAGATCTTTGGTATTTATCAGGTGGTGGAGCTGAAAGTTTAGATCGTCAAATTGATGAAGTAATTAATGCATTAAAATAATTTGATTTTTTATGATAAATTAACTTCCTTTCACAAAAGCCCTTATCATTATAAGGGTTTTTTAATTAATAGCTTTGCCTTGCCCTTCCTCAGAATATTTCACATACTCCCTATCAAATGATTGATAAATGTTTTTTATTGTTTATTATTACACGCCAATTTAATATAAGGTGAGTAAACATTAATGAAAAAACTATTGTTAGTTGCAGTATTATTTCCTTTTATGGTTCACGCGCGTGCGGATGCTCCAATAGGTTTAACATGGGGGGCACCAATATCGGACATTGTTTCAAAATATAAAGCAAAAGAAATAATTGAACAAAATGATTTGATCATATATGAATTACCTAACCCTCCTATAACGTTACCTAATTTTACTTCATATAAATTATTAGCTCACAAGCAATTAGGTTTGATAAAAGTAGTATTAAGTGAGGAAATTACAAGAGATCCCTATGGAGTTGAAGGTAAAAATGCATATTTTAAATATAAAGAAGCATTAACCAAAAAATATGGCAAAGCGGAATCTCTTGAAGAAATTGGCCTAAAAGTATATAGAGAAAATGACGAATTTTATCAATGTTTAGGGTATCAAGGTTGTGGCGTCTATTTTTCTAACTTCAAACAATCTGGTATTAGTTTACTGCTAGAAGGAAATAGCCATGCAGAAGGTAAATTGAAAATTATATATGAATCCGATCTTTTCTTCGAATATTATGGGAATGAAGACATACAAGAAGAAAGTAAAATTTATGAAGGGCTTTAATAAAACAGTTTTAATAACTCTTAATTTGATATGGTTAGAGAGGATATTTTTAATTGATATTAATTAGAATTAAAAACTAAGTTAATAAGTTACCTCATATTCATCTAACATATTGAAAATAAAAATAATTAAACAATAAGTCAAATCTTGTTAGATAAAGTAGCCCAATAATATAGAGCTTATAAAAATAATGTAATAATTGAATATTGAAAGGAAAGAATAGATGCAAAGGATATTAATATTAGTAAACCGACAAATACGGTTTATCGATATTATCGGTTACACATAATCAACCAATAAGATTAAATTACAGACATTGAAGCATCCTTTATTACGGATACACTTCAACTTATTTACGATAGATGGCGTGTTATAATACATGCCATAAGAAATTATATTAATTCAGATAATAACTCGCTAAAAATTTTTTATTTGGTTCAAATTAAATATGTTAAAATGCCCGCCTGTTGTCATAATCTAAATTGGCAAACTTTTAAATTCTCGATAAATACCTCAATAAATTTTAAATTATTATAAATATTATGAATACATCATCCCCTACTATTGGATTTGTGAGCCTTGGTTGTCCTAAAAATTTAGTTGACTCTGAGCGAATTTTAACTGAATTACGTACACAGGGTTATCAAGTTGTACCTAGCTACGATAATGCAGATTTAGTAATTGTTAACACCTGTGGTTTTATTGATAGTGCGGTACAAGAATCATTAGAAGCCATTGGCGAAGCGCTAAATGAAAATGGAAAAGTTATTGTGACTGGTTGTCTTGGCGCAAAAGAAGATCAAATCCGTGATGTGCATCCTAAAGTACTTGAAATATCAGGACCACACAGTTATGAAGCTGTTCTTGAACATGTTAATAAATATGCGCCAAAACCTTCCTATAATCCATTTATTAGTTTAGTGCCCGAACAAGGCGTAAAACTAACACCAAAACATTATGCTTATTTGAAAATATCAGAAGGCTGCAACCATAGTTGTTCATTCTGTATTATCCCTTCATTACGTGGCGAAATGATCAGTCGACCGATTGGTAATGTGCTTGATGAAGCAAAACGTTTGGTTGATGGAGGAGTAAAAGAGCTATTAGTTATAGCTCAAGATACATCGGCTTATGGTATTGATATAAAAAACCGAACCAATTTTTGGAATGGTATGCCGTTAAAAACCGATATTCATACCCTTTGTGAACAATTATCTAGTCTTGGTATTTGGGTACGTCTACATTATATGTATCCTTACCCTAGTGTGGATAATTTAATTCCATTAATGGCTGATGGCAAAATCTTACCTTATTTAGATGTACCATTACAACACGCTAGCCCTACAGTATTAAAATCAATGAAGCGACCAGGTACAATTGAAAGAACACTTGAAAGAATTCATAAGTGGCGAGATATTTGTCCAGAAATCACCCTACGTTCAACTTTTATCGTCGGTTATCCAGGTGAAACCGAACAAGATTTTGAATTACTGCTTGATTTTCTTTCTCAAGCACAGTTAGATCGTGTCGGTTGTTTCCCATATAGCCCAGTTGAAGGTGCTGCAGCTAATCAATTAGCCGACCAAATACCTGAACATATAAAACAAGAACGCTTCGATCGTTTTATGCAATTACAACAGACAATTTCAACCTGTAAGCTACAAAACAAAATTGGTAAAACATTGTCTGTGCTTATCGATGAAGTGGATGATGAAGGTGCAATTGGACGGAGTATGGCTGATGCACCAGAAATAGATGGCGTTGTCTATCTAAATGAAGAAAAAGCTGTTAAAGTTGGTGATATTGTTCAAGTCAATATTGAACATTCAGATGAATACGATTTATGGGGAACTGTACAACAGTAAATACAATCAATGAAATTACATTATCGAAGTGAAATTAATAATTTAATCACCTTAGCTATTCCTGTCATGATTGCCCAAATATCACAAACAGCAATAACGTTTGTTGATACAATTATGGCTGGCAATTACAGTAAAACAGCCTTATCAGGTGTTGCTATTGCGGTATCCATTTGGTTACCTACAGTTTTATTTGGTCAAGGGCTATTGACTGTATTAACCCCTATTATATCAAACTTAAATGGTGCAGCTAAACGTGAGCAAGTTGCCGATCATACACGGCAAGGTGTGGTGATCGCATTAATTTTATCGGTGATCATAATGTTAATTCTCTATCATTCAGATAAAATAATTAGTTTAAGAAGCTCTAATGATAACCCGATTGATCCAGAAATGGTCGAAGTTGCCGTCTCTTTTTTACGTGCAATTATGTGGGGAGTACCTGCATTTCTACTATTTTTAGTTTACCGCAATCAATGTGAAGGTTTATCTAACACAAAACCTGCCATGGTGATTATATTCATTGCTTTACTAGCTAATATTCCAATTAACTATATTTTGATTTATGGCAAATTAGGCTTACCTGCGTTTGGTGGTGTTGGTTGTGGCATTACTGCAGCAATAATTTTCTGGTTAATGTTCATTTTAATCCGTTTATATACTTTAACTACTGCTAGCCAACGAGATATTCGTAAAACACCATTAACAAAGCTTGTTGACTTTTCCATTATCAAAAAAATAGTGGTTTTAGGAATGCCTCTAGCCCTTGCTTACTTTTTTGAAATGAGCTTATTTGCTGTCGTTGCTTTACTTATTGCCCCTCTCGGACAAATAACGGTGGCTGCACATCAAATTATTTTTACCATTAGTAGCTTAACATTTGCAATTCCATTATCTCTTGGTGTGGCAACCAGTATTCGCGTCGGTTATCTGTTAGGAAAAGGAAAACCAAGTTTAGCTAAACAAACAGCTTTCATCAGTTTGCTCATATCGTTAGTCATTGCTGTTATTGTAGCACTAATTTTAGTGGTATTTAGAACACCTATTATTACAATATTTACTAAGGAGGCTGCGGTTATAGCTATTTGTCTACAACTCATCATCCTATTAGCTATTTACCAAGCTTCAGATTATTTACAAGTAGTGGCAAGTAATGTATTACGTGGTTACAAAGATACAAAAAGCATCTTTTTTATTACTTTATTGTCTTATTGGGTTGTTGGATTACCAGTTGGTTATATTCTAGGCTTAACAGATCTGGTAATGCAGCCAATTGGTGCTGCTGGATTTTGGATAGGGATTATATTAGGACTTGCTGTTGCTGCATTTCTGTTAATTGCGAGAATGGTTTATCTACAAAAGCAACCAACAGAAATAATATTAAAACGAGCATCCAGATAATTAAACCTTATAATATCACCAAACTAACTATTAATTATAGGTAGTTTGGTAAAAGTCTATTAGAAATAATTAATAACGACGCCTAAGCTATATGTTATCTTAATTTGATAATTATCAAAAATGAAAGAATATAAGTTGCTTAAAATTTGATAGGCTATATAATTTAACGAATTTTTAACAAATAGTTTTAGAATGGATTTGATTTTTAATGTTCAAAAATAATTTATTTATATCACATCTTGTCTGCATTTTCCTTTCCGTATTATTAGTTTATTTATTAGGTTATCCTCAAAGATTTGATAGAATACTCCTTACTTATTTTTCACTAATTTTTTTTGCTAGATTTACATTTTTTCGTTATTTATTTGGACTATTATTTATTATAGCCGCACTTTATTTCCCAATTGGATTTTATTATGGCTCACCAAATGTTGCCGTCATTAGTGCTATTTCTGAAACTGACATTGATGAAATTCAAGAGTTCTGTACGCAATTACCATTCTATTGCTATTTAATTCCATTAATCTTAATCATAATTTTTGTAATTGTTTTCAGAAAGATAAAGTTTCCTAAAATAAAAAATTACTACATTATAGCTGTTGCATTATTAATCTGTTTATATCGACCAATTAAAGCTATTATCAAATATCAACCCAACACAGTTACTTCGGTCACCTCAACAATCTTAGATAATTTTAAATATCCAATTTTTGAATTTGCTATTGATTTATACGAAAGTGCTAATATTTATTTAACAGAGAAACAAGAACAACTTAATCAAATTCAAAAAACTAATACAATACCGATAGTTTCAGTTGATCCTAAGCATAAAACCTACGTTATTATCATTGGTGAAAGTGTTCGTAAAGATTATATGAGTGCTTATGGATTCAAATATGATAATACACCTTTTACTAAAGAAAATGCTTCAATAATTTGGGATGGATTAATTGCCCCAGCATCGAATACCCAATCATCAATACCACATTTAATTAGTCAATCTAGTTATTTAGATAATGATGAAGTCAGTGCTCAACTAAATAATAACATTATCACTATTGCTAATGATGCTGGATTCGAGACTTACTGGTTATCTAATCAAGGTAAATTAGGGCGAATGGAAATAACCGTACCTCGGATTACTGCTTATGCTAAGAATATTTTCTATACTAAAAAAGGAGAATATAATGGTAAATCCTCGCGTGGCAAATACGATACTTTACTTTTACCACAATTAGATTCTTTATTATCTGAAAAACAAGATAAACCTAGACTCATTGTTATGCATTTAATTGGTTCTCACCCACATTTCTGTAAGAGATTACAATTTGAGCCCCAATTCGATCTCAATAATAAAAATTTATCTTGCTATACCAGCAGTATTAAAGAAACTGATGATTTTATTAAATCTGCTATAAATATCTTAAAAAAGCATAATCAAGATTATTCTGTAGTATACTTTGCAGACCATGGCCTATCTCATACGGAAAAATATCAAGATTTACGACATAACTGGGAATACCAAAATAGCTATCAAGTTCCATTGATATTTTTTAATTCGCCACAAACAGCTCAAATAAAGATAAATAAACAGATCTCTGGTTATCAATTTGTTTATTTATTAAGCCATTGGATGGGGATTAAATTGAATGTCCAAAGCGATTATATGCACTACAATTTAATTGATATACCAGAACAAAAAGACATTCAAATTAAAGATTGGAGAAATAAGTTATATCCATTTGATAATCTTAAAAAAGATCCAAATCCATTTAATGATTAATAATTCAAATTATAGTCTCTTAATTTAATTAGATTAAAAAAAGCCACCGATAAGGTGGCTTTTTACTATTAAAATAACTTTATTATTTTAATAAACTATTTGCTTGTTCTAGAACGTTTTCAACTGTAAAGCCGAATTTAGCAAATAATTGTTCTGCTGGACCTGACTCACCAAAGCTTGTCATACCGATAATCTTACCATTTAGACCAACATATTTATACCAATAGTCACTGATGCCAGCCTCAATAGCAACTCGTGCAGAGACTGAAGATGGTAAAACTGATTCTTTATAAGCTTGATCTTGTTTATCAAATGCATCGGTTGATGGCATTGAAACAACACGTACTTTTTTACCTGCTTCAGTAAGTTTATGATAAGCCTCAACTGCTAGTTCGACTTCAGAACCAGTTGCAATTAAAATAAGTTCAGGAGTGCCATTACAATCATTTAAAATGTAGCCACCACGATAAACATTGGCTAATTGTTGTTCGGTACGTTCTTGTTGTTTAAGATTTTGTCTAGAGAAAATTAACGCAGTTGGACCGTCTTTACGTTCAACAGCATATTGCCAAGCAATGGCTGATTCAACTTGGTCACAAGGACGCCAAGTACTAACATTTGGAGTAACTCGTAAGCTTGCCATCTGTTCAACAGGTTGGTGAGTTGGACCATCTTCACCTAAACCTATTGAGTCATGCGTGTAGACAAATAAAGAGCGAATTTTCATTAAAGCGGCCATACGGACTGCGTTACGCGCATACTCCATAAACATCAAGAAAGTTGCACCATAAGGAATAAAGCCACCATGTAAAGAAATACCATTCATGATTGCAGACATACCAAATTCGCGGACACCATAATGAATGTAGTTACCATCTGGATTAGCTAAAATCTCTTTAGAGCCTGACCACATAGTTAAATTACTTGGTGCTAAGTCAGCTGAACCACCTAAAAATTCAGTTAACACAGGCGCAAAAGCTTCAATGGCATTTTGCGAAGCTTTACGGGTAGCAATTGTTGCTGGATTTGCTTGTAGCTTATTAACAAAATCTTTAGCAACTTGTTGCCAATTATTTGGTAAATCACCATCCATACGACGTTTGAATTCTTTTGCTAATTCTGGATAAGCTTTTGCATATGCATCAAAGCGAGCATTCCACTCATCTTCACGTTGTTTACCAGTAGCTTTTGCATCCCATGCATCATAATAATCTTTTGGAATTTCAAATGCAGGATATGACCAACCTAAAGCTTTACGAGTTGCTTCTATTTCAGCATCACCAAGTGGTGCGCCATGGCAATCATGACTTCCAGCTTTATTTGGAGAACCAAAACCAATAACAGTCTTACACATTAATAATGATGGTTTATCAGTTACAGCTTGTGCTTGCTCAATAGCCTCAGCTAATGCCTTAGCATCATGGCCATCAATACCACGAATAACATGCCAGCCATATGCTTCAAAACGTTTAGCGGTATCGTCGGTAAACCAACCTTCAATTTCACCATCAATTGAAATACCATTATCATCATAAAAAGCAATTAATTTGCCTAATTTAAGTGTACCAGCTAATGAACATACTTCATGGGAAATCCCTTCCATCATACAACCATCACCCATAAATACATAAGTATGGTGATCAACAATGGTATGTGCAGGTTTGTTAAATTGAGCTGCTAATGTTCTTTCAGCAATAGCCATACCGACAGCATTAGCAATACCTTGACCTAATGGACCTGTTGTTGTTTCAATGCCCGGAAGATGTCCAAATTCAGGATGACCTGCGGTTTTAGCATTTAATTGACGAAAGTTTTTTATGTCATCGAGCGTTACGTTATAACCAGTCAAATGTAATAAGCTATAAATTAACATTGATGCATGACCATTTGATAATACAAATCTATCCCGATCAGCCCAATTAGGATTGGTAGGATTGTGTTTTAAAAATCCTCGCCAAAGGACTTCAGCCATGTCTGCCATCCCCATCGGCGCACCTGGATGGCCTGATTTCGCTTTTTGCACGCCATCCATGCTTAATGCTCTTATCGCATTGGCTAGTTCGCGGTGGGATAGTGTGGTTACATTCATGTTCATATTCTCCAAAATATATTTTAAATATTCATTGATTGTCTACAAATAGTAGACAAATAAAACGCTTTCGTAACAAAACAAAAAGGGGAATATATTCCCCTATTCTATTAATTAAAGTAGTGCTCCGATCATATCTTCTAGTTTACCCTGATCGACAGCAAATGCACGGATGCCTTCAGCTAATTTTTCAACGGCCATAGCATCACTATTATGCTGCCATCTAAACTCAGCTTCAGTCATTAATGCTGGACGCTCAACTAAGGTTTGATTTGGATCTAATTTACGCACTACTGGGGCACTTGATTTTTGCATCTCAGACAATAAATTAGGGGAAATAGTTAAACGATCACAACCCGCCAATGCTAAAATTTGATCAACTTGTCTAAAACTAGCCCCCATGACAATAGTCTTATAACCGTGTTGTTTATAATAGTTATAGATATTACGTACTGAAACTACACCAGGATCTTGGTCAGCAATATAAGGATCAATAGGTTTCTTAGCTTGATACCAATCATAAATACGACCAACAAATGGTGAAATTAAAAAGGCATTAATCTCGGCACAAGCACGCGCTTGAGCGAAAGAAAACAATAAAGTTAAATTACAGTTAATCCCTTCTTTTTCTAAAACTTCAGCAGCTTTAATACCTTCCCATGTAGAAGCGATTTTAATCAGAATTTTTGATTTATCAATGCCTTTTTGTTTATAAAGTTCAACAATTCGACGAGCTTTTTCAATACAAGCTTGGGTATCAAATGATAACCTTGCATCAACTTCAGTCGAGATTCGCCCCGGAATAGATTTTAGAATTTCAGCGCCAATGTTTACCGCTACTTGGTCACAGGCATTAACCAATTGCTCAGCTTTACTACCACCTAGTTTTTTAGCTGTTTCAATAGCAGAATCAATTAAATAACGATATTGAGGAAGTTGAGCAGCTTTTAAAACAAGCGATGGATTAGTTGTTGCATCTTCAGGAGAAAACTGTTTAATCGAATCGATATCACCAGTATCAGCAACAACTACAGTTAATTTTTTGAATTCATCTAATTGACTCATACATCTAATTCCTCTACTACATGTTTTTTAAACACGGTTATAATAACATTTATTAAGTAATAAAACGACAAGGTTTCGTCGTTTCGGTTAAGGTCTTTTTGGCTAAAAATGAACAAGAACGATAAAACTACAATTTGATCTGAATAAGCTATCGATAAAAACAAAAAATATTTTTATTCCATAAACATTAACTAACTTTTTAGCACATCAAAATCAACAAGTAATTAATGTAACAAGTTGACTCTTAATATTTATCTAATTATCTAATTCAATAGTTAGTCACTTTTTTAATTAAATTCAAACCAAGGATATCTTTTTATTACTTTTATCGGTTTTATATTTTTCTTTTTTTTCACCAAAATGAACATAAGTTCATATTAATATCATTTGTAATTTTGAGATACAAATAAATTTAATTTTGTGACATAAGTCGCAAAAAAATAGCAAATAAAAGATAATTTAATTTTTTAATGGCGGATAAAAAAGTGGATTCAACTCTAAAAAAAGCAAAAAATTAAAATAATTTGGCTGGAATTTATCAAAGGTTAGATACTAATACTTTTGATACAATCAAATTAATTTTAGCCATCAATTGATTGTATAAGCTATTCTACTCAATCCATACATAGCTTGCATAAGCGTCTAAATTACAACTTATACACGTTGAACACTGTTTACCTGCACAAGTTAATAAATCACGTTTAATTAATTTTATTAACCCTTTTTTAACCCAAAAATTTAGCATAGGTTCAACAGCGCTGGTAGACAAACGAAAGTGACGAGCCACATCTTGTAGATTAGCTCGTCCTTGTAACTGAATATAATCACGAATTGCAGTAATTAACATATTATTCAATATTTAACATTAACCAATAATTTTATTCACAACAAGCTGATTGTTTTTTGTGAGATCGTGGTTTTGGTAAGTAATATTGATTAAAGCAAGGTAAACGACCGATTTTACGCATAACGATAAAAATGAAAGTAATAAATCCTCCAATAGCTATCAACCAATAAGGCGCATATGAAGATTGGCCTAATAAACTAAATTGGTAATAAATCGTTGCAGACAACCAACCTATAACAAAGGTCCAAATAGCAACAAATATCATCCATTTTAGCCCTGTTTCACGATAGATTGTGCCTAATGCTGCTGCACAAGGTGTATAAAGCAACACAAAAATAAGATAAGCAATAGCTGAAGATGATGTAACAAATGAACCACTTATTTTCGATACCGTCGTCGAGTCGACAGACAATTCATTTCGTAGATTATTTTCATCTTGATTAATACTTGATAGACCTAGCGGATCAGCGATTGCGTTAATTAAATCAATAAAACGATCTGGAATGGTTTCTAACGCGGACTTGATACCATTATAAAAACAAAATTGCGCTGGTTGTTCCGTTTGATGATCCATTGAATAGAGTGAATTTAAAGTTGCCACAACGGACTCTTTAGCAAAAATCCCGGTAAAAATACCTACTGTTGCAGGCCAATTTTGCTTGTCAATTCCCATAGGTGTAAATACAGGAGTAACTTTTTGTCCCATAACTGATAACACAGAGTGATTTGAATTTTCATTCCCAAATGAACCATCAGTTCCTAAGGAATTAAAGAAGCTAAGCACGGTTACCATAACGACAATAGCTTTTCCTGCTCGTAAAACAAAGCTTTTCAAACGTTGAAAAGTTATTCTCAACATACTCCGTAATGTCGGAAGACGATAAACGGGCATTTCCATAATAAATGGCGTTAATTCACCTTGTAACAGAGTATTTTTTAATATAAATCCCGTTAGCATAGCTACTAAAATACCCAGCAAATACAGCATAAAGACAATAATCGATGCATGATTAGGAAAAAATATTACAGCAAACAAAGCATAAATGGGTAATCGAGCACTGCAAGACATAAACGGAATTAAACAAATTGATAAAATACGATCACGAGGGCTATCAAGTGTCCTTGTTGCCATAATTGCGGGTACTCCACAACCAAACCCCATTAACATGGGTACAAACGCTTTACCGGGTAAACCAATGCATCGCATAAAACGATCAACAATCATTGCTGCTCGCGCTAAATAACCTGAATCTTCCAAAAAAGATAGCACAAAAAACATCGCCGCAATAACCGGTATAAAAGTCGATACCGTGGTGATGCCATTACCAACCCCATCAGCTAAAATAACCGTTAACCAAGTTGGTGTATCTAGCATATTTAAGAGATAAGTAAAGCCATTAACAAAAATGGTACTAAATACCCCTTCAAAACAATCGACAAAAACTGAACCAAAATTAATCGCAATAAAGAACATGCTATACATTGCGAGTAAAAAGAATGGAATACCAGTAAAACGTCCTAAAGCTAATTTATCCAATTTTTCAGTAAGATTAATATTGGCTTCTCTAGGCTTATCAATCACCATCTTGCAAAGCGTATCAATCGTATCATAACGTGCACTTGCAAGTGCTACGTCAATCTGATTATCGAAATTGATAGACAATAAACAACGACAAGCAGCTAACTTTTCGTTTTCTAAAAAATCTAAAGATTCATTTGCCCCATTAAGCAAGGCTTCAATTAACTGCCAACGATTAAATTGTTGTATCCTACTGGTTGCAGGCAATTCAGCTAAATATCGGTTAAATACAGCTTGTGCATCACTACTTAACGTATCAATGGTTGGCATTGCAGTCTTTAAATTCGATGAGCTAACTTCAATTTGCTGATAAAATTTTGATAATCCAGTTTTTCGCGTAGACGAAATCGCAATAACCGGACAACCTAAAGCTTTGGTTAATTTATCGATATTTAATCTTTCTCCCATAGCTTTAAGTGCATCAACCATATTAAGCACAATTACCATAGGTACTTGCATATCAATTAACTGAAATGTTAAATATAAACTGCGTTGTAAATTTGTTGCATCAATAACATTAACTATCAAGCTATTGTTATCAGCTAATAGAAACTGCCGAGTAATAAATTCATCTTGAGCAATACCGATTGGATCTGGCTCAACAGAGTAAGTTCCCGGTAAATCAACAATATCATAGTGGTTCTTTTGATAAGCAAACGAACCAGATTTGTGCTCAACGGTTACCCTGGCCAATTACCTACACGCTGTTTTGAACCAGTTAATAAATTAAATAATGTCGTTTTGCCACAATTGGGATTACCGACTAATGCAATTTTCATACGACCATCTCAACTTCAATTGCAGCCGCTTCACGACGGCGTAAACACAATAGAAAACCACGCAAATTAATTTCAATTGGATCACCTAATGGAGCGATTTGCATCACAGTCAACTTACATCCGGGCGTCATTCCCATAGCTAAAAGCTTTTGACGAAAAGGTAAAGAGTCAGGTAATAGACGTTTAATAACAGCTTCACGTCCTTGAGAAAGGTGATCAAGCGTAAATGCAGACATTATACTTCCTATCAAATAAGGTTGTATTTTAAAAATGACAGTATTTTAAAAGATAATCATTCGCATTTTTAGCATTTAACTGCGAGTAAATTGCAAAAAACATCTAAAATAAGTGAAAATTATTGTATTGATAGAAAAAACGAATGCAACATTGATGAAATCAAAAAAATAAGTGATAAAAATAAGCCAAAAACCCCTCTCCTCAACTTTTTTAATTGTGAAAAAATACTTTTGTTAAAATACCTTCAAAATGGTTTTTAAATTTTTATACAAATGTTTAACCGCCATGATTGGATGATGGAGCATCATTCTTGGCCCTGCATAACGCATTACTTCTTTAATTTTCTGTTTATAATCTTTGCGATAACAATGTTTTGGACATTTTTCGCAGGTGGTTTTCTTTTCACCAAATCGGCACATTGTTAAGCGTTGCATGGCGTATTGTAAGAGATCACTACATTCAGCACATAGTTGTTTTTTAGGAGTATGGTGTTTTTGGTGACAATATAGGTGTATCATCACTTCTACGGTAACTTTTTCTTGAGTTATTTTCGGACCAGTATTGTTTGCAACCATAATCAAATATATGCTAGTTAAAAAGATGATAGAATAAAGAATTAGTTATTATGATCACAAGGATTTTGGTTAATGGCAAGAATTATCAATAAAGATACTATTGTTTGTATGTCACTTTCAGCAAGACCAAGTAATTTTGGTACTCGTTTTCACAATTTTTTATATGAAAAATTAGATTTAAATTATCTATATAAAGCTTTTACAACCAATAATTTAAAAGATGCTATTAATGGAATTAAAGCATTATCAATTCGTGGTTGTGCTATCTCAATGCCTTATAAACAAGCGTGCATTGAATTTATTGATGAATTAGATGTTTCGGTACAATCAATTCAAGCGGTTAATACTATTGTTAATACCGATCACTATTTGAAGGCCTACAACACTGATTATATTGCTGTGGAAAAACTAATTAAGGCTAATAATATCAGTAATAAGACACCATTTGTTTTAAAAGGTAGTGGTGGTATGGCCAATGCTGTAATTGGAGCGTTTTACGATGCCGGTTTTAAACATGGCATAGTCTGTGCCAGAAATCAGCAAAAAGGGGAAGCTTTAGCTGAGCGTTATCATTACCAATGGCAAAAAGATGAATCTACTATTACACCGGAACAAGCAAAATTGATTATCAATGTGACGCCAATTGGTATGCAAGGCGGTAGCGAAGCGAACCAACTGGCATTTAGTGAAACAATAATTAATCATGCTGATATTGTGTTCGATGTTGTTGCCTTACCTGTTGAAACACCACTTATAAAGTATGCTAACAACTTGAATAAAAAGATTATTTCCGGTGCTGACGTTGCCGTGTTACAAGCAGTTGAGCAATTTATTTTATATACCGGCGTCACCCCTAGCGAAGAATTGATCCAGCAAGCAGGCGAATTCGCCAGACAAGCTTAATCACAATATAGAATTGTCCTGAAATGGATTTTAATTGACTGGAACGTCTAAGTTAATAACGATGCAAAAAATTAACAGCTAGGTTTGGTTAACATGTTAAACAAGGACGTTTAACAAAATTGTCGTTTATATTGAAAATAACCTTCAGACAGTTAGAACTAAACGATAAAAGGCTGCCATAAGCCGACCGTTTTATATTAGCTATTTTTGACAAATATTTTGGCAAAAGTTGCCTATAAGAGAAAAAAGTTTTAGAAAATATACCAGAATGATAACAGTGATTGATAAAGTGGCCTCGTGTAAACACGCTCTGCTCAAAAGAAATAAACTTAATAAAACGAGCATAAAAAATTTAGATTTTCCTTAAATAAGAGAAAAAGAAAAATAAAAACTTAATATCCTTTATAATAAGTAAAGAAAAGCCGTTTAAGAGGTCAAGAAATCGCTTAAATAGAACAATTTGAGCGATCAATGATTTTAGTGATAACTCAAAAAAAGTATTTAAAATCTTTAATAAGATCTTTACCTGCTAGATTGATGTCAACCAAGTTAGGCATTGCACTACGCCCTCTTTTCTGATTATTGGCTGCAGCTATTGCTAGATTGGCAAACAATATCGTTTTCGCTAACGGCCAACCATAGCTGATACCATAAGTAAAAGCCCCTTGAAAAATATCATTTTCAGTAATGTTATCAGCAGTTTGTTTATTAAAGCCAGAGATTATCACAACTTGTTGATGATCCAGATATACACAATCTTTATTATACATACGAATAATAATTTTACCGTTAGTTAAATTGCGTAATTTTTTCAATGCATTTTTGATCTGCTCGCTATTATAGAAAGCTTTTAATTTGACAAAAGCACTAGCAAATTGTTCTGTTACAATTAAATAATCAGCTTGTTGAGCTAAGTACAGACTATTAGCTGATAGATTATCGACACTCATAATCACTTTGACTTTGGGTAAATGCTCAATTAGGTACTCACTCAATTCTGCCTCATAGCCATCAGCTAACATAACTATCTCGTGTTTATTTTCACTGACGGTCCGAATAAAGTGAGCTAATTTATCTTTTTCTGTTATTGTCAATTTAGGTGGTTGCATCAAACGATGCGATATAATGCTGTAGGTATTACTTTGCTCATTAATGGTGATGGCTTCTAATGGTGTGATCATTTTCTCCGAAAAAATAAATTGCCGAGTATTAACGCCAACATTAGCAAGTTCTGTTTCAATTTGATTGCCATGATGATCATTGTTGAGATGACCAATATGATAAATATCTTCTCCCCATAGAGCTAATAGATATGCCGTATTAGCACACGACCCACCACCACAATGGACAAAATTATCGGAGGTAATAGAACCGTTTTGTTCCAAACTAGATGAAGTGAAACACAATAAATCTAAACAAGCAAAACCAACGGTAAGTATTGTCATCATTTATCCTTAATAAATTATATAATTTAAAAAAAACAAATATTGAAAATAAATAAACTTAGCGATGTTGAACGTAATTGTGCTATTGATTACTACTAATTGAGAGAGAAAAAGAAAGCAATAAGGGAAGTAAACTTACTGCTTTAATATCATACAACAATGCCTCAAAGATCTTTTGGATATGTAAATCTAAATTTTGACAACTTACTCATCTAACCGATCTAATTAAAGATCACTTATATAATATGCTATTTAGTTCAATTTGATAAGTATTAAATGAATTTTTTTTAATATAAACTATTGCAATCATCAGCAATAACTATTATTGGTTAGCCTTTGCTGATGATTAATAATAATTACTACTACATAATTTGATTTAATTTGTGATATACCTCTAAAAGCTTTTTATGCATGGTAAATTGATTTAGTAAACTATCGCTATCTGCATCAGAGTGATCTAAATCCGTTAGCCCAAAAAATTGTTTTTTTGCTGTTGCATACAACCACATTTCACTTACACATGAATTGCCATACATTTTACTAAAAGCAGATTGATAATTATCAAATTGGTTTGCACCTCGCTCTATAATAAAATTAACTAAAGTTTGCAAACAACGATAGGCATGATTGCGTTCAGAACTAAAGATAGACTCATTCATTTCAATCGTCCAATCTATCCATAATTTAGCTTGCGGTAAATCCTGTGCAGCTAACGCCAGCATAGCTTTTAATTCACCAATTCTCAATGTTAACCATGCATTATCTCTACCTGTTGCAATACCTAGTAATTCGCGAACTCGAGCAAAATCATCTAAACCTTCGTCATCAAAAAGTTCAATAATGTCGAGTAATTGTTTGTCAGATCGTTTTTGATGTGGAAGAGACAAAATCAACTCACGGAGATGGATCGCCATGTTATTATTAGCAATTAACAGATCCTCTGGCGGATAAATTTCTGACATACCAACAGCTAAAATTCGACAAGCATAAACCCCAAGATGCTGGTAATCCATTATTAATACTTCAATTTGGTGACGATCAAATATCGCCATTAAGTTGGTAAATTCCTGCTCGGTTGTACCAGAAAAATCCCAATCTACAAACTCATAATCCGATTTTTGATTAAAAAGATCCCATGAAATTAAGCCACTAGAATCAATAAAATGCGTTTCTAAATTACTTAGATCAGCTACGTCGTCATTGTCAAAACTTGGCGGTGAAAAAACATCAAGATCTTTAAGACTTCGACCTTGTAGTAATTCAGTCACTGTTCGTTCAAGTGCTACACCAAAATTAGGATGAGCACCGAATGAGGCATAGCATGTACCGTTTTGAGGGTTAAATAGCACAACACAAATCACCGGAAATTCGCCAGCTAAAGAAGCATCAAAACAGTATATCGGAAAACCTTCCTTTTCAAGTGTTTCGATAGCCGCTAATACAGTAGGATAACGATTAATTACTGTTTCGGGTATAAGTGGTAAGCTAATAGCTTCTGCAATAATTTTATTTTTGGTATAACGTTCAAATATTTCAGATAAAGCTTGAACTCGTGCCTCATTTGGTGTATTTCCTGCTGACATTCCATTTGATGCATATAAGTTAGCAATTAAATTCACTGGTACATAAATAGTTTTGCCATCTGATTGTTGAACAAATGGCAAAGCACAAATACCTCGCTCCTCATTGCTAGACTGTAAATCAACGAGATCCGTTGCCTTTAATTCATGGTCAGGATCATAAAAATCATGTAACTTTTGCGATAATAAACCTTTAGGTAAACTATTATCATCAGGAATTGCAAACCATTTTTCCGACGGATAGTGAACAAATTCACCATTAGCGACTTTATCTCCTAAATAAAAATCAGAAAAAAAGTAGTTAGTTGAAAGTCTCTCAAAATATTCACCTAAAGCAGAAGCTAATGCAGCTTTTTTACTCGCTCCTTTGCCATTAGCAAAGCATAGTGGACATTTTGTGTTTTGAATATGTACCGACCATACATTAGGTACTGGATTAAGCCAAGAGGCCTCTTTAACAGCCAAATCATATTTATCTAATTGTTGCTGAAAATAGTTAATGGAATCTTCAAGTGCTGCATCTTTACCGGGAATGAATGTTTTCATATTGAAATTTTAAAAACCTTTTTAAAAATAACGTTGCTTTATTGATTTATTTGATATTAAATGTATCGGTTTTTTGACCAAAGTCAAAGCAATAAAATAAATAAAACTTAATTAAGGAAATAAAATGAAAAAAATAGTAGATACCAGTGGACTTTCTTTTAAAGATTTTTTCTTTTTTGATAAAATGTTCACTCCTAAAATTATTACTGTAATTTATTGGATTAGCTTAGTTTTTATTGTATTTTCAGGCCTAGTTCTCATCTTCTCAAGTTTTCTACTAATGCGTTATAGTTTTGGTTCTGCACTACTAGGCATACTAAGTGGTTTTGTAACCATCATTGGTGGTTCTATATTCACCCGTATCGGATATGAATTAATTTGTGTTTTATTCAGTATTAACCGAAATATCGAAAAACTAGCTTTAGATAAATCAACTGAAGATAATCAATAAGTATTATATTAAGAAAACCTGTGGGGAATTTACCCCACAATAAAATTCTATAATATTAATTTTTAATTTGATATTATTCTTTCGCGTTTAATTCACTTAGTGGCCATCTAGGTTTAACCTCAATAGCTAGATCAACAAATTGGGATGCTTTAAGATGAATCATTCCAGCATAAGCTATCATCGCACCATTATCAGTACAAAATTCTAAACGTGGATAATAAACTTGTCCTTTACGTTGAGCCATAAGCTCGGCGAGTTGGCGACGTAAAGTTTTATTAGCACTCACTCCACCAGCAATAACCAATCGATTAAAGCCTGTTTGATCTAATGCTCGACGTGACTTTATTAATAAAGTATCAACTAAAGCATCTTCAAAAGCCTTAGCTATATCTGCTCTGGTTTGATCATCAAGATCCTGACCACAACTCTGTTGATGAATGGTATTTGCAGCAGCGGTTTTAAGCCCTGAAAAGCTAAAATCTAAGCCGGGTCTATCCGTCATCGGTCGAGGAAAACGGAAGCGTGTTGCATCACCAAGTTCAGCTAATTTCGATAATTTGGCTCCACCAGGATAATCAAGACCTAACAATTTAGCTGTTTTATCAAATGCTTCCCCTGCAGCATCATCAATTGACTCACCCAGTAATTGATATTGGCCAATACCAGTTACTTTAATTAACTGAGTATGTCCGCCTGACACTAACAAAGCGACAAATGGAAACTCGGGAGGATTATCTTCTAGCATAGGAGCTAACAAGTGACCTTCCATATGATGCACAGCAATAGCGGGTACGTCCCATGCATAAGCCAGTGAACGTCCAATAGATGCGCCAACCATTAAAGCACCAATCAAACCAGGGCCAGCAGTATACGCCACACCGTCTATATCACTGGCACGTAAATTAGCTTCTTGTAGTGCAGCTTGTATTAATGGTACAGTTTTACGAATATGATCTCGAGAGGCTAGCTCTGGTACAACCCCACCATAATCGGCGTGTAATTTAATTTGCGAATAGAGCTGATTGGCAATAAGTCCATGCTTATCATCATAAATAGCAATGCCTGTTTCATCGCACGATGTTTCAATACCTAAAATCTTCATTAATGTTTACTCACTAAATCGGCAAGATCATCTTCACTCCAAAGATCTTGTTCAGTCAGTTCCTTATCCGCAATGCGATGCTCTTCGGCAGCCCAATCACCTAAGTCAATTAATTGACAACGTTTACTACAAAATGGTCGGTATAAACTCTTTTCAGACCATTCAACATTTTTTTGACAGGTTGGACACTTTACAATAGTAACAGTATTTTTATTCATCTAAACACTCTTAAATTAATTGGGCTAGCAACATGCAAGTTCAAATTCAATTGCATCAATATTACTATTATCGCCAGCATAAAGGGGTAAAAAACGAATACTATAACGAGACATATGACCAGAAACTTGTGGGTAAACATTTTTCTCGAAAGCAACACGAATTCGAATCAAATTTACATCACCATTAGTTTCTTGAAAAAAATTATTAGTACAAATAAAAGTTTTAAATTCACCTAGTTGCCTAATAAACTGTAAACATGCTTTTAACGTTTCATCAAGTATTGTAATATGCTGCAACCAGTTATCAACTTGCATATTACGTTTTTCTTGCGGTTGATTTAACCACAAATGGAAAGATGGTAAATCAAAACTACAACATCCACCGGGAATCATCAAACGCTGACGAATTGCCATGATAAATCGATCATCTTTAAGCGGCTGCCCTAAACGTAAACTTGAATTAAATTTAGTTAAAAACAGTTCATATTGGTTAATCATGTCACCAAGCAATTCTTTATCAACACCATCAATATCAATCCAAGAAAGTAATTTTTGCTTTTGCGATTCAATCTCTTTAATCAAATCCCCTTTAACATCATTTCGTTCAATAATTTCGAGTAATTCAGATAAAGCATGAAAAAACAATAAAGCATTATTTTGCTCGAAATGATGATGCGTGTTTAATTGATTAAGTAAAAATTCAAGTCTTAACCAAGTACGCATTTTTTCATTTAATGGATGTTCAAAAACAATATTATTCATAGCTATTCTTAATTTTAGAGTTATGCAAATATTTTTCATGTAAATCATCTATTTGCATTTTTAATGACACCAAATTACCGTCATTAACAATAATATCATCCGCAAATGCTAAACGATCACTTAATGAAACTTGTGAATCAATCATTCTCTTGGCTAATGACTCACTTATTTTATCGCGATCGATTAAGCGCTCAAGTTGTAACGCCTCTGGAGTATCAATTATTAACACCCGATCAGCTAATTGATGTAGATTATTTTCAATTAATAATGGTACGACCCAAATAATATAAGGAGCTGTTTGTTTTGCAATCTGCTTTTGGGTTTCTTGTGCAATAATCGGATGCAATAAATTGTTCAACCATAACCGTTCATGATCATTGTTGAAAATAATTTCTCTTAATTGACTTCGATCTAACTCTCCATTTTCTAACAAGATCTCTAGACTAAAATGCTTTACAATCTGTGTTAGAGCAAAGGAACCTGTAGCAACAACTTTACGAGCAATTACATCAGCGTCAATAATTGGTGTACCTAATTGCGCAAATAGATTGGCAATGGTACTTTTACCACTGGCAATGCCACCACTAAGTGCAACAATATAAGACATACACTACTTCCAATAAATAATCATTTTAATAATAATTATATCATACAACTATTAAACAGAATACATGGCAATAAATTGCTAAATTAGCCATTAAATTTACGCTAAGCATTACTTTGTTAGTTAGTTAGTTAGCTAGCTAGATAGATAGATAGATAGATAGATAGATTGTTTGTAGCATAAAATTGTTTTTTTAAATAGTTTTATGAAAATTTTCCATACTATTATGTGATTTAGATCGAAAATCTCACTTTAGTTACCATTTTTATCCATTATTCTAAAAAAAAATAGATAAAACAGTTGTTTTGTTTTTTTAGCTGTATATAATCACATATATCTGTATATAAAAACAGGAATTTGCCATGAGACCATTAACCGAACGACAACAACAAATTTATGATTTGATTAAAGAAAACATTCAAACTACCGGAATGCCACCAACGCGAGCAGAAATTGCCCAAAAATTAGGATTTCGTTCAGCTAACGCAGCTGAAGAACATCTTAAAGCTTTAGCTAAAAAAGGAGCTATTGAAATGATTGCCGGTTCATCACGTGGAATTCGTTTATTATTAGAACAACCTGATGATCCCAATGAACTTGAAGGTTTACCGCTAATTGGTAAGGTCGCAGCCGGATCGCCAATTTTAGCGCAAGAACATATCGAAAGTCATTATCAAGTATCGCCAAGTTTATTTAAACCTCAAGCCGATTTTTTATTAAGAGTTGAGGGTATGTCAATGAAAGATATTGGTATTTTAGATGGTGATTTACTTGCCGTTCACAAAACTCAACACGTTAAAAATGGCCAAGTTGTTGTTGCGCGAATCGATGATGAAGTAACTGTTAAAAGATTATCGCAAAAAGGTCGTCACGTTAAATTATTAGCTGAAAATGCGGAGTTTGCGCCAATTGATGTCGACTTAGAACAACAAAGTTTTGCTATTGAAGGTATTGCTGTTGGTATTATTCGCAATGGTTCGTGGATGTAAATTTAAAGATAGTATAGAATACTAAGTACTGTTGCTTAGGAGTTAACCATATGTGGCTATTTTGGTTGTATGAATTTTTGGGATTTGTTGGCGTTATACTATTAATTTTTGCTTATTGCCATTTCAGTAAAAAAGGTTTTTGGTCTTTCTTATGGCATAATTTGAAATGGGTTGCATGGAGCGTTGTTGGCGTTTGGTTATTAATTGCTATACTTTGCCGGGGCGATTTATATAATGCAGCCCGTTGTTATTTCCGTGGCGAAAGTATGCATGCAAATACGAAATATTCAATCTTTTGGAGTGAATGTCAAATCGAAACAACAAATGGTAGTTATTTACCTATTGATCGTACTCGCGCATTACCAGGTTCAAAAGATCATGATAGCAATGATAATGGAATTCCTGCTGATAATTTAATTAATTAATTTTATTCATATATCTTCAGGCAATATTGAATATTGCCTGTTACTATTTTAACAAGTCTTTGACCCACTAATATTCATATAAAGCAAGTAATGTTTTTCAAGTTGTCTAAAACCAAAAATCAAAACAAAACTTACACATAAATAGATCACCGCCGCAATACCAAAAGCATGGAAAGGTTGATAAGTTTCGGCATAGATATCACGTGCGATTTTCATCAAATCTTGAACTGTCACAGTAAAAGCTAAAGCTGTCGAATGCAACATAAAAATGACTTCATTACTATAAGCTGGTAATGCAATTCGGAAGGCTCTGGGTAAAATAATGTATCGATATAATTGGCAACGATTAAAACCAAGTGCCGTAGCAGCTTCAATTTCACCATTAGGAACGTTGCGAATAGCACCAGCAAATATCTCTGTAGTATAAGCACAAGTATTTAAAGTAAAGGCTAAAATAGTACAATTTAATCCACTTTGGAAAAAGTCATTTAAAGATTGATGTTGATTAACAAAACTTAATGTATATATACCCGTGTAGATAATTAATAACTGTACATATAATGGCGTTCCACGAAAAACATAAGTAAATAGCCAAATAGGCCATTTTATAAAAAAATATTCTGAATTACGGCCTACCGCTAACACTAATGCAAATAATCCTCCTAAAGATACGGATAAAATCAAGATCCACAAGGTCATTGCTAATCCAGTAATATGATAGCCATCTGACCATAACAAAGCTTTCCAATAATCTTGAAGGATTTCTAACATAACATTGCTCGTTTATAATTTAGCTTTAGTGATACCGGTGGAATAATGCTTTTCAAGCCACCATAGAATAATATTTGAAATAGAGGTGAAAAATAGATAAAAAGCGCCAGCTATAAGTGCAAAAAATAGCGGTTGATATGTTGCTTCACCAGCTGTTTTAGTGGCTTTAACAAGGTCAAACAATCCCAATAATGATACTAATGCTGTTGCTTTTAAAATCACTAACCAATTATTAGCAATGCCAGGTAAAGCAAAACGCATCATTAATGGGAACCTGACATATATAAAGGTGTGGCATTTATTCATACCTAATGCAGTTGCTGCGTCAATTAATGTTTTTGGAACAGCTTGAAATGCACCACGAAACGTCTCAGTAAAATAGGCACCATAAATAAAACCTAACGTAATAATACCTGCCACAAATGGATCAATTTCCAACATATCTACATCAAAAAAATCGGTAATGTTATTTAATAAAAATTGAAGGCCAAAAAAGATCAACATCATTAAAACCAAATCCGGCACACCGCGAATCAATGATGTATAAGCCTGACAAGCTAGTCGTAATACTGACCTTTTTGATAATTTACCAAGTGCACAAATAACGCCAATAATAATAGCAAGAATTAGCGAAAAAATCGCTAATTCAATAGTGATCAAGGCACCTTGTAATATTAGAGAACGATAACCTTGCATGAACTATTTTTTATTACTATAAACGTTAAAGTCAAAATATTTGTCATTTATTTTTTGATAAGTACCGTCATTTAAAATTTCAACTAGTGCTTTATTGAAAGCTTCACGCAGTTCATCATCTTTTTTACGGAATCCTAAACCGACACCAACATCAAAATAACCTTTATCGCTTAAAATTTCTCCGGCAAAAGCGAAATCTTTTCCTTGTGGTTGTTTTAAAAATGCGTAACTTCCTGTTACTTCATCTTGTAATGCGGCATCTAAACGACCTGCTACTAAATCTGAGAATACCTGTAATTGATTTTGATATGGCACAATGATAACGCCATTTGGACGCCATTTGTCATTAACAAAGTGTTCCTGTGAAGTACCTTGTTCAACGCCTACTCTTTTGCCTTTTAATGACTCAACATTTGGTAATAAATTAGCACCTTGTTTAGTAATTAATCGAGAATTGGTAAGAAAAATTTCATCTGAAAAAGCAATTTGTTTTTTGCGTTTTTCAGTCATCATTAATGATGATGAAATCATATCTATTTTACGTGACAATAAAGATGGAATTAATGCATCGAAATCAGTCGATTGAAATTCACACTTAATATTAGCTTTTTCACAAAGTGCTTTGGTAATTTCAATATTAAAACCAGTAATTTCACCATTTTTATCTATAAAATCAAATGGAGCATAAGATGTATCCGAACCAATTTTGATTGATTCTGGTAATTTAGCATCACTTAGACAAGCGCAACTTAACAATGCTAACGCCGATACCACTTTAAATAAGTTTTTCATGTTTTCATCCCATAATGATTTTTGAAGGCATAATATAACGTTTTCTTAAATTAATTTATAATAAAAAAAAATTATCAGACTATCTGATTTACTTATGCCGTGATTATAATTACAGCAGTTAAATTAATAGATAATATAAAGTTAATTCTATTTTAAATAAGATAGATAGTTAAAACAGTAAGCTACTAATTTAAATAATTATTATCGTCATACTTATTTGCTTTCGCTAAAGATAACAATATAGTATTCTTACTATTATTATGACAACTCAATTCAAACACTAAACAACGTGCATTCATTTATCCTATCCTTACGCAAAGTTTTTTATAGCAGTAATTTACTGTTTAGTATTCGTATGCTGGTTAGTTTGACTGGATCTACATTAGTACCATGGTACTTTGATTCAGTACCTTTAGTGATCCCACTCACATTGGGAGTAGTTGCAGCAGGATTGACAGAGATTGATACACGCTTATTAAGCCGTTGTATTAATATATTATTAACACTAATTTGTTTTGCAATTGCGACATTTTCGGTCGAATTTCTATTCCATGATCCACTATTGTTTATTATTGGCTTAGTTAGCTCAACGTTTCTATTTATTATGCTCGGTTCATTGGGGCAACGTTATGGTGTTATTGCCTTTGGCTCCTTATTAATTGCAGCTTATACCATGCTCGGACATAATTTATTTGCTGATAATTACACTCTTCCTTGTTTTTTATTGTTAGGTGCACTTTGGTATAACCTTGTTTCACTAATTGAATCAATTGTGCAACCTATCCGCACTACACAACAAACTTTAGCCAATTGTTTTATAAAATTAAGTTTTTATCTTGATGCAAAAGCAGCAATGTTCGATCCTGATGAAACAGATGGGTTTAAGCGACAAACTCTTGAGCTAACGACCTGTAATACTCAGGTTATTAATGTATTCAATGACGCTAAACGTTCATTATTTAATCGACTAAAAGGTTTTCGTGGACAAGGCTATATTAGAAAGATGCTTAGTTACTATTTTGTCGCTCAAGATATTCATGAACGAGCCAGTTCATCACATGGCGATTATAAAGCGTTAAGCCACCATTTTAAACATAGTGATCTTTTATTTCGCTTTGCCAGAATCTTAAATTTACAAGCTAAAGCCTGTGCTAAATTGGCTGTGTCAATTAAGTTAAATCAAACTTACCAACATGATCCATTATTTGCTCGCTACTTTGCCTATCTTGAAGAAGCAATAAATGAATATCAACAACAAAATAAGGCTAATTTATTACTCATCAAATCATTACAAAATTTATATCAAAATCTGCTAGCGATCGATTTATTATTAGCCCATATCGATACAGAACAACATTTATCGAAAATCCAAGATGATAACCAATTAATTGATGGAGAACTCACCCGTTTTCATGATATTTTTGCCAAAATTAAGCAAAACTTAACCATCAAATCGTCACTCTTTCGACATGCCATTCGTATGAGTATTGTGTTATTTGTTGGATATATGGTGATTTATTTTTCTAACCTTTCACATGGTTATTGGATTATTTTAACCAGCTTATTTGTTTGCCAACCAAACTATTCAACTACGAAATATCGCTTAAAATTGCGTGTTTTTGGTACTATTTTAGGAATAATTGCCGGTATTCCTTTAACTTACTTGTTTCCTAGTATTGAAGCGCAATTAGTATTGATCATTATAACTGGATGGTTATTTTTCCTATTCAAAAACTCACAATATGCTTATGCCACTGCCTTTATTACCTTATTAGTATTTTTCAGTTTTAGTTTAATCGGTGAAAGCAGTATCTCTGTTGCTATTTCACGCATTATAGCTACCTTAATTGGCTGTTTTATTGCTTGGTTTGCTGTAAGTTTTATCTGGCCTGATTGGAAGTTTAGAAATTTACCTAAATTACTTGATCGAGTCTGTCACGAAGATAGCCACTATTTAGCAGTAATAGGTAGTCAATATGTCTCCGGTAAAACTAATGATCCCAAATACCGTGTTGCACGACGCGCGGCTCATGATAGTAATGCAGATTTATCCTCCTTAATCAGCTTAATGACTAAAGAACCACATGTTAAACAAGATGTGATAGACCAAGGTTTTAGATTATTGACCCTTAATCACACCTTAATTAGTTATCTATCTACTTTGGGGGCGCATCGTGATAAAAGTATTTCACCGCATACTTTGGAAATTTTTGATGATATATCGGTTTATATAATTACTATGCTAAGTGACCAAAAAATCGATTCTGAATATCAACCATTGAAAAAAGTGGTTGCTGATTATATTGAATCACTATCAACCAATGATGACCAAAGCAATAATGATCTGCTTGTTATGCAGCAATTAGCCTTAATCTTAGATATATTGCCTGAAATAATTTCTCTTATTTGTGAATTGAATAATAAGACTGCTTAATAGGATTGTTTTAAATACCATTAATAAAGACAGCATTATATTTTTGTATATTTTTATCAAACCACTCAATAATCTGGTTAATCATCTGAGAGAGGTTAACTTTGTATTCGGCAAATTTTATGACCATATCTTGTCGCCAATCTTCATCGAAAATGAATTGAAAATCATACAAATCGGTTTTTAACTGGTAGAAATTCTCTGCTTGTTCAAGTTTATTATTCAACGTTTGCAATACAGGTCTGATATGAGACCATTGTTGATTACTCACTTCGGTTGTTCCCCAATGACCAAAGTTCTGATAGTTAGGTAGATGATTAAAAAATATACCTTCAATAAAACTAAATGCACTTTCAGCTAAATATTTTGACGTTTTACTGCTACGTTCATCTTTAAAAGTAGGTAAAGTAAACTCAAAAGTAAGTCCACTCATCTCCTCTTGCCATGATTGCAAATTAAAATTTATCATAAACTGTTGTTATCTTTTGCAATGAAATAAACAACGTTATATTAATGCAATTTCTTCAATATAACTATTAAATCAGACAACTTGTAAAAAATATTGAGGAGTCTATGCCATCATAATAGTATTTATGAATAATTTTAAATAGTTACCTTCCATGTTATTCATTAAAAACTCAATAACAAAATGATTAGCTAATCTATTTTGTTTGGTTGTAATTATTTTATTAGTTGGCGTTAGTTGATTTTTGTTTATTCCTCATTTTCTGTTATTACAATTGGCGATTGATATTGGATTTCATTGATCAAATAGCAAAGACTATCCGCTCGTAAAATATGGTTAATATTTATGCGTCTCTTTTTCGTTATTTAATAAAGCTAATAGTAATGTTTAATGTAATTATTAACTCCAAAATTAATCCATAAGCTTGTAAAAAATATTAAGGAGTCTATACCATCATAATATTATTTTTGAATGATTTTATTTTGCTGTGGTTTATTACTGTCATCAAAATAAGCAAAAAGAACAAAACTAGGACAACCTAGTAAACTATAAACCTGTTTATCATATTCATTAGAAGTATTAGATTTTGTTAATTTATTTAGATCATCAAGAACCATGGGATCTTTGCCATATAAAATATAATGACAAATCCGTTCAGGCATTGATGGTTCTAAATCATGTAAACCAGTAAAACAATCAAGAATGACCTGTTCCATCAGTTCTCGGTTATTTTTTACCATATTAATTTATCCTGCCAATTAGGATCAAAACCATTCGATGCATCAGCTACCGCCATATAATTAGCGTAACCTTCGGCTAATAACACTTTTGGTAGATTATCTAGTGCAATTGCACTTTCGATAAAACTTGGTGTTTTGCTGAAATAAAGATTATAAAGCACGACAGGAATATTTTCCTCTGGCAGCATACTACCACTAAAGTCAATATTGATATAAAGTTTATAATTGGCAAAATATTTATAATAACCATAAAAACTGCCTCCATCTTCGATATCACCATGTCTATAACCTAATTTAGTTAAAATACCTCGTATAGTGAAACTATCTGTTAACCAACCTAGCCGATCATTAATAATACCGTCGTCAATTTTACTGATGTCAGGTAATGGATGGTTAAACTGATCAAATAACTGATTGAGTTTGTGATGTTTAAAATGCACTTGCCATTGTGCAATATCCGTACTGGACATTAATGCTGAATGGGCTAGTGTAATAAAGTGATTTTGATCAACGAAGATTTCATCGTTTTGATTAGTCACTAAACGACTATTTTCCGTTGGTCTAAAACTATTAACGATATGGCCACTTTTATCTAATTGTAACCAAACTAAACCTTGAATTAATCGACCTACAACTGGATGATGCTGTAAATATTTTTGCCAATCTTCCACTCGCCATTGCCGCTGGGCACACATGGCTTCGTAAAAACGGCTATTTTGCATAGTCAGCAATTGGCTAAGCTCTTTTTTACTGTTGTTGAACTGTTTTTTTGCCTCTTTGACAAGTTCAGGATTTTCGCTGTTACGTGCTTCAGGTAATGCTTTAAGCTTTTCTCCTTCAGCATTTTTTAATTGCCATTTAAATTTATCATCCAAACTAGCAATAAAAATACGCTCACCATAATCAAGAATTAACAAGCCATTATCATCTAAACCTGCGGTCGATATGGTACGATCGGCTAGCTCATCAGTACTCCAACCACTACGCTTAGCAATATGTTCTACTGAATTTCTGGCCTTGTCTTGAATTGAAGCTGTACGATAGCGACGCGCTAATGATAATAACAGTTGAATGATAAAAGGATCGTTACTGTACGCCATAGGTTCTAGTATCGCTTCGATCTGAGCTCGCCGTTGAGAATGCTCTCTCATAAAACGGGTTATTAATGATACAGCAACCTGCCCTTTAATACCGCTTGTTAAAGATAGTATCCCTTTGGCTTTAATGGCTGAACCTAGATAATTGGCCAGTATTTCATTTTTAATTTCGTCAAAAACTTGTTCATAAGTAATATTATTATAATGAGGATAGTGCTTTGGATAACGTTGATAAGCTCTCATATATTGTTGTAGACGTTTATCAGCTAATGAACTCGCTTGCGCTTCTGCTTCCTCGATCGTTGGCATTAAGGTATCTTGTTGGATAAAGCTTTGTAAAATAAATTCGCCTAATTGTTGTTGGCTTTGTTTACTTAATAATTGAGTATAAGTGATGAATAGCGGATGACTAGGATCTTTTAATTTAAATGCTAAACAGATCCACCACTCAATAATTTGAGGATCAACTTTATCACTATTTTGCCAAGTCAAAGTGGGTATTAAGTTAAAATCAAACCAATCAAAATCAGCTGACTTTTTGCCTTTCAAACCTTTTTGAGCTGCAGTCAATAATTGTTTCGCGGTTAAATATCGACTAATGTCTTCATCCATTTTTTCCAATGCGATTAATATTGCTGCTTGCACTATTTCACGCTTCTCTTTTTTCAAAGCTACAATTAAGGCTTCAATGGAATTTTTATTGCCTAGTTCTGCTAACCATTCAGCAGTAGCAAGACGAACTTCTTGTTTAGCCGATGATAAAGCTTGTTCAACTTGATTATGTATATTTGGGATTGCGCTTAGCACATCCTGTGCAGCGTGACGAATTTGTTTAGGTTCATCTAAAGCTAATTCAAATAGGTAAGTTACATATTTAACTGGAATAATTGGAAAAAGGGTTAATATTTTTATCGCATTGATTCTATCAACATAAGAGTCGAACCAGTATTTTTGTTGGCGAGCAAATCCTAATGCTTCGTCCAATAAAAATTCATTCTCAGCAAAAAAAGCCCATAATTTGTATGGTTCAGTTTCATAAGAATCATGAAAAATATCACTGGTTAAAAATGGTATTGCGATAATATGTTGAATATGTTTAATGGATTGAATACCTTTATAGTAGTTTAACTTTTCAAAGATATCGGCGATTTGTCGAAGATCAAAATTTCTTATTACATCATATTTTCTATATATATTTAGAAAACAATATTTACTATTCATATTAGTAGGACCTTCAACTAATATAGTCGCACGAAGTAAGTGAAATAAAGTAAACTCAGGTAAATTTTGTAATCTTTTTTTTCTCAACAAAAATCGAAAATCGATATTTTTTTTGATTTTTTTTACTAATATTGAATGTTCTATTTTACCATTCAAATATTCAAAGATATTATCTAAATCTTTGCTGGTAGTTTTTTTCAATAATTGATAACGTTCTTGCAAATGAACCCACGGCAAACCATTTTTTTGATTATTTTCAATCTCTTTTTGTGCATCCTTTTCACACTCGATCAAAAATTCTTGAAAATTTTGCTGTAACAAATCACGAGCACTTATTGACAATGGCGTGTCAATAAGAGGTTCAAAACCAGGAATAACTAAATCAGATTGTCTTTTAACCGTATTGGCACTTTCCAATCGTGTTAAAGCACTTTCAATCGCAGTAATTACCGTTTTATTGGTTTCGTCTGCCAATGCTTGTTTTAAAATTATAGGATCAGCAACAATTCTAGTTAGTAAGACAGCCGCATTACTACGTTGCTTAACTGAACCAGATGTTAAAAAAGATTGTAACTGAATTTGAATAATATCGCTTGGTAAGCTAAACAGAATTTCAGTAGCTAATTGATTGATCTGCTTATTAGTATTTAATGCCTGCATGGTAATAAAATCAGCCAAAGGCAATTGAAGTTCCATATGCTTTTGAATATATTTTAACTGATCTATTTGCCCTAAGATCGCTAACCCTTGAGTCGGTAGTTGCTTAAATAATGTTATATGCTTCTGAATATAGGGCAATAAACCATTTATCATAAAAAAGTATTTGAAGTGGCTATGAGATAGAACGCTAATATTTTGCCGATCAAAGATTGCAAACAGTAAGTTTTCGCCTAAACCTATTTGTTCAATTTCAAGTAATTGATGTAATTGCTGAATTGTCCAACTTTCACGTTGATCAATTTTTTCTTCGTTTTCACAATAAGTTGGTAACGTGGTAATAAGTCCATCATATAACAGATAGATGAACCATGTTGGTAATTTCTCACTAGACACTTTAACGAAAGGTAAATGGTCACATAAGGTCGCAAAGACGCGAGCAAAGCGAATTATTTGTTCTGGCGAAAAAGTTCCAGTCCAACGGCGATAAAACTCAAGACGAGCTTGTTCTGCTTCATGAGTTTTGCTAAAAGTAGCAACGCTATAAAGCTCGCAAGGCCTGCGCATATATTCATAGATTTTATAAGCTGTTTTAGAAGTTTGGCATAATTTATCAAAATCGTCCAACACCTCTAGTTCATAAGCTTGTAAAATATATTGGCTAATACGGGATGGTAAGCTTTGATCCTGTACGCTTAATGGTTCAAAAATAGTCTTAATTAATTGTTCTGGTGATAATTGTTCTATTTTTTTCATATTCCTTTTTCTCACATAAAACATCAAAACTTTGGCATACCTTTGCAACAGTATTGTGCATTATATTTATTCGCTAATTGTTCCGATTCAATTTTGCCATTTAAATCATTATAAATATTATCAATATAATTCATTCCTTCATCATCAATAAGCTAGTTATGTTTAGTCAAAAATCTTTGTTGTTTTGTTAATCTATTTTTCAGCCTTTCTCCTTGTCCGATGACCTCTGGCAAAATTTTGTCATCTTACAAAAATAATGATTATCAAATTCGCTTTTCTAATTACTTAATAATGAGAACAATTAACCACCAATTACCTGATTAGCCATATCTTTATCAGAAGATAAAATCAATCTTTTTAGTTGGTAAAAAATTACCTATATGATAGTGATATCGCATCAAACAATATTATCTTTAATTTATGCTAATTAGTGTTCAACATAAACTAGCAAGAAATTTATCATTTTGATTTATTTTATCTTATTTAGAATTAGTTGACCAATATATAATTTAAAATAATTCATTATTAGTAACGTAGAAAATCCATCATATTTTCATGACCAAATATGATTTGTAAGCTAAAAATTGAAGGTAGATTTGATTATCGAATGAGTTTTAATAATTAGAAAGTAAAAATAAAGCTACAGCTGTAATCAGATAAGTATCACAATTAATTTCGCTGAATTTATTGCTAGCTTGATAATAGTGAGTAATTTATTATATAGATAAATGGAAAACTATTTTTATTGGTTTAACTTCTATGGTTTTCATTACAAATGTTTGTTCAAAGCACCTAGTTTTAGCAAAACATTCTTTTTGTTTGAAGATTATTTAATGTACTATTAATACCGATATCAATTTAGTTATCCCTACTCAAAAAGTCTATCAGCATATTTAATAATATTAGTTCAAACCAACATGACTGTATTAAGCTAAAACTAGGTTGTAATATATAAACTAGTTAGTTATCTGTTTTCTTGTTCTTTTAACCATGCTATTTCTTGTGCCCAAATATCTGGGTTAATCGTTTCAAGAATAAGTGGTATTTCATCAATTCGCGAGTCTTGCATAATAAATTTAAATGCGATTTCACCAATGGTACCTTTACCTAAGCTGTCATGACGGTCAACATGGCTGGCGAGTTCACTTTTGGCGTCATTTAAATGCATACCACGTAAATATTTAAAACCAACAATTTTTTCAAATTCATCAAAAGTTTCTTTGCAGGCTTTTTCGCTGCGCAAATCATAACCGGCAGCAAAAGCGTGACAAGTATCAATACAAACGCCAACACGGCTTTTGTCTTCTACTTTATCGATAATTTGCGCAAGATGTTCAAATTTATAGCCTAAGTTAGAACCTTGTCCAGCAGTGTTTTCGATAACCGCAACGACATCTTTAGTTTTATCTAAGGTAATATTGATTGACTCCGAAATGCGGGATAAACATTCATCAACTGAAATTTTTTGTAAATGACTACCTGGATGAAAATTGAGTAACGTTAAACCTAATTGTTCACAACGTTGCATCTCATCTAAAAAAGCAGTACGAGATTTTGCCAATTGTTCACTATCTGGGCTACCTAAATTAATTAGATAACTATCATGTGGTAGAATTTGTTTACTGGTGAATCTATATCGTTCACAACGTTTTTTGAAACTATCAATCACTGCAGTTTCAAGCGGTTTTGCATGCCATTGTCGCTGATTTTTAGTAAATAGAGCGAAAGCTGTAGCGCCAATTTGATAGGCATTTATTGGCGCATTATCCACACCGCCAGCTGCACTCACATGTGCACCAATGTATTTCATATTTTTCCCCTAATTATTCGTTTGAGCCACTATTGCGTTGAAGTTGATCACGTAAATTAGGTGGAACGCCCTTAATAACGAGTGAATCAGTTTGTGGGTCCCATTTTATACGTTCACCTAATAGGTCAGAGTTAAAACTTATGGTTAGTCCACCACCACTGCCTGAGAATTTTTTCAATTGACGTAAGGCACTACGATCAACTGGAAATGTATCTTCTAAATCATATTCGCTATTTTTTACAAATTCCATAAAGTTGTTTTCGTCACTTGTTGGTAATTCATTAGCCAGATTTTTCAGCTCTATCTCTTCCCCTGCTTGTAATTGAGCTTGACAATAGTTATAGACATTTTCACGAGCACTAGTTTTATCTTGTTTGTCAAATTGCATCTCTTGACAGTAATCATCTACCGCTTTAACAAGGGTTTTATTTTGCGCTTTTGCGTCTAATCCTTCACTGGCACCTAAGTAGTCCATGAAAAAATCAGATACTTTTCGCCCTACTCGGCCTTTTAAGAAAGTTAAATAACGTTTTGATTCTGCTGAGGTTTCCCATTCAGTAATATCAATACGGGCAATAATATCAGCATGATCGATATCTAGATATTGGGTTTCAGAGATATTAAGCTCCTCATTCACTAACATGCTTAAGCAACTATTTAATACAGCAATAATTAGATATTCAACTGCAAGGTATCGATAGTGGCAAAAAACAACTGTGCCACCTTCTGCAAATGGATATTTAGCTAATTCATTACGCAGCTGTTTGGTTGATTCTTGACTAAAATTAAGAAAATCTTGATTACCTAAACGTAACTCTTTAAGTGATTGTTCAAAAAGGCTTTCACTACTAAATAAACCATATGCTTTACTTTTATTGTTGTAAATTCTATTAATATCTTCAATCAAGTTAGCAACAGCTTGTTCATTACCGAGGAGTGAATCACGAAGTTGTAGTTCAATTTCAGTATCACTTTTTCTAATTAATTTATGTAGAACTATATTCTCAATTTGTACGCTCATGGAGATTCCTATTTGGATCGATAATTTAATGGGGTATATTTTAACAAAGCACTAAAAAAGTGCTATCATCAATTTATAACTCTGCTAAACTAAGCAACATTCTTATTGTCAATTTTATACTTTTACGTATCCTTGTTCTAAAACTTCTTTATAACTTTTAACCTTTTATCAATGTGAATCAAAATGACAAACTCACACGATATTTATGATGATTTTAAACATAAAAAAATCAGCTTATTGTTTTGGCAATATGCGCTTCCATCTATTATCGGCACAACAGTGAATACGCTGTATAACATTATTGATGGAATTTTTATTGGCCATTGGATTGGTCGTGAAGCACTGAGTGGCGCAGGTATTATTTTACCGGTAATGAATCTTGCTGCGGGCATTGGCATGCTAGTAGGTATTGGTTCTGCCAGCCGAATATCTATCTTTTTAGGCAGAGGAGAAATCGATAAAGCAGAAAAAGTAGCAGGAACTTCTTTTATGTTAACTGCCGTACTTAGTGGCATCACTTTAGCCTTACTACTCTATTTTATCGATCCTGTTTTACACTTTATTGGTTCAAGCCCAACCAACCATATTTATGCTCGTGAGTTTTTAGAGGTGTTTTTACCGGGCAGTATATTTATCACATTAACATTTAATTACAACAATATGATGCGCGCCAGTGGCTATCCTTTTAAAGCCATGGTGACTATGTTTATTAGTGTGATTGCGAATATTATTCTTGCACCAATTTTTATTATTGCTTTAGGTTGGGGAATGAGAGGAGCAGCTTTTGCTACCACTCTCGCAATGTTCATAAGCTTTTTATTTGTGATGCAGCACTTTATTAGCAAAAACAGTAATATAAAGCTATATCGTCGTAACTTTAGGCTCGATTTTACTTACATTAAGTCGATTTTGTCGATTGGCATGTCACCATTTGCTATGCAAGTTGCCGCCTCAGTGGTAGTTGTTTTTATAAACTGGCAGTTAACCCGTTATGCCCCCATTTCACATGTTTCAAGTGATGATGCGATTGCTGGTTACTCTAACGCTAACCGATTAATTACACTGATTATCATGATTGTGATTGGTGTAAATCAAGGTATGCAACCGATTATTGGTTATAATTACGGTTCTAAAAATTATGTCCGGGTGAAAGAAACGTTTATCTATGCAGTTAGAATTGCCACAGTTATCACCAGTGTTGGCTTTATATTTGGTTGCTTTATTCCTGAGGTGCTGGTTAGAGCGTTTAGTTCTGATGTCGATTTAGTGGCGATATCGGCTATTGCATTACGTTATACTACGTTTTCATTTGCATTAGTCGGTTTTCAGATGGTAACAACTAGTTTTTTCCAATGTATCGGGATGGCAAAGATTTCTATTTTGTTAAGCCTTTCAAGACAACTTCTAATTTTACTACCAACACTTTATATTCTACCATTATTCTTCGATTTAGATGGCGTTTGGGCAGCATCACCAACTGCAGACCTTTTATCAACGGGTATCGCTTATGCTGCGTTATATTGGTATTTTAAATCGATAAAAAGAAGACATCGATTAGCTTAAGCAGGTTTATATTAAGCAATTAGTTGATGAAGATTGATTTTATAACTCTAAAAAATGAAAAAGGCGGACTTGGTCCGCCTTTTTCATTTGAATTTAACTGTAGTTTAGTTAATTCTCACTAAAACTAAATTCTAATTAACCAACAATTATTGACAAATTGGATGCTCCACACCGCCTTCACAAGCTTTTTCAAATAAATCCATCGCTTTATTGTGATCTTTTTTTAAGCCAGCCATACCATTTTCATACATGACAGCTAAATTAAACTGAGCTTCAGGTATACCTTGTTCAGCTGCTTTTTCATACCAGTATCGAGCTTTAATTGCATCTTTTTTAATACCTTGACCAAAAAAATACATATCACCTAAAAAAGATTGAGCATAAGACAAACCTTGTTCTGCTGATTTTTCAAGTAGTTCTTTTGCTTTTAATAGATCTTTTTCAACTCCTCGTCCTTCTTTATACATGCCACCTAAATTTAATTGCGCATACATATCATTTTTTGCCACACCTTTTTCATACCACTCTTTCGCTTTAGCATAGTCTTGTTCAACGCCATTACCCTTATCATACATAGTACCTACATTGGATTCGGCTCTTCCATTGCCTAGTGCAATAGCTTTATCAAACCATTCTCTCGCTTTAACATAGTCTTTTTCAACACCATCTACCCCATTGAGGTATCTATAGCCTAACTCATTTAGTGCAACTGGATCATTTTGCTCGGTGGCAATTTTTAGCACTTCATCATATGGTACATTATCATATTTAGCTGCATTAACCGAACATGCAAAAAATAAAATTAATAAACCACTTGTAAGCATTTTTTTCATATTAGTTATTCCTTTTCATCCTTTAATATTTTTATATATTTACAACAAAAATAATATCATTATATTAGCAATATTTAATTGATTTTCAAGTAGAAGAAAAAATAGATTTTAGAGGTTTAAAATAGGAATACAAGACAGTCAAATTAGAAAATTAATCTATTCTTAGTTATCAGCAAATCAATGATCAGATTAGTGAAATTATTGTCTTTAGTTCAATAATTCAATCGTTCAATTAAATTCAATTAATAATATCGTTTTTAATTATTAATGACGCTTGATAATGTAACTATAATCAAACAGACAAAGATAAATAACATACCAATCCAAGCTATTAATGACAGCAATTCGCCAACAATTATCATAGCGAGAATTGCAGCAATAACCGGTTCCAATAGACTAATAGTAGTTGCTAAACTGGCAGATATTTTCGATAATCCATATCCATAGCATAGATATCCTAAAAACATTGGAATCAATGCCATATAACAGCCAACTGCAATATTATTCCATGCTGCAAAAAATGTCGTTCCCGTTATTAGCATCACTGGAATCAGTAATAAACCGCCACAACCAAATGTAGCACCCATGGCCGCTTTGCTATCTATACCTTTTAACATTAATTGTCGTGCTGACCATGAGTAAAGAGCATAAGTAAAACCAGCAATAAGTCCTAATAAAATTCCCAAACCAACATGATTATATTCAATTATGATCGAAGCATTTTCAGAAAATGCTAACATAGTCATGCCGATAATACCCAATAAAGCGCCAATAACCCATTGTTTAGTCACTTGGAAATCACGACTAATATATTCAATTATGGCTGATAAGATTGGCGCTGATCCTATAGAAACAACCGTACCGATAGTAACACCCGCTAAACGCATCGATGAATAAAATGCCAAAGGATAGATAGCCACGGCTAAGGCTCCTACCACTAAAAAACGGCTATGAGCTATTAATAATGAGTGGTTTTGCTTGATATTATAAATAGCTAAGCCGCATTGCAATATCCCACCAATGCCCATTGCGAATGAACCAACAAATAAAGGAGATAAAGTAGGAGCAAAAGTGGCTGCTGTGCCAGTTGTGCCCCATAATAGCGATGCCAAAATAACAGCAAAAATACCGAGATACTTATTCATCAACAAGTAAATTATTCGATATTTTGTACTTGCTCGCGGATTTGCTCAATCAACACTTTGAGTTCAATCGCGCTAGCGGTTACATCAGCATTAATTGATTTTGAAGCAATAGTATTAGATTCACGGTTGAACTCTTGCATCATAAAATCGAGTCGACGACCTACTGCCTCATTTTTCTTTAAGATCGAATATGTTTCGTTAACATGCGTCATTAACCGATCTAGTTCTTCAGCGACATCAATTTTTTGGGCAACCATAACAATTTCTTGTTCTAAACGTGAATTATCAAGATCAATATTAGCTTCTTCAAGCTTACTTTTTAATCGTTCTTTTTGCCATTCTAAAATCTGCGGCATCCAAGTACGAATTTTATCAACTTCCACGGTTATCGCTTGTAAGCGTTGAGTAATTAATTCACAAAGCGCTTTACCTTCACGCTCCCTAACGGCGATAAACTCATCAATAGCGGTTTCAAGTAAAGCCAAAATTTCTTGCGAAATAGTATCCAAATTTTGTTCTTTGCTTGACATGACACCAGGCCAACGTAAAACATCAAGCGGATTTATTTGTCCCGTTTGATACTCACGTTTTATCCAGTCACCAGCAGCTAATATTTGTTTAGCAAGTTCAATGTTTAATGACAATTCTTGATGTTGTGCTGCTGGATCTAATTCGAAACGTAAATTACATTCGACTTTTCCGCGCGTTAATCGTGCACGAAGTCGTTCACGAATAATTGGCTCCAGAGAACGAAACTGTTCGGGTAAACGAATATAGGTTTCTAGGTAGCGTTGATTGACCGAACGTAACTCCCAAGAAGCACTACCCCATGATTGGTTCAACTCTTTTCGCGCATATGCGGTCATACTAGAAATCATAATAGGTCCTAAATTTATAAAAAACTTGCTGGGCATTGTATCACAAATTCTGTATAATGTGCTCTTAGCTTAGGCTAAACATCAACGCTTTCTTGTTGATGTCCTCCTAAATGATTTAATAAGTTCAAAGATAAATTTTAAAATAAAACTGCTGGAGAATTGCATGCGCCCGTCTGGTCGATCCGCGGAACAAGTCCGCCCAATCAAAATAACCCGTCATTACACTAAGCATGCAGAAGGTTCTGTATTAGTCGAGTTTGGTGAAACAAAAGTACTTTGTAATGCAACAATTGAAGAATCTGTACCTCGCTTTCTAAAAGGTCAAAATCAAGGTTGGGTAACCGCTGAATATGGTATGTTGCCTCGAGCAACCAATTCAAGAACTCAACGTGAAGCGGCAAAAGGAAAACAAACAGGCCGTACGATGGAAATCCAACGCCTTATTGCCCGTTCATTACGCGCAATGATTGATCTAAAATTATTAGGGGAATATACCATTACATTAGACTGTGATGTTATCCAAGCTGATGGAGGCACTAGAACAGCATCAATAACTGGTGCTAGTGTGGCATTAGTTGACGCAATAAACATGATGTTAGAAAGTGGTAAAATCAAGCAAAACCCAATTAAATCTTTAGTGGCTGCCGTATCGGTAGGCATTGTTAATAGTGAAGCGGTATGCGACTTAGAATATATTGAAGATTCTAATGCCGAAACCGATATGAATGTGGTAATGACTGATGATGGTCGTATCATTGAAGTTCAAGGTACTGCCGAAGGTGAACCATTTAGTCATGAAGAATTATTAACTTTATTAGAACTGGCAAAAAATGGCATTACAACCATTATAGAAGCACAAAAACAAGCTTTAAAAGATTAATTGGAGAGGATCGATGAAATCATATAAGAGTGAATTTATAGAATTTGCTTTAGATAGGCAAGCATTAAAATTTGGTGAGTTTACCTTAAAATCAGGACGGAAAAGTCCCTATTTTTTTAATGCAGGACTATTTAATACCGGAAAGGATTTGGCGTTATTAGGTCGTTTTTATGCCGCTGCATTAATGGATGCAAATTTAAAATATGATGTCATCTTTGGTCCTGCCTATAAAGGTATCCCAATTGTCTCATCTACAGTTGTGGCTTTATCCGAGCACCACAATGTTGATGTACCTTATTGCTTTAACCGAAAAGAAGCTAAAGATCATGGTGAAGGTGGTAATTTAGTTGGTAGTTCTATTTATCAACAACGCGTCATGTTAGTTGATGATGTAATTACCGCTGGTACTGCAATTCGTGAATCAATGCGAATTTTAGAAGATAATCAATCTAAACTTGCTGGCGTATTAATCTGTCTTGATCGTCAAGAAAAAGGTAGAGGTGAATTATCCGCTATTCAAGAAATCAAACAAACTTATAGTTGTGACGTAATTTCGATTATCACTTTAGATGATTTGATCCAATATCTTTATCGTGATCCATCACGTAAAGACCAAGTAGTCCAAGTCGAAGCATATCGTTCTGAATATGGCATTAAATAACCAAGCGTCGTAAGACGCTTTTTTTATATTTGCAAGTTTTTACAATTATTTGACAACTTTTCAATTAAATTAATTATAATTTGTCTTATCTTTCTACATTAATTTACTTAAGCCCATTTCTCTAGACTGAATTAAGGATATAAAATGAAAAAAACATTTATATTAATTTTGTTACTCAATATAAGCACCATATTTCCATCTCAGGCAAACTATAACGAGTTAAACGTTAGTAACTCTTATTTAGAACTGCAACAATTAAAATATGGAAAAGATCTCATTCCTGTGGGGCAAATTAATTCAAGTATTATTGATAGCATTAAATTAAAACCTGATACAGTTGAATTTTCTATTACTTTAGAAACAGAAGGTGCAACACCTACTGAAGCTTCAGATCTTAACGTTGAGACAATGAAGAAATTAAAAAATTACCTAAACACTCTTAATATCACCGATGATAATTTAGTCACCATAGACTACAAAAACAGAGTTAAAACAATTGCGAAAGAAAACAATCAAGAAGATAACCATTATCAAGCGTTTCTTAATATTGTATTAACTATTGATGATAATGACAGTTTTATCAATCTAAATAAAGCCCTTGATAAATATAATATAAATGATATTTCTCAGCTTGAAGAAGAGAAGTTAACTAACTATTATCTATTCCAAATTACTGCAGTCGCTAATAGTGAAAGTAAAGCAAAAGAAGATCTATACCAAAAATATACTAATATCGCGAATGATTTAAAAAATATTGGTTTAACAAATGTTTCAATTAAGAGCTCGTTTGTCAGACAAATTGATACAGACAAAATTAATGAGCAACGTTATTTTGTTAATAACACTTTAAAAATAAAAATAAATAGACTCGATCTTATCGGTAAGATTATTGCCAAAGCACAAGAGTTAAAAATGAAAGTCAATAATGACATCTCTTATAGCGTATCACCAGAAGCCATTCAAACTGCAGTAAAAGAGCATGAAACTCTTTTATTAAACCAATTAACTACTAAAGTTCAACGTTTAATGGCTAAACAATATGTCGTTGGTGCACCTATTTCACTTGAAATTCAATCAAGATATCCTGAAGCAATTTATGAAAGAAATAACTCTAGTAGTGATCAAATGATGTTCAAAATGGTTTCAATGAAGAACTATAGTAATGTTGATATTTATACACCACCTGAATATGAAATCACCCTAACCTTATCAGGCTCATTCGAAACTCTTAAAAAGGTGGAGCAAAACTAATTTGATGTAAGTTTATATATAAAGTACTTTAGATTGATTAGATTTCATTTGGTTAATAATTTATTAACTAAATGAAATCTTGCAGACTATTTTGAATGACTTTGAACGAAGAATTTCGCATTATCGTAATGATAGATAATTTGTGAAAAATCGAAAGGTTCACCAGAAGAAGTATAAAAGATTTCTTCAACACATAGAGCAGGATCGCCAGCATTTAAACCTAAATAAGGCGCGATATCTTCATCTAATTTTATAGCTTTAAAATATTTGTCTGAAAAACCGATATTGACCTTACAAATATCTTTTACATAACTAAAAATTGAGTTTTCAGCAATTTCTTTATTTAAATAAGAAACAATTTTTTTTCGATAATAAGATTGTTCAAAGCCATATACTTTACCTTCAACCAAACGCAACCGTTTTATATAATAAACATACTCATCATCTTCACACTGGAGGTATTCTTTAACTTTGACATTAGGTTGCATAACATCAACATTAAATACTTGCGATGAGCCAGGTAAATCATTGAGATCGACACTAAACCCATGACTTTCTAAAAAATTTAGATAACCTTGTTTTTTGGGTTGCCGAACAAAAATACCACTACCTTGGATTTGATAAATTACGCCATGTCTTTCAAGACGATTTAGTGCCTTAATAATAGTGGTTCGACTGACTTGATATTGCTGAATTAAACCTTCGATATTAGGCAACTGCGTACCTTTAGGCAAATTTTGCTGATAAATCGCTTGCTGGATTTTTTTCGCTACATCTTGATATTTTAACATTTGTAATTCTTTATTATTGTTATAAATAGTTTTTATTCTATACCTGTAAATTAATTATTAAATCAAAATTGCGAGAAAACGGGATCTAGATCACAAACAATAAAATTGGTCATTAACAATTTTTCATTTAAGGATAATATAAGCTCACTATTCTATGAAAAGGAGCTTAGTTAATGTCATCCAAAATTAGAGATTATAATAAATTGGCCGTTGATATTTTAAATGAGTTAGGCGGTGAAGATAATATTGTTACCGTAGCTCGTTGTGCCACTCGTTTGCGTGTGGTGACACAATCTACCCCCGAAAATGCCAAAGAAACAATTGCCAATTTTTCGGGTGTTATCACGGTAGTTGAAAAAGGTGGACAAATTCAAATTGTTATCGGTACTAATGTAGATAAAGTCTATAATGCCTTTACCCAATTACTGAAAAGTGGTAATAAAGTAGATGTAAATAGTAAAAGTAGCATTTTAAACCGTGTTATTGCCACTATGTCAGCCGTTTTTGCTCCATTTGTTTATGTATTAGCTGGTGCAGGGATATTACAAGGTATCTTGATTTTAATTAATCTGGCCTTCCCTGGTTTTGATAAAACGAGCACTTGTCAAGTATTTAGTTTTATCTCTTGGGCTCCATTCACTTTTTTACCTATATTTATTGCCATTACCGCATCGCAACATTTCCGTTGTAATATCTATATTGCGGTAGCGTGTTGTGCTGCGCTGCTTTCACCGACCTGGGCAGAGATAGCAAAATTTATTAAGGAAGGTGGAACATTTGATTTATTTGGTTTACCACTGTCTGAAACCACTTATATGTCTACCGTATTACCACCACTATTTTTAGTTTGGTTGCTGTCTTATTTAGAACGTTTCTTAGAACCTAGATTACATAGCATTATTAAACCATTGTTCATGCCATTCATCTGTTTAGTTATCATGGTACCACTAACGTTACTAGTAGTTGGACCTCTTACTGCTGGGGCTGCACGCTATATATCAATCGGATACAACTATTTAGTTGATTTTGCTCCATGGTTAGCTGGTGCTATTATTGGGGCATTCTGGCAAGTACTTGTTATATTCGGCGTCCATTGGGGAATAACTCCAATAGTTTTAGAAAACATGAAGCTAAATGGTCAAGATTCATTCCAAGCTTATCAAACTATTGCCGTAATCGGTCAAGTTGGTGCGGCACTTGGATTCTATATCAAAACACGTTCTTCCGAGATGAAAGGGGTATCAATATCAGCATTTGTAACTGGTCTATTTGGTATTACTGAACCAGCAATTTATGGGGTTAACTTACGCTTCAAAAAACCATTTATTTACGGTTGTGCGTGTGCATCAATTGGTGGTATTGTCGCTGGTTTCTTTACACCTTACTTCTACGCTTATGCCCCATTAGCTGGTCCATTAACTATTGTTAATACGATTAATCCAGAACATTATAATTCAGTAATCGGTGTATCCATTGGTTCGTTAATTGCGTTATTTGGACCAGTTATTCTTATACAAATTTTTGGTACCAATGAAAATAACCAAAATAATGGAAAAATTGAAAATGATACGCCCAAAATTGTTCTTGATAAAATCAATATTACTAGTCCCATGATCGGTAAAGCATTACCTCTGAGTGAAGTACCAGATCCAGCATTTGCTCAGAAATTGATGGGGGAAGGAATTGCAATAGAACCAACTGAGAACCATATTTATGCACCTTATAATGGTAAAGTGACCGCCGTTTTTGAAAGTTCAAAACATGCTATCGGTTTAAGTTTAGATAATGGCGTAGAATTATTAATTCACGTTGGTATTGACACTGTTAATCTAACTAACAATGAATTTAGTTACCATGTGAGTATGGGACAACAAGTTAAAACGGGTGATTTATTAATTAGCTTTGATCCACAAGCAATTAAACAAGCTGGTTACCCATTAATCACACCAATTATTATTGTTAATACTGATCAGTACCAATTGATCACATTAACTGAAAATAAAGACGTAAATCTTGACGATATCATATTCGAAATTAAGCAATAACAAGGAACCAAAAATGACTAAGAAACCATTTTTATGGGGTGGCGCATTAGCTGCTCACCAATTTGAAGGCGGTTGGAATGAAGGAGGAAAAGGACCAAGCGTGGTTGATGTCATGACCGCTGGTGCTCATGGCGTTGCAAGACAAATCACTCAAGATATCGAAGCTGGTAAATTTTATCCAAATCATACCGCAATTGATTTTTATCATCATTATAAAGAGGATATTAAGTTATTTGCTGAATTAGGTTTGAAATGTTTACGTACTTCAATTGCTTGGACACGAATCTTTCCTAATGGTGATGAGTTAGAACCAAATGAAGCTGGCCTACAGTTTTATGATGATGTGTTTGATGAACTTATTGCTAATGGAATTGAACCGGTTATCACCCTTTCACACTTTGAAATTCCATTACATATTGCTCGTCATTATGGTGGATTTAGAAATCGCAAAACCGTTGAGTTTTTCGAACGTTTCGCAATTAGTTGTTTTGAGCGCTATAAAAATAAAGTCAAATATTGGATGACGTTCAACGAGATTAATAATCAAATGGATACCAGTAATCCAATCTTCTTTTGGACTAATTCAGGTGTGCAAGTTGAACCTGGTGAAAATCCACAAGAAGTACTTTATCAAGTGGCTCACTATGAATTGTTAGCCAGTGCTAAAGCAGTGATTGCTGGTAAGAAAATTAATCCTAATTTTGAAATTGGTTGTATGATTTCGCATGTGCCAATCTATCCATATTCTTGTAATCCTGAAGATATGATGGCATCAGAAATTGCTATGCATCAACGCTTCTTCTTCCCTGATGTACATGTACGTGGTTATTACCCTGCTTATGCATTAAAAGAGTTTGAACGAGAAGGTTACAAACTTGATATCACTGAAGATGATTTAGCCTGTTTAAAACAAGGAACAGTTGACTACATTGGCTTTAGTTATTATATGTCAACAGTGGTAAAAGCTGATGCTAAAAATGAACATCGTGACAATATTGTTAATGGTGCGCTACCAAACGCGGTAGAAAATCCATATATTAAAAGCAGTGACTGGGGATGGCCAATCGATCCGGAAGGATTGCGTTATACACTTAACCGTTTATATGATCGTTATCAATTACCACTATTCATTGTTGAAAATGGTTTTGGTGCGATCGATGAACTAGAACATGATAACCAAATTCATGATAAACCACGTATTGAATACCTTGGCGCTCATATCAAAGCGATGCAAAAAGCGATGGATTACGATGGTGTTGATGTGATTGGTTATACAGCATGGGGAATTATCGACGTAGTATCTTTCACTACTGGTGAAATGAAAAAACGTTATGGCGTAATTTATGTTGATCGTGACAATGAAGGTAACGGCAGTATGAAACGCTATAAAAAAGAATCATTTGAATGGTATAAAAATGTGATTAAGACTAATGGTCAAAATTTAAAATAATCATTTAGCTATATATTCAAAATAACAATCAAGGATCTGATTTATCAAAATTAAATCAGATCCTTTATCATTAAAAAATCTCACCATGATCTAACAGTAAAAAATAACTATTTGATCGTCAGTTAGCAATCAAAATTGAAAAATTAGCTGTTTTTCAACTTGAGGATCAATTAAAGTGACATGAAAACCAATTAATCTTACACCTCGATTATTTCGTCTTTCTGACCACACTTTATAAGCCTGTTCAATCAGATCATCCTTATCCAATTTTGACCATACATGTTCTTGGGTTGTCAGTTGAAAATCATCAAATTTAAATTTGACACCTTGCCTTGCAATCGATAAATCAGCACGAACTTTGCTTAATCTTTTTTCGAGTTCATCAAATAACGGTTCAAATTGAGCTAAACACTCATCCCAACTATGAATATCATCAACTAAAGTACGCTCTACACCTACGGATTTACGTTGTCTGTCATTACAAACTTCACGTTCATCTATACCTTGACAACGTTCATATAAAATTCGACCAAACTTACCAAACTGATTAAGCAATTTTGTTAGGTCATAATTGACCACATCCTTACAAGTATATAATCCCAATTCAGTTAGCTTTTTCTCAGTTACTTTACCCACACCAGGAATTTTTTTTAGCGGTAACTGCTCAATAAAACTCCCTACTTGTTCAGGTGTAATTACATACTGTCCGTTAGGCTTATTAATGTCAGAAGCTATTTTGGCTAAGAACTTAAGTGGAGCAACACCTGCCGAAGCGGTGAGTTCGAGTTCTTTATATATCGCTTGGCGGATATCTTGAGCAATTAAAGTAGCTGAGCCGTAAAAAAGTTTACAATCAGTCACATCGAGATAAGCTTCATCAAGGGAGAGTGTTTCAATAGCTTGCGTATATCGTTTAAAGATTTGCTGAATTTGATTAGAAACTTCTTTATAAACAGCATGCCGACCGGGGATAACTTTAAGATTAGGACAGAGCTTAATTGCCTGTGCCATGGACATCGCACTATGGACACCAAATTGACGAGCTAAGTAATTTGCAGTTGATACCACACCTCGCTTACGCGGATCCCCCCCTACCGCAATAGGAATATTGCGATAACGGGGATTGTCTCTCATTTCGACAGCGGCATAAAAACAATCCATATCGACATGAATAATTTTTCGCATAATAGGTGTAATAGCATTAAAAAAATAACTGTATAAATATACAATATCACACCTTAACTTTATCTGCAAATTACTCACTATTATTTAGTTAACTTATCAAAATCAGATAAGCCTTTTTTATCATGAGGATCGCCAATCCAACGAATCGATTGTTCAAATTTCGGATTTACTATACTTTTTTCTGGAGCATAGGATTTATAACTAAGCCCTGCTAAATCAGACCAAGTATGAATCAAGTCTTGAGTACTGAATTTTCTATTCACATAGGACTGATAGTGATTGGGATGACTAGCTAGCCATTTTGGTGACTGCCATAGCATGAATGGTACAGTATACATCACCTTAGTAGGCGCTTTTTCATTACGACCTAGAATATCATGCGGAGGGGTTTGATAAACATCTTCACCATGATCAGAAAAATACAACATAAAACCATTTTCCTGACTATCTTTAAATAAATTAAATAGTTTGGTTGTTACAAAGTCATTATAGGTTATTGCATTATCATAACTGTTATAAACCTTTAACTTATCATCATCAAGTTTAAATGCTAAATCTGATCTATTATTAAAACGCTGATAATCAGTACTTTGAGGATAGCGCAATTCATATTTCATATGCGTACCAAGCAGGTGAATGACGATAAATTTCTTTTCAGCAGGATCATGTAATACTTTTTTAAATGGTTCAAATACCGATGAGTCATATTGTCGTGAACTTTGATTACGATCGTTATTCATATAAAACTGTTCATCAGCTTGTTTAGAAAACATAGTTAACATCGTATTACGTTTTGTCATAGTCTGTTGATTAGTGATCCAAAAGGTTTTATAACCAGCTTGCTTCATAAGGTGAATAAGAGATGGTTTGCTAAGATATAAATCTGGATTTTGTTCATCTGCCAAAGTTAGGGCTTGCTGTAATATTTCAATAGTATAAGGTCTTGATGAAACTACATCATTAAACACAACAAAATCAGGATTATCTTGCTTAAATTGTTCAATCAACGGTGTAGTATTGCGTTCATAACCATAAATCCCCATACGATTACGTGTAGTCGATTCACCAATCACCAATACTAATGTTCTTGGTGTATCACCATTAGCATCCGTTAAGTTTTCAAACTTAGGCAATGTTTGCAAATGATTTAAAATATTCTCCATATTCGACAATTGTGAACGATATGCTAAATAACTGTTGATCAATTGCCACGGCACTGTAGTTTCCATACGTTCTTGTAAATGTTGAGTGGCTTGTGCAAATGACATTTTTTTTATTACAACACCAATACAAAGCGGCATTAATGCATAAACAACAATGAATATAGACACTAACCATTTAGTCATATTTTTAACATAAATAGGTTTGACTTTAAGCCATAGAAAAAAACCAAGCAAAATATAGATCAGCAATACTATAACTAACTTAATGCTTAAATATTGAGAGATAAACTCATGTGATTCATTATAATTGGACTCGGCCATTACAAAAAAAACACTCTGTGAAAACTCTTGTCGATATATGGTGAAATAACCAATAGAAATTAATGATAATCCCCCAATTATAATGCCATAAACAGTAGCAATTTTTTTTGTATAACGAGGGAAAAATAATACCGGTACCAACCAAATCATGCTGTAAATAATTGAATCGCGTAAACCAATAAAATTAGCATGTCCAGACAAAACAATATAGAGTTGCAAACTACAAGAAAAGTAACAAAAAAATAAAATTACATAGATCAATGAACGCCAATTAAAACTTCCAGAATTATCTAACTTTTGCATAGCTGCCATTATTCACAATTAATAATGGTCACTAAACTAACAAATGCAGATTAACAAAACCTTAAGAGCAAATAAAAGCCCCCGAAAAAGTGGCTAAATAATATATAAACAATTTGGATAGATTAGATTTACGTTAATAATCAATATCACCATTTTTAGATCGAGAATTAAGCTTATTTTTTAAACTTCGGATAAATGCATAATTTACTTCAAGCGAATAACAGCCTTGTTGCTAATTTGAAAGATAATTAATTTGTTTTTGATTTAATTTTAGATAGATACTGTTAGTATTTTTCTCTATAGTGCGATTTTTTAATCGCTAGCGCCGACGCCCGCCGATCGCGCATTTTCAATGGCTCACGGCGGGCTATTGCCTTTTCGTTTGCAAAGATCTCTTCATGACAATGTCGCTGAAACCACAAACTATAACTTTCACGATTATAAGCATACGGATAACTTACCCCAAATTCAGTGATATTAACGTTAGATAGCCGTTTTGCTAGTGGCTAGTGTATTCAGTGGAAATGCACAGGTCGTTATCGATTTGTTTTTAAGTGTTTTTAATTTTATTACCCGTACTTTAAATGAATAACCTAGCAATTCAGTTAATATATACACGCCTTGATTATATGCACGTAAAAACACCCCTTCTTTAAATCATAAAACACCTTCAAATTGTGATTGTTCTTCTAATTTTTGAATAAAATTCATTACTACCCTTTTTATTTGTAACAATTATACTAAAACTTTCTAATAGTAATATTAAGTTAAATATGTATTTATTCTTTGTAGACCGCTCGTAAAGACTGATTTTTTCCCAAACTTGTATTTGTCCTATCCATGCGTCAGCAGCAAACCGATCAGATAAGCCTGCAGCTATATCTGATGATACTGCATATTGATCTCTTGTATAAAACCAAAGTAATCCACTGTCCGGCTAGTCAGAATCGGGATAGCTATATTTAATTGACATCCCCGATTCACTAAATAATCCTCCATCAATATGACGCCAATAACGACCTCCATCCGAAAAAGATGGTTTTATGAGGAATAATTTATAAATAAAAGTTTCAAATGATAAGTACTTTTAACTAAAATCCATATTTTCGAAAATGCATTAACTATTAGACACTTAACCGACTGTTTAATAACGTATTTCACTCCATGTATCAAAATCATCTACGAGAATTATCACCAAAATTCATCCACATTGTATTTTATTAATATTATTCTCTTATTGAATACATACGCCTCTTAGTTGTTGAGCGTAGGCCCAAACACCTATTTGCCCAATCCAAGCATCAATGGCAAATCTATCAAATAGATGGTTATTATCACCATAAGGACCTAGATACTTGTCTTTAGAGTAAAACCAAAAGTAATGTGTGAACCAATTTGAATCAGGATAAGTTTCCTTGCTTGTCATTCCCCACTCACTCAAAAGTCCTTGTCCTATATCACGTGTAAAAGCATCCCATTTATAAGGATATTTAATCCAAGAAGCAGGGGCATTCGGCGAATTAGACATTTCGGATCGAGTAGGCAATTTAGACTCCCCTCCGCACATATTAACGACTTGCTGATAAGTATAAACTTTATCAATTTGTCCCTGAGGTAAAGCCCATATACCGGTTAAATTGAAAGTATAATTTTGTTCAGGAATTTGTTCATCATGTTTAAATTTTGCAGTTATTGTGACAGGACCTATCGGCTTTTTAATCAACATAACATAACCTTGTTTATCAACCGTAATACTATCATTTGGCGTTGCCGAAAACGTATATTCAAAATCATCTTGATGACCTGTCATAATTAATTGAAATTTTGCTCCTGGAAAGCCTGTGGTAGGGAAATGAGGAGAAGCTGACACTTTAAAACCATTAACTGGATCAAAAACATTCGCATTATAACCACCACCGCAATAGCTATCCCTTTCTCGGCTATTATCATAATTCCAACCTCTTGTCTCTCTAAGATCTACAAAATTTTCATCCATAGATAATTCAAATTCATGCTCAGCATAACCAGATAAAAGACAATCAAGACTTCCTTGATATGGTACTGGTCTAACACTTCCCCAAACATATTGTGGATACAGTATCATTCCATAAGGTTTAGCATAACAGATTTCAGGTTTAGCCATAATTTTATATTTTTGAGTGATATCAACATATTCGCTTTCATTAGGAACACCATATTCGGAATAGGTTTTTACTTTCGTTGTAATAGTTAAAGTTAACGGCATGGAAATGTCACTAGCACAACCAATTATTTTTTCATTATTTTCGATTTTTATCCCTTTATTATCAAACCAACTATAGGTTGTTTTTTCTACGGTGAACGGAGTGTTATTGCGAATGCCATCACCATCGGTATCATCATAATTAGCCGTCACATCTAAATCATTCATTGCATAATCTTTAATAATAAAGTCCTTAATTGTTAAATTACCATCAAACTGATTGATTTGTGTGTCACTTAAGTTATTGGTATTTGAACTATATAAAACACCATTAACAGTAAAACCATGTTTTTTCGATGCCCCTTCAATACCGACAACTTTCGGTTTATTACCAATAATGACATTTATACTATGTGCTGTAAGTGCTAGGCTTTTTTGACTGACGCCTAAAAAGCATAAAATAAATAAAATATAAATAAACGGTTTAACCAGAGATAAACAAACGGATAATAATGAAGAATTTGTTAAAGAAAAAATACAACACATTGTATTTGCTATCAAATCTCCACCAGGTGAAAGCTGAACTAAACAGCGTTTTGTTTTTTTTGTTCTTTGACTAAATTGATATGGACTAAGACTAGATATTAACTTGGATTTTCTGTGAAAATATAAATTATCGTGAAAAAGTAAACTTGGATTGAGGTAATTAGCTGTAATTAAATTATAGGTTGAGCAGGTTTGGTGTTTGGTGTTTGGTGTTTGGTGTTTTAAATTATAATGCATATTCGACATCCTGTCAATTAACTTTATGTTTAATTTGATATTTTATCTTCAATTGTTAGTTTGATTAACTAAATAATGATCGATAATCCTACTGAAAATTGTTTAAAATTATAAAGACATAAAAAAACCTCGCAACCACTTTTTGAGGCTAAATTGTTAAATTTTGTAAATATTATTAGTAAGATAACCAGCTAAATCACAGTTTTTAATTATTTAAAAAACTCTCCTCAACTTTTTCAACTTAAAATCCTAACTTTCAATACCTAATAACTCCGCTATCTTTTGATTTTCATTAAGCTGATTTGGAGCTGCATTAAAAATAATTTTTCCATTATCAATAACGAGGCAACGTGAGAAGTGGTGAAGAGAATCATCCAAATAATGCGAGACCATCATTAAAGTAAGGTTGAATTCGCTACAAACTTGATTAACAAGAGCTAGCATTTCAAAACGTAATGCTTGGTCAAGCGCAGAAAATGGTTCATCAAGGAGTAAAATTGGACGATGTTGTATTAAACAGCGTGCCAGTGCAACACGTTGCCGTTGACCTCCTGAAAGTTGTTCGGGATAACGTTGGTTAAAGCCTTCCAATCCGACACGCACTAATATGTCACCAATTATTGTCTGTTCTGCTCGGCTAAGTTTTAATAATGGTTTAATACCTAACGCTATATTTTGTTCTACGGTAAGATGGCTGAATAAATTATTGTTTTGGAATAGCATCGATACGGGTCGTTTACCCGGTAAAGTGGTAGTAACATTTTGCTGATTGAGAATGATTTGTCCGCCATTGGGAAAAATGAATCCGGCTATTAAACTGAGTAATGTACTTTTGCCTGCACCGCTTGGGCCAACAATGACCACTCTTTCTTTAGCGGCAATATTAAGCACAAAGTGCATGTTGAAGTTATCATATTGATACTCAGTTTTTTGAAGTTCGATCATAATCCATAACAACCAATAAGCTAAATGATAAAATTAATAAAATTGCCGCTGTTACTATACTTTCTTTGTAATGATAATGCGATATCTGTTGATATAAATAATAAGGTAAAGTGGTGACTGACTGCCCACCAAATAAGGCAATTACACCAAAATCGCCCAATGACAATATGCCAGCAAATGCAAAACTCATTAATATTATTCTTCTTAATCCTCTAAAATCAATTAAATAAAAGTGAGTTAAACCATTGATATTCAGTGATTGGGTGAGTCGCCAATATCGAGCGGTAATATCATACATTGGTACGGCAAGATTTTTTATAATAAATGGTAACGCCATCAATCCATTACAAACCATCATCAATAAGCAGATAAAAATGGCATTATTACTATAGTCAAATAGTAATAAAAATAATCCTGATGCCAATACCATACTTGGTATGGCTAGAATAAGTGATGCAATTAATAATAGTCCATTACTCAATCGAGGTTGTCTATTTATCAGTAATCGACTATTGGTCCAAAGTAATAGTAACCCCAGTATCATGGCAATAATTGATGAACCAAAAGCAATAATGATTGAAAAAAGTAAAGCTTGCTGTAATGAAAAGGTCAACAATGAGAATTGAAAGAAATAGATACCTTGAAACAGGATAGTCAGCATAGGTAACAATATAAATAATCCACCGATCAAAATTAGCACTGAACTAACAATTTTTAATCCTTTGGGTAAAGGTAAACGATAGTCTGTTTGAGTAAAGTTTACCGTTAATTTTTTATCGATTCTGTTTATCTTTTGCATTAATCCAATGAAGGCAATACAACAAACTAATTGTAGACAGGCAAGTAATGCTGCTTGTAACAGTTCAAAATCACGAATTGCTTGATAAATAGCAACTTCAAGCGTGGTATATTTAGGCCCTCCACCTAGTGCTAACACAATGGCGAAACTTGAAAAACATAACATAAAAATTAATGCCGCCATAGGTAATATTTGTCTACGCAGTAATGGCCATTCAATAATTTTAAAAAAGGTTACATTAGTAAAATTTAATTGTGCAGCTAAATGTTTTTGTTCAATAGGTACGCTTTGTAAGGTTTGATAAAATAGACAGCAGGCATAAGGGAAATTCAGGAATACATGCGCCAATAAAATGCCTTGTAAACCATAAATTGAAAATGAGAATGGTATGTGTAATATTTGGCAGATATTTGATAATAAACCTTGTCGCCCGTAAACCGATAGTAAACCAGTCACAACAACTAGTGTTGGTAAGATAAAGGTAATAGGCATCATTTTCAATAACAAGTTTTTACCTTTAAAATCCACTAAAGATAATGCTTTAGCCATTAATATGGCTGTGATTAGTGATAATAATGTCGACAATACAGCTTGGTAAAAAGTTATCCATATAATGTGCAATATGTAACTATCAAAATAGATGCTTAAATTTCCTGACTGCAAGGCAAATTTCCAGATAGCGAGAAGTGCTGAACTTAATATGATTAAAATTAAACTAGCAGCACTAATACCTGGTAATAATGATCTGAATTTTAACATTAATAATACTTAACTATTTACTTATTGCTGACTGCCACTCACGAATCCAGCCTTTTTGATGTTTTTCAACCTCTTCCGGTGTAAATTCTAGCGATTTATCAATGGTATTAATTTGCTTATAAGCATCGGGTAGATCCGTTTTAATTATTGGATACATCACATTTTTTTCAGCAAATTGTCGTTGTATCTCGGGTGTTAGTAAGTAACGTAAAAATTGTCGAGCTAAATCGACTTCTTGGCTATATTTAATGATGCCAGCCACTTCGACTTGGCGATAGTGACCTTCATCAAAAATCGCGGCTGCGTAGCTATGATTATTTTCATTAATAATATGTGCTATCGGCGATGTGCTATAACTTAATACCAAATCAGCCTCATCTTTTAAGAACATACCATAAGCTTCACTCCAACCCTTGGTTACTGTGACCGTATGTTTAGCCACTTGTTGCCATGCATTTGCCACCTCGTCACCATAGACCTTTTTCATCCAAAACAAAAAACCTAATCCTGGAGTACTGGTTCTAGGATCTTGATAAATGATTTTCCAATTAGCTTTGTTTTCGATCAATTCATGTAATGAATGAGGAGGATTTTTAATTTTATCTTGATTATAGATAAAAGCGAAATAGCCAAAATCATAAGGAATAAAACTATCATCCCACCAATCGGTATTGAGATTATCGGGTTTACTAATTTGATGCGGAATTAAGATATCCGCTTGCTTGGCTTGTGCTAATAGGTTGTTATCTAATCCTAAAATAACATCAGCATTTGTTTTGTCGCCTTCGAGGCGAATCCGATTTAAAACAGATACGCCATCTCCCAATGTGACAACATCAAGTTGGCAATGACATTGCGCTTCGAAGCCTTTTTTAATTGTTTCACCCGGCCCCCACTGTGACATAAATGAATTGTAACTATAAACGGTTAGAGTTGGTTGTTGTGCATTAGCTAGATGACTAAATAGTGAAAATGAAAATATAACAGATAGTAAAAAGTTTTTACGAAACATTTTGCCTCCAAAGTAATGTGTAAAAGACAAAAGGTTTGAGCAGATATAATAACTCAAATCCCTCCGCTGGTATTATCCAGTTCAGGTTCGACGAGTTATGTCAGTTTTTCTGACACTCTCAGCCCTTCAGGGCACCCCGTTGAGAACGATGAGTAGTTTAGTGGTAGCAAATAGAATTGTAAACAGGCGATGTGTTGATAAATACAAATTTAGACAAATTAAAACAAGGTAAGATTACAGGCAATCAGTGACAATTGTTGTGTTTGTCGGTATTATATGCCTCATTTTATGATTATTGATTAGGTACAATGTGAACATTCAACAACTATTAACGCAACGAGTTTCGCAAGCAATGATTATGGCTGGTGCAGATAAAAACTGTGATGCTTTAATCAAGCAATCAGCCAAAGTTCAATTTGGTGACTATCAAGCAAATGGTATCATGGCTACCGCTAAAAAATTGGGTATGCCACCACGCGCATTGGCAGAAAAAGTATTACAACATCTGGATATTGAAGATATTGCCGATAAAGTAGAAATTGCTGGACCGGGTTTTATTAATATCTTTTTAAAAAATAGTTGGATTGCCGAGCAGAACGAAGTAGCATTAAGTAGCGATAAATTGAATATCACCTTACCGGCTAAACCACAAACTATTGTGGTTGATTACTCAGCACCAAACGTAGCAAAAGAGATGCATGTTGGTCATTTACGCTCAACGATTATTGGTGATGCGAGTGTTAGAGTCTTAAATTTTCTTGGTCACAATGTGATTCGAGCTAATCACGTTGGTGATTGGGGAACTCAATTTGGTATGTTAATCGCTTACCTTGAAAAAATGCAAAATGAACAGGCCAACGATATGGATCTATCGGATCTAGAATCTTTTTATCGTGCAGCCAAAAAACATTATGACGAAGATGAGGTCTTTGCTGAAAAAGCCCGTAATTATGTCGTTAAGCTTCAAGGTGGTGATGAGTATTGCCGTGACATGTGGCGAAAACTGGTTGATATTACCATGACGCAAAATATTGCCACATATAAACGACTCAATGTCACACTTTCACTAGAAGATACCATGGGTGAAAGTATCTATAACAGCATGCTACCGGGCATTGTTGCCGATCTTAAACAGAAAAAATTAGCCGTTGAAAGTGAAGGCGCTATTGTTGTGTTTTTAGATGAGTATAAAAATAAAGAAGGCGAACCAATGGGTGTTATCATCCAAAAACGAGATGGTGGTTATCTTTATGCAACAACCGATATTGCCTGTGCAAAATATCGTTATGAAACCTTACACGCGGATCGTATTTTATATTATACCGATTCACGCCAACACCAACATTTAGAACAAGTTTGGGCGATTGTGCATAAAGCAAAATATGTCCCAGAATCTTTAAAACTTGAACATCATATGTTCGGTATGATGTTAGGTAAAGATGGTAAACCATTTAAAACGCGTTCAGGTGATACCGTTAAACTAAATGATCTACTCGATGAAGCAACAGAGCGAGCAGCAACATTAATTAAAAGCAAAAATCCTGATCTTTCTGATGCCGAGCTTGCTCAAGTGGTTGATGCAGTTGCCATTGGTGCGGTTAAATATGCTGATCTATCCAAAAATAGAACAACTGATTATGTATTTGATTGGGATAATATGCTGTCATTTGAAGGCAATACAGCACCTTATTTACAGTATGCCTATACCCGTGTACTTTCAGTATTTAAAAAATCGAATATCAATGAAGACAATCTAGATGGTCATATCGATTTAGGAACTGAAAAGGAACGAGCGTTAGCAATTCGTTTGAATCAATTTGATGAAACAATCACAACTGTTGCCGCAGAAGGTACCCCACATGTTCTTTGTGCGTATCTGTATGATATCGCTACCCTATTTTCAAGTTTTTATGAACACTGCCCAATTTTGGCCGCGGAAAATGAAAGTTTAAAAGTTAGCAGATTGAAACTGGCCTCATTAACAGCCAAAACGCTTAAAACGGGTTTAGATATGCTTGGCATTAAAACCGTTGACAAAATGTAAGCTCATTTGCCACCGATATGATTAAATATCGGTGGTTTTGTTGGTGTTTAGTTATCCGCTTAGACATCAACCTGTTTAGCTATACAAATCGATAATCCATCAACATGCTTCTTAGCAAAATTAGCAAATTCAACAAAATGTGGCGTTGTATTATGTAAGTCAATCGCCTGCTGTGATTGCCACGTTTCTACTACTATATAAATATTGGGATTCTCAATACTTTGATTCAGCTCATAACGAACACAGCCGTGTTCAGCTCGACTACCGATAACTAATCGTTTAAATATCGGTCTAAATGCTTCATGATACTCTGGTTTTATCGTAATAGTGGCAATAATGTTTAGTTGTGACATATTTCACCCTTATAAGTAAATTTGTTTTGTAATGATTGAAATCCTACTGTTAAGAATAAACAGCTTTTTAATAATCATGCTAATCTCATTTTTTCGACCATTATACTTATTATTAAATAGTAAGTTAGGTATATGTAATTTAATAGTTTACTCTTTGAGATGATAAATAGACTTTTTTTTAGTTTGAAAAATCTAAAAAATAATACTTTAACCATTTCATTTATTTAAATATTTTCAAAATTAAAATACTTGATCTTAACAATGAATCCATTAAAATCTCTCCCACTTAGGAATAATAATAAAGTGTAAACTTCCATGACAACTTGTATTTTCATTACTATAAGAAATATCCTAACAGGTTTATTGTGATCCTCCTTTTTGGGGGATTTTTTTTATCCATTTTTAATTAAAACTTAATAGTAACCAAATTTTAGAGGCGCATTATGACCGATAATAAACAAATGTTATCAACTAGTCGAGATCAGAGCTTAAAAGCATATTTGATGAACAAAATTAAACAAAATGGTGGTTGGGTTAATTCACATATGCATGCTGATCGTGCTTTTACTATCTCTGTAGATAGTTTTGATGTCTACCAAAAACAGACTTTAATTGAAAAATGGGACACGCTTGATAAAGTGAAAGCAGCAATGACCGAAGATGATTATTATCGACATTTTAGCATGGCGGTTGAACGCATGATTGAACAAGGTGTTACTGCCATGGGTTCATTTGTTGATATTGATCCGATTGCCGAAGAGCGAGCAATTAGAGGAGCTCTGCGCGCTCGTGAAACATATAAAAACGATATTACGATTAAATTAGTCAATCAAACTCTTAAAGGAGTCATTGATAAAGAAGCCCGATACTGGTTTGATAAAGGTGCTGATTTAGTGGATATTATTGGTGGTTTGCCGCGTCGTGATGAGCGAGATCATGGTGAAGGCATGGGATTAAAACATTTAGATGTGTTAATGCAAACCGGTAAAACATTAGGCAAAATGGTACATGTCCATGTTGACCAATTTAACTCATCAGATGAAATCGAAACCGAGCAACTTACTGATAAAACCATTGAGCATGGTATGCATGGTCGCGTGGTGGCTATTCATAGTATTTCAATTACCGCTCATAGTTTGGAATATCGTCAAAAACTCTATCAAAAAATGAAAGAAGCTAAAATGATGGTAATTGCTTGCCCATTTGCTTGGATCGATAGCCCGCGCCGTGAAGAACATGGCCCTACCCGAAATTCATTAACGCCAGTCGATGAACTTGCTGCAGCTGGGATACCTGTTGCTATTGGGACTGATAACGTCAGTGATTATATGTTACCTTTTTCAACCGGTAATATGTGGGAGGAACTTAAATTATTGGTGACTGGATGCCGTTATACAGATTTAGATAATGTAGTTAATGTTGCTACACGAAATGGACGAATGGTTTTAGGTCTTGCATAATTATTTGATTAAAAATTTAACTGAGATTTAAATATTTTTAATAATAAAAATCCCACCTAGAGAATAACTGAGTGGGATTTTATTTATTGGTGATCATTTATAATTGATGAATTGCTGAAGAAACCCGAGAAAAGTAATTGCTAAGTCTTGATTTTATTTCATCTTCAGCTTGTTGTCTTAATTCACTTCTAGAATAATAATTACCATCTGTACGATCAAATTCATAACTAGGTTTATCACCAGTATAAGTATACTTAACTTGCCTTGAACTTTTTTCAGCTAAAAACTTGTCATAATAACCAATTAATCCAAATATATTTATGCTAAGGTTTAAACTATAATTATTTACTAATGTTTCAGTTCTTAAGTTATATTCTTTTTCACCATTCTTTTTAGTGTCATTTGTTACTGAACCGCCATCTTCAGAATATCGCTCATCTTCACTAAGATTAATAGTAATGTCACTATCACTGCTGTTGTAAACTAATATAATAGCATCATCATTTTTGAAATAATCTTCAACAAAATTAGAAAATGAATTTGCATTTCCTGTCACATATAGTCTTATTTTACCCTTGTTAGCATAGTCTCTTGCTTTTTGTTCCGAATCTCGATAATTACCATACTTTGCATAAGTATTCGCGGCATGTTGATAATTTGTTGCTGCTTGTCGATATTGATAACTCCGAGTCGCATTTTTAGCTATTTTTTCACCTTCAGAATAAGAATTAAACGCTTCTTGGCTGATCGCTTTTTTTTCATAGTAATGAGCTAATTTTTCAGTATCTTTGTAATGACCTAATGGCTTATAAATATCAATAATAGTTCTAAAACAAGCTACCGCTGCATTATAATCACCTCTGCGTATTTCCTGTTTAGCAAGATTGTATAATGTTTGTGCCACAAGTTGCCTATATTTAGTATCCGCATGAATATAGGCTTTTTCGATATTTTTATCGTAATATCTATCTAAAGATTTTTTATATAGCGCTGCTTTTTTTTCATAATCACCAGCAGAATTAGTTGGGATAGCATTTGCTTGTTGAGTATAAAAGTTAGCAATATTTTGTTTTAAACGTTCACTAGGATATTTATCCAAAAAGAATGCTAATTCGGAACTGTAAAAGTGATCACTCAACCGCTGATTAAGCTCTAATAATTTCTCATATGTTTCTTGGCGTTGTTCATCATTGGTCTTTGTGGTATTAGCTAATTCATTTTCATATTTGTTCATCACCTCGGTAACTAACTGACGCAGCTGGGCTGCATCAGTTTGCTTAAAGTTTGCCTCACTTTTTTCTTCTATTTTTATCGCTAATAAATTGATACTTTCAATATAACTTCCTTCAGCGTACGCTTCTTGAAATGTGCGTTCGTGACTACAACTCACTAATAAAAACATTAATAAACCGGCAATAATAATTCTTATCATGTTTTTCCTTGTTGAAAATTGTCCATTAAAGGGAAGAAAGATCTTGAGCAGTACTTTCTAGCAATGATCTTAATTTAGTGATCTGTTCTCTTTTTGCTACTGGTAGTAAATCATCTTCATTTTCATAATAGCTTGAAGCTCTTGCATAGATAGTGTCAGAAAAGTCAATAATTCCTTCCATCCTTACTACTGTCTCTAGACTTAAACTATTGTTATTAGTATCCAATTTCGTATAGTAAGTTTCATCTTTTAACGTTGGGATTTGAATCCTATTCCCTTGAGCATCGATATGTTCTATGTATTTATCAAATACTTTTCGGGTGTTTGGTATGTCAATCTGTGATCTTGTATTGTTATATTCTTTATCAACAGTTATTTTAATTTTGAGATCAGCACCAACTGGAGAAGAAACAAAGGTGATATAATCCTTATTTAGTACCAATTTTACCTCAGAGCAGTATTCGGAAGCATAGCAATAAACTTTTATTATCCCTTTGCGTTTATAGGTGTTAGCTAAAGAAGTAGCATCTTTATAACGTCCATAATGACGATAAGCATCCACGGCTTGCTCATAATATTTGGCAACTTGACGAAATTCTAGGCGTTGCATTGCAATTTCTGAAAGCATTTTTGCCTGCTGATAAGCCTCTTCAGCCATTAAAGTAGCCTGTTTTTTACCATTATTATACGCACGTTTGTCACTGTCTTTATATTTACCTAGAGGTTGATATACTGATGATGCTTGACTAAATGTCTCAGATGCAGCTTTATAGTCGTTTTGGGTTTCGAAATTTACACCTTGGTCATACAAATTTTTAGCAATGTTTTGTCTCAAATTTTCATCAGGATATTTATCTAAAACGTTTACTAATTCCGCACTGTAAAAACGGTTACTTAAACGCTTATTCATCTCTAACAGTTTTTCATAGATTTCAATGCGCTTTTTATAATCTGTGTTATTGGTGCTTGCTAATTCATCCTCATATTTGTTCATTACATCAGTCACTAACTGACGCAGCTGTGCGGCATCAGTTTGCTTAAAGTTTGCTTCACTTTTTTCTTCTATTGTGGCAGCTAATAGATTGATGCTTTCAAGATAGTTTCCTTCAGCATAAGCATTTTGAGATGTGCGTTCGTGAGTACAACTCACTAATAAAAACATTAATAAACTTGCAATAATAATTCTCATCATGTATATCCTTATTGAAAATTGTCCATTATAGGTATGATAAATCTTTAGCAATATTGTCTAATATTGAGTTTACTTGAGTTAATAGATTTCTTTTTCCTTGTGTATATAATTCATCTTTCGATTTTAATCGACCATTACTGTGATTATAAAATCTTGCTGGCACATCACCACTATAAATATAGTCATATTTAAATGAGGTTTCTTCAACCTTAAAGGATTTACTATAACTATAGATGCCATGAGCCTCGATGCTGGTTGTAAAGGTTAATTTGTTACTATGCGTTACCGTTTGCAAGTTATATCTTTGGTCTTTATAAGTTTTTACTTGAGTTTTGTTGCCATCTTTATCTTCAACTTCAACATATTTATCAAATATTTGCTCAATTTTAGTTTCGTTTTCTACCGACTTCCCATTAGCGACAAAATCGTCGTCATAATCAATTTTTATATCTATATCTGCATCCCGAGAGTAGTTAACAAATTTAATATAATTCGCATTTAATCGGTTTCTTATTTCATCGATGAAATAAGAAGAATAACAATATACTTTAATTATTCCTTTTCTCTCATAAGTTTCAGCTAATGAACTCGCATCAAAATATTGTCCATATGGCCGATAAATAGATGCTGCTCGCGCATAATACTTGGCAACTTCCCGATATTCATAACGCTTTGTCGCATTCATTGCCAGTTGTTTGGCTTCTCGGTAAGCCTCTTCGGCCTGCTGGGTAGCATATTTTTTGTCATTATCTATCGCGCGTTTGTCACTATCTTTATATTTACCTAATGGTTTATGTATTGATGAAGCCTGATTAAAAGCTTGAGCAGCAGCTTTATAGTTTCCTTGTTGTTCGAATTGTTTTCCTTGCTCATAGTAACTTTTGGCTGCCATCTGCATATATTTGGTATTGGCATTTTTATATAAAGTAGCGGCATTTTTATAATTGTCGTATGACAAACTATTTTTATATAATTCAGCTTTTGTTCGATAACTTTCACTGTCAGTGCCTGTGATGTAATTACCATAATCATAATATTCTTTAGCAAGCGTTTGCTTTAATTGCCTAGTGTCATACTTGTCATTGAAAAAACTGATCTGATCAGAATAAAAGCGATTACTTAATATCTCTTTCATAGTTAATAAATGCTTATATGCATCTATTTTTTGTGGATAATCATATTTATGGAAGTGATTTAGGTCTTTTTCGTAAAACTGCATTACACTACTAACAATAGTTTGTAGTCGTTTAACATCCTCTTGATCAAACTTTGCAGGCCCTTTTTCATCCAAACTAGCAGCTAAAAGATTGATACTTTCTATATAGCGACCTTCCTTAAATGCATCTTCTGCTGTTCGAGTGTGGCATGCCGTTAATAAAAATATACAAAAAATAGCAATAATCGTGCGCATAAATCACCTTTCAAAACGTTCCATTCATTACTCTATATTTCCATCTTTTTATTAAAAATGGCTATTTATTATCAGTTTAAAGAAAAACTGTCAGCTGAGTTTATTATAAACTTGAAGGTATTTATTAACCTTTTTTGCTAATATCAAATTGTTATTTGTTAATTATTAACAATTAATGCTATTAACTGATTTATTAGGATTTATAAAATGATTAGTTTAAATGGGATGGGATGATTTTAACCCTTAAATAAAATAACCATTTTACTTAAGGGTCAGCAAAATGTTAAATTCGAGTTGGTTTTTTATTTACCTTTTGACGAGCAGTTCTGCTGTTCTGATTGAGTTTAATACGTTTTGGTCTAACAATCCGTTTGTCTGCGGAAGATTTGGTTGTAAAGCTTTTTATTTCAGCAGGTAAACCAACTAACTCACGTAAATAATTAACAGAATCAATACCTAATTCCATCCATGTGCCACGAGATAAACCTTTTGGTAAAGTAATATTACCATAACGAATGCGTAACAAACGGCTAACTTGAACATCAATTGCTTCCCACATACGGCGGACTTCTCGATTGCGACCTTCGGTAATAACAACATTGAACCATTGATTCAATCCATCACCACCTTGAGGTTTAATTGAGTTAAATGCAGCTGGCCCATCTTCTAACTGAACGCCTTTGCGAAGTTGATTAAGTTGTTGATCGGTAATATTACCAAATACTCGAACAGCATACTCACGTTCAATTTCATGCCGTGGATGCATGAGGCGATTTGCCAATTCGCCATCCGTTGTGAATAGCAATAAACCCGAGGTATTTATATCAAGTCGACCAATGTTAATCCAGCGTGCGTTTTTTAAGCGAGGTAATCGCTCAAACACTGTTGCTCGCCCTTGTGGATCATTTCGAGAACAAATTTCACCTTCAGGTTTATAATAAGCTAGAACACGACAAACTTCTTTTTCTTTACTTCTTAACTGAACTAAATGACCATTGATACGAATTTTTGGACTAGCATTGACATCTACGCGATCACCTAAAGTCGCGATTTTGCCATCAACACTAATTTTTCCAGCCACAATCATAGCTTCAATTTCACGACGTGAACCATTGCCTAAATTGGCTAATACTTTTTGTAATTTTTCAGTATTATCTGATTGTGAACTTTTACGATTCGACGTTTGGCTTAATTTGGTATTTTTTTTACGAGCGATATCACTTTCTTGCTCAATTAGTTTATCTGCTCCACGTTGTTTTTTGGAAAATGCAGATCTATTTTGTTTCATATAATCCTCACTGTTACCTTCTCAGGTATCATTTGTTAACTCAATAACTCATTGATATGTTATTAATGTGTTTACTCGAATGGTTTGATATCACCACTACCTTGACGAATAATATCTGGATAATCGTTAGTTAAATCAATCACGGTTGTTGGCTGTTCACTAATATAACCACCATGAACGATAGCATCTAGTTGGTGACCAATTTTATCTTCAATTTCTTCGGGATCAGATTGAGCTTCGTTTTCATTAGGTAAAATAAGCGTAGTTGTCATTAAAGGTTGTCCCAATAATTCAAGAAGCGCTAAATCAATTTTATTATCAGGAATACGCAATCCAATTGTTTTACGTTTCTCATTCATCAAACGTCGTGGTACTTCTTTGCTCGCTTGTAAGATAAAAACATATTTACCTGGGTATTATTTTTTAATAATCGAAAGGTAGTGTTATCAACAAAAGCATAAGAAGAAAGCTCAGATAAATCACGGCACATTAAGGTAAAGTTATGGTGTTTATCCAGATTACGGATTTGACAAATACGATCTACACCATATTTATTATCAAGTAAACAACCTAGCGAATAACCTGAATCAGTAGGAAATGCAATGACGCCACCATCATTTAATATTTTGACGACTTGATCTAATAACCTTGTTTGAGGGTTATCAGGATGAATATAAAAAGTTTGGCTCATAATATTCTTCTTTATTGATAGCAGGTTAAAAAAATGTGAGGAAAGGGCTTTTTCATCACCGTTTATAGCGCTAATTGATACTATTTTAGTTCAATATATTTATTATATCCAGTTCTGCCAAATAGGTGTAACGCTACCAGGCAATGGTGTAGTTTTACCAAGATCCAGATAATTAAGCAAATCATGGAAATCCGAACCTTGTGACGCAAGTAATTCAAATTCATTAGCCAATTTTGCTAATCGTTGTAAATCATCTTGAGTTTGGCGACTCTGAGAAACTTCAATACCATCACCACCATATGATTTAAATTCACTAATTAATAATTTTAGTTTAGTTAAGGTCAAATCATAGCGTGTCGGGTGAGCTAAAACCGCCTGTCCACCTGCCGCATGTATCGCATTAACCGCATCAGCAATACTGCACCATTTGGCAGGAACATAAGCATAACCACTTTTACCTAGATATTTTTTAAATGCTCGTTTAATATCTTTAACATAATTATTAGCGACTAAAAAGCGCGCAAAATGAGCTCGAGATACAATATCACCTTTAGAAAATTGTTGAGCTTGCTCATAAGCATTGTCTATGCTTACTTTAGCTAATTTTTCACTAATACTGATTGCTCTATCAATACGACTTTGTTCTTGTGCAGTTAATAATTCAAGCAAGTGAGAATTTTGAATATCGATATTCAAACCAACAATATGAATTTCATTATTCTTCCACATTGTTGACACTTCAACCCCATAGATTAATTTAACCGGCAAATTATCTCGTTCTATGGCCGCTTTCGCTTCTAGCAATCCCTTGATAGTATCGTGATCGGTAATCGCTAGCATATTGATTTGATTATCAGCAGCTCTTTTGACCAATTCACTTGGCGTTAAAATTCCATCTGATGCTGTTGTGTGCGAATGTAAGTCAACAATCACTTTTTTCTCGAAAATTATTTTTAAACGTGTAATATACCACACAATTTGCACGACCACTAAAAGGTATATTATGAAAGATCAAATTCTGCTTGCTCAGCAAGATACGCTAGCTATTATTCAAGAACTTTTAGAAGATGGAAGTGATCCACATGCTCTGTATATTATTGAACATCATATTTCATCACAAGACTTTGATAAACTAGAAAAAGTCGCTGTTGAAGCTTATAAATTAGGCTATGAAGCAACCGACCCTGATGAAGATGTTGACGATGCAGGTAATGTGGTAATTGGTTTTGATATTATTACTGAAAGTCCGTTAAATGCGGAATTAATTAATGCTCAAATCGCCGAAATTATAACTCTGGCAAACCAATTTGGTGTTAATTATGACGGTTGGGGAACCTATTTTGAAGATGGTAGTGATGACCAATTCGATGAAGATGACGTTAGCGAGACCATTCATTAATAAATAATCAACTGTTAATTATGACTATTCTTATCCGCCACCAGACGGATAAGAATAGTGTTAACATTTAATTTAGTTGTTCAACACGGCTAGTTCGTTTGTGATCAGCCGTTGCAGTACGAAGCGAAACCGAAGCGTTGTTATTTATCGCTACAGGGCCATTGTAAGAATACCAATTTTTACCTTGATCTGTCGAATATTCGATAGTTAAGCCCGGAAAAACAACATTTGCAATTAATTTACCGCTTTCAATTTTGGCACCAGGTAATGGTAAACGATAGTCAATAGCTGCAAGATCTAATTTAGTTAACTCACGTTGGCCAATTAAATTAGCAAATTGATTCCAATCATTTAGCAGTTTTTGCTGATCAACATATTTTGTTTTACCTTTTTCAAATTCGCGATCTTTTTGATAATTGGTTTCCCAATCAGCTTTATGCCATGCACGCTCTGCAACACTAAGCAATCTTGGATAGATCATATAAGCCATTTTATCATCTGTACGAATATTCTCAGTCCAGATTTGTGCTGATAATCCATAGGCTCCTGGCCAATCCATAGTACCTTTGGCTGCAAAATCGTCACCATTACGATCGAACGAAGTTTCAGCATTTTGTGGTAAATTATTCGGTGCAAAACTGAAAATCTTGCGTTCATCATTGAAGCGCGCAGCCCAATAGTAGCCACTTTCTTTAGGATTAACTTCATAAGGCATATCTAAATAGACATAATCAGGATTTGAAACTATCACTCTGTAGCCTTTATTGGCAAACTCATTGACTGAATCGTATCCTCCCCAATATAAGTTATCCCAGAAATTGACAACAACATCATCAGTGGCAAAAGCTTTTGCATTGGTAGCAAATTTTACGCCATCTTGCCAAGCTTGCATGCGATTAATACCATTATTTTTAATGATTTTACTTACTTCGATAGCAAAATAACTTGGCAAATGCTCGATATTTTCCACAACACCTTTACTAACAATAGTTTGGCACGCTTGTGATTTTGCCCATGGATGATCTTCAACGCTTTGATCTATTAAGCCTTTACCTGCCTCTTTTTTAGCTGCATGGATATCTTGATAACCGTTGCCAAAGTGAATATTTTTCGCTTCATCACCACCAAAATGCCATGTTGAAATCGGTTGTCCAGCTTCAACGTGCATTTTGGCAATTTCACTAATAACTTTATTAGCAAATTTTTTCGAAGAATCTAAACATGGATTTAGATAACTTTGGCGATTGTAGAATTGCACCGTAGTAGTATTCGAAGTATCTGTAGGATCAAGTAATCGATATTCATTCGCAGCTTCGGTTTTTCCTTGCTTCATTAAGCGTTGATATCTCACTTCCATTGACAAAATAGCTGCTCTGGCATGTGCTGGCATGTCGATTTCTGGAATAACTTCAATAAATCGCGCATTGGCATATTTAACAATTTCGATATAATCTGCGCGAGTAAAGTAGCCACTGCCATTATTATCACTGTTTGGCCCAGATCCAAGTTGCGGTAATAGACACTGTTTTTCAGTTAAATCATGACAACGTTTACTACCAAAATCAGTGAGTTCTGGTAGGCCGGGAATCTCAATTCGCCACCCTTCATCATCACTTAAATGGAAGTGGAATTTATTCATCTTATATTTTGACATCATATCAAGTAACTGTAATACCGCTTTTTTGCTTTTAAAGTTTCGACCGATATCTAGCATCATACCCCGATACTCAAAACGAGGAGCATCTTCAACTGAAAGTGTGTTAATAATTTGCGGTTTACTAACTGTTATTGACGATAATATCGATTCTACAGCATAAAAAATCCCACTTTCATCAAATGCCACGATAGTTGCACCTTGTGGGGTTATATCTAGTTTATAACTGCCATTTACACCTTTTTCAAATGCAGTTTTATCAATTGATGCATTGACTTTGAACCCTTGCTTTGTCACAGCAATATTTAATTGTTTGAAATGATTTTCTAACACTAATTGGCTTGGTTTTGCTAAGCCATTAAGTATGAGATTAACACCACTTTGATTTAGGGTAATAGATTCTTTACCAACCGTTAATTTAACTGGTGTTGGTAAAATTTGACCTTTTAATAAATCAGCATCAATTTTTTGAATATCATTATTACGTTGATAGCGGTTTTTTGGGGTCATTAATATATTATGATCATTAGGTGATATCTTCCATTGTTCACCTAATGGAGCCACAAATGCCGACAAATTATCAGAATCAGTATTGGTGTTGGCAATTATTTTAGGTTTAGCATCAGTTGAAGTTACATACCAGCGAGGCATCACATCACTTTCACTTATTTGCCAATATTCACCAATAAATGGAATAGTTACTACTGAGTTGGCGGAAATATTGGTAAATCTATCTGTTGGTTCTAATTTATGTAAATCGCCGGTGACGTGGGTAATTTTATATTGGTCATTATTAACCGCTAAAATCATTCGAATATTGTGAAAATAGATTGCCCAATCTTTACTTGTTATTGCTGGGCCAGTGTTTTTAAGCGTTAAAGTAACTTTGTTACAAGCAGCCCAATCTGCACCTAATGCAGCACAATCTACCCCATCATTAACGGCATTATTATCGACTATTTGATAATTTAAACGCAGTTGTGAACTAAGCGTGTCAACAATTTTTTGTGATGCGTTAACCGATTGCATAGCTCCTAGAGTTAATAATGATGCGATCGAAGTAGCAAGCATAGCTGATTTAAACTTTTTCATAACGATTACCTATTTTTGTTGAGCATTGAATACAGTGAATGGAATAGTGACAATAAATTTAATATCACGTTCATCTTGGAAAATGTTGCCATAACCACCTTCCCAGCTGTTGATATGATTCTCATGATTATTATATTGGGTATAGTGTAATTGGAATGAAGTATCTTTAGCCCAACTATCTTGGACGGTATACCCCAAATCAAAATTATAAGCTGATTCAATTAAACGATTCTTCTGTTTTTTGACTGTTGAATTTGGTTTGGCATTCCAACCATAAGCGTAAGATGCACCGGTTCTCCAACCAGCCAAATAATGATTTAGATGACCTAAATCATATGTCACCTCAAAAAATGCGGCTTTTTCGCCATTGGCATTAAAATCAGAACGCGAATTCCACCAAATATCTAACCGACCATTAGATGAGGCATAATCTGGCGTCATACGTTGTAAAAAGAACCCTTGTTCACCTTCTGCTTTTACCGACACCCCTTCAAGTCGTAAACCAACTGGACCAACTTGGTAACCTAAAGTAGCTGCTTGTAACCATGCTAAGCCATCATAAACATTAGCACCTTTATGAGATTGGTCTTTAGCGCCATAAAACTGATAACTCATTGTTAATGGATTATTTAATACATCCGTTTTATAAGAAGCTTTCGCAAAAAATTGATTCATATAATTCTGTGCTTGGCCAAAGGCGCTTTCAAGTACAAGATCATTCTTAAAATCATATTTCATACCGGCTGAGTGTAAAAAATCGATTTTTTTACCATTTTGCCAACGTTTGAATTCATAAAGACGTTTATACCAAGGTGCTTTGTATTTATCCGCCCACATATAGGACATAGATAAAGCACCCGCATCGTCAAAATCAATAACGCTACCAAGTTCTACTCCACGATAGGTACCGGGTAATAAACTCCAGTGTAGAGCTAGTAAAGTTTGCCCAGACGGTTGAATATAACCAGTTTTGATCCAAAACAATTCATCAATCTTAAAGTTAAGTTGCGCTTTATAAAAACTTAAGCCACTGACATCTTTAGCTTGTTTTTCTAAATTTTTCTCATAAGGACTATAAGCACCACTAAAACCAATTTCATTTGGATGCCCTTTACCGCCATTACTGACTTCCCAAGCACCATAACCGCCCAACTCAATAGCGAGTCGATCAGCGATATAACCTGATCTAAAATCTAAATTAGTATTAAATGACGAATGTCTGAGGTTTTTTTCATATTTATGTTCAAGAAGATTTTTTCTTTCGCGATCACGATTCCAGAAAAATACATTACCAGTTAATGACGCATCATCAATAAAATTATTAGTATATTCGGCTTGTGCAGGACATATACAGGTTAATACGGTAATAGATAATAAAAGCTTAGTAAAAAGATTAAAACGATAAGGTAAAATCGGTAAATTATTATGATTCATAGTTGCTTCCCTAAAATTATACTGTGTAACTGACCACAAAATTCCCTAATATTTAATTGGTTTTTATAAGTCAAACTGAATGTATTACTGCTTTGAATTGCTATCTAGACAACATTTATGAAACATACTTAAGGTGGAAATAGGATAAATATGCATTTTTATAATGCATAAACATATTTTAGTTCGCAAATTAATTAATCTAAATCCGTGATCTAAATCACCAAAAAAATTAATTTTTAACTTTTAAAAGTAAAATCACCCTCACTTTTTTTACACAAAAAATTAATTATTCTTCAACCAAAAAATTTAAAAGGAACCAACTTATAAAATATATATATCTGAATAAAAACAATAATAAACAAATAATAAAAAAGAGAAATGTATAACATTTCTCTTGATAATTGATTTAGATAAAAATGAAAACAGTTGTTTTAATTTTCGGTATCCAATTCTTCAAAACTTTTCACTAATTCATCAATTGCTTTCATCTGTTTTAAGAAAGGTTCAAGTTTTGCTAATGGTAATGCGGAAGGACCATCGCATTTTGCACTACTCGGATCTGGGTGAGACTCTAAAAATAGTCCTGCAATACCAACAGCCATTCCCGAACGAGCAAGCTCAGTAACTTGACCACGACGACCACCAGATGCTGCGCCCATTGGGTCACGACATTGTAGAGCATGGGTAACATCGAAAATTACTGGCGAGCCATTGCTGGCTTTTTTCATGACATTAAAACCGAGCATATCAACAACTAGATTATCATAACCAAAACAACTACCACGATCACAGAGAATCACTTGGTCATTACCTGCTTCTTCAAATTTTTCGACAATATTACCCATTTGGCCAGGGCTAACAAATTGGGGTTTTTTAACATTAATTACAGCACCTGTTTTAGCCATTGCAACAACCAAATCAGTTTGTCTTGCTAAAAAAGCCGGTAATTGAATAACATCAACAACATCAGCCACAGGTTGACACTGTTCTTCAGTATGAACGTCAGTAATAATTTTAACCCCTAACTGCTGTTTTAATTCTTGGAATATTTTCATTCCTTCTTCTAATCCAGGTCCTCGATAAGAGTGAATGGATGAACGATTCGCTTTATCAAAAGAAGCCTTAAAAATGTAAGGAATATTTAATTTATCGGTTACCGTTACGTAGTGCTCACATATTCTCATCGCTAAATCGCGAGACTCGAGCACATTCATACCGCCAAATAACACGAAGGGTAAATCATTTGCTACCGTAATATTACCGACTTTTACTCTTTTTTGTTTAATCATAAATTTATTCCTAGTTAAGGTTTAAACCAACGACCTAGGGTGACTCTGTCATTGCCACTATAGTCGGTGATGGTTTCAACTAATTGAAATCCGTGTTGTTTAAAAATAGTTTGTACCGCTAAACCCTGCTTCCAACCATGTTCGATAAGCAACCAACCATATTGATTTAAATGCTTAGTTGCCCCTTGAATAATGACTTTAATATCAGCAAGGCCATCATCCTCAGAAACTAAGGCGCTTCTAGGTTCATAGCGAACATCGCCTTGAGATAAGTGAATATCAGTTGGCTCGATATAGGGTGGATTACTAGTTATCATTGAGAATTTACGATTTTTAATTGGTTTATACCAATCACCCTGCAAAAAATAAACATTGTTTACGCCTATTTGATTGGCATTTTTTTGGGCTAAAATCAAAGCATCTTTATTTTTCTCAATTGCAGTAAATAAACAATCTGGTCGCTCAGTAGCCATAGCAATAGCAATAGCACCAGTTCCTGTTCCCAAATCTAAAACTTCACAAGGGACTTTCGGCAAATATTCTAAACCTAGTTCAACAACTTTTTCTGTATCAGGTCTTGGAATTAAGGTCGAATTTGAAACATTAAATTTCAATGACCAAAACTCCTTTTCTCCAGTGATATAGGCAATGGGCTCCCCTTCTTGACGTCTTTTTAAATAGCCATCTAAAGCAATTAGTTCATCATCAGTTAATAATGTTTCACTAAAAGCCATCAAAAAGGTACGTGTTTTATGTGTGACAAAACTTAATAAAATTTCAGCATCACGTTTTGGACTTTCGCTGTCGGTTAAAGTTTGTGATGCAGATTTAAGCCATTGTAAATAGGTCATTCATCCTGTTCCGATAAAGCTGCAAGTTGATCTGCTTGATATTCTTGTACAATTGGTTCAATCAACATATCCAATTTACCTTCCATGACCTCATCTAGACGATAAATAGTAAGATTAATACGATGATCGGTAACTCGGCCTTGAGGATAGTTATAAGTTCGAATACGATCCGAACGATCACCTGAACCGAGTAAATTACGTCTGGTTGACGCTTCCTCTTGTTGACGTTTACGCATTTCAGCATCTTGAATACGGGCAGCTAATACTGACATCGCCTTAGCTTTATTTTTGTGCTGTGAACGTTCATCCTGACATTCAACTACAATTCCAGTTGGAATATGGGTAATACGAATTGCTGAATCGGTAGTATTAACATGCTGACCACCAGCACCTGATGATCGATAAGTATCAATTTTCAAATCTGCAGGATTGATTTCTGGCATTTCAGCCTCTGGAATTTCTGGTAAAACAGCAACAGTACATGCCGAAGTGTGAATTCGTCCTTGTGATTCAGTCTCTGGTACACGTTGGACTCGATGACCACCAGATTCGAATTTTAACTGTCCATATACACCATCACCACTTACTAACATGATAACTTCTTTATATCCGCCATGTTCTCCATCATTTGAACTCATGATTTCGACACGCCAATTGCGAGATTCAGCATATCTAGTATACATTCTCGCTAAATCACCAGCAAAAATAGCCGCTTCATCACCACCAGTACCAGCCCGCACTTCAACAAAACAGTTATAATCATCATTTGGATCTTTAGGTAACAATAGAACTTGTAATTGTTTTTCTTGCTGCTCTACTTGGCTTAATGCTTCGTTTAATTCTTCTTGAGCCATTTCACTCATTTCCGGATCAGAAAGCATCATTTTGGCAGTTTCAATATCTTCTTGTGTTTGCTTCCAATTAGCAAAGCATTTAACCACATCGGTTAACTGTGCATATTCTTTTGAAAGGGTACGAAATCGGTTTTGATCGGCAATAACCGCTGCATCAGATAGTAATGCTTGAACCTCTTCATAACGCTCTTGTAGCGTTTCCAACTTACTGATAATTGAAGGTTTCATAACTCTGTATTTTTGCTAATGATTAAATGAATTAGCTCGGCATTATATACTTAATTGCCTGTAAAATACAGTTCCTACTTATTTATGACGAAGCTAAATTAATCAATGAATAACAACATATTGGTATTAAATAATTAATTGTCTCTTTAAATAATGATTATATGTATCAGCGATTTTTCTATTTATTAGTTTCAAAACGATTTAATATTTTTAGATATTCAAAAATAAATCAAGCAAAACCATATTAATTAAAGCTTTCACTTTTTAGTGAAAAATGATTTTTAAAGTGATAAATCTCGCTAAACACATTAATCATTCCATAATTTAATTTTATGATTTATCTCCCATAGCCTGATTGCTTAAAGTCAAATAGCTATTGGGATTTATCATAACTATAAAGTCATTAAGAAAAATAACTCTGTCTATACCCTTTTTTATCTGAACAAAATAGTAATATTTCAAAGGCGAATATTATTAAAACCAATCGCGAAAACAGAATCTATAATCATGATTAAACTGACTGCTAATGAAATAGCTGATTCACTTTTTTTAGCCGATAGAAATAAATGACATTTACTACTAAGATAAGCATTAAGTTATTGGTATAAAATCAAAATACTTTTATTGATTAATCTAAATTAATATCTTAAAAATCAGATTAATAAGTGAATTCTGAAATGTTTTTTATTACTGATTGAAAGTTATTATATCAAGTGTATAGTTATGTTATATCCGGTGGAGATTACTGTGATAAAAAATTTTAAAAGGATGCGAAAATGAACCAAACTATATGGAAACTAGACAATACTATCAAACACTATGATTGGGGGAGTATCGATGGCATAACCAATTTATTTGCTATTCCCAATCCGACGTCGGAACCTATGGCTGAAATTTGGATGGGCATGCATCCACTTGGTTGCTCTTTAGCAATTGATGAAAAGCTAGGTAAAATAAGGCTTGATAAGTTAATAAAAGACAATCCACAGCAAATTTTAGGTAATAAAACCTTTCAGCATTTTGGTTCACTCCCCTTTTTATTCAAAATTCTTTCAGCAAACAAAGCATTATCTATTCAAGTTCACCCAACATTGGAAAATGCCAAAATTGGCTTTGCAAAAGAGAACCAACTAGATATTGCTAGTGATGCACCCAATCGAAATTATAAAGATCCCAATCATAAACCTGAACTTATTTATGCATTAACTCCATTCAAAGCTATGCGTTCATTCCGTGCTATTGATGAAATTATCATGTTGTTTGAAAAAATTGCCTTATCCGATTTAACTATCCCAATATCACAATTAAAAAACAACCGTCATCCTGACCAATTAAAACATTTTTTTGAATACTTATTAACTCTTCCAACTCAAACAAAGACCGCGTTAATTAAACAGCTTTTGATGAAAATCAGTACTTTTAATGACGAACCCTATTTAACCATTAAGACTCTAGCTAAAGATTATCCTGATGATATTGGTTTATTTATGCCACTATTATTAAATGTAATTGAACTGAAACCGGGACAAGCTATGTTTTTATCAGCTAAAACACCGCATGCCTACCTATCTGGAACCGGTTTAGAGGTTATGGCTAATTCCGACAATGTATTAAGAGCTGGCCTCACCCATAAATATATTGATAGTTTAGAACTTATTAATAATACTAATTTTGAAAGTATGGCGTTAGATCAATTATTAACTAAACCAGTTATCAAAGATAATAAAATTGATTTTCCCGTACCGGTTGATGATTTTAAATTTGAGATCATAAAAAGTGACCAAAATTTGCATTGTGAAAAAGTAGATAGTGCGCAAATTGTGTTATGTCTTGATGGAGAAATCACCTTATCAACTGAATCACAGTCATTAACTTTACACAAAGGTGAATCGGCTTTAATCGCTTACCAAACTGATGTATATCATTATCAAGGTTTAGGCGTATTAGCTAAAGCATTTGATTAGCTTTTGGATAAAAATAAAAATTAAGTTTTTTTAATAGGTTAAATATGGTTGTTTTACATATTTACACTAATATATTAATATGTAGTAATATAATAATTAAAAATAAGCATCATGGATTCTAATAATAAAATTCCACGCCATTTGTTTATTCAGCAAGATTTATTAAAAAAAATCAAGTCAGGTGAATATGCTGAAGGGCAATTAATTCCTAAAGAATCTGAATTAACAGATATTTATCAAGTCAGTCGGCCAACTGTTCGCCAAGCTATTCAGTTTTTGGTCAACGATGGATACCTTGAACGTCGCAAACGTCGAGGAACAATAGTTAAGCAACAAAAGATTAATCAAGAATTTACCCATATTATCGAAAGTTATGATTCTGAAATGAATCGCAAGGGACTTCACCCTAAAACAAAAGTTTTAACCTTTAAATTGGATAAAGCGACCGGTGATATTGCTAAACATTTAGACATCAATGAATTTGAAGCTGTGTACAAATTAGTGCGTCTCCGTTATGCCGAAAACAAGCCAATAGTACTTGTGACAACTTATTTACCAGTAAAAGCATTGCCTAATTTTTTAGATAATGACTTTAAACAAGAAAAACTGTATTCAGTTTTAGAAAAAATGAATTTTCCAATTCTCCAAATACGTCGAAAATTAGATGTATTAAAAGCCGATGAAACAACTAGTGATCTATTAGATATTGAAGAAGGAGATCCTATTTTCTATTTCCATTCTATTGGATATAGCCACGATCGAACTCCAATCGAATATTCAATATCTAAATATCGTGGTGATATTAATTCATTTATCTTTGAGTTAAATCATTCCAGCTAATATAATAAATATACCCACTAATAAGTGGGTATATTAATCAACAAAAATATTAAAGTTTAAATTTTGATTGTTTGCGCTTGTGTTGTTTGTAAATCTTTTTTTATCTCTTCAATAATTGCAATACCGGCACTTGTTCCGATTCGTTCCGCCCCCACTGCAATCATCTTTTTAAATGTATCGGCATTACGAATACCGCCAGCAGCTTTCACTTTTACAACATCGCCTACATGTTGCTTCATTAATTTAACATCTTCAAGTGTCGCACCGGAAGGACCAAATCCTGTTGATGTTTTTATAAAGTCTGGTTTAACTTTAACTGCAATTTGGCAAAGTGCTATTTTTTCTTCATCGGTTAAATAACAATTTTCAAAAATCACTTTTGATGTAACATTATATTGACGACAAATCTTAACGATTTCTGACATTTCCCGTTCAATATAATTCAAATTTCCCGCCTTTAATTCAGAAATATTAATTACGTAATCAATTTCAGTTGCCCCAATTTCAATTGCATTTTTCGTTTCGAAGCATTTTGATTCTATCGTTGTTTGGCCTAAAGGAAATGCTATCGCTGCACCAATATCTACATCAGTATCTTTTAGTAGTTCAGCACACAATTTTGACTGAACTTGATTGATTGCAACCATCTTGAAATGGTAGTCAATAGCTTCTTGACATAGCTTTTTCATCATGGCCGTTGTTGCATCTGGTTTTAAATTAGTGTGATCAATAAGTCGACTTAAATCTCGTAAAGAATAATTTTTCATGTTTTTTACCTCAACCTCATATGTAATTACATATTTTAAATAAAATTTATTTATCGTCAATTAAAATAGATAAAATATGTGATAAACATCTCATTTCATTAAAAATAACTCTTAATATATTTGTTTTAAAAAATAAATATGTAAATATATATTTAAATATTATTTTAAGAGGGACTTGCAAATGAAAATAGTAGTTACTTCTCACGGCGAATTATGCGAAGGGATCTTATCAAGTTATCAAATGATTGCGGGTGATATATCACAATTTATCTCTGTCAAACTTGACGATAAGGGAATTAGCGACTTTTCTTCAAGATTAACAACCGTGTTAGATGAACAAACTATGAAAAATGAAGTTGTCATTGTTTTAAGTGACATCATGGGGGGTACACCTTATAACGAAACTTTCCGTTATATGCTGGCTAATCCAAATAAAGTTTATCTTATGGCTGGATTAAATTTATCAATGTTAATTCAAGCAGCAACAATAATTAATGAGCCCAATATAGATGAAGCTATTAATTCAATTCTGGAAGCAGGTCAAGCCTCAATATCCATTGCACCAATAACCGAAAATAGTAGTGAAGATTTAGATTTTTAATTAGTGAGACGATAGGAGTGAATAAATATGGCAATTACATTAACCAGAGTCGATGATCGTGTTATTCATGGTCAAATCATGACGCGTTGGACAAAAGTCAGACCTGTCGATGGCATCCTTGTAGTGGGTGACAATATCGCTTCAGATGAGTTACGCAAACGAGTATTAAAAGCGGCTGCGGGAACATTAAAAATTGGTATTTACACAGTAGAACAAGGTGTAGAGAAAATAAAACAAGGTACAGAGTCAAATAAAAACTTTTTTTTAATTAGTGATTCACCACAAACATTTGAAAAATTGTTAAAAGCGGGTGCTAAATTACCATCAACTTTAAATATTGGCTGTATGAATACTCGAGCAGGAGCAAAAGTATTAGGACGAACTGTTGCCATTGATGAGAATGATTATAAAGCATTTGATTACATTGAAAGTCAAGGAATTAAAATTGAATTTCAATTGTTGCCAGATGATGAAGCTAAAAATTGGAACGTAATGAAAAAGAAATATGACACTTTATAACTTTCATATTTAGAGGGAAAAATTATGGAAACAACTCTTTTTATTCCCGCTTTATTAACAGGGATATTTTGTTACTTAGGCGCGATTGAATCACCATGGCTTTTTGGTATGTCAGGTGGTTTTTATATAGTTGGTAGGCCACTAGTTGCTGGGTTATTAGTTGGTTTAGCCTTTGGTGATGTACAAGCCGGTGTATTATGTGGTTTAGCGGTACAAGCTGTTTTTATTGCAAATTTATCAACTGGAGGGGCAACAAATAGTGAAATAACCTATGCAGCTTATGGTGGAATTGGTTTAGCACTTGCCACAACTAAAGATCCTGCTGTCGCGGTAACTCTTTCGGTTTTATTGGGCCAGACTTTCGGTTTGATATTTTACAATACTCGAATGGCATTATACTCGTTCTGGAATAATAAAGCACAACATGCAGCTGAAACTAACAATACCCGAGGTATCGTTCTAAATCATCTATTTTATCCTCAAGTTACAACATTCTTATTACGTGCCGTTCCAGTCTTTTTAGCGATCTATTTTGGCTCTGGTTTAGTTGAATGGTTATTAGCTAATGTTCCTGAAGTTATTACCAAGATTATCTCAGTGTTAGGTGGTGTACTTCCTGCATTAGGTATCGCTATGCTTATGAATATCGTGATTAAATCGAAAATTCAGCTGATCTTTTTCTTCGCTGGTTTCGTGTTATTAGCTTTTGCAGGGTTAAGTATGATAGCACTAGTATTCATCTCCGCTTTAGTTGCTTACTTATACTTTATTGCAAGCAATAAATCGGCAACAACACCAATTAAAGAAACAAATTCACCAAATTCAGATGTTTTTGAAGATGATGATTTGTTCTAAAAAGGAGAACTAAAATGGATAAATTAATTGAGGAACAACGTTTAACAAAACGAGAATTACGCCAAATTTGGTATCGTTGGGGCTTTACTCATTTGTCATCAATGAGCTATGAGAAATTACAAGCACATGCTTGGGCTTTTTCCTATATCCCTTTTGCCGAAAAATATTATAAGAATGATCCTGAAGCAAAACGCCGTTTATTAGTTAGACATTCTATGTTTTATAATACTGAACCACAAACCGGTCAAATTATTAACGGTATTGTTGCGTCAATGGAAGAAGAGATTGCTTTAGGCAAAAATGTTCCAGAAGAACTACCTGTAAATATTAAAGCGACACTAATGGGCCCTTTAGCTGGAATTGGAGATTCATTGATTCAAGGTATTATTGTGCCAATTTTGTTATCAATTGCTATGGGAATGGCAGCAGGAGGTAATGCTATAGGCCCTATTTTCTATATTTTATCTTATGGTATTTTAGGCCCTTTAATTTCCTATCTTAGCTTCCATTACGGTTATAAATTAGGCGTTAATGCAATTGATAATATTATTGGTGATAACGTCAAACGGATCACCGACGCATTTAACATACTTGGAATTATGGTGGTTGGTGGTTTAGCTGCCGGTAATATTGTACTTAATTCAGTATTGGAAATTCCGATGGGAGAAAGCATGCGATCATTACAAAGTGTACTTGATGGCATCTTTCCAAAAATACTGCCATTATCCATGGTGTTATTAGCATGGTGGTTAGTATCAGCTAAACAGATGTCTGCAACCAAAGTTATTTTAATTTTGACTGCAATCGCAGCAGTTGGTGTAGTACTTGGCGTATTTTAAAATAATTAATTAACAACATTTGTTTTATTGAACAATTTAATAATCCCCATAATATTTTGTAATACTATGGGGATTTATTTAATTGGATTATTAATTTTAAAATACTAATTAATATTTTAGATAAAGTTTTCAAATAAATTGATCGATGAAAAAATATAGCCATCAAAATCAATAGATGTTTTATCAGATAAATTCATTAAAATATTTTTTTCGTTTTCAATATGTTGCCACATGGCTTTATAAGCCCCAACACTGTCACGACGACATAGTGCTGCTAAGATTTGTTGATGATCAGCATACCATTTTAGTCGATAGCCTTTAGTATTAGTATGTTCAGTAAGTTGCTGCCAATTAAATGAGTTCTGTTTGTGTTCCCATAAATTCTTAAGTGAATTCACTAACATCTGATTTTGGGTTGCTTCGGCGATATTGAGATGAAAATTGAAATCATTATTGTTATTGAATTCGTTATTCATAGTCGCATGCAATTCTTGCTCTAATATTTTCTTTAAGCTTTCTATATTGGCAATGGTTATCATCTGAGAAGCAAAAGAAGCAATATTAGTCTCAATCAGTTGGCTAGCTTGTAGTAGTTCAAAAGGACCGAGTACTCGAGAATAATTTGAATCAGGTTTATTAATAACATAAATACCTGAACTTTGCTTTATCGATACAAAACCTTTTACTTCCAATGCGATTAACGCTTCACGAACAATAGTACGACTTACGCCATAGGCATCGGCAATAGTTCTTTCTGGTGGTAATTTAGAACCTAATGGATATTCATCCATTCTAATTTTATCCAATAATAGTTCTGCTATTTCTTGATACTGTTTTTTAGAATATTGATTCGATATATTGTCCGTTAACATTCACCTGTTCCTACAAAAATACAAACATTAAAATCGAATATTCTAATGTTTGTATTAATTCCTATGATTATGCTTCGATCATTTGCAAAATTTGATCTAAAACTTTACCAGCATTCATTGTACCATAAGCAACTGGATCAATAATGTCAATTGGTATGCCATATTTTTCTGTTTGTTTTCTGCTCTCATCTAAGGCGAATCTCATTTGTGGTCCTAATAATACCGCGATAATTTTATCACTATCACTATTAAGATGTTGATATAAAAGTTGCTCACTTATTGCTATAAAATCAAAATCTAACGATCGTTCTAGTGCTTCTTTTCTTATTTTGTTGACTAATAATGAGGTTGACATACCACCGGCACAGGCAAAAATAACTTGTTTCATCTTTTACTCCTTATTTATCTTCATCATCTAGATTTACAATTAGTTGTCTTGTTTTAGATAAATCTTTGAACCATAACGCTGATTTCTTCAACCTTCTGTTTCTATTTTGTTCAAGATCAATTTCGATTAGTCCATAACGATTTTTGAATGCATTCATTGGTGAAACATTGTCTGTAAATGCCCACAGCATATAACCACCACAATTAGCTCCATCATTGATAGCTTTTAACGTCCAATAAAGATGTTTCGAAATAAAATCAATTCGATAATCATCTTGAATCATGCCTTGATCATCTTTAAATCGTTGCTCATCTTCAATACCCATGCCATTTTCACAAATAAACCATGATTTATTGTTATATTGTTGTTTAACTCGCATTGCGAAATCATAAACAATTTTAGGATAAATTTCCCAACCTCTAGATTTATTCATTTTTCTTCCAGGTAATGCAAAGGATTCGTAATAAAACGCGGGATGAAATGGCGCATCTTTGTGCCATTGTTTTGTAGGTGCTTTAACACGATGAGGAAAATATAAATTAATAGCAACTTCATCAACTGGAAATTTTTTAATTATTTCAAGTTCTTGATTGGTATAATCCCACTGAACTTTATGTTTAGCCAATAAATCAATAAGCTCTTGAGGATATTCACCATTAAAAGCCGGATCAAGAAAAACTCGATTATAAAAAAGATCATACATTTTTGCAGCTTGTTGATCTTCTTTAGAGGAAGAACGAGGATAAGTCACCTCTGGATTTATAATAGTGCCAATGCTTCCTTGATAATTTTTGTGACGAAATAGCTGAACAACTTTGGCCGTAGCTAAATTTTTATGGTGATTCCACTGCATCCATTTATTGGTATTTTGTTCATAAGGCCAACGTTCAGCATCAAGATACACTCGCGTTTGAATGACAATTGGTTCATTAAAGACAAACCACCGTTTAACGGTATTATGATAACGTTCAAAAACTTTTTCAGCAAATTTAACAAATAGTTCAACTACATGTTTCGAATTCCAGCCACCATATTTATTGAATAGTTCGGCAGGAACTTCGTAATGTTCTAGACAAAGCATTGGAACAATACCGTTTTCGACTATTTTTGTTAGAAAATCGTCATAATACTTAGCATAATCTTCATCAACAATTGCATTTTCGTAGTCAGTTAAAAAACGCGACCAGTTAATTGATGTTCGATAGTGTGTAAGTCCTACCTTTTTCATTAGATCTACTTCTTCCTGATAGCGATTAATTAAATCAGTAGCAATTGCAGGACCATAACCTTCATACCATACATCACGATCGTTTTTATACCAAAGATCTAAATATGAATCTTGATTCTCTTTCTTACCACACCAACCTTCAGTTTGCCATGCCGATGTTGAAGCGCCTAAAATAAAGTTTTTAGGGATATCCATTGTTAATTTACTCATTATTGACTCCTTGAATGTTGATTCAATTTAGGATTGAATTTCAGAACGTTTAGCCGCTATTTTTAGGAAAGGTAAATAAATGAAAATAGCAATAATAATACAGAAGATCTGGGTAACAACAGCACCTAAGGATCCGGCTGTTGATAAGTAAGCACTAATTATTGGTGGCGTAGTCCACGGCACCATAACCACGGCTTTACCTGCAAAACCAATACTTGTTGCGATATAACCTATTGTGCCAGTAATTAACGGTGTAATAATAAATGGAATGGCTAAAATCGGGTTTAACATTATTGGTAAACCAAAAATTACAGGTTCATTGATATTGAAAATACCTGGACCCAGTGATAATTTTGCTATTTCTCTCATTTCTTTGCGTTTTATTGCAATAAAAATAGCCATCAACAATCCAATCGTACAACCTGAACCACCTATACTCATGTAAACATCCCAAAACGGCATAGTAATAATATTGGTTGGCTCAATACCTTGTTCGAAATCACTCATGTTAACCATTATTGCACCAAGTAATAAGGGTTCGCGAATTGGTTTTATCATTTGATTACCATGAATCCCTATAACCCAAAATATTTGTGCGACAAACATTAATAACAATAATCCCGGTAGGCTTTGCATGACAGACTCAAGCGGCTGTTGCACCACCATATAGATAGCATCATACAAATACATTCCAGTTAATTTGTAGAATACAAAACCAAAAGCCGCTACGACTGAAGTAGTAATTATTGCTGGAATAAGTGCTGAAAATGAAGCGGAGACATTTGATGGAACACTATCTGGCATTTTTACTCTTAGCTTATCTACTTTTAATAATTTAGAGTATATTTCTACCGATATAATAGCGATAAACATACCTAGAAAAAGGCTTTTAGTATCAGTAAATTGCCGTGCTAATACATTAGTTACTTGAAATTTTTGGCCTTCAACTACAACGTCTGTAAATGTTGGTTGTACGGAAATAAAACATATAATAGCCAACAATCCAGGAAATAAGGTTTTATTACCATTTATGCGTCCTAATTCAATAGCGATTAAAAACACAGCGCCAATGGTTAGAAAATTCAATGTCGCATAATTTAAATTACTAGCAATGGGCTTTAATACTGCTAAAAAAGATAAACAATCAAAATAAGCTAATCCATTTTGTTTATCAAAAACAATATTTGACATTAGCACCGCAAAAGCGCCAACGATTATCACTGGCATTAAAGTAATAAATGCCGCTTTAATTGCCATTATATATCTTAAACTATTAAATTTATTGGCAAATTTACCTAGTTTATCAATAACTTCATTTACTCTAGACATATTTACAATCTCCAATTAGGGGGAAAGGTGAGATTCTTTGACAATCAAAAAATAATACTTATAAGGGAGGTAATCTGTGATCCTACTCACAACATTCAAAATTGGAATTCCATTAATATCTAAAAATGTGATAAATGTCATTTATTGGCATACCAAAATGCAAAAAACAAATTACAAAACCGTGACAAAAGATGTTTAGCACAAGAAAATTATGGAAATTTGGTATGACAATATATTCAATCTATTGGATTTGATAGCGTAATAAACGAATAATCGTTAATATAAGGTTGTTTTTTAATATTTATTTTAATAATTAGTCAGTTATTTTTAATTAAAAACCCCTTTCCTCAAAATTTTCTATTAAGATTAAATGAGTTTTAAATCAATCATAAACAATAATTTTATGAATAATTAAAAGATTAAGTTAGCGCTTTAGCAAGATGATTATTGAAATTGAAAGTTATTACGGTTATACACTTATTTCGGGTAAACTTAGAAATATTGGAAATCTTGATTAGAAAAATAAAATGCCGTTAGCAAACTAACGGCATTATTTCAATGATAACAATAAAATAAATAGTTTTTATTTTTTAACTGCTTTTGCATTCGGCAAATCAGTTACTGATCCTTCATAAATCTCAGACGCTAAGCCTATTGATTCATGTAACGTTGGGTGAGCATGAATGGTCAATGCAATATCTTCAGCATCGCAACCCATTTCAACTGCCAATGTAATTTCCCCAAGTAATTCGCCACCATTTGCCCCTACGACAGCACCACCAAGAAGACGATTGTCAGCTTTATTAAAGATTAATTTAGTCATCCCTTCTGAACAATCAGAAGCAATCGCACGACCTGATGCAGCCCATGGGAATATAGCAACCTCATAATCTAAACCTTTTGCTTTAGCTTCTTTTTCAGTTAAGCCAACCCAAGCAACTTCAGGTTCAGTATAAGCAATTGATGGTATAGTTTTTGGATCAAAATAATGTTTTTTACCCGCAATAACTTCTGCTGCCACATGACCTTCATGAACACCTTTATGCGCAAGCATCGGTTGACCAACAATATCGCCAATAGCATAAATATGAGGCACATTCGTTCTCATCTGTTTATCTACTTCGATAAAACCACGATCAGTCACATTTACACCTGCTTTTTCAGCGTTGATTAGTTTACCATTTGGAGTACGGCCTATTGCAACTAATACCGCATCATAAGTATGAGTTTCAATGGTTCCATCTTTTTTCTCCATGGTGACATAAATTGCATCATGTTTAGCTTCAACAGTACTTACTTTAGTTTCTAATCTCAAAGTAAATTTCTTTTGAATTTGTTTAGTAAAGATTTTTACCACATCTTTATCAGCAGCTGGAATAACCTGATCAAGCATTTCAACCACATCTACTTCTGAGCCTAATGCATGATAAACAGTCCCCATTTCTAAACCGATAATACCACCACCCATTAAAAGTAGTTTTTTAGGAATAGTAGTTAATGCTAATGCATCTGTCGAATCCCAAATACGAGGATCTTCATGTGGAATAAATGGTAAAGTTATTGGTCTTGAACCCGCGGCAATGATGGCATTATCAAAAGTAATTTTAGTTATACCTTTGGATGAAGTAACATCCATAGTATGACTGCCAGTGAATTGTGCTTCACCTTGAATAACATTGACTTTACGCATTTTAGCCATACCAGCAAGCCCATTAGTTAGTTGGTTTATAACTTTTTCTTTCCAACCACGAACTTTATCTAATTCAAGTTTAGGCGTACCAAAATGAATACCATGTTCAGTCAATGATTTTGCTTCATCCATTACTTTGGCAACATGGAGTAATGCTTTAGATGGTATACAACCAACATTTAAACAAACACCACCTAAAGTTGAATAACGTTCTACTAAGGTAACATCTAATCCAAAATCGGCAGCTCGGAAGGCAGCGGAATAACCCGCTGGACCAGCTCCTAAGACAACAACTTGTGTTTTAACTTCTTGACTCATAATTAATTTCCCCCACTACATCACTAATCGACGTAAGTCGGATAAAACATTAACAATATGGCTTAAGAAGCGTGCACCATCAGCCCCATCAATTACTCGGTGATCGAATGATAATGATAAAGGTAACATTAGGCGTGGTGTAAATTCTTTACCATTCCAAACTGGTTTCATACTTGAACGAGATACACCTAAAATACCTACTTCAGGTGCATTTACAATTGGTGTAAATGAAGTCGTTCCGATACCACCTAGACTAGAAATGGTGAAACAACCACCTTGCATATCACTACCGGTAAGTTTGCCATCGCGAGCTTTTTTGGAAATTTCTGCAAGTTCACGAGAAAGTTCAATAATGCCTTTTTTATTCACATCTTTAAATACCGGCACAACTAAACCATTAGGTGTATCAACGGCTACACCGATATTAATGTATTTTTTGATGATAAGAGTTTGTGCATCTTCAGACAATGAACTATTAAAACGAGGATAAGCTGTTAAAGCGCTGGCTACTGCTTTCATAATAAACACTAGTGGCGTAATTTTCAGATCCAGTTTTTTCTTTTCAGCTTCGGCATTTTGTTGTTTACGGAAAGCTTCTAATTCAGTGATATCTGTTTCATCAAACTCAGTAACATGTGGAATCATTACCCAATTACGATGTAAGTTTGCACCAGATACTTTTTGAATTTTAGTTAATGGTAATGATTCAACTTCACCAAATTTACTAAAATCAACTTTAGGCCACGGTAATAAACCAGGTAATGCACCACCGGTACCACCATTTTCTATCTGTTTTACAGCATTTTTTACGTAAGCTTGAATATCTTCACGTAAAATGCGATGTTTAGGGCCAGTAGGTTGTACCTTAGCAAGGTTAACACCAAACTCACGAGCTAAACGACGAACAGAAGGAGTTGCATGTGCATAAGCATCATTCTCTACAAATTCATTGGTATTTGCAGATGCGGCTGGCGCAGCAGAATTATTGTTAGTATTCGCAACTGGAGTTGCAATAGCTGGTTTTTCTGCTGCCACAGGTGCAACATCAGTTTTTACTGGTGCACTGCTAGCAACTGTCTCAAATTCCATAATTTTTGAGCCAGTTTTAACTTTATCACCAATTTTTACTGAAATGCTTTTCACAACACCAGCAATAGTAGCAGGCACTTCCATTGAGGCTTTATCGCCTTCTACTGTTATAAGTGAATCATCAACGGAAACTGAATCACCAACTTTAACTAAAATTTCAGTGACCTCAACTTCATCACCACCAATGTCAGGTACATTAACATCAACCACTTGGCTGGCACTTGGGGCTGATGGTGCAGCAACTGGTGCGGCCGTTTGTTGTTTATCTGCTGCAGCCTCTGTTCCGCTGTCATCAAATTCCATAATACTTACACCAGTGGTAACTTTATCGCCGATTTTAACAATGATTGATTTTACAATTCCTGCTTGTGGAGCAGGAATTTCCATTGATGCTTTATCGCCCTCAACCGTTAATAACGATTGATCAGCTTCAACTTTGTCGCCAACTTTAACTAAAATCTCTGTTACTTCAACTTCATCACTTCCGATATCGGGTAATTTTATTTCAATAGTCATTATTTTTTACCTCTTATGCATTACGTGGATTGAGCTTATCAGCATTGATGTCGAACTTTTTAATCGCGTCTTCAACAACACTTGTTTGAATATCACCACGTTTAGCTAGTTCTCCTAATGCTGCAATCACAACATAAGATGCATCGACTTCAAAATGATGACGTAAATTTTCTCGACTGTCACTGCGACCGAATCCATCAGTACCTAATACTCTGTAGCTTTCTGCCGGTACAAATCCACGAATTTGTTCTGCATAAATTTTCATATAATCAGTTGAAACAACTGCTGGATTATTATTCATTATTTGAGCAACATAAGGAACTTTCTCTGGTTCACTCGGATGTAACATATTGTAACGTTCACAATCTTGACCATCTCTAGCTAATTCGGTGAACGAAGTTACACTATACACTTCTGAGCTAATACCGTAATTTTTAGCTAGGATATCTGCAGCTTCACGAACATGGCGTAATATTGAACCAGAGCCTAATAATTGAACAGTAGGTTTACCTTGTTGTCCTTCAACAGTATCTAATTTATAAATACCACGACGGATACCCTCTTCAGCCCCTTCTGGCATTGCAGGTTGAGCATAGTTTTCATTAAGTGTAGTAATATAATAGTAAACATTTTCTTGTTCACCATACATGCGACGTAAACCATCTTGCATAATAACAGCAACTTCATATGCATAAGCTGGATCATAAGATACACAGTTAGGGATAGTTAACGCTTGAATATGACTATGACCATCTTGATGTTGTAATCCTTCACCATTTAATGTAGTACGACCAGAAGTACCACCGATCATAAAGCCGCGAGCTTGTTGATCGCCTGCCGCCCACATTAAATCACCAATACGTTGGAAACCAAACATAGAATAATAAATGTAGAAAGGAATCATTGGTAAATCATTAGTACTATAAGAAGTTGCAGCTGCTAACCACGATGCTGTTGCACCACATTCATTAATACCTTCTTGCAAGATTTGGCCTTTTTCATCTTCACGATAGTAAGCAACTTGTTCTTTATCTTGCGGAGTATATTGTTGACCATGTGGATTATAAATTCCTATCTGACGGAATAAGCCTTCCATCCCAAAGGTACGAGCTTCGTCAGCAAGAATCGGCACTAAACGAGGCGCTAATTCTTTATCTTTTAACATAATGTTAAGTGCACGTACAAAAGCAATTGTGGTTGAAATTTCTTTCGATTGCGCTTCAAGTAATGGTGCGAATTCAGTTAAAGAAGGAATTGATACAGTTCCTGAGAATTTAGTCAATCTTGACGGCACATAACCATGTAAGGCTTGACGACGTTCATGAATATATTTGTATTCAGGAGTATGTTCTTCAAATTTAATGTAAGGTAATTTTTCTAGTGCATCATCTGTAACTGGGATATTGAAGAAATCACGAACATGACGAACACCGTCCATATTCATTTTTTTCACTTGGTGTGCAATATTCTTAGCTTCTGCTGCTGCACCCATACCATAACCTTTAATAGTATGTGCTAAAATCACTGTTGGGCGATCTTTGGTTTCTTTTGCTCTAGCAAATGCAGCAAACATTTTTTCAGGATCTTGACCACCACGATTAAGTCTGAAAATTTCTTCATCAGACATATCTTTTACTAATTCTGCAGTTTCAGGATATTTACCAAAGAAATGCTCACGAACATAAGCACCATCTTTAGATTTAAAGGTTTGGTAATCCCCATCAAGCGTTTCATTCATTAAGCGAATTAATTTTCCTGATTTATCTTTTTGTAATAATTTATCCCAGCGATCACCCCAAAGCACTTTAATTACATTCCAGCCAGCTCCAGCAAATACGCCTTCTAATTCATTAACAATTTTGCCATTACCGGTAACTGGCCCATCTAAGCGTTGTAAATTACAATTAATTACAAATACTAAGTTATCCAATTTTTCACGTGTAGCAATTGTGATTGCACCTTTTGATTCTGGCTCATCCATCTCGCCATCACCTAAAAATGCATAAACTGTTTGTTCAGTAGTATCTTTCAATCCACGATGATTCAGATATTTTAAAAAGCGAGCTTGGTAAATAGCGCTAATTGGACCTAATCCCATTGAAACAGTTGGGAATTGCCAAAACTCAGGCATTAATTTTGGATGAGGATAAGATGATAATCCTTTTCCATGTACTTCTTGACGGAAATTATCTAATTGTTCCTCGGTTAGTCGTCCTTCAATAAATGCGCGAGAATAAACACCTGGAGAGATATGACCTTGGAAATAAATTAAGTCACCACCATCTTTTTCATTACGAGCACGGAAAAAATGGTTAAAACAGACTTCATAAAATGTCGCTGCAGATTGGAATGATGCCATGTGACCACCCAGTTCTAAATCTTTTTTAGAAGCGCGAAGAACCATCATCATTGCATTCCAGCGAACAATAGAACGAATACGTCTTTCAATTTCCCAATCACCTGGATAGGCAGGTTGTTCATCGACAGGAATAGTATTAATATAGTTACTAGTTGATGAACCAAATAGTAAAGGAACTCCGCCATCTCTGGCTTTATTTACAATTTGTTCAATAATATATTGCGCTCGTTCTACGCCTTCTTCACGAATAATTGACTCTAAACTTTTAAGCCAATCTTGCGTTTCTACTGGATCAATATCATTCACTTGCATGTCCGACATATAAAAACCTCTTTTTTGTTTTAAAAAATGCAGTTTTTGCTATCCTTAGCTATAACAGACGCCATAACTAACTCAATAAGCTCCAACTTTGCATTACGGATGCTTTATTGCTATAAGTCTGCCATCTTCCTAAAAAAAGTAAAGTAAACTGACGGTTATAAAAGAATGTTAATTCCTATTAAATTAATCAACTATTTCAATTATTAATTTGATAAAAATGATAATTATTTGATAAAAATCAAATTTAATTTGTGGGTATAGTAAGAATCTTGTGTTATGAGTTATACATTGAATGAGTGATGGTTGTCAAGTTATAGCAAAATCTGCTATATAGATGTAAATTTATTGATAAATTACAACTTAACCAGTGTTGGATATGCCAAATAAAGACGTTGTTATTAAACAATTAGGTATGTTGCCTTATCTAAAAACTTATCAAGCTATGCACGATTTTACTAAACTGCGTGATGCGCAAACCTTAGATGAAATCTGGCTTGTTGAGCATTTACCGGTTTTCACTCAAGGTAAAGTAGGTAAACCTGAACATTTACTGACCACTACTGACATTCAAGTGGTGCAAACTGATCGTGGCGGTCAAATTACCTATCATGGCCCTGGCCAACAAATTATGTATATTTTGTTTGATTTAAAAAGACGTAAAATAGGTATACGAGATGTGGTTAGTTATTTAGAAAATAGTGTTATTCAAACTTTACAGCACTATGACATTACCGCTTATTCAAAATCGGATGCACCTGGCGTCTATATCAATCAACAAAAAATCTGCTCACTAGGATTACATATTAAGCATGGTTGTACATTACATGGTTTAGCACTTAATATTGATATGGATTTAACACCGTTTAATTATATTAATCCGTGTGGCTATGCAGGTTTAAAAATGACTCACATGAAGCATTATATTGCACAAATTGATCGTCAAGAGATTAACCAGTTATTAACTGATAATTTTATTAATCAGTTACCAAACAACTAAGATATTAAATATGCAAAATACTGAAAATCAAATCCGCAGTTCCAAATATCGTGACGCTGATAAAACGCGTCTCATTCCAACCATTACAGTTGAGGATATCGCTCCATTAAAAAAACCTGATTGGATGAGAATTAAATTATCTGCTCATAACGATAATATTGCCCATATTAAAAACACTATGCGTAAGCATGGATTACATTCTGTGTGTGAAGAAGCATCTTGCCCAAATTTGGCTGAATGCTTTAATCACGGTACAGCAACTTTTATGATATTAGGCGATATTTGTACTCGCCGTTGTCCTTTCTGTGATGTTGCACATGGCCGTCCATTACCACCTGATCGTGAAGAACCGAGCAAACTAGCCTTAACTATTCAAGAGATGAAATTACGTTATGTAGTCATCACATCTGTTGACCGAGACGATTTAAAAGATGGAGGAGCTAGCCATTTTGCAGCTTGTACTCAAGAAATTCGCGCATTAAGCCCGAATATCAAAGTTGAAACATTAACACCTGATTTCCGAGGTTGTATTGATGAAGCAGTAGAGGTTTTAAGCGAAAATCCACCAGATGTGTTTAACCATAATTTAGAAAACATTCCTCGCTTATACAAAAAAATTCGCCCCGGTGCTAATTATGAGGGATCATTAAAATTACTTGCTTCTTTTAAAGAAAAACATCCAAAAATTCCGACTAAATCAGGTTTAATGGTTGGATTAGGTGAAACAAATGAAGAACTCATTCAAGTATTAAAAGATTTACGCAGTAATGGCGTAACTATGTTAACTTTAGGTCAGTATCTACAACCAAGTAAATATCATTTACCAGTTGAACGTTATGTATCACCTCAAGAATTTGAAGAATTAAAACAGACTGCTTTAGCAATGGGATTCACCCACGCTGCTTGTGGGCCGTTTGTCCGTTCTTCTTATCATGCCGATTTACAAGCAATGGGAAAAGAGGTGAAATAAATATCACCTCCTATTAATTTAGTATTTAATTATCGACAACAATAAAACGGCGATTTTCAGTAACAATTTGTAAGAAGATTGGTAAGCTAATTTTTTCGTCTTTCAATTGCTTACCATTTAAATCATAAATTTTAGACCGTCCATATGCATCAATTACCACTGTTTTATAATCATAAAGCGCAGCAATTTGATTTTCACTGCCTGCTAAAATCCATTCCCGAGTAGACTCATTAAATAAATTTCGCCCCTGACTGTACTGCTGCGCTGGGGTGGTAACTTTAAATGCATCTTGCATTAATGTTCTTAAGATATCGGTTTGTGAGGTAATAGTACTAATTTGTTTTATTTCCCTTCCTGGCCATGAAATAATCAATGGTACTTTTAATACCTCACGATTAAAGCTATTTTCAGTATTACGTTGTACTAATTTTTTGGCTTCATCTATTTTTAGATCATTTGAACCAGTAATGATTATTATCGTGTTCTCATATGCATTAGATAATTTTAAATAAGCAATCAAAGATTCTAAATATTGATCGAGTTTTTTAGCTTCTGCTTCTAATTCAACCATTGGTATTTTTTTATTTTTAGTCGCAAAAGAATATTGAATGACAGAAAATAAAGGCGCATGATTCTCAAGTTTATTTTGTTCGTCATGCCATGCCATCCAATAATCAGTGGTAAGTTTATTAGTTTGTTTTTTACCATTAGGAATTGAGAAATTAGACAATAACGCATAACGGTAAAGTGGTTCAGAAAAACCGTCAGCAGAGAATAAACCGATGTTATAATGCTGTTTTGTTACTGTATCGAATAAAACCGATGTCTTATGACCGGCAAGGATACTATTATAGTAATTAGGATCTAATCCATAAAATAGTGAGAAATTATTTAAATAAGCCTGACTACTAGTAGCATAATGATTAGTAAAATTAGTATTCTGATTAGCAAATTCCTTAAGCCAAGGCATATTGTTCGCCAATAATTGATTATTCCAACCATCAATGTTGATTATTAAAACATTTTTCTTATTTTGTTGTTCATCAAAACTAATTCGAGCGAGTGGATATTCAATAGCAATTGCAAATGGATTACCTTCCTGAATAGTTCTATTTCGGTAATCATTTTCGGCAATAAATCCATAACGCTCCAGAAAGTGGCGAGCAGTTAATGGATAAGAGAGCGGTAAACTTGAACGTTGCATAGTAATTGGGCGATAAAAATTAGCATCGGCCCAAATATGAATTAAATGCGATGAAACAAAACAAAGAATAAAACCAATAACTACTGGTCTAGCATAACGTTTCCGTTTACTTAAGCTACGTAGCTTTTTCCAACTCCATATGGCAAATAATATCTCAATTAAAAGAATAAAAGGAATAAGAATAAAAGCACTATTTAAAAAAGACGTTTTGTCCGAAGTAAATAATTGCCATATAGATAGATTAAGGTGCATTCTGAAATGAGAAAACACTTCAATATCAATCAGAAGTAAACTAATACCTATTGTGGCGATCACAGTAGCAATAATTCGTTGCCAACGCGAAGAGTGAATAAAAAAACTTAATGGAAACAACAAAATCAAATAGGCTATAAAGGTGAGAAAACTAAAATGACCTATAGCACTAATGATTGCATAAAAACGCCCCATAAAAGTTCGAGGCCAATCAGCAATTAACAAATATTGACTACCAAGTACAATAACAACAAAAATATTAAATAGGGTAAACCAATGCCCCCAACTGACTATCTGCGAGGTTTGATCATCTTTGATATGATTATTTTTGAGTTTGAGCATATTTAATTGTTGTTAGTGGTAGTAATCAAGAAAAACTAAACTAAATTTACCCAACAGTTTAACTGATTTTTAAAAATCTTTCTGTAATTTTTTTATTTGTTAGCACAAAGAGATTGGTTATTTGTTGGCGTTATAATCGATACTTGTTATAATTTAATTTAATAATATAGCTAATAGAAAAGACAATACTTTGGCAATCAAACAACTCAACTCTCAAGAAGTCCAACCTGATATAAATTACATTTTAAATAATAACGATATTAAAACAGATTTATTCAGTGATGGATTAACAAATGTACTATCATGGCAACCTCGCGTTGCCGCAGCCGTGTCACTATTGTGTAAAAATAATAATACACATTATCGCTCGCGTTTTATGCTACTAAAAGCTTCTGAAAGCGAACTTTTTTTTGATCTCCTTAAACAATCGGTTAAAGCAAGTTTAACTTCTACAACGCTAGGTTATAGTTATTATTTTAGTGAAAATAAAATCACATTAACGCAAGCGAGAAGTAAACAAGATAATTTTGCTGTTCAAGATAATTGTTTAACAGCAACAGTAGTTGATATTGAAAAACTTTTTGGTTGTGTACGCCAACCAGAAAACAGTCCAATTAAATTACAAGCGGGATTAGTTCACCAAGCTTAATGGTGGTGTTTTAATTTTAGGCTTACGTTCTCTGCTTGCTCAACCAATTGTTTGGACTAAATTAAAACAAATGGTTATGTCGCAAACCTTTGAATGGTTTTCAGCAGATGATTCGCACCCATTACCATTATCGATTCCTGCCATGCCGTTAGATCTACGTATCATCTTAGTTGGTGATAGATTATCTTTAGCAGAATTACAGGAATTTGAACCTGAATTTTATTCATCATCTATTTATGCTGAATTTGAAAGTGAATTAAAAATAACTGAATCTGCCCAAATCAATGATTGGATGAATTATTTACAATTTATTAGTCGCAAACTAGCATTATCAACAATTGAAAAAACAGCTTTTGCTAAAATTTACAAGCATGCAACAAGATATACCGGTGATCAATATTACCTACCGCTCAGCATTGAGTGGATTCAATCACTATTACTAAATTCATCTTATTTTGTACAAAATGAGAATATTGATGAATTAGCAGTCAGCAAAGCTTTAGAACAGAAAGCATGGCGAGAAAATTATTTAACCGAGCGATTCCATGATGAGTTCTTTACCAATCAAATCATGATTGATACTAAGTCGCAAGTGGTTGGCCAGATTAATGGATTATCGGTTATCGAGTACCCGGGCTATCCTAAAGCCATTGGCGAACCAACACGTTTAAGCTGTTTAGTTCATTTTGGTGACGGTGAATTGATTGATATTGAACGTAAAACCGATCTTGCAGGTAATATTCATTCTAAAGGAATGATGATTATGCAAGCATTTGTTATGTCGGAGTTTGCAATTAATCATCAACTGCCATTTTCTACATCTTTGGTGTTTGAACAATCATATAGTGAGATTGATGGCGATAGCGCCTCGCTTGCAGGTCTTTGCGCCCTTATTAGTGCACTGTCTAATCAACCTATCGATCAACAATTAGCTGTCACAGGTTCAGTTGATCAATTTGGTCATGTTCAATCAATTGGTGGCGTAAATGAAAAAATCGAAGGCTTTTTTGCTGTTTGTCAGCATCAAGGTTTAACTGGTCAACAGGGTGTAATCATTCCTGCTAGCAATCAACGTCATTTGAGTCTAAGTGATGAAGTTATTGATGCCATTAATAATAATAAATTTTCAATTTGGGCTGTCGAACATGTCGCAGATGCACTCTATTTATTAACCGGTATTCCTTTTAAAGATGAAAACAAAATTAGTCTTTATAAATTGATTCATGCGCGTATGCAATCAATGTTAGTTCAAGAGAGAAAACACGATAGTTGGTTTGGTCGCTGGAAAAAAATTGCAAAAAGTAACAATACACAATAAACTGAGACCAAAATTCCATTGATGGAATCAAAAGATAATAATGTAAAACTTTACAGCTTATAATAGTTATTTGTTTTATATTAAATATATGCTTTTATAAGCAATCAGGTAATGACAACAAAATAAAAGGTTTTTTTTATGACATTTGAACGTAAATCTTCGTATGATAAAGCAGATTTGATTAAATCAGGCAATAGTGAATTATTTGGTCATGATGGACCGCCATTACCTTCTGATTTAATGCTAATGATGGATCGTGTCATCGAAATGAACGAAGACGGTGGTAGTTTTGGTAAAGGCTATGTTGAAGCTGAATTAGATATTAACCCTGATTTATGGTTTTTTAAATGTCATTTCAAAAATGATCCAGTAATGCCTGGTTGTCTTGGCCTTGATGCATTATGGCAATTAGTTGGATTTTATCTAGGCTGGATCGGTGGTAAAGGTAAAGGTCGAGCACTTGGTGTTGGTGAATTAAAATTAAAAGGCCAAATATTACCTCATAATAAAAAAGTTACTTATAAAATTAATTTTAAACGCGTTATTAACCGTAAATTAATTATGGGTATCGGTGATGGCGAAGTTTATGTTGATGGTAAATTAATTTACGAAGCAACTGATCTTAAAGTTGGATTATTCAAAGATACTTCTGAATTTTAATTTCTGAAAATAGAACTCCTTGTTTAGTGTCAGTGATTAACTGAATATTGGCAGGGAGTATTTTTTTATTTGCTATTCTAAAGCTGGCCTATAATGTATTTTCTTCGCAAATTTTTACTCTCAATTGCATTATTCTTAACTGTAATTAGCCAAGTTCACGCTGATTTCAATGGTAAAGTGATTAAAGTTATTGATGGTGATACTGTAGATATACTCACCCCGAAAAAACAAAAAATTCGCGTTCGTTTGCTTGATATTGATGCACCAGAAAGCCAACAAGCATATGGTAAGGCTTCAAGAAAATACTTAGCCTCATTAATTGCCGGAAAAAATGTTTTTGTTCAAGAAAGTAATAAAGATATCTATCAACGTACATTAGGAACCATATACCTAGAACAAATCAATATTAACGCCAAAATGGTAGCAAATGGTTTTGCGTGGGCTTATCGCTATAAAGGCGTCGTCAATAATAACAATATGCTGAAACTTGAGTCAAAAGCCAAACAAAATAAAAAAGGGTTATGGAAAGATAAACGTCCGATAGCGCCATGGGAATTTCGTTATCGTAATAAATAATTTTAAATTTTTTTGCTAATAGCTTCCAATAGTTGCAATGTTTCTTCTAATTGCTAATAACCTTCTTCTTGACTCTCAACTAACTTCGTCGAAATACATTGTTTAACTGATTCTAAATTTAACTTATTCAAAGCCATTTGTCGGTAATTAACTTTATCATCAGATACTATACACTTAATCAAAATAAGTTTTACAATTTTCAATTAATTCATCCATACAGAGCGAAGAGAAACGAAACAAAGTCAAAAATAGGACTTATTTTTTTAGAATTTTTATTTCTAAATTAATAATTTTATAAAAATAAAATTTTATTTATGTTCTAGGGATAATCTGAGAATAAAGAATGGAATAAGGCAAGTTCTATAGTAGAAGAGAATCTTACCAGTAAAAATATTACTGGTAAGATTAAACAATCAGTTAGATGATTGTAACATCTGCAGCAGCTGGACCACGAGCACTATCTTGGATAGAAAATTCTACTTGTTGACCTTCGCCTAGAGTTTTAAAACCATCACCAGAAATTGCAGAGAAGTGAACAAACACATCTTTACTTCCGTCTGAAGGAGAAATAAAACCGAAACCTTTACTTTCATTGAACCATTTAACTTGACCAGTTTTTTTAGACATAATAATCTTCCTATAAATAAATTAATCTCTACCATAAAAGGCAATACTTAAAAACATAAAACCTAGACTACTTATTAACAAAGAGAAGACAAGACTGAAGAAAACTAATACAAACGTGATTAAAGTAAACTACAAACTGCATAAATCTAAATGTTACAAAATAAATCTGCATGTAATATGCTGGTGACTATTAACTCATAAAAAGATGATCAATACAAGCAATGTTTTTATTAATTTGCAAATATTCTTAACATGATTAGTAACCAATTGTTATTAATCATGTTAATTTTTTTATTTTTCTGCTAATTCTTTAGATTTTTTAATAGCAGCATCTACAGCCTCAATTATGGCAGATCTAAACCCTTTTGCCTCTAGCATTTGTACACCTTCAATTGTCGTACCGGCGGGTGAACAAACCATATCCTTTAACTCACCAGGATGCTTACCTGTTTCAAGTAGCAATTTTGCCGAGCCCAATACCGCCTGCGCGGCAAATTTATACGCTTGTTTTCTAGATAAACCACCTTTAACCGCTCCATCGGCAAGCGCTTCAATAAACATAAATACGAAAGCTGGTGAGGAACCACTCGCTCCCACTACGGCATCAATTAAATACTCAGGTACGACTTCTGTTTCACCGATACAATTTAATAATTTCTGCACAACAGCTAATTCTTCATCTGTAACTTCGGTATTAGGTGTTATTGAACACATTGCGGCATTGACTAATGCTGGAGTATTTGGCATTACTCTCACTATTTTTTGCTCATAACCAACACATTTCGCTATAGTTTTAATTGTTACACCAGCGGCAATGGAGATAACAATAGTATTCTTTTTTAATTCTTTTTGAATATCACTTAATACATCAGCAATAATGTTGGGTTTGACGGCTACAAACACAATATCCGATTCTCGTGCCACATCCCTTGCCGAAGTCAAGTTATTAATTGAATAAGACTGATTTAATGCTTGGCCTTTTTCAAGGTGAGGATCATAAACATAAATTTGCGTGCCAGGTACAATATTACTTACCAAAATACCCTGTAAAATAGCATTCCCCATATTACCTATACCGATAAAACCTATACGCTGTTCCATTTATTTACACCTCTATCAAAAAAGTCAGTTGGATAATTATAGTACATTTTTCAATAAATACTCAAAGTTTGCTATTTAGTTTTACCCGATAAATGTTTTTGAGAAAATGATCTAATATTTAATGCTAGCTCCGATAAAAAGTTATGATCAAAATTGGTTGGATACTTACCCTCTTTTCGCTTTAATAAATATACTATTTGTTCCGATGTTAATCTAAAGTTTTCACTTAATAACTCTATCCTATTGATTTTATGATTATTATATACGTTCTCATATTGAGAATATTGGCTATCTTTTACCATTTTAGCTTTTGCCTGATGAATATGATATAAACGCCAGTCTTGATAACAACTCATATCAAACTTTTTCGATAAAATATATCCCCAGTCAGTCTTTTTTACATCAGGAAAACGGTTTAAAACGCTATCTATTGGAAGCCCACAACTAATAATAAATTGGTTATTCATTTTTTTAATTTGTTTGACTTGTAATTTTAGTTTATGCTTTAGTAAATGGGTCACTATATACGCTGACTGATTATACATTCGACAAAATAGCCCACTATCCTTGATAAAGTATATCGCTAAAGATTGTTCTGTTAATTTAATTTTATCTTCAATATTCATTACTCATTATTTTCACTGTATATTTTTTAAGTAGATGACATGACGAACCTTACCGTGCTATGCACAATAAGGTTCGTTATGCATTTGTTACTAAATTCAACGCTTGGTGTGCTACGCACTACAAGCTTACTAACTGATATACTAATATGCATTTACACATGCAACTCTGACATTTGTATAAGTAGCAGGATAGGTATGAACAATACCACTACCGCCACCTAAATCACTTGGATCGACATAATATGGATTTCCATCAACATATACATCACTACTCCAATAGCCATGCCAATAAAGCCAATCACTATCTATATATTCACCTTCATCAGTATAAGTCATCCCCCATTCGTTAAAAATGCCACCAACCCATTGTGATTGAGTATTTTTATAACTAATGCGTCGTTGATATTCAAAATGATTAAAGTTAGGTATCCCTTCATGCCAGTCTGCACTATTACCATTGCTATAATCTCGAACACTAGGCAATCGATAGGCGCCTAACTGCTGACAATAAATTTTAGCAGTCTCAAAGGTTGTATTGACATCCCCTTTTTCTCTTGGTCCTTCAGAATTAGCGATATACCAACGAGATAGATTAAAACTATACAATAGCTGTTTTTTTGCATTATCGGCATAAATTTTAAATAATGATGGTGAAAATATTTTAGATGCCGATTTATGATTAGGGCCAAGTAATTTAATATTTAGTACATTATTACTTTTAGGTGTTAATAATAAAGAAACGCCATTTCCTGATATCGGCGAAATAGTTGTACCATTAACTAATATCACTTGTTGAGAAGTTACTCCCTCAAGTAATAGTTCAAAATCTAAACCATGTGAACCTGTAGTCGGAAAATTGCTATCAGGAATTCCAATATTTTGTCGTTTGAAACCTTTATTTGCATCCCATTGTTCAGGAGGACCTAAAAAAACTCCTGTACCATTTAAAATACTTGGTTTTGCATAACATGCTTTTGGTGAATTTGTAGAAATATAATAACTATGGCTACCTCCGATAAAAGTACCTTGATTAGGAATACCATAATTAGTAACTAAAATTCCATCATCTACGGTAATTGTTAATTTATAAGGAGATTTACAAGCATCTAAATCACTATTTGGGTTTGATTTGACAAACTCAGTTATATCCTCACCTAATGAGTTCTGCCATTTCACATTTAAATTGCCAGTAATAATATTCAATTCATCTCCATCATTATCCGCCCAAAAATTATTGGTGAATATTACATTAGACAACCCCACTGATGGGTATTTATCATGGGGCAAATAAGTATTAATATCGCTGAATATTGGAGAAACTTTATCTATAAATATAGGATTTGATGGTGTTGATCTATCTTCTGCAGAATTTATTACCTTATCCTCTGGTAATGTTATTGATATTAATGGCAAGACAGAATCCGTAGCGGTATCCCCTCCATCAAAACTAATATAAGGGCTACTACCATGTACCACATTAACAGTGTGAGAAGTCAAAGCAAATACAGCATCTATAGTTAATGAACTAAAAGATAATACAATAAATAACACAATTAAAAATTTTCGCTTATTAATAGTTCTTTTTTGAAATGTAAAACAAAATGTATAAATTTTGTTGCTTAATAAGCTAGATAATAAAAAACAGATGCTAGAATTAAATATAGAAAATAAACAATTATTAAATTTTGGAACTATCTTTTTTTGTAAAAATTGCAGGAATTCGATTAGAATTCTATAAAAAGAACAAGAAACTAAATTCGATGATGGATCATTAATGGCTGGCTGGCTGGCTGGCTGGCTGGCTGGCTGGCTGGCTGGCTGGCTGGCTGGCTGGCTGGCTGGCTGGCTGGCTGGCCTCTAAACAACTGTATTTTAACATATTTTCAGTCCTTTGTCATAATGTTAATTTTACGACTTGATCAAATTTTCATAATATAATCAAGTCTAAATTATAATTAAATTTGCAAAATCTGGCAAACTCAATTTGTTAATTTTTTTTAAGATTCTTAAAGTTATTATTTTTCTTCACTCATCACTTTCATTCCACTTTTTTGACCAGTCTGCATTAATGACAATATTTGCTTTATTTTTCCTTCACTAATTAAATTACTCACTGCAGGTGTATTGATAAGTACTTCAAATATCGCTTTACGAGTATCATTATATGAGATTAGTTTTTGACAGATAATTGCTTGTAAACTACTAGACAATTGTGTTCGAATTAACTCACGTGATCCGTATTCAAATACATCAATTATTCGATTAATCGTTTGAATTGCTGAATTAGTATGTAGAGTAGCAAAAACTAAATGCCCAGTTTCGGCAGCAGTTAATGCGGCTTGAATAGTGATTTTATTACGTAATTCACCTAACATAATAATATCCGGATCTTGTCTTAATAAGCTATCAATAACTTCACCAAAATGTGAGATTTCTCTTTGCTGGATTAGAGATTTTTCATTTTGATAAATAAACTCAATAGGATCTTCTAATGTGATAATATGTTTAGCTGCAACCTGATTAATATATTGAATTAAAGACGCTAATGTTGTTGATTTCCCACTACCAGTTGCACCAGTAACTAAAATAATTCCTGATTCTACATTTACCAGTTTTTTCAATATTTCTGGTGCCTCAATTTCACATAAAGTTGGGATTTGTTGGTTAATAATTCTAAATGCAGCTGAAATTCCACGTTGTTGATAGAAAATATTTACCCTAAATCTTCCCACATTCTTAAGATAATAAGCAAAATCAATCTGTTGATTTTGTTGTAAAGTTACTTTTTGCTCATCATCAAGTAGATTTAATAACTCAATTTTTAGCTTAATTGGTGATAATTTATCACTTGAGATAAATTTCAATTTTCCATTAATGCGAATGCACGGAGCTTCACCACTAGAAAGATGCAAATCAGAGGCTTTTTGCGTTAAACTAAAGGCCAACATTGAATTTAACATTATTTTTAATTAACCATTCTTTTATTGGGAATTCACATGAACACAGTACATGACAATTTAATAACAATTAAAAACAAAATTAACAAAATTGCTTTAGATTGCGATAGAGATCCCAAGTCAATCGAACTTATTGCAGTTAGTAAAACCAAACCTGTAGAATTAATCTCACAAGCGATAAATGCTGGTCAATTATCATTTGGGGAAAATTATGTTCAAGAAGGTGTTGAGAAGATTACACACTTTAAACATTGTATGCCTGATATCCCTGTTGTCTGGCATTTTATCGGCCCATTACAATCGAACAAAACTAAATTAGTGGCTGAAAATTTTGATTGGATGCATACCATTGATCGTTTCAAAATTGCCCAACGCCTTGATTCACAACGCCCAACAAATATGGACAAATTAAATGTCCTTATTCAGGTAAATATTAGCAATGAACAGACCAAATCCGGCGTTGCAATAGATGAGGTAGCTGATTTGATAAAACAAATTATTACATTACCTAATTTAAGATTACGTGGTTTAATGGCTATCCCTGAAATTGAAAATGATTTTGCGAAACAATTTGCTGTGTTTAAACAAATGAGTCAGCTTTTGGACTCTTTAAAAACTGATTATCCATTTTTAGATACATTATCTATGGGGATGTCTGGTGATATGCACGCTGCTATTGAGGCTGGAAGTACAATGGTTCGTATTGGCAGTGCAATTTTTGGTGCTAGACAATATGTATGATATATTGCTGAGCAAGTTATATTTTAGGAGTAATCAATGATATCGTTAATCTTCTTAGGAAGAGCTGTTTTAACTATTTGCTTATACGTCGTTATTCTACGGTTGTGGATGCAACAGGCAAGAGTCAACTTTTATAACCCATTTACCCAATTTATTGTGCGTATTACCCAACCGGTAATTGGTCCATTACGTAGATTAATGCCATCTATCAGACGTATTGATACAGCAACTTGGCTCATTTTTTATCTGTTTGCATTACTTAAAGTTATATTTATTTATCGTTTCGAGGGCATAGATGCACCGATTTGGAGCCCTTATTATCTTTTATTTGCTTTAGCTGCCATGGTGCATGCTTTTGGTCATTTATTATTTTGGTTATTATTCTTTAGAGCTATCTTAAGTTGGGTTAGTCGTGGTCAATCAGTCGCAGATGAATTACTTGCTCAATTGACAGAACCATTAGTTGCGCCAATTCGCCGGATTATTCCACCAATTGGCATGATTGATCTTTCATTTATGGTTGTTGTGTTTATATTGATGTTTTTGAATTTATTAGCAATCGATTTTCTCGGTAATTTGTGGCTAGCATTCTAAAAAATAAAAGAGAGCCTATGCTCTCTTTTAAATAATATGATCTTCCCAAAAAATAACATCCTTTTCATAAACAATTCTATTTTTAACTGATATTTTTAACTTATGCATTAATTTTTTATTACCGACAATCAGCGGATGCCATTCTGGTAATACTCCTGTTTCGGAAAAATAACGGTAAGTACAAGTTTCTGGTAACCATTCAATAGTCAGTAAATTTTCCCGTGTTAATTTTATACAATCAGGCTCATAATCAAAACGGGTATGATAATGCTTACATTGACAAGTATTTGAATCAAGCAAATTACAGGCAACATTAGTATATAGGATTTCGTCAGTATCTTCGTCCATTAATTTATTTAGACAGCACTGGCCACATCCATCACAAAGTTGTTCCCATTCATCATCACTCATCTGATCTAAGGTTTTATGTTCCCAAAAAGGTTCAATCATACTTTAAAATCATCTTCATTTAACATTTGTAAAAAAAATCCATCCTCTTTGATCTTTTCTTCAATTTCATTTGCTGTTCCAACAACAAAACGCCTTTTACCATCAAGCAATACTTTCATAACAAAGACAGGCGCACCAAAAATTGACATTATCTTTTCTGGTATATGTGAAAAATCATTTTCACGTTCCATATATAAATAACAGTTTTCTTTTTTGCTACTTCTATAGATATAACACCACATCATAAAATTACATCTTACCTCTCAATTATTTCAGGCTATTTTGTAAATAAGCACCAGCACCAAATAATCCCGGATCTTTATGCGTTATGACATAAACAGGAATTTTTTTAACTAAAAAAGACATACGACCTTTGTGTTCAAATGCTTCTCTAAATGGCGATGATTTAAAAAATTCGATGAATCGGGGAACAATGCCACCCGCAATATACACACCGCCTTGGGTATTAAGAGTTAAAGCCAAATTGCCACCAAATCGTCCCATAAAAGTACAGAAATAATTTAAAGTTGCTAAGCAGAGCGGACAACTATTAGACAATGCTTTATTAACGATTATATCTGGAGTGATATTTTCAATCGGTTGATTATTGATTTGTAACAAAGCTTGATAAATATTAACAATACCATTACCAGATAGAAATCTTTCTGAAGACACCCGACCAAATTTGTTACGTAACTGTTGTAAAATTCAATCTTCTTCTTCATTAATCATTGGTAATTCAGTGTGCCCACCTTCACCGGATAAACTAAGCCAATGTTCGTTTAATTTGATTAAATGTGAAACGCCTAAGCCCGTTCCTGCACCATAGATTGCTATTGGATAATTAAGATTAGCTTCACCACCACCAACTTTTACCACATCATTTGATGATAATCGAGGGATGGAATACGACACTGCAGTAAAATCATTGATAACTTCAAGCTTAGTTAAACTCAATTCTCTAATCAGTTCAGAGCGAGAAAATGACAAATTATTATTCGTCATTTCAATTAAATCACCTTCATTAATTGGACATGCTATAGCAATACAAGCCATCTCAATAGTTACAGATTGTGATGCTAAATAAGTCTTAATAAGATTGAGCAATACATCATCTTTTGAAATGAGGATTTTAGTTATCGCTGATAATTCATTACTATCTAAATTATAAAGTGCAAATCGGGCATTGGTTCCACCAATATCAGTAACTAGTGCATATTTACTCATGTGATTCCCTTTTAAAAATAAAATCTTTCTAGATAACCATTAATTTAATCAATTCAATTAATGCTATAACATAATGAGTAATATTATGGACTATTTAGATTGATTTAACTAGATTGCTTTAACTGAATTCACTAATGGAATTATTGCCGCTAATAAAATATTAGCGGCTAATATTTGAAATTTGGAGGAAATAACCAACTATAACCACTTTTTAACTTTAAAGTAAATGTAAGGGGCAACACCTGCTAGCAACATCAATAATAAGGATAAAGGATAGCCATATTCCCACTTCAATTCAGGCATGTTTTCAAAGTTCATTCCATAAGCCGATGCAACCACAGTTGGGGGTAGGAATACAACCGAAACAACTGAGAAAATTTTAATTATTCGGCTTTGCTCAATATTGATAAAACTGGTAGCCGCTTGCATCAAAAAGTTTACTTTTTGGAACAAAGATTCATTATGAGGTACCAATGATTCAATATCTCGTATTACCTCTCGTGCTTGCTCTAACTGATCTGTAGGCATCTTTGCTCGGCGCACTAAATAGTTAACCGCACGTTGACTATCCATCAAACAAAGCCGTACTTTCCACGCAGTATCTTCTAGTTCTGCTAAAGATGTAATAGCCTCATCATAATGTTCTTGAGCTGAGCGATCCATAATAATTAAGCTTAACTCTTCAAGCTCACTATAAATATTTTCAATCTGATCAGCTAATTGCTCAACTTTAACTTCAAATAAATCCAATAACACTTCGTATGGATTACCATCATTCATGCCTTGATAACGTGAACGCATTCGGTACAGACGGAAAGCTGGTAAATCACGTTCACGTAATGTAAACAAGCGACCATTGTGTACCGTAAATGCAACTGTTGAGTTACCGGCTCGGTCTTCCGCATCTTCATAAAAGAAGAACGAGTGAACATGTAGTCCTTCATTATCTTCGAAAAAACGGGCTGATGCCTCAATATCATCAAGTTCAATACTTGTCGCTAGATTTTGGCCTAAATTAGTCAAAATCACTTCACGATCAGCTTCTTCTGGTTCAATTAAGTCAATCCAGATCGCATTTTTAATATCGCCTTCATTAATTTTTACTAATTGTTTGTTTTTTAATCCAAACGCATTAATCATAAGGCCTCCAAGAGAAAAAATATTTAAGATATAACATCTACAAATGGCAGGCATTATACTCGTTATAGTAAAAAATTCCTATGATAAAGCGAATCTTTCTGTATTTTAAAATTTTGGATACTTAATTCCAAATTTAAATTAAATTCGGTGATGTTAATTAAGTCTCATGATACAATAATGCATATCAGATATTTATGTAATTGTTAGGAGTGTATAATGGCAAACCGAGGTATTAATAAAGTCATTTTAGTAGGTAATTTAGGTCAGGATCCAGAAATTCGTTACATGCCAAACGGTAACGCTGTCGCAAATTTTAGTGTTGCCACATCAGAATCTTGGAAAGATAAACAAACTGGTGAAAACAGAGATCGTACCGAATGGCATCGCGTTGTTGTATTTGGTAAATTAGCTGAAATTGCTGGCGAATATGTCAAAAAAGGTACTCAAGTTTACTTAGAAGGACAATTACAAACACGTAAATGGCAAGACCAAGCGGGTAATGATCGTTATACTACTGAAGTAGTGATAAATGCTGTAGGTGGCACATTACAGATTTTAGGCTCTCGATCTGGTGATAGTTTTAATGATGGCTCACAAAACTGGGGACAAAGTGCTAATAATACTTCGTCTGCTCCTAGTACACCACGTTCTTCAACAGCAAATGAACCAGCAGCTAGTCAACCAACTATGCCTGAACCACCAATGGACTTCGATGACGATATTCCATTTTAATGGTTATTTATTCAATTCTATATTACCTAGGCGTATAAATTACGCCTTTGTTCAATGCATATTCATACATGCTTTTATCAAATAATAACAATTTATTGTATTTAACTTTTCTTAAAACCTGTATTAGAACGGTAAAGATCAGGTGTAACTCCTGCGATATTTTTAAACATAGTAATAAAAGCGGATACTGAACTATAACCAACAGAAAATGCGATATCTTGAATCGATTTATCTTGTTCTAAAAGCGAGATACTATACAAAAATCGTAACCGTTGACGCCACATTCTAAATGACATACCTAATTTTTGTTGGCAACGTCTTGCAAGGGTTCGTTCGGTTGTAAATACTGTTTGAGCCCACTGTTCTAGAGTCTTATTATTAGCTGGGTCTAATTCTAACTCTTTTAAAATAGGAGCTAAATATTTATCGTTCGAACTTGGCAAATAGAATGTGAGGTTAGATTCTATTAAGAGCTGATCGATTAACACTTGTCCTAAACGAAGATCCTGTTCACTTTCTGGCTCCAGAATATTTCGCTCAAAGAATGAATCAATAATAGCATGGCTGATTTTATTTAAACCAAACAAACAAGTGTAATCAGGCATAATTTGGCAATTAGTTATATTAATTGTACGAAACCATGTTAATTCTTTGTTGTAACATGCGTGTTCGGTATATGGCGGAATCCATAATGCAAATCCTGAAGGAGCCAAATATCTTTGCCCTTGAACTTTCAAGACAAAAATACCTGACTTAACACATATAATTTGCCCCCAATTATGCTGATGAGAAGAATATTCAGTCTCTGCATTAAATGCTTCATCATGAAGAAACATAAATCTTTTAGATTCCTTATCATTCAAATTAGTTTAAAAAATTAAATTCATGGTAATTAAATAATATAAATATTGTCTTATAATAGCTCTTTTTGTCTGATTCTAGTGATATTTATAAATTAAGACAAGTTAAACTACATCGAATAACTTTTACTATTGTTTACATAAGAAATATATGGCTTATTTATACCCATTGATGGCAGTATTTATTTGGGCTGGCAATCAAGTTGTCAATAAATTATCTGTCGGCGCAATTGAACCTGAGGTTATCTCTTTCTACCGTTGGTTTTTAGCACTTATTCTATTAACCCCATTTTTTCTAAGAGGAATTATTAAGAACTTACCGCAAATCTTTCCTCAAGCTCTTAAATTAATGGTGCTTAGTTTATTAGGTATGGCTTTATATCAATGCCTTGCTTATTATGCAGCGGCAACAATTAGTGTGTTAACGATGGGGATCATTATGTCTATTATTCCTTTGTTAACTATCCTATTAAGCATATTCATTTTAAAAACACCACCAACTCAAGGGGTGCTAATTGGCAGTATTTTATCTTTTATTGGATTAATCTGGCTGATTAGTGGTGGTGAGCCAACTAGGCTTCTCGAACTTGGGATTGGTCAAGGTGAAATTTTAATGTTAATGGCTGCTCTGTCTTATGCACTTTATGGAGTATTAACCAAAAAATGGACAATGAAAATCACAAATTGGCACTCAGTCTATGTTCAAATTTTGTTTGGTACATTAATGTTATTGCCAGGCTTTTTAATGAGTAACAATTTAACTGTAAATTCTGACAATGTTTGGCTTGTTATTTATGCAGGTATACCGGCTTCAATTATTGCACCATTTGCTTGGATTATAGCTATAAAAAAATTAGGTGCAAATAAAACCGCCCTTTTCTTAAATTTAACACCGGTTATCACTGCAATAATTTCAATACTATTTTTGCATGAAACACTGTGTAGTTACCATTTAATTGGTGGCGGTATGTCATTTATCGGCGTTATATTAGCACAAAACTTAAAAGCACCATTGTTTAAAATCAAGACTTCAAATAAAGATTCATAACTAAACAGTACTGCACTAATATTTATTTAGTTTTCACCTAAGTTAATGTATCTTTTTTATAAATTTCATCTATACTTAATTAGAACTTTTATTACGATTTAGATTGATGTTATGTTGGAACTTATACAAACAGTCGGTTTTGGTTTAATTCTGTTTATTCCATTAACAAACCCGTTAACTACCGTTGTACTGCTATTAGGTCTATCTGGAGATATGACCAATGAGGAACGTAATTACCAGTCGAAAATGACTTGTATTTATGTTTTCATCATCATGATTGTTTCATTTTATTGTGGACAATTGGTCATGAGCACATTCGGTATATCTATCCCTGGTTTACGAATCGCTGGTGGTATGATTGTTGGCATTATCGGTTTTAGAATGCTTTTTCCTCAACAACCCTCGCATAAAACATTAGAAGCAGATGCAAAAAAGAAAGAAGTTTCCAATAATATCGCTTTTGTTCCACTTGCAATGCCAAGTACTGCTGGACCGGGAACAATTGCTATGATAATCAGTATGGCTTCCACTGTAAAAAGTGGTGGATATAATGTATCGACTTGGGTTGTTTATACTTCATCAATACTTGTCCCTTTATTATTATGTATTATTTTATGGTTCTGTATGCGTAGTGCTGGTAGCATAATGCGCTTTATGGGTAAAAGTGGTATAGAAGCCACATCAAGAATAATGGGCTTTTTACTGGTCTGTGTTGGTACACAATTTATTATAAATGGCGTTAAAGAATTAATATTAAACTTCCCAAATATTTGAAAAAGGCTATTTTTTTATTACAATTTTTTTATCTTATTGATTAACTATAGATTTGGGATATTTTTTATCATTTCTACTCGCATCAAATAATCATATAGAGGTAAAAGTTGTTTAAAACCTTTAGCAAGTTTATTCGGTAAATCACCATTTAGAACATCTTCAATATGATTATTGGTTACCATTACAGCAATGTTCTTTCGATTGTACCATGTCGATAATTTTTCATCTTGATCTTTGATTAATGGTCTTTTATACATTTCCCCTACTAATTCAAATGGTTTTTTAACACAATTAATTACCGCCAAAAATTTAGAGGGGTCATTTAGTATTTCTTCTCTAAAGATATCCATAGTAGATTTTGAAGCACAATAATAACCTAAACCATATCTATAGCTATCTGGACCAATTTCAAAAAAATAGGCTGGAGCTTCTTTCCAATCACGATTAGGGCGTTTAAACGTCAACCATAAACGACTACGGTATAATGACTTATCTTTAGAGAATCGCGTATCACGATGAATTCGTGAAATTGTTTTACCTATAGCTGGACGCGTTTCAAACCATTCATCAATTTTAAGCATGGTTGGTGTTAGTTGCTCAACCAATAATCGAAAAGGTTTGATCAAATCATTGTCATAAATTGATCTATGCTCTTCAAACCAAACTCTACTATTGTTAATCCAAGCATCTTGTAAAAAATTTAACCCTTCTTGAGTAAAGCCAGTAAAATTTGCCATATTTTATTCCTGATATAATGCTCTAACTTTATCTAAGTCCTCTTGGGTATCAACCCCAATAGCCGGAGCTTGTTTGGCCACCGCTACATGTATTTTCTCACCATACCAAAGAACTCTTAATTGTTCTAACATTTCTATCTGTTCTAAAGCAGAAGGTGCCCATTGAATATATTGACGAATAAAACCCGCACGATATGCATAAATACCAATGTGACGTAGGTAAAAGTCACCAATCGAATCAAGTTTATTTTGTTCACTCAATTGAGCAAAACGATCACGCTCCCACGGAATAGTCGCCCGAGAAAAATAGAGTGCATAACCATCTTTATCCATAACCACTTTTACAGCACCTGGGTTAAATGCTTCTTCAACGGAAGCAATCGGCACAGCTAAAGTTGCCATTCCTGTCTTGTATTTCACTAAATTATCAGCAACTTGATCAATAATAATCGGTGGAATTAATGGTTCATCACCTTGAACATTTACAATAACTTCATCGTCAGCCAGTTGAAAAGTATTAATGACTTCAGCTAAACGTTCAGTTCCTGAGTTATGCTTATCACTCGTTAAAACGACCTCACCACCATAGCTTTGCACTACATCAAAAACTTGTTGGTTATCAGTGGCAATGATAACTCGACTAGCCGATGACTTTTGCGCTTGTTCCATTACTCGAATTATCATCGGTTTGCCATGGATATCAGCAAGGGGTTTTCCCGGTAAACGGCTTGAAGCATATCTAGCAGGAATAATTACTGTAAAACTCATAAAATTACCTCAAAACTTTAATTATTCTTTATTACAATTAGATTGATTTAGTGAATTTGCTTCGCTTGCTAATAATACCGGTATCCCTTCTTTTATTGAGTAAACTAACCTATCATTTTGGCAAACTAATTGTTGATGTTGCTTATCGTATTCTAATTGTCCATGACATTTAGGACAAGCAATAGCACTTAATAACAGTTGTTTCATTTTTTTTCTCTTTGTAATTTTCTTTCTACAAATAGTGAATAAATCTTTTCAATAGCCTGATTGGGTATCGTAGCATCAATTGGTAAATACCACCAATTAGGTAATGCAAATTGTCGACATTTCACTGCATCTTTTTCGGTCATTAAAAGTGTTTGATTACTTTCAGCTATTTTCTCTAACAATGGCAGGCTAAAATTTTGATGATCAGCAAAAGATTCTGTATGTAACAAATCTGCATTCATTTTTATTAACATATCAAAGAATCGCTTTGGATTACTAATACCAGCAATGGCACAAATATGATGTAATGCCGATAATTGGCTTTTTTCATTGGTTAGTAGATTTACCGCGTAACTAGGGGTTAATTGCATAGTATAAGTTTTATCTGGATACTGATTTGATATATCGCACGAGCTGTCACCATTTATCATAATTAAATCTACTGATTTCAACCGATTTGTTCGCTCTCTCATAGGACCTGCTGGGATCCACCAACCGTTTCCGAATAGTCGTTTACCATCAACGACTACGATCTCAATATCACGAGCTAATGCATAATGCTGTAAACCATCATCAGTTAAAACAACATCCAATTGATATGATTTTAATAATTCTTTAACTGCCTCGACTCGCTTAGGTGCGACCGCAATTGGTATTTGAGTTCTTTGATAAATTAAAATTGGTTCGTCACCAGCTTGAGCAGTGGTAGTATGTTCATCTAAAATTAATGGATAATGGTCGGATTTTCCACCATAACCACGAGAGACTAATCCAACTTTCAGGCCTTTAGCCTTTAAGGCTTCAATTAAACTGATTGCCAGAGGCGTTTTACCATTACCTCCTGCTGATAAATTACCAATGACAATAATGGGAATTGGAGATTGCCATGCTTTGAATATACCAAACTTGTATAATTGACGACGAATAAAGCTAATACATCCATACAATAATGAAAATGGCAACAACAACCAAAATGATTTATTTTTACCATACCATAGTTTCTCAATCATAACTTTATTATGCTCTCTAATTCCAATAATTTTATTTTTATATAGTGGATAAATACATAATTTATAAACCATACTAACAATAATTCTATTTTACTCATAAAATGATAAACTACCAAACCAATCATGATACCATCTTGGATTGATATCTTGTCGCATAGTTTTTTGTTGCCATGATGTTGGATAAAAAAATAGACTTATTTGCCCCTCCTTACCTGTAACATAATAATTAATATTTAGCGCTTTATAACGATTAGTTATCTTATTGGAAGGTAATCTCCATGGGTTATAACGTGATGTTGAAGTTAGTGAATTAAAAGGATTAACATAATTTAAGAATGAATAACTTGATGAAGTAGTACTACCGTGATGAGGAGTTTGTAGAATGGTTGAATGTAGATTACGTTTATATTTAACCACTAAATCATATTCTTGTTTACGTTCTAGATCACCCGTCAACAACACTGAAAATTGACCATCAGTAATTTGTATTACACATGAATCGCCGTTATTAGGATCACTCACTAATTTGTTCGGCCATAACACATTAAAGCGTAAATGTTGCCAATGAAATTTATGATCAGCTAAACAGTTATAATCATTACTCAAACTTGAAGATGAACTCATTAACCACGCATCAGGATAACGTTGTCGTAAATAGCTTAAACCACCAATATGATCATTATGACTATGGCTAATAATAATGCCTTCAACATTCAGATTATGCCATTGTAAAAAAGGGATGATTACTTGCTCAGCCGCTGAACTATTTTCCCATTTTGCACCAGTATCATACAAAATGGCTGATTTACCATTGTGAATCACAATGGCCAATCCATGTCCAACATCCAACATATCCATTCGCCATAGATAATCGGGTTGTTTATAAATTGGCGAAAATAATATTGTCATAACAATAATAATAGAAAAGCTGAAACGTCGCCAAAATTCTATCCTAATAATGATAATAGTTAACCATCCAATACTACTAAACAAATAAAAATCCGCTGGTATATTTAGCCATAAAATATTTAAATATTCTAAGCAATAAAAAAGCCATTCTAGCGAAGTTTGCGCAACAAACCATAACCATAAAGCAAGATAAAAACAGTCCATCAGACTAAATAATAATGCCAATAAAATCGCGGGAAAGGTGATTAACGAAACAATAGGAATTGCAATTAAGTTAGTTAACAACGCAACAACACTTATACCATGAAAAATAAATAATTGGATAGGAAGCAATAATAATGTTAAACCAAATTGTAAATGTAATAATCTAATAAAATACCATCGTTTTTTATTTTTTAACGTGCTAGCTAATGGCAACCATTCAAATAAAAAAATCAAGCTAACCACAGCATAACAGGACATCCAAAAACTTTCAGATAGTATCATTAGCGGATCCAAAATTAATAATAACGCTATAATACGGTTAATTTTCTGCCACGCGCTGATGTGATTATTTTTATAACGCAAATATATCCAAATTGATAATGCTAAAATAGCTCGTAATGCTGGAGGATTAAAACCAGTTAACCATGTATAACATAACGTTGTTAACCAACCAATTAATATGGGTAATAATAAATGGCTATAGCGTTGTGGAAAAAAAAACAGTAATCCTTTTAGCAAAAAACAACTAATATAGAATACTAACAGAATATGCATTCCTGAAATTGCCATTAAATGAGCTACACCGGTTTGCATCATAGTTAAACGATTATGATCAGAAATCTGTGAACGGTCACCAAATCCTAATGCTAATAAAATGCCTCGATAACTAAACAGATTAATATAAGCTAAACATTTATCAGCAATACTTTGTCGAATATTAAACTTTTTTTCGAGCAAAACTGATTTAATAACTTTAGCTTTTAACAAAGTATGATTTGCAATGGCAAAACGTTGTTTATCAAATGAGCCTTCATTTAAATAACTTTGCGTCACTTTAGTTTTTATTGTTAATTGCCAAATTTGACCAGCTTTAATTAAATCTGATTGTTGCCAATAAATAATAATAGGTATTGGTGATGATAAAATCTGATCTGAAATTTTTAAAATGGAAAATTTTGCATAATACGGATTGTTTTTTTTGGGGGAATAAATTTGAGTATTAATAGTTTCAACTTTTGCTGTGACGACTAATGTCTGGTCAATATATGGTTCAATTAGGCTTAAATATTGTTTTGCATTTGCTGTAGACCAGAGAAAACTTAATATAAAAACAGCAATCACACAAAGATAGTAATGGCGTCGTATTGACCATACTAAAATAATAACAATGAATACCCCAGCCAAAACAAGCCAACTTGTTTCTGAAGGCAATGATGGCAAAAACATTAATGACACACATCCTAAGGTGAATACAATTGCCATTAAATCTATTGAACCGTAATGCCGCATCAATTTCTACATATTAATATTGTTCAAATATTCAATCTAATATGTTAGAACTTTCTATGGATTATTTTACCTTTAATTTTAGAGCTACATTCCAATTTAAAAATTACTATTTCTGTTTCTATTGAGAATCATTCATCTAATTAATAAAAAAGCCTTTGATTTTACTCAAAGGCTTTTTTATTAAATGGATTGAAATTATGCTTTAGCTGCATTATTTACACGTTCACGTAACTCTTTCCAGGTTTAAAGTGAGGGATATATTTGTGTTTAACCTCAACATTTCCTCCTGTTCTAGGGTTTCTAGCTTTACGTGGAGCGCGGTAGTTAAGACTAAAACTACCAAAACCGCGTATTTCAACACGATCATTACTTTCCATCGCTAAAGCAATTTGTTCAATAATGTCTCTAACAGCATCATCAACAAGTTGCACAGGAAGGTGTGCCCGCCAGTTGACTATTCTTTCTGCTAAATCGGATCTGTTCATGGTCACTCCTAATTTATTTTATGTGGTATATATTTTATTCATTTTATACCACAAAAGAAAAAGAGGGCAAGCCCTCTTTACTCTTTGAATAAATATTTTTTACTCAGTTTTTGATGCTGCTTTAAATGCTTCAGCCATTGCATTAGTAAATGATGCATCTTCTTGAGTTGCAGTATTATTTACAGCTGCTAATGCTTCTTTCTCATCAGCTTCATCTTTAGCACGTACAGATAGTGAAATTGCACGAGTTTTACGATCGATATTTACGATTTTCGCTTCTACTTCATCACCAACATTTAATGCAGTAGTTGCATCTTCAATACGTTCACGAGCAATATCTTGTGCTTTTAAGTAACCTTCGATACCGTCAGCGATTTCAACTGTTGCACCCTTAGCATCAACTGCAGTAACTTTACCTTTAACAATTGCGCCTTTTTTGAAGTTAGATGCAAAGCTGCTGAATGGATCGTCTTCAAGTTGTTTGATACCTAATGAAATACGTTCACGGTCAGCATCAACTTGTAAAACAACAGCTTCAATATCGTCACCTTTCTTATAAGCTTTAACAGCTTCTTCACCTGGCATATTCCAAGAAATATCAGAAAGATGCACTAGACCATCAATACCACCATCTAAACCGATGAAGATACCGAAATCAGTGATTGATTTGATCTTACCGCTAACTTTATCACCTTTATTGTGTGATTCAGCAAATTGTAACCATGGATTTGGTTTACATTGTTTAAGACCAAGAGAAATACGACGACGTTCTTCATCAATTTCAAGAACTACAACTTCAACTTCATCACCTAAGCTAACTACTTTAGATGGATGAATATTTTTGTTAGTCCAATCCATTTCAGAAACGTGTACTAAACCTTCAACACCAGTTTCGATTTCAACGAAACAACCGTAATCAGTTAAGTTAGTTACTTTACCAGTTACTTTAGTACCTTCTGGGTAACGTTTAGCAATTGAAACCCAAGGATCTTCGCCTAATTGTTTTAAGCCAAGAGAAACACGTGAACGGTCTTTATCGAATTTAAGAACTTTAACAAGTAATTCTTGACCAACTTCAACCACTTCGCTTGGATGTTTAACACGTTTCCAAGCCATATCAGTGATATGTAGTAAACCATCAACCCCACCAAGATCAACGAATGCACCGTAATCAGTAAGATTTTTGATAATACCTTTAACTTCAGAACCTTCTTGTAGATTTTCAAGAAGTTGTTCTCTTTCTGCGCTATTTTCAGATTCAATTACTGCACGACGTGAAACAACTACGTTGTTGCGTTTTTGATCTAATTTAATAACTTTTAATTCGATCTCTCTATTTTCAATATGAGAAGTATCGCGTAATGGACGAACATCAACAAGCGAACCTGGTAGGAACGCTCGAACGCCATTAAGATCAACCGTAAAGCCACCTTTAACTTTACCATTGATAACACCTAAAACTGTTGCAGCATCTTCAACTGCTTTTTCTAATGTTAGCCACGCTTCATGACGTTTAGCTTTTTCACGAGATAAGATTGTTTCGCCAAAGCCATCTTCAATAGAATCAAGAACAACGTCTACAACGTCGCCAACTTGAACTTCTAATTCACCTTGGGCATTTTTAAACTGCTCTACTGGAATTGCTGATTCAGATTTTAAACCAGCATCAACTAAAACAACATCTTTGTCGATTGCAACGACAGTACCACGGATCATATTACCAGAACGAGTGTCTAGTTGATTTAAAGACTCTTCAAAGAGTTGAGCAAAAGATTCAGTCATATTTTATATACTTAAATTAATATTAACGTCCACATTACATCCTGTCTTGTGGGGTTGTTTATGTTACTCCACTTACATCCTTATAATGGAGCTTCGTTTACACAATAAGTTTACATACAATATAAACTTATAGCGCAAGTTTTTCTTTTATATACATAATAGCTTGATTAAAAACATCTTCGATAGAGAGAGATGTGGTATCAATTATTAATGCATCAACTGCAGGCTTTAAGGGCGCAACCGCTCGATTTCGATCTCGCTCATCACGCGCAGTTATCTCCTGCAAAATTTCGGGGAATTTAGCATGAATTTGCTTATCTTGCAACTGTTTCATTCTTCTTTCTGCTCTTGATTGAGCGCTAGCATCAAGAAATATTTTTACAGGGGCATCGCTGAACACGACTGTGCCCATATCACGACCATCGGCAATTAATCCAGGCAATTGTCGAAAATCACGTTGACGCTGTAATAGGGCTGTTCTTACTTCATTTATTGCAGCTACTTCTGAAGCTGCTCCACCAGTTTGTTCGGTACGAATCTCTTTTGAAACATCAACCCCAGCCAACAATACTTTGACATCACCATGACTGCTATCAAATGTTAACGGTAAATTCAATGCGAGCACAGTTAGCTGAATAATATCATCTAAAGCAATATTTTGTTTTAACGCCGCTAGCGCTAACACACGATAGATAGCACCTGAATCCAAAAGATGCCAGTTGAAGTGATTTGCTAACGCTTGACATAATGTACCCTTACCTACACCACTTGGACCATCAACAGCAATAACAGGAATATTTTTTGTCATGTTATATTTCGCTTAATCGTTTAAATTGTTCAAAATAATCAGGAAATGTTTTCATTGTACACTTCGGATCTAAAATAGTTACCGGCGTATCAGAGAGTGCAACTAATGAGAAGCACATAGCCATACGATGGTCATTATAAGTTTTGATTTCTGCATGATTGAGTTTTGCAGGAGGAGTTATAGTAATATAATCCTCTCCTTCTTCAACAGTAGCACCAACTTTACGTAATTCGTTGGCCATAGCCGATAAGCGATCGGTCTCTTTTACTCGCCAATTGTAAATATTTCGAATTGTCGTTGTTCCATCAGCAAAGAGTGCAGTGGTTGCAATTGTCATCGCAGCATCAGGAATATGATTCATATCCATATCGACACCATTTAATTCACCGCGAGTACACTCAATATAATCATCAGCCCAAGTTATTTTGGCACCCATTTTTTCAAGCACATGGGCAAATTGAGTATCTCCTTGTAAACTTTTTTTACCAACTCCAGTAACACGAACAGTGCCACCTTTAATTGCTGCTGCCGCTAAGAAATAGGATGCTGAAGAGGCATCACCTTCTACCAAATAACTACCAGGCGATTGATAAGTTTGATTAGCTTTAATGACAAATGTCTGATATTGATTATTGATAACCGATACACCAAACATTGCCATCATTTTTATTGTAATATCAATATATGGTTTAGAAACTAGATCGCCAATAATAGTAATTTCAGTATCATTGCTAGCTAAAGGGGCGGCCATCAATAGTGCAGTCAAAAATTGACTTGATACTGAGCCATTTACAGCAATCTTACCTCCAGTAAAACCACCATGGATATGAAGTGGCGGATAACCTTCATTTTCAAGATAATCAATTTTAGCGCCACCTTGACGTAATGCATCCACCAAATGACCAATTGGACGCTCTTTCATACGAGGTTCACCCGTTAATACAATATTATTATCGGCTAAACAAAGTGCTGCAGCTAAAGGACGCATAGCTGTCCCGGCATTTCCTAAAAATAGTTCTAATGGGTGAGCAGAATGTAATTTACCACCTACCCCTTCTATATCACAAATTGTTCGGTCATCTGACAGATGATATTTGATGTTCAACGCTTTTAAAGCATCAAGCATATAGCGAACATCATCACTATCAAGTAAATTAGTTAATCTTGTTTTACCTTGACTAAGTGCAGATAATAATAGTGCACGATTTGATACACTTTTAGAACCAGGTAAATTAATGGTACCACTAAATTTTTTTATCGGTTGTAATGTTAAAGATAACATAATGACTCTCTTTAGTAATTTTAATATTCTTTAAAAATTTTCTAAGGTGGTTTTTAATAGATCGATTGCTTTATGATCTTTCGCACTATTTTGCCATAACTTATCAAATAAGTGGCGATAACGTTTAATTGCATCTTCTGAAGATGTTATTGAGGCAATCCCTGTGGTTATATTAGGTAGTTCACCTAATCGAAAAGGACTCATTGCCAATGCTAACGCATCTTTATTTTGATAAAATATTTGAAAAGCGATGGATGGGATAGCCTGTTCCGTAATCGCAATTGTTGGCGCATAAGCTTGATCTTCTATCAATTTGATCAAATGATAAATTTCTTTACGAGCTAACAACATTCTTTCAGATTTCTTGCCTGGAGAAATAGTTAAATTGCCAACCAAACCGATGTGCAAAAATCGCTCAACATTACGCAAACTGATTAGATTAATCACTTTTGGTACAGATTGATAAAACTGTGTCTTACGCTCATTTAAAATCGATAATGATGTTGCATATCTTTGCGCTGCAATGGATTCACTCGACTCATTTAACATCATACCTAAATGAGCAAGATAATCAGATGAAGTTAATAGAAAAGAAAAAGGATCAAAATGGGAATAAATGTGCGTAGATTGTTCTTCTAATTGACGCATGCGTTCAAAAAAACCATCACCACTCGAATAGTATTCAGTGTCAATGCCAAGCAAACTAGCAAATGAAGTATCTAATAATGAGGCTAAACGTTCAAGCGTTTCTATTTTGACAATTTCGCCTTTTTCTAAACGGTAAACTGCAGCTCTAGAGATTTTAAGACTTTCTGCAACATCTTCAGCTCTGAGAGAAGCAGCGATACGGTAAGCCCGCAATCGCTGTCCGATAGCACAATAATCAATCGATCCAGTAATCATAATATACTCAAACTATTGGGATTTTGGCAGTGTACCATATGGTAGGTACAATGCCAATTTAATGTAATGATATTTCAGACTAAATACATGCTTGAGTCTTTTATTTTAATAATTCATTTTGTAATGATGATGCATTTTTAAATTCAGTATAGTCAGTGATAGCTTCCGGTTGCTTTTCTTCTTTTTCCGTTTTTCCTATCACTTGTGATGCTATTACTAAACCTTTTTGTTCAATAACGGTATTTTTATAAAAATCAATTAAATCTTGTTTAGTGATTTTCTTAAGTAGTTCTATTTTTTTATCACGAGAATCGAATTGAAAACGAGATAAACGATAATCTGAAATTAAACGTTCAAACTCTTCATCTAAGGATTGCGGAGGCATTGTCTGTTCATCAATGATACTTCTTTTATACTCTTCAATATCCTCATCAGTTAACGCATCTAATTTATTTAACATTGCTGGGTAAAAGGCTTGATAACGTTGTAATAGATAAGCAGGATCCCACTGATTAGTTTGCACAGCAAAACCCAGCCCTACTGATTCACCGATGAAAAATGGAAAAATACCTACAAGATATCCCAATTGTTCATTGCTCCGTAATTGATCAAAAAACCATGGTGACATAATATTAGCTAATGTATAGCCAACTACTTGGCTTTTAGTTGGATCATAATTAGTTGGGAAATAAGTCATTAACAATGCGCTATCGGTACTTTTCGCTTGTTGGGTGATTCTCGCTGTAAACGAAGTTTTAATTGCTATATCATCCAAAGGCGTAAATTCAACATTGCGTTTTAATGTCTTTTGCACTGCATGATAAAGATCCAGAGAATCTTCATTTGAAATATTACCTAAACTAATCATGTAAGGTATCGATTGAGACATCAAGTTATCACGATAAGCTTCAACATCACTAATAGTGATAGTATTTGTAATTTGTCGTCTTTCGTCTCGTTCAAAATAGTGCGGCAATTTAGATAATGCAAGAACTGGCTCGGACGCTAATCGAATACTTTCGAAATGATCTGCCCCATCAAGTCGTTGCAGATACCATGATTTAGCTAATGCTAAACTTTGTTCATCAATAGTCACTTGACGATAACTATTAAGAATAGCCAATACCATTTCTGGTAAATGTTGATTAAAACCAGCAGCTGTTATCATTAAACCATTATCAGTACCAGTAGATAATGACATTCCGGCATTACCAGCTTGAAATTGTAATTGAGTTAAATCACGACTAACTATGTAATCAAGTAACTCAAAAGCAATTGACGTTTTTGCATCTTTAAAAGCCTGATTATTACGTAAAGAAACAGCAATCACAGCCTTAGGATCATTACTAAAATGACGACTAACAAAATGAATATGATTACCACGTTTACTAAATGTAGCTGGTTGAATCTGATCTTCATTTTGTGCAATTATACTAAAATTATCAGGAATATAAGGATTTAATTCAGGCAGACTAAACGAAAAATCTTTAGCTAAATTAGTCCACGTTGCTTTTAATTCATCTGTAATATTATCGACCTTATAAGGCGCATTAAGAAAATATGCAGTTTTATCGGTGGTTTGATTTGGAGCAATCAACCAAACTCTAGCATTATCGGGAGTAAAACTTTTGATTCGAGTGATGATAGCTTCTTTATTCAAATGTTCAGCAACATAATCCGCATCTAATACATTTTTAACTGGATAAAGCAGCATTTGATCAGATAACCATTCAACATAAGACATATCGCGGTTAACATCTTTATACTTAAACGACAAAGCAAAAACTTTTTTTATCTCATCGTAATAAGCTTCTGAAACGCCCTGTTTTTCAATTAATTGTAAATAATTGAATATAGCTGCAATCACCTTGTCTTTTTGTGCCAAACCTTCATCAGTTAAAATAACATTAATATTAAATGTCCCACTATTACCATAATATTTACTATCACAAGTTGTTTGAATAGCTTCAATCAAGCCTTGTTTTTGTAACTGATCAGCTAAGGTATTTTTACTATTATTACTAATTAAATAGATAAGATATTCATTGGTTTTATCTGCAAATTTATCGATGTCATTTTCGATTGGAAATTTTAGAGACAACATTTTTCTAGGTTGAGCTGGTATCATGGTAATTTCTTTACCAGTAAACTCCTGAGTTATCGCTGGTTTAGTAATTGGTGGAACAACAATATTTTTATTAGGAATTTGACCGTAAGTAGATTCAGCCAAAGTTTCTAATTTTTCAATGGATTGATTACTATAAATAACCCCAACCATAATATTAGCTGAATAATATTTATCATGAAAATTAACCAATTCATCTTGCAATTTACTATTATCTTTATCACTTAATGTTTCTAAATTGCCTCCAGAAAATTGTGCTGCTGGATGATTAGGATTAATCGTTTCAGAATCAACTTGCTGAATGCGGAAACCATCACTCGATCGGTACATCGTCATTTCAGAACTAACGGCATTACGTTCTTTATCAGCAAATTTAGGATCAAAAATTGGCTCAGCAATCGCATCAGCTAAATAATCTAATGCAGTATTAATCACACCGTTTTCAACTTCAAAGAAAAATGCAGTCCGATTACCACTGGTAGTAGCATTATAGTTACCGGCATGTCGTGACAAAAACTCAGTAAAGCTTGACGGTTGAGGATACTTTTTCGAACCCATTAGCACCATATGTTCTGTGTAATGAGCTAATCCTTGTTGAAGTACTGGATCATATAGTGAACCAACAGGCAATGCTATTGATCCGAGTGATTTGGTTGCTTTCGGATCTGAAACTAATAAAACTCGCATTTTATTATTAAGTTCAATCACTTCATATTGACGATCATCTCGTTCGCTTTGGTGAACTTTATTTGATAATACAGAATGTTCATGCTTATTCTCAATAGCAAATGAACTATTAAATGTAAAAACGGTTAATGCAGTAATAAATAGTGTTTTAGTTTTCATGTTATTCATAGAATTCTCGCCTAATTTAAAAGACAGTATAATCGAAATATAAATATAAATGAAAAAGAAAAATTTATTATTTGGAATTCAAAATTACAGTCAAAATTCAAGAATATAAAGGTATATAGAAGGTATGATTAATTACAGCTTTATTAATAGAAGAGAGCAATATAGTGATAATCGATTTTGCATAAAAATAGCAATTATCTAAAAGATATGGTTAAACTAACATTATCGTATTAAAAATACAACAAATTAATAAATAAAAAAGGGCTAAAAATAGCCCTTCCTCATTATCAGATCATTAATAGTGTTCTCATTGTTAATCTTAATTACCGAGTAACCAATTAATGCTCACGTGTTTTTCTAAATTCAACATCTGGATAACGTTCTTGTGTTAGATTTAGATTAACCATACTTGGCGCAATATAAGATAGATTATCACCACCATCTAGTGCCAAATTTTGCTCACATTTTCGTTTAAAATCTTCAAGTTTCTTAGCATCACTACATTCAACCCAACGAGCCGTTGTTACATTTACTGGTTCATAAATCGCTTCTACGTTGTATTCAGATTTTAAACGCGCAACAACTACGTCAAATTGCAACACCCCTACCGCTCCAACAATTAAATCATTGTTAGCAATTGGACGGAATACTTGTACTGCACCTTCTTCCGAAAGCTGAACTAAACCTTTTAATAATTGTTTCTGTTTAAGAGGATCTTTTAAACGAATACGACGAAATAGCTCAGGGGCAAAGTTAGGAATACCGGTAAATTTAAGATCTTCACCTTGAGTGAAAGTATCACCAATCTGTATAGTGCCATGATTATGTAGACCAATAATATCACCAGCATAAGCTTGTTCAACATGATCTCGATCTCCAGCCATAAAGGTTAATGCATCAGATATATTCACATCTTTTGCGATACGAACATGACGCAACTTCATACCTTTCTCGTATTTACCCGATACAATACGCATAAAGGCAACTCGGTCACGATGTTTAGGATCCATGTTGGCCTGTATCTTAAATACAAAACCAGTAAATTTTTCTTCAGTAGCTGCAACCTCTCGTTTATCTGTTTGGCGGGGTTGAGGCGTCGGGGCCCAAGCAGTCAACCCATCAAGCATATGATCAACACCAAAATTTCCTAATGCAGTACCAAAAAATACTGGAGTTAAATCACCAGATAGAAAAGCTTCCAGATCAAACTCATTTGATGCACCTTGTACTAATTCAAGCTCATCACGAAGCTGCTGTGCTAAATCATCGCCAATTGTGGTATCGAGTGCTGGATTATCTAAACCTTTGATAATACGAACTTCTTGAATAGTATGACCTTTACCTGTTTGATAAAGATAGGTCTCATCTTTCGCTAAATGATAGACACCTTTGAATAATTTACCACAACCAATTGGCCAAGTAATAGGTGCACACATGATATTAAGTTCGTTTTCAACTTCATCAAGCAACTCCATCGGGTCTCGTATATCACGATCAAGTTTATTCATAAAAGTCAAAATTGGCGTATTACGTAAACGCGTTACTTCCATCAATTTACGTGTTCTATCTTCGACACCTTTCGCAGCATCAATAACCATTAAACAACTATCAACAGCAGTTAACGTTCGATAAGTATCTTCAGAGAAGTCCTCATGTCCAGGAGTATCAAGTAAGTTAACTAAACAATCATTATAAGGAAATTGCATGACCGATGTGGTGATGGAAATACCACGCTGTTTTTCCATTTCCATCCAATCTGATTTAGCGTGTTGAGCATTAGCACCACGCCCTTTAACTGTACCCGCAGTTTGAATCGCTTGTCCAAACAACAATACTTTTTCGGTGATAGTCGTTTTACCCGCATCTGGGTGAGAGATGATAGCAAAAGTACGACGAGCATTAACTTCGTCTAAATAAGCTTGTTCTGTCATAAAATTAATCAATTTAGCTAAGCAAAAATAATGGCGTATTCTAACAGGTCTACATCTATATTGCCATTGAAGAAGACTATTTTGCTATTTGCCTTATTGATATATCTGTGAATAATAGCGGCATTTAATACTGATGATGATATAATCACTATTTGATAATAGTGTTTAATATTAGAAATATCTGAAAATAACCATTAATATGAATATTCGTGACCTAAAATTGTTTTTACATTTGTGTGAGACATGCCATTTTGGCATGAGCGCTGATGCAATGCATGTAAGTCCTTCCACGCTTTCAAGGCAAATCCAACGCCTTGAGGAACAATTTGGGCATCAATTATTTGTACGCGACAACCGACAAGTTCAAATTACTCATGAAGGCGAAAAAGTAAAACGTTTTGCTCTACAAGTTGTAAATCTACATCAACAATTAAAGCAAGAGTTAGATCAATCAGATCAACAATTGGTTGGCGAATTAACCCTATTTTGCTCAGTAACGGCGGCCTATAGTCATTTACCTGATATATTAGATCGCTTCCGCATTCATTATCCACTAGTTGAAATTAAGCTATCTACTGGTGATGCTGCTGATGCAGTTGAAAAAATTCAATCTAATCAGGCTGATCTCGCTATTGCAGGCAAACCTAAACAATTACCGGCTGGTGTTGAATTTATAAAATTAGGCGAGATCGAAATGGTCTTATTAATTCCTAAGCTCAATAGCTCATTTAGTGATAAATTACATCAAAAAACGCCAGATTGGCATAATATTCCTTTCATTTTGCCAGAACATGGCCCCAGCCGACAGAGAATTGATTTATGGTTCAAACAACAGAAAATAACCAGTCCTAGAATTTATGCAACAGTTGCAGGACATGAAGCAATTGTATCTATGGTTGCTTTAGGATGCGGTGTAGCATTATTGCCAAAAGTGGTAATGGAAAACAGTCCAGAAAGAGTTCGCGAACGAATTACTGAATGGTCAACCAATTTAATGGAACCATTTGATGTGGGTATATGCGTCCAAAAAAGGCGATTATCTGAAAAAATTATTTCAGCCTTTTGGGCTCTTGGTAGCAAAAATTTACCATCTAACGGATAAATTATATAATTATCATCCATGATATGGAAAACTAAGTTAATTAAAAAATGGGAAGTTAGTGTAATGACTTTGATAATCAAAAATATAAAAACTTTAACATCATTACTATTTTTACCAATACTTGCAATTCCAAATATTGGCTATACTGATCAAAATAATCCCTACAATCCAAAACCACAATGGATTACTATTCACAGTTCAAACTACTATGATGGAGATAGCGACGATCTAGTTACAGCCGGCATTGGTTTTACACCTTTATCATCAATGATACAAAAATTCAAATTTGCTGATCCTGATAATCCAACAACTCGTGAGCTCCGTCAAGCCAAATTAAATCGCTTTATTGATACAAAAACCGGTGAAGGTCAATTATTTGGCTTTAGACAACAAAACTTGTCACCATTGTTCGATGGAAAAATAGCCGGCACCGAAATTTTAGCGACAATTAAAGAAGGAAATGTCGGTGTACTATTACACATTCCGGTTGATTTTGATAAGAAAAAACCATGTATTGTTGCCATTCCAGCTAGCAATTATGACGGTTTATATAACGCCAAAGATATACAAATTCGCGGGCTTTGGGGATTAAAACACAATTGTGCAGTAGTTTATAACGATAAAGGATTGGGCAATGGTATTTATGATATTAGTAGTCAACAAGGCTTTACTATAGAAGGAAAAATTGCAAAAGATAATCTATTATTTAATCCTAAGATCAAAAATAGAGAAAATTTTATAAAAAATTACCCCAATAGATATGCTGTTAAACAGTTACACTCAAAACAGAACCCTGAACATAATTGGGGCAAATATGTTTTACAGTCAATTGAATTTGCACTTTATGAAATCAATGATAGATTTTCAGCCACAAATACTCGAAACTTTACCAGCTATAATACATTGATATTGATCTATGGTGCCGAGGATGGTGCTAGTGCAGCCTTGAATGCCGGTGAATTAGATAAGATCGGAACCATTAATGGTATTGTTGCGGTTAATCCACAAATACAACCCAATCCAGAGATTGCCTCACTTACTATCCAAGAAGGAACTAGTGTAAGAAGTTTCAAATATAATTCAATCCCTGATTATGCTACTACAGCTGCGCTTTACATTCCTTGTGCCATCCCAGCAATTGAGCCCAATAAAGCAGACAGTTATGTTCCTTATGCGTCAAAATATTTTTATTCGCAAAATCGCTGTGATGCACTAAAAAAAGCTAATTTATTAACTAAAGGTACCCCTAAAGAAGCTCTAGAAAAGTTACATAGTTATGGTTGGCGTCCAGAGATGGAAATCCAGTTACCTTATTTTTATACTGAAGAATCAATTGCTTTTCCGTATCAATATATTAGTTCATATGGTCGCTTTGATGTTACAGAAAACATGTGTGATTATTCTGTTGCCAGTACGCAACAAGATCCACTTTATAATTTTGGTGAAGTAATGCCATTAAAAGAAGTAAAATTCTCTGAAATCTGGTCACTATCTAATGGTCATTTACCTGTTTGGGCCAATAAAGATGTTACCGCAATCGATCTTGTCGCAAATAAGGATATCGATTCACCAAGAAGAGAGTGGTTCTCAAGCTCTGAAATTAAAAATCAGATAGATTATGGTACTAAAGGGGCTATTTGTTTACGAGAGAAAATAACCGAGAAACGAGTTAATGATGGACTAAAACAAGTACAAGCAACCGGAAATTTAAATAAAATTAAAACATTTATTGTACATGGCCAAAATAATGTCAAACAGTTAATAAATCATACATCTCGCCCGTATGTTGCTTTAAATAGCGGAGTAGAAGGAAAAGAATCGCAACTACGTTATATCGAAGTTGAAAATGCTAGTTATCTCGACGGAAAATCACCATTTGATAACACACTATTAGCTATTGACTATTACGGTGAAGATGCCATCGAATGGTTATGGGCCAATCTAACTAACAATACTACATTACCTGAAAGTCAGGTAATTCGTACTAAGCCAAGAGGTGGCAGCATTAGCCAAGCTTCCGCAAGCAACACTTGAAAATTTGGTACCAATAGCCCAAAAACCGGATAGCAGTAACTTGATTATGATTGAAGATAGAAAAATCAGTTTACCTAAATAAAACTATTCAATTCTTTAATGGTTATCGAATGAATTTATGTAGTTAAATTATTCGATAACTATTATCTTATAAGCTTATACCGATTTTATACCTGAACATATTTTCGGATATAAATCAAAAAAATGTGATTCTAATGCACTATAGTTTTGTTTAATATCAATAATGGTTTCTTGCAATAAATAAAGTTTTGGTCTTCGCTGAGCCATACCTTTTAATACTTTCGCAATAAAATCTATTGAAGCGTAATTTTCTAACCATGATTCTTGCCACATCGCATTCATAAAATGTTGATAATCTGTAGGATAATTAGTGATATAAGGTTGGATATACCTTTTAGTCATAATATTAAATGATGATAAAGTTTGACTTGAACCAAAATCATGCCAATACTTTGATAAAAAATGATCCCAAACAATATCAAGCGTTATTGGAGCAACACGTTGATGACTATTTCGAAATAACAATTTTGCTTGTTTAACAGTAGGAAAACTATCAGTAAAACTATCAATTTTTCTATGCAACATAATACCATCAGCTATCTCAGTTGGAAATTGCTGATAAGGATCACCTTTTACAAAATCAGCAACAGTATTGCCAATTAGCGAGCTATTGGCAATTGTTGCTAAATGTAAATGCGCAAGTATATTCACAACTTTCTACCAACAATCAATCACGATGTTTAAATTCTCCTTCCGCAAATCCCTCTCGCCAATAACTGGTAATCTGAATAGCATTAGGTTCTAAATTGGGATATTTATCTTTGATTGAATGACGTAATTGTTGTGCCAATGATCTTTCCATTCCCCCCCAAAACAATATATTATCTTGATCACTAAAATTGATGTTCATCACCGCGTCAACTAATTGATTAGGAGCATTTAAATCCTTAACAAACCATTGAACTTTTACATTTTTATTGATTGGTAGGTCAACAATATCCGTTTTGTGATTAACTTCAATAAAAGCTAATGCTGTTTGAGAACTAGGCAAATTTTCAAGCGTATAACAGATACTCGGTACTGCAGAAATATCGCCCATCAAAACTAAAAATTGATTATCAAATTCTAATTTACCAGCAGTACCTACAATACCAACTTGATCACCTATTTTGGCCTTTTGAGCCCAAACCGTCGCTAATCCTTGAGAATGAATAGCAAAATCAATTATTAGTTGATTAGTGGATTCATCATAACCACGAATACTGTAACTACGTGCTAACTGGCGAATTCGATCACTGACCATGATTTTATTATTTTCATCTAATTGCGGAAAAGTAATTTCACCAGTCAAAGGATCTGCAAAGAGTAATTTTAAATGAGGACAAATCCAACGCGGATTGACCATCAATGGTTTATCACAGCTAAAATGCAAACGTAAAAAACTACGGGATAACTGTTCAACTTTGATAACTGTTAATAGCGCATTAATAATTGCTTTTCTTGGTTTCTCTTGCATGTGATGATCCTTATATTGCTGATATAACAGAAACATCATACAACAAAAAATAGATTAGATTAGGATATTTTTTAAATAAGAAAATAATCAAAATAATTAATATCGTTTATTGTCAGAATTAAGGAAGTAAAGTTAAAGATTAAATATGATTAATAGATTAGATAATACAGATCATTAAACTAATTTTCGTTAATCTAAACAGAGTTCAAAAACCAGAATCACTAAATAAGAATAATACTGCTAAAACTCAAAATTATTATATCGGCCTTCAGTGAGATAAATATCATATAGAACTTAATATTCTCAAAAAATATCTAATACTATTAATTTTGACTATGGAAGTGTAAGTTAATTTATAGTTAATTAACGATATCGTTATTAAGCTATTACATAAAAACCCCTTTCCTCAAAATTTTTTGATCTGCTTTTGTCGTTGTTCTCGATCAAAAAACGTCCACGCAACAAAACGGCTTATTTTTTGACCTTGAGCCATAGGAATAATTTTGTATTCAGTTACAGATGATTTTTTTAACTGTTTTTTTATGTTTGTCAGTGATTCTTTTTTCGAAACCAACGAAGTAAACCATAGGCATTGTGTTTTATAGTTAACACTTTCGGCAATTATTTTGGTTATAAATGCACTTTCTCCTCCTTTGCACCAAAGTTCAGCATGTTGTCCACCAAAATTAAGTATAACTTGATCTTTTTCTGAACTTAATTTACCCAATTTTTGTAGTTTTGTATAAGCACTCGCTTGAGCCTGTTGCTTTGAATTATGAAAAGGAGGATTGCATAAAGTTGCCAAGTAAAATTCTTTCGGTTTAATGATATTTTCAAAAATAGCATCACTGTTGGGTTGTAAACGACATTGTAGGCTATTTTTTAATAATTCATTAGATTTTGCTATTAACGACGCAACCTTGAATGATGTTGGATTGATATCACTGCCAACAAATGACCAACCATACTCAGCACAGCCAATAATCGGATAAATGGCATTTGCACCAACCCCAATATCTAAAATGCTAATTCTCTTACCCTTAGGGATATTATTCTGATTATCTTGAGCTAATAAATCAGCCAAATAGTGGATATAATCTGCTCGACCTGGTATTGGAGGGCATAGGTAATCGTCTGGAATATCCCAATAAGAGAGTTGATAATAGTGCAATAAAAGTGCTTTATTTAGCATCTTCACGGCAATAGGATTAGAAAAATCAATCGTTACCCAGCCATATTGGTTAGGTTTAACAAAATTAGATAATGCTGGTAAAGTTTTAATAAGTAAATCAAATGGGTAGCCATTAATATGCTTATTACGATGATGTAAAACATCTTTGTTAATTGTTGGCGATGTTGTCTGCATGAATAATCCAATATGAAAAATTGCCGGCCATTATAGCCTTTTTACACAAATATGCGAAAATAGCCAAAGCTTTTAGATAGTAAAAACCCCTTTCCTCAAATTTTTTATTACTGTTAAACTAAAATTTATTTAAGCGTAACTAATTCGAAAATTAACTGTGGATTTGTTATAATCTGCCACTTTTAATTCACATAATAACGCAATGAAACGTCTATCCAAATTATCAATAATACCATTTATTAGTTTAATGCTAATCTCTTTTCAACTGCATGCAAGCGAGTTTAATGGGCAGGAGTTATCGTTATTTTGGGCTATCCCATTTGTTGGAATTTTGCTTTCTATCGCATTATGCCCATTATTTCTAGCACGGCTGTGGCATCATCATTATGGCAAAATTGTTCTGGTTTGGTCGTTACTATTTCTAGGCTCTGCGTTATTTTCTTTTGGTTTATCTACCACAATTCAATTAACAGCTCATGCCATTATTGAAGAGTATATCCCCTTTATATTATTACTTTTGGCATTGTTCACTGTTTCTGGTGGTATTCTTATCAAAAGTGATAAAATAAGTACGCCAAAATCAAATGTTATTTTATTAGCCATTGGTGTGGTATTAGCTTCAATTATGGGAACAACTGGCGCAGCTATGTTAATGATTCGGCCAATACTGCGAGCTAATCGGCAACGACACCATTCAGTCCACACAGTAATTTTCTTTATCTTTTTAGTCGCCAATATTGGTGGTGGTTTGACGCCGTTAGGTGATCCACCATTATTTATTGGTTTTTTAAAAGGAGTGGATTTTTTCTGGACTGTTAAACAAATGTTATTGCCAGTTATTTTGACATCCGGTTTATTACTCATTATTTATTATTTTATCGATAGATATTATTATTGTAAGCAATATGGCAATATTACTCTTTCCCATAGTTCAGAAGCAGTTAAATTATACGGTCTAAAAAATATCGGCTTGCTAATGGCGATAATTGCTAGTGTGCTTTTATCTGGCATTTGGCATCCAGCGATAAACTTCACGCTATTAGGATCGCAAATTGAATTAGAAAATCTAGTTCGTGATGGCCTTTTTATTGCTATAACGATTCTTTCAATACTGATCACGCCAAAGCAAGTACGAGCTGGCAATGAATTTAATTGGGATCCAATCAAAGAAGTTGCCAAATTGTTTATTGGTATCTTTATTACTATAGTGCCCGTTCTGGCAATTTTGCGTGCCGGCAATGACGGTGCTTTGAGTTCTGTAGTATCATTGGTCACCAGTGAACAAGCCACACCAATAAACAGTATGTATTTTTGGTTATCGGGATCATTGTCAGGATTTTTAGATAATGCACCAACTTATCTGGTGTTTTTTAATTTAGCTTCGGGTAATGCAACTACATTAATGACCACTTATGCAGACACACTATTGGCAATTTCAATGGGTTCTGTATTTATGGGCGCATTAAGTTACATTGGTAATGCACCTAACTTTATGGTTAAAAGTATTGCCACACAACATAAAATTAATATGCCAAGCTTTTTTGGCTATATGAAATGGTCAATAGGGATTTTAATTCCAATATTTATTATTGATAATTTGGTATTTTTTGTATTGTGTTAGCTAAAATAAGATGAATATAAAATTCTTTAATTGAGGCTGTAATTAAGCAATACTGTATCGGTAAACTTTTTCAGAAGTGAAGTGATGTACTAAATGAAAATTCCTGATAGCCAACCAACGGTTGAATCATTATGGTTAACTATTTGGCGTATCCTATAACTTTGGTCGCATTTTCTCCCAGTGGTAAAATGTTCCATTGTTCGTTATGAATAATTAAGATAAATTTCAATTGCAACATCAATGAATTTGTGTAGGTAACTATGATAGGCTAACATTCAACCGCTCTTTCTGTTGGCTTCCCTTAAGTGTTGCACAAGTGATATTTTTCTCTTTTATTATCTTTGCTATCATCGCTCTATAAACTATAACTAAAAAAATGAGCACCTCCATAATAAGTCAGACTAACTGGAGTAGTTTTTTAGTTCACGGTTAATTATTTTTTTGAATTTTGAAAGAAACAGATATACCTGAAAGTTTTGATGATAATTAAAAATGCTCTGCTATTTTGTATAAAAAACACCCTCACCAAGTCAGAAAAATAATTAATATCACCATATATATTTTTTATTTTTACTATAAATCAATTTATAGCAAACAATAAATATCATAACTAACGTTATCGAAACAAATAAAAATTTTAGAATTTTTATTCTATAAAAAAACTTCAACTGCTTGGTATTCAATCGCGTTCTGATGAACTTTTAAACGGAAAAATTTTAAAAATGTGAAGCTTCGCACATTTTTAATAAAAAGTCCTGCATAGCTATAATTTATAGCCAAAATATTATGTTAGCTGTCCAAATATTAAAGGTGAGATTTCGATTTACTTTTTAGAATGTGGTTGTAAGTTTTAAAAAGAAGTGAGGTTCAGAATGATTGAAATGTTACTTGATAAAGATTTTTTCTCGTCTAGCGATCAAAATATCGCCATTGAGCCTCGAACACCACAACCCGTCTATCCTGAACATACCCATAATTTCAATGAGATCGTTATTGTAACTAGTGGATACGGTAAACACATATTGAATGGGCGACTTTTTGATTTGTATCCAGGCATGATGTTTTATATTAAGGCTTCCGACTGTCATTTGTACGAGAGCGTTCATGATTTGCATTTGACCAATATTTTGTTTAGAGATCCTAAAAATTTTCATTTTATCAATGGAATAAATCAATTAATTCCAAATCCTGATCCAATTCAATCGCATTACTTTTTTGATAAAAAATCTTATGAAAATATTCAATCGATTATTAAGCAATTAACGCCAAATCAATCAAATGCTATTCAGGAGAGTTTATTTTTACAATTACTTTTGATTTTTAATAATAATCTTTATGTTAATCAGGGTTCTGGTTCCTATGATAATCGCGTTAAACAACTTCTACGTTGGTTACAAATCAATTTTAAGGAGCAAATTAATTGGGCACAATTAACTGAGCAATTTTCATTATCATTACGCTCTTTTCATCGACATATAAAGAATGAAATTGGTATCACACCACAAAAATATCTAATAAAACTACGGTTGGCTAATGCTTACACACAGTTAATTTACAGCAATAAATCCATCACAACTATTGCACAAGAATGTGGTTTTAATGATAGTGCTTATTTTTCAACCTGTTTTAAACAAGAATTTACGTTTTCGCCACAAACATTACGTAATAATCCAGATAAACGTTATCATTAATCAATCAGGAACAGTCTATGGAAAAATGTTTACGTTTATATAAACAAGACTATTTTATTTCGGAGATAAATACTGTTACTGTCGAAAGACGTGATCATCAACAACCCTTTCCTTTGCATAACCACGATTTTAATGAAATTGTGATTGTCTGTTCTGGTAATGGGCTACATCATTGGAATGAATATGTTTATCCGATTACCAGTGGTGATATTTTATATATTAATCCGAAAGATGTGCATGGCTATGAATCTGTTAATGACCTTAGATTGGATAATATTTTATATTTGAGAGAATCACTATTTTTATCATCCACTATTGAGTCTTATTTACCTAAAGTGACTGCTAGACATAATGAACGGTCTTGGCGTATTCAACCTTCATCCCTTAAACTTTTATCACCACTTATTGAACAGTTAGATGTTGAGTCTAAGAAAAACAATTTAGCCTCCGTTCATTTATCTGAGGCTCTTTTTTTGCAGTTGGTTATTTTGTTAGACCGGATTAAACAAGTTCCTACGGTAGCTCTACCTACTGCTACTCATCAATTGGATTTATTGTTCACTGCTCTTCATAACAGTATAGCAACCCCATTTAATATTGATGTTTTTTGCAAAGACAATCATATCGCAAGCCGTTCACTTAGTCGCTTATTTAAAAGTCAAACAGGGATGACTATTACTGGCTACTTACAAAAAAGACGTCTATGTGATGCAATGTCTTTACTTAGAACTACTGATTATTCGATTAGTATGATTGCGGCAGAATGTGGTTATGATGATAGTAACTATTTTTCATCTGTGTTTAAAAAGCTGACCAATCAGACTCCTTCCGAATATCGAGCCCTATTTAACGATAAGAAGTGATAATTGAGTGTGTAGAAATGATTATATTTTTAGTTTCCTCTCTTTGATGTGTATTAAAGAGAGGAATATTTTATAATAAATAAAAAACTTCAGTTAATGATTCACTAATCGGGCTATTATCAGAATTGCTTGGCATGATATCTTTCATAAATGCCCACCATTTTTGACAAGCAGCTGTTTTAGCTACAGCATCCCAACGTTCCTCAGATTCAATTTCGACATAGGCAAAAAGTAAATTTCTTTTGCTGTCTAAAAAGATTGAGTAATTGTGAGCTCCATGTGATTTAAGTTCTTTCACTAAGTCAGGAAATATTTCATCATGCCGCTTCTTATACTCTGCATGTTTATCAGGATGAACCTGCATAATACTCGCTTTTCTTATCATAATAATTCCTTTTTACTTGAAATAGGTTAACTTTATGTTTAACCTATTTCACTTTCATTGTGTCATTTTTATTGGTAAATAGAATGATATAATTGCTCAATTTCTCTTACGTTAGTATCGCGAGGATTACCTCCGGTACAAACATCATCAAAAGCAGCTTGGGCTAGCGCAGGAATATCATTTAATTTTACACCGATCTCTTTTAATGTTGCAGGAATACCGACATCAATGTTAAGTTGTTTAACTGCATTAACAGCAGCTTTTCTCACTTGTTCGATTGTCATGTTTTCCGTTAAAGCGACTCCCATTGCTTTGGCGATATCGCGATATTTCTCACCAGTAAATTCAGCATTGTAAGCCATTATATGAGGTAAAAGGACGGCATTAGCCACACCATGAGGCGTACCATAAAAAGCTCCTAATGGATGTGCCATTCCATGAACTAATCCTAAGCCCACATTTGAAAAACCCATTCCAGCAATATATTGTCCTAATGCCATGTCTTCACTACCTTTAGCGATCCCGCTTACCGAGTCACGTAATGAGCGAGAAATAACTTCAATCGCTTTCAAGTGGAACATGTCTGATAATTCCCACGCCCCTTTAGTTATATAACCTTCAATCGCGTGAGTTAAGGCATCAACACCAGTTGCTGCTTTTAAACTAGCAGGCATACTTGTCATCATATCTGAATCAATAATTGCAACAGCCGGAATATCGTGTGGATCAACACAGACAAATTTGCGTTTATTTTCTTCATCTGTGATTACGTAATTAATGGTCACTTCAGCAGCTGTACCTGCTGTCGTAGGAATTGCGATCGTAGGTACTGCTGTTTTTTTAGTTGGCGCAACGCCTTCAAGACTACGAACATCCGCAAATTCTGGATTATTGATGATAATACCGATAGCTTTTGCGGTATCTTGGGGGGACCCCCCACCAATCGCAATCAAATAATCTGCACCAGATTGTTTGAAAACTTCAACCCCTTTTTGAACAATACTAATGGTTGGATTTGGCATAACTTCATCAAATACTTGATAAGAAAAACCATTGTTATCTAGTAATTGTGTTACTTTAGTTGCTACTTTGAATTTGATTAGATCTTTATCCGTAACTACTAACGCTTTTTTAAAACCACGTTTTTTAACTTCATCTACGATTTGACTGATTGAGCCTGCACCAAAATAAGATGTTTCATTTAAAATCATTCTATAAGCCATAATGTTTTCCTTTTAATTAACTAGTCATTCCTAAACCAACAATATTGGCAGCAACAATGATTACTAAACAACCAATACAAAGAATACGTACTGGTTTTTTACCGGTACCAAACCACTCTTTTAGTGCTAAACCAACAATCCCACCACAAAGTACATAGAAACTCATATGTAACATCCAACTCATAAAGCCATATTCTGTTGGAATATTTGCATGCCCCCAAGCATAGAAGAAGAATTGGAGATACCACATTGCACCACCTAAGATAGCAAAAAGAATATTGCTAATTAATAAGGCTTTGGCAACAGAGATATCCTTTTTGAAGGATAAGTCTTTTTTAACGCAGAGTCGACATATACAGAAACCGAGATTAATAATTGCCCCCCCACCCATGATAATGACATAACTTGGAAGTGCCACGTATAAATGATCCACACCAAGCTCAGCCGCTTTTTCATGCATAGGTACTGCAGCGCTCATAGCAAATGACATACCAGCCGAGAAAATACCACACATGATGGCAAGAAGAAGGCCTTTCTTTAAGTTAAAATCTTCAACTTGTACACCTAAGGTTTTTTCTTTCAATAAGCCGGCGTAAGTTACTATAGCAACCCCAATAACAGCAACGACTACGCCTAATAATGTCATTTTACCGCCAGTCGAGGCCAATAATTCACCAAATTTACCTTGTAATATTGGAGTCATTAGAGTGCCGACGATTAAGGTTATCCCAATAGCGATACCTATTCCCATCGACATACCTAAATAACGCATTGTTAAGCCATAACCAATGTTACCGACTCCCCACATTGCGCCGAATAAGAAGACCGGAATTAATATGTCTGAACCAAACGAACCATAGTAAGCCCAAAAATCTGGTAATAAAAAATAACTTATTGTCCATGGTAATATAATCCAAGAAAATAACCCTGCGATTGACCACATGGTTTCCCATGACCAGTTTTTTACTTTTTTAAGTGGTGCGTAAAAACAAGCAGCAGAAGCAGCACCAACAAAGTGCCAGAATATGCCTAAAATAATTGAACTACCCATATCCTTATCCTTATATTTTTATTAGCAATTTTTACTGTTTTATAGCATCTTCCAATGGAGTGACACCAAAACGCTCAGCTAACAATTTAAACTCTTCCGAAGTGATAGTTTGACGTTTGCCTCCCATTGATAACACTTTGACTAAAACTTCTGCCGATTTTTCAGCTGTATCAATTAAGCCAAAAGCTTCATCTAAGGTTGGACCTGTTCCAAATACACCGTGAAAAGCCCATAAAACTAAACTATGTTTTGCCATCTGTTTTGCAGTGGCATAACCAATCTCATCTTTACCCGGAACCATCCAAGGCACCACACCAACACCATCAGGAAATACAACTAAACATTCAGTGCTCATTTCCCACAGCCATCTGGTAATTACCGCAGTATCAAGCTCTAGGACATATGTTAAAGCAATTAAATTAGTTGCATGACAGTGCATGATGACTCTATCTTTTCCTTGGCTTTGCTCAATTCTTACAATATGAGATTGAAGATGAGCAGCTAGTTCAGAAGTTGGTAAACCACCATTTATCAATCCCCACATGATGTAATAACCTTTGCCCTGTTCATCGATTTTAACAATAGCTAACGTGTCAGCAGGATCTAATATGACATTGCGGAAATACTTACCAGATCCAGTGACAATAAAGTACTGGTTAGCAAGTTTAGTGACATCTTGCGTCAAAGATACATGACGTGGTTTTTCATAAAAATCATTTTGAAAAGAGATCACATCACTTTCAAGTAACCTTAAACTGACATTACCACCATTACGCTCATCCCAGCCTTTTAGCCACATATCATAAGTGGCTTTGATCATTCCTTTTACAAACCAAGAAGAAAGAATCTGTTGCATTTTATGTTCCTTATGATCGTTTAGTTAAGACAGTTGTTTCATATTGACGAACCTCATCTAGCCATTGACCACCAACTGGAACTTCATTTAATAAACAGTACTGATCCCAAACTGCTTGCCAAGGTAATGATTTTTGTTCTTCTAGTAATGCGAGTCGTGAGGTAAAATCACGATCATGTTCATATTTTTTTAATCTTTCTGTTGGTTCTAATAATGCTTTCAATAAGCATTTTTTCATATTACGAGTACCAATTACCCATGCTGCAATACGGTTAATAGAAGCGTCAAAGAAATCTAGACCAATATGCACACGGTCAAATAGTTTGTTTCGGATGATTTCACTTGCAATATTTTGCGTTTCATCATCGAAAAGTACCACGTGATCACTATCCCAACGTACAGGGCGGCTAACATGAAGTAATAGATGTTCAACAAATGGCATAACGGCAGAAATTTTGTCGGAAATCACTTCCGTTGGATGGAAATGCCCAGCGTCTAAACATAATGCAGTTTTACGTGATGTCGCATAAGCTAAATAAAATTCATTTGAACCAGCGGTATAAGATTCGAGACCAATACCAAACAATTTACTTTCAACCGCATCAATATGATATTTTGGGTCAATTTTTTCACGAATAATTTCATCCAATGATTCAACTAAATGTTGTCTAGGACTAAATTTGTCGACAGTAATATCTTTCATACCATCAGGTAGCCAGATATTCATAACAGAAGGTGTACCTAATTCTTTACCAAAATATTCTGATACTTTACGACATGCTTTGCCGTGTTCTATCCAAAATTGACGAATTTCTGGATTAACATGGGTTAAAGTGCCTTCATTACTTAAAGGATGTGAAAAATAAGTTGGATTAAAATCTAAACCGATTTGATGTTTTTTAGCCCATTTGACCCAATTGGCAAAGTGTTCCGGTTTAACTTCATTACGATCGACTTTTTGATCTGATTCTAAATAAGAAGCATGTAGATTTAGTCGTTTAGGGCCTGGTATAAGGCTAAAGGCTTTATCTAAATCTGCTCTTAATTCATCAGCTGTACGAGCCTTACCTGAATAATTACCAGTTGCTTGAATACCACCAGTTAATTCACCTTCTTGCTTTTCAAAACCACCAACATCATCTCCTTGCCAGCAATGAACTGAAATCGGTAATTTTGCCATTGCTGCTATTGCAGCATCTGTATCTACCCCAATTTCAGCAAATCTTGCTTTAGCGATCTGATAAGCATTTTCAATTGTGTTCATGTAGCACTCCTTAATTAATATAAAAATTTTCAATAAAATTTGGCTGATAAAATTTAGTGTCAAAATTCTGTGAAATTAACTGTCTTAATGCATCAATATCCGCAATTTCACCTAATGAAATTAACTGATAGCCAATATTTCCTAATGCCGAAGATTCAATAGGCCCAGCGGTGACATTAACATTGCATAAGTCAGCACATAACTGGTTTAAAAAAGCATTTTGACAACCTCCACCGACAATGTGTAATGTCTTAATAGGATTACCACTCAGTGTCGATAATTCGTGTAATACATCTCGATATAAATGAGCTAGGCTGTCAAAAATACATCTGACTAATTGAGCGAGGTTTTTAGGCGTTTGACCACTGTTTTCTAAACAAACCTGTTTAATGGTTTCTGTCATGGAGTCCGGATTTAAAAACCGTGGATCATTGGGATTTATAAGAAACGTAAAGGGTTGTTCTTGTTTTGCCGATGCGATTAATTCAATAATATCTTTAACGTTATTTTCAGCACAAACCCGTTGAAATAACCATAATCCCATGATGTTTTTTAATACTCGATAATTACCATCTACACCACCTTCATTGGTAATATTGGCTTTTAATGCTTGTTTGCTTATCAGTGGTTGTTTTGATTCTAATCCCATTAATGACCAAGTACCCGAACATAAATAAGCACTATGTAAATTGATGATTGGTGCAGCAATAACCGCACTAGCAGTATCATGACTTGCGACTGCAATTACAGGGATATGATCACCCTTGGCACTTTTCCAATATCCAACTTGATTTCCAGGCTTACTGATATCACCAAACCATTTGCGTGGTATACCAAGATAATCAAGTAAATCTTTATCCCAATCTTGAGTCGTCACATTGACAAGTTGTGTGGTGGTTGCATTGGTATATTCTCGATTTAATACACCGGTTAATCGGTAAATCAGATAATCAGGAATCATGACAAAATCAGTTACTCGTGATAACCATTCTGGTGATTCAAGCATCATTGCCCTAAGTTGATAAAGTGTGTTAAAGGTTAAAAACTGAATTCCCGTTTTTTGATAAATATTTTCTAGACCAATGTCATCTTGTACTTTTGACATAATGTTGTCAGTACGATGATCTCGATAAGAGTAAGTAGGGCCGACAATTTGACCTTGTTTATCAAGCAACACATAATCAACCCCCCATGTATCAATACCGATACTATCGAGTTTGATATCTTGTTGGATAATTTTGTTTAATCCGGTTATGATTTCTTGTTCTAAGTACGTCAAATCCCAACAAAAATTTTTACCATCACTTTTATATCCATTACTAAATCGATGTATCTCAGTTAGTGTTAATTTTCCTGTTTGAGATCGATAACTCGACAACATGACTCTGCCACTTGATGCGCCTAGATCAATTGCAGCAATATATCTATTTGCCATTATAACTACCCTCACTTTTACTAATGAAGACAGTCTAGTGAACTATTTTTATTTACACTTTTAATCGATGGCCATTGTTAAATAAGTTTGGCAAAATTTTTAAAATGCTTGTGATCTGTACCACAAAATAAGAACAAAGGTGGTGTTTTTATACTTTCATAATAAATATTGATATAATGGTTCATTTAGTAAATAAATTGAGAGCTATTTATGTTAAATCAATTAAAAGCAATAATTCAGTATCTTTTACCTAAACAGTTATTAACAGTTATATTTGGTTGGTTAGCCAACAAACGTTTAGGAAAAGTCACAACATGGATGATTATTGGTTTTTGTAAGCTATACAAAATTGATCTAAGTGAAGCGAAGTTAACTGATGCTAAAGATTATCCAACATTTAACGATTTTTTTGCTCGTGAACTCAATGAAGATGCGAGACCTATTGATCCTGCGGCAAGTTCAATTGTCATGCCAGCAGATGGTGTAATTAGTCAATTCGGTAATATTCAAGATAATTTATTATTACAAGCTAAAGGCCATTTTTACTCATTAGAATCTTTACTTGCTTGTCATCCGGATATGATAAAGTTTTTTAAAAATGGCTCTTTTGCTACCACTTATTTATCACCTAAAAACTATCATCGTTTTCATATGCCTTGTGATGGTATATTACGTGAAATGATTTATGTTCCAGGCTTCTCTGTTTTCAGTTAACAAAGCAACAACTGAAACCATTCCAAATATTTTTGCCCGAAATGAACGAGTAATTTGTTTATTTGAAACCGAATTTGGACCAATGGCTCAAATTATGGTAGGCGCGACTATCGTTGGTAGTATTGAATTAAATTGGGCTGGTATAATTACACCACCTCGTGATGGAGTGATGAAACGTTGGACTTATGCTGGTGAAGTTAAATTAGCAAAAGGCCAAGATATGGGATGCTTTAAATTAGGCTCAACCGTTATCACCTTATTTGCCTCCAACGCTGTTGAATTTGATAGCCATCTAAAACATGGTGATATTACCCGAGTAGGTCAAAAACTAGCAGAAAGGATCTAATCTATGTTGATGCGTGGTTTTTTGTGTTGGATATTACTTGCTATTTCATGCTTTGCTGTAGCTGAAGAATCAATACCTGTTATTGATAATGAAGATCAACTTGCAGAAGTGATCACTAAACTTGATGAAAAAAATGAAGATCTTCGTCAGAATATGGAGTACCAAAAATCACATTTAACCAGCATCATTAATGAACAAAATAATATTAATACCCAAATTTCACATGTTCAAAATACCCTTGCCACGCTTGCTGAACAAGGCGAATGGTTAAGTTTTTCAACCGCCCTAGGTGAAACTTTGCGCCAACAACTATTACGATTACCAGAAAAACCTAAGTCACAACCACTTGATGCAGAAATCGCTGAGGCGAAAGTACAACAACTTAATTATTCAAATAGCTTAAATGGCTTAGAAAATTATCCAACACTAAGCGTTGCTTTAAGTAATCTTAAATCAGCCAGTCAATATCGACGATTGTTACGCGAACAAAGTGAACTACTTAAAACATTAATTTCAGGAACTGATACCACGATTCTTGAATTAACTAAATTAAAAATTTCCAATAATCAATTAACCAATGCTATCGATGAAGTTAATGATGCCGCTCATCGTTACTTCTTTTGGGTTGCGGATGTTAACCCTATTTCACTTAGTTTTCCTTTAGACTTAGCCAAAGATGTGGTGTATATCACCGTTTCAATCGATACACTATCACAACTCTACAATGCTTGTTTAGAAGTGCTTAGTGCCCCAAAACCACTATTTTTTTTAGTATTATCGATAATGTTTGTATATGTGCATTTTAAAATGCGAGGCAAATACAACACATTCTTAAATAAATCAGCTACTCGAGTCGGCAAAGTCACTCAAGATAATTATTCTTTAACTTTAAAAGTCATTATTTTTTCATTGATAATGGCATTACCTGTACCTATTTTGTGGGCAGCATTGGGTTATGCGCTACAAATTAATTGGGATTACCCTGTCGCAGTTGCTTTAGGTTATGGTGTCAATGCCGCTGCGCCTATTTTGTGGGTATTCATCATTACGGCACACTTTGCATCTCCAAATGGATTATTTATTACTCACTTTGGTTGGGCAAAACAAAATGTTCGTCACGCAATGAAATACTATCAACTATCTGTTTGGGTCGTGATTCCATTAGTTGTCGTTGTGATGAGTTTTGATCAGTTTAGTAATCGCCAATTTGCTGCAACTATCGGTCGTATAGCATTTATTATCCTCTGTTTTGCTTTAGTATTTATGACTAACTCAATTCATCGAGCTGGCGTTCCTCTTTATATTGATAAGAAAGGTTCGGGTGATAACGTATTAAGTCATATTTTGTGGTTTATGCTATTAAGTGCACCATGGCTAGCTATTATTGCTGCTTGTTTAGGTTATTTATCGACGGCAGAAGTTTTATTAGGCAGATTAGAAGCCTCAGTCATAATCTGGTTTGGCTTGTTAGTTATCTATTTTATGATTCGCCGTTGGATGTGGATACAAAAACGTCGTATTGAATTCGAACGGACTAAACAACGCCGATTAGAGCGTATGCAACGCGCCAAAGGCATCGAAGAAGATATAAACTCAATCAATGATAGTGTTGATGAACCTATTATCGATTTAGATGCGATTAGTGCCCAATCATTACAATTAGTCAGATCAATTATTATGCTTATAGCATTAATCAGTATGATCTTACTTTGGTCGGAACTTCATTCGGCTTTTGCCTTTATGAATAATATAAAGCTTTGGGGTACAAGTACCATTATCAATGGTACTGAGATTGAACAACATATCACGCTTGGTGCGGTATGTATCGCTATTTTAGTCATGACCATTACTGTTCAATTGGTTAAAAATTTACCCGCATTACTTGAGTTAGGCATTTTACAACATTTAGATTTAGCGCCGGGTACTGGATATGCGATTACAACGGTATCGAAGTACATTATTTTGATGATAGGTTGTATGATTGCTTTTTCATTCATTGGTATAGATTGGGCAAAAATTCAGTGGTTAATTGCAGCACTAGGTGTTGGTCTAGGGTTTGGTCTGCAAGAGATCTTTGCTAATTTTATTTCCGGTTTAATTATTTTGTTTGAAAAACCAGTGCGGATTGGTGATACCGTTACGATTCGAGATTTAACTGGTAATATCACTAAAATTAGTACACGAGCTATTACAATTGTCGATTGGGATCGTAAAGAAATTGTCATGCCTAATAAGGCGTTTATCACAGAACAATTAGTCAACTGGTCCTTATCCGATTCAATAACTCGTATAGTATTAACCATACCAGCAACCATTGATGCAGATAGTGAACTGGTTATGAAACTTTTACAACAAGCTTGTGAAGAGTGTGAATTTGTACTTAACGATCCAGAACCACAAGTCTTTTTAGTTGATATTCAAGAAGGAATTCAACTGTTTGAATTACGCGTATTTGCGGCAGAAATGGGACATCGAATGAAACTACGCAGTGCCATACATAAACTCATTTTAGATGCTTATCGACGTCATAACTTGACCTTACCATTTCCACCACTACAAACGAACTTAGAAGCGCTTGGTCGTAAAAGTGGCCGCCGAAGTTACAGTATTGGCACAGTTTAGCCAAAAATTGTTTCTAACCATGGCACCCCAAAAGCTCCCGGTGCCAATAGGACAAATGCCCAAATAGGAGCAGAAGCCACATTGGCAATATTGAATTTTGTTGCTGGCATATGCATGGTGCCAGCAATCAAAGGAACGACTGCCCGCAAAGGACCAAAAAATCGTCCAATAAACACCCCAAATGTCCCATAACGCTGAAAAAACTGTTCAGCACGAAACACCATTTTCGGGTATTTATTCAATGGCCATGAGGCAATTACCTGTTGATGATAATGTTTACCTAACCAGTAAGAAATTAAATCGCCAATAATAGCTCCTAACGATGCCGCAACCAAAACTGGAACAAACGAAATCACTCCAGTTCCAATCAAAGCTCCGGCTCCTAATAAAATTGCTGTAGCAGGAACTAGTAAAGAAATGATAGCCAATGATTCACCAAATGCTAATAAAAAAATAATTGGCAGAGACCACACTTGATGAGTTTCAATAAACTGCATAATCGTATGCGTAATTTCATTTAATGACATAAAGTTGCCTCGCATAATCATTTTGGATAGGCTTTATTCTAACACAACAAATATATGATAATTCTAATGGGATTAACCATTGGTAGAATCTTACAAAATCAACTAACCTAAATATTGGCCTTTTTATTGATACTAAGCTAAGTTATTATATTTAAAATAATAGCTAGATTTAGTCATACAATTATTACGAGATAAACCATGACAGTGGGCATTAAAAACTTTAATGTAAATAAATTTAAACATGGTCAATTGCAACCATCAGAAGATGATACGGTAGCCACAGAAAAGCCAGTGGCACTAATTTATAATGGTATTTCTCATGTCGTCATGATGGCAACCCCAAAAGATCTCAATTATTTTGCTATTGGTTTTTCATTAACTGAAAAAATTATAGAATCAGTTAGTGAAATTTATAGCATTGATATTATTGAAACAGTACAAGGTATTGAAGTCCATATTGAACTATCGTCAAGACGGTTTATGCAATTAAAAGAAAAGCGTCGCAATTTAGCCGGTCGTACTGGTTGTGGTATTTGTGGCACAGAACAAATAGAGCAAGTTTGTCAATTTATTCCACCTCTTTTATCAAACGATAAAATCCGTTTATCTGATTTTCATCATGCCCTTGATTATCTAACGCAAGTTCAAACTGTTGGGGGACAAACCGGTTGTACGCATTCGGCTGTATGGTTGGATTTAACTGGTAATTTTATTGCTGGATTTGAAGATATCGGCAGACATGTTGCATTAGATAAATTGTTAGGTTATCGAGCAAAAATACAACAAGAAACTAAGCAAAACATACAAGGAATAATTCTTGTTTCAAGCCGAGCTAGTTATGAAATGGTACAAAAAACAGCTCGTTGTGGTGTAGAAATTCTATTTGCCGTATCAGCAGCAACGACAATGGCAATTGAACTAGCCAAACAAAGTAATTTAACTTTAGTTGGTTTTTTTAGAAACACCCAAGGAGTAATTTATACCGATAGTGAACGAATCACTGAGAAATAAGCTATCAATAATAAATTCAGACTAAACAATTATTTTACATAACCAATAAAATAATTAACCATTCAACTTATTGATTTTTTGATATAAAAATAAATTTAGTTCAATATATATTATTTCACATCTTTCTTTATTTATCGAAGATCATCATAATATACGCCGAAAATAAGAACAACTTTGTTTTTATTATATATTCTTTTTTAAAAGATTGTTCTAATTTTAATCAATTGTCAGTTATTGATATTATAAATAATTTTACATAACTGATTAATAATCATAATGATTTTCTTGAATTTAAAATTAAAGCATTAGTAAAAAAGTTTCTTAAATAATGATTTTTAATCGTGTTATCAATTAAGCGTATACTTAAATTTGAAAGGATAGAGTCATGCATCAAACAGCAGATATACAACAAGCAGTAAACTATATTCAACAACAAACAGATAAAAAACCTACAATTGGAATTATACTTGGATTTGGTTTAGGCCCTTTTGCCGATACTCTTGAAGATGCAGTACATATTCCTTATGACAATATCCCTCATTTTGCCAAATCTGCTGCTGTCGGTCATGCTAATGAATTAGTTATTGGTAACTGTGGCGATAAAACCATTGTTGCCATGAAAGGGCGTTTTCATTATTACGAAGGTTTTTCATTGGATCAAGTTACCTTCCCTGTTCGGGTAATGAAAATGCTTGGCGTAGAAAAACTTATCATTACCAATGCCTGTGGAGCGGTTAATACCAGCTTTAAACCGGGTGATTTAATGATAATTACAGATCACATTAACTTAACCGCTAATAACCCATTAATGGGGCCGAATAATCCTGAATTAGGTGTACGTTTTCTTGATGTAAGCGAAGTATATAATAAACAATTACGCGCAACAGTTAGCGAAGTTGCTAAAGAACTTAATATCACGTTACAACAAGGTGTTTATGCATGGTGGACTGGCCCGACTTATGAAACGCCAGCAGAAATTAGAATGATCAGAGTATTAGGTGCTGATGCTGTTGGTATGTCAACCGTACCAGAAGCAATTATTGCTCATCATTCAGGTATTAAAACCATCGGAATCTCATGTTTAACCAATATGGCTTGTGGCATTTTAGATCAACCTTTAGGTCATGAAGAAGTTATTGAAACCGCTGAACGAGTTAAATCAACTTTCTTACAATTGATTACTAAAACAATTGCTCGTTTTTAGTTTTTAATAAGTAATTCTAAAAAGTAATTTTTTATAATTTTATATTAGCAGTTCACTTTATTTTGGATATAAATAATGAACATAAAACATAGATTACAAGTCATGATGTTTTTCCAATATTTTATTTGGGGAAGCTGGTTAACGACTTTTGGTATTTATTTGATCAATACGTTGCATTTTTCTGGTTATGACGTTGGTTTGGTTTACAGTACTAAAGGCTTTGCTGCATTAATTATGCCGTTTATTATTGGTATTATTGCCGATAAATTTATTCCACCTAAATACTTATTTATGCTTTGTCATACTATTTGTGCTATTGCGTTATTTTATGCAGCCTCAGTAACAACACCAAATCAACTGTATTGGGTGATGCTGGTTAATGCAATGGCTTTTATGCCAACTATAGCATTATCTAATTCATTAAGTTATCACTGTTTAGATAAAAGTAATTTAGACACTGTTACGGTTTTCCCAAAAATCCGTGTTTTTGGAACGGTAGGTTTTATTATCGCAATGTGGACCATAAGTTTACTAAAATTCGATATAAGCAATGCTCAACTCTATATTGCTTGTGCGGCTTCCATTATTTTAGTTATCTATAGTGCGACATTACCCAATATTGAAATCACCAAAAACCAACAACAATCATGGATTTCACGTTTAGGTTTAGATGCATTTGTGTTATTTAAAAAACCAGTAATGTTGATATTTTTTCTGTTTTCGATGTTATTAGGTGCTATATTACAAATCACTAATACCTTTGGTGGTGCATTTTTAAAAGATTTTGGCAAAATTGCCGAATTTCAAGACAGCATAATTGTTCAACATCCAGCGATATTATTATCTGTTTCGCAAATGGCAGAAGTTGCTTTTATTTTGACTATTCCATATTTTCTTAATAAATTTGGCATAAAGAAAGTCATCATGATCAGCTTAATTGCCTGGACACTTAGATTTGGCTTCTTTGCCTTTGGTGATCCAACACCATTTGGTTTTGTATTATTGATGCTATCAATGATTGTATATGGTTGTGCATTTGACTTCTTTAATATCTCAGGATCCATCTTTATTGAAAAAGAAGTTAATGCTAATATACGTGCTAGTGCCCAAGGGTTATTTATGACCATGGTTAATGGTATCGGTGCTATTATAGGTTCATTTATTAGTGGTATTGTGGTTGATATCAATACACATGATGGATTAAAAGATTGGCACTCAATATGGTTAAGTTTTGCAGCTTATGCATTAGTTTTAGGTATAGTGTTTTATTTTACCTTTAACTATGACCAACATAAAACCGAATCTGCGAAGTAATAACTTATCAATATAAATAAGGGATAACTTATCCCTTATTTATCCTCTGTTTTTTTGAGTATTCCCATACCGTAAAAATAGTGACATAAAGCCACAGGATATTTCTTGTTGGTTATAATTTTTATGTGCCAATAATTGACGACACATATAGTTTTAAAAGTAATGAGATTTAGCTATGAAAGAAAAATTTTTAGGTGGTTTATTAGTTTTTTTAGGCGCTTGTAGCTTCGGCGTTCTCTCTTCTATTGTAAAGACCGCTTATAAATCAGGTTATACACTAGGCCAAGTGACTGGAGTTCAATGTTTCTTTGGTATGCTGATACTATGGGGGATCCATTTTATAGTAAAAGCCACCAATAAAAATAAAGTAACGAATAAACACAAAAAAAGCTCAACTAAAAAATGGCATATGTGTGCCGTTGGTATATTTCCAGGCTTAGTTGGGATTTGTTATTATCAATGCGTGCAATTGGTTCCTGCATCTATTGCTATTATTTTGCTTATGCAATATTTATGGATAAGTGTCATTATTGATTTTGTTATTTTTAAAAATAAACCAACGCCTATTCAGTTAGTAACAATCATTACAATTATCATTGGTAGTTGTTTAGCCGCAGGTATATTCAATCAAACCATTAAGTTGAATTTAACTGGATGTTTATTTGGTTTTTTAGCCGCATTAATGTATTCGCTATTTATTACCACTAGTAGCAATATTGGTAACGAATTACCAAAATTAGAAAAAAGTGCACTCATGATAACCGGAGCTTGTATTGTCACCTTTATTATTTTTCCACCACTATTTTTCTTTGAATTCAGTATTGGTGATAAAATTTACCAATTAGGTTTTTTACTGGCATTATTAGGAACTGTCTTACCACCTTTTTTATTCTCGGTAGGTATTCCAAAAATTGGCATTTCATTAAGTGCTATTCTATCAGCAGCAGAACTTCCCGTTGCAGTAACATGCTCTTATTTCTATTTGAGAGAATCGGTATATTTCAACCAATGGATTGGAGTGATCATTATTTTGTTGGCCATTGCCTTACCTAATTTAAAACACCTAAAAAAATAATAATCCTACAATGTATTAAGTGTAGTAATAGAATTACTGCACTTAATTGTCTGAATCATAATTATTCTTGTATATGGCTTTTAAGCCATTGCACAAAAACATCTATTTTAGGATTATATCTTTCATGTGATCGGCAAATATAATAACGCTGTGCACATGGTGCTTCCATATCTAAAAAAGGGGCAATCAGTTTCCCAGATTCTAGATATTTCTTGAGAGTCTGTTTTCTACCTATAGCAATACCAGCATTATTGATTGCTGCAGCAATAACATGGTCTGAACGATCGAATAGCAAATTTTGCATCTTAATAAAATCAAAAGATAACGAAAAGTAATTTGCCCATGTTTGCCATTCATCAAAACTAAAATCTAACATATCGCCTGTGTTATAATGTAATAAAGTACATTTTTTTAAATTTTCGATATTATTATATAGATTAAATTGCTTAGCATAATCAGGGGTACATACTGGAATAAGTGTTTCACTAATTAAATGTTCACAATCTAATTCATCATAATGCAAAGAATCATAATAGATTGCTAAATCAACTGGATATTGGTTAAAATTAATTGGGGTATTGCCTGATATCATATTCAAAATGATATAGGGGTAAGATTCCGTAAATTGCGATAACTTTGGAATTAAACATTCTTGAATAAAAGATGGGCAAGAATAGATAGTAATAGCACCGGTAACATCTTTATTTTTAATATCAACAATTTCTTGATTTAAAATACTTAATGACTTCTTAACCACTGCAAATAAATTTTTACCATCATTGGTCAAAGTTATCCTTCGATGAAATCGGTTAAATAATTTAAAATTCAGTTCTTCTTCCAGTTTGTTGATTTGATGACTTACAGCACTTGGACTAATACAGAGCTCTTCTGCGGCGGAAGCAAAAGATAAATGGCGAGCAGCAGACTCAAATGTATGTAACTTTGATAACTGATAACGGTTAATAAAACGGCTACTATTTGACACTTTATCTTCACTATTCATTTACAGTGATTCCAAAGAACACCATACAAGATCATCTTACTAATCTAATCTATTACCATTCAGAAAGCCACTGTTTTTTATCAGTTTTACGTAAAGATAATGTTGCAACAATTTAGCTCATGCAAAGTTAATAATAGATCATTTGTCAAATACTGGACAAAAAACATAAAAAATACTAGTATCTATTAGCATAAAAAAGTATAGTGTTATCAAAAATAGCAAAGAAAAGTAATCTATATTTTTTATAAGTTTTAGCATCTATAAAATAAAGTCTTTACCGTGGTTGATATATTTTGTTATTTAGTACATTTAGTAAAATGACACAAATGAAGTAATGTTATCTGTAGGTATTGAAAAGTTTATTGATGGTCTCAATATCACTATTGATATTCTCAATTAAGAATGATTAGCGTTGCTTTTAAAAGAATAAAAATAAGTTGTTTTCAAAAAATATTTTTAGTAGCGTAATAACATAAAAATTAAGTCCGATATGATAACTTAATAAAGTCTATCCTTTTTTAGTAAACATTTTCCAGAAGATTTGATACTTCTAAAATGGACTTATATCAACCAGTGATTGGAATTCGAGGTATCAATATATCTCAAATCTAAATCACCATCCTAAGACATGCAGTTTATTATTATAGATTAATAACTAGATAAACAAGCATATTAAGATTTATTCAATTTATCTTAAACCAATCAAGTAAAGCTATATAGTTATTACTATATCTCCGTTAGATATAGTAAATATTAACTAAAGATTTTTATTAATAAATATTTATATAACATTACAGGAGGCACAGCAAAATAGTAGGTTTAAAACAAGCTATCAAATAGCATGTTAGTCTTATTTATATCGTAACAAGATGATTTTTTATTAAATCATTAGTTTTAATAGTCAGTTGTAAATAGCAGTATAGTAAAAGTATTAGTTGTTTTATATGTGTAAGCATAAAGTTAAACAGATATGCCTTGACAATAATGAGTATTAACGCTGTTTAGTTGTCAAATTTATTGTTCTATTTTTACCCTGAATTAAAAGGAAGTTACAGAATGAAGACATATAAAAAACCATTATTTACCTTGGTGCATAGCAATGATGCTATACCTGAGCATAAAACCTTAGCGTATCTTGACCCAACATTAAATGATTATACAGATCATATTGATGAAGTTATTGGTTTACGTATTAAAGAATTGAAACTTCACCATTCTGAATATAGGGAATATCATGATGATAAACAAAATAATAACAAGTCAGGTTTTTCTTTTATTTTTCAAGAAATATTTGAATCAGAACATCATAAAAAGCAAATTGGCATGTTAAAAGACGAGATATTAATTGCCAAAGAATCAAATAGAGTAAAGAAATTGCTAAATGAACGTTTAAAGGAATTTGCGAAGTTTTACCCTGAAATACAATTTAACTTGAACAATGTTCAATCGCTACCAACTAGATTTAAAGATTACCTTTTCGCTCCACCTTTAGTCTTAACTGAGGATAATACTATTATGCTTTGGGATGACTAAAAAAACTTAACAATAATTAATAAGGCAAAATCTACAGTATTGACATACTGTAGATTTTTTATTTTAACCTTCTAAATAATCTTAACTGTTAAATGCACTTTCACCATGACTGTTAATATCAAGTCCTTCACGTTCATGCTCTTCAGAAACTCGCAAACCAACACTAAGATCAGCAATTTTATACGCAATATAAGCTATTATTGCCGTCCAAATGACACAAGTGATGACACTCATTAATTGTATACCTACTTGACTTGTCATAGTGATACCATCGGCATAACCTGTTCCACCTAATGACTCAGAAGCAAAAACCCCAGTTAGTAGACAACCAACAATACCACATACGCCATGTACACCAAATACATCACAGGTATCATCAACTTTTAAAATCCTTTTTAAAGATGAAACACCCCAAACACCGGCAACCCCACAAATAAGACCAATTAACATTGCACCACCAACACCAACAAATCCTGCTGCTGGAGTGATACCAACTAATCCAGCAATCACGCCTGATGCAGCCCCCAAACATGATGGTTTACCACGTAATATCCATTCGGCGAATGACCACGCTAAAACAGCGGCAGCAGTTGCGGCAACGGTATTAATAAAAGCTAAACCAGCAATTTCATCAGCATGTGTTGACGATCCGGCATTGAAACCAAACCAACCGATATATAAGATAGCTGCACCTAAATAAACATAAGGTAAGTTAAACGGTTTTAATGGTTCTCGATTGTAACCAATACGATTTTTAAGCAGATAAGCACCGAGTAAACCAGCAACAGCTGCATTGATATGTACCACAGTACCACCAGCAAAATCCAATGCCCCTTCATCACCAAGAATTCCACCGCCCCAAACCATATGAGCCATCGGAATATATGAGAAAGTGAACCATAACACCATAAAGATAAGAACTGCCGAAAAACGAATTCTTTCTGCAAATGCACCCAAGATTAAACAACATGTGATACAAGCAAAAGAACCTTGAAATGCAATCCAAATCATTTCATAGATCGAACCAGAAATATCAGTAATACCAACATTAACCAATAAAAAATGGTCAAAGTTACCAAAAAACCAGTTACCTTCACCAAAGGCTAAAGAGTAGCCATAAACTATCCATAACACCGCAATCAACGAAAATGTTACTAATACTTGTGAAAGCATGGATAAAACGTTTTTAGATCTTAATAAGCCACCGTAAAAAAGTGCAATACCAGGTACTGACATAAATAAAACTAATGCAGTACAGATCATCATAAAACCATTGTCAGCTTTATCTGCAATTGCCACTTCATCAGCAAACACTGGACTTGCTAAAGCGAATCCGAAACAGAGAATAAATTTTTTCAACATAATGATATCCTTATTGATAATTACAGTGCTGACTCATCAGTTTCACCGGTACGAATACGAACAACATGTTCTAGCGGAGTAACAAAAATTTTCCCATCCCCTATTTTTCCTGTATAAGCAGCTTTAGTAATGGTACTAATTACCTCATCGAGCAATTCATCACTAATTGCTAGCTCAATTTTTACTTTAGGTAGAAAGTTGACATTATATTCTGCCCCACGGTATAGTTCGGCATGACCTTTTTGTCGCCCAAATCCCTTAACTTCAGTTACGGTTAAACCAGTAATTCCAATATTTGATAGTGATTCTCTAACCTCTTCTAATTTGAAAGGTTTTATAACTACGGTGACAAATTTCATCCATTACTCCTTATTACTATTAATGTTATTTAAGTTAATGCAAGGAGCATGCCAAAATTAGTATAGAATGATTAACCATTGAAATATTTGCTATTTTTAAAATTGGTCGGTAATTATTGTTAAGTAAAAAATTTTGAGGAAAGGGGTTTTTAAAGATAAAAATAAGCTTTCTATCGCACCAATTTGGTGCTTATGCCTATTTTTGGTGCCGATAGATATTAATAATCAGAATGTTACCATTAGTTTGCGATATTCGTCATAAGCAAAATGATCAGTCATACCACTAATATAGTCTTGAATTAACCGGCAACGATAATAAAATTCCCAACATTTAAAGTTACAATGCCCTTTGTCCAATGATGCAATAGCTTGTTGATAAGCAACACAATGTTTTGCCGATAATTTATGATACAACCTTGTTTCGATAGGATAGTTTTTATGATTACTTGTTTTGGCTAAGTTAATAAAATCATCTGTTGACATATTTAGCAGTGGACTATAAATATCCAATAAACCCGTGATTATTCGATAACCTTGTAATTCAATATTTTCAACCATCTCATGATTAAAGATATGTTCAAATCCAACTGTTTTGAATATATTCAGTAATTTATACTCAGCTTCATGATCTTCAAGTAAAGCATGATTAAATGAACCATGATAGATTGTTTCAATGTTTTCAATGAATCGTTCTGCCGCATGTGGTACCAATTTAGCAATAGTATTTACCCGTAAATACATAAAGAATTGGTCAATACCTATCGCTTCAAATTCATTTTTTTTCAAATTGTCATAAGGTTTATTAACAACTTCATCAAATAAATCACCTTTTTTAACTGGGCCCCATGCTTCTTTTAAATAGTGATAAAGCTGTTGCACAGTCAAAATTTTCTTTTCTACAGCATCTTCCAGATCGGCAATACAGTAGGAAATATCATCCGCCGCTTCCATAATATAAGTAAGAGGATAGCGGTGAAATGGTTGAATATCCAGTTGCTGTGATAATTCATTAACAAAAGATTCTTCAGACAGATAGTATCCAGGTTTTTTCATCAAATAGCTGAATTCATCTGGAATATCATTAGACCAATAAGCAGGTTTGGAATATTTTAGAATTGAAGCGATTTGTGAATAAGTTAAGTTAAGTCGAAGAATTGTATGCACCAATCGAATTGCTTGAGCATTACCTTCAAAATTTGCAAGATCTTGGCGAATTTTTAATTTTAATGATTTGAGTGATTGCTCATCGGTCTCATTAATATTAAGTATTGGATAGCTTGAATCATTATTAATTCCCAAACGCGTAGTAAACCACTGATTGATCGCTGCTTCACCAAAATGGCCGAATGGTGGATTACCAATATCATGCATTAAACAAGCCATTTCAACTAAGCTTTCTATAGACATGACAGATTTATCTAGGCCAAACGTCTTTAATTTTCCAGAGAGACTAAGACGATTGACAATCTCCTTGACGATATAACGACCAACTTGTTGTACTTCCATTGAATGAGTAAGCCGAGTTCGCACAACAGAATTACGCTCTAAAGGAAATACTTGTGTTTTCTGCTGTAAACGCCGTATAGCTGCTGAATTAAGAATGCGACCACGATCACTTTCAAAAAAACGCAAGACAGAATATTCATCAGATGCTTGTCGTTGTTTACTGGCATATCGTTGATAATTAATTTTTTTATTAAAATCGATCATATCGCAACCTGAGGTTCAATCAGCTATAATTTCTGTTTTGCCCACTCGATTGGTGAACCATATTCTGCTGGTAACATAGAATCAAGTTGATTTAAGGCTTCAATCAATTTTTGGCGATGTTGATGGCTTAAATTGATATGACCAACTTTACGCCCAACTCTTACTTCTTTTTCATACCAATGCAAATGAACTAAATCTACCGCTAACCAATTAATGTTGAATTCGGTACCAATTAAATTCACCATCACTGATGGACAAAAAACATCTGGTTTAGGTAACGGTAAATCTAAAATAGCCCGTAAATGTAATTCAAACTGGCTAATAGAAGCACCGTTTTGCGTCCAATGGCCACTATTATGTACCCTTGGGGCCAATTCGTTAATTAATAAGCTATCACCAATGACAAAACATTCCATTGCCATAACACCAACATAATTAAGTTTATGCATAATCTTTGCTAGCATCTGCTCAGCGCTTATCTGTAATGTCTCATTTTCACATGGGATAGCAACACTCATTTTTAATATGCCATCTTGATGCAAATTATTAGTCAAAGGATAAAAAACTGTTTCCCCTTTGGCATTTCGAGCCCCAACCAACGACACCTCTTTTTCAAAAGGAATGGCTTGTTCAACAATAGCATTTTCATAAACGTCATTTGGCACAGTGATGTCATCACCTACTGAAAGTCGCCATTGCCCACGACCATCATAACCACCGGATCGACGCTTAACAATTAGTAAATCACCTAATTTTTCAAAAAAACTCGGCCAATCATACTGATTTTTAACAGCAAACCATTTAGCTGTTGGTAATTTCAGTTCATCAAGTAGCTGTTTTTGAGTTAAACGGTCCGCAATAATAGGAAATACATCTCGATTAACAAACTGAGGATGACTAGCTAAAATTTGCGTAAATTGCGTTTCAGGCCAACGTTCAATTTCAGCAGTAATAACAGAATTTTGATAAGGAATTGATGCCGGTTCAACATCTAGTCCTACAGGATAAACATGAATACCTAATGGTTCACCTGCCTGTCGAAGCATACGCCCTAACTGGCCATTTCCTAATACAAAAACAGATCGAATTGTCATATTATATCGCTACTCTCGGATCAGGATTATTTAAAACTTCATCAGTTTGACTCAATCGCCAATTAGATAAACGTTGATAAATTTCTTGGTTATGTAATGCCAGAATTTGCGCAGCTAATAAGGCTGCATTTGCAGCTCCAGCTTTACCAATAGCTAAAGTTCCAACAGGAATGCCTTTTGGCATTTGCACGATTGAATAAAGACTATCCACACCACTTAATGCTGCACTTTGAACCGGCACGCCTAAAACAGGAACTAAGGTTTTTGCTGCTAACATCCCCGGTAGATGAGCTGCACCGCCTGCACCAGCGATGATAACATCAAAGCCTTTTGTTTTAGCATTTTCAGCAAATTCGAATAATTTATCTGGAGTACGATGGGCAGAAACAATTTCAACATGATAAGTAATGGCTAAAGTATCTAAAATATCAGCAGCATGCTGCATAGTAGCCCAATCACTTTTCGACCCCATTACAATGGCAATTTTTGGTTGAGTATGCATAGATGATTATAAGGAGATGTAAATATTAAGTGTCGAAAGTATACACTAAAATTCGATAAATGGGATAGCAAGAACTATGACTTCTTATCAATAAGTTAAACTCAATATTCGGACAATTTAAGCTAATGCATAAATAAAACAGTTAATCTCATAATACAAAGTTATTAAATCCGCCAATATATGGCGGATAATCATATAAATTTATGAATTAACGGCAGCAACGATTTTAATTTCAATCAAATACTCTTTTTTCATTAATCCTGCCTGAACAGTACAACGAACTGGAGCTTTCCCTTTCACTACCCATTCATCCCAAGCTTTGTTCATGGCTGGAAAATCACTTTTATTTACCAAAAAAAGGGTTGCATCTAAAATGCGACTTTTATCACTATTCGCTCTTGCTAAAATTTTATCTATTTCAGCTAAGGCACTTTGGGTTTGCGTATAAGCATCATCACGCAAATCTGTTGGTACGCTTGTATAATAGATCACATTATTATGGATCACCGCTTCCGACCATCTATCTTCGGGATCTATACGAGTAATTGTCATTATATTTTCCTTAAAAACTTTTTATTAAGATACTTTGATGAAATCAGCTCGTAATTTTTTGATCTCATCACGTAAAACACCTGCTTTTTCAAATTCTAGATTTTGGGCGGCTTCATACATCATAGCTTCAAGCTCTTTAACTCTTGCTTGAACTTCTTTGACCGAAACATAATTATACTGTCCACCTGGTTAAAAGCTTGTACTTTAGCCGTAGCTTTTTTCGTGCTCAAACCAGCATCTAAAACATCTTTAATTTCTTTACGTACTGATTTTGGTGTAATACCATGAGCTTCATTAAAATCTTCTTGTTTTTTACGACGGCGCGCTGTTTCGTCGATCGTTTTCTGCATAGCCGGAGTAATTTTATCGGCGTATAAAATCGCTTTACCATTCACATTTCGAGCTGCACGACCAACCGTTTGGATTAATGAACTTTCTGAACGCAAAAATCCTTCTCGGTCAGCATCTAAAATTGCAATTAATGATACTTCGGGAATATCCAATCCTTCACGTAATAAGTTGATACCGACTAACACATCAACCTTACCAAGACGAAGATCGCGTATAATTTCCATTCGTTCAACGGTATTAATATCCGAATGCAAATATTTAACATTAACATTATGTTCAGATAAATAATCAGTTAAGTTTTCAGCCATACGTTTAGTCAAAGTGGTGACTAATACTCGCTCATCTTGATTTATTCTCACTTTAATTTCAGATAATAGATCATCAACTTGAGTAGCTACCGGCCTAACCTCAATAATTGGATCTAATAAGCCTGTAGGTCTAACAACCTGCTCGATAATTTCACCACCCGATTTTTCAATTTCATATTTAGCTGGTGTTGCTGAAACATAAATTGTTTGTGGCATTATGTTTTCAAATTCTGAAAATTTTAGTGGTCGATTATCTAATGCTGATGGTAAACGAAAACCGTATTCAACTAAATTAAGTTTCCGTGATCTATCACCATTATACATCGCCCCTAATTGCGGAATTGCCACATGAGATTCATCAATAAATAATAATCCGTCAGCCGGCAAATAATCAAATAATGTTGCTGGCGGATCTCCTGCTTTACGTTGAGCTAAATATCGGGAATAATTTTCGATTCCTGAACAGTAACCAAGTTCAGTCATCATCTCTATATCAAATAGAGTCCGCTGAGTTAATCGTTGTTCTTCTAAAAGTCGATTATTATCCAACAAAACTTTTTGGCGTTCTTGAAGCTCTTGCTTAATTTCAGCAATCGCATTGTCCATAATATTTCTTGGGGTGACATAGTGCGTTTTGGGATAAATTGTAATACGAGGTACCTCATTAATCGCATTACCAGTTAATGGATCAAACATAACTATCCGTTCAACTTCATCATCAAAAAGCTCAACACGTACAGCTAGTTCATCAGAATCAGCAGGAAATATATCAATAACATCACCTCGTACCCGAAACGTACCACGACTAAAACCAATTTCATTACGGGTATATTGTAATTCCGCTAAACGCGTTAAGATTGAACGCTGATCAGTGATGGTACCTCTTGCCAAATGTAAAATCATGGACATATAAGTTTCAGGCGCACCTAATCCATATATAGCAGACACTGAAGCCACAATCACTACATCACGGCGTTCTAATAACGATTTAGTAGCCGATAAACGCATTTGCTCAATATGCTCGTTAATTGAGGCATCTTTCTCAATAAATGTGTCTGTAGAAGGCACATATGATTCTGGTTGATAATAATCATAGTAAGACACAAAATATTCCACTGCATTATCTGGAAAGAATGCTTTCATTTCACCATATAACTGCGCCGCCAAAGTTTTATTAGGTGCTAAAATAATAGTTGGGCGATTATGCTTGGCAATGACATTGGCCATAGTAAATGTTTTACCTGAGCCTGTAACACCTAATAATGTTTGATGTGCAATCCCATCATCAAGATTTTGATTTATCCGATCAATTGCCGCAGGCTGATCACCAGCAGGTTTAAAATCAGAACATAATTTAAATTTTCTCATTACTCGCAACCTAAAATTTTACCTATTAATAAAAATTATCCCCAAAAACACTTGACCTTTAGAAATGTTATATTTTTTGCTCAGTTAAGCTAAAAGAATGTAAAGACGTCTTAACAAACAACCCTTGATTTATTATAACCAATTGATATATATAAATATTTAAAATCATGCTTAAGTTGTAATCAAATCAAATAAAAACCTGATGAACATTGAGGTTAACACACTTTTCAATAAACTACTCACAGACTTATCCACAGGCATAGGGGATAACTTGCTAAGTATAGTCAATATAAACTTTTTTCCGGATTTTGACTAAATTTCGCACAGTTTTAAAAATTTTTTTTATTGGTTGTTTCTATTTTTAAAACTTAGTTTAATAGTTTTTGCCTAAGAAATTATTTCATACTTTCTATTTTGTATTGATAGCCAACAGGCTCATTAGGCACAAAAGTTAATCGATGAGTGATGCATTTTGGCGCATCTTCTGTATGATGGGAAACAAACAATAATTGTGTATTACCTCTATCAATTAAATTATCAATCCAACTTTTGACCAGTTCACGATTCAAATAATCAAGTCCTTGTAATGGTTCATCTAAAATAAGTAGCGTTGGGTGTTTAACTAAAGCCCTAGCAATTAGGACTAAACGTTGCAAACCCCATGAAAGTGATTGAAATGGTTTCTCAGCTAACTCCGTTAAATCCAATAATTGCAACCACTGTTTAACTAATTTTAATTGTTTATCACTAGGTGCTTGATATAAGCCAATTGAATCAAAATAACCCGATGCCAATACATTTTCTACACTTAAACTAATTCGGTAATCAAGATGAAAACTACTACTTACATAGCCAATATGACGCTTGATATCCCATATAGTTTCACCTGAGCCTCGCCTACGTCCAAATAGTGTTAAATCATTACTATAGCCCTGTGGATGATCGCCAGTTATTAAACTGAGTAATGTGGATTTACCTGCTCCATTTGGGCCAATAATTTGCCAATTTTCATTAGCTCTAACTTGCCAACTTAATCCATTAATAATTGCTTTACCATCATATTGAACAAAACCATTATTTAAAATAATCCGATCTAAATCGTTAGGTAATGGCACAGAAATTTCATCTGAATCTGGTAAAGTAAAATTAGATAAATGTTCTAAATTAGCAAGTTGTTTGACGGCTACGTCATCTAATATGGTGTCTTTTGTGCCATATTTCAATAGCTGACAATTAGCCAGTAATCCAATATATTTAACAAATAGCGGAATTTCATTAAAACGATTTAATACCATTACAATAGTAATATTTTGTTTTGATAGTTGGCTAAGTATTTCAGCTAAATTAGCTCGAGAAGCAACATCTAAACCATCAAATGGCTCATCTAAAATTAATAGTTCAGGTTTACTCATTAATGTGCGACAAATTAAGGTTTTACGTGTTTCTCCAGTGGAAAGATATTTAAAACGACGATTTAAAAGATGTGCTATACCAAATTGTAATGCTAAATTTTCACAAAGCGTTTGATCTTGATTATATTCTTGAATAATCTCAGACGTAGTTAATCCAGTATCATCTTCTTTATCACTTAGCATGTCAGTATTATTTCGTTTCCATTCATCATCGATTATTTTTTGTAAGTACTCAAAGGAGATGTGGGCAATTGATTTAAAACGATTAATTACTTTCCCAGATAATATTGTTTGATCACCAGCTAACGCTTTGGCTAATATTGATTTACCCGATCCATTTCGGCCGACAAAAGCAACAATATCGCCAGCATTAATCATCAAAGATTCGATAGTAAAAACGCGGAAATCACTAATTTTATATATTGTATTTTCAATTTGTAACATAAATACCTCAAATGACTAAACTAATGTGGCAATGATAATATGCTGAGGATCGATTGATATGGTTGTTTGCTGACCTTCAATTAACTTTACACGATTAACCTCGCTGGTTAATTTGCTTGCGTAAAGTATCATTCCTGATGGTAACGAAAATGAAATTTCAGAAAAGTGACCATCAGTGGCTATTTTTTCTACTTGAACTGTTAATTGATTTTCATTTAAATCATTCAATTCAATCAAAGGTGATTTGATAAGTAATAGCACAGTTTTATTAATATTTATTTTTAGGCGTTCAACACTTTGCTGAGTAATATAAGCTTTTAGTTCTGTTTGATTATCATTTAATTTAACCTTTACAAATCCAGCAATATTATTGGTTTCAATACTTACAACACTGCCATAAATTTGATTACGAGCACTGGTTTGCAATGATAATTTAGCAGTAATTTTTAAAATATCATCCAACGGAATATTGTCATCATTTAAAATATTAAATGCATTATATTGTAGCTGAGTTAATAGATCATAAAGTTGTATAAATCTAACTGCGTAAGCACTAAGCTTGGTTCCTCCACCATTTTTTCCTCCTGTGGCAGTAATCAAAAAGGGGATTGGTGCCAAACTATTGATTTCATTAACCGCATCCCATGCTGTTTTATAACTTATACCGATTTGTTTGGCTGCTTGACTTAATGAGCCAGTTTGCTCTATCGCTTTTAGTAAGGCTATTCGCCGTGGGTCAGTAAATAGTTGCTGATTTAAATTTAAAGTTAATAAAATTTCTGGTGACAACATTACTTCGTGCCTTATTAGATTAAATGAACCATTATTCATGATAATGTTGTTCTATTGTAGACGTTTTTTTATTTTTCACCAAAAATTGTCCTCATATCGTTTTATGATCAATAAAATTTCGCTAACGATTAAAGATTAATTGTACATTATAGGTAAAGTTTGATAGCATCGTTATATATTATATTATATGACGAATATAGAGAATAACATGAAAGAAATCATTAGATTACTACTATCATTAACAACTTTACTTGTCAGCTTATCAGCAACAGCCAGTCAAAAAATTACAGTATTTGCTGCAGCCTCATTGACGAATGCAATGCAAGATATCGCAACTAGTTATAAAAAAGAGCATAAAGATACCGAAATCGTATTTTCATTTGCTTCTTCTTCAGTATTAGCTAAACAAATTGAACAAGGTGCTCCTGCAGATATTTTTATGTCAGCAGATCAAAAATGGATGAATTATCTTATTGAACATAAAATTACAACAGAAAAACAAAATTTGTTAAAAAACGGCTTAGTTTTAATAGCGCCAAAACAATCTAAATTAGACAAAGTAGATATCAATGCAGAGACTAACTGGCAAACAATTTTACCCAAAGGCGAAAGATTAGCTATCGGTGATCCTGACCATGTCCCTGCGGGACTTTATGCTAAAGAGTCTTTAACTAATTTAGGCGTATTTGATAAATTGTTACCACAAATGGCTCCAGCAAGTAATGTTCGTGATGCGTTAATGTTAGTTGAACGCAACGAAGCTGCTTTAGGGATTGTGTATAGCACTGATGCAAAAGTAAGTGATAAAGTGAAGATCGTTGGTAATTTTCCTGCCGATACATTTAAAGCTATTGAATATCCAATAACATTATTGAAACCTGAAGCAAAAGAGTTTTATCAATATTTAAATTCACAAACAGCACAAAATATTTTCCAAAAATATGGTTTTTTAACTAAATAGTATTTTGAAAAGATGATATTAACTGAATTTGAATGGCAAACATTATTGCTAAGCTTAAAAATAGCTGGAGCAGCAATAATCTTTAGCCTACCATTAGGGATCTTAACTGCTTGGATTTTAGCAAGATGTCAATTCATAGGTAAATCATTGTTTGATAGTATTGTTCATCTTCCATTAGTTTTACCGCCTGTTGTTTTAGGCTATCTACTACTTTTGACGATGGGACGTCATGGTATTATTGGTGAATGGCTAAATAACTATTTCCATCTCAGTTTCAGTTTTAATTGGCAAGGTGCTGCCTTAGCCTCTGCTGTGGTGGCATTCCCTCTTATGGTCAGATCGATTCGATTAGCGATTGAATCAATTGATTCAAGATTAGAAAAAGTCGCAAGAACCCTTGGCACTAAACCATTTCGTGTTTTTATGACCATTACTTTACCATTAGCATTTCCGGGCATTTTAATGGGAACCGTACTTGGTTTCGCGCGTTGTCTAGGTGAATTTGGCGCAACAATTACCTTCGTTTCAAATATTCAAGGTGAAACTCGTACAATTCCTTTGGCTATGTATACCTTATTACAGATCCCTGATGGCGAGTCCGGTGCATTACGGCTTTGCATTGTTTCGATAGTATTATCATTAATTGCCTTATTTTTATCAGAAATGCTTAATCGTTGGCATAAAAAGAAGTTAACAGGATAGTTCGTCATGTTAAATATAAATGTGAGCAAAAAACTCGCCTCGTATGCTTTCCAGTTTAAACATGAAATTCACTGTCATGGCGTGACGGCAATTTTAGGTGTCTCCGGTTCAGGGAAATCAACACTGATTAACCTTATTAATGGTTTGATTAAACCAGATATCGGTTATATTAAACTAAATCAAACTACTTTGGTTGATACTGAAAAAGGAATTTTTACAACCCCAGAAAAAAGACAAATTGGTACTGTCTTTCAAGATGCATTGCTTTTTCCCCATTATAAAGTTTTAAAAAACTTAACTTATGGTGCAAAATCATTGAATACAGAAAGATTTGACGAAATAGTTTCGGTACTCAACATTGGTTCACTTCTTAATCGTTATCCAGCAATGTTATCGGGTGGTGAGAAACAACGTGTTGCCATTGGTCGAGCGCTATTAGCTGAACCAAAATTATTACTAATGGATGAACCACTCTCAGCTTTAGATATGCCTCGTAAAAAAGAGCTATTAAGTTATATTGATAAACTAGTAAATGATCTCAATATCCCTATTGTTTATGTAACGCACAATATCAATGAAGTTAAACGCATTGCACAACACGTAGCGGTTTTAGAGCAAGGGAAATTACAAACCTATGGTGATACTGAACAAATTCTACAAAGTGATTATTTGAAAGAGTGGTTATAAAGTTCTAAAGTAGCGCTATTTTTTTCTTGTTTTATATACGAAATGCCATCATGCCAAGCGCCTAACACAATTCTAGTTGCTGGCTCGTCATTAATATAAAGATGATGTGTAGCAGGTTTATGTGTATGTCCATGAACCATAATACTAGCGTTATTAGCAATCATCATATCAATGACAGCTTTTGGATTTACATCCATAATAGTTTCAGATTTGATTTGATTATGCTGGCTGCTCTCTTTGCGTAATTTAGTGGCAATTTTTAAACGTATTTTTAATGGCAGTAATAGAAATAATTTTTGTAGCCATTTTTTATGCATGATTTTACGGAATTTTTGATATTGAGGATCATCAATGCAAAGCAAATCACCATGCAGAAATACAATATTTTTATTCTGATTAACTAAACAATTAATATCGCTTAATAAATTCATATCACAGCGTTTAGCGTAATGCTTACCAATTAAAAAATCACGGTTCCCATGTACAAAGAATTTTTTAATATGACGTAAGGAGAGTTCTTTTAAGGCATCAGCAATTTGATTATATAATATTGACTGTACATCATCACCTACCCAATAATCGAATAAATCACCAAGTATATAAAGCTCACATTGATTAGGTAATTGCTTAAGAAAAGACAAAAAACCTGCTGTTATATCAAAATGATCTACAGCAGGCTGATTGTCTGCAAGATGAATATCTGCAATAAAAAAACGAACCGGATTATTCAACCGTTACACTCTTAATTATGACATCTTCTACAGGAACATCAGAATGCATGCCACTACGACCAGTTTTAACCGCTTTAATCTTATCAACCACATCCATACCATCGACAACTTCAGCGAAAACACAATAACCATAGCCATTGATATCCGATGAGCGATAATTTAAATAATCATTATCAACGACATTGATAAAAAATTGTGCTGTAGCAGAATGAGGATCACTAGTACGAGCCATGGCTAATGTACCACGATTATTTTTTAAACCATTATCAGCTTCATTCTTAATTGGAGCTTTAGTTTTTTTCTGTTTCATACCAGGTTCAAAACCACCACCTTGAATCATAAAATTATTAATGACACGATGGAAAATGGTATTATTATAAAAACCTTCTTGGCAATATTCAACAAAATTTTTTACCGTTTCTGGAGCTTTATCTTCAAAAGTATTAATCTTAATATCGCCTAATGAAGTATGAAATATAATCATAAAATGTTCCTTAATTTCATTTTATTACGTAAAAATTGTTAAAAAGGTGAGCAATATCTTTTAATATGCTTACTCACTAAATCTTTCACATGCTTCTAATGTATTACTCATTAACATTGCTACCGTCATCGGCCCAACACCGCCGGGTACTGGCGTGATCCAGCCGGCTCGCTGGCTAGCAACATCAAATTCCACATCACCAACTAATTTCCCATCAGGTAAACGATTAATACCAACATCAATCACAATAGCACCCGGTTTTATCCATTCGCCCTTGACATAATTAGGTATACCGACACCTGCCACAACAATATCAGCATTACCGACATGCTTTGCTACATCCACTGTTCGACTATGGGTGATTGTGGTTGTGCATCCTAAAAGTAATAGCTCTAATGCCATAGGGCGACCAACAATACTCGATGCACCAACAACTGTTGCATTTAAACCCGATAAATTAATACCGGTTGATTCTAACATCTTAACAACCCCATATGGTGTACATGGCCGTAGTATTGGATCACGTTGTAATAAATGGCCAATATTATAAGGATGAAAACCATCGACATCTTTACGAGGATCGATACGCTCTAGCACTTTAGTTTTATCAATATTATCCGGTAAAGGTAATTGAACTAAGATACCGTGAACATCGGAGCGTTGGTTCAATTCATCAATTAATGCTAATAATTCATCAGTGGTTGACGATGGAAAATCATAAGCAAAAGAAGCAAAACCAACATCATCACAAGCTTTTTGTTTATTTTTCACATAAATTTTCGAGGCGGGATCCGAACCAACTTGTATAACAGCCAAGCCGGGAACAGATAAACCTTGTTCAGTACGTTTTTTTACTTTTTGAGCAATTTCATTGCGTATTTGCAATGCTAACGCTTTGCCATCAATTATATTTGCAGTCATAAGCCGATTACTTCTTTTACCTGATGATTGTAGATTAAGATATTCTCGCAAAAGTTTTGATTATTGTCTATTCACTTGTCGGCCGATTGACTAAGTTCTGTTAAAATCTGTTGATATTGTTGGTCCACATCCGTAATAACCGAGCAAATATGTGCATCAAAGGCTTTAAGTTTTGGTTTTTGAGCCTTCCATTCATTTTTCGAAATATCTTTAATAGCGGCGATGTTTTTAAATAAATTAAACTCTAAAATACTGCCGCCGATAACATTATAAAAAATACGTTCACCAATATCGTGCCCATCTTTTTTTAACTTATTAAAATTTTGATAATAAAATTTTGTGCTGCCATTCTCGCTAATAAGGGAACCATGTAATAGTTTCACTAATCTTTTATATAATTTATTTAATTCGCTATGCAGTTCACGATCATCACTCAACTTTTTGGTGATTGCCTGATCAAAAGCAACTTTTACTTCAGACAATAAGCTTAATGATTGCTGCTCTAGTTGAGGTAATTGTGAGCGTAAACCTTTTTGAAACTGATCAAGTTTTTTTCGCAATGATGGATTTAGTGATATTATTTTTTTATTCAATATCACCTGACCATCATTCATAATAGATAAATCATTAGATTTATTATATATATGGATATTGTCTTTATTTATTACAATGTCGTAACTTGGTTTTACAGGGCACTCTTTTTGTGCTGCAAACGTGGTTATCGATAAAGTTAATGACAAAATAAATATTATTTTTTTTAACATACTGACATCCATTTAATGGTTGAAATTAAAATTATAGCGAGTAATATCAAATTAGCACTATTTTTGAGGCTTAAAAAACCCCTTTCCTCAATATTTTTTTGTTATAACAGGTAAAATATTCAATAAAGTATCTAAATGATTAAAACGTATACCTTGCTAACTTTGCAAGCGTAATATCAATAGGTATAATCTATTATATCAACTAGATTTAACTACTTTTTTTTATTTAAAACTGAAGTATAGTTGATCCAACAATTAAATTTAACTATTAGAGGTGAACTATGTATGCTGTAATTTTCGGACGTCAAGGATGTCCATATTGTGTGCGAGCTAAAGAGTTAGCAGAAAAATTATCACAAGAACGAGATGATTTTTCATATCGTTACGTTGATATCAATGCTGAAGGTATTACCAAAGAAGATCTTTCAAAAAGTGTTGGTAAACCAGTTGAAACCGTACCCCAAATTTTTATTGACGAAAAACCAATTGGTGGTTGTACTGATTTTGAAGCATATGCCAAAGCGAATTTGGGATTATTTCAAGAATAAGCAGTAAACCTAATTTCACAGCAGATAACGCATTTCGAGCGCTTATCTGCTCTTATCGACCCGGTAATTTTTGCCATGTAACTTCATTGCGCAAATATGTTGGCTCAACATCTTCAACTTTAACCACTTCCTTTCTTAACCATTTTTGCTGAGCGATAACCACCAAATCTTGTGCTTCAGGTAACAACACTTCACTTGGTTTAATCATTGCTAACATATTAGGATAAGTTTGCCAGCCAGTGCCAGCCGAATAATCTTCATTATCAATACTTTTGATTTTAGTTACCACACCTTCAGGTTTAATTACACATTCAGGAGTGATCGCTTGCCATTGTTGATCTTGATAATGGTATTGTCCTAAATAGACTTCTCCCATTCTAGCATCTATTGCTGGAATAACTTTAGTTGCATATTTAGTTCTATAAGCACCTTGTGCTAAAGTTTGCAATGTCGATACAGCTATCATTGGTACATCAATACCGAGAGCTAAGCCTTGAGCTACTCCAATCCCTATTCGCACTCCAGTAAAGCTACCCGGACCTTGAGCAAAAGCAATGGCATCTAATTGTGAAAGACTACACCCAGCTTGATGCAAAATATTATCAACCATAGGCAAGATTTTCTTGGTGTGATCTCTCTCTGAAATAATGAAATCATGAGTGATTTCATTTTGATAAAATAATGCGACTGAACAAGCTTCTGTTGAAGTATCAATGGCTAAAATAGTACTCATTTGTTTTCCAAATTATCGATTATCGATTCACTGTTAGATAATAAAAAATTGATGACCTTATTTATATCTCGCGTTCTTGGCGAAGGTGGTAAGCTATTAATAAATGTTGCGCCATATGGTCGCATGACTAATCGATTATCGCAAATAATAATTGCTCCACGATCATTGTGATGGCGAATTAATCGCCCTACTCCTTGTTTTAAGGTAATAACAGCTTCAGGTAATTGGACCTCATTAAATGCATCACCACCTTGCATTTGGCAATCTTCCATTCGAGCTTTAATTAAAGGCTCATCAGGTGAAGTAAAAGGTAATTTATCAATAATAACACAAGAAAGTGTGTCACCTCTAACATCTATTCCTTCCCAAAAACTGCTAGTTGCAATTAATAGAGCGTTACCACTATGAATAAACTGTTCCAATAATTTTACTTTACTGGTATCACCTTGAACTAAAACAGGTAGTTTGGTTAATTCTCGAAACTGTGTCGCTAAGGCATTCATCATAGCATATGAAGTACAGAGGAAAAAACAGCGACCTTTGTTAGCTTCAATAACGGGTAATAAAATATCAACCAGTTTTTCAGCATTACCTTGTTCATTTGGTGATGGAATATAACGCGGCACACACATTATTGTCTGGTTGTTATAGTCGAAAGGACTTTCTAAAATCAATGAGTCAGAATTGGTTAACCCCAAACGTTTGGTGAAATAATCTAATTGATTATCAACGGATAAGGTTGCTGATGTAAAGATCCAGCTCCCTTTGCGCTCGATTAATAACTCTGCAAATTTTTCAGCTACCGACAATGGTGTTAATGCGAATAAAAAAGAACTATATGAGCTTTCATACCAGTAACTAAAACCAGATACATGTGTTTCTGTTAGACGCTTTAGCAATAGTTGATACTGGTTAACGCGATCAAAACAATTATCTAAGGTAGTAGAGCGCCCTATTGCTAATAAAAGAACTTCTTTGCAAAAATCAAGAGCATCAAATAAATAAGATAATTCTTGTTTAATTTTAGCTTGATTAAATAAATAACGTAGATTGCCTTTATTATTTTGCTGATTTATTAATAATCGTAAATCTTGGGTACATTTTTGTAGTTTATCAGCACATTGCTGTAACTGAGACATATCTTTGACTTCGGTTCGATAAGCTAAATTTATCTCTTTGGCTAAATCAAAAAGTTGTCGGCTGGTTAACTGTTCCCCAAAATAATGGCATGCTAAGTCTGGAAGTTGATGAGCTTCATCGAATATCATCACATCAGCTTTAGGAATCAATTCACCAAACCCTGTACCTTTTACCACTACATCCGCTAAAAACAGATGATGATTGACCACAACAATATCAGCATTTAACGCTCGCTTACGAGCTTTAACCACATAACAATCATTATAGTGCTCGCATTCACTTCCTAAACAATTATCATTAGTACTAGTTAAAATTGGCCAAATTGGATTATCTTCGGTTACCGTTGTACATTTACTAATATCACCGTCTTTGGTTTTAATTGACCAATTTTTGACACGGACAAGGTCTGTACGTAAATTCTTATCTAAATCACCGGCAGCTGCATATTGATGATACATACGTTCTAAACAGAGATAGTTGGCTCGACCTTTAAGAAGTGAAATTTTACCGGTATAGTCCAAAGCTTTTTTGATAATCGGCAAATCTTTACTATACAACTGTTCTTGCAAATTTTTTGAGCCAGTTGAAATAATGACTTTCTTTTCACTTCGTAATGCAGGAACTAAATAAGCAAAGGTCTTACCTGTACCGGTTCCCGCTTCAACTACCAGTGATTGTTGTGCTTGTATTGCTTTAGTGACTTTATTTGCCATCTGTCTTTGTGGAGATCTTGCAACAAACCCATCAATAGCTGTCGCAAGTAAACCATTTTCTGCAAAATCATCAATCACTTAAAATACACCTAATCAAAAGATAAGCCCTATTTATATCTTCTAGAAAATTTGTTAAAGAAATAATTAACGTTAGTAAAATATAACGTCCTCTTAAAATAGACATGAAACAATAGTCATGAAATTGGATAATTAACCATCAAGACAACGAGGTATACTATACCAATAACCAAGGCAAAAATATATACATGAACTTTAACTATAAATAAAAAGCTTAATTAGAAATAGATTGAAATTTTTCTAATCTATTAACTAAATAAGCTTGAAAGAAACAAAATTATTAACCTAATATTATTTTTTAAATTTAGTTTTCAAATAAATAATATAATGTTTTATTCCTGCTAGATATTTCTTTTGCCTAAACATTAATTTTGCATAAGCACGGATTGAAGAAGTTTTGTTATCGTTATATAAAGGTAATAACATACTTTTCCAAGGAGAGTTAGTAAAATAATGATTAAATAAATTAGTTTTATAAGGTTGATGCCATGGTTTATTTTTAGTTATATAGTGAATTATTTTAGTATTTTTTTCAACTTTAGCATCTTCATTTCCATTAACAGATAAAGCTGTTAAATTATTAAAATCAGAAGATAATAATAATGTTTTCTCTTTTAAAACAATATTTAAAACATCTTGATCTGCAAATGTATATACATTACCGTCATTAATCAACTTAAATGTTTTTTCTGTTAATTTATTTTTATTCCACAATAATGTATTAAAATATATAACGCCTGCATTAAAATACTCACCATAAGGAATATCATACATTTTACCTTGGCTATCTTGCATATACTCCATATCTGCAACTACTGCTGCTAATTTATTATTTAAATCTTTATTGAAAAGCTCTTCTAAATTACCCACACATAAGGTATCACAATCTAAATATAAAACTTTGCTTGTTATTTTTTCTAAAACTTCAGGAACAATAAATCTTAAACATGTTGCAATTGATATTCCTAAAACTAATGTATCGGAATTTACTGAGAAATTACTATCAATTTCATAACAAGTTATGGTGCAATTAAGTTGTTTCGCTAATGTTTCAAATTTAGATAAATTTTGTTTAGAAAGATTATTAGTAAATAAATGAAAATTAATGGCAATATTCGGATTATTTTCAATAACAGACATCAAAGATAAACCAGCAGGCATTGCATAATTATCATCGAAACAATAAGCAATATGATATCCTTCAGTAATCTGTGCTTTTTTATTTAAAACTAATGTATTTTTTAAAAATTTATCACTATAGTGCATATTATTTTCCATACAACTAAAACCATTATTCTATTTGTTATAATAAATTACTTTTTAAATACTTTGTGTTTTAAATATAAAAAATAATATTTAAAAGCTTTGAAATATTGATGCTTACTAGCTAACAACTTTGCATAACGTCTAGTAGTTGAGGGCGCATTCTCGTTAGCTAATAATAATTTTCGGTTAGCCCATGGTGAAGCAGCAATATAGCGTTGATAAAGGGGGGTTAAATATAATTGGTACCATGGTTTATTGCCAGTTACGTAATGAATTATAACCGTATCATCACTTAAAACGCTATCTTCCTTTCCACCAACTGTAAGCGATGTAAGTTGATTAAATATCTTAGGTAGAAACTGAGTTTTACCTTGCATTAATATATTCAGAACATCCTGATCGGCAAATTTGTAAACTTTACCACTATTTATCATTGCAAAAGCTTTTTCGGTAAGATTATTATCTACCCACATATCAGTATTGATATAAATCATACCCGCATTAAAATATTCGCCATATGGAATATCACAGGCTGAACATTGTTTTTCTTGAGTTTTCTCTACATCAGGCACTACAGCGGCATATTTATCGGATAAGTCGGTATTGATTAAATGATTCAGATTGTTAGTACAAAGAATATCACAATCTAAATATAACACTCTGGATGTTATTTTATTTAACATTTGTGGCACTACAAAACGTAAGCACGTTGACGCAGAAACATGTAACACTAAAGTATCTGGATTTATAGAAAACTCATCGCTAACTTCATAACAGATTATTGTGGTGTTTTTTTCACTTAATTGATGAAATTTTTGTATTTTCTCATCAGATACGCTGTTGGCAAATAAATGAAAAACCAAATTTTTATCGGAATTATTAATCATAACTGATGACATAGCAATACCTGCTGGCATTGCATAATTATCATCAAAACAAAAAGCAATATGCACTGTTTCTTGTGATTCAATTGTATGACTAAATAAAGTAGTGACCTTACTAATAAAAAGATTTTCTGCTAACATGAAAGCTTGATGTCCAAAATTTGAAATTTGGTTTATTGTAACATAATCAATTTTTATGAAAAAATTAAATATGAACATAATTTTATATAACTATTTTGTAATAACAAAATAGCTATGTTATATTTTAGAATAATGTATTAATGAGTATTTGAAATGAATAATAGTATTATTAATGTTGTATATTGTACTGACCCGAATTATTTAGAACATGTTGGTGTATCTATTACTTCAATCATACTTAATAATAAAAATCATAATATTCATTTTCATGTTTTTTTATATGATGTTTCAGAAGAAGATAAAAACAAGCTGAAGGAAATTAGTCCTTTAATTAATCTTTATTCTATCCCGACAGATGAGTTAGATAAATATTCTGAAATTCAGAATGATAAGATAAAGCATATAAATCGCTCAATGTATATCCGCTTATCTGTACCAAGATTATTACCTGATTATGTTGATAAGTTTATTTATTTAGATGCAGATATACTATGCTTCAGTGATATATCTTCTATTTTGAATATCGATATTGATTCGGTAGTTTGTGCTGTAACGGCCGACTCTTTAGACGTAAATAATATGTTACAAAATACAAACCGTTTAGGTTTAGCTGCTGAAAAATATTTTAACTCTGGTTTTTTATACATAAATACTCAAAATTGGAAAAAATTTGATACAGAAAATAAAGCTAACCAAATATTATTATCTCCGCAAAATTATAATTTTATATACCCAGATCAAGATGCATTAAACATTGTTTTGCAAAAACAAATTAATTTTATTGATGTAAAATGGAATTATTTATTTACTTGGATGGATGACCAAGAAAAAGAATCTTTTTTCCATAATAAACAATCATTACCTTATTTTGTGCATTTTACTGGTGCAAGAAAAATATGGTATCAAGAACATACTGGGATAGCCCAAAATATTTATTGTTTTTATAAACATTTTACTCCTTGGTCCACTCAATCATTAAAATCCTATAAAAATAAAATGCGTTCTGTAGATTATAGGATATACGCAAAGCAATTCTTAAAAAGAGGAAAAATAATTCAATCAATTAAATATTACATAACTTATTTAATAAAATTATGTAAATAAAATAACTTTTTAAAAATTTGTAAGGGATTTAATGTTCAATCACTTAAAAAAATAGATTTTTTTAATCATAAAAATCAAAAACTGCTCATCATTTTTTATTTTTTAGTTATTTTGATAAGTTTTTACATCATAAACATTCAAAATCTAAAAAATTTTAACTATACTTTTCTTATATATTTGTTTTTTCTACTCATTCCCCAAAAATATAGTTGGATAAGAAATTCTATATTTCTTGTGTTCAACTTTATTTTAGGTATTGAATTATTTTTCAGTATTAAATATGGATACATTTCGGAATCGCTTCTAAAATCAGCCTTGGAAAATGACTCCGAGCAAAGTGTTACAATGCTTCAACAAGAAATCTTTCCGATCATAATTCCAGCGATACTATTTTCAATAATATTTACTTTTAATATCTATAATAAAATTCAATTAAATTTAAATAATAAATTTTTATATTGGACTTCGATTTTTATTTGTTGCTTTTTCTTATTCAAAAATACGTTCTACTATTATATATCAGATAAACGTCATGTAAGAGATTTTCAAATAGATCCTTTCTTTTCGATGAATAAATCAATTCGGATGAAATATCCTATCGTAATTGGAAACACTTCTATATTATTAGCTTCCTATTTTGGTTTTAAAGAAAAATACACAAATGTAATTGAACACGAAAAATATAATCAATCAATAATAGATAATAATTCAATTAGTTATGGAAAATATAAAAATATTATTCTCATTCTTGGTGAGTCCGCATACAGAGGTCGACATAGTATTTATGGATACGAAAAAAATACAACACCAAATATGAGCAAAATTTTTTCACAAAAAAACAGTTGTGTTATAGAAAAAGCACATTCACCAGCTTCAATAACAAGAGATTCGATTCCAATGTTATTGTCATTTGCTAAACCCAATAATGAATTGCCTTTATTAGAAGAAAAAAATATTATTGAAATGGCAAATACACAAAAATATCATACATCTTGGATTTCAAAAACTCGAGAATCAGGCCCTCATAGCAGTAAATATTCAATAATTGCTAAACTTAGCAATACATTTATCGAAAATTTAGAAGATGATCTTGAACTACCAGAGAAGTTAATTGAAACTAACTTTCAAAAAAATGAAAATAATTTCATTGTTCTTCATTTAGCTGGAAGCCATAAACCTTATAATCTTGGTTACGATCAGTTAGATTTACAAGATCTACCTAATGTAGATAATTACGATTTAACGATACATCATACAGATAGAGTGATAGAAAAAATTTATAATACTTTAAAAGTGAATCTGGATAATTTCATTTTAATTTATACACCTGATCATGGTGAAATTGTTGATTTAGGGCATGGGTTATTAAGAAAATCAGAAAGTTTTAGTAACCAATTTGAAGTGCCGCTAATGATATATTCAACATACGATGATTTTCCTTGTAATGAGATAGAAAATTACAGAAATAATGAAAAAATGGTAAATACCTCAAATATTGTCTATTTATTTAGTAAACTACTGGGTTATTCAGTAAATATTGATCATTCATTAATAATGAATGATTTAATATTATCTGTAGATGGACAACCTTATGAATATCAGAGTTTTATTAAAAAGTATCAATAAGTTCCAAACTAAATAGACTTTTGGTGAAACCCTTTATAAAAGTCTATTTAAATTTTAATTGTTATCATTTATATATATATAAATTAAATTGAGCAAATTAATCACCTAATTTAATTTACTTTCGTAAAGTTTTGCATATAAACCATTTTGCGATAATAATTCTTGATGGTTTCCTTGTTCAATAATTTCACCGCTATCGATAACTATAATTTTATCAGCTTTTTCAATTGTAGATAATCTATGTGCAATAACAATTGATGTGCGACCTTTTTGTAATTCATCCAATGCTTTCTGTATCGCATTTTCTGATTCCGAATCCAATGCTGATGTAGCTTCATCTAAAATTAAAATTGGAGTATTGCGTAATAAAGCCCTAGCAATGGCAATACGTTGACGTTGGCCTCCAGATAATCGTGTACCATTTTCTCCGACTATAGTATCAAAACCTTTTTCAAGTCCTGTTATAAAATCATAGGCATAAGCTTTTTTTGCTGCTTCTTCAATCTGACTTTGTGAATATTCCCCCATTCGTCCGTAAATAATATTATTTGCTATGGTATCATTAAATAAATGAACATTTTGAGAAACTAAACCAATTTGGTTTCGTAAACTATATAATGTGAAATCTTGGATATTTAAATTATCAATTAGAATTTGGCCATCTTCAATATCATAAAAGCGAGTAATTAAACTTGCTATTGTGGTCTTCCCGGAGCCTGAACGCCCAACTAAAGCAACAGTTTTACCATGCTCTACTTTAAAATTAATATTTTTTAATGCTGGCTCTTGTCTTGTTTCATATGTAAAAGAAACATTTTTAAATTCAACATTACCTTTCACACGTTCAATAGTAATATCACCACTGTCTTTTTCAATGGGTTGTTCAAATATTGAAAATAAAGTCTGACATGCAGCCATCCCTTTTTGAAATTCAGCGTTAACATTGGTTAAACTTTTGATCGGTTGCATTAAAGCAACAAGTGAAGAAAACACAACAATAAATTGTCCCGGTGTAATATTCAATTCCGGGTCACTAGCCATTAACAAAACAAAAGCAATCGCAAATGAAATAATAAGCTGAATAATTGGTGTAGATAGAGCGGAAATAGATACTAGGCGCATAGTATCTCTACGAAATTTATTACTAACCTTTTCGAAGTTATTTGATTCCTCATCTTGAGCACCAAAAAGAAGAATTTCTCTATGACCTTTTAACATTTGTTCAACAGACATAGTGACATTACCCATTGAGTTTTGCATGTTTTTTGCCATTTTTCGAAACTTTATTGACACAAAGGTAATTAGACCAATTACAATAGGGGTAATAAAAATCAGAGATAATGATAGTTGCCAACTATTGCTAAACATTGTATAAAATAATCCAAAAATGAATGCAGATTCTCGAACAATAGTAATCAAAGCATCTGAAGACGAGGATGCTACTTGCTCTGTATCATATGTTATACGGGATAATAATCGTCCAGCTGAATTTTTATCATAAAAACTTACAGGAGAATCAACAAAATGGTTAAAAAGTCTTTGGCGTATTTTAAGTACAACCTTAGTTGAAATTAGGGAAAGAAAAAAAGAATACGCGTAATTAGCGACGCCACGAAGTAAAACTAAGCCGAAAATATATATTGGCGCCATAAATAAAAAATTCTGATCATTTTCGACAAAGCCTTTATCAAGCAAAGGTTGTAATATCGCTATAAGTGAAGTATCAGCAAATGCACTAGTAATTAATAATATTATTGCAAAAAAAAGCAACAATTTATTTTTAGCTATATATGGCCATAACTTAGAAAATGTATATAACGTAGAAAAATCTCGATCGATATCGTTATTAATAGTTGTGCTATTTTTTTTCATAATATAATTTTGATTAAGAGTTAAATTGTAAATGATACATTGAGGCATAAATACCATTTTTGGATAATAAAGTTTGGTGAGTCCCTTCCTCTACAAGTCCTCCGTGATCAATAACCAAAATTCGGTCAGCTTGTTCAATGGTAGATAGTCTATGGGCAATAATAATAGAGGTACGATTCTTCCTTAAATTTTCAATTGCTTGTTGCACAAATCTTTCTGACTCATTATCCAGAGCAGAGGTGGCTTCATCCAAAATTAAAATTGAGTTATTACGGAGTAATACCCTTGCAATTGCTATTCGTTGGCGCTGTCCTCCAGACAATAAAATTCCATTATCACCAATTTCAGTATCAATTCCATTTTCTAATTTATTTATAAATTCCATGGCATTAGCCTGCTTAGCTGCCTCTATAATATCTTCTCTGGTATACCTATTTTTAGCACCATATGCAATATTATCAGCAATTGTTCCACTAAATAAATGAACCTGTTGAGATACATATCCAATTTGATTACGTAATGATCTTAGCGTATATTCTTTTATATTAATTGAATCGATTAATATCTCACCGTCAACAATATCATAAAATCGTGGTATTAGATTTGCTATAGTTGTTTTTCCAGCACCAGAGCGACCGACTAAAGCTATAGTTTCTCCCCTTTTAACCTTGAAACTAATATTTTTTAATGATGGTACCGTATTTTCTGGATATGTATATGTAACTTTTTTAAAATCAATGCCTTCTTCAACGCTTGTTAATTCAATTATTCCTCTATCCTCTTCGATCTTTGATTCTAAAAGATTAAATAATGATTCACAAGCAACAGCCCCCTTTTGTAATTCAAGATGAACACTAGTTAATTCTTTTAATGGACGCATAAAAGCAACCATTGCAGAAAAAACAACTGTAAACGAGCCTGGGGTAATATCTAAGGCTTGACTTGCAACTAAATATAATATAAAACCTAAAGCTATAGTTGTAACTAATTGAATAATTGGAGATGATAAACCTGATACTAAAACAATCTTTAAAATACTTCTTCTAAAAGATTTATTAATCGAGTAAAAGTTATTTTTTTCATAATTTTGGGCATTAAAAATTAATATTTCTTTATGTCCCTTGATCATTTCATCAGCAGCAATACCAATGTCTCCAACTCCTTTCTGCATAAAGATAAGAGTCTGTCTAAACTTTTTCGCTATAAACTGGGCAATAAAGATAACCAACGGTACAAGAAAAAGTAAAACTAGCGCTAATTTCCAATTTCCATAAAACATTACAATACTTAAACCAATAGCATATGTAATTTCTCTCACCAATATAATGAGGGCATCAGATGATGCTTTAGATAACAATTGAGTATTATAGGTTATAATAGTTACCAGTTCTCCTATAGTATTTTTATTAAGAAAACTTATAGAACTTTTTAATAAGTGATTAAAAATTAATTGTCGAAATTTATTTACAACTTTACCAGAAAGCCATGAAAGGCAATAAGTTGAACAATAATTAGATAATCCGCGTAAAGTCATCAAACCAATAATACCAATTGAAAAAAGAATTAAAAGTTCATAGTTCTTATCCATCAAACCGTTATCTAACAATGGTTTTGTTAATGAAATTAAAGTTGCATCAGTCGCAGCATTTACCAAAAGTGCTATAATAGCAACAATTAGAGCTTTTTTATGTGGATAAATAAATGGCCACAATTGTTTAATAGTATTTAATGAGTTATATTTATTTAGCATAAGGATTAAAAAAATTTATTTTGTTTCCATTATACTATACATTATGACACTTTAGTTTAAATATTATTACAATTCTTTTTCAACTAGTAGTAGCACTAATTTGTATTACCTATATAATAATTAGAAATAAACTCCATTTTTGCTTATAGTCTATCTAATTATTAGTTTATATTGAAATTTTACATCAATTGTAAGTATATTCTAAATCAATTACTTTATTTGTAGATTTTTAAGGATAGGAAATAATCAATGTATTTTAATGCTAACAAGATTATTAAAAAAAAAATAGAATTTTTTTCAAACAGCAATAATAATACTGATACATTAAATATAGCATATGGAATTGATCGTAATTTTTTTCTAGGCTGTGCAGTTTCCATTTCCTCGATTTTATTATTTAACTCTAAATTTAATTTTTCATTTCATGTATTCACTAACAGTTTATCATCTGAATTCGAAAGGATCATGAAATTATTAAATAAACAATTTAACGTGAACATAACAATTTATTTAGTAGATGATGATACTTTTGCTGAACTACCAACTACAAAAATTTGGACTATAGCGACTTATTTTCGATTTATAGTAGCTAATTATTTTTATCAAAAAATTGATAAAATTCTATATATTGATGCAGATATTATATGTAAAGGCTCCTTAGAAGAATTATTTTCATTGCAATTTGATGACAATATTGCTTATGTAGTAAAAGACAAAGATGCTATATGGTGGAATAAATGTGCAATTCGGCTAAATGAACCCAATTTATCTAAAGGTTATTTTAATGCAGGATTTTTACTAATTAATTTAAATAAATGGAATGAATTAAATATAAATAGCCAAGCATTGAAAATGCTATCTGATATTAATAAATCAAAAAAACTGACTCACCTTGATCAGGATGTTTTAAATTTACTATTATTAAAAAAAGTTAAATATCTTGATAGTAAATATAATCAACAAGTTAGTGTTAATTATGAACTAAAATATAAGACTAAAAATAAAATTTATTCTCCCATTTTAGATCAAACAATATTAATCCATTATATCGGACCAACTAAACCTTGGCATACATGGGCGAAAGATTATAAATGCTCACAATATTTTATAACCGTTAAAGAACGATCTCCCTTAAAATCAATACCATTACTATCAGCTACGAATGCTAATCAAATGAGATATTGCTCAAAACATAAAATGCATCAGAAAAAATATTTTTCTGGAATAATTTGCAATATCCTATATTATCTAAAAAAAATAACTAAAAGCTGATAATTTTTTCTATATTATATGAATATCATTAATAATTTTAGTTAACATTGCATCAGCACTGTATTGATATAAAATGTCTAAGGAAATAGGTGAAAACGTTGTCTGTAAAAATACTGAAATATTCATATAATTTTCATCTTCAAGAATAAAAATCTGTTCTGGATTGTAAAAATTATATTCTCTAATAGATTTGTTAGTAGTTATTAATTTTTTATTAAATAAGATCGCTTCTATAGCTCTTAATGTTATTCCTGTTTGACCTATTTGTCCTATTTCCAGAATAACATCACTTTCTTTTACTTTTTCTATATTTTCAAAATAACTAATTTTTTTCCCTAACTTATAAAAGTTTGATTCTTTCAAAGTCGATGATATATCTTTAACTATGTCATAATTAATCAAATTAAAATCAATTTTATAATTATCATCTTGCAATCTAGGTGCTAATTTATTAATTATTTCAACTCGATGTTCCAAATACTCGCCAATAAAAAAACAGTTTTTTGAAAGATTTTTATTATCTAATTCGATTCTAATCTTTTTCATTTCAGAAAAAGTAAAAGGCAAAAACTGGTTCAAATAGGTAAAATTATATTTTCTACAATCATCGAAATCAAAACTATATATTTTATCGAAATGAGGAGTAATTTTAGTTATATAATCTTCATCTTGACGTAGCCATTTTTTTTTGTTTTTCATACTATTGTTTAAAACATCTATAGTATCTCTTAAAACTAAAACTCGATGACAATTCACATCTTTAATTAAATCTATAAATCCTGATATAGCAAAGCCACTACACAATAAAATATCTTCAGCTTTTAGGTTTTTTAATTTTATATATCGATTAAGATTAATAAACCATTGACGAGGAAAATTTCTTTTTTCTAATGAAAAATTAATATTCCTAAAATGTTTCATTAATTTATTAAAAAGTACTACATCATATTCAGATTTTAGGGAGTTAACCATATATTTTTCATAGTCAGCATTCCATTCCGAAAAGTAAACAGTCATTATCATGACACCTTATAATTATTTAATTTTGGAAATACATATTGCTAATTCTTTTTTCCAATCAGAATCTTTGATACCATATTGAATTATTTTTTTAGTAGATAAAACTGAATATAAAGGTCTTAATGCTTTAGTACCAAAATCTTTAGTATGAATAGGTAGAATTTTAGGCATTTCAGTTATAGTACCCTGTTTTAAAGCGATATCAAATATTTGTTTAGCAAATAAATACCATGTTGTGGGTTCATTTCCACAATAGTGATATATTCCACCATCAATGTTTTTTCGCAATAACTTGACAATTGTTTTTGCTAAGTCACCAGCATAGGTAGGTTTACCAAATTGATCATCTACTATCGATAATTTTTTTTTTGAGGAAGCTGACTTTAGCATAGTTTTAACAAAATTATTGTTATATTCACTAAATAGCCATGAAGTCCTAATTATTATTGCTGAAGGATCAGTTTCAAGGATTGCTAATTCGCCATTACGTTTAGTTTGACCATATACATTAATGGGATTAGTTAAATCAGTTTCTAAATAAGGTGAATTTTTAGTACCATCAAAAACATAATCGGTTGAAAGGTGAATAAGCCTTAGGTGATATTTATTTGATGCGATTGCTAAATTTTTGGAGCCTAATACATTAACATTATAAGCTAATTCTTGTTCAACTTCTGCATTATCTACCGCCGTATATGCGGCGGTGTTTACAATAAACTCAGGTTGATATAATGATAATAAATCATCAACAGCTGAATAATTACTGATATCCAATTGTTGGTGATTAACTGCTATTAATCGCCAGCTTGAAGGAAATATATTTCTCAAACATTGACCTACTTGACCTTCTGAACCAGTTAGTAAAACTTTCATTTATTTAAAATAGTTCCTCAAAAGATTTACCTAACTTATCTTTAGCGGATAATATTGGATTAGATATTGGCCAACTAATGTTTATTGTAGGATCATTCCATAACAAACATCTTTCTGATTTTGAGTCATAATAATTTGTACATTTATATTCAAAATCAGCAATATCCGATAAAACTAAAAAACCATGAGCAAATCCAGGTGGAACCCATAATTGCTTATTATTCTCTGCAGATAAAATCATCCCCACCCATTGACCGAAGGTTGGAGAATCCTTACGAATATCAATAGCCACATCAAAAACTTTACCTTGAACAACTCGTAATAATTTACCTTGCGGGTAATCTACTTGGAAGTGCATTCCCCTAAGTACATTTTTAAAAGAACGAGAAAAGTTATCTTGAACAAATTCATAATTTATACCTAACAATTTTTGATAGCGTTCTTTTTGAAAGGTTTCAAAAAAATAACCTCTATTATCATTTATTACTTTAGGATGAATAACTTTGATTCCGTTAATTTTAGTTTCAAAAATCTGCATAATTAAATCTTTTCAACAAGTTGATATAGATATTGGCCATATAATGTTTTTTTCGAATCTATTGCTTCTTTTCTTATCTGTTCTACACTCAACCAACCATTTCTAAAGGCAATTTCTTCTAAGCAAGCAACTTTTAATCCTTGCCTTTTTTCAATAATTTGAACAAACGATGATGCTTCAAGCAAACTATCGTGTGTTCCAGTATCTAGCCAAGCAAATCCTCTACCAAGTATCTCTACATTCAATAAACCAGAATCTAAATACATTTGATTAAGTGTTGTTATTTCTAATTCTCCACGGCTTGAAGGATTAACTTGTTTTGCCATCTCAACTACGTTTTCATCATAAAAATAGAGTCCAGTTACAGCCCAATTCGATTTTGGTTTGATTGGTTTTTCTTCAATTGATAATGCTTTAAAATTTTCATCGAAATCTACAACACCAAAACGTTCTGGATCAACTACCTGATAGCCAAAAATTGTAGCACCGTCTTTATGAGATACAACTTTTCCTAACTTCCTACCAAAGCTTTCGCCAAAAAAAAGATTATCACCTAAAATTAGAGCAGATCGCTGATTTTGAATAAATTCTTCACCAATGATAAAAGCTTGTGCCAATCCTTCTGGTTTTGACTGTTGGGCATAACTAAGTTTAATACCAAATCTACTACCATCACCTAATAACCGTTTAAACATTGGTAGATCATCTGGTGTAGTAATGACCAAAATATCACGAATTCCAGCTAACATAAGCACAGATAAAGGATAATATATCATAGGTTTATCATATATTGGTAATAATTGCTTTGATATCCCCCTTGTTATAGGATAAAGACGAGTCCCTGAGCCACCTGCTAATACAATACCTTTCATAATTTACCCTATTTTTTAAAAATACCATGCCTTGGTCTAGCGTATGAACCATCTTTTATATGATTGCACCACTCACTATTTTTTAAATACCATTCTACTGTTTTACGCATACCACTCTCAAATGTTTCCTGTGGTTTCCAACCTAAATCATGGTATAATTTTGAAGAATCAATAGCATAACGTTGATCATGCCCTGGTCTATCAGTAACAAAACAAATTAAATCTTTATAATTAATAACACCATTCGGTTTATTAGGAACCAATTCTTCAAGTAGATCACATATTAGATTTACAACATCAATATTTTTTTGCTCATTGTAACCACCGATATTATAATTTCCTCCAACTTTGGCTTGAGTCGCAACTAAATAAAGAGCTCTAGCATGATCCTCGACATATAGCCAATCTCTGATTTGTTGACCATTACCATAAACAGGCAAAGGTTTCCCTTCTAATGCATTTAAGATCATTAATGGAATTAATTTTTCTGGGAAGTGATAAGGTCCATAATTATTTGAACAATTAGTAATAACTATTGGTAGCTCAAAAGTCCTATGCCAAGCTCGAACAAGGTGATCACTTGATGCTTTTGAAGCAGAATAAGGACTACTTGGTGAATAAGGCGTTTTTTCAGTAAATAAATCTGTTGTCCCATGTAAATCACCATAGACTTCATCAGTTGAAATATGATGAAAACGGAAGCTTTCTTTTTTAACTATATCCAATGATTTCCAATACGCTAATGCTGCTTCTAAAAGTGTATAGGTACCAATTATATTAGTTTCAATAAAAGTTGAAGGATTATCAATTGAACGATCTACATGACTTTCTGCTGCTAGATGCATAATAAGATCAGGACGGAAATCATTAATTATCATATCGATAGATTTTCGATCGCAAATATCAATTTGTTTAAAATGAAATCTTCCTTTGTCAGAAACTTCGGATAATGATTCTAAATTACCAGCATATGTTAATTTATCTATAACCAAAACTTCGTCATCAGTATTATTGATAATCAGTCTAACGACCGCGGAACCAATAAAACCTGCACCTCCAGTAACAATAAATTTCATGTGTTATTTTCCTAATGTATACAATAAATTTATTCAAAAATTAATTGGTATAAATGATAGCAACAGCCATAGCAGTATCTCTATCATGAGACAAACTAATTCGAATATTTAGATAATCATATTTATTATTTAATATTCTTGCTATAGGATGATTTTTTGCTTTATCGTTTTCAATTTCAATTTCATTAACCAATACATCAATAATATTTAAATTATAAAGTGCTTTAATAATTGATTCTTTTGCACAAAATCTTACTGCAAGATGCTGTGCGGGATAAGATTTAGATAAACAATAATTTAACTCTATTTTTGTAAAAATTTTGTTCAAAAAAGAGAAATTTGAAACTTTATCATTAAACCTATCAATTTTTTCAACATCGCAACCAACTGCAAACATATGTTTATCCAATTTGAAGAAACTTTTTATTAAGAATAAAATCAATACCCCAAAAATGTAAAACTGACATTTTCACACTGTTTTTTCTGTATCTACGTAATTCAAAAATATTAGGAATAATAATAAATCTTTTAGTTAATTTACCAAACATAAAACAATTGAATAGATCTTTATCATAATCTTTAAAATCAATATTACTGAGCAAAATATTTTCATATTGTAAGGTCAGCTTAAACATATCATTAATTTTTTTATTTTGTTTTATAGTATTTTGGGGATGCCATCTGTAAGAAAAAAGAATTTTATCTAAATATTTAAACTTACTATATTTAGAAATTTGAAGATTCATGAACCAATCTTCCAATGGCGCATTCACATTATATAGGCCAGCCTTATCATATATAGACTTTCTTACTAAATAACCATTTGGTATATGATTTCCTCTATATAAGTATAAATATCTTCCAAAATTATTGCCTAATTTTTTAATTTTCAGAAAATCCGCAAATGTTTGGTAATTGGCAAGGTTCTTATCATAAATTATATTTCTTTCTTTATCCCAATAACAAACTATATTATTTTGATCAATAATTTCATTATCCCCAACTACCAATGCATAGTCACTATGTTTTTCTAAAAATGACACTTCTTCATATATCGCTTCAGATTTAGCTAAATCATCCGAAGCTATACAAAATATATATTTACCTTGGGACAAATTGATTAACTTATTAGAAGTCGCCCCAATACCTTGGTTCTGTTGTTTTTGAAAGATGATATTTGTAAAACGTTCCTTACAAATATTTTCCATCTCAAGAATTTTTTCAAAAGTTGAATCAATAGAACCGTCATCAATAATTATTAGTTCAATTTTTTCATATGTTTGGCTAATAATCGATTTAATAGTATCTTGGATATAATTTTCGTGATTATATGCTGATATAATCACAGAAACTAACGGTAATTTATTTGTATTCATTTATAACATCAACAACTCTAAGTACTTCTACCTCCGTCATTACTGGACTAATAGGTAAAGATAAAACTTCTTTATGTATTTTCTCAGTAATTGGATAATTTAAATGATTCCATTCTTTATATGCTTCTTGCTTATGTATTGGAATTGGATAATGAATAATTGTTTGTATTCCATTTGATTTTAAATAGTTTTGTAGCTCATCCCTGTTTTCAGTTCTTATGACAAACAGATGCCATACATGCATATCCTCATGCAACAATTTTGGTAAAATAATTAATGGGTTATTTATGTTTTCAATATAATAATTAGCAATTTTACGACGCTTATTGTTATCTTCGTCTAAATGAGGTAATTTAACATTGATGACTGCTGCTTGTAGCTCATCTAATCTAGAATTAACTCCTTTATAAAGATTGACATATTTTTTATTAGACCCATAATTAGCAATAGCCTTAATCTTCAAATATAATTCTTCATCATTTGTAGTTACTGCGCCACCATCACCTAAGCAACCTAGATTCTTTCCAGGATAAAAAGAAAAACCACTAGCATCACCTAAATTACCAACCCTACGTCCTTTATACATAGCACCATGAGCTTGAGCAGAGTCTTCAATTATTTTTAAATTATATTTTTCAGCTAATTTCCAGATTTTTTCCATTTCAACAGCTTGACCATACAAATGAACAACCATAATAGCTTTTGTTTTAGGTGTTATTGCTTGTTCAATTAAATCTGGATTAATATTATATGTATTAAGATCGGGTTCAACCAACACAGGTTTACAGCCATTTGCTGAGATGGCTAGTGTTGATGCTATATAAGTATTAGCAGGAACAATAATTTCATCATCTGAACCAAAACCGTATGCTTTAATTATTAAATTAAGTGCATCTAAACCATTTGCTACACCAACAGCATATTTCACTCCACAATAAGTAGCAAATGCTTCATTAAAAATATGATTTTCATCGCCTTGTAAATACCAACCTTTTTCAAAAATAGTATTTATCCGTTTTAAAATTTCTTCATTGTAAAAATTATTTATCTTTTGTAAATTTAGAAAATGTATCATAATAAAAACCTTTATAAATTATTATTTTCATATACCTTTGAGATATATTTATTCTTTCTATTTTTATTAATAACCATATCAAAAAATGGTAATTGTCCAATTATAATCATTATACAGTAGAAAATATTTTTCATGCGTTCCTTAATACCAAATAATGATTTACTTTTTGGAATTGGAGTATGACTTTTTCTTAATTTATATGAAACAATTTTATAAACTTTATTAGCCCAAAGTTCCAAATAAGAACTTTTTTGTTTACTTTCAATATTACTATATCTTACATCCAAAAATTTCCATAACCTGTAATAGATTTTTAATTTTAATCTCCGGCCTTTTGATAAATTAAAATGGGTTAATTCAAAATTTAGAAAATTTGGAAATTTTTCGAAAAAAGCTGATGGGTAATAATTTTCATGAGAACCAAAGCTTACATAATGAACCAACGGTATCCACCCCTCCTCAATGATTTCCGGATATTTTCTGCAATAGTATTTTTCATCCCATAATTTAGATTTTTTAACTATATTCCATCTTTCCAACCAGTAACAATACATTGGGCTTTGTGTTAGATTATATTTATTATTTATCTCAGGATAGTATTCCTCAATTAGATACAATTCATACATTCGAGTTGCAATACAACCAATATCGTGTTTTATTGATCCTACAGTATTTTTCTGATGCCACCGATATGATGCTAAAATATCTGGAAATACTTTTTCTTTTGAATATTTCGTAATTTGAAAATGAAGGAAAATATCTTCAATCGGAACATTTACAGTATGAGGTTTTATTAAGTTAAGAACACTTTTACGAACTAAATATCCATTGGCAACAACATTGTTATACCAAAACCACTCATATGAAACATCTCCTGATGATTCTAATTCAGGTGGCATTTTTCCTATTAAATGGGGCCATACTCGGTATATTTCATCAACCCAAAATGTTTGAAGCGTAGAATAAATAGCTTGTTCTTTATCATAAATAATATTTCTATTATAGTCCCAGTAAATTTTGTTTGAATTCGAATCAATAAGTTCATTATCACCCGATGCTAAACCATAATCTTTATTTTTAGATAAGAATTCATATAAAAAACTAATTGCATGTGGTTTTGCAACATCATCAGAACCTATCATATAAACATATTCGCCATTAGCGATCGATATTAGTTGTTTAGAATTATATGCAACGCCCTTATTTTCTTGAGTTTTAAAAACAGTTCTGAGGAATCGTTTATCACATGTTTTTTTTAGTTTTAATAAGTTATTATAAGTTTGATCTGTAGAACCATCATCTATCACAATTAATTCTAAATTAGGATAAGTTTGATTAATTATTGAGTCAATTGTTTCTTTGATATATTTTTCATGATTATAAGCTGATATAATTACAGAAATTAAGGGATACTCTTTTTTTTTCATATAAACTAATCCTAAAGATATAGATATAAATATATATTAATAATAAGAGAATTTTAATGTTTTAATTTATAGAAGATTAGAGAAAAAGTCTTTAGATTTTTCAAAATCCCTTTTATTTAATACAAAGTAAAAATTCTTTTCATCTTGATTTATTTCTTTGGCACCTTTCATTTTATGAAATTTGATAACTTTATTGTTACCTTTTCTAACATCAAAATAGTTATTTTCTAAATTAAGAATATTAAAAACAAAATGTTGTAACAATAAATCACCTTCTATTACTTCTTGAACTGTAGAACCGCTTTTCATTATCCAACTGCCGCCGGTACATTGATTTTCTTTTAAATTATAAAGTCTAACCGTTCCTAATGGATTTCCTTTCTTATTTTCTATAATAAAATAATACTCATTATCCAATGTTTTATAATTTTTAAGATATTCTATTTGTTTTTGTAAATCATTTTCTGTTTTATGCAAAAATTTTGATTTCAATTCATCTGTTCTCAAAGACAAAATAAATTCGGCATCTGAAAGCTCAACTTCACGTAGATCTACATGTTTTCCTATAATAAGTTCTACTTTTTTGTGCTTAGCCAAAACATCCCCCATCTAAAATATAGTTTTGTCCTGTAATCCAACGCGCTTTGTTCGATAATAAAAAAACGGTCATATCAGCTAAATCAGATGGTTTTCCAATACCTAATGCATAATTTGATAAATTAGTCCCTATTGACTCCTTGTTTTTCTGATACATAGGTGTGTCAACAAAAGCTGGGGATATACAATTACAACGTAAACCTCGATGTGAAATTTCTTTGCTGATTGATTTTGCACCTGCAATTAATGCTGCTTTCGAAGCTGCATAATATGTTTGTCCTTTCTCTGGGTAAACTCCAGCCGTAGAAGCGATAAATACGATACTGGCGCCTAATCCAATATTGACTCTTTTATCAACAAATCCTTTTGCTAGAAAAATAGGAGCAAAATAATTAATATTAAATAATGATTTACCATTGTTAAGATCTAATGCAACTAATGGTGAAGGCATATCCATCCCTGCACTACAAACAAGACCAGTAAACTTACCATATTTATCTTTAAGAGTTCTAATATAGTTCGGTAGCTCACTAATATTCTCGGTTAAATCTTTTTGTTCTAAAAATAAAGAATCTGGATTTTTTGATTTAGACTTCAATGATAATAATCTTTCTTGATTTCTTCCTATAGCTATAACTGTAGCGCCTAATGAATTAATTAGAAGAGCAATACCTTCTCCAATACCAGAACTAGCACCAGTCACAATAAATATTTGTTCTTTTGAGAAAGAAATCATAGACTAAATACCTGCCTTTTTAGCTACATCATCTATTGTTTTCAAATTTTGAAAATCATCAAAAACAACTTTCACATTAAAATTTTGATCAAGAAAAGCTACCGTTGCTAATTTAGCTAGAGAATCCCACTCTTCTATATCATCTAAACTCATACCAAAGGATAATTCATCTTCTGTTTGTAAAATGTCTTGAAATTTCTCTAAAAATTCTTCTCTAGTCATAACTTTTATCCCTCTTGAAATTGTTTAGCCCAATATAAAATTTGTTCCACACGTGTATGACTTTCAGTTGGATTTTTCATTAAAGAAATACCTCCATTATGAATATTTTTAATATTTACAATAGAAGCTCCCCATGATAATCCTACTCCAAAAGCCGAAATTAGTATTTTATCTACATTTTTATTATACAATTGATCACAAATAACTGTTGCAACAGAATTAGTCGAATTATTACCGTATTTAGAAAAAGTTTCTGAAGATGTTTTATCTAATGGTATTTTAGCAATTCTTGCAACATTTTCAACGATCTGTTTATTGGCTTGATGAATTACAAAATAATCTATTTCTGATGAATTGGTATCAGAAAACTCTAATACTTGATTTATATTTTTAGGTGCAACATCCATGGTAAAATTGAATACGTCCATACCATGTAATATTTCATCACCAACAAACCATATATTACCAGCCGAATCTTTTGCCGTTATATTTACTATATCTTCTTTTATCGGCAGTTTTCTTCCTCCAGCTGGAACAATAATTCTATCCCACCCTTTTCCATCGGTACCAATTGAGAAATATGCAGGATTGTCTTCAGGCGTATAAGTAATGTAAGTTGCCGAAGCTGCATCACCAAATAAAGGATTACATTTTCGATTTGCGATATTGGAATGAACACTTGGGGCATCTCCTGCCAATAATAATACTTTTTCAGCCGACCCACTAGCAATTAAAGAATGAGCCATCCATAATCCATAAACATATCCTGAACACCCTAATCCGACATCAAAAGTTGCACAATTTGAATTTAACCCAAGTCTACCGTGTAAGATACATGATGAAGCAGGTAATAAATAATCAGGACTTTGACAAACCAATATTAATGCGTCGATATCATCCCTAGCAATATTCATATCTCGTATTAAATTATTAGCAGCTACTTCACATAAATCAATTACTGTAGTACCGTCCCTAACAACATGACGAGTTCCAAAACCTATCATTTTTTTTGCTCGTTGAAGTTTTTTAGGATTATTATCAAAATAATTTATTTCATCTTCAATATTAATAATATTTTCTGGTACAACAGTAGTAATACCTTTGATACAGCTATGTTTTAAACAAACATTACTCATCGTTATCTCCGCAATATACTTGAGGGGGTAAAATAGTTATATCATCAAGTATTAACTGACAGGCTCCCCATGATAAACCAATACCAAAACCTTGAATTACAACATTAATTGGAGAACGGATCTTATCTGACAAAGTTGCGCAAATTGTTCCGGGGATAGCTGCACTATTTTGATTACCGAAATCAGGGAAAATTACTGGTACTTTTTCTTTAGGTAATAAAGCTGATTTAGAGATTGTATCAACAATATATTTATTTCCTTGATGGAATAAGAAATAGTCGATTTCATCTTTATTCTTATTAGATAATTTTAATATATCTTGTAATAATGGGGGTTGTTCAGTTAAAGTAAAATTAAATATCTCAAACCCATTCATATAAATATTTTCTTGGCTTCTTATATTTCCATCTTTGTCAGCAACCTCTTTTCTTGTTTCTTCTGAAGATGGTTGTCTATAAGCGCCAGCTGGTTGTAGCATATGATTAACACCAGAACCGTCAGACTTGAGGATAAAATAGGATGGTGAACTATTTTTGGATTTTTCTATGATTGTAGCAGCCCCAGCATCACAAAATAGAGGGTACTCCGTTCTATCTTTTGGATTTGCTGATTTACTTAGCGTATCACCAGTTAATAGTAATACTTTATTTAGACCAGCTGAAACCATCATATAAGATAACCAAAGACCATATACAAATCCAGAGCAACCTAATTCAACATCTAATGCGGAAGTTTCTTTAGGAAAATTTAATTTTTCATGAATTATATGAGCATTACCGGGCATATAATAATCTGGAGTTTGGGTAATAAAAATGATGGCATCAATATCATTCACAGATGTATTAGTTTCATTAAGCAACCTTTTAGCTGCATCCAAACACAAATCACAGGTAGTTGTTCCTTTCGAAGCCACATAACGGGTTCCAAAACCTACTGTTTTTTTTAGTCGCCCTAGAAACGCTTCATCATTGTTATAATAAAATGGTTCGTCCTCAATATTACATTTATTTTCACCTAATGTTATTGACATTCCTTTTATTTTAGCATTAAAAAAACTGGATTTAGCCATATTAAATTTACCTTTCTTTGTTAACCTGCACTAATTCAACCATCATCATATTTTTTAACATTAAAAAACAAATTTTATCAAAATAGGTCGCATTGGTTATTGGAACTACAACCATAGCCTTATTTGTAGTCAACAAAGAATTAACTGCTTCTTCAATATTGTTTGTCTCATAAGCAAAATGGTAAAACTTAATACCTTTTTCCAAACATGATGTTAATGGACCTTTATCAGTTAAATTTTCTAATAACTCCAGCGGTGGCTGCCCTTCAGCTTCAATGAATATCCCTTTAATCCCTTGTATAGGATCGCTAAAGTAATCTGATGATTCCTTGTAGCCTAGCATTTTATAATAGCTCATTTCTTTCTCAATATTTCGAGTTGCAACTCCAATATGATGAAATTTTAAATTTAACTCGGCTAAATCAACCATTATCACTAACCTCAATAGAAATTCCTTCAGTAACGATTTCATTTGGAATAGAACAAATAATATTGCCATATTGTTCTGTTTCCTTTTGAGAAAATTCTTTTAACCAATTTAATGCAGGAATATTACGTTCACCTTGTCGATAATTAATTCTAATTTTATCAATTGAATTTAATTTATTCATACCTAATTTAAACATAAAAGGAATCATTATCGACTCTAAATGACGGCCTAAAGCTCTACAACTAACTGTTAACTCATTTAAATTTAACACTGATTCTTTAGAATCTTTCGATAAAACCAATACAGCAATAATACCACTATCTGATAAATTATCAGACATAGCTGCAGTTATTAAACATCCCTTATTTTTAATAATATTTATTAAATCCAACTCGCTATATCTTTTATAATTCAAAATAAATTGATTAGTCTTTCCTAAAAGCTCAGAACATCGTACTATTTGATTAAGATCGTTTATAGAAAAATGAAGTTTTATTCCTAATTTTTTAAAATACTCTTTTGGTGACAAAGTATTTGCCATGATACTTCTTTCTTTATTGGCCCGAATATCTTTATCCCTAATATTATCTTCCTTTGATTTTTTCAATTTTAATAAACCAGGAAAATATTTCAGTGTTTGAACTGTACGATTTGGATCATTAGCTAATATTGTTTTGAGACCTAATCCTCTAGTATTTTCTATTTCAGCAGGATTATCATCAATAAAAAGCATGGCATCACAACCAATATTAAGCTCATCTGCTAAACTTTTTATATTGTCATATTTTGAATTCCAATTTACTCTTATTGCGGTAAAATCATCTATTCTAAGGGCAAAATCAGTCCGTTGCTTGAATAATTCAACAACATCAGCTTCTTCATTTTTAGAAGCTATACAGAGAAATATACCGTTTTGATGTAATTGTTTGACTGCTTTTTGTAATTCTATATTGGGTTCCAAAGCGCTAATACCGTCTTCACCCAAAATTCCACGATATAATGTATTATCTAAATCTAAAACAACCGCTTTTATATTTGGTTTAAAAATTGCTGGTATATACTGCAATCCAATTACGCGAGCACAACGTAAACTTGCCTTGTTAGAGAGGCGAGTTCCTGAGTAGGGTTCTTTTGCTAAATCGTATGCCGAATCACCAATCCTTTCTAATTCATCATTTAAGGAAAATAGGTAACAGTCTGGTATATTATCAAATAATTTAACTTCTAAATTATTACCGATACAGATAAAAATAATCGGTGAATTTGATAATTCTCTTAATGCAAGCGCTCGTTCATTAACAAAACTGGATATATCTTCAAGCTTGTAACGAGTTACATCTAACCAAATTAAGTTCAAATCTGCATCTATATTTTGGAAATTTAAACTATCATCATAGCTACTATATATAAAATCTGCAGATAATTCAGAAAAAGTTAAAAATGAATTCAAAACACTAGCGATCATTTCAAAAGAATGATTTCGATAAACAGCAATTTTTAAATTGCAGCATTTTAAGTTAGGTTTTATTGATAATAAATCTAACCTTTTCAATTCATTATCAAAAAGCGCATTAAAGCAGATATCTATATTCAATTAATTAACCTTTAATTTTTTTAATTTCATCAATAATTTTAGACATTGAAGTTAAAGCTGGAATTGATTCTGGCCTAAAAGAGATACCTAATTCCTCTTCTAAAACCATGATTATTTCAATATGTTTCATAGAATCCCATTTAGGTTCAGATTCCATAGATATATCATCATTACTATTAATTTCTTTTTTAAATAATGTTGAAAAAATTTTAGCAACCATATCTTCGTATAAGTTAGGCATTTTTATATCCTTTTTGTGTTTCACATAAAAAATGGTCATATTCTCTTATATAATCATTTTCGTCATAAAAACCATCGGCTAAAACAATAAGAACAGAATCCTCTGAAAAATTTTGCATAATACGCCAAACCGGTCCTTCAATGATTAAACCAATACTTGGAGAATTTAATGAGAATGTCTGTTTTACATTTTGATACTCACAATAAATATCAACTGTTCCTGATACAGCTATCAACAATTGCTTTAATTTTTTGTGCGCATGAAAACCTCGAGAAATATTTTTTTGAGTACCATAAATATAATACATACGCTTAATATCAAAACCGATATTGTGGCTATTTTCAAGTGAAATCAAAGAGCCTCTCTCATCGCCAATAATATTAAAATTTACAAACTCAACTCTAGGTTCAATCATTTAAAAATCCTGATAAAAAAGAATATAACTAATATATTAGTTGATAAATAATGTGATAAATTAAATAAAAATGTCATGCTATAAGTATTTACGAATCATTTTAACAAATTTTTCAATTTATCAGCAATGCTAAGATTTTTGAATATAAAAAGAAAATAATCCGTAATTGTAATAAAAAATCAATTTTTCTTCAATAAATATTAACATCCAATAAAATAACGCGATTTATTTTTTGTCATTTTTTTCACTACTTCAATTACTATTATTGATAAGAATAACGTTATTAAAGCCATAGTTATGCCAATTATTAATTCTAAAAAACCAGAACAATTTTGGGTTACTTGCTGAAAATAATTATTATTTTTTAAAAATAAATAGAATATACTCTCTAATATAGCATAGTGAATAAAGAAAATAGGGAAACTTATATTAGCTATATATGATAATATAGAGTTGAATTTATTTTTAGTAAAATTCGAGTTGGTATAATCCCAAAAATATAATAACAACATAAATATCATTATTTTAAATGGCGTGTACATCACACCTCTTAAACTAAAATTAGGAATAGTTTCATACATTGTCGCAATCAGTAATAAAACTACACTAAAGAACATTATAATAATAAAAAAATTTCTTTTTATTATCTTCATGATATTAAGATGATTTTGTCTTATTCCCATACCTATTATATATACAGGCAGAAAATGCAAAGAAATTGATAATAACTTATAGCCGTCATGAGGTCTAGGGTATAAACTAACAAAAATAAAAGATATTATTGATAAAGTTGTCAAATTTTTACCAGATAAAAATTTTAAAATTGGTGCTAATAAATAGATAACAGTTATCATAGGGATAAACCAAAAAGGTATAGATAAACTACCCCGTTTCCATTCAATGAAAAACTTTTTAAAACTTTGATATATTGAATTGTCATTAATGTAGTCCCAATAACAAAACACAAAAATTACAAAAGAAACTACAGTATATGGGATAATCACATTTTTAATTTTTGATAAATAATATCTTTTTAATTTAAATTTATAAGAAAGATGTTGAAATAAATATCCTGCTATCAAGACAAAGCCAACAGTCCAATTAAGAGTAAGAGAGGAAAAAAAATAAAAATAACTTTGATTTGAACCCATTTTTTTACAGATCCCTGAAGACCATAATATTCCATAGCAGTGACATATCACAATCAGAATTATAATAATGCCTCTTAAAAGATGAATCGAATTAACCTTTCTTAAATTATCAAATGTTGCAGAATCCATATATTTCATTACCGTACTATCAATTGTATTTTTCCAACTTTACTAATCTTCTTAAATAAAAAATTAATAACAACCCATTATATTATTAATAATAATCATTTATGATAGCATTCTAATTATCATTATTGTAGATATTTAAAATATTATTAGATATTTACCGCCCTATCCCATAATCCCGAAGTTTATTTGCAATTGCGGTGTGGGATACCCCTAATCTTTTGGCAAGTTTTCTTGAGCTTGGATATTTGACATAGAGACTTTTTAGGACTTCTTTTTCATAGTTTTTCGTCATTTCATCTAGCGTTTTATTGTCAATATCCCTAATCAATGAGATCTGAGTTGAAGTTATTGCTGGTAAAACAATGTCTTTTACCGTCAATTGTGAAGATGTTAACTGAGCCAATGCTGAATAAAGTACATTTTTAAGCTGTCTTACATTACCTGGCCATGAGTATTGAGCTAAATAAGGAATAACATCTTGATTAACTGTTGGCGGTGTAATTCCCTGCTTATTAGCAAATTCATCAATAAAAATTTGTGTGAGCGGTGCAATATCTTCCTGACGTTCTTGTAGTGAAGGTAAATTTAAGGACAACACATTCAAGCGATAATAAAGATCTTTCCTAAACTTTCCTTGTTCCACCAATTCAGCTAAATCAACTTTAGTGGCACAGATGATTCTAACATCTACATAAACTTCGTTATCATCGCCGACTCGTCTAAAAAAGCCATCGTTAATAAAACGCAATAATTTGGTTTGCATTTGGAATGACATTTCATCGATGCCATCAAGTAATACAGAACCACCATTAGCCTGTTCAAAAAAACCTTTTTTGCTTTCAAGTGCTCCTGGATAAGCCCCTGCGGCATGGCCATAAAGCTCACTTTCAACAACATCATCAGGCATAGCGGCACAATTGAGACCTAAAAAAGTTTGATCCCCCCTAGGGCTATATTGATGACATGCACTAGCCAACAAATCTTTACCTGTGCCAGTTTCACCGGTAATTAGTAATGGTTCTCTTTGCATTGAAAAAGCTTTAGCTTGAGCAATTAATTTTTGCATTGATTGGCTTTTAACAGCAAAAATATCAAAAGCATGACTTCCAACAACATTAATTTTTGATAACCGTTTTTTTAGATATTCAACTGGTTGCAAAACAAAGGTAATAAGAGATGATTCATTAATTTTCTGCAATAAAAAATACTGGGAGTTTAATACAATAATCGTATCGTCATATTCGGATAAATCAAATGTTGCATCCAAACTAAATGCATTTCGATAATCAAATGGCTGATCTAAACTTAATAAATTACTAGAAAATAATGCTTTTGCTGCATCATTATAAGCAACTAAATGTGTATTATTGTCGATTTTAATGATGGCTGCTTGCATTATAATGCTCCCACTTTTCATTCAACTTCATTAAATTTTGATGACGATTCTGCCAATCATGACTCTTTATCAAATCGGCATAATTTACTTTGGTATTAGTTAATAGTAGTTTTGCTTTATCGGTTAATAATGGCTGTTTTTCATTTAAACGAGTTAATGTATCTAAAATAGCTAATGTGCCATTTCGATTATTACAAGCCAATAATAAATCACAACCAGCATTAAGCGCTGCTTTAGCTCGTTCAGCGTGATCCCCCAAAACAGAAGCTCCTTCCATCGATAAATCATCAGAAAATATAACACCATCAAAATGTAACTTTTCACGTAACACTGTTTTTAGCCAAAACACTGACCCGCTAGCTGGTTTATCATTAAATTCAGGATAAATAACATGAGCAGGCATAATTGCATCGAGTTTCTTTTCAGCGATTAATTTGGCAAAAATCTGCATATCATTTTCAATGAGTTCTTTCGAACGATAATCGATTGGTGTTTCTTTATGAGAATCAGCAATAACATGGCCATGGCCAGGAAAATGTTTACCAGTTGTTTTCATGCCTGCCGAATGCATACCATCAATCATTGACGATGCAATTTGATAAGCAATATAACTATCATGATGAAATGATCGACTTCCAATGGCTAAACAATCATGACCTAAATCAAGTACAGGTGCATAACTTAAATCAATGTCGTAGGCAATCAATTCCATCGCTAGTAACCAACCCGCGTCAAATGCTAATGATTTCGCTTTTTCTAAATCATTAAGCAAAGCAAAAGATTGCACAGGAGGAATTAGAGTAAAGCCTTGCTTGAAACGTTGAACTCGACCACCTTCATGATCAACCGAAATTAATAAACGTTCTGATGTTACTGAACGAATTTGCTTTATCAAATCAGTCAATTGCTCAGGAGACTGATAATTACGACTAAATAAAATAATCCCTGCTACCATTGGATTTTTTAAAAGCGATATATCATCATTGGTTAATGATGTACTCGGCACATCGATCAATAAAGGCCCCATTATTCAGCAGCTCCTTGAGCATGATTAACAGAATTTTGGGATTGGATATCCTTTGTTGTCACACGTTGTAAAATTTCACCCGTTTGGGTTGAAAGTAATTCCATAGAAAGGTTGGCATCTTCATTTTCGGCTGGTAACTTATAAAGTGTGGTAAAAAGCACATACCCAGCATTTATTGACTTTGCCAAACCGATCATTTTACTGCGAGAAACAAGTTTATCATCAACAGAAATACCTAACGCTTGTTTAGCTTGACTGATCGATTGTCTATCAGCCACAGAGAAAATACTTTGCTTATTCAGTATATTATGTAAAGTTGTATCAATCTGATTTGTTGCTAAATAATCACCACTACGATTTTGGATATCACTAATTAACAACACTTTATTACCTTCAATTGCTGATGAAGATTGCAATATTTTATTTACAACTGGAGATAATATATCATTCCAATCAGTTGTTTTAACTATCTGTGGAGGAGTATCAACCACTCCAGTGTTATCTGGGATTTCTACTGGCGGATTGACTTCAGTTTTTTGATTATAACCGAGAAGTTGACATCCAGCTAAACTAAAAGCAAGCATGCTCATTCCAATGATACGTTTAAACTGTTTCATATAAGCTAACCTATTAATCGCCCTAAATTTTTACCACCTAATAAATGCATGTGAATATGAAAAACTTCTTGTCCTGCATCTTTATTACAATTCATTATTAAACGATAACCACTTTCATCAATACCTTCTTGCTTGGCAATTTTAGCCGCAACAACCATCATATGACCAAGCAGAGCTTCATCAGACTCTGCAATATGATTTACGGTTGGAATCAATTTATTGGGAATAATTAAAATATGTGTAGGGGCTTGAGGAGAAATATCCCGAAAGGCAGTAACCTGATCATCTTGAAAAACAATATCAGCAGGAATTTCACGGCGAATTATTTTACTAAAAATGGTTTCTTCAGCCATATAAACACTCCTTTAAAAATAGCTATTAACATTAAACTTTTATCTTATAAAGAATAACATATTTTAATGACAAAGATGTATAGATATCGTTACATTTTTACACCTAATTCACCCGTTCAAGTAAAAACTTTGTCGAAAAGTTTTTTTTATCCTATTTATAATCGATTTTTAGTTAAATTTTTTAGTTATGATTAATAGATTATTTTTATTATAAAAAACGAATAGCACTTTTAATATTTATTCATTTGTTAAAGTAATTATTTTGATATATAATGCGCCGTCGATTTCAACCGCTTAATTTTCATGTTCCTTGCTTTCAATGGGTTGCGGTTGCCCCGACAGAAAGCTGATTAATCCGTAGGGAGCGATAATGCGTCATTACGAAATTGTATTTATGGTTCACCCAGATCAAAGTGAACAAGTACCTGGTATGATCGAACGTTATACTGGTACGTTAACCACTGATGGTGGCAAAATCCATCGTTTAGAAGATTGGGGTCGTCGTCAATTAGCATATCCTATCGAAAAATTGCATAAAGCACATTATGTGTTAATGAATGTTGAAGCTACTCAAGAAGCAGTAAATGAACTTGAAGATAACTTCCGTTTCAATGATGCAGTAATTCGCAGTTTAATTATGCGTACCAAACATTCTGTAACTGAAACATCACCAATGCTAAAAGCTAAAGATGAACGTCGTAGTTCTGAAGAAGATTTTAGCGATGCAAACATGGACGATGATTCGGAAGAATAATCGTTTAGTTTTATCGGGATTGATTACTAAAACCCCGATTAAAAAAATGAGTCCAAGTGGGATATCACACTGTCAGTTTTATTTAGAACATGTTTCTGAACAAATCGAAGCAGGACTCTCAAGACAAGCATGGTGCATAATGCCCGTTATTGTCAGTGGACAACACGAGTTAAGTTACAGTATTAAAAAAGGCAGCAAAGTTTTGGTAAGTGGCTTTATTAGTACACATACTAAACGAGATAAAACCAGTCAAATAGTTTTACATGCTGACCAAATTAAACTATTAGGAGAATAGCCAAATGGCACGTTACTTCCGTCGTCGCAAATTCTGCCGTTTTACAGCAGAAGGCGTTAAAGAAATTGATTATAAAGATGTTTCTTTATTAAAAAGCTATATCACAGAAAGTGGTAAAATCGTACCAAGCCGTATTACTGGTACTAGCGCAAAATATCAACGTCAACTAGCTCGCGCTATCAAACGCGCTCGTTACTTGGCATTATTACCATATACTGACAATCATCAGTAATTAGCAACAGAGGGAACATATAATGCAAATTATTCTACTCGATAAAGTTGCTAATTTAGGCAGCTTAGGTGATCAAGTTAATGTTAAAGCGGGTTACGCTCGTAACTTTTTGATTCCACAAGGTAAAGCAGTACCAGCAACTAAAAAGAATATTGAATTCTTCGAAGCTCGTCGTGCTGAATTAGAAGCAAAATTAGCTGAAACATTAAAAGCAGCTGAACAACGCGTTGCTGAAATCAATGCTTTAGGTAAAGTAACTATTACTTCTAAAGCAGGTGATGAAGGTCGTTTATTTGGTTCAATTGGTACTCGTGATATCGCTGATGCAGTTAAAGCTCGTGGTATTCAAGTATCAAAAAGCGAAGTTCGTTTACCAAATGGTGTATTGCGTACTACTGGTGAACACGAAGTGTTATTCCAAGTACACAGCGAAGCTTTTGCAAAAGTTATTGTTGATATTATTCCTGAATAATCATCAAATAACAGTATAAAAAACCCGTTTAATTAAACGGGTTTTTTTATACTATTTAGTTATTAGCTAAAAATAAAGTTAAAATTGGATATTCTATATTTCTTTGTTAAGGAATATTCACTCGATTATTTAACAATAATTGACGTTCCTCTGCCACGTGGATCAGATACCGGTTGAGGTTTATTATTAATAATTCTAATTGCTTGAATATCACCACTGAAATCCTGTTTTTCAAATTGATATCCCATTTTCTCAAGTTGATTTTTTAGATCAATTGGTACTTCAGCCTGAAAAGGCTCGATAAAAATCACATTATTTGGTAATAATTGATGGTGGTAACGTGGTGCATCCATAGCCGATTTTAATGTCATGTTATTATCAAAAATATTTGTTACAACTTGAAAAATAGAAGTGAATATTCTCGAACCACCAGGGGTACCAATAACCATAACCACTTCATTATCTTTAACTAAAATACTTGGTGACATAGATGATAGTGGACGTTTATTTGGCTCTATCGCATTAGCATCTTTACCTACAACACCAAATTGATTGGCAATACCAGGCTTACTACTAAAATCATCCATTTCGTTGTTTAAAACAATACCGGTTCCTTCTACAACAACAGCAGATCCAAACCAACCATTTAAAGTATATGTATTAGAAACAGCATTTCCCCATTTGTCTACAACTGAAAAATGAGTAGTTTGTAATTTTTCATGATTATTATCTAGTCCAGGTTTTACTTGCTCAGTAATTGAAACCGCATTGGCATTAATAGATTTAGCCCGATTAGCTAAATAACTATCATCAATTAATTTAGCAACTGGTACATTAACAAAATCAGGATCACCCATGTATTCAGCGCGGTCAGCAAAAACACGTTTTTCGATCTCTGCTAATAAGTGGACATACTGAGCAGAGTTTACTTTAACATCTTTGAAATCATCAGCTAATTTTTGTTTCATTAATAATAATTGAATCAACCCAACGCCACCTGAACTTGGCGGTGGTGCCGTTACTACTTGCATATCATGCCAATTGGCTAGGATCGGATCTCGCCATTTAGCTTGATAGTTAGCTAAATCATTTTGTGTGATTAAACCACCATTTTTTGCCATTTCTTGCACAATTAATTGGGCTGTTTTACCTCGGTAAAATTCATCAGCACCGTCCTTTGCGATACGCGTTAACACAGCACCTAATTCAGGTTGCTTGAAAATTTTTCCTTCCTGCATAGCACCAAAGTACTGTTTAAAATGTCCATTGGTCGGTGCCAGATCCTGTACTTCCTGATAACGTGTAATCAGCTGTTTATCAACCGTAAAACCTTGGTTTGCAAACCGAATAGCTGGTGCTATCACTTCTTGCCAACTAAGTTTGCCAAATCGCTGATGAACCGCCCACATTCCTGCTACTGTTCCTGGAACACCTGATGCTTTATGCGAATATAAGCTTAAATCAGCTACTACATTTTTCTGTTTATCAAGAAACATATCTTTAGAGGCTTGATTAGGTGCTGTCTCTCGATAATCGATAAAATAAGGTTTTCCTTCCATCCAAATGGTCATAAATCCGCCACCACCGATATTGCCCGCTTCTGGGTAGGTTACAGCTAAAGCAAATGCAGTAGCGACACTGGCATCAACAGCATTACCACCCTTTTTTAAGATTTCTTCTGCGGCGATGGCGCCATAATAATCGGGAGAAGCCACAGCACCAGCTTCAAACTTATGTTTTACATTTTCTATGGCCGCTACATATTGACTTATTGATAGAAGAAAGATAATGCAACAATACTTTCTTAACTTGTGTTTGATACAGTACATTTCACATCTCCTTATTAAAAAAATAATTATTCCCTTCTATTCTAATATTGATAAAAAAATTCAGATTTTTATTCATTATTTGATCAAAAGGAATTTTAAATATAGCATAGAAAATGGCTGTATCGTTCAGAGATTAACCATGAAAAAAACTAATATTAGTTTAGCGATGATTATAATTGAGTATATTACAAAGCAAAAAGCACGAAATTGAATTAATTTCATGCTTTAATCTATGAAGTAATAAATTAAGCTATTGATTGTCTGATTTAGCTTGTTCTTCTTTATAAAGCTTGTTGTCGTACATTTTGACAAAAGGTAGGTAAATTACTAACGCTAAAATTGCTGAAAGTATCGCAACAAACATAGCTCGATAGTCCCCACCAGTACCAATAAACGCCCCTAATCCCATTGGTGATGGCCATGGTATTAATGCAATAATTGGATTCATAAACCCACTACTAATCGCAAAATAACCTAAAGTACCACATGCCATTGGTGCTAATAAAAACGGTAAGGCAAGATATGGGTTATATACTATCGGCATACCGAAAATAATTGGCTCATTGATATTAAAAATTGCCGGGACAGCTGAAGCTCGACCCAAAATTTTTAATTGACTCGATTTAGCACAAAAAGCAATAAAGAAAGTCATAAGTAACGTTGAACCTGAACCGCCTAAAATTACCAATGAATTATTGAACTCACCAGCAAATGGAATATGTGCGCCGCCAACGTTTTCATTCATATTACTAAGCATTATAGGCGTAATGAATGCCCCAATTATACTAGCACCGTGAATACCAACAACCCAAAGCGCATGGATTAAAAATAGAATCACCATTATACCAAGCCAACTTTTAGTTAAATTGGTTACAAAGGTAAATGGAACACCGATAATATCAAATATATCCGTACCAAAATACACCAAAATTCCGTTTAGAATAAGAATTGTGAAAGCAATAACAAAAGTTGGAATTAATGCAGTGAATGATCGAGATACGCCTAATGGAACGGTTTCCGGCATTTTAACCACCCAATTACGACGTACACAAAGGAAATACAACTGTGTTGCAATAATCGCCATAACAATGGCAATAAAGATACCAGATGTACCTAAGCGATAAACAAATGGTTTTAAACGTAACCCATTAAAAACTAATTCACTTTGGTCATTAAGTAAAACCATTGCACCGCTTTGCATCACCAATTCAGGTAGAGTCATAACAAAAGCAAATACCGATAACATAGCACCATTAAGTGCATTTACTTTTAAACCAGTTTCTTCTTCTTCAATTTTAGTTAATTCATAACCAACAACAATATTAAAATAGAGTGCTAATATCCCCATTGTTGCTGTATTTGCTATCATATAAAGATCACTTACTTTGAAAATAGTATTTTCAAATACTGTTTCTAAGCCAGTAAATGTCATCGGCAAAGTATTAAACACCAAAAACATCGATCCAACTATACAAAAAGGTACTGACGCCATTCCAGCTGCCATTACTGCTCGAACAATCTTAAACTGCGATATTTTTGCCATCGGAGTCATTAGATACTTTTGTAACAACACAAATCCGGTATTCATTTTGTTTTCCTCATTCAATTGATGATTTCTTGATAAGCTTGGATTCTTTTAAAATGTTTATCCTCATTACGCTCAATTTTTTTTAGTTTTATTAATATAAAAATAGTAAAAACTAAACTTGCTGCCAAAATGCCTAATATAATGTTTACCGCCTCCGGTGAATTTTTTAGAAATGGAAAGAAAAAGTGAAACAATGGGGTATAAATCAAAACCATTAACACGATAATGGATATTAATAATGTTCGGTACAATAAACGGGCATAACGTAAATGATTTTTATGATTACGATAAAGCTTAATTTGCTCAAAACTGGTTAATGTAGCCATCACGATAAGCAACAGTGGTAGTGCTATAGCAATTGATAAGCTACCCAACAGAAAGACAGCCCAATAAAGATTAATAAATAGAAAGAAGGCTGTCGCATAACGAACCGCTAAAAAGCGATTAAAATAAAGATTAGTCAAACTGACTTTTTTATGCATTTTAAGTTGGCTTTCTAGTGGAGTATTCATCGCTAACCTCTTTATTGATTTGATAACTGATAGTTTTTTTGATAGAGATAACACATCTCAATGGCAACTTCGCGCAACGTCATTGTTGTCATTAGATGATCTTGAGCATGCACCATGATAATTTCCATCTCAATTTTACAACCATTAGCATAAGATTGTAGAAGATCGGTTTGCGATTTATGTGCTTCTAATATTTCCTCATTGGCCTCTTCTAAGAGCTGATTTGCTGTATCAAATTCTGCGTTTCTCATTGCTTTGAAAGCAGCATGAATTTTGGTTTTGGCATTACCACTATGTAAAATAATATTAAATGCGGTAATTTGAATATCCTCTGAGCTCATTTGGTCATTCATTGTTACGCTCCTTTTTCAATAAGTTGGATAAAAAGTGATTTAAACTGGTTAAAATTTGCAATTTTTAACATGGCTTGTTGCATGACCGAATCATCGATTAAATTGACAATTGCTTTAGTCATCATTGCTAAATGAGAATTTTGATAAATTGACGGTGAAATCATAAAAACGAATTTTACATCTGGGTAGTTTTCATCCCAACAAAGCCCTTCTGGAATAATGGCAATCGCTATTTTAGCTATTTTACCTACTGGAATGGCAGGATGAGGAACCACTATGGTTGGACTAAAAAGTATCTCACCAATAACCATCCGTTTTTCCATCTGCTTTTGCATTTCTTGTTTAAAGCTTTTTGCCTCATTAATAGATAAGAGATCAAGCAAATGATCCAAAACAGCTTGTTTAGATGGTTTGTTTGAGCACAAATAAAAATAATCTGCGGCAATATCATCAAAGATTTGGCTAATATAATGCGAATGATTTTGCTGTTTATCATCAAACGTTGTCACAAATGAATTTTTTGGCAATGAATTAGGTTTTTGTCTATGGGAAAGATAACGGCGAATCGCTTGAACGTCTTCTTCACAAAAAAATACTGAAACATGAAATACTGGAACTTTAAATATTTTTGACGATAAATCGACCGAAGAAATAATAAAATCGATGTCATTTAACATTTCTGGATCAATTTCATAATAACCTCGCGTTGCCACAATTTTCACTCTTTCATCAAATTCACTTTCTACTCGATTTTTAAGTAATTGAGCACTACCAAGACCCGTTGCACAAATAATTAACACTTTTGCTTTCTGTTCACTTTTTAGCTTTTCTAGTGATGCTAAAAAGTGCAGCGCTAAATATCCCCATTCATCATCATCCACTTCATATTGTTGTAAATTGGGTAATTGATTGAAATAACGCTTAACTAACCCAAAGACCTCACAGTATTGACGTTTGATTTCATCTATTAATGGATTATCTAATTTAATATTTTGTTGTAAACGCACTAACATTGGTTTTAAATGTTGGATTAATCCATTTTTTAATTGTTCATCATGCAAAAAAGGATAGCCTGTTTCTTGTTGGATCTTTAATAGCAAATTTGTTAGTGACGAACCTAAATCATCATCCAGATCATCTTGGATTAAATTAGATTTACTCATCAAATGGAGAGTAAGGTACATCTGTTCTTCTTTAGGAAAATGAAAACCAATAATCGATTCAATGCGAGCGATAATTCGCTCGGCAACTTGGTATTCAAGTGACGAATTTGTTGAAACAGGCAAATCAAGATTTTGAATCGAAAGTCCCGATTGTAACCGCTTAATACTTAATGATAAATGCAAGACAATATTTTGTATCATCACATCTGATAATTTAATATTTGCCTCACGACATTCATCTAAAATAATAATAGTTAATGAATCAAAACTAATGGTTTCAAAAGCTTGATTAAAATAGGACAAATGGTGTAGAAAATTAATTGAATCCTCATGAAAAAAATAGCTCATTATAAAATGACGTTTAGCTTTTTCTTCACCATCAACAAAAACTAGTGAATAATTTTTTTTAATCGTTAGTTCATAAGGAAGTAATTGAGATTTAATTTCGGTAATATCTTTATTTAATTGAGATGAGCTGATAAATAGTTGTTCTGATAATGCTTCAACATCAATTTTTTGACTCTCTAATAACAATAAATTCAAAATATAATGTTTTCGTTCACTCGCTTCTCGACATTGAAATTGTTCAACATTTTTATCTAATAAATGGTGTTCAATTAAAAATAAATTAAATGCATTTCGATCTTCAATTTGTAATTGAAAACCGTAACCTTGTTTACTTATTATATTACCGCCATTACTTTCAACTATAGTTTTTAAATCTTTAAGGTAGGTACGTACGGTACGATCAGATAACGATAATTGCGTAGCTAGTTCTTGACTACTTTTATATTCATTTTTAGAACGAACAAGTAAACTAATTAGTTCTCGTTGTTTTTGTTTTATCATTATCTACTACACCTTAACTATTAATGAAATTTATCCAAAGGGTTAAGTTACTAAAATGGCAATGTGAAACTTAAGCCATTTATGATGCGATCATTCATAAAAAAATCGCATCATATTAAGATCGGTAGAACAAAGATTTTCTTGAATATTAGTTAATATTATCCTCGACTAATTTAGCTAATTGTTCAATACCAGATGGTATTGGGATATATGCCTGAAAAGGAATACTCACCACTGGTTTTCCTACTTCATCACCTAATGCTTTTAATTTATCAAACATCATCATGGTTTGAGGGCTAATTAAGAACAGTGAAAAATCACTATTTTTAATCTTATTACTACCTTCAGTTGCCGATACCGCATCAAGTTCAATAGCTTTATTTTGGTTAGCAAAAAATTCAGTAACTTTTTTAGCCATAAGTGATGATGACATACCTGCTGCACAAATAATTAACGCTTTTTTCATAATTTCTCCTAATGAATCTAAATCGTTATAAAATTTCACCATTCGACTCAATGACTTTTTTATACCAAGCAAAAGAATCTTTACGACTACGTTTTAAGGTACCATTGCCTTTATTATCTTTATCTACATAGATAAAACCGTAACGTTTTTCCATTTCACCAGTACCAGCAGAAACGAGATCAATACAACCCCATGGTGTATACCCCATCAAGTCAACGCCATCTTCAATAATGGCTAACTTCATTTGTTTTATATGTTCACGTAGATATTCAATTCGATAATTATCATGAACGCTACCATCAGACTCAACTTTGTCATAAGCACCAAAACCATTTTCCACAATGAATAGCGGTAATTGATAGGTGTCAGTTAGCCAATTTAAGGTATAACGTAAGCCTTCTGGATCAATTTGCCAACCCCAATCTGATTTTTTAACATATTGATTACCAACTAAATCAGTTTTTTCATTATAATCATAATGATCATTGCCTTGATTGTGCCTAACAACATTGGACATGTAATAACTAAAGCCAATATAGTCTACGGTTCCTTTCTTTAACTCTTCTAAATCTTGCGAAGTAATATCTAACTTGATATTTTTACGTTGCCAATATTTTTTAATGTAATTTGGGTATTTGCCATGCACATGAACATCAGTAAAGAAGTATTTACGTTCCATAACTTTTTGTGCCATTAGGATGTCGCTTGGTTTGCAAGTTTCAGGATAGATTGGCACTAGTGCAATCATGCATCCAATTTGAAAATCAGGGTTAATCGCATGACCAATTTGAACTGCTTTTGCACTGGCAACTAATTCATAATGAGCGGCTTGATACATGATCTCTTCACGATTATCACCTTCTTTATAATAGATACCAGAATTAGTGAAAGGAGCAAAATCTTCGTCAAAATTAGCTTGGTTATTAATTTCATTAAAGGTCATCCAATATTTGACTTTATTTTTATAACGATCAAAACAGACTTCGGCAAAGCGAACAAAGAAATCGATTAATTTACGATTACGAAAACCACCATATTCGGTTACTAAATAATAAGGTAATTCGAAATGAGAAAGAGTGACCACAGGTTCAATGTTATATTTTAAACATTCATCAAACAAATCATCGTAAAACTTTAAACCTTCTTCATTTGGTTCAAGCTCATCACCTTTTGGAAAAATTCGCGTCCAAGCAATTGAAGTTCGAAAACACTTAAACCCCATTTCAGCAAATAACTTGATATCATCTTTATAATAATGATAAAAATCGATAGCTTCGTGATTAGGATAATACTCACCAGGAATAATACCTTCAGTGATTTTGCGATAGCTTTTCGGCGATCCAACTGTCATCACATCAGCAACACTCATACCTTTGCCGCCAACTTGCCAAGCACCTTCCAATTGGTGAGCAGCAACAGCACCGCCCCATAGAAAATCTTTTGGTAAACCTTTATTATTCATAATCAATTACCTATGTTTATTGATGATTCAAATTTAGTATAAAAGGAAAAATAAATAATTACTAACCAACTTTTTCCGTATTGATAAGGAAAATTGTAAATAGAATAAGGAAAATTTATCTTAAATTTGGATAACAAAGAGATTCAGGAAGAAAACAGGGAGTTGTAAATTTAAATTTAAGAGAATAAAAATTTGGCAGCTAATTTTTGACTAAATAACTGCCATTTAAACAATAATACTAAGGAGTTAACCATTTTTTTGTTCAAATAATCGCGTTGCTAACAAACCATGCGCCATAGTTGCACCTGCTCTTACCGATGCGGAAATGGAAATTAATTCAGCCAACTCTTCTAAACTAGCTCCTGCTCGTTTTGCACCTTTGACATGAACATCAATGCAATAAGCACATTGCGTTGTTAGTGCAATAGCTAAAGCTATTAACTCTCGAATTTTTATTGGAATATTTCCATCATTTCGCTTAATCGTTTGCTGATCAAAATCAATAAATGCTTGTGTTTCATTTGGAGCTGATTTCAATAAACATGCTAAATATTTAAAATCTTCTCTCGATTGATAATCACTCATATTGTTTTCCTTTTTGAGTTTGTAATTTATTTATTAAACTTAACAACCAACAGGCAGGACAACCTCGTAACAGCAAAATGGCACCCACAACCAAAAACAATTTAAGCAAAAGCGGAAGTTGAAATAAAAATACAGCAAATATCAACGAAATTGCAGCTATACCTCTTATTAAATGTAAAATGATTGAGTTACGACAATACATTGAGTTCTCCTACATGTTATTTAAAATCTTGAAAGTTTTCGTGAATTAATTTTTTCTTTTATTAGCATTCTAGCTCGGTGCAATCGGCTTTTTACCGCCTCAACATTAATACCTAGTTGGTCAGCGACTTCTGGGGATGAATATTCCCTAATATCTCTTAAAATTAGAACTTCTCGATAGATTATTGGCAAAACAAGAATTGCATTGATCAAATCAATTTTGAGATCAATATCTGTATATGCTGTTTTGAGGCTATCGAAATCAAAACCTGAATCAATATTTTCCTAATTCCTAATTCTGAATAATCGATAACATTAACGTTCGACAATTCGAAATAACCAACTACTGAAGGTAGCCACCGTTTTCAACATGCTTATTTTTCGATATAACTGCCATAGTGCAATTTGCACCGCATCATCAATATCTTCCGAGCTTGAACAGGTTCGTCTTGCAAATCTTTATCTGGTTGACAAATGACTAGCAATTTTTCCAGTGCTTGTTTATCGCCCTTACAAGCTAATTCGATGAGTTGTTGTTTATTTTTACTCATTAGTTTTTAATCTCTAGCTAATAAAATCGTAATGAAATATTAAGTTTAAATGAGTTTAATATAACTTCATTGATAAAATGACCATACTTATATAGAGGTTAAAAAATATAAAAAAGGTTCAAATTTTTTATTAGTTTTGTTGAAATGAGGATTTAAGAATAGGAATAATTAAATAAGCTAATATGAATTTAGCTGCTTTGCGATAATTAACAATATGTTTATCAATTTCACTAATAGCATTGTTAATGTTTTAGATAATCATTAGATAAAATCATCAAACCCTTTGGCATATTTGCTAGGAACAAATTCAATTAATTCATATTGAGCAATTTGGTGAATATAAAATGGATCTTGTTGTATGATAGACATGGCTTGTTCATGACTCTCAGCACGACAAATAATAATACCACCAGTGCGAGGAATTTTGCGACCTGAAGCAATAAAATGTCCTAATTGATAATAACGCTCTAGATAATCAATATGTGCTTGTAAATATTTTTCAACTTGACTAATAGGTTTGAGATAAGAAAGAGAAAAAATGAACATCATAACTCCTTAATTTAAATATGAATAAGCCAACTATCCATGTCAGCTTAGCATTTATTCTTATTTATAGCATTATTAAATAATAAAACAAGCTATCTAAAATGTTTTAAGTTTTATTTAGCTACCCATTTGCCATGCTCATCCTTATGATAGACCTTTTCAACCGCTGACCAAGCAACACGAAAAGCAACTTGTTCAGCATCACTTTTATCGCGTCTTTTTTTCGGATCTTGATACTCTTTTATAGCACTATTAAAAGCTTCTTTAAAAATATCTTGAGCATGGGTAGGTAAAACATGTCGGACTGATTCAGGTAAATCATCTCTTGTTTGATATGGCATATCATATTCCCCTTCGAAATTAATCACAGATTATTGATAACTTTGATTGGTAACTACGAACATCACTGCAAAATAGTTAAGTTAGATTGAATCTAATCTGATTTTACTGAAAAAAAATTTTTCGAAATATATTGTTATTAATATAAACCTTAATTTGATACAAAAGAGCCTAAATAGGTTTACTTATTGATTAAAAAATAACAAATTGAGTTAATGTCGATTATTTAATAAACTATTACATACAAAAAGCTTAACTAGTTGATGTTATTATTTATATTAAATGGAAGAATTAAATGACAACAAAAATATTCACTTTAATTTTAGCTAGTTTATTAATAATTAGTTGCGATGATAAAACAAAACAACAACCAGCTGACCAACAACCTGTAGAATCTACCAATATATCAGCGATAGAACAAGCTCCTACTCCTACTTCAGAATCAGAACCTTCTCAATCAATAGAACAAACAATGGATGAAAATACGCGTCAAGCATATGCTCAATCCGAGAAAATGAACCTTTGGCTATCCGTATTTAATTATGATTATGGTTATTTTGGACGAAAGTTAAATAAAAACGTAAAAAATACTTCTACTTTAATTAATTTAGATCAAAAGGCAAAAAAAGTTCTTCAAAATTGTGGCGAAAAAAATAATGCCTGTACATTGGAAGCAATCAAAAAGGATCCTTTAAAAAATTTTTCTCTTGTTTTGAATTTATCTCTACCTTCTGAAAAATTACTACATAACTACAAACTATTAATTGATGAATTAGAAAAAAGTGAACCACGATTACTCGAATTAGATATAGAAGGTAAAAAATTTGCTGAAAATTATGTCAAATTAGCATTAGTTTTGCATGAACTACAAAAATACGCTCTTAATGGTGAATATCAATCAGATAATTACCAAAAAGCACCGAAACTTTTTAATCAACTAGCTAATTCATATAATGAGTTTATGCAAACACAACACTCAGCTAAACTTATTTATAATAAATTATACAATGAAATACATGATATTCAAAAATTGGATTTTAAAAAAAGAGGATTAACTCTTCAATATGATTGTATGGAAATAATGGACATAACAAAAGAAATTGTCGGATTAATTAATAATACGTTTGATGAAAAAAACAATTTCAAAAATTTAGATACACAAGCTATTGAACTGAAAATTCAACAAATTGTAGATATTTCTGATAATTTAAAAAAATATAAAGGTAATGACTCTGTAATAAAAACACAAGGCTTAAATCGCATTTACTATGATGGATTTGTTGATTATTTACCGAAAATGATTACGCAAATCAAGCTTGTTTTAAATAAGTTAGATGATAAAGATGTTAACCAAGAAATTAAATCATTAAATACAACTGAAAACTCTTTAATTCAACTATACAATAATTCAACCAACTAGTTAATAAATATGCAGCATTAATCTATGCTGCATATTTATTCTGCTTATTTAAGTATAAAGTTCACTAATTCACATCAACCACAAAGCGTCCTTTAATTCCACCAGCGATCATCTTATGTGCTATCTCAGAACATTGATCTAAAGTAATGATTTTAGCTATATGAGTATACAGTTTCTCGTCCATGTTTTCTGCTATTAATTGCCAAGCTGCAACCCGTTTATCATAACTTGCCATCACACTATCCACTCCCGATAGTGTTACGCCGCGTAAAATAAATGGTGCCACGGTTGCAGGTAAGTCCATACCTTGCGCCAAACCACAACATGCGACTATGCCACCATATTGAGTTTGAGCACAAATATTAGCTAATGTGTTTGAACCAACGACATCTATTGCAGCTGACCATAACTCTTTTTGTAACGGTTTATTCGGCTTTTTCAATGATTGACTATCAATAATATCAACCGCACCTAGTTTTGATAAATACTCTTTATCAGAAGTTTTACTTGTTGATGCTGTAACGTTAAAACCCAATTTAGACAATAATGCAATGGTCACAGAACCAACACCACCTGTTGCACCAGTAACTAAAACTTTGCCATCTTCTGGTTTAACGCCATAATCAATAATGCGTTTTACACAAAGTGCAGCGGTATAACCGGCTGTGCCCATAGCCATTGACTGATAACTAGTAAGGTTATTAGGTAGAGGGATTAACCAATCTGATTTTAGATAGGCATATTGTGCTAAACATCCCCAATGAGTTTCTCCACATCCCCAGCCATTTAAAATAACTAAGTCACCTGCTTGATAACGGCCACTATGGCACTCAATGACGGTACCCACACCATCAATACCCGGTACCATTGGCCATTGTCGAACTATAGGACTTTTATTCGTCAAGGCTAAAGCATCTTTATAATTGATGCTTGAATAATGAATTTGGACTAAAGTATCTCCCTGCTGCTGCAATAACTGCTGTTTAGTAATAGTCTTTAAGGAATTCGAAAATCCAGTAACCTCATCTTTCCCTAACATAATTGCATTGAATGACATGATAATTCCTTAATACATTTAATATGTAAATCATGATAAATATTCATCAGAGTAAATGCAATCATTGAGCTACTGATTCTGTTTTCAATTTATAAAAAAGCCTGATATCTATCAGGCTTAATAGTCATTATAAATTGGCTAACGAATAAATTGATTCTATTTTGCTTTATTACGCTGTACTTTCTCTGAAACAGCACCAATAAATACCACATCACTTGATGAATTAAGTGCTGTTTCAACTGAATCTTGAATTACGCCAATTGCAATACCAATACCAATGACTTTTGCTGAAATTTCATTAGGTATACCAAACATACTACAAGCAACAGGAATCAACAGTAATGAACCACCAGCAATTCCCGATGCTCCACAAGCACAAACACTCGTTACAATACAAAGCAATACGGCAGAAAGAACATCAACTTCTATATGTAATGAATTAACAGTTGCTAAGGTTAAAATAGTAATAGTGATAGCTGCACCTGACATATTAATGGCTGCCCCTAACGGTACCGCGACGGAATAGGTATCTTCATCCATTTTTAGTTTTCGACAAATTTCCATATTAACCGGTATATTTGCTGCCGAACTTCGGGTAAAGAAGGCTGGAATAGCACTCTCTTTTAATGAAGTTAATACTAATGGATACGGATTCTTACGCATGACCATATACGCCAGTAATGGATTAATGATCAATGCTACAATTAACATACTAGACACCAATACAAGAATTAAATGGGCATATTTAAGTAATTCTCCAAAGCCTGTTTCAGCAAGAGTTGAAGCGACTAAACCAAATACACCTAATGGCGCAAAACGAATAATAATTCTAACGATAAATGAAATAGCTACAGAAAGATCATTCATCATTGTTTTCGTGGTTTCACTTGAATGTCTTAATGCAATCCCAATACCAACACCCCAAATAATAAGACCGATATAGTTAGCGTTAACCAGCGCATTAATTGGATTGTCGATCATCTTGTTAAATAAAGTTTTTAGTACTTCAATAACGCTACCAGGCGGTGTCAATTTAGTTTGATTAGCGGTATCACCTAAAGAGATATCAGAAGGAAAGATAAAACTAGCAACAGTTGCTAATAAAGCCGCTAACATCATCCCTGCAAAATAAAGAGCCAATAGTTCTCCCATATTGGCCCGTTTACCATGTTGGTGATTAGATATTGAAGCAATAACTAAAATAAGTACCAAGATTGGGGCTACTGATTTCAAAGCATTAATAAAAAGTGATCCAATAAAGGACATATCTAATGCGACATCTTTTGAAATTGCCGCTAATGCAATACCTAAGATTAACCCCAAAATAATTTGTGGTATTAATCCTACTTTGAAATAAAAACGAACCAATTTATTGGTTGAATGTGTCATAGTGCTTCCCTATGTATAAAATACAAAACGGCAACCTTATCATAAATTAAAACTAAAACTATAAAAAAATTATCATGATAACTATTTTTTATATTACTTTGTTCAATTATTAAGTTTAATTATTATCCTGAATCTATATAAGGATTAGAGAGAGTCGCCAATAACTATTATCTTTCAATAAAAAATTTTGAGGAAAGGGGTTTTTGAGAATGATAAAACGAGAATAGCAATGGGTAATTAATTCAAATTAGAGATGAATACTAGATATTATATCGTTTAATTTATCAGTTAAGATCCCAAACAATAAGATTAGAGAGGTTAATATCAAAAACAGTAGGAAATTTAAATTACATATTAATCGCCGATATAACTGTTTCGAAAAGGCAATACTAATAATCTTAATATAAAAGACAATATGTTTTACTTACTGCAAAAATCTAATAAAACATATTGTTATTATTAATTTATAAATTATTTTTAATACTAAATAATTTCAGCAATAGGATCATCAGCATTAACATACGTACCTTCGATATGAGAATGTTTCAAAATACCTTCACGATGAGCTATTACTTGAATTTCCATTTTCATTGCCTCGATAATTGCAATCATATCACCTTGTTCAACCTTTTGATTATCCTCAACCAACCATTTAAACAAATTACCAGACACTGGAGCTGGAACAATTAAATCAAGATTTGTGTTAGTGGTTACAACTAATTGGGCTTCACTATTGGTCTGGCTGATAGATAATCCTGAAAATAGTTTCGCAGGCAAACCAAGCTTACAACGCTTACCATCAATTTCAATAAAGGTATGGGTCAATATATCTTCTTGCTGCGGAAGTTGCCTTTTTGCTGGTTCAAGTTCAGTATTAAAGTCCGTTTCAATCCAACGAGTATGCACATTAAACTGCTGGCAAAAATCAGGATGGTCTAGCACTTTTCGATCAAATGGTAGCACACTAGCAACTCCCTTAATGGTAAACTCAGCTAATGCACGACGAGCTCTTGCCAAAGCCTGTTGGCGATTATTACCAACAATAATAAGTTTAGCCATGAGTGAATCAAATGTAGCAGGAATTACTGATCCTGCATGAACGCCACTATCTAAGCGAACACCAGGGCCTGTCGGTATATCAAAATGAGTTATCGTTCCGGCCACCGGTAAAAAACCATTAGCAGCATCTTCTGCATTTATGCGAAATTCAATAGCATGCCCTTGTGGTTGAGGCATTTGTTTAATACTAACAGGTAATCCTTGCGCTATTCGTAACTGTTCTATCACGAGGTCAATTCCTGTTGTTTCTTCCGTCACAGGATGTTCAACTTGTAATCGAGTATTTACTTCTAAAAAAGACAGTTTACCATCCTGACTCAGTAAAAATTCAACGGTACCAACGCCAATATAATTTGCTTTAGCACAGATATCGATTGATGCTTTAACTATTTGTTTTTCTATTTTTTCATCTAAAAAAGGTGCAGGTGATTCTTCTATCAACTTTTGATTACGACGCTGTAAAGAACAATCACGAGTACCAACTACAACAACATTACCATGTGCATCAGCGATAACCTGTGCTTCAATATGTCGAGGATGATGTAAAAATTGTTCTAAGAAACATTCACCACGTCCAAATGCTACCGTTGCTTCACGCACAGCTGAATCATAGAGTTCTTCTACTTCATCCATTTGCCAAGCAACTTTAAGTCCTCGGCCTCCACCGCCAAATGCTGCTTTAATTGCAATTGGTAATCCATGTTTATGTGCAAATTCAACAACTTCTTTGGCATTTTGTACAGGTTTATCCGTACCGGTAACTAGTGGTGCCCCTACTTCGATAGCAAGTTGTCGCGCTTTTACTTTATCGCCCAAAACAGCTATTGTTTCAGGGTTAGGACCAATCCAAATTAAACCAGCATCTTGTACCGCTTTGGCGAATTCAACTCGCTCAGACAAAAAGCCATAACCGGGATGAACCATTGTCGCTCCAGATTTTTGCGCAATCGCAATAATCTTATCAATATTTAGATAGGTATCACTCGGTGTATTACCTGATAATCCATAAGCCTCATCAGCCATTTGCACATGCAGTGCATCCATATCAACATCGGCATAAATCGCTATCGATGCAAAATTCATATCTCGACAAGCACGAATAATCCGAACGGCAATTTCACCACGATTAGCAATCAATACTTTGTGTGCAACTTGTTTATTAATTTCAGACATGATTAACATGGCTCCCTTCAAATTCTTTAAAAACTCCAATCGGATTAAATTTTATTTTGGCATTAACTGGAATTTGACCAGCCAAATCCAAATGATAATTACATACTGCTGCAATAACCGGATAACCGCCTGTTAGAGGATGATCATTTAAAAATAGTACGGGTTGACCATTAGCAGGAATTTGTATTGCCCCCATACAAGTGCCTTCACTTGGTAATTCTTGTTGTTTTTCGCGCTCTAAAGGAATTTCCCCCAAAAGACGTAAACCAATACGATTTGATGCAGGGGTCACTTGCCACAATTGTGAAGTTAATTGTTGTATAGCTTGTTGTGTAAACCAATCGGTACGAGGGCCAAACATTATATTCAATTCGACAACATCATCTTTACACGGATAAGAGATAACGGGAGTTTCATTTAATGAAAGCGCATTAAAAGTCTGACTATTCTTAATCGCCAATGTTTGACCAACTTTTAGCGGATTAGGGCCGACTTGCGCCAATGTATCAAAAGAACAACTCGCTAAAATTGGTTGAATTTGCAAACCACCACGCACAGCAACATAACTACGTACACCATACTGTACGTTACCTAAATGAACAATATCCCCTTCTTCTAATTGGATCGGTTGATACATATGAGCAAAATAGCTTTCACCGCTAATTGTAGTAACTTTAATCTCACATGACGCCCCTGTCACAGCAATTAACATAGCGCTATTAATACGAGCTTTAAAACCACCTTGAGTTATTTCTAAAACAGCCTCATTAGTCGGATTACCTAGTATACGATTGGCACTATGCAAAGCTGCTTTATCCATTGCACCTGATTCTGAAATACCTAATTCAGCTTGTCCTATGCGGCCATTATCTTGTAATAAAGTTTGAATTCCAGTGGCTAATATCTCAATATCTTGCGGTTGCACTTGTTGTTCAACCGGTGGGGTTACTTTTTTCGATTGTGGTAAGCTATATTTAGTAGCAGTCTTACTTACATCAATAAAATTTACTCGTGTACCTGGTTTAAAAAGTGCTGGCTCGTCACGATAAATATTCCAGACTTTAACGTTGGTAACACCAATCAGTTGCCAACCGCCGGGGCTTGCTTGTGGATAAACACTACTAAATTCTCCAGCTAAGGCTACAGAGCCAGCAGGAATACGAACCCGGGGAGATTGACGGCGAGGAACATTAAGCTGAATATCCTTCGCTACCATATAAGCAAAACCAGGTGCAAATCCGCAAAAAGCAACCTGATATTCATTACTTGTATGTCTAGAAATAACATCAGCAACGCTAATGCCTAAATATTCTGCTACAAAGCCTAAATCCTCACCATTATAACTAACTGGAATGGTAACTAATTCACCAGCTCTTAATTGCCCTGAGGATACATCTAATTGAGCGATATATTGGGCAAGTTTATTTCCATCCATAATAATGGAATTATATCGAACTAACACTGTCCGAGCTGCTGGTATTATTTCATTTATATTCCATACATCTTTTTTATATTGTAATGCATCAGTTAATGCCATCACTTGTTCTAGAGTCTCTAACTCGACAAGCAGAGCATCAATATTAACTGGTAAAAAACGCATTATGCACCTCTAAACACCGCAAAAAAGATTGATTATAAGTAAATCTTTATTTGATAATTACGGCAAATAATTGAATTATATTGTTACAATATCTACTGCAAATTACTCATTAATAACATCAGTAAATGAAGCAATTTTAACACCATTATTTTGTAATTGTTGGCTAACTCTTTGCGCCATCGCTAAAGCGCCCATACTATCACCGTGAACACAAATTGATCCAGCATCAATCTCAACAAACTCGCCTTCAATTGATATCAAACCACCTTCATTAACAAGTTGTAACATACGATTGGCAACAATATCTGGATCATGTAAGACGGCACCAACCTCCTTACGAGAAACTAAGGTACCATCGGTATGATAAGCTCTATCAGCAAATGCCTCAGCAACAACATTCAAGCCACTTTCTTTAGCCCAGCTGATTAATGGTGATCCAGCCAAAGCGACTAAAACAAGATGAGGATTAATCAGTCGAATAGCATCAATCGTTGCCATTGCTTGGCGCTTATCATGCGCTATCGTGTTATATAAAGCACCATGCGGTTTAACATAACTAACTTCAGCATCAATAGATTTTGCTAATCCAGTTAATGCGCCTATCTGATAAATAACATCAGCAATTAATTCTTCAGAGCCAATATCCATATTTCGTCGGCCAAAACCAACTAAATCAGGATATCCCACATGAGCACCAATACTTACATTATTTAACTTGGCTGCTTTTAATGTTTTTAAAATTCCTTCTGGCGAACCGGCATGAAAGCCACAGGCAATATTGGCACTGCTAACAACTTTCAGCATTGCCTCATCATTACCCATTTGCCATTGACCAAAACTTTCGCCAAAATCACTGTTTAAATCAATAATCTTATTAGTAATCATGATGCCCTTCATTTTAAATAATTAAAAATAGTGAAAACAGACATTGCTCCCATATACCACGTGATAGCACAAACCAAAAGTCCTGACCACAATAGCCATCTAGGATAATGATAACCAGACATTAAATCAGCCCGTTTCCATCCTATGTAAACAAAGATAGTTAAACCAAGCGGTAATACTAAACCATTAAACCCACCAGCAAAAACCAGCAATGATACAGGCGCGGTACCCATAATTAAATAAATCGCCAATGAGGCTGCAATAAAAACAATAGTAGCAAATTGGCGTTGTTTTTCACTGATATTACGTTTAAAAGGTGTAATAAAAGTCATTGAGGTATAAGCGGCACCTATAATACTCGTGATGGCAGCTGCCCATAGTATCAAACCAAAAATACGCAAACCTAATTCGCCTAAAGCCGCTTGGAATGCTTGTGATGCCGGATTAGCGGCATAACTCGAAATATCGATTGTTACGCCACTAGCTACTACACCTAGAATGGCTAAAAACAAAATATAACGCATTAAACCAACTACCATGATCCCTTTTGTTGCTGCACCAGATACATAGTCTATATGTTCTACGCCAACCATACCTTTATCAAGTAAGCGATGAGCACCAGCATAGGATATATAACCACCAACAGTACCACCAACAATAGTTGTAATTGAAGCAAAATCAATATTTGATGGTATTACTGTCTCTTTGAAAGCCTCACCAACAGGAGGATGAGAAGCAAAGACCACAAACATTGTCAAAATGATCATCAATAAACCTAAACCAATCATTAGGCGATCAATAAAATTACTCGCTTTACGTGATGAAAATATATAAACCGCCATTAGAGCACTAATTGCCCCACCCCACTTAGGATCAAGGCCAACTAATGCATTTAATCCTAAACCGGCTCCAGCTATATTACCTATATTAAAAACTAAACCACCAAATATAATTAGTATTGCTAATATATAACCACTAAAAGGTATAGTACTATTAGCGATATCTGATGAGTTCATTTTTGTTAATGCAACTACTCGCCAAATATTTTGCTGAACCACAAAATCTATAATGATAGAGGCCAAAATACCAAAACCAAAAGCAGTGCCAAGTGTCACGGTAAAAGTAGCTGTTTGAGTGATAAAACCGGGGCCAATTGCCGAAGTTGCCATCAAAAAGATTGCACTAATCAGCGATGCTCGCCTATTTTTTACAAAAGCAACGGTACTGCTGCTATGATTTTCCATACGCATGTTCCTCTTTACTAAACTTCTCTGTAATTATGATTAATCTGATATTAATGTATGCAATTACTATGCCAATATTTCTAACATATTTCAAAAAACAATAGCAAATATAATTACTATTTTTTTAACAACAAACTAATTAAAAAAAATTATAATGATTAATGATGTGCAAAGAATAAACTTATAGCGATATCTAAAATCATTTAATAATCATGATATAACTTAATGAAGTTAACAAAAAACTAAATAATAATTACTAATATTTTAAAAATAAATATCATATTTTTTTCAAAAATAATTTTTTTATAATAATTTGTAAACCAAACAAAATAACCATTGCACGATAACTGATCCATTCACTCAGCTAGTTTTTTATCCATCAACAATCCTTTTTTTTTATTTAATACACTTTTTAAATAAATAATTTTTATTTAAGTAATAATCACTTTACTAACTAAATAATAATTTACTTAAGACTTAAAAATTTTGAGGAGAGGAGTTTTTGAAGATAAACATAAAGATAGATAGCTAGAAAAATACCATAAAACAAGTTATTTGTTGGCTAATGAGATAACATTTCCGCTTTACTTAATAGTGAGATTAATAAATAATCATTCGAAAAGACAACCGTTAATATTTTCAGTTAATTTTAATATTAGAGGTGTGCATTATGAAAAGCACAAAATTAAATAACGGCATTGAAATGCCTATTTTAGGCTTTGGTGTTTATCAAATTGATGAAAAACAGTGTGAGCGAGCGGTTTTAGATGCAATTGATGTTGGTTATCGCCTAATTGATACCGCTACAGCTTATCAAAATGAACGCCAAGTCGGAAATGCGATTAAAGTGAGTGGAATTAACCGAAAAGATCTTTTTATTACTTCCAAACTTTGGTTAAATCGTGCTAGCTATGACGGTGCTAAAATTCAATTTGAACAATCGCTAAATTTACTACAATCAGATTACATTGATCTCTATTTAATCCACCAACCTTTTGGTGATATACATGGCGCTTGGCGAGCAATGGAAGAGTTGTATCAACAAGGAAAAATTAAAGCCATTGGTGTAAGTAATTTTCATTCAGACCGTGTTGCTGACTTGATAGCTTTTAATAAAATTAAGCCAGCCATCAATCAAATCGAAATTAATCCATTTAATCAACAATTGCAGACAGTACCTTGGATGCAAAGTAGAACTATTCAGCCAGAAGCGTGGGCGCCATTCGCTGAGGGAAAAAACGATATTTTTAATCACCCTGTATTAACTGTTATTGCCAATAAACATAATAAATCAGTTGGCCAAATTATTTTACGCTGGTTAATACAAAGACAAATTGTTTGCTTAGCAAAATCAACTAGAAAAGAACGAATGGCTGAAAATTTTAATGTTTTTGATTTTGAACTTTCAAATCAAGATCTCATCAATATTACCGCAATTGATACTGCAACTAGTGCATTCTTCTCACATCGTGATCCAGCAATTGTCGAGTGGCTAACTAAACGTAACCGTAATATTTAATTTTCAATTAAAAGAAAGTTTGAAAAAGAACTAAAAATAATTAAATAAGCCGATATTTACTAAGTAATATCGGCTTAGCTAAGTTAACGAAATTTTATTTAACAATTACCAATTAGCACGGATACCTATAGAAGCACTAATTGGAGCTTTAACTCTGGCATCGCCACCATGAGTCCACGTGTGCCCTATTTCACTATATGCATTAATTTGATTATTAACTTCATAACTACCGCCAATGGCTAATTCAGAACTAAATGATTTAACCCCATTACTAAATTCAGTAGCCGCATTTTTACTAGCAAAAGTGACATGATCAGCACCACTTGGTGAATAGAAAAGGTTTACCCGTGCATAAGGGCGCCATAATTCATTATCAGCTTTATAGTCACCTTCAAATCTAGCCCCAATACGGAATAGCCAAGCATTATTATCACTATGTTTTACTTTAGTTTTACCATTGATATGGCTATCTTTTAAATCTAACCATTGGTGAATTACTTGCGCTTGAGGTTCGATTTTCCAATTACTATCAAATAAATCAAATGGTTTACCTGTTTCCATGGAGGCATTCAAACTATTTGCTTTTTGTTTGCTATTTTTATTACTATTTGGATTTACATCAACTCGGTGACGAGCAGCTTGTAAAACCATATCGAAATACCCGCCATCGTTTTGCATATAGGTACCATAAGCAGCCATAAAGTATGAATTAATACCATTACTACCTACACGCCCATATCTACCACTAGCAAAGCCATCAACACTTAAATTACCATGTAGATAACCGAAATATCCCCCTATTCGCCAATCGTTATTTTGCCAAATATCACTGCCCAATTGGAAACCTGAGTAGTTGCCTTTACTGTGTGCATTTGCAGTACCATTCTGTTTTACATTAATACGTTTAGTGATAATTCTTCCCCACCCTATTGATGAATCCTGCAATGGCGCATTACCAATACGTTGATGTAAATTACTTTGCATAAGGTTATCTGCTAAACGAAGTTGTTCAGCTATTGCACCAAACATTGATACTTCTTTACGATAAGTTTTTATTCTGGCTGGTTTTTCTGGTTCAGGATCTATTGGTCTCGTAGGGTCAGTTGGGTCGATTGGTTTAATTGGCGTTGAAGGATCTACTGGAACAACTGGATGTGTCGGTTCATTAGGATCTATTGGTCTCGTTGGTTCAGTTGGATCGATTGGTTTAATTGGAGTTGAAGGATCTACTGGATCAACTGGATGTGTCGGTTCATTAGGATCTGTTGGTTCTGTAGGGTCAGTTGGGTTATTAGGTAAGTAAGAACGTAAATACCAGTTATTATTTTGATTATTAAGATCACCTTTATGTAAATAATATTCATATGCACCCACATCTAGATGCTCTTGTTGCATTTTGAAAGCATCATTACTACTCGCTCCATCAACATGCACTAATTCAATACCATTAGTATTACTAGTATCAGCACCTAAACCATCAATATTATTAATCTCTATAAAAGTATTACCCGAAACATTACCTTGTACAAATAATCGATCGGTTGGACTATCACTATCTTGCACAACCGTGTCAAAGATTAACTTACCATTATCTCCAATATAATCACCTGCAATCGTTAAACGGTCACCTGCAAATTGATTACCGAGGGTAATCACACCACTATTATAAACACTACCACTAATATTAGATTGGTGCAGACCAGTTTTAAGATCCACCATAGCTCCTGAATTAATGGTTAATTTATCAGTATTTAAATCGCCAGTGAGTGTTAGTCTAGCAATACTGCTAAGATTAATATTTTCCCAACCAATAATAGCCACATCACCTATCGTACCATTAGAGGTTGATGAACCAATAAGATGTGTATTAAGGTTAAGGCTATCAACATCAGACGATCCATCTACGCGAAGTAATTTATTGCCCCCATCAACAACAGTCAATTGCGATATATCTGCACCCTCATTGATAAATAAGGTATCATTGCCAGTACCCAATCTAATTTGACCACTAACTTTAGAACCATCATTGAGGGAAATAATTGAATCAGTTGTTTCATTTTTAATCGCAATACCACTAGCAGAAGATATATCAGCGCCCTGATTTAAATTAATATAAGTTTTAAGACCTTCTTTACCAGAAGTATTAATGCCTATTCCAGTGATATTATTTTGGCCAACTACCTTTCCTGATATATCAAGTACAGTCATACCTGTGCCATTATTGGTCACCATAATACCATTATCAAAACCATTGATAATGCCATTAGATTGTTTAACAAATAGATCTGTTGCGGTATCACCATTAACGGCTAATATGCTTGAACCTTGATTAGCACTAATATCACCTTCAGCTATAATATTCGTTAAACCTCGTCCATTATTGGTAAGATTAACGCCATTCATCTCTCCCTGAATATTACTATCCGCTTCTTGTCTAAAGGATAGACTACTCGTATTGGCATCATTAGCTACAATAATGGCATCTAAAGTTTGACTAACAATTTGACCAGCAACTTTAATATTCGTTGAACCTTGCCCATTGTTGGTAAGATTGACACTATTGAGCTTGCCATTAATCTCACTACCTTTATTTTGACTAAAAAGTAAATTGTTTGTAGCTGACTCAGCAACAGCAAAAATGGCGTCACTATTATTACCAATCACTTTACCTGCAATACTAATTACCGTAGAGCTTTGACCACTATTGACCGCATATATTCCATAGCGATGACCATTAATTTCACCAGCTGATTGGATAACATTAAGACTTTTAGAGCTAGTACCATTTTTCGCTGCAATACCATCACGTTGTTTACCGATGACGTTATCTGAAGTAGTAATATTGGTTAATCCTTGGCCATCATTTTCTATATTTATACCATCTTGATTACCGGTAATAGAGCCTTTTAATTGATTGATTTTTAAATCCGTAGCACTATTATTGTTAAACACACGGATTGCATCATTCTCAGCGCCAGTTACATTGCCTGAGGTAGTAATCGCTGTAGTACTTTTGCCATTATTAGTGATATACATGCCATATGACTCCCCTTGCATATTACCATCTAATTGTGACACGGTGATATCTTGGCTATTTTGATCATTGAGTAATGTAATGGCATTATATTGATTACCAATAATGTCACCAGATGAAGTTACTGTTGTTTTACCACTACCTTTATTATTAATATTAATCCCATTAGTATTACCTTTAATTAGGCCTGATGTCTGCATCACATTGACATCTTGGCTATGACTGTCATTATTAATTAAGATCCCTTCATTCTCTTCACCAGTGACATCACCAAAAGTATTCACATATGTAGATCCATTACCATTATTATTAAAATTAATACCACTTTTTTTGCCATAGATACGGCCAGATGATTGTTTTGCAGTTAAATTTTGGCTGTTTGTTTGAGTTACAGCATAAATACCATTACCTTGATGGCCTAATACTTGTCCTGCAGTTGAAATTGTGGTTGACCCAGTCCCTCTATGTTCAATATTAATGCCATCTTGGTTACCATTGATATTACCTAACGATTGGATAATTGTAAGATCTTTGGTATTGGTCTCATTAACAGCAACAATACCATAATTAGTCTCACCGGTTATATCACCAGAGCTACCAATAATAGAAGATCCATTGCCACCATTGTGAATATAAATACCATTAGATTGGCCAGAAATCGTGCCTGCAGATTGATTAACCGTCATATCGTGGGTATTAGCTTGATTAACGGCATAAAGGCCATCATTTTGTTGGCCAATGACCTCACCATTAGTAGTAATTAAAGTTGAACCAGTACCTTGATTAGTGAGATTCATTCCATTAATTGCACCTTTTATACTACCACTGGTTTGATTAACGTTTAAATCAGTTGTGTTGGCACTACCTGTAGCCAATATACCGTCTCTTTGTTGTCCTTCGATCGCACCATGACTTGAAATCGAAGTTATACCATTACCATTATTAACTATATTTATGCCGTATTCTTTACCTGTAATTTCACCTTTTAACTGATTAAAAGTTAATTTATTCGTATTGGCTTGATTAGTAATATTTACCCCATCGTTTTCATTACCAGTAACTGTACCTGAAGTTGTGACAATAGTTGATCCATTGCCATTATTAACAGCATTAATACCGTTTAATTTACCATTAATAACGCCTGAATTTTGAGTCACCGATAAATCATGAGTGTTGCTGCTATTATTGGCATAGATCCCATCATTTTGTTGACCAAGAATATTAGCTGAAACCGCAATTGTAGTAGAACCATTGCCCAGATTATTAGCTTTGATACCATTAAGTCCACCAGTAATAGAGCCACCATTTTGTGAAATCAGTAAATCACCTGCATTTTGTTCATTAACGGCATTAATACCGTCATTTTCATCACCAACCACCTCTCCATTGGAAGTAATATTGGTTCTACCTTTACCTTTATTATCAGCATTAATACCATTTTTTTTCCCATGAACATCACCTGCTGATTGGATTATTTTTAAACCTTGAGTATCACCATCGTTTACAGCCAAAATACCATCAAGCTCATCACCGATAACCGAGTCCGCAGTTGAAATTATTGTTATACCGTGTCCATTATTTAAGGCGTTAATTCCATTGCCTTGACCATGAACATTGGCGCCAACAAGTTCGGTAATATTTAGATCTTGAGTCGAGGTGCTATTTATAGTTCTTATACCATCACCCTGTTTACCCGTGACCTCACCTGAAATCGTAATACCGTTTGAACCATTACCATTATGGTTAAGATTAATACCATTTTTACCACCAATAATATCTCCTGCAGATTGATGTAAAGTTATGTCACTAACACTATTATCACTAATATAGTTATAGCCATCATCAACAGATTCAATATGCTTAGATAATAATATTTCTACTGAGTTGTTGAAGTTAGTAGCACCAAAAAGTGAATTAACATCAACACTAATTTGTTTACTAATAAATTGATTATTATATAAATTTTTATTAACAATCTCATTAGTAACGTTTCGGGCACAATTATTTTTTAGTAACGAACTATCACATTGAGCATAACTCATTGGTGTCATGACTAATGTTACACTGATAGCTGAAACTAAATTAAGTAAAAACAATCGACCTTTAGATTGTGCTTTTTCTGATGTAACGACGTACGCCTGACGCTGTGCATTCCAAACTAACTTAAATACTTTATTCATTATTTCCTCTCCAAAATAAATCTATATTGGTAAAACAACATTTTTATTTGAAAAATCTAATAGAGAATTTTTAAGTAATGCTATTAAGTGCATGACAATTTGCTTTTTACAGCTAAAAAATCAAGACAATTGTGGAGCGTGGCAAAAATTTCGAACAAATAAAAAAGACTTTATTTATCAAATGATAAGACTAAATTAGTAAATAATTTAAAATAGAAAAAGAAAAACTATGTTATAGATAATTTGATTATCACAAAAAGAAAACTGACTGGAACAACGCTCATTTTTACCACATAGTAGGTAAATTGGCAATTAAAAGAATAAAATATATTAATGTGTGTAAAAAGAAAATGAGTTTTATATCGGTGGCTTTATTAGTATTTCCTAAATTATTCAATCCATTATATGCAATCGTCTTTTAGCTAATTGGCTTAGATAATGTAAACTTAATTATTTAATAAGTTAAGCAAGATTATAGCCGATTGCAATAACTTAAATTCTAAAATAACAATTTTACTCAAAAATTAAAATAGAAAATCAAGCAAAAAAACTACCCATTAAATAAACTATTTTATAATTAATATCCTACTATGCTCAAAATTCTTAGTTTTAATAATTCTTTTTAGAATCATAAAGAATATTGAGATAAATTGTTGTAAACAATATATTAAGATATAATTTAGCAGATTTGTCGATGTAATAATAAAAATTAAAGGATTTATAAATGTCTAGCCAGGTCATACCTTATATTGATAGAGCAGTACAATTATTAAATAAAATCGGAATTATTATTAAACCACAAGCCGATGCACCAATTTTAAAGTTATTGGATAATGTTGCCGAAATTGATAAAAATCGAGTTATCGCAATAGCACGAACCTTACAACAACAAAGTGCTTTTAACCAAGTGGTTCGCGAACAAATAGATGGTGTTGAAGTTTCACAACGTTACACCAAAATTGTTAATCATTTTGATAGTATCCGAACGGATATGGAAAAAATGCTAGGTTGGCTTGATGATGGTCGATTAGATTTTTTTGAAAGAATAAAAATAGGTTGGATGAAACTTCAACGAGGCTCTATTCCCGACCGATTCAATCTGATAAAAAAGACCTATTTACAGGTATCGCAAGAAACTGGTAATCAAATTGAGCGTGAGCATATTATTCTAAATGCCTATCAAGATTTTCGATTTGGATTGAAACAAGCTCAAATCACTGCCGAAGAATTAGTTCAAATAGCAACCGCTCGTCTTGAAGAATGTAAAAATAAATTATCTTTAGCCATTGCCGATGTGGATAATTTTAAAGAAGATGATCATGTGGCAAAAGCGCGTTTAGAGCTTATCCGCGATGAAGCATTACGTAATGTTCAACAAGAAGACAGTCGTTACCAAATAATATTGGATTTAGCCAATAATTTAACCGTTTCTTATAATTCAGCAGAAGCAGTCTTTGCCCGTATACAACAAACAACCTCAGTGAAAGAACGAGTTTATCAACAAAGTGTAAGCTTTTTTTCCACCAATGAAATTGTTTTTACTGCATTAAGTGCATCAATCACTTCTTTAACTGGTTTAAGCGAAAGTACTAAAACGTTAGACGCGATGAAAGATGGCATGAATAAAGGTATTGAAAGCATTGCATCTGCGGGTAATAAACAATTAGAAGAAAGCTTACGTGCTGGATATAGCTCAACCATTAAAGCTGATTCGTTACGTGCTTTAGTCGACGCAATTGTCAATTATCAAGAATCAAGTCAGCAGCTAATTGCCGAATTACGTAATGAATCAATTGATAATGCGAAAGAGATAGATCGTATTGTTGAAGATGGTAAACAACGCTTTAATAATATTATTTTAAAGGCTAATAATTAATGTCAAATATTAAGCTTAGTGACCAACTAGGTGCAATGGCAATCATTGACGAACTTTATCAAAAGCAACAATTATTACTTGGGCACCTTGATCATAACGCTTTGCGTACAAACTTAGCAGAAAATATAAAAAATTATTATCAAGCTAAGGGGCAAATTGTTAATGACGAAATCATTGAAAAGGGAATTAATCTTTGGTTTAACCAAAGATTACAATTTATTGCACCTAAACGTAGTTGGTTAATTCGTTTTTTTGCTTTTTGTTACATAAAAAGAAATATACTTTATCCTTTTATCGGTGTGATCTTAGTTATTTTATTGTTGCTCAACTTCAGCATATTAAAAAATATTCTAAAAATTAATGATAATATCGATACAACTTATAGTCATATTTTATCCCAAAAAAATACCTTAAATGATCTTAACAATAAATTTTTGCAAATTGATAAACTTCCTGTTTACTTTGCACAAGTTCCCGTAAAAAAATTAAAAGACTCAATTACTCATTTACTCAATCAAGAGATTAATCTTCATGTTACTGAATCAACGGAGATTTCATCGCCAACGTTTGAGATGAATCAGAAAACACTTAATGATCTAAAAGAACTTGATAACTCAATCTCCTCTACTTTACCTGAGATCACAAAACAAATAACAGAATTAAGTGAATTACTTGAAAAGGATAAAAAATTGGCCAACTTAATTCAAAGTAAAGAGTTTATAGAGGCAACTAAAAAATATCCTATTTTACAAATTTCAGTTGATAAAATTCTTGATAATCTCAATCAAGGACAACAAGATATTGATGTTGAACCAATAGAAACACTTTTTCATTCCGTTGGACGTGCTGAAGCTCTTGAAAATAAAATTCTATCTGATACTAAACAACTACAAACATTAAACGTACCTAACTCTGATATGAGTGAAGTTATTACTTTACAAAATGCCTTAACTGCTGATTTAAAAAATTTGAATTTTGAGCATGTCGAACATTATCAAGAAATGATGGCTTACTATATAAAACTAGCTCAAACCAATTTAACGTTAACTATTGTTGATCATCCAGATTATAAATCGGGAGTGGAGCGTACTCATGACAATACTAATGGTAAATCGTGGTACTTGATTGTCAGACCGATGACAACCAATAACCATTCAGATTCATTATGGGTACAAAGTATTGAAACTGGAGAATCAAAATTGGTAAATACATTTGGCCAACAAGTCACTTTAGAACAATATAACAGTGTTAAAAGCGATAAAATGCAAGATGGGCATATTGATAACAATAAACTTTGTACCAAACCGAAAGGACGTTTAATCTTCAATTGTCCAAAATCAGTGAAATCTGGAAGGATTTTAGAGTGGTAAACCATGCAGACCAAAATAATTGAAAATAAAATTTATGAACAAGCACAGGGTATTAAAGCCACTTTAGATACGGCTTATAAAGAAAGACAAGATACCCTTGATAAAATTTTGAATTTGAAGAATGAACAGGCGAGTATTTATCAAAAAATTGCTACCATCTATTTAAAAGAATCACCGGAAAATAGTGATTCTCAAGTCCAAAATATTATTAAGCAATTGCAGGGACTATATAGTGACTTAACTAGCAAGCTTAGTAAATTAGAAAAACAAACTGGTCAATATCAACAGCAATTAACAAATACTCTTGCAAAGTTAGATGAACTTACTACCCAAAAGGTGCTACAACTGGAAAGCGATCCTGATTACGTTTCATCGTTTAATCGTTTTACTATCGAACAAGAAAATTTAGAAAAAATAACCAAAGATTATGAAGTATGCCAAAAAGAATTCTCAAAAAAATTAGCCGAGTACAGTAAAAATAACTATTACAATTATTTAATCAAAAGAAACTATGGCGAAGATAATTATAAAGGTCGTTGGATTTTTAGAAATCTGGATGAATCGCTAGCTGAATTTGTTCATTTTAATGAAAATTATAAAAACCAAAAAATACTCGAATCTTTAATGAAAGAATCGCAATTTAAATACGATAATCAGAAAAAATTATACGATTTGGCCTTAAAACAAAAAAATAACAAAGAACAACTGGTTGAAAACAGTTTGAAGCTACCGCAATTAAAAACTGAATTAGCTAAAATTGAACAGGATTTAGATAAAGCTGAATGCCAGAAGCAAGAGGCTTATAATACATTAAATGACACACAATCAGGACAAAGCGTTCAGTTTAAAAATTTATCTTCAAAGCTAGCTAAGTTACTAGAAAATCAGTCAATTAAAAAACTTGAGCAGCTAACCTTACAAACTAAATCCAAAGAAGATGATATATTACTTAAAAAAATTCCTGAATTAGATAAACAGATAAAAAAACTTGAACAACGTATTCCACATTTTCAACAATCAATTGGAAACCTTGAAGATATTTTTATTCGCTTTAATCAAACATTGAATTTATTTAGGCAAAATAATATACCTAGTTCTTTTTATGAATATAAAATTTCTTCAAACACACTTAATAACCTACTAAATAACTTAATAGAATATGGTGATTCTCCTGAAAAAATCGTTATGGAGCTTTTAGCTAGACGCGTACTAAGAAATAATACAACTTCCTCAAGTACAAATAGTGGCTGGTCGATATTAAGTAGCTCAAGTTCATCATCTTCTAGGCGCTCAAGTCGCTCATCAAGCTGGTCATCTAATAGTAGTCGAACTTCATCAAGTTCTTCAAGTTCCTCATCCAGTAGGAATAGTTATTCATCGAGCTCTTCATCTGGTGGCGGTGGATATCGTACTACGGATAGTTTTTAGATAGCCAAAATACTTTTATTGAAGTAAGTTTTTTAGTATTTACTAAATTATTCGATTAAGTAGGTGCATTGAATGCAACCTACTTTTAACCCATCAAACCAGGTAATGTAAATTTAATTACTTAATAAGTTAGGCGAAATTTTATTCGCTTGAAATAAGGTAAATTCTAAATCAACAAGATCATAAATACAAAATGGATCTAATTTCATAATATTTTTAACTTCTTCAAGTGAATCACTCATTGCTACAATAATCGCACCTGTTTTATTCTCTAAAGGACCAGACGCAATAAACTTATTGCTGGCAAAATACTCATCTAAAAATTTATTATGTTCTTCAAATTTAGCTAACAATTCTTCCAAAGGTTTTTTAAACTTAAAAGTTACAATTATCATTATACACTCCTTATATATTTCAAATTATTTGCATAAATCTTTAGCCAAATTTTTCAGAGCTAAAAACTTTTACTTATTCTGACTTGTTTTTTATAACACGAAATAAAGTTAAAAATGATTAATTATGCAATCAAATTCAACCAACATTTACTAATACATTTATTTTTTAGCTTTAAGATTAATCAATAGTCTATTAACAATAAATGGATGTAGAACAGACACAGGTGCCATATATATCTTGCCGATAACATTATGATTTTTGACTGATGTAATTACATACAATTTATTTTGTTTATCATTATCATCAATTAAACGAAGGTGTAAACAAACATCTAGATGATGATCTCTAATGATTAAAGTTAATTTATCTTTTTCTAACTCAATAACGTTAAAAAAATGCACTTTATCGCCAACATTAGGTATATTTTTACTTAACTGTTCAAAACCTTTTATTGTTCTAATTCCTACCATTCTGCCTAAAAAATCTCTCATCTTAAATAATATTTTAAGCCATTTAGGTTGAGATTGAGTCATCATTCTATAAGCGTCATAAGCAGAAATATCGCTAGGAATAGAGGCTGTTTGGTAACTTAAATAATCAATATCTTCCGCAATTAAAGCAACCTGACGGTTTAATAAACTATTTAATTTATTAATAATTTTTGTTTTTCTAATATTCATCACTAACTCAATTGTGTTGTAACTTACTTATTAATTAGATTAAAAGCATAAAAAATACATTTTTAACTAATAATTCAATTGGCAAGTAAATAAAATTATTGGTTAATTTTGCAGTATGATTATACATTTATCAATCAATAATATATAAATAGTCACTACTTGAAGTTTTATTTAATTTTAGGTATTTTTCTACCAAACACCCGTTGAGGCGCCACCATCTACAATCATTGTCGTTCCTGTCACAAATTCACTTTGCGTTAAATAAACAGCTGCATCAACGATATTTTGCGGATTGCCAATTTTTCCCATGGGAGACATTTTAGCTAAATTTTCTCTATCTTGTGCATTATGAATTGCATTAAGGGGGGTATCAATTACACCTGGAGCAATGGCATTCACTTGTATATTTGATGAAGATAATTCTAAAGCTAATGCTCGCGTAGCTTGATTTATTCCACCTTTAATCAATACAGGTAATAATGTAGGTAACTTAGCATTCGGCTGAATAGCAATTGATGCAGTTATATTAATGATATGACCAGCGCCATTGTTCATCATATGGTTAGCAGCTGTTTGTGATGGATAAAAAAAGCCTTTCAAATTGGTATTGATGATTGTATCAACATCTTCCTCAGTATAATTAATGATAGGTTTGGCAATAAAAATTCCTGCATTATTAATTAAAACATCAACTTTATTAAAACGCTCTATCGCTTTGGCAAATAATTTTTTCGAAGTTTCTGGTTTACCGATATCGCCAGAAATAAGAAGTAAACGCTCAGGGTTACCCAACTTAACAGCCATAGCCTCTAAATTAGCACTATTACGGCCATTAGCCACAACATTATAATTTAACTCTAGATATGCTTTGACAAGTGCTGAACCTATCCCCCCAGCAGCGCCAGTAATAATAGCTGTTTTATTTGAAATACTCATAAAACTCTCCAGTAATATATTTAACATTTAGCAATACTGTAATCTATGTTTTAAAATTGAAAAACAGGCTATAATTAATTACAGTTATTACATAATGTAATTAATGGAATTATGTCACGTCATTACAAAGATTTTCAGTTAAGTAGTATCGAACACTTTTGCCTTACTGTTGAGAAAGGCAGTTTTACAGCAGCTGCAAACATGCTAGGTATTACACCAGCAGCGGTTAGCCGATCAATTGCTCGTTTAGAAGATAGATTAAATGTCCGATTGTTTGTCAGAACAACACGCCAATTGCGCGTTACATCTTTCGGGCAAGCATATTATGAGCAATGCCGACAAGCGTTAAATCAGTTAAATGATGCAGAACTTACAATAAAGAACACACAAAGTTCATTGCACGGTTTGATAAGAATAAGTGCACCAACACCATTTACCCATTTTAGACTAATTCCCTTTTTGCTACTATTTAAGAAAAAGTATCCAAATATCCATATTGATATACATTCTAGTAATCGCAATATAATTTTTTCCGAAGATAATTTTGATATAGCAATAAGAGGACAAAAACCGAAAGACTGTAATCTAATCGCCAGAAAATTAGAGGATTCAGAATTAATTGTTGTGGCAACCCCAACATATTTACAAAATATGGGGATCCCAGTTATGTTAGAAGATTTAAAAAAACATAATTGTATTGAATTTGAATTACCGAGTACAGGACGTAAAATCTCATGGCACTTCTGTAAAAAAGGAAAACCAATAGAGTTAGAAATAAAAGGCAACTTTACTATATTGGATGATTTTTTGGCAACTAATGAATTAGTCAAAAATCATGCCGGCCTTATGCAAGTTTATCGTTTTTCAATAGAAAAAGAATTAAAAAGTGGTGAACTCGTTGAGGTATTAAAGGAATTTAATGGCGCAACACGGCCATTCTTTTTATTATACCCACATGCCAAATACCTACCGCTGAATGTAAGGTTATTTGTTGATAGTTTAATAGAATATATGAGCTTAACAAAACAAGATTATTTATAATTAAATAAAAAAACTATTCTACTCTATAATAGAAATACAATCGATTCATAGTTGGGACTTACTTCTTTTAAATTCGCGTAACCAATACCAAACTTCTGACCTCAATAAGAGTAGATAAGGCGATAAAATAGATAGGTATAAAGAAACAATAAAAATATTGTCATTAGTCTATGCTTTCAGAGTTTTTTAATTTATGAATAATAATTCAATTAGTGATATGGCGAGTATATCAATACAAATTACAAAAAAGTAAAGAACAAACATCATTTTGATACGATTACTTATGCGATATTAGCTATCTTTTGGTTAAACACTCTATTTAACTTATGGGGTGTAGTATTATGGTGAGTTTCTGTATTCGGTTTGGTCTTTTAAATTATCAATAATAATCTACGCTAATCAATTTAAGTAATAGGATCAGGTTTATAAGCAAAGATTCTTCCTTTCTAATAACCAATCGCGTCTTTCAATAGTAAATGCTTATCATAATACCTAAAGATATTGTAATGTAACTCAGTTTTTCCATCAAAGTCATTGCTTTGAGAACGCAGATTTTTCTCTATTTCATTAATGCAAAAACTATCTATCTCGCCTCATGCTTTGTAATTGACTTATCAAACGATTGTTCTTTATTCATTAATGAGGGATATGGATGAACCGATCCGCCATTATGGTTGTAATAGACTTGATCTATTTTGTATTTGGTATCAATAGATCTAACTGGGTGTAGCTACCTATTTTATAGAAGTAAGTTTCTCTATTTTGCTTATGCAGCATAGTCCTGTATACCATAATTATTAACTTATTATTTTAAGTTGCTTCTTTAATGACTCTATTTCCGCTAATAATTTTGGAATGTCTTGTCGAGCATGAGCAATAAAATCTTGATCATCGATTGTTGCGCCGAATAACTCTATATCTTCACCTCTATTATCATCTAAACCAGTCATGATAAAATTTGAACCACTAACGTGATCCCTTCCTTCTACATAAGAAATCCAAGGACCATTTGTTGCTTTACTACAACGATCTGATATTTCTTTAAGTTCCTGATCTGTAAGTATACTTTTCATTAAAAATTACCTTTCTTCTACAATAATTTTGAAATATCCATTAACTATGCCGCTTTTTAACGATTCATTCCTTATAAGCTTGCATGATGTGGATTAGAAGCATTTGGAGGGGATATCTCCCTCCTGTTGCTCGTATGTCACCAACATTATTACGTTATATTCCATTACCTAATTATCTAATGTTTTTGTAAATCTATAGTTAACAGAAACATTTTACGAATTTTCTTTGTGTCTATTTTATCGCCAATCAATCTGGAAAACAAACTCATCTTCTACAAACAATGACTTTATCTGACATAGAATCTATTCCAAAAGGATCAAACCAAACTATTGGATTAGAAGTATACTAATATAAGTTAATCCCAACCAATAACATAATCGGATTTGGAGTGATAAATCTCCCTATTTACTTCTCATAAAACTTAAAAGTTTCGTAATATAATCTGGCTTCTTCACCAAAATATTAGCTTTGATATTTTAGGTTTTGTTCAATTTTATTGATACATAAGCTATCAACTTTACACCATGTTTTATAATTGGCTCACAAAACGATAGTACTTTGTTGATTAGTGAGTTCTATGAGTATACCAATTGTTGAGTCGGTATGTCTGTAGTAGAATTGATGCATTTCATTTACGTACTTATATAGACACAGAGATGGCAATTATTGACAGTTCCAAAAAGGGAAATATGTTAACTGTTGATTATAGGATACTATAAATCTTAAATTGGAGCGGGAAACGAGGTTCGAACTCGCGACCTCAACCTTGGCAAGGTTGCGCTCTACCAACTGAGCTATTCCCGCATATTGAATGCTTCGAAAGAAGTGGTGAGCATTATACAAAAATATTCGTGTATGGCAACCTTTTTTAATCGTTATTTTTTGTTCTTCCAGCTAAGTGTTTCAAAAACACCAAAAATAAAAAGTCTAAGTGCTTTAAATTTATCCTGCTGCTTTTCTTGATTGGTCATCGTTGATTGTAATAACCAAGCTTGTAAGCCATGTGTTATAACAAAAGCGGCCAATCCAACGTATGCAACAACATTGGCTGGCTTTGGAAATGGATGAACTAAGTTAAATAATAAAAATAACCATATAAATGAATAGATTAATTTACCCAAAAGTATAAACATTATTTGTCTTCTCGTATAAATAGATAGCTATGAACTTGTCCGGCTGTTTTCTCTCTATGTAAATACCAATTTGATGGAATATAACTAGTTAGATCATGAGTGGTTTCAGACTCGATGTAAATATAAGCGGATGAATTAAACCAATGATTATTTTCAAGTAGTGTTATTGTCTTTTCAATCAATGATTGATGAAAAGGTGGATCGATAAAAACAACATCAAATTGTTTTTGCGCAGGTTTATCTAACCATTGAAAAGTATCGGTTGCATAAATGTCAATATTATCACTTGCAATGAGTTGTTTATTTTTTTTCAGCTGATTAGCTACCTGCTTGTCTTTCTCTAATAAAGTGACTGATTGAGCTCCACGTGATGCAGCTTCAAAACCTAATGAACCACTACCTGAAAAACAATCTAAACAATTGCTATTTTGTATAATTGGCATTAACCAATTATACAAAGTTTCTTTTACCCTATCTGTGGTTGGGCGCAGGCCTTGCTTATCAAGAACCGACAATTTTCTACCGCGCCATTTACCACCAATAATTCTTATTGAACCATTCATATAATAACCTTACTTAGAATAGTTCTTGAGTATTGCCTTGTGAATCCGTCACACTAGTACCAACTTCTTGTGATCCATATGTAGTTGGCTCAGTTCCTTTAATAAAATATTCTGACATTGTTCTTGCACCAGAACCTGGTAACATGCCTGTTCGTTGATCAATTGTCACTGAAATCACATTATCTGGTTTTACATCTTGTTTTTCTGGTACATCTTTAAGAGCAACTTTCATATAATCAACCCAGACTGGATTAGCTGTAACTGCACCAGCTTCGGCACGGAAAGTCCGCCCTAAAGCACGACGGTGATCATCAAAGCCCATCCAAACCGATGTTACAATGTTGCCACCAAACCCAGAAAACCAAACATCTTTCGATTGGTTAGTAGTACCTGTTTTACCACCAACGTCTCTTCGACCCAAGGCTTTTACACGCCACGCTGTACCTTGCCAATCAGAACCACCAAACACGATGGTACGTAAACCATCTTTCATAATATAAGCAATACCACTATCAACCGTATGTGGCGCATATTTAGGTGTTACATCAGCGGTTTTGTTATCATTATTAATATCAGGTAAGATTAGATTATCTTCTGACTTAAGATTAGCCTCTTCAGGCTCTTCATTACCAAGTTCATTCGATTCGTTTTCAACATTATCTAACGATACTGAAACTGAATCAAATTTCACAACCTCATCTTTACAATTATGACAAGCAATCAATGGTTGGTGTTGATAAAACACTCCACTGCCATTATCGTGCTCAATTTTTTCAATTAAATATGGTGTGATTAAATAACCACCGTTCACGATTACTGAATATGCCCTAGCAACTTGTAAAGGTGTAAATGATGCTGAACCTAAGGCTAATGATTCATTATGAGAAATATTTTCTTTCGGGAATCCGAAACGTTCTAAATAGGTTGCCGCATAGTCGATACCTATAGCACGTAGTGCCCTTACCATCATCACATTTTTAGACATTCCTAAACCGATTCGCATTCTTAATGGCCCTGCGTAGGTTGGCGGTGAATTTTTAGGACGCCATGTCACACTACCAGTAGTCCGCACAATAGGTGCGTCATTAAGCAGAGTTGCCATAGTTAAGCCCTGTTCTAACGTTGCTGTATAGATAAATGGTTTAATATTAGAGCCCAACTGACGTAATGCTTGTGTTGCACGATTAAATTTACTTAAGTTGAAATCGTAACCACCAACAATAGCCTTAATAGCCCCATTATCCGAATCAAGAGAAACCAATGCAGCATTAACAGCAGGTATTTGCGCTAAAGCCCAATTATCACCAGATTTTTTCACCCAAATTAATTGACCTGCTTTTAATGTATCGTTAACTTTTCTTGGTGAAGCACCTTGTTGATTATCATTAATAAACTTTCTTGCCCACTTCATATCTTGATAAGCAATGGTAATATTACTTTTATCAGATAATACAGCTTTTGCTTCTTTATCATTCGATTCTAATACCACTGCTGGACACATACCGCTGTAGCAGATATATTTATGTAAGGCTGCTTGGATTTGATCTTCATCTAAGGCTGGCTCATTATTTTCCCATAAGATTTTTTCAGGGCCACGATAGCCATGTCGCATATCATAATCAATAATATGTTTTTGAACTGCTTCAGTTGCTGCAACTTGATCTGTTTTAGAGATTGTCGTATAAACTTTGTAACCATCAGTATAAGCATTTTCACCAAATTTATCGTACATAAATTGTCTCGCCATTTCAGCAACATATGGCGCAGAAAATTCAATATTTGGTGTATGGTAACTTGCATTTAATGGTTGCTTAATTGCTTCATCATATTCAGCTTGAGTAATATAAGATTGGTCTAACATTCGTCCCAATACCCAGTTGCGTCTAATTAACGCTTTATCTGGATGAGAAATCGGATTGAATGCTGAAGGTGCATTTGGTAAACCAGCAAGCAATGCGGCTTCATCTATGGTTAACTGGTCTGGAGTTTTACCAAAAAAAGTAAATGATGCGGCTGCTATACCATAAGCTCGTGATCCAAAATTGATCATATTAAGATATAATGCCATTATCTCGTCTTTAGATAATTCTTGCTCCATACGTATAGCAATAATCATCTCTTTTACTTTACGAGATATGCTTTTTTCAGGTGTTAAGAAAAAGTTCTTAGCAACTTGTTGGGTGATAGTACTACCACCTTGTGAAAAACCTTTTTGCTTTAATCCTACATACATTGCTCGCACAATACCAATTGGGTCAATGCCAAAATGTTCATGAAAACGAGCATCTTCAGTAGCGATAACAGCATTTACGACAACAGGTGGAATTTGATCATATTTTAATGGTATTCGTCGACGTTCACCAAAAACAGCGATCAATTCACCATCTTTACTGAGAACTTGCATAGGTGTTTGCAATCTAACATCTTTTAATGTTGCAACATCCGGTAGATCTTTTGAATAATAGCTATAACCAGCTATGCCAATAATTAAACCACAAAGAAATAAACCTATAAAAAGTTTAAGGCAAAATTTTAATATTTTTAGTATTATCACAAATCATTCCTATCCAATTGATTTTTAATCAAAGAAAGATAATAAAACTGTTGTTATATTTATTAATATCATTTTTAACCGACGAGTATACTACTTACTCGATAAGACTCAAAATAAAAAGCAATAATTATCTATATTGCAAATAATACTTGAATCAAATTTTTAACCATTAATTCTTTTAATTTAAACAAGAAATTTAAATTAAAGTTAAAGTTAAAGTTAATTGCCATTTTTATACATCGTTACTAATACATTGATTAATAAATTACTACAACCAATACGTTATAAAACAACAACCAAATAGCTAATAAATTGACGATGTTAACCGTATTATTACTAAATTATTCAAGAATTTTGCGTATTATCTCACAATATTTTTATATTTTTAAATAAAACAGATAAAACAATTAAATAATTGTGCTTTACATCAATTTAAGAATATTAATATGTGGAGCACAAATCTTACTCGATCTTTTTTACAATTATTGGGTTCTAGTTGTTTTTATTTAATTTTAATTATGATAAGTTTTATTCAGTTAGCCGATACATTCTTGAATTGTTATATCTATATTTTAATTTTAGTTTTAATCGTTGAATGGTGGCGTAGTGTCAATTATTTCAGAACTATTAAAGGTGAATTGGCATTATTTGAATATATACACCAAATTTATTGGCATAAACAACGTTGGCATTTAATGCGAAAACCACTGCTTTTACGTTATATGGTAATTTTAAATTTAAAATCATGTCGTGATGGCAAAAGAAGAGTATTATTTTTAATGATCGATAATCTTGCACCTAATGATTGGCGCACACTACACTATCATTTAAAACAAATTGATTTATCGTAATAAAAATGAATTTAATTGAAAATTATTCAGATCAATTTATTAATGTGATTTTTTAATCCAATATTCAAATGGTATAGATTCAATCTGAGCATTAACTAATTGATGATCCATATGCCGACAAAAGCTAGGAATATCACGAGTTGTAGCCAAATCATCAGCTATAACATGTAAGATTTGACCAACAGCTAATTCTCTAATCGCTTTACGAACCAGCATAATGGGTTCTGGGCAACGCAAGCCCAGAGTATTAAGATCTTTATCAACAATCATATTTATGGTTAATATAACTATTCAAATTAAAGTAAAAGATTAGCTAAATAGTGAGGTACAGCATCATCAGCATTAGAGCCAATTACTTCAAGTTCAGGAAGTAATGACTTAAGTTCAGGACTTGCATCTTTCATGATACAACCCTTCCCTGCTATTTTTAACATTTCATAGTCATTCATTCCATCACCAAAGGCAATACTATCTTTAAGCTGATAACCTAAACTTTCAACCACTAATTTTAATGCACTACCTTTAGTTACATTTTCCGCCATCACTTCAAGACAGTTTGCTGTAGAAAAAGCGATACTAACTTTTTTGCCGAATTGTTGTTCAATTTTGTGTTTTAGTTCAACCAAATGATGGTTATGTGCAACATCAGAAGTGGTAAAATAAATTTTGGCAATATCATCAGCGACAAAATTACGCGGATCGAAAAATTGATATTTAAATTGCGTGTCAGTAAAAAAACTAAGCGAATATGCATCTGGTTTATTAATTAACCAATCATCACCACGATAAACATGCGTATAAATATATGAACTGTCTTGACAAATTTGTGCTAACTCACAGGCTAGATTAGGCTCAAAGCTACGACTAAAAACTAAATTACCTCGACTATCATGAACTCTAGCACCATTTGAGGTTATCATAAAAGCGTCGATTTCCATATTTTCACGCATTTGACCAACATCGATATGATGTCGACCAGTAGCAAAGGCAAAGTGAATCCCCATTTGACGTAAAGCTTGAAGAATTTTTTTAGTAAATGGCGATAAGCTATGCTCAGTATTTAGCAAAGTGCCATCTAAATCAGAAGCGACAAAATGAAACATGATATTCTCAACTTTTATAATAAATTGTAATTCTAGTGACTATATTTTGCATTGAGTTAATAGGCTCAAAACAAAGTAACAAAATAAGATTGAGTATGATACAACTCCATGGCTATTTACTCAACTAATTGCGGAGTAATAAAGATAACTAATTCTCGTTTTTGTTGTTTTTTTGTTTTATTTTTAAAAGCATTACCGATAATGGGTACATTGCTAATGCCTGGAACACTATTTTTACTAACATTATTAATTTGTTGGAAAATTCCACCTAATACAACAGTTTCGCCACTTTTAATTTTGACTTGCGTTCTAATTTCCTGTGTTTCAATAGCTAACGCTTCGCCCCCATCACGTCGCTTTATTGAACGACCAGCCGTATTTTGCGTAATATATAAATCTAATATCATTTGATCGTTAGCAATAATTTTTGGGGTAACCTCTAAACCTAATACAGCTTGTTTAAATTCAATAGATGTAGCTCCATTACCACCATTTGAAACTTCATAAGGAATTTCTGTACCTTGCTTTATTGAAGCCATATTTTGATTTGCCGTTAACAAATTCGGACTTGCTATAATTTCTAACTGGTTTTCTGATTCTAATGCCGAAAGTTCAAGATTTAACAAACTACCGGAAAGTTTTGCTAAATTGAAACCGACAGAAGATGCTGCATTGGTGACACCAAAGTCAACATCAAACTTACTTAATACTTGTGATGAGTGCCCAGTATATCCCCACTTTATACCTAACTCATCCATACTTTGCTTATTCATTGTGACAATATGAGCCGAAATATGCACTTGAGGAATTGGCTGATCCAAACTTTTAGCTAATTTTTTGATATTGGAAAATTGTGTAGACATATCGGTAATAATGATTGAGTTAGTTCTTTTATCGATAATCGCTTTTCCTCGTTCGGATAATAATCCTTGTGATTGAATAGTTTCAACTAGATTATTAAGGTCGGCATGATTAACTGGAATAGTCAGCAAATTTAATGGCTTATTTAATTGCAACTCTTTTTGTTCTAGTAATTTTTTTTGAAGCAACACCTCTGGATCAACAGCTTTTGATATAAATAAGATATTATCGTCAATTTCAGCGCGTAAATTTGCAGAATTTAAAACAACTGTTAATGCTTTTTGCCATTTAACATTTTGCAGTTTAATGGTTTGTTTGGTTGACAAATCATCGACCATAACTAAGTTCATCTGTTTATTGTCAGCAAGTGCTTGCAAAATTATAGCAATGTCTGTTTGATAAAAATTTATAGAAATTAGATCGTCCGATTCAGCGCTTGATAAAGTTTTAGGATTTGCCCAACATGACATAGAAAAAAGCATAACTAATATAACAATATTTAAATATTTTTTTGCTAAACTTTTTAATATTTGGCTAATTTTAAACATTAATTATATCCTTAAACTAGAATAGTCACTTATTTTGTCAAAGGCATTGTCCATAACACAGTATGATTGCAATAGTTAGGTAAACTTGCTTGCCATAAAAGTTTATCGTCTAATACAGCACTTACAGTCCATGGAAACAAAATATGCGGTACGGTATTATCAGTAATTGCTAACCAATTATTTTCAGAAAAAAGCCATAATTGTTGGTAATGGTTCTCTATGCGTTGGATATAACCTTTATATTGCCAAACTTGGATCTGTTTATTAAGGAGATCTGTCTGCTCCTGACAACTAAAATTAATAGTTTGTAAAAAAGGATCCCTTGTTAAATGAATATCTGCATTAACATTAAAACAATAAATCATTAATAAAAAATAACTGATAATAAGATAATAATTCATTTAATATCCCTTTTAATCAATATGTTAAATTTAATTTGCAAATAAGTATCTTGCTTATCAATAGTAAAATTCTGAAAATTTAAATAATAAAAATTGTCATTTAACTCACTAATAAATTGCATAAAATTAATAAACTGCCCTCGTAGCTCAATATGCCAATAACTTGACAATTCATTTTTCTCATATTTAAAGGAAGTTAAGTGCAATTGATTACGTTTGATTGCTTTAGCAAACTCAAGTTCTGTTAGTAAAGTTAACGAACTTTTTTTAGCAGATTGATAACGTTCAATTTTTGATTGAAGTAATTTAATTGCCGTTTTCTTTTCTTCATATATTGTAATTTGCATCTCTGTTTGTTGTTTTAGTTCTTGAATAAAAAACTGATAACAGATGAAAAACACAATTGAAGGTAGCAAAAAGCTGATTAAGTATTGTTGCCAAATAGGTCTATAAAAAAAATCATTATTCATTTAATTCAATATCCAGTTGAAACAACAAACTATCTCCACTATTTTCGATATTTTTAACCAAGCTACTATTTACCTCATGACTGGATAAAAGTTGCTGATTAAAATTAATAATATCGACATAATTAATACTTTGACCGATAATTTTTATATGCTGTGCTTCATATTCATACAATCTTAACCAGATTGTCTCTGGCAGCATTTCTGCAAACATTTGTAGCGATTGTTGAATCTGTTTTTGACTAGGTGAAGGATTAGGAATAAAACTTGCTAATTGAGCAGACAATTGCTGTTCTAGCACTTGTTGTGTTGATAGCTGTTTCGAATATTGACTAAATGTAGTTTGGCTATCAAGTAAAAGATAAAAGAAGAAACAACTCAGTAAACCAATGAAGCTAACCATGAAAAGTAGTAATTGAAACTGGTGCTGCCTTGCTTTTTGCTGGCGCCACGGTAAAAAATTAAATCTTATATTTTCCAACTTACTATTAATAGAAAGCAAAGTTAAACCATGCTTTTTGGATAAATCTATCCAATAATTAGCTGTATCACTCTCACAAATAGCAATCATAATAGTTTTTTGAGGGCCTGCTAATGACACAAAATCGAAAAACATATTGTTTGCCGGTAATTGAAATAGTTTATTGATTATTGCTTTTACATATAAAGTTAATTCTGCTGAATTTAATTTCACCTCAGGATAAGCCGTTTTCTGAAACTGAACGTAACTTTGGCCTAAATTCAGTGCTATTGCAGTTAATTTTGGCTGCTGTTTTTTTAAATTTTGTATCAGTTGCTCAATATCAGTCGAGTTTTGATAAGGAATATCAGCTAAATTTTCATTATTAGAATGTCCGTTAAGGGCTTTAACAGTTACCACTTGATAGCGTAATATTTCTGGTTCGATTGTAATAACAGCACATTTTTTATTAAAAACTATCATATGTATCTTAAATAATGTTGATTAGTGATATCAAAAATCATAATCATAATTAGCTGGATATAAGCCAACAATATGCATATTTGCGAAGTATCATCCAAAAAATGTCTAAAATTAAACCGAACAGGGTCAATTTTAAGAAAATTTAAAAAAAAAGGTTGACTGAAATAAGACGTGCCTTATAATGCACATCCACACGGTAAGGGTGATTAGCTCAGTTGGGAGAGCACCTCCCTTACAAGGAGGGGGTCACTGGTTCGAACCCGGTATCACCCACCAATTCTTACCGTGATGTTTTAGAAATAAAACACTTGGGGTGATTAGCTCAGTTGGGAGAGCACCTCCCTTACAAGGAGGGGGTCACTGGTTCGAACCCGGTATCACCCACCACTTTTACTATCTTAATGGGTTGTTAGCTCAGTCGGTAGAGCAGCGGACTTTTAATCCGTTTGTCGAGCGTTCGAATCGCTCACGACCCACCACTTTTTTCTCTTTCACCTATTCCGTTACAGATAAATTACTCAGCGATGAGAACGCTAGTGTTCGACAAATTCGTCTGGAACGAATTTGAACAACACAAAGTGTTGGCCCTGAAAGGGTGAGGCACACGATGTGCCGAATAATCTAGCTCACGACCCACCAATTTTTTTCTTTTTCACTTACTCCATTACGAATAAATTATTTAGCGATAAGAACGGCTAGCGTTCGACTAATTCGTCTGGAACGAATTTGAACAACACTTGTGTTGGCCCTGAAAGGGTGAGGCACACGATGTGCCGAATAATCTAGTTCACGACCCACCACTTTTTTTCTCTTTCACCTATTCCATTACAGAGATAAATTACTTAGCGATGAGAACGCTAGCGTTCGACAAATTCGTCTGGAACGAATTTGAACAACACAAAGTGTTGGCCCTGAAAGGGTGAGGCACACGATGTGCCGAATAATCTAGCTCACGACCCACCACTTTTTTCTCTTTCACCTATTCCATTACAGATAAATTACTCAGCGATGATAGCGCTTGCGTTCGACTAATTCGTCTGGAACGAATTTAAACAACACAAAGTGTTGGCCCTGAAAGGGTCAGGCACACGATGTGCCGAATAATCTAGCTCACCCATCACCATTTTACTGCCCAAAAGAAAACTATTGATAATTTTGTAAACTTGCTTATAAAATAGCTAAATTACATAACGACAATAGATTTATCTATAACGAATAAATTCGTTACAGTCCTTTTACAGTAATAAAATTACTGGGTATATAATGAAAAAATTAATTCTAATCCTATCATTAGGTTTGTTCACTTATGGTTCGGTTTTTGCTGATGAACAACCTGAATTAAATTTTGAAAGTGAATATCAAAAAGCTACAGAACAAAATGATCCTGAGGCTCAATATCATGTTGGAATAATGTATTTTAATGGTTATACAGTTAAAAAACGTGTATTTAAAGGTATTGAACAAGGGGCAATTGATGAACACGAACAAAAAACTGAACCAGATTATAGCAAAGCAAAAGAATGGTTTGAAAAAGCAGCTAAACAAGGGCATATTGGCGCTCAACATAGTTTAGCTATGTTGTATTATAACGGACAAGGTACTAAGCAAAATTATCTAAAGGGTATTGAATGGGACACTAAAGCAGCGCAAAAAGGAGATCCTGTAGCACAATATACTTTAGCAATTATGTATTATAAAGGCACCGGTGTTAAACAGAATTATTTTAAAGCAAAACAATGGTTTGCTAAAGCCGCAGAACAAAACTATTTAGATTCTAAAGACCATTTATCAGTAGTTTCCAAAAAAGTTCAAGCAATTATCAAGAAAAATAATCAAGCAAAAAAACAAAAAACTAGCAGTGTTGATTGTGGATGTAGTTAATGTTGAAAAAATTATCATATTTTTCAATTTATTGCTTATTTATAGTTAAAAACTCTACTGAAAATAATAATTGTGCTATTGCCTTAACTTAATTCAATAGCACAAAATAGACGACTTAAAGCGTTAAACCATAACCTAATGGATATAATGCCTGCATGTCGTTTGCTAAATCAGAAGATTGTTTTATAACACTATCCATTGAGTCTGGTAATGCAAATGGTAATTTAGCGCTGAATGGTTTACTATCTAATAAACGTTTAAATAACACATCATCATTTACACCAAAATTTGCAACCACTGCATTTGCTATTTGTTTTACTGGAGTTAAAACTGCCGGTCTATCTAAATAAACAGTGACAACAACGGGATGTTTTTTACTTGCTTCATTAATAAATTTTATATCTTTATCATCAGCAGTATATTCTAATGAACCTTCATGATATCTTGCACCAAAGAAGTAATTTTTATGTTTTTGTTCATAAGGCGCATTAACTCTAGCAACAACCACATCAGCTTGATCCAATTTATCAACAATAGTAATTTTACCTTTTAAGGAGTTTTTAGCATCCTCAGTAAAACCATATAAATAGACTTTACTACTGGATTTCAATGGCAGAATCTTATCTTTATTTTCTAATAAAACCAATGAATCAAATTGCGCTTTATCAGCAACTTTTTGGAAATCTTGATTACCAACAAAACGGCTTGCTTCAGTAGGATCAACATAAGGATTTTCAAATTGTCCTAAAGCAAATTTTTGCGTCAAGATTGCTAAAACTGCACTATCAATAGTTTTTTCATCCAGTTTATTGTTTTTTACAGCTGACACAATAACAGAGCTATCACTCACTCCACCAAATTGTTGAACACCGGCTTGAATAGCTTTAATAAAACGTTGCTCAACAGTGAGATCTTCTACTCCCCATGGCATTCCTTCCGCTTTAGGCGCTATATCAGGTGGGTTACCGTTGATACAAACTTCATTACAATCTTTTGTAATATTCCAATCACTAATAATCACCCCTTTAAATTGATAAGTATCTCTTAATAGATCTTTCAATAAATAGCGATTAAAACCTCCGCCGACAGGTTCAATTTTATGATCATTTAATTGGGCATTTTTTAAAATAGAATAAGTCGGCATAATTGCAGCTACATTGACCTCAAATGCGCCAGTGAATGGTATGATATGTTGTTCTAAACTGTTTTTATGAGTATAGAGTGCATATTTACCATAAGAGTTATGACTATCTAACCCCTCTTCTGCAGCACCATAACCAACCCAATGTTTAACGACGGCAGCCACACTTTGTGAATTTAAGCCAAGTTTGCCATTTTGCATACCTGAAATATAACCTCGCACCATACTTTTACTTAGCATTGGATCTTCGCCAAATGTACCTTCAAAACGAGACCAACGTGGTTCGGTTCCCAAATCTGCCATGGGAGATAAAGCCTGAGTTACCCCTAGTGAACGATACTCTTGTCGAATAATGTTTCCGTACTCATTTATAATAGACTCGTTACCAATCGCAGCCATGCCTAATGTTCCTGGCCATTGGCTAAATCCAGCGTTACTCGTTACTTTATTGCCATAATAGAAAGTGTTTCGCGGATCAACACTAATGGTCAGAGGAATAGCCAGACGAGAGGACTCTGCAATTTGTTGTAATTGATTATTTTGCTCAGCAAAATCTTTTGGATTCACTTCTAAACGAGTAATTAGACTATTTACCTTATCATCAAGCACTAACTGTTTAATTTCTTCTAAATTATACTTATCTCCATGACCAAGCTCATCGCCTAAACTTTTGGCATTACCATGCATCATCAGCCCTGCTTTTTCTTCTAACGACAATTTGCTAAGTAGATCTTTAGCACGAACTTCAGGCGACAAACGCCAATCTTCAAAAGGAGACAATTTGCCATCTTTATCAAAGTCTTTAAATTCTAGATTATCAATTACAATTTTTTTTAATTGATGACTTTTAATCTCAACCTGCTCAATAGCAACTGCTTGACCAACAGCCAAAGCTGCACTAACCAATAATGCTAATTTCACTCGTTTGTTTGTCATAAGAACTCCTTGTCTATTTACTCAGTATCCAATTAATTTTGCATACCCGCTAAAACTGATATTCCCTAGTTGTTAATATATTTGGCTTTCTTAAAGCAAAAAAACCTAAACACCTCATTGAGTAAGATGTTTAGGTTTTGCCCGAATAGTTATGTCAACTAAACAGTAACAATCCAAATTTATAAATTAGCATAATATTAAAAACTTACTTTTGTTATAAACAAAAAATATTATAATTGTGATAAATATCACGTTATTATTAGATAATTTCAGCATATTCTAGTTATACATGTAATGGTAATAATTTTTAATGCCAATTAGTTTATTAAAGATCCATATATAAATGTATTTAGTAACAATAAATATTAAATTTTAGGGACAAATAAGGTGAAACAGTGACCAGATTAATAGTAATGATTAGCTTATTTTTATTTGCAATAAATACCAGCTTTGCAGTTGAAAATATTGAGGCTTTTTTTGATGAGCAATATAAAAAAGCAACGCAGCAAAATGATGCTGAAGCTCAATTCTATTTAGGCCGCATGTATCTAAAGGGTGAAGGAGTTAAACAAGATTTTACCAAGGCAAAGGAATGGTTTGAAAAAGCAACAGAACAACATCATATGAGTGCACAAGCAGTTTTGGGTTCAATGTACTTTTTTGGTTATGGAATTGATAAAAATAAACAAAAAGGTAAAGAACTGATTGAAGAATCAGCATTAAGTGGAGATCCCATCGGTCAATTTTACTTTGGTGTTCTATATGAAGAAGCCGAACCCCAAAAGACATACAAAGGAATTGAAAAAAATATAGATGATAGTGGTTTTTATCAAGACTTTGTCAAAGCTAGAGAATGGTATGAAAAAGCCGCACAACAAGGAAATATGCAAGCAACTTATAATTTAGGCGTTCTTTATGCAAATGGTCGTGGTGTTGAAAAAGATGAATTTAAAGCAAGAAAATATTATGAAATAGCTGCAAAAGGTGGTGATCGTCATGCAAAGCATAATTTGGCTATAATGTACTACAATGGTTATGCTGGACTAACCAAAGATTTGGCTAAAGGTGTAAAATTGGATATCGAAGCTGCCAAACAAGGATCACCATTAGCACAATACAATTTAGGCTTATTTTTCTATGAAGGTACTTATTTTAAGCAAGACTATACCAAAGCCAGAAAATCATTTGAGTTTGCAGCCGCTCAAAACGAAGCAGGCTCCCAATACATGTTAGCAATTATCTATGAACAAGGGCTGGGAGTTGATAAAGATCCAGAACGAGCCAAACATTATTATTATCTAGCTTGCCAAAATGGCTATGAAGAAAGTTGTACTCAAGCTAATGCTAATTGATTTTCAAGTTGAATGTTGTGGGGAAATTAACAACATTCAACTGCCATAAATAACATAAAAAATAAGTCGGTAAGCAATATAGAACATTACGACGCCTACAATTGAGTCCAATATAACCCACATTCTTTTTTGTTTAAATAATGGTATAAGTAACCTAGCACCGTAACCAATACCAAAAAACCAAATAAAAGAAACACAAACAGCACCAATTAAAAATGCCCATTTTTGCTCAGTTGATAAAGTGCCAGCTATACCACCAACAATTACAATTGTATCTAAATAAACATGGGGATTAAGTAAAGTAACAGCCAAAGTAGACAATATAACCTTAGTTAACGCATTCTTTTGTTGCTGAGTAGAATCAATTTGCATAGTGCTGTTACCTTGTATTGCACTCTTGCAGGCATTAAATCCATACCAAATCAAAAATAAAGCGCCTAAAATGGCAAGCACGTCGGTTATGATAGGATTACGACTAATAAATGCTCCGACTCCCCAAATACCGATAGCCATCAAAGTAAAATCACAGATAAAACAAATACCAGCGACAAAAAAGATATGATTTTTTAATAACCCCTGTTTAAGTACAAACAAATTTTGTGCACCAATAGCTATAATCAAACTTGCCGAAATCATCGAGCCACGTAATATTTCTGTCAGCATTGAACTTAACATCGTAAATAAGAAGCATTATACAAAAAGGTTATGAGTATAACTATTAAAACAACAATGATTATGCATCCTTTATAAAAAAACAGTGATACAATTATTAATTATTAAAAATCTAGAAGTTAACTAATCAAAATATGATTAATTAAAAAAGTACACAAGAAAGTTTTATTATCTTTGAGTTTATTATCTTATTTAGCACAAATACAATTATCAGCTTATTTGTAGATTGGTAAAAGCGGTAGTATTCTCTATTAAGCTTATAGCAAACATTGTTAGATAAATTGCAAGGTAACTATCAATAAAGAAACTGATTAACTATTTTGCTATCTTCCTGTTATTCGTTACAGTAAAACTTATGATTACTTGAGGAAGAGGTTAAAAAAACCCTTTCCTCAAATTTTTTGGCTTAAAAATGCTTTTAAAACATTTTATCCGTTATAAATTCAGACAACTAACAGCTTGATTAAACATTAACACAGCAACAATAAAGCATTAAATAGAAGATGAATATCCATAATTATCATTTAGCTGTCATCAATACTCTTACTCATCAATAAAAAATTACCATTAACCCCAAAAAATAGCAAAAAGTAAATTGCCGTGCTAAATAGATATAACAGACAATTTTTTCAGATTTTATAAAAAATTTTGCATCTAAAATGATTAAACAAAATCTTGATTATTTATTTGCTTCTAACCAACCGATTTGGCCTTGATTTTTACTTAAAATAAGAATAATCACTCCTATAATTAACCAAATACCACCAATAATTTTTGCATAATTATCAATATGTAACAACACAGGTAACAATACGACAATGCCAATAATAGGGATTAAAATATCAAATAAATTAGCTCGCCAACCATTCGAACGTTTTTTAAATTTAAAATAACCTATTACTGATACATGTAACATAATAAATGCACATAAAGCACCAACATCGACAAATGAAACTAACATTGGTAATCCCTTAGCATGATTGGCAGCAATAAATACCAACAATAGATTAAACAATGCAGAAAATAAAATTGCTCTCGAAGGCACACCACTTTTCTTACCAATCTTAGCAAAAAAAGCAGGTAATCTTTTATCTCGCCCCATACTAAATAATAGACGACTTGCCGCAGCTTGACCGACCATAGCGGCAAACGATGCCCCGACAGCTTTCATTAAACTAAGAGACCATCCTAACCATAAATTAATTTCATTATTAACTATATTATAATAAGCTTTGCCTTGTAGCTCAGGATGGTTACGTAAATATTCGCTATCATAAGGATTAAGTAAAGCTCCAATATAAATTTGTATTACAAATAAACAACCAGCAAGAATTAAACAGCTAATAATAGCTTTACTTACTAAGTTTCGCTTACCACTGTGTTCTTCTGAAAAAGTTGCTATAGCATCGAACCCTAAATAAGAAAGCACAGCAATAGAGACCGCATTAAAAAGGCTACTCCAATTAAATAACTCACCACCAATAAACGGAGTAAGCCAATCTTGTTTAGTTCCATGCGTGGTAATAATCCAAATACCAACTAAAAGCACAGCAAACATGACTGCAATCTCAACGACTAAGATAACTAATGTGATTCTAGCCGATTTTTTAACACCAATTAAATTAAGCATGGTAGTGATAACTACTGCAAAACAGGTCCATATCCAAACAGGAACTTCTGGAATTAAGGCATTTAATGAAATACCACTAAACAAATAGGCAACAGCAGGAATAAACAGATAGTCTAGTAGAAGTAACCAACCTACAAGAAATCCAGCATTAGGATGAATACCAATAGAACAATAAGCATATACAGCGCCTGCATGGGGCAAAGCATTTGACATTCTTGCATAAGAAAATGCCGTAAACGCCATCACAAAAGTCGCAACAATATAAACTAGTGCAATGGCACCATCGCTTATAACATCTAAAACTCCAAATAGCCCTACTGGAGCTGCGGGGCCAATAAAAAGCAATCCCAAAATAACTAAATCTCGAAACCGCATATTTTTACTTAATTGTTGCATAATCACTCTCGTTGTTTTCTTCCTGATAAAGGATGAAATCTTAAAGGATTAATGCAATTCAGACTAATATCAGCCGGTTATTTATTTATAACTATCAGTTATAAAAAAGTTATTAAACATGATCCCTTATTTCATAAGTGTAGGACATTTTGGCTGTCTTACCTAACATAATTGAAGCACTACAATATTTTTCAGATGCAAGTTTAATCGCCTTTTCAACAGCCTCGTTATCGATATTATTACCAGTAATTACAATATGAAAATTAATTGAGGTATACACTTTTGGCGAAGAGGTAGCTTGAGTTTTATCAATGTCGATCCAAAGATCTCGAACATCCTTTTTATTATTTTTCAAAATAGCAATAATGTCGTAAGCCATACAACCTGCAGCACCATGTAACAAAAGCTCCATAGGTCTCGCACCACGGTTTCGACCACCATGTTCAATACCGCCATCCATTACTAAGGAGTGCCCACTTGCAGTTTCAGCTAAAAAACCAAACTCATCAATCCATTTCAAACGATCTTTCATTATTTTCCCCTTTCATCAAAAATTAACTAAACATATTTATTCATATTAATTGCTAAATAACATAAGTCTTTTTAAACGATATGTCATCTTTTGAATTATTTTTTCTGATATAAGTCATCAATAATTAACTAGCTACTAGTATTTTTAGCTAGCCTCAGTACAATATTGCCATATTACATAACCAATACTATTTTAAATAAACTTGCCAAAAAACTTATTATAACTATTAAATAATCAAATAATTAGTTTTATGAATGCACAACTTAAGGATAGAGTATGATTGTTGAATTTATTATCTTGCTTTGTATAGGCGCATTGGCTGGATTACTTGCGGGTATGTTCGGTATTGGTGGTGGAGCATTAATTGTGCCAGCATTACTTATGCTACTCGATTATTTTGGTCATGGTGGGCAATGGATAAACCATATCACAGTGGCCTCATCTTTAGCAACGATCATTGGTACTAGCTTATCATCAAGTTGGGTTCAGAATAAAAATAATAATATTGTCTGGTCGATCTTAAAAAAGATGGTATTAGGTTGCATTATTGGCACTATTGGCGGATCCTACATGACACCTTATATTCCCGGTATTTGGCTCAAATGGATTTTTATTGTTTTCCTCATCTATACAGGCAGTAAATTTATTCTAAAAACTGGAAAAGTTGCGAAAAAACAAAATAGCCAAGCGACATTATTACCTAACACAATCTATATCTTCATCGGCGGATTAATTGGTGTATTCGCCGCATTAGTTGGTGTAGGTGGTGGTGTGTTAGTGGTACCTTTTTTAAAGAAATGCGGCGTGGATATGCGAAAAGCGATCGGTACTTCTGCGGCATTTACCTTACCTGTAGCCTTAGGTGGTACTATTGGTTATATCATTGCTGGATGGAATATCAAAGAACTGCCAGAATACAGTTTGGGTTTCGTCTATTTACCCGCAGTATTATCAATTATGTTAGCTAGCATACCCATGGCAAAAGTCGGAGTTCAAATTGCTCAAAAATTATCAATAAATAAACTAATTAGATATTTTGGTATCTTCTTATTATTAATTTCAGTCAAACTAATCGTTTCTTAATTTATACTTAAAATCCCTGTTCTCAAAAATATTAACCGCTCTTATTTAGAGCGGTTAATATGACTTCTCTATTTATCCTAAACAAGAATAATTTTACGTGACTCTATTTTAGTTATTCAATCTCGATTCAAGAAACAACAACTAAGATGAAGTACACAGAGCATAAAAACTGTAGGGTTCGTAAAAGTCAATAGCTGGATTGTACATATAAACATCCCCTCCATACGGGTAAACAATAAACTGCTCACTTCCTGATTGATCTCTAGTCCAATACAAATAATAGTGACCTGTACCCGCACCAATGTAGTTGGTTAGGTATCCCCATTCAGTAAAAAATCCAGCATTTATTCGACGCTGGTAGTGATTACCAGTAGATGAAGGTATGGCTCCGATAGCACCCTGACAGTTATCACCACTCCATGGCCCTGAACAAACCGCATTAGTTAAATCCTTAACTTGAGGTACACTGTAACCAATACTGTTACACCATAATAATGCTAAACTATAATTAGAACTTTTATTACCTCGATTGATAAACCATTGCTTTAATTGAAAACCATATTTAAGAATTTCATTATCTAAACTATCTCTACCAACCAACTCGAATGTCTGAGGTAAAGAAGGTCTATATATAATACCGGGAGAATCTGATTGCCATTGGGCTTCGTTAGCAACAGGACCAGTGAGTGTAACACGAACAGTGGTACCGGAGGAGTTCGGCGTCATGGTCGCGGTTATTCCATCGTGAGTAACCGGATCCCATCTCAATGGCCCTACACCACCAATATCTAAATCAAAATATAGATTATTAGCACCAGTTGTTGGGAAATTCAAACCATAAGATGAAGGATCCCTAGACTGCACAATAAAACCTTTATTCGGATCCCACATTGAAGCCGGACCACGAAAGTCTATACCACTAATCTCAGTATCTGAACCATATCTCAATGTAGGTTTCGCAAAACAGACCTTTGGACGATCTTTAGGATTAATATAATAAGTCGCACTACCACCACTAAAATCACTACTATTAGGTACACCATACTGGGTAGATAATGTACCACCATCACTACTCAATACCACTTTATAAGGTGCATTACAAATATCTAATGCGGTATTACGCAGTACTTTTTGATTATTTTTATCAGTAATGGTAAGCGTTAAATTACCTGTAACTGCAATACCACTATTGCCTTGACCATCACCATCATCATCCCGCCAATAATTATAGGGCGCGCCAATAAGCGTATTTAATGCGATTGAGTCCACATTGGTTGGTACTAACATATTAACATTAATTAATGTCTCATTTATATCCGGCAATACAATCGGATTGGTCGCTGAATTATTATTTGGCGAATAAGTTCTACCATCAGATAAACTGATACCAAGTAAATTACTCATATCAGTAACGCGACTTTGACCATCATCGAAAGTTAAATAAGGTGCATTACCATGAATAAAATTCGTTGTACTCGTCGTCAAAGCATAGCTACTAAATGGAAGTGATAAAAAAAATAGTACTGGAACTAAATAGAGTGGACTTGATAAAAATAAACTTGAAAATAAGGTTAGTTTTACAGGTTTGGTGTTTGGTGTTTGGTGTTTGGTGTTAAAATTATAATGCATCGCGACAATCCTGTCAAGTAACTTAATGTTTAATTTGAACTTTCCTTGCTCAAATAGCGAAATAATAATCTATATAATCACTTTTTGCAGTGAACGGCAAAAGTATAATTACTGCGAAAAACTATGCAACAATTTTTTTCTAAAAAATGTTAACTTTTGTAAATATACTTAATTAGTGTTTCAATGAAATTACTATTGGTACATGATATTTCATGTGATTTTAGATTTTAAAGATCCTAGTATCTAAAAACACCGTTCCTCAAAATTTAATCCCCCTAAATCGAAATAGAAATATGCCAGTTCTATTGAATTTTAAGCAGCCATTATTGGCTGCTCGGACTCTGAGGCTCCATACCATTAAGGATAGGTGCACACTCCATCGTGACTATAATCTAAACTAAAACGATTAATATAACCACTACTAGCGAGAACGACAAAATTATCATTACCGGTACGATCATCTATCCATATGATAATTTTATTTATCTTAAACTCGAATAATTCTATTTGATTCTATTTGTACTATATTACTTATCAAACCTAGAATTGATAACTAAGGTAATAAGCAAATACCATAAACACTGTAAGATGAATAACCAGCCCAAAACACATGCCCACCATCAGAGCTAACATCTAACCGTTCGTTACCCCCAAGTTCACTCGTCCAATAGTAATCACTATGACCAAAATTAGCGTCCGTGTAATAATACATGAATCCCCATTCAGAAAAAAATCCTGCCCCTATTGTGCGTTGGTAATGATTACCGGAGGAAGGAGGCATCCCACCTTCCATATCCTTACAACGAGAGTGACTCCATATACCCTCACAAACTGAATTAGTTAAATCTTTTACTGTAGGAATACGATAACCTATATTACTACACCATGAAGAAGTACTTTCATAAATGTATTTGTTAACGCCTCGATTGATAAACCATTGCTTTAATTGAAAACCATATTTAATAATTGCATTACCTAAACTATCTCTACCAACCAACTCGAATGTCTGAGGTAATGAAGGTCTATATATAATACCAGGAGAATCTGATTGCCATTGGGCTTCGTTAGCAACAGGACCAGTGAGTGTAACACGAACAGTGGTACCGGAGGAGTTCGGCGTCATGGTCGCGGTTATTCCATCGTGAGTAACCGGATCCCATCTCAATGGCCCTACACCACCAATATCTAAATCAAAATATAGATTATTAGCACCAGTTGTTGGGAAATTCAAACCATAAGATAATGGATCCCTAGACTGCACAATAAAACCTTTATTCGGATCCCACATTGAAGCCGGACCACGAAAGTCTATACCACTAATCTCAGTATCTGAACCATATCTCAATGTAGGTTTCGCAAAACAGACCTTTGGACGATCTTTAGGATTAATATAATAAGTCGCACTACCACCACTAAAATCACTACTATTAGGTACACCATACTGGGTAGATAATGTACCACCATCACTACTCAATACCACTTTATAAGGTGCATTACAAATATCTAATGCGGTATTACGCAGTACTTTTTGATTATTTTTATCAGTAATGGTGAGCGTTAAATTACCTGTTACTGCAATACCATTACTGCCTTGACCATCGCCATCATCATCCCGCCAATAATTATAGGGCGCGCCAATAAGCGTATTTAATGCGATTGAGTCCGCATTGGTTGGTACTAACATATTAACATTAATTAATGTCTCATTTATATCCGGCAATACAATCGGATTGGTCGCTGAATTATTATTTGGCGAATAAGTTCTACCGTCAGATAAGCTGATACCAAGTAAATTACTCATATCAGTAACGTGAGTTTGGCCATCATCGAAAGTTAAATAAGGTGCATTACCATGAATAAAATTCGTTGTACTCGTCGTCAAAGCGTGGCAACTAAATGGAAGTGATAAAAAAAATAGTACTGAAACTAAATAGAGTGGACTTGATAAAAATAAACTTGAAAATAAGGTTAGTTTTACAGGTTTGGTGTTTGGTGTTTGGTGTTAAAATTATAATCCATTGCGACAATCCTGTCAATTAAATTAATGTTTAATTTGAACTTTCCTTGCTCAAACAGCTAAATAATAATCTATCTAATCACTTTTTGTAGTGAACGGAAAGAGTATAATTACTGGGAAAAACTATGCAACAATTTTTTTCTAAAAAATGTTAACTTTTGTAAATATACTCAATTAGTATATTAATGAAATTACTATTGGTACATGATATTGTGGTGATTTTAGATTTTAAAGATCTTTGTATCTAAAAACACCGTTCCTCAAAATTTAATCACCCTAAATCGAAATAGAAATATGCCAGTTCTATTGAATTTTAAGCAGCCATTATTTATTGGCTGCTCGGGCTCTGAGGCTCCATATCATTAAGGATAGGTACACACTCCATCGTGACCATAATCCAAACTAAAACGATTGATATAACCACTACTAGAGGATACGACAAAATTATCATTACCGATAGGATCACTTGTCCAATAGGCATGGCCAATGCTTGAATTAGAACTATTCTGCTTACCTTGAGCATTACTATCATGATAGTCTGAGTCAAAGTTAGCTCCCGTGTAGTTATTCATGTAGCCCCACTCCGAAAACAATCCCCCACCAATTCTACGTTGGTAATTATTGTTAAGTGATGATGGTTTAACACCCACTGCACCTTGACAATGAGAACCAGAACCTTTGCCATTACAAGATGCGTTAGTTAAATCCTGAACCTTTACGATACGATAACCGATACTATTACACCATGACAATGTATTTGAATAGTTTTGATAAACAGTTCCACGATTAACGAACCATTTTTTTATTTGAAAGCCATACTTAACCACTACATTACCTTTACTATCTTTACCAGCTAATTCAAATGTCTGTGGTAATGTTGGTTTTGTAATACGAGCTGGTGAATCTAACCTCCATTGTGATTCATTCGCAAAAGGACCTGTCAATTTAACACGAACACTAGTACCAGATGAATTAGGTGTTATGGTAGCAGTAATACCTCCTCGAGAAATAGGACTCGCCCATGATAAAGAGTTTTTACCAGCTAATTCTAAATAAAAATACAAATTGTTAGCACCAGTTGTAGGGAAATTTAAACCGTAAGATGAAGGATCCTTAGACTGCGGAATAAAACCTTTATTCGGATTCCACATTGAAGCTGGACCACCAAAGTCTGTACCTTTAATAACCTTATCCGATCCAAATTTCAATTCAGGACGAACAAAGCATAATTTTGGCAGCGCCTTAGGGTTAATGTAATAAGTCGCACGACTAGCATTAAAATTAGTACTATTAGGTACACCATACTGGGTAGATAATGTACCACCATCACTACTTAATACGACCTTATAAGGTGCATTACAGATATCTAATGCGGTATTACGCAGTACTTTTTTATTATTTTTATCAGTAATGGTAAGGGTTAAATTACCTGTAACTGCAATACCATTACTACCTTGACCATCGCCATCATCATCCCACCAATAATTATAGGGCGCTCCAATAAGCGTATTTAATGCGATTGAGTCCACATTGGTTGGTACTAACATATTGACATTAATTAATGTCTCATTCATTTCGGGCAATACAATTGGGTTGGTTGCTGAATTATTATTTGGCGAATAAGTTCTACCATCAGATAAGCTGATACCAAGTAAATTACTCATATCAGTAACGCGAGTTTGACCATCATCGAAAGTTAAATAAGGTGCATTACCATGAATAAAATTCGTTGTACTCGTCGTCAAAGCATGGCTACTAAATGGAAGTGATAAAAAAAATAGTACTGGAACTAAATAGAGTGGGCTTGATAAAAATAAACTTAAAAATAAGATTGGTTTTACAGGTTTGGTGTTTGGTGTTTGGTGTTAAAATTATAATGCATTGCGACAATCCTGTCAAGTAACTTAATGTTTAATTTGAACTTTCCCTGCTCAAATAGCGAAATAATAATCTATATAATCACTTTTTGTGAGTAAACGAGAAAAGTATAATTACTAGGAAAAACTATGCAACAATTTTTTTTCCTAAAAATTGTTAACTTTTGTAAATAATTGCTCATATACTTATCAAGTAAGTATTTATTTTATAAGATTTAAACGATTGAACCTATTATTATTTTTTTGATGTCATTCTCAAAGATTGTTGCTTTTTAATATGATTTCCAAATATTTCTAGGCATCTTAATTATGTAATTTGAAAAAAATAGACACTAATGACTAATACACAATAAAAATCACTATTAATATAATAACTGTTCATTTTTTTCTAATTGATTTCCTTGATCTTTAGCATTCTGTCCTAAAGTTAACCATTAAATATTCATATCGATTTATGATAGCTAATAATGCAATCTTAAGGCATAGAACACGTCCCCCTTAAGGTTGTCTCGCTAGAATGATTCCTATTTACATGACCATTGTTAGGATAAACTGAAAACTGGATACCATCCGAAGTAATATCGCTAGTCCAATAGTTGTATCGATAATCATCAACACTGGCATTAAAATAAAAATCCATGTACCCCCACTCGGAAAAAAAACCTGAACCGATTCTACGTTGGTAATTATTACCAGTTGATGGTGGTTTAGCCGCGACAGAACCTTGACAATGACTACCGCTCCATACGCCAGTACAAATAGCATTAGTTAAGTCTTTAACCTGTACCATCCGATAACCGATACTGTCACACCATGATAATGTATTAAAATAATTGCGATAAACAGTTCTACGATTAACGAACCATTGTTTTAACTGAAAACCATATTTAATAATTGCATTACCTAAACTATCTCTACCAACCAACTCGAATGTCTGAGGTAAAGAAGGTCTATATATAATACCGGGAGAATCCGATTCCGATTGAACTTGGTTTGCTGCAGGACCGGTAAGTGTAACACGAACATAGCTACCGGAAGAGTTCGGCGTCATGGTAGCGGTTATTCCATCATGAGTAACCGGATCCCATCTCAATGCCCCTACACCACCAATATCTAAATCAAAATATAGATTATTAGCACCAGTTGTTGGGAAATTCAAACCATAAGATGATGGATCCGTAGACTGCACAATAAAACCTCTACTTGGATCCCACATTGAAGCCGGACCGCGAAAGTCTATGTCACTAATCTCAGTATTTGAACCATATGTTAATATTGGCCTAGCAAAACAGGTCTTTGGACGATCTTTAGGATTAATGTAATAAGTCGCACTACCACCACTAAAATCACTACTATTAGGCATACCATACTGGGTAGATAATGTACCACCATCACTACTCAATACCACTTTATAAGGTGCATTACAGATATCTAATGCGGTATTACGCAGTACTTTTTGATTATTTTTATCAGTAATGGTGAGCGTTAAATTACCAGTCACTGCAATACCATTACTGCCTTGGCCATCGCCATCATCATCTCCCCAATAATTATAGGGCGCGCCAATAAGCGTATTTAATGCGATTGAGTCCACATTGGTTGGTACTAACATATTAACATTAATTAATGTTTCATTTATATCCGGCAATACAATCGGATTGGTCGCTGAATTATTATTTGGTAAATAAGTTCTACCATCAGATAAGCTGATACCAAGTAAATTACTCATATCAGTAACGCGAGTTTGACCATCATCGAAAGTTAAATAAGGTGCATTACCATGAACAAAATTCGTTGTACTCGTCGTCAAAGCGTAGCTATTAAATGGAAGTGATAAAAAAAATAGTACTGGAACTAAATAGAGTGGACTTGATAAAAATAAACTTGAAAATAAAGTTAGTTTTACAGGTTTGGTGTTTGGTGTTTGGTGTTAAAATTATAATGCATCGCGACAATCCTGTCAATTAAATTAATGTTTAATTTGAACTTTCCTTGCTCAAATAGCTAAATCACAATCTATCTAATCACTTTTAGTAGTGAACGAGAAAAGTATAATTACTGGGAAAAACTATGCAACAATTTTTTAGGCTAAAAATTGTTAAGTTTTGTAAAAAACAATTGTTTCGATGCAGAATGAATCGATCTTAATTCTAAGCTATTAAGATAATCTTAAACCATTTTATCGTTCTAAGTTTGATTATTAAAAGAGTTTAAGTTTTAGCTAGATTATTTTATTTTCGTAGAATTATTATTAATACAGCTAAACAAAAATAATCATTATATGATTAATTATTTTTTTATTAAGTTCTAATAAAGCATTCTTTGATATTTTCCATCCTAAATGCCATTGATTATCAGCACACGTAAAAACATAAACCTCAGAACATTATTTTTTTAGCAATAAAATATTGTGGGAATCGATAGTATTTTTGCAAGCATCTAGAATAGTTATTTACTTTGATTTAACTAATTTTCAGGTTGTAAAAACCCCTCTCCTCAATTTTTGAGTGGCGTTTACAGGAATTAATAAAAAAGGTCGCAAATTGCGACCTACAGTTTTTGGATTTTGCGTTATTTTATCTGGCTTGTTTAACCGCTAATCCTAATTGCCATACCGCCATCGCATAATGTGTACTATGATTATAACGAGTAATGACATAAAAATTAGGTAAACCATACCAAAATTGATAACTATCACCCATATCTAAACGTAACAAACTAACTTCTTTATGGCCTTCTAAGGAGCTTTTCGGTTTTAGTCCTGATTTAGCCAAATGCTCAATTGAATATTTGGTACTAAAACCTGTATCAAGAGAAAGCGCTTGTCCATCAGCAACTACAGCAACTTTTCTATTGCGTTGCCAACCATGTGATTTGAAATAATTAGCCACGCTACCGATCGCATCAACAGGATCCCATAAATCAATATGGCCATCATGATTAAAGTCAATCGCATGATTTCTAAATGCTGATGGCATAAACTGACCATATCCCATAGCGCCTGCAAATGATCCATTTAAATCAAAGGGATCCACACCTTCATCACGACACATAATTAAAAAATCTTCCAATTCTTTAGCAAAATATTGTGATCTTCTTGGATAGTGGAAAGCTAGCGTTGATAATGCATCGATTATCTTTGTTTTGCCCATTACTCGGCCCCAACCTGTCTCAACGCCAATAATACCGACGATAATTTCAGGTGGTACACCATATTCTTTATATGCTCGTTGTAAATCTTTGTCATATTTATTCCAAAAATCAACACCTTTAGGCAAATTATTTGGTGTAATGAATTTATTTTTATAGCGAATCCAAGCGCCATTCGGTACATTTGAAGAGCCTGATTTAGGTGCTTGTTTATCCATTAAACCAATTACCCAATCAAGTTTGTTTGTTTGTTCTAAAACTGTACGAAGTTGTTGACGATTAAAACCATGTTTTTTTACCATCATGGCAATAAACTTTTCTTTATCAACAGATAAAGGTGCACTATCAGGTTTCGGCTGTTCATGCTGTTTCTCTAAATAAACACCACCTTTTACATCTGAATGTCCTCGATGTTTCTGCATTGGAGTTTTAGAAGAACCGCCACTAGAACAAGCAGCAAGCCATAAAATCATCATGAGACAAATAACGATACGTTGCATAAATCATCCATATTTAATTAATTAAAATAACGGCGACATATTAAATTATTTATTGTTATTTAACAATATTTTGACATTCTTTGCCTTCTGAAATTTGGGCAATATTATTTAATGTTGTATCGGAAATATTTAACAATGCTTCTTGGGTTAAAAATGCTTGATGACCAGTGAATAGCACGTTATGACATGATGATAAACGACGGAATACATCATCTAAAATAACATCGTTGGATTTATCTTCGAAAAACAGATCACGTTCGTTTTCATACACATCCATCCCTAATGCACCAATTTTAGTTTGTTTTAACGCTTCAATGGCTGCTGTTGCATCTAATAAACCACCACGGCTAGTATTAATAATCATCACACCTTTTTTCATTTTGTTAAATGACTCTTTATTGAGCAAATGATAATTTTCTGGTGACATCGGACAATGTAAAGTAATCACGTCTGATTTAGCATACAGTTCATCTAACTGAACATACTGTGCACCTAACTCAACAACGATATCATTAGGATAAGGATCATAAGCTAAAATATTCATGCCAAATCCTTTTAGAATACGAATAACAGCTTGACCTATTTTACCTGTGCCAATAACCCCAGCGGTACGATTATGCATATTAAAACCTGTCAATCCTTCTAAAGAAAAGTTGGCATCACGTGTACGTTGATAAGCTTTATGTGTTCTACGGTTTAATGTCATCATTAATGCAACAGCATGTTCAGCCACAGCCTCTGGCGAATAAGCAGGAACACGCACTACAGTAATACCTAATTTTTTAGCTTCAGCTAGATCGACATTATCAAAACCAGCGCAGCGCAAAGCTAAAATTTTGATTCCATAATGAGCCAATTTTTGTAATACTCGTTTATCCACTTCATCATTTACAAAAACACATACAGCATCATATCCTTCAGCAGTAACCACCGTTTTATGACTTAATTTATGTTCATAATATTCAATTTCAAATCCGAAATGTTTATTTGCAATTTCTAGATGTTCTCTGTCGTAATGTTTACTGCTAAAAACAGCAACTTTCACAGTTTTTTTCATAACGGCTACTCCCTTTTAAGGTAACTTTATATATAATTTTTTATTTTAAATGATGATTGAAAAACATTGTCACATGCTAATTTTGACAACATTGAATACTGAAATTTGATTTAATTGGTTTTTTAGCCTTAAAAAAACTGGGCATCAACAAATCTATATTATAGTAAAACGTTTTATGATGGCTTTAGCAATTACTTTTTATATTATTATGCTATGATAGCACCTCACTAAAAACTCACCAATAATATTAAATAATGAATAATCCGCAAGATTCTATTTTCAAAACTATTTTTAATACAAAAATGCTAATCTGCATTTTCACTGGTTTTGCATCCGGATTGCCCTTTTATTTATTAATTCAACTATTACCTGCATGGCTGGCTAGCGAAGATATCAACATAAAAACCATTGGCATTTTCTCTTTAACCCAGATGCCATATATTTTCAAATTTATCTGGGCGCCATTTATGGATAATATTTCTCTATTCAAACTTGGGCGACGTCGAGGTTGGATGTTTATTTCACAACTAGTTTTACTCTTTTCGATTGCGATTTTAGGTATTTTCTCTCCAACGTTAGATATTTGGTTAATCGCTAATATCTGTTTTATTATCGCACTCTTTTCAGCAACCCAAGATATTGCTTTAGACGCTTTTCGACGTGAATTATTACTCGATAAAGAACTTGGATTAGGTAACAGTATTCATACTAATGCTTATCGTATTGCCGGATTGGTGCCAGGCTCACTATCATTAATACTATCAAATTATTTACCTTGGAACAGTGTTTTTCTCATTACTGCATTATTTATGTTACCAGCAATTATTATGACATTACTGGTCAAAGAACCAATCAATCAAATTCCCAAGACTCATAGTTTAGATGAAATTATTATTAAACCTTTTAGTGAATTTATTACACGCCAAGGTGTTAAAAGTGCCGTATTGATTTTAGCTTTTATCTTTTTATATAAATTAGGGGACAGCATGGCAACGTCCTTAGCTACCCCATTTTATCTAAAAATGGGCTTTAGCCGTTTTGATGTGGGTTGGATTGCTAAAAATGCATCATTATGGCCAAGTGTTTTTGGTGCTCTAATTGGCGGTATATTAATGATAAAAATAGGAATTAATCGCGCTTTATGGTGTTTTGGTTTTGTCCAAGTTATCTCTATTTTAGGTTTTGCTTGGTTATCGATCGAAGGGCCTTTTGATGAGATCAATACACATCAAAAAATTTTATTAGCATTAGTCATTGGATTTGAAGCATTAGGTGTAGGCCTTGGCTCAGCAGCATTTGTTGCTTTTATCGCTAAGACCACAAATCCATTATATACTGCAACACAGTTTGCGTTATTTACCAGTATTGCCTCTATTCCTCGAACACTTATTAATTCGACAACAGGAATTATGGTCGATTATTTAGGCTGGACAAGCTTTTTCGGTTTATGTACGATGCTAGCCATACCTGGTATGGTGTTATTATTAAAAGTTGCGCCATGGAATTTAAAATCTTAGGAGACACTATGGATAAACTATCTCTAGCTTTCGAGTTTAGACACGCTTGTAAACGGTTTGATGAATCAAAAAAAATTAATCATGAAGATCTTGAAGCAATTTTAGAGGCTGGTCGTTTATCACCTTCATCATTTGGGATGGAGCCTTGGCATTTTGTCGTTGTCGATAATGCAGATATTAAAACTGAATTACGTGCTATTTGTTATAACCAAGAGCAAGTTACTAGTTGCTCACACTATGTGATTGTACTTTATCGGAAAGCCAGTAACTTTACTTCACAAAGTCATTATTTACGTCAAGCTGTAGCGAGAACGTTACCTGATCAAAATGATCAAACCGCAATTGATATTGCTTGCCAAGATTTTATTAATTTTACTAAATTTGGTTTAGCAAATGGTTTAACTGTAAATCATTGGTCAGAAATGCAAGATTATCTAGCTGCAGCAAATATGATGACAGCAGCTGCTTATCGAGGTATAGATTCTTGTGCTATTGGTGGATTTGAACATGATAAAGTCATACAGATTTTAGAAAAACATATTCCACAGTTTAGTGGTGAAACTTTTGGAGTTGGACTCTGTTTAGCATTTGGTTATCGAGTTAATGAGCAACAACCACATATCCGCTGGTCACTTCAAGATGTAACCACTTATTTATCATAATCAATTACAAATTTCCTTCTGTCGCCAACCGGCGGCATGAAGGCCAATATCTAAAAAATCAATTCATCAACGGATACAATATTGCAACATTAACGATAGCGACTGCAAAATAAATTTAATACCAAATAAAATATTACCAATTTACAGATCACTAATATCTTTTGCGTGGAATTTAGAATTTTTTACCTACTTTATTTTAGCTAACAGAGCTTCCACTGTTTATTGTGAGGATGTGATCATAGTATTTGCTTTTAAATGAAACTGATTTAATCTCATTATTTAATAAAAATAATCTTTAAGATCTAATTGAAAACTTAAAAAATTAATATAAACAACACAAAACGTTTAAAAGTAAAACCTAATAAAAAAAATAAAAATATAAAGAAATAAAAAATTCAATAGCAATTCAAATTATCACCGCTACCTATCGCTATGATAACCAATTTTTTTGCACGATAAAGCTTGATAATGTTAGACTTATCAACTATAAATTGCGCTAACCATATTCAAATTAGCCAGAATATTAGAATAAAGAAGGATATAACATGAAGACCAAACATGCCCGTTTATTGATACTAGGGTCAGGACCTGCTGGCTACACAGCTGCTGTTTATGCTGCACGAGCAAATTTATCACCAGTATTAATTACTGGTACGCAACAAGGTGGACAGCTTACTACAACCACCGAAATAGAAAACTGGCCGGCTGGCGATTCGGAACTTACTGGGCCAGAATTAATGATAAAAATGCAACAGCAAGCGGAACGATTTAATACAGAAATCATTTTAGATCATATTGACCGTGTTGACTTTAGCCAAAAACCATTCAAACTTTTTGGCAGTGATACAGAATATAGTTGTGATGCATTAATCATAGCAACAGGCGCATCAGCACAATATCTTGGTTTACCATCGGAAGAAGCATTTAAAAGTAAAGGAGTGTCAGCTTGTGCTACTTGTGACGGTTTCTTCTATCGTAACCAAAAAGTTGCTGTTGTCGGTGGAGGCAATACAGCTGTTGAAGAAACTCTTTATTTAGCCAATATCGCTAGTGAAGTTCATTTGATCCATCGTCGTGATAGTTTTAGGGCTGAAAAAATATTAATGGACCGCTTATCTGAAAAAGTGCAAGAAGGTAAAGTTATATTGCATACTCACCAAATTATTGATGAAATTCTAGGTGATAATATGGGCGTAACAGGTGTTAGAATTCGTAGTAACCAGGATCCCAATATTAGCGAAGAAATTAATGTAATGGGCGTTTTTATTGCTATAGGTCACAAACCTAATACTGCTATTTTTGACGGCCAACTTGAACTAAATAATGGCTATATAAAAGTGCAATCAGGCACACAAGGTAATGCAACTCAAACTAGCATTGAGGGTATTTTTGCTGCCGGTGATGTTATGGATCATATTTATCGACAAGCAATTACATCAGCTGGAACGGGATGTATGGCAGCGTTAGATGCTGAACATTATTTAGACAATTTAAAATAGAATCAGCTAAATAATATGTCTTTAGATAAACAACGCCAAACTTATTTACTTAACTGGTTAAAACAACACACCAAAATACACAAGTCAGATTTACGGGCTTCGGTTTTAACTGGATTTATGTTAAGTATTTTAATGATTGCTCAAGCAGCTTTTTTGGCGATTATTTTACAAAGATTAATTATTGAACAACAGTCTTTTTTGACGGTTATTCCTTACTTTTTATCTTTAATTTTCATTTTACTGGCTCGAGGATCGTTAATTTATTTTCGTGAAAAGATTAACTTTGCTTTAGGGCAAAAGATCCGTAAGCAAATTAGACAAAAATTAATCGATCAGTTTGAATTATTTGGTCCTGCTTATTTAAATCAAAGCACTACCGGAGCATGGAGTACGTTAGTTATTGAACAAGTCGATAATTTACATGATTTTTTTGCTCGTTATTTACCGCAAATGCGTTTAGCCAGCATGGTACCAATATTAATTTGTATTGCTATCTTCCCTTTCAACTGGGCTGCTGCCGTTATTTTGCTTTGCACAGCCCCCCTGATCCCTATTTTTATGATTTTAGTGGGAATGGGAGCAGCTGATATTAATCGACGCCATTTTAAAGCGTTAGCTTATTTAAGTGGCCATTTCTTAGATCGATTAAAAGGACTTAACACCATTCGTTTATTCAATCAAGGAGAACAACAAACGGAAGAAATCGCTCAAGCATCTGAAGATTTCCGTGTTAAAACCATGCAAGTGTTAAAAATGGCCTTTTTATCCTCTGCTGTGTTAGAGTTTTTTACCTCAATTTCAATTGCTATTGTGGCAGTCTATTTTGGTTTTTCTTATTTAGGCGAATTTGATTTTGGCGCCTATAATGGAACTGTTACTTTATTTGCTGGTTTTTTTGCACTAATTTTAGCACCTGAGTATTTTCAACCCTTACGAGATCTCGGAGTCTATTATCATGCTAAAGCCGAAGCTATTGCTGCTGCTGATAATATCGAAACTTTTTTAAATAAAAGTTTACCGCAACAAGTTGATAACGCTCAGCCAAAAACTAACTTGAATCAATTGCAAGCAAACAATTATCTAGATATTGGGGTTTTAAAAACAATTGAAGCCAAAGATCTGATCGTACTATCCAATGAAGCTCTGCCGATTGTTGGGCCACTTAGCTTTTCATTACATGCACCCTTTAAACTAGCCTTAATTGGCACTAGTGGTGAAGGAAAAAGCTCGCTCATGCAAGTATTACTTGGATTTTTGCCTTATCAAGGTTCACTCAAAATTAATGGTATTGAATTTAATCATTTAGATTTAAAGAGTTGGCAACAACAAATAAGTTGGATTGGCCAAAATCCTTATCTCATTAACGGTTCAATTCGTGAAAATATTCTACTTGGTAAACCCACAGCAACCTCTAGTGAGCTTGATGAAGTGATAGCCAAAGCACAATTATCTGATGTTATCGCTAAACTGCCTGAAGGAGTGGAGACACAGGTCGGTGAAGATGCGGTACGATTATCAGTAGGACAAGCCCAACGTGTAGCACTTGCCAGAGCAATGCTAAAACCTTGCCAATTACTAATCCTAGATGAACCAACCGCAAGTTTAGATAAACAGACAGTAGAATTGTTAGCACCATATGATATTGCCACTAACAGTATTACCATAACTCATCAACATGATGATATGCATGATTTTGAGCTAGTTTGGAAACTGTCAAAAGGACAAATTAATGCCATTAAGGAGAGTTCATGCTAACGCTATTACGCCCTTATATTGCTCTTTATAAGCACTACTTTTGGCAAATCGTTATTGGGCTTAGTTTATCTATTCTTACGCTATTTGCCAGTGTCTTTTTGCTCTCATTATCGGGATGGTTTTTAGCCTCTACAGCCGTTGTTGGTGTTGCCGGTTTATATACTTTTAATTACATGTTACCTGCAGCTGGTGTACGAGCAGCAGCAATTACCCGAACAGCATCACGCTATGTTGAGCGCTTAGTTGATCACAACACTACTTTTAAAATTTTAGCTTATTTAAGAACGTTAGCATTTAGAAAGATTTTACCACTCAGTGCTAACCAATTAGCTCAATATCAAAAAGCTGATTTACTTAACCGCTTTATTGTCGATATTGATGCACTTGATCATCTCTACTTAAAACTATTTTCACCAATTGTTACAGCATTAGTCATGATTTTGTTGCTGTTTGTCGGGCTAAGTTATATCAATTTACCCATTGCCTTAATCATTACTATCGTGTTAACAATTACCTTACTTGCTATACCTGTCATTTTTTATCATGCAGGCAAACAGTTAGGAGAAACATTAGCTAAACAACAAAGTGAATATAGGGCGTTATTAATTAATTATTTACAAGGTCAAGCTGAACTAACGTTATTTAATGCGCAACATCGTTATCGTACAAAACTAGATAAACTTGAATCAGACTGGCTTTTTCATCAACAACGCCAATCAACATTAATGGCACTATCAAGTGCGCTCGTCGTATTGATTGCTGGTTTTTTAACTTTATTGGTACTGTGGTTGATCACTCAATACACATTATCACCTTTAGTTGCCTTATTTGTTTTTGTTTGCTTGGCTAGTAGTGAAATTCTAGCGCCCATACCAGGAGCATTTATCTTTTTAGGACAGGTATTAACATCCGCAACACGCACAACAACTTTATTTAACCAAACACCTGATATCAAATTTATTGAACAAGGCAAAACTATCGATTTATCTATTGCTAAACTACAATTCGATGACATTAGTTTTAGTTATCCCAATCAACCTTTTGCTATTTTAAGTCACTTTTCATTAACCATAAATTCCGGTCAACATGTTGGTTTAATAGGTAAAACTGGCTGCGGCAAATCAACACTGCTTAATTTAGTTACTCGCACATGGGAAGCAAATTCTGGAAAAATTTTGATCAATGATATTCCAGTTGATCAACTTGATGAAGCTACACTCCGCCAAACCATTGCGGTTGTACCTCAGGTTATTACTATTTTTAGTGATACACTTAAACAGAATTTGCTAATTGGTAACCGACAGGCATCTGACCAACAGTTGAGCGATGTATTACATCAAGTTGAACTATCAAAATTGTTAGCAACTGATCAAGGTTTGAATTTACCATTAGGACAAGGTGGGCGCGCTCTATCTGGCGGGGAAATTCGTCGTATCGGCATTGCTCGAGCATTATTACATAACTCACCACTAATCCTAATGGATGAACCAACTGAAAGCCTTGACCAACAAACCGAACAACAGATCATCGAGCTGATTAAACAAATCTGTAAAAATAAAACATTACTAATGGTCACCCATAGATTAACCGATAATCCATTGTTTGATCGAGTGGTTGAATTGTAAGTTTTAGATTTAGATAACCGATTCAGGACATATTAATTAATAGAGTAAAATTTATCCTCAAAATGACTCTCAATTAACTAACTGTGATTATTAAATACACCCCATACCATCTTTGGATGATATGGGGTGGTTTATTATGGCAATTAGCTAATCAATATATAATTAACACTAAGGCGTAACACAGACGGCCAAAGTTTTTGTAGTAATATCTCTACGATGAACATCTGCATCATCTGAATATACCACAAACCCAGTTCTTGAACTTTGTAAATCAATTGTCCAATAAAAAGTATTAGAAAAATTAGCGCCAACATAGTAATCCATAAATCCCCACTCCGAGAAAAAACCAGCATTGATTGTGCGTTGATAACGATTATTCGGTGATGATGGCGTTGCACCGATAGCGCCTACACAACGATCGTCAGATAAAGTGCCTTGACAAGAAGCATTGGTTAAATCTTTAACTTGTGCAAGACGATAACCAATATTTTTGCACCAGTACAACGCTTGAGAATAAGTACTATTAATACGACGCTGGACAAACCACTGTCGTAGCACAAAACCATATTTTACTACTTCTTTACCATTGCTATCTTTACCAACTAATTCAAAAGTTTGTGGTAAATCAGGTTGAGTTATCGGGTCAGGAGAACTTGTGTTCCATTGAGAAGCGGAAGCTACAGGGCCGGTTAATGTAACACGAACACTAGTATTGTTTGAATTAGGTCTCATAGTTGCCGTAATGCCACTTCGCGTAACGGGTGTCCATGTCAAAGGCCCATTATAACCACCAATGTCTAAATCAAAATATAGATGATCAGCACCAGTTGTAGGAAAATTTAGATGATAAGATGATGGTGTCGTTGACTGGGTTAAAAAACCTTTATAGGTATTCCACATCCATTCTGGACCTCGATAGTCTACAATATCACCATTAACCCTATCCTTTTCTCCACCATATTTTAAGTTGGGTTTTGCAAAACAAACGGATGGTGATGCTTTAGGATTAATATAATAGCTGACACTACCAGTACTAAAACTACTTCGATTAGGAAAACCATAACGTGTAGTTAAATAACCAGCAGAACTACTCAATGATAGTTTATACGGAGAATTACAAATTGATGGTATTTCATTACGAGGCACAGATCTATTATTTTTATCAACAATGGTTAAAGTTAAATCGCCAGTAGCTGAAATATTATTACTTCCTTGACCATCACCATCATCATCGCCCCAATAGTTATAAGGTGCCCCAATAAGTGTATTCATTGCAATTTTATTAATATTGGTCGGAACTAACATACCTATATCAGCAAAACTATCACCAACACGGGGTAATTCAATTGGCGTTATCAATGAATCATTTGTTTCAGGTGTAATTTTTCTACCATCAGATAAGGTTATTGCCAATAGATTATTTGTATCAGTAATACGAGTATGACCTTTATCAAAAGTTAAATATGGTGCACTACCATGAATAACGTTAGTTGTATATACTGATAATGCATAACTACATGGTGAAAAGGATAAAACTAAAACAACTGCTATAACTAAAAAAAACGGTAAGAATAAAATAAATCTTATAAATTGAGGAAAAATTAAAATATTGAGAAATATAAAACTCTGATTGCAATAATGAAATAATTTTAAATTATAGGTTGGGCAGATTTGGTGTTTGGTGTTTGGTGTTGTAAATTATAATGCATAGCGACAATCCTGTCAAATAATCTTATGTTTTATTTGGTTTTTTTAATTCTTTTCGACTAAATACTCGTCGAGTATTGTACTTAAAATCTGCTAAAAGTATAGTAACTGAAAATAACCAATGCAACTGCTTTTTAAAAGTTAAATTGTTAACTTTTGTAAATATTATTAGTGAGATAACCAGTTAAATCATATTTTCAATCCGTTAAAAACCCCTTTTCTTTATTTTTTTGATTAAAATAGCTCTTGTTAAAATTTTTTTTGTGACTTTTTAAAAATAGAGAGTTATTTCAGAGAAACGCTATTTTCAAGGCGATTAAAAAAAAATATGTTATACTAATGCTTTATTTAAAATTGTAGAGAGATTATTTTGCAACAATCATTACAAGATTTTATTATTGATAAAATTGATGACCTCAAAGGAGAAGATATAGTTACTCTAGATGTTCGTGGTAAATCAAGTATTACCGATTATATGATTATCTGCACAGCCACATCTAGCCGTCATGTAGCATCAATAGCAAGACACTTACTTGATGAAGCAAAAAAACAAGGCCATCTTGTATTAGGAAGTGAAGGCCAAAATGATGCTGATTGGGTGGTAGTTGATATGGATTCTGTCATTGTACATATCATGCAAGAACAGAGCCGACAACTTTACGAACTCGAGAAACTTTGGAGTTAGTGACGTGAAAATACAGCTTATTGCTGTTGGCAATAAAATGCCCAATTGGGTAACCACTGCTTTTAATGATTACCAATCCCGTTTCCCCAAAGATATGCCTTTAGAACTTATCGAAATAGCAGCAGGAAAACGGACTAAAAATGCCGATATTGTGCGAATTTTAGATAAAGAAGGTGAATTAATGCTAGCTGCATGCGGCAAAGGTAATCGCATTGTCACATTGGATATTCCAGGCAAACCTTATACGACCCATGATTTAGCAAAACAACTTGAACGTTGGAAAACCGATGGTCGTGATGTCAGTTTGTTAATTGGCGGTCCTGAAGGTTTGTCGCCAGCCTGTAAAGCGGCTGCTGACCAAAGTTGGTCATTATCGCCTTTAACATTGCCTCATCCATTAGTACGAGTCATTGTTTCTGAAAGCCTTTATCGTGCATGGAGTTTAACGGCTAATCATCCTTATCATCGTGAATAGGTCGAATTATAAAATGAGCACTATTATTTTAGATTTGCAAATTGCTAGTGAGCATCATGAGAATCTACCAACAGAACAACAAATTATGCAATGGCTAGAAGTGATCTTACCGCAATTTATGGATAATGCCGAAATTACTATACGTATTGTCGACGAAGAAGAGAGCCAACATCTTAATTACACTTATCGTAATAAAGATAAACCGACAAATGTCTTATCATTCCCATTTGAATCACCAATTGAAATTGATGTGCCGTTACTCGGTGATTTAGTGATTTGTAAAAAAGTGGTTGAAATCGAAGCTAGCGAACAACATAAATCATTAACATCACATTGGGCACATATGATTGTCCATGGATGTTTGCATTTATTAGGATATGATCATATTCTTGACGAAGAAGCTGAAGAAATGGAAAATATCGAAATCGACATCATGGCACAATTAGGTTTTGATAATCCTTATCAACTAATTGATTAAATAAATGTGACTAATAATCTGTTTAGATATTAGAACAATAACAATAAATCCAATTATATTTGGTATTACAAAAGGAAGAGAGCAAAATGAGTGATGATAATCACCGGAGACCCAAAAAAGGGTTTACATTATGGTTAAGTCAATTATTCAATTCAGAACCAAAGGATAAAGAAGAACTGATTGAAGTTATTCGTGAGGCTGAAGAAAATCAACTCATTGATCCTGATACCCTTGATATGATCGAAGGTGTAATGGATATAGCCGATCAACGCGTTCGTGATATCATGATACCCCGCTCTCAAATTGTAACAATCAAAGATAATTTCACCCTTGATGAATGTTTAGATATTATTTCTGAACATGGCCATTCACGTTATCCAGTAATTAGTGAAGATCGAGACCATATCGAAGGGGTTCTATTAGCCAAAGATTTACTCATTTATATTCGACAAGGTGTAAACGATTTTGATTTGAAAAAGATCCTAAGACCAACTGTTGTCGTTCCTGAAAGTAAACGCGTTGACCATATGTTAAAAGAATTCCGCATGCAACGCTATCATATGGCGATGGCAATTGACGAGTTTGGTGGTGTTTCAGGCTTAGTCACTATCGAGGATATTTTGGAACTTATTGTTGGGGATATTGAGGATGAATACGATGAAGTTGAAGATCGTGATATTCGCCGTTTATCACCATCAGTTTATTCTGTCCGAGCCCTTACTTCAGTAGAAGATTTTAATGAAATTTTTGCTACCACGTTTAGTGATGATGAAATGGATACTATTGGCGGACTCGTCATGCAACATTTTGGCCGTTTACCAATCCGTGGCGAAACGATTACTATTGATGGTTATCAATTTAAAGTAACCATTGCTGACCGAAGACGAATTATTCAATTGCATGTCACAATCCCTGAAAATGCCGCTATACCTAATTTAGAGCAATCAGAAAATGCTTAAGCAGATTTTATTGAGCTTTATCTTTGGTGCAATTGCTGTATTCAGCTATGCGCCCTTTCATATCTGGCCACTTGCTTTTGTAGCATTTGCTAGCCTTTTATGGTTAATTGCTGATAAACCGAAAAAGAAAGCAATGCTTATTGGTTTTAGCTGGGGAATTGGCTATTTTCTATCTGGTGCTCATTGGGTTTATATAAGCATTAAACAATATGGTGAAGTACCAACTCCGGTAGCGGTAATTATTTTAGGACTTCTAATCGCATACTTAGCATTTTATCCTATGTTATTTGCATTATTGTTAAGAGTATGTGACAGCTTCGCACCAAAATTCTCAATAAAACAATTGGTTTTCCTGGCCCCTATATTGTGGCAGCTTACTGAATTTTTACGTGGTTATATTTTAACTGGTTTTGCTTGGTTAGAAGTGGGATATAGTCAACTAGACAGTCCATTAAGAGGCTACTTCCCAATAGTTGGAATAAATGGTGTCACATTAATATTGACTATCTGCTGTGGTTTGGTCATCTATTGTTTAAATATGGCATTAAGCCGCTCGACTAAAAAGCACCCAATTGGTGCAATATTCGCACTATTTACGCTCTTTATTGCACCAATATCATTCAATTTAATTAATTGGACAACAATTGACCACAGCCGTTCTGCTGATTTTAGCTTAATTCAAGGTAATATTTCACAATCTCTTCGCTGGACCAGAGAGCAACTAAATAATACTCTGCAAACTTATGGTTCATTAACCGAACAAAATCTTGCTAAAGATAAAATTATTATTTGGTCTGAAGCAAGTATCACAGATTACGAAATTAATCAGCAACCGTTCCTCCAATTTTTAGACAACGAAGCAAGAGCAAATAATAGTGAAATAGCTGTTGGTATTATTGATTACCGTTTAGAAAATTACGGTTATCAAGAAAATCCTGATATTTATAACACATTGCTAGTGTTAGGTGGAAAAACACCATATCAATACCCTAACACCAATCGTTATCAGAAACATCATTTAGTGCCGTTCGGTGAATTTACTCCTTTTGAATCATTACTTGATCCTATTGCGCAAATGCTTGATATCCCAATGTCATCCATGCAAGCGGGGGCTGAAAAACAACCACCACTTGAGATAAAAGGCTTTAAATTTACTACAGCAATATGCTATGAAGTTATTTTATCCGACTTAATATTGAAAAACTTTACGGCAGACACAGATTTTTTACTAACTGTATCTAATGATGCTTGGTTTGGTAACAGTATTGGCCCCAAACAACATTTACAAATGGCGCAAGCAAGAGCCTTAGAATTTGGCAGACCAATGATTCGTAGTACCAATACAGGCATTACAGCAATTATTGATCATCACGGTCAAATTGTTAAACAATTACCACAATTTCAAACTCAGGTTTTAAATTACAAATTATCCCCTACCGTTGGTTTAACCCCTTATGCAAGGTTTGGAAACCTTTCCTATTACCTAATTATTTCAATACTATTTATTCTGATTTTTGTAAAAAACCGTCGCTAAGCAATATTTTGGCATAAATATTGCTTCTATATTATTGAAATTCAGAAAATTGGCTACGTTAAGAATTGATAAAGATCATAGAATTTCTTGACTGTAGCTTGTCCTTTTAAACGATAAATAAACAGTAAAAAGTACTTTTATGCTAAAAAATAAGTTATAATATACGCCCTTTGTAAAAATATTAAATTTATTTAATATGATACAAATTAAACAGTAGGAGATGAGTATGTACAAAAAGACAAAACTAACCAAATTAGTGTTATCATTAGCAATGCTAGGCCTAATGAGTGGTGCCGCAGTTGCAGAAGAACTAAGTGGTACATTGGCTAAGATCAAAGAAAGCGGTGTAATTGTTGTTGGTCATCGAGAGTCTTCTATCCCATTTTCCTACTATGGTGAAAAACAAGAAGTTATCGGTTATTCTCAAGATTACTCTAACTTAATTGTAGATGCAGTCAAAAAAGAACTAAACTTACCGGATCTTAAAGTTAAATATTTACCTGTTACCTCTAAGACTCGAATTCAATTACTAAATAACTATACCTATGATTTTGAGTGTGGTTCTACAACAAACAATCTTGAACGTCAAAAGACTGTAGATTTTTCTGACAGTATTTTTATTGTAGGTACCCGATTCCTTGTTAAAGCAGATAGTAATATCAATAGTATTGAAGACTTAAAAGGAAAAAATGTGGTGACTACCGCTGGTACTACATCTGAAGTCCGTTTAAATCAAATCAACAATAAAGAAAAATTGGGTATTCGTATTATTACACCAAAAGATCATGGTGATGCATTTAATGCTCTCGAAACTGGTCGAGCTGTAGCATTTTTAATGGATGATGCACTTTTAGCGGGCGAACGTTCACGTGCAATTAATCCTGCAGAATGGAAAATTGTCGGTGAGCCATTATCTTATGAATCTTATGGTTGTATGTTAAGAAAAGGTGATACCCAATTTAAACAATTAATGGATAAAACCATTGCTGATGCCCAAAAATCAGGAAAAGCATTAGAATCTTATAACAAATGGTTCACTCAACCTGTTCCACCAAAAGGAGCGAATATGGCTCTAGAAATTTCACCAAAAATGGTTGAGCTTTTTGCAAATCCAAATGATAAAGCATTAGATTAATACTTTTCTTATCTTTCTAATCCTATGTACTAAATGGTCGTTACATTTAGTACATAATCTAATTTAGTGAAATAAATATATTATGAGTTTCAATTGGACACTATTTCTTGAATCCACCCCGTATGGTGATGGAATTTACTTAAACTGGCTTTTGGACGGTATTATTGTAACCGTTTCATTAGCGGTTACTGCTTGGATCATTGCATTCATACTAGGATCACTAGTGGGAATCTGTAGAACATTAGAAAATAAATTTCTAAATCGTTTTGCAGCCGGTTATATCCAACTATTCCGTAATATCCCATTACTAGTACAAATGTTTTTATGGTACATGTTATTTCCAGAAATTCTATCTGGAAGTTTAAAAACATGGTTTATATCTGGCTTATCACCGGATGTTAGTGCATTTATTACGGCAGCAATTGCTTTAGGCTTGTTTACTTCTGCGCGTATTGCGGAACAAGTTAGAACCGGTATTCAAACTTTACCTAAAGGTCAACGTTATGCCGCTATTGCACTTGGTTTAACAAATCGACAAGCATATATGTATGTTTTACTACCTAACGCTTATCGTCGTATTATTCCACCACTTACGTCTGAAATGACCAATATCATTAAAAATTCATCAGTTGCATCCACCATTGGATTGATAGATTTGATTGGTCAAATAGATCGCATTAATGATGCAACCAACAGCATTGTTGAAATATTATGTGGAGTAACAATTGCATTTATGTTGATAAACTATGCCGTACTTACCATTATGCGTTTTGTTGAAAAACAAACCCGCTTACCTAATATGAGTCATGGAGGATAATATGCAACTACTAAATTGGATTGCAGATATACCTTCATTGGTATTAGACAATTATCATTTACTATTAAGTGGATTGTGGTTAACCGCTAAAATTACATTTACTGCCGTTGTATTTGGTATTGTTTGGGGGACAGTATTAGCTTTAATGCGTTTATCAAATAATAAAATACTAAATATTTTTGCTAAATGTTATGTCAATTTATTCCGTTCCATTCCATTACTGTTAGTTTTGTTATGGTTCTATTTAGCATTACCACAAGTTATTAAACATATATTTAATTTACCTCCTTATGCTGATGTTAGGATTGTTTCAGCAATGATTGCATTTGCTTTATTTGAAGCAGCTTACTATTCTGAAATCATACGTGCAGGAATTAATGCGGTTGCTAGAGGTCAATATCATGCAGCTTACGCATTAGGTATGACCAAAAGTCAGGCAATGCGTTTGATAATATTACCACAAGCATTTAGATCAATGGTGCCATTGTTGTTAACGCAAGGTATTATCTTGTTCCAGGATACCTCTTTGGTTTATGTGATGAGCTTAATTGATTTATTTGGTGCCAGTGTGACCCAAATCGGTACGGTTCAGGGTGGCACAGTTAAATATTCAATGATTATTTTTGCAGCAATAAGTTACTTTATAATTTGTTATACTGCTTCTCGTTTAGTTAATTATTTCAAGAAAGGGATAAGTCGATGATCTCCTTACAAAATGTATCAAAATGGTACGGAAAATTTCAAGTATTAAAAAACTGTACTACAAGAGTAGGTAAAGGTGAAGTTGTTGTTGTTTGTGGGCCTTCTGGTTCAGGTAAATCAACACTAATCAAAACCGTAAATGCTCTAGAACCTATTCAACAAGGTAAAATTATTATTGATGGTACTGAGATTACAAATCCATCGACTAATTTAGCAAAACTGCGTTCAAAAGTGGGAATGGTATTTCAGCACTTCGAGCTTTTCCCTCATTTAACAATTTTGAAAAATTTGACACTTGCTCAAATTAAGGTATTAGGCCGATCAAATGAAGAAGCGCGTGAAAAAGCGCTAACGCTATTAGATCGTGTTGGCTTATTAGCTCATGCGGATAAATTCCCTGCTCAACTATCTGGCGGTCAACAACAACGTGTTGCAATCGCTCGAGCACTATGTATGGATCCTGTCGTTATGCTATTTGATGAACCAACCTCGGCTCTTGATCCAGAAATGGTTAATGAAGTACTAGATGTTATGGTTGAATTAGCTTATGAAGGCATGACAATGATGGTTGTTACCCATGAGATGGGCTTTGCACGTAAAGTTGCACACCGAGTAATCTTTATGGATGCAGGTGAAATCATTGAAGATACCTCAAAAGAACAATTCTTTACCAATCCACGATCAGATCGAGCTAAAGACTTTTTAGCTAAGATCATCCACTAATAAATAAAAAGAGCACCAACTATAATACAATAAGTTGGTGCTTTATCTTTATCAGCAATAATTTAAGTGTCGATACTATTGTAAAACATTTTTTATCTGTTCCACTAAGCCACTTTCTCGATGTATTTGACTTTTCACTACACGATCTAAAATTTTAGCATCAGCATAAATTGAAACTGTTTTTTTAGCCCTTGTTATTGCAGTATAGAGCAATGATCGATTAAGTAATGGTGAAAATTCTGTTGGTAGAATAATATTGACATGATCAAATTCAGAACCTTGAGATTTATGGATCGTCATTGCATAGGCTGTTTCATGCTCGGGTAATCGATAGGGAGAAAAGCCTTTAATAGAACCATCAGAAAAAGGGAAATAAACCCGTAGTTTTGAGTGATCATGTTCAGCCCTAAGTGTAATACCAATATCACCATTATATAAACCTAATGCGGTACTATTACGTAAGATCATAATTGGTCGGCCAATATACCATTGATCACGATTATTTAATTTAATCAATTTATGTTTGGTCAATAATAACTCAATTTGTTTATTTAACCCTCCTACCCCAAACTTACCTTCACGTAAAGCACACAGTAAACGACACTCAGCAAATTTGCCTAAAATACTGGCAATATCATTATTTTGATGATGTTTAATAGCATTTAGATAATTTTTATAATGTGCGACACAATCATCTAAAACAGCTTGGTAAGTTTGACTTGAAGATAATTCATAATAACAAGCATCTGGTAAAGATTTATTGGCTAGCAGTTTTTTAACCGCTTGCAATTGACCTTCTTTCACCGCATTAGCCAACAAGCCTATTCCTGAATACTCATTAAAACGATAACTTTTTTTCAATAAGCAAATACTATCGGTGATCATGCTTGCAGGTTGGTCTGCGATTGGAATAGCATAGCCAGTTAATCGACTTAGTTCATCTGCCCTAGATTGACTATATCCATTTAAAATAAAGTCACATAAGTCTCCAAATACCGCACCTGCTTCCACAGAAGATAGCTGATCTTTATCACCCAACAAGATTAAGCGAGCACAATCAGGCAGAGCTTCAATAATTCTTGCCATCATATTCAGATCAACCATTGAAGCTTCATCAACCACAAGAACATCAATATGTAATTGATTGTGTTTGTTATAATTAAATGAGCGATTATCGGTTTTCGCACCTAATAAACGGTGCAGAGTCACTGCTTCGGTTTTAATATTTAATGATTCAAAAGATAACTGTTCAATTGCTCGACTAAGAGATTCGGTTAACCTTGATGCAGCTTTCCCTGTTGGTGCTGCAGCCACGATTCGCGTGGTAGGATCATTTAACACTATTCCGGCCAAAATTTTAGCTACTGTTGTTGTTTTACCTGTACCTGGGCCACCTGAAATAATGGCTACTTTACGAGTTAGTGCCACCGCAACCGCAATTTTTTGCCAATCAACAGTTGTATTATCATCAACAAATAGTTGGTCAAGAATATTTTTTAAGTCGATCGGTTTACTTGATGCAATATTCAATTGTGGTTGATTAAAATACTGAGCAACATGACGTTCATCTAGCCACATACGTTGAAAATAAAGTTTATTTTCAATAAAAATAAGTGGTGCAAGTTGTTCTCCATCACTTACTACTTGTTTATTTGAAGCTACACTGAGTACATTAACCCAATCTTCAACGGTTGGAGTATTGAGCTCCTGCCAAAGTTGCGGATCAATAACTTGTTGATTCAGGCGAGTAATATCAAGACAAACATGACCTGACCTGACTTCTTGACTTAACGATATAATTAAAAAGGCAAAACGTTTGCTAATAATTTCATCGTTGCCATCAACTTTATTGACCAAAAATTGGGCCAAATGAAGATCAAGTAAACTGATCTGACTGTTTTGCTTAAATTGCTCGAACCAATTAGTTAACATAGGTTATACTTTATTTTATGAGGTTTATAAACCATATATATCTTCTTCTTTATCATTTGGATAAGTGAGTTTAAAACCTAAATTAAGATCTTTAGTTTCATTTGGATTTAAAGTAAATCGCCAAGTTAATAATCCAGTTTGTTTATCATATTGAGCACCATCATATTTGGTATCAGCAAGTATTACGGTTTTATTTAAAATTACCGGTAGCTGATCATTAACTTCTATATCAATTGGCAATGTTTTATTATTTTTGACATCAATAGTATAAGCATACTTTTGTGAAATATCATCACCAGATAGTAATGGAGTTGAGGTTTCTTTAACATTACGATTGCGGGCGATTAAAATGTTTTTATCACGTCCTAATGAAAAATCCAATGTCTCTTTAGCACTTTGGGTTGAGATAGTTGTCTCACCAACAAAATCTCCATTAAAGAAGATATTGGCTTTTCCTGAGAATAGATTCAGTTTATCCCAGTCTCTTATCTGTGCTAGTAAATAAACACTACTATCTAATTTAGGCGTTGAAATATAATGATAACTAGCTTCAACTTCTTTTGTCTGCAATGTAAGAATATTATTTTCACTATTGGTTTTGATAGTATGAGGTAATTTAACATCAAAATGGGTATTGATACCTAAAGTATTAACTTTGGTATTTTGGCCAGGCTCTACCAATCTTGATTTTGATTCTCGTTCGTAATATTCTTCTTTCTCGGACTTGGAAAAAAATAGACCACTTTTTTCACTATAAACATCAATATACCATGGATTAATTTCTGGGGCAGATATACCTTTACTTGGATTAGAGGTTGATAAACTAAAATCGACATTTTGCCAATCTAAACCACTGTTTTGATAAATTGCTGCTTTATAGGTCAATTGTAAAGGCGAATTAATATCGGCAACTCGGACATCATAAATCGGTTCCCAACCAGCTTCAGAGGTAACATATGAAAGTGTAATAGGTAATGTAATATCTTTATTGGAAATGACTTTGACAACAACCGCATTATGTAATTTGTCAGCTTCTTGCATTTCATCTATTTGGGTTTGGCATTGTTTAATTTGTTCATCTAACAAATCAATTTCTTTTTGTAATCGACTTTGTTCATTTAATGTCAAAATTAGATTAGCTTTCACAAAATCAAGTGCATTTTTCATGGCAACTAAATCAGCAGATCCACTTTTAACTAAACTATCTAAGCGATTACCTTGCAAAAGTGAAACTTGTTCATTCACCACTTTTAATTGAATTTCTACAATATCATGCTTTTCTTGTAGTTGTTGCAGTTTATCAATAACTTTTTGAATATCCTGATCATTATTAATACTTCCAGCATATTTATTATTTAATGATGTCGACAATATTTTGACATCATTATTACCAAAACCAACATTGATTGAATCAGGCTTAACATTATTAGCGATACCTGTTAATATGATTTCACTTTCACCTTTAGTTAATAAAACAGTTGACTGACCTTGTAATTCGGCACCTTGTAAAAACAAAGTTACTTTATTTAATGTAACATTATTATTTGCCAAAGCACTCCCTGAAATTAATGCAATCGCCAATGCAATTTTATGAATTTTCATATTAGCATTTCCCTATATCACCATGATTTTATTTATTAATCTACTAAATTAATGTAATTAAAAATATAATTATCTACAGTTTTTTTATGATAAAAATATTCATTATTTTATATTTAATCAGCATAAGATTTAAATTACAAATCAAAAATATTTATTTTTTGTTTAGTATATTGAACATTTATAAAAAATAATGTAGATTTTGTAACAAATAAAAAACGAAAAGGAGGCGGTATGGATGGTTTCAATTATTTAAAAGCAGCCATAAAACGCAAAAACTTATCATTACAGACTGTTGCTGATGCTTGTCAAATGACTAAAGGTTATTTGAGCCAATTGATTAATGATAAAATTAAAAATCCAAGCGCACAGAAATTACAATCACTGCATCATTATTTACAAATAGACTTAGCCAGCAAAAATAAAAAAGTTGGAGTGATTTTTGGAAAATTTTATCCATTGCATACTGGTCATATTTATTTGATTCAACGTGCAATTAGCCAAGTTGATGAACTTTATATTATTCTTTGTTCCGACACCATCCGGGATATGGCGTTATTTGAAGAAAGTGCTATGTCACGCCAACCAACGATCAATGATAGGATTCGTTGGTTGTTACAAACATTCAAATATCAAAAAAATATCCATATTGAACTTTTAGAAGAAGATGGTATTCCGGCTTATCCAAATGGTTGGAATGAATGGAGTGATAGAGTCAAAAAATTATTTAAAGAAAAAGGCATTAATCCTAGTTGCGTCTATTCAAGTGAACCACAAGATGTAGCCATGTATAAAGATTTATTCGATTTAGACACAGTACTTATCGATCCTACTCGGCAATTTATGCAAGTCAGTGGTACTCAAATTCGTCAAGCCCCATTAAAAAATTGGCAATATATACCAACAGAAGTGAGACCATTTTTTGTGAGAACGGTGGCTATTCTTGGTGGTGAATCAAGCGGTAAATCGACATTAGTAAATAAATTAGCCAATATGTTTAATACCACTAGTGCTTGGGAATATGGCCGTGATTATGTATTTTCTCATCTTGGTGGCGATGAACGTGCATTGCAATATGCTGACTATGATAAAATTGCATTAGGGCATGCTCAATATATTGATTTTGCTATCAAACATGCTAATAAAGTGTCATTTATTGATACTGATTTTATTACCACTCAAGCATTTTGTAAAAAATATGAAGGTAAAGAACATCCTTTTTTACAAGCTATGATCAATAATTATCGATTCGATTTAGTTATCTTATTAGGTAATAACACACCGTGGGTTGCTGATGGATTAAGAAGTTTAGGCAGTCCAAAACAACGAAAAGATTTTCAACAATTACTGATCTCATTGTTAGAAAAAAATCATATCAAATACATCCAAATTGATTCACCAGATTATGAAGAGCGTTATTTGCGAAGTATCGAACTAGTCAATCAACTTATTAATGATGAAGAGTAATAATTATGAATAAATTAAGCCATTTTGCCATAGCTATTGGCCGCAATAAATTTTATCCATTGTTTTGTATTATCTGTGTCACCGGAGCATATATATATACGGATCCAATTAATGATTTCAATTTACGCTATGCAGTATCATATGCTGGTGCATTTTTAGGCTTGTTATGTGTGATCTTATTAGCAAAACGAAAAAATTTAGGTAATGTGCTTGGTATGCTAGCGGTAATTGCTGAATGTTGTGCAAATTTCCTTGGCGGTAATATTGGGGCGGGTTTGCCAACGTTTTATTATTTTGGCTCACATATTTATGGCATATTAACTTGGCAAAAAAATCTAGATAATAATAAAAGCGTTAAAGTTCGTACTTTAAATGAAAATGCCTTTTTATATGCGTTGATATTCCTCATTGCGGCTGCTTTTTTCAATATTTATTTAACTAATGAAATCGGCGCAATAAATACCTCCTACCAACTTATTACTAACTGCTTTATATTCGGTCTGGGCGTAGTTGCTCAACTTTTATTAATGATGAGATATGCTTTCAATTGGTATTTATGGGTCTTATTAAATGTATTAGTTATTAGTTTAAATATTTATACTGACAATATTGTTATCGCAACCCAGTATTTAATTTATCTGTTTAATGCAATATACGGTATTTGTGAGTGGAAACTTTCCGAACAAAATGAAAAAGAGAAGAAAAATTAATTTTTAATAAATGAAAGAGAATAGTTAAATTGAAAAAGAAGCAAATAATCAAATTATTTGCTTCTTTTTCATTATTCTATATCGCCATCTACAAGCGGTACGAATTTCACTTCACCTATATTCTTGGTAATAAAATTATCACCATCGCGTTCAATTAATTGTAACGTTTGCTGATTTTTACCTACAGGTAATACTAACCGCCCTTTATCAGCTAGTTGTGTCAGCAGACTCGAAGGCACTTCCGTTGCCGCTGCAGTTACAATTATACCATCAAATGGCCCACGTTCTGGCCAACCTTGCCAACCATTGCCATGACGAGTTGAAATATTATGGATATCTAGTAATTTTAATCTTCGTTTGGTATTCCATTGTAAACTTTTAATTCTTTCTACTGAACAAACATGATTTACTAACTTGGCTAAAACTGCCGTTTGATATCCTGAACCAGTACCGATTTCAAGTACCTTTGCATTAGGCGTTAAGTTTAATAACTCCGTCATTTTAGCAACAATATAAGGTTGAGAAATAGTTTGACCACTACCAATAGGTAACGAGCAATCATCATAAGCTTGATGTGAAAGCGCTTCATCAACGAACTTTTCACGTGGTATTGAAGCTATAGCTTCTAAAACACGATCATCTTTTATGCCCTGCTGGCGTAATAAGTCAATCAACCGCTGCCTTTTTAAACTTTGCATTTTAGTTACTCATTTTCAATAATCAATTCACGTAATACACTTGTTGCATAACAACCTGAAGGTAAATAAAAACTGATGTCTAAGTTATTTTCATCTCGCCATTGCCACTCTAGTTGCTCAGGGCGCAACAATATTGAGCGTCGCATCGTTTCAACGCGTTCCTTTCTAAATAACTCAGTAAAACAAGACCAATTTTCCAAACAACTTTGTTCAAATGTTAAAGCAATAGATTCAGTACCTAATCCTGAATCGCCCACCAAAGGAGCGGTAATATTAATCTCACCATTTTGTAAACGTTGCTGTAAAAGTGATAATTCCTCAGTTTTAGACAAAAACCAACTATTACTTTTTGATAATTGTAATATATCCCCATCAATAACTGTTTGCTGAATCTGTCGTTGAATCCTTTGACTGACTATATCATTAAAAATAGCACTTCGTGCCGCAGAAAGATAAAAGCTTCTTTTTTTACGGTCTTTAACTGAAATTTCACCATTGGCCCACTTTATTGCTTGATTAATATTATTTTGCTCACGTCCAAATCGTTGTTCGCCAAAATAATTAGGAACACCATGCTGTTTAATTAAGTCTAATTTTGATTCGACTTCTTCTTTATCAGTCAAATTTCTTAAAGCAATTTTAAATCGGTTACCTTTTAAAGCCCCTATTTTCAATTTTTTATTATGCCGAGTAACCTGCAATATTTGACAGCCAGTTAAATCAAATTGTGAAAAATCTGGAGTATCTTGGCCAGGCATATGTAGACTAAACCATTGTTGGGTGACTGCTTGGCGATCTTTAAGGCCTGCATAACTGACATTTTTCGCTGAAATGCCAACATATTTAGCTAACTGTTCAGCCACAAAGACTGTATTACAATCTTTCTTTTCAAGATAAACTAAAACATGTTCACCTTCACCAGTTAAATCAAAACCTAGTTCTTCGATAACAATAAAATCTTCATATTGTTGCTTATATAAACCATAGCTTGTTGGTTTACCATAAAAATAATTGAGTTCTGCTAACACTTAATCGCCTATTGTCTAATTTGTCTCTATTTCTTTGCTAATAACACTACGGCTTCACAAGCTATACCTTCTTTACGGCCAGTAAAACCCAATTGTTCAGTCGTCGTTGCTTTAACACTAATCTGATCAAAATGTACTTGCAAATCTTCAGCAATATTAACCCGCATTTGATCTACATGAGGTCTCATTTTCGGTTCTTGTGCAATAATGGTCGTATCTAAATTAATTAATTTATAACCTTTAGATTGGATAATACCATACACTTCTTTCAATAATAATCGGCTATCTATACCTTTGTATTTAGGATCTGTATCTGGAAACAATTTACCAATGTCTCCTAAAGCCAATGCACCAATCAAAGCATCAGTAATAGCATGTAATACCACATCACCATCAGAATGAGCAACAAGACCAAACTGATAAGGGATTTTCACTCCAGCTAATGTAATTGGTCCTTCACCACCAAATTTATGGACATCAAACCCATGACCGATTCGCATAATCTACCTATATTAATTTTGATTAGTTAAATAAAATGATGCTAAGTTTAAATCTTCTGGTCGAGTAATTTTTATATTATCTCGACGACATTCCACCAATAATGGATGACCACCACAATACTCTATAGCCGATGCTTCATCAGTAATTGCAATGTTATTTTTTAATGCTTCACTTAAACACATTTTAAGTTCACCAGCATTAAATAATTGCGGCGTAGCAGCTCCCCATAAATAAGTTCGATCGATAGAGTGATCAATAACAGTTTGATTATCTCTATAAGCTTGTTTAATCGTATCACTTAGTGGTGTTGCTAATATTCCACCCTTATTTTCTTGTAATACTCGATTTATTAATTTTGTAATATCTTCATGAGTCACACATGGCCTTGCGGCATCATGAACTAAGGCCCATTGGTGATCATTAACTAAATTCAAACCAGCTAATACAGAATCAGCTCGAGTTTCACCGCCATAAGCCACTTTAACATTGTCTTGCAAAGCGAGTTCAAGTGTATTAAAAAACTTATCTTCAGGACTGATGACCACCACTACACAGGAAATATTGGGATGAGTTAACAATTTTTGTATAGTATGTTCCAATATTGTCATTGGACCAATTTTTAGATATTGTTTAGGTAATTGGCTTTTCATGCGACAACCCACTCCTGCCGCAGGAACGATTGCGATAATATCACTATTATTTGTCACGTAATACCTTATTATTTTGCTTTAGAATCAATAATTATTCGATAAAAATACTCATTGGCTTTAACCATACCTAAATGGTTGCGCGCTCTTTCTTCAATCGCTTCATAGCCTTTCTGCAAATCGTCAACTTCCGCAAACATCTGTTCGTTACGTGCTTTCAACATATCATTCTCTCGATGCAGATTCTGTAATATTTGCACATTTTCTTGATAATCATAAATGTTATTCTTCCCATACCACAATGAGTACTGTAAATAACCCAGCACTAGTAGTAATAAAAATGGAATTTTCCACCTAATCATGAGTTTAATTTATCTCTTAACTTAAATACATTTAACAGGTTTTGGTAAGCCTGCTAGTTTAGTTGCTTGTTTAGCTGGACCATCAGGAAATAACTTATATAAATAGCGACTATTGCCCTTTTCTGGACCAAATTTTTTTTCCATTGCTTTAACCAATGCTCGAATTGCCGGTGAAGTTTTATATTCTAAGTAAAAATCACGAACAAATAAAATCACTTCCCAGTGAGCATCAGTTAACTCTATAGATTCTAAAGTAGCTAATTCAGGTACTAAATCAACAGTCCAATCCTGCCAATTTTTTAAATACCCTTTATCATCAGTGTCTATTTGATTTAACATTTTTCAAAACATAACTTAATATTTGCTGCGTATTATACTCGATTAATAAGATTGCAACACTAGTTTTGGCGAGTAAACAATCTAGTTTTGCTGAATTTCGCCCGAATTTGGCGAAAATTAAAGCAGTCGATAAAAAATATTAAATTTACTATTTACAAACAAGTCCGTCTCCTTTAATATTCACAGCCATTGCGGAAGTGTGGCTGAGCGGTTGAAAGCACCGGTCTTGAAAACCGGCGAGGGGCGACCCTCCCAGAGTTCGAATCTCTGCGCTTCCGCCATCTTCTTTCTTTTATTATCAAATAGTTACATCTAATCCATCAATTTCCACAAACCTATCAAACAATCAAGCTTGTAATAAGTTGTAATATACAGTTGTAATATATTTGTCACTTTCCCTATCCTGACCTATTAAAAATCCCTCTTTAATAACCATTAATTTATTACCTCAAATATAATTAAATAAAATAGCACAAAAAGTTAAAAATATCTCTTTACACTGTATGACAGATGTAATACTATAATCACATAGAAACAAACAACACTAACTTAGAGAGCCGAAGCGAAAATTCGAGAGAGGCGAAGGAGAAAAAAATGACTAACTTAAACGAAGTTTTTGGAAGAAAAAATAACGATGGAAATGTTGACATTCTATTCATCAATGATGGTGATAGAGTTACACGTTTGAATGTAGACGGTGTTTATCCAGTTGATTCTTCATTATCTACTAGATATGAGCACGCTAGCGGAATTGTGTTAACCGTTGAGCAATGCGAAGCTCTCAATATTGAAATTGAATAAATAAAGCCCGAAAGGGCTTTTTTAGGTGACATATGAAACAAATATCAAGAAACCCAAGTTTTACCCCTTCCCCTCAATTACGAAATGATTTAAATAGTAATTCTAACGGCGTTACATATAGATTAAATCAAATATGGGATAGGTACGAGTATATTATTAGAACGCAATCATTAGAGTTATCTATTGATGAAATTCATTTATTAAATTCGATTTTAAACGGGACATTTATTGATCCTGTATTAATTGATAATTTATATTCAGAAATCATTGATAGTGACGAATATTTAGCGGGCAATGAAATAGCTAAATCACTAGCCGACAAATTTAAATCTGCTAACTATATGCAATTATTGGCTACAATTGAACGAATAAAAAAATGAAAAATTGGGCTACTGAAGAAGTCGAAATTTTAACGTTAAATTGTCATTTGCCTATTGCAGATTTGATGAAATTATTACCACGTAGATCATACAATGCGATATATAGCAAAATTCGCGCGCTTGATGATAACAATATAAAACCAATTCAAGCGAAATCCTTTTTTAATGAAAAAATAACCTCTCTTGCTGATGTTGATGAATATATCAAATATGATTTAATTCAATGTTTAGAATGTGGCAAATGGTTCCCTTTTCTGCCAGTTCATTTAAACAGAATTCATCAAATTGATTCAATTGATTATAGAATCAAACATGATTTACCTGCACAAACTCCGTTAGCTGGAGTTAAATATAGAGAGATGCATCGAGCTAAAATGAATAAATTAATTGAAGATGGCATCGTTGTACACGAACATCTCAAAGATGCGATTGAAAAATCCAAATTCGCAGGTCGAGGGAAAAGAGCAACTTATGAATTAGACAGACAACGTGAAAATGTCACAAAAAATCAAATTTGGTTGAAATCACCTCGTACAAAAGTCGGGCATAAATGATAACAATCAAATACACTATACCGATTTATGTACGAATGACGCCCGACGATTACGAAAATGAAATCACGGGCGAATGCTACATTATCAACAGCGACGACGAGCACAATTACGTGTTCTATCAAGATGATAAAACTATGTATGATATCGCAGATTTTGTGATGTTGTCGGATGCTGTAGAGTATTGTAAGTTGAAGATTGATGCGATGGTTGTTAGCTCAATTCAGGCTTTGTTGGAAAAATAACGTTGATATCTGATGCGTCAATGCGATTCAATAAAACTCGATATTTTTTCCAAGCCTTTAGCCTTTCCTCGTCACCGTCTTCTGACATGTCGAGATCAATTGCATCTTGAAGAATAGATATATTTTCATTAGCTTCATTCAATAGTGAGCTTTTTAACATTTTGTTTTGTTTTATTTTAAATGCGTTTTGTTCATCTTCATCTAAAACCCATTTTTCGCCGTTCCATTTACAAAACTCAAAAGGTTCTAACTCAGTAAACCCACTCTTGATTTTACCCAGATAATCAATTTTATCCTGTACTTTGGTTTCGATACTGTAAACTGTTTTACCTCTGTTGTCCTCGACTAATCCCCATTTACCATTTTTTTCGCATGGCCAATAACCATCTTTGAATTCAGGTGCTATTCGTAATGCATTGTCTGGCGGTAATGTGTCATCATTTGCTTCTAATTCATGTGTGAATGGTTTTAGTTCATTTGTGTTATCGAAATAATAATTAATCATATTAAACTCCAAGATAAATAACAGGTGTCATACCAATATTTAAAGATCTGTTTTCGTTAGCTGTAGGAACGACTCTCGACGCATCAAAATCAAAAAACATATAGCGTAATTGTCGGGGATTCGTACTGGACGCAGAGCTTGCGAGATAGTCATCGCCAGCCGATAGTATTGATATTGCACCGTTTTTATCTCCAGTTTCGATTTTTGCGTGTCCAATCAGAGCTTTGTAATTACCAGAAGGTAAACCGCCCTTAATATTACGAATGGCATCATCTTCAGCGCTACCTACCTGCCGAGTAGTTCCATTAACCGCACGTTCAAAAAAACCACGTCCATCGGGCGCAAATGCTGACGGTACATTAATATATTGCTGACCGTTTATTGTTTTGATTGTTATTTGATGATCGCGCTTATAATTATTAGATAATCGATTTAAAACCTGCCCCTGTGGTGAATTTAGCAAATAGTTATCCCCGTTTCTGAAATACCATCCGAACGGTAATTCATTAGCACGAAACGGCATTAATCGAAACTCGCCGATAGGAATATAATTAGATATATTTTGAGTAGTTATAAATTCAGTCCACGAATAATCGCCTGTATACGCAGCATTTTTTTCATCAGTTAACACTCCACGAAATTTTGCACGTCTGCTCAATATGTCAATTGCAATATCAGCAAATGAGTCGCTAACAGCAGACCGCATCACGTGACTGTAATTGAACGGTTTTTCACCTTTTGATTGCTGCTGTGTGAATAAAAAACCACTATATTGATTTTTTGTTTCATCGATAGATTCATCACCGAGCACATGTGAAACGCCGAGACCGAATGCTCGTTTAGTTAATACTGGTTGACCGTTTATATATAATTCTCCAGTCATTGTATCGCCAGATTTTTTTACTAACGTCGATGTATCAATTGTAGACGCCCATTTTTTTGCGTTATCCTCTGAAGCTTTAGCTACTTTAGCTGAATTACTTGCATTAGATTCAGACGATTTAGCCGCTATTGCACTATCTACCGCTTGTTTAGCTGACTGAATAGCATTGTCTGCGTTTGTTTTTGTTGTTACTGCGTTAGCATTAGATGTTGTGGCTGCATCAATTGCTGTTGCCGCTGATTTGTTAGCAGAGCTAGCAAAGTTTTTGGATTGTTCAACCAACTGTATTAGTTCTTTTTGTATCGAGTATTGAGATTTAATTGTAACAACTCGCCCATCAGGTGCGGTTAACGTCACCTCCCCCTCTCCTGTTAATACTGTCTGCCAGCCTTCCATTTGCTGTTGATAATAGTTGAGCATTTCAGATATCCGTAATGCCAACGATTCAATTGATAATTTTGGGGTAGTTGGTATTTCGTATTTTAAACCTGATTTTGTTTCGCCACTATATTGGGTGGCTAATGTTAATTCTGTATCAGATTGTACCGAGGCAATTTCGTGTATCTCAATTGTATTTTGAGTTTTTAATATCAGCATTTGTCCAGCACAAATGCCAATAAATGGATTTGTCCATTTAGTGCCCTCGCCAACTACTACATTACTGTTTTTTGTTACATTTACTGTACCTATTTTGTACCACGACATATTTATCCCCTTTGGTAGTTAAAATTTGTGCTATTTGATTTTTATTCTTTAGTAATAAATAAATTAATAGCATTCGGACATTGACCATAACCATCTGCTCTTAGCTGGAGTTTTGTGTTAGCGGGTAATCTAAAATACCACGCCGAACTATAGGATTTAGACTTGTTGTAACTAGCTGTAACACTGATTTCAAATAAAGCTCTGCCTCTTTTAATAACTTTGCCATCTTCGCAAGTAAAATCGTTACAAGTAGCAATTGTATAGATAGAGGTCTGCATCATATCACCCGAATTAGAGTGAACAATAACTGCAGGTGTGCTTATAACCCTGTTAAACGGCTCTGGCTCAACAGTTATTGAACTGCCCGTAGGGAAATAAATAATTTTCGCAATATCACCCACTATTTGCTCTGCTGTTAATTTACCCCTAACTTGACAATTTTCATTGATAACAACGTTATTCATCTCTCCTGATGTCGCTTTAAGCCTTCCCGAAATATCAACATCAACAGCTTTTAACTTGCCGTTATCTCTTGATAATTGCCAACCAGATTTCCCATCTTGAAAATTATCAGATTGAATAACATTACTAATCTTTGCACTAGTAATTGATGCGTTTTTTATTTTTGCATCTGTTATTGTTCCATTACCTATAACAGCATCATTAATAACAACTTGATTGCCTTGTGTTGTGAAAACCGTTTGAGGATTACCGTCAGCGGCATTCATGATTGAAAAACGGTCTTGTAAAAAGATAACATTTGACTGCATGCCGCTATTGGTATTTTCAACTCCCATCGTCATTCCAGCGACATACTGTTGACCTTTATTATCGACTTGAACTTTCATTGTTCGATATGCTGATAATTTGCCGTTAGTATCTTGAATTGCTTTTGATACATCACTAATATTCGCTGAAACATTATTAATATTAGTTTTTATTGTATTGATAGAGTTCGCTTGTGCGGTAATTTGTTCACCTTGCTGAGTAACGTTCGTTTTCATTTGACTAATAATTGTTGCATTATTTTTAGCATTATTATTAGCTGTGTCAGCAGATTTTTGAGCTTTATCTATTGATGATGATAATTGTGTCAATGTATTACTTTGTGATTCGATTAAATCGCCTTGTTTTTTAGTTGTCGTGTTTAATGCGTTAATAGCATTTGCATTTGCTGTAACATTCTTTTGTGTATCCGTAATGCTACTATTTAGTGTGTTAATCAAATCAGATTGAGTACTTAATTTTTCTCCTTGTTTTGATGTGGTTTGTTTTAACTCATTTATATTGCTATTTGCGCCATCTAAATTTGATGACATTTCATTTAGCTTAATAGCAGTTGCTTCACTTTCACTGACAATGAGCGCCCTAGTTTCTTTAATTTCTGCATTAGTTCCACCAAGCTCTTTTCGCCAGTTTTGTGCATTAATATCGTTCGCTAATGCATTTTCAATAATGGATTTTGCATTTTCAACAGTTGATAATGCATTTTCAACTAACAGCTTTGATTGCTCGTTTAGTTCATCAGAATATTGCCCTATTAAATTTGCGTTATTATCGGTTTTATCTACTAATGAGTTCCAAGCGTCAGTTTCTTTGATTTCATTGAAAATATGGTCTGTTAACTCATTTGTGTTAGTGCTTGAAATACCTTTAACCCAATCTGTCCAATCACTAACATTTCCAATTTTATCAACTAACCTCGCTCGGTAGAAAAATGTTTGTCCAATAGATAATCCAGTTTGTGAATAACTTTTACAAGGATATGTCACATTACTCAGTAATAACGCATCATCCTCATTTTCGTTAATTGAATATTGAATTTCTGTATGGCTCGTGTCACCACTGTCTTTTGGAAATGACCAATTTAAATCAATACCGAATATCACATCATCTGAAGCAGTGAAATTAATAGGTTTATCAGGTTTTCCAACCTTACCTTTAATTGAGGTGGGTTCTGAATAAGACCACGCTGATGAAACGTCAACCGCATTAATCGCTCGGACACGAACATCATAAACACCAGAATAAACACCGCTGACAGTAAAACTTGTTCCGTTAGTTTGTCCGACATTAATCCAGTTGCAATTATCCTTCCTCCATTGTGCAACGTAATTTGTAGCGCCATCCACTTTATCCCAACCAACTTCTAAAGAAGCCACTGACAAACCTTGTGACACATAGCTACTTTCAGAAATAATGATATTTTTAGGCGCAGAAATAGCACTAGGCGGAGTCACGGTTATTGGTTTTGGCTCTAACCTTACGCCGTCATCAATGTATTTAAATTTGTCAGGATCATGCTGAATCGCAGTAATAGTGAATTGTTGATTTTCTCTGGCTGATATACCCGTAACTCTATAATACTGAATAGCAATGTTATCACTATCAATACACCAAACTGCGCCAGCGACAGGGAGAATTTTATAATTTGCGGTTACAGTGACTGTTCGTTTGTCATCACTAATTGATTTTATAGTTCGACTTTGTGCAGTTCCATCGGGTAAATTAATTACCAGTCGATTGCCTGCCTCATAATCAACAGGTCTATCTAATGTAATTTTTTTCCCATTTACTGCATGAATTCGCCCGCCATTTTCCTTTCCAGACCGTGATGGATCGGCAATACCAATGATACGAGCAGGCAGTGGAATATAACCGTCAAGACCAACTGTAAATGTCACAACACCATCTTTTACGTTAGAAAGCAATGCCCATCGACCTCGACGTTGAGCTTCACTTTGTGAAGTACAACCGATAGCAGTTAACTTCATGACGTTAACATCATAACGGCGCATTAAATCATGATCCCAGACGGCTTCGACATCATCACAATAATGATCGTCAGGATTTGAATATGCGACCATGCACGATGTGTAGCGATTTTTATAAGAGCCACCCGAATAAACAAAATCACCAATAACATTTGATGAATGATAAATAAAATCAGGTTCATCTTGCGGCATATCTGCTGTTAAATAGATTTGGTCGTTGCCCCAAAAGTTTATTCCTCGAAACGAAGCAATCAAATCTTTTAAGACTGTGTATGCGTCTCGTTGGCTTTGTATATACTCATTACAAGCAAACCGAGGTTCTTTACCTCCTCTGCCATCTGACACCATTTGATCACAATATTGCCCAAGTTGATAAATTGCCCATTTATCAACCATTGTGGAATCAATCCTTAATCCCATCCCTGCTATCTCATCACGCATTAAATAATGAGCTAACCAAGCTGGATTATTCGTGTAATCCATTTTGAAAGTGCCATTCCATTCTCCCAAATAATTTCGAGATACAGGATCGTAATTATCTGGGATTTGCACCAATTTTCCTTTCAATTTGCATGTTATTTTTGGTACAGACCCATTAAATTGACTTGCATCAAGTTCAATATAAAGTAGCGCTGTGTTTGGGTAACGTAATTTACTATCAATAATTTCAGCATAAGAAAAAACACCAAAATCGTTCACTAATTTACTTGATTTTGAATCAGGCGTTATTCGTCTAACACGAATTGTCCAACCTTCAATTGCTTTAGGGAGATTAATTCGGTGATCTCGTTGATATTCAGACATCGTTTTGCCATCGAATTTACCATTCACGACAGTTTCGAATGCGCTGCCATCAGTTGATAAATCTATAGCATAATGTGTAATAGTTCCGAGTGAATCGCCATTATCTTTATATTCGACATGAACGGGGAGGTTTAATTTAACTCTTATTGCATCAAGGTCTAAGTTAGAAAAAGATTGTACCCAAGGTTTGTTGGACTTTACTTTATAATTAGCTCTTAATTCATTGCTGACCTCAGGCATTCCTTGAATATAGTCTTGCGTTTGACTGCCATTACGAAATTCCCATTTGACGCCTTTAAAATTAAGAGAGCCGTCAGCATTTGCAAGTGGCGTGTTATCAATAAATATATTTTCTGCTGTTAATCCACCTTTTATTTCGCCTTCACTCAACGCGATTAAGGCTTTAAGCTTGGCGGTTGAAAGTAAATTGTCTGGCTGTTCGTAAGGCTTGTGTTGTTTCTTACTCCCACCTTTTTGACCTTCAATGATTTGCATAATTCACCTATTGTTGATCTTCTGTATAAATACCAGCATTAATAAATGCACCACCAATTTCACGTTCACCAAGCAAAATAGGAACGGGATAGCCAACGGAGTTAGTATTAACTGGTGCGCCAAATGCGTAATTGGGTTTATTTTCTGCGTGAGATGATGTGCCCGCATTAAATTTAGGCTGTGGGCTTAATGCTTGAACAACACCGCCAAGCATCATACTGATACCGATACCTGTTAAAATCGAAGTGGCAGAAATGGTAGCCGCTGTCATTGCTGCACCCCATGCTGCTAATGATGCCCCTGCTGTAAAAAATGCTGCAACTAATGCTATTGCGCCGATGACAATTTGCAACATCCCACCGCTTTTAGAACCCTGTGATACGGGCATAATCATGTAGTTTTTACCATTCGCATTGATATCAAACTCATCAATACCAATATTTTTACCATCCACAAAAAAAGCAAACTTGACGCCGTTTAAGTGAGCGCTGGACATGTATTTTTCGAAACCTTTTTTTGTTGCGCATAATGCTCTCAATAACTCTTTAATATTTTGGACATCGTATTGATGATTTTTACCAAATTGTTTAGCCATTGCTCCTTTGAATGTTAAATTACTTAGCATCGAATCGCTCCTTGTTTCGCACAATGCGGACTGTTCTATCTCGAAAATATTTACCGTAGGGAGTTCGTGAGGATAATTGACCGTATGAATGGTGGAGAATGAGATTATCACCAACATAAAGAGCGGCGTGGTTGGTCACGTTTGAATTAAGTTTCATCATGATAATGTCACCGATCTTAATGTCTTTTAAATCAACCTCAATAAATCCCTCAGCCTGCCAGTTGTCGTCGTAAATGTTTTCTTTTCCGTCTTCCCACCATTCATGCGGAACCGAATAATTTTTGAGTGTGATATTGAATTCGCGTTGATAGTAGTCCATAATTAAAGCCCAACAATCGGCATAACCAAGTAACCATTGACGACCTGTATAATCTCGATTAACTCGTGGTGAAATTGTGCAGAAATCACCCTCAGGATAAGACACAATGCCCCACTCAATGCCTGAATAATCACATTGAATACGGTCAAATTCAGACGGCACTAACATTGGTGAATCTGGGTGAGAATGAATTATCATGATAATTTCACCCTGCTTTTCAGCTTCTAATTGCTCATCGGGTGAAATTAGAAAATGCTCTTTTGGATTATCTGACATGTTTTTACATGGTATAAATTTTTGTGTTTTGCCAGTGTCAACAATTAATCCGCAAGCCTCATTTGGATACTCGTTTTCAGCATGTTTCAAAATTGAATCAAATAATTTTTGTCGCATATTACTTACCTTGAAGATTAGCCGCGGGGAAACCACCGAACGGAAGAGGATCATTACCATGCCTTGCTTTGCAATCTTTTAATAAACCACCGCATTCATCTTTTGCAGGGTCGTCTGTCGGCATTCCATCTTTATTAAAATAGTTATTACCGACATAATCACAACCTGTACCAGTTCGATACCAACCTCGCATACACCACGTACAAACAGTAGCGATTTGGCGAGTTGGAAGCTGCAAGTTTTGAATATCAAATGGTGAACAAAGTTCAAACTTGATTACCGTTTTGCTTTCTTCTTTCTTTTTATTAATAAAAAATAACTGCACTCGTTCTTGGAGCGGATCGGCTTGTGGATTACCTTCTTTCCAGTTATCCGAATCAAGATACTTAGCCATTGTGGTATGAATCTTGACTTTAGCTTGCACTAAATCATCATAATCAAGACAAAGCCGAGTTACTCTGCCATCAATATTACCTACGGATAGTTCTGGTGTCGGTTGTGAGCCTGTACTACTTAATTCGATACCGCTTAATTCATATGGGAACGGTAAATACTCATTACCTTGCCAACGAATTGACGGTAAATTATCGGCAACAAAAGAAGCCCAACCTTCTGACGGTATGTTATGTGCGTGAAATCTTAAAACTTCATCAAGTCCAAACTTAGTTCCGTCAACTTCTATGAGTTGTATTAACTGATTACCTTCAAGTGCTTGTAAATCTTGAGTTATAGACATTTATTTTCTCCAAATAATAAAAAAGCCCACATGTGTGGGCTTGGTAGGAATTAATATGGTAATTAAGGCGAATAGGATTGTACAAATTGAAACGATAGCGAAACAACTTTACCACCAACAAATTCAGATTCGATTGATTTATTGACAACTCGATATAGCTTTTCCTCACCGTAGGGGTTTATCCACTTAAAAGATTCAATAATGTGCGAATTTAGAAATGCCCTAACTTTTGATATCTCCTCTTTTTCGCCTATATATGTTAACTCCCATGTTTCGCTGTTATTGTTAATTCCATTACTCGATAATTGAGTATAACCATCACCGAAGCGAGCTTCATTGATGTTTTGTGAATCGGTACATTTCGGAGTGCCCATAGTGCGCCATATGAATTTATCTTCCATAAAGTTACCTATTTAACAGAATATATAAATCGCCACCTGGTGATGTAGATTTTTGAAGAGCTTCACCTATATTTTTTTGGATAATCGGTTTAATCTGCGCTTCAAGTGCTCTTCCATCAATATTGCCAGTCTGTGCTTGTGAAGTGCTATTAGACTGCATATTAATCGCAACGTTTGTAGTCACATTAATAGCGCTTGATGAATTATTTGGTTTACTAGTAAACGCTATAGGTGAAGCTGGGCTAAGATTGACGCCTCCCCCATTAGCATAACCATGCTGAGCTTCTCTCATTAATGCATATAAATTTGCTACGCCAAGACGTTTAGTCGCCTCTTTTGTAAAAACGAATTCGCCTTTATGTACAATGCCAGCTGGTTGATATTTATTGCCAATTCCAGTAAACCCACCAGGTTCGTCGCTATAACCGACGCCCCCACCGTTAGCATAACCATCAATTACTCCACCAGTATAAGCTTGCTGATACCCCCCTGTGGCGGCTCCAGACCCTCCCATGCCCATCCACTTCATTGATGTTTGAATAGCCTGTGCAACTAATAACTTATTAATAATTTCAATAATGTTAGTTAAAATGGATTTAGTTAATGATTTGAAATCCATTTTCCCTGTTGTTACTAATTCAGTTAATGAATGACTAATTGAGTTCATAGCATTATTAGCAACATCACGAAATCCCTTGAATACATTTTGTCCATCTTCCGCAAATTCACACATTCCCACTTTCAAACCAGTTAGCCAATCACCTTGATTTTGGTCTTCCAATTGCCAGCTTTGTTGTAGTGCCTCTTTTGCCTTGTTGTATTCCTCAGTAACCTTAGCTATTTCATTCGGATTACTTGTTCCTTTCAATGCAATATCACGTTGAGCATTTAACTCTGACATTTCATTGTAACGACCTGCGTTTTTAGAAGTCATTCCGAAGGTAGCCTGTTCAGCTTGAGATTTTGCAACTAAATTAGTTGAATATTCCTGCATTTTACGAAGCGCTTTTGTTGCTTCGTATTGTGCAATTTCTTCACTTAAAGCCGCATTTTTCGCTTGTTGAGCTAACAACGCCTCTTTGTGACCTAAAATATACTTTTCCTGTGCAGTAAGTTTGCTTTTATCGGTTTTGCTCTCCAGCACCTCGATTTGCGCTTGTAAATCAAAGTATTTTTTACGCTCAGATGTGATAGTGTTGACTGTTAATGATTGTTCACGTAATGATTTAAGCTGATTCATCAAGCTGATTTCTTGCTGTCTTGATGATTGAAGCTGGTCTGTTGTTGATGCTCTGCTAGCGCCATTTTTTAGATGGCGAGCCTTGATTGCTTTTGCGATATATTTAATGTCCTGCTCTGAAGCATAATTTGGACTATTTGGTCCAAACATTTCATTATTTATTTTTGCGGCTGCTTCCATATCTTTTATTTCTGCATCCGCTCGTTGTCGGGGAGTCATCTTCATTTGAGAGTAGTAATAAAACGGACTTTTTTTTGGGTTTGTAGCTTTGTCTAAATTCTCTTGTTGAAGTTTTAACCACTCAACTTGAAGCGCTGCATTCCCAGCTTTCGCTGCTATCTCAACTAATGAATCAATAAACGATTTTAATTTGTCTGAACCGTTGTTTGATGTTACATATAATCGACTAACCTCTTCAATTAACTTGTTAATTTTTTCAGTAGCTTGCAGTGAATCTGTCTCTGCCCGTATCTCAGCCATTTGTTCAAGTATGCTTTGAGCTTGTTCTTTTGTTGTACCGAAGTAAATCGCATAGTTTTCTATTTTGGCTTTTATACCTTCCACGCTTCTTACAGTAAGAGCATCTGTTGATTTAAGCAAAGAATTCAAATCTTTTCCGTTTGCTTTGATCTCTTGAATCGCTACCAGAACACTATCTAATCCAGTTTTTTCGCTAAGTGAGCTTAGTCTTGTCACAGTTTCCTTACCTGCGTCTTCAAGGCTTTTTAACCCATCCTGTAGTTCTTTTTTCGCACTAGATACTACTGTTTTTAGATCTTTTTCACTCGATTTAAGTGCTGCCTGAACTAAAAATTTATTTTTTTTGAGTAATTTCATCATGTCGTCAGACAGAAAAAATTTTCCAGTCTGTTTATCTTTTGACATAACAGTATTTAGTCGCTCTTGCGCGGCCGCTAATTGTTCTGTTGCGTTCTCCGTTTCAAACAATTTTGGAATCATACTGCCGAGTAAGCCGACCATCGCTGAAATACCAATATTTAAAGGGTTTAGCGATGTTAATAGCGTGCTAAAAGTGTTGCCGACACCATTTTTCATGATCATCGACATGCCAGAATTCCGCAATCCTGAAAAGTTACCTTGCATTAATTGCGTCTGCATAATAGCGGCTTGATGCGTTGCCGCTCTTGTTGTATTCTCGTAATTTTTAGTGGCATTAGAAGCTTGCGCAATTTTTTTAATATAAATGTCAGCAGAAGAACTCACACCGAGTTGAGCGGCCTGATAACTCAATAACTGTTGTTTCGTTAAATTTTGGGTTGCCAATTGCGCTTTTAGTTTATTGATAAAGTCAGTTTTGGCTTTAGTTGCGAGTGTTTCTGCGATTGTTACTTCTTTTTGTTTTACTGCAACATCAGATAGCAATTGATTATAATTGTTGATATCAAGAGTACCTGCTTTATATGAAGCCCTTACCTGCCCAGTTATTTTCTCTAGCTCTTTTGATGCGGTACTGACATTTTTTAATCCGTCAATTTGATTTCTATAGCTGGTATAAAGCCTATCACCAGATTCAACAAGTTGTTTTCTAGCTGTCGCCAGCTTTCGTTCCTGTTCTGCCGCAATTCTAGAAGCTTTAGCACCTTTAACTGCATTCTGATAAACACGCTCAAAATCTTTTAATTCTTCATCGGTTACATTTAGTGAACGTTTTTTTGCGGCAGTTAATTCATCTGTAGCTGATGCCGCATCTTCTGCTTTTTTACTAAATGCATCTAATTTTCTGCTTGCTTCGTCAACGCTTTGTGTATTGATTTCAAGTGTTAGTGATGTAATTGCTTCTGCCATTGTTTTCTCCAGACATAAAAAAACCCACTCATGGTGGGTTAATTTAATTTCGATTATCTTAAATAATTAATTATTCTTTAATTCGCTCACAAACTAATTTATCTTTAATTTTACTTATTGGTTTATTATTTTTATCGATAGTTGTATATATCGCGGTCATGCTAAAACTATCGTTGGATAGATATTCAATCTTTTGAGACCTTTGTCTGTCATCTACCGTATACTCAGGTCTTTTGTAGAAATCTTCTAGGTTAAAAGGCATTAAATTATCTTTAGATGAAGATAAATTCCAAAAAAGCTGTCCATCCTTTTTGATAAAGATGTATTTATATTCACCAATTTCAGGTTCACTAAAATCTTGTAGCTTACCATTCTTTGATTCTGCTTCTTGTGTGCTAACTGTGCAATTCCACTCACCAAGCAACATCTCCTCGGTTATTTTCTTCCCGCCTTCATCACCACAGCCAGACAATGCAAAACAAGCTAACCCCAATAACGCAATTCTTTTCATTCCATTCTCCTTTTTTGGGTAATGGTATGTTATTTAAGGATTCGGAGCAATAAAAAACCGCACAAGGCGGTTTGTGTGAATTTTTAGCTACCTACACGGCAGTAAACGATATTGAATCAGCACGATTAATTATCGAAAATTTCTAAACTACCTACTCGGTAGTAAACTTGTACCAAGCATTAATTTGGTGTGAGCATGATTTCTAAACTACCTACTCGGTAGTAAACTAGAACATTATACACAATAAACTTTGTTCAGAAAAAGAATAATAACCAATTTGTAGCTAAAAACCCTTTTTTTACACCCATTTATAATTGTTTGATTTTAAATAAATTATATTTGTCGGTAAAAAAAGGGTTAACTAATTAATGATGTCTAATTACAGGCAATACATTATTCCATTTGTCTATTATATTTTTTGCGTTAATATGCGCTGTTTCTCGCTCAATAATTAATTTTGCACTATGTAAATTTCGTTTGTACTCGATTGCCATTGAGTGAAACGCACTGACAAAACTAGAATCTAATGCTCGTAATGCAGGTTCTACTAATTCTATTTGAGAACGCATTCTATCTGCTACTTTATAAAGCCAAGCTAAGTCGTACCAATCTTCATCAGATAATCCATTTCGAGCATGTACACCACCAAGCCATTGAATAGCTTCATCGAATTTGCTAGCAGGCAAATCTTGGTAACGTGGTATCTTAAATTGCTGATAGAATTTAGTGTAAATTGCTTGGTGATGTTCACCTGTTCGATATGAACGCTCATTGACCGCTTGTTTGATCGCCTGCTGTTGTTCAACTGAAATAGTATTAGGGTATTGTTGAGCAACTTTCGGCATGAAATGATTATATAGAACATCGAAGCATTCTAACTGGTATTGTTTTAAAAGTGGTTTAATTTGTGGATTAACTCTGCTTAATTCGATTCCTGCAAGCCAACCATTTAAATAACCTAACGGTAAACATAAAACTTCTCTGTTTTTACCGTCTTTTGCAACTACCTTTATCATACAGGCAGTTGAGTTAAGTATCTCATTTCTTTTAATTCTTTGACGTTGAGCTTCCCAGTCTAAACCTATATTTTCACAAATCGGCTTAATGGCAATATATGGTTTATTTTCGTGGTTGAGTACGATTAAAGATTGATTGTGAAACTGAATTGTTTCTAGTTTTGTGTTGTTCATTTCTACATCCTTTGAGTTTTATTTTTATATCCCCCATGTTGATTGAGGGCGATCGGGTGCTTCAACACTGCTCAAAGTCAGCCTGCTTAGTTTCCTTGCGGTTTTGTATTTAGCACGCCACCCGATCATAAAATCTGGACATAAAAATGCCGCTTATCTTTCGGGCGCGGTTTCCGCTTTGAGATGGTGTGTTGAAGCACCTTTTTAGAATATATATTAATTTAATAAGAAAAGTCAACTATTATTAATAGGCGCCAAGAGGTTCGAAAGCCTACAAAGAAAGGCTGGAGTTATTCCTCTTACGAGTATTGTATTCCTCACCCTCTCGGCATAGATTTTAGGCATAAAAAAATCACACTGCGGGGTGAATTCCGTCTTTGTAAGGTTTCGACACCTTGTAGTAAAATATATATCTAATGTAAATTAATGTCAATAATGCAAATAAGACTTAAGATGGTTTTCGAGGTTATTGTCATCGTGACAACATCTTAGATCGCTCAATGGGCGATCGGGAGCTCAAAACTGCAACGAGTCAGCGGACGTATTCCCATTAAAGGTGTTATATTAGTTGCACTCCCGATCATAAAAGTTGGATGCAAAAACCGCTAATATTAAGTTAATTGTTCTTTAATTTGAGCATTCTTTTTCTAAGTTTTCGTACGCTTTTTTATAGCCGGCTAAAGGAAATTTTAAATCTACTGTAGATTTAGATCCAACTCTAATAATGAACTTTTTAGCATCCTGAATTTCTTTATTTAAAAAATCTTTTTGATTAGTTATTAATACGCCATTTTTTATCTCCCATTCCATCTCTACTGGAGCTTTTTTGTCTGCTCTGAAAATAACCTTAATTAGCCCATCCTCATAACCTTTCAGATTATTATCGACGGAGAATGGAGTAATAACGACTAAATCACAACCAACTGTAAAAAAAGCGCTACTTATTGAAGTGCTGTCTGATACATAAACTGAAGTCATTGACACTTTTTTTTCATCTGTTATTGGATCAGTGTTGATTCTAACACTCCATTCCTTATACTTAATTTCTTTGGCAAATACAAAAAGTGGAAATAACAACAAACACAACATAATCTTCTTCATACCATTCCCTTAATCTTTGAGTTTTTTGTAATGGTATGTTATTTAAGGATTCGGAGCAATAAAAAACCACGCGAAGGTGGTTGGTGTGAATTTTTAGCTACCTACACGGTAGTGAACTAAAGGAAAATGGAGTATTTTTTTATATCAGATTTCTAAACTACCTACACGGCAGTGAACTAGAACATTATACACAATAAACTTTGTTCAAAAACCGATTGCATAATTTATCCCTATGTATATAGGGAACAGAAGTTATCAAGCAGCGCAACTCGGTGTGAGTTCGGTTTATCCCTATGTGTATAGGGAACACTATCTACATCGTAACCCGTTTTGTGCTATGTGCGGTTTATCCCTATGTGTATAGGGAACACTCACATTTAAATTCGCTATCGTGACCGGTATACGGTTTATCCCTGTATGCACAGGGAACACTCCATCTGTTCTAAAATGCTTTGAGCTTGTTCCGGTTTATCCCTATATGTATAGGGAACACGGATCAATCTAGAGCTGAAAGAGGAACAGGCTCGGTTTATCCCTATATGTATAGGGAACACTCTTATTATAACCTATTGTTTTATAATTGAAATAATTAGTTAAAAATTTCTACCAATCCCCTTATAACTTTAATTATTGTTACAAGGGGAATCATTTAAACTTTTTCAGAATCTTTTACTAAATGTAATGCGTAGTTAACCAGATCCTGTATTACCCAAAACGCATTAGATTTGTCCTCATCCTCAGCTGTATTGCTCCCAAGAATATAAGCCAGAGACTTAGCTTGACCCAGATTTTTAACTATCATTTCGTAGTTGTCACCATCAATTACAAATTTCATGCTGCTATCCTCGTTCTGTTCATTTCTACATCCTCAATTAGCCCCCAAAAGGGGCTTGTTGTAATTGGTTAGTGTGCTGTTAGCATTTGTGAAAGTTTCGCCAAACCTTTAGGTGTAACTAACACTTGTTCTACTATTTTTTCACTACCATCACTTCTTGAGACTGTAGTAATCTTATGTTCAAGCAATCCTTGTTTAACTTTATCTTGATAGCCTAACCAATGATGGACACCTGTTCGTTTGTAGATCCACCCCATAGCATGTAACTCTTGAAAAAACTTTTTAGGCTGAACTTGCAAATGTTTAGCTGTGTCTGTAACACACATACTGCCCTCCGTTTTAGTCGCTATACGATCAAATGCGGCAACAGTTGGCTTCATTTCTTCGACTTGAGATCCTAATGTTTTATTTTCAAGTGAGAGTCGTTCATTTTCTTCTTCGGCTTTAATAACCATTAAAGCGAGTTCTTTATTGGTTGGAATTCTTACTTGAGGTTGCTTGTTTGCTTCTTCCAGTTCATAAAGTCTATCAATGACCGCTGTTCTGCGCTTGATATCATATCCAGTAATTAATATTTCAGTATATCGTCTAGATATGTGGTATTCCCAAGCATTCGGGTTATTAAAATCGTATTGATTACAGCTAACATGTTGATTTGTAAGGTAACTCAGATTTGAGTTACGGACGTAATCAGAATCTTGACCACCAAGCAACGCCACTAAAATAGCTCTTATATCTCGACAAACATTATCATGTCGTTTATTGGTTAAAGACGCTATTTCACGACTAGACATCGTTAATTGACTTTTGTGTAATACTGATATATCATTTTTCATAGATTTGATTCCTCTTTGCTGTGGGATTAATGATTGAACCTCAACATTTGCCGATGTTGGGGTTTTTGTTTTTCTAGATGTTTGCATTTTTTACCTCTCTTTGTTTAATTTTCTTTTCTTTATGTTCTGCTAAAGCTTCAACTATCACAAAGTTTAGCGATTGTCGGCTACATTCAGCCTCTTTCTCGTACCATTCCCTTAAATCATCAGGCATTCTTGTCGGGAACGGTTTAATTTTGCTTACTTCATGAATCAAAATGATCCTCCTTTTTTGTGTTTACATTTATTTTACAAGCTTATTTTGGATCATAATGATTCAGTTGTCAATACTTCTTATAAAAACTATATTATTGCAATGAGTCAAAAGGAATCACACTATGAACACAATAAAACCTTTTCCAACAAGATTGCCATCAGATTTGAGAAGTTATTTAGAGGACAAAGCGAATACAAATAAAAGAAGTTTGAATAATGAGTTAGTTGATCGGCTTGAGGTCACAAAAGTTATTGAAACGATAACCCATTCAGATTTACGTGAAATCATAAATGACATATTAAAACTTGATAGCTATAAAAATGAGCTTGAGTGTACTAGAAATGAACTTATTAAATTAAAAGATTCATACGATTCATTAAAAAGCGAATTAGCAAAAGCATTTTCTCTTTCTGGTGACACAAACGAAGATATTGTTAGAATGAAAATGGAGCGAGCATTGAATCATATAACTTCTGGAGTAGAAGAACTTAGAACCATTTTTCCTCAAAAAAATAACCAATAAAAAACCCTCTAAGAGGGTTTAAACTGATTTTATAGTCGATAGAAAATTATCTTATTCTTTAATTCGCTCACAAACTAATTTATCTTTTGTTTTACTGGTTGGTTTATTGTTTTTATCGATGGTTGCAGTTACATCAGTCATTCTAAAACTATCGTTAGATAGATATTCAATCTTTTGCGATATTTGTCTGTCATCTACCGTATACTCAGTTTTTTTGTAAATATCTTCCAGATTAAAAGGAAATAAATGATCTACATGTTCAGATAAACCCCAAAAAAGCTGCCCATCCTTTTTGATAAAGATGTATTTATATTCACCAATTTCAGGATCACCAAAATCTTGTAACTTACCATTCTTTGATTCTGCTTCTTGTGTGCTAAGTTTACAATTCCATTCACCAAGCAACATCTCCTCAGTTATTTTTTTTTCTTCACAACCAAATAATGTTAATCCAATTAAACTTATTAACAATAAATTTTTCATATCACGTCCTATTCTTAGTTGCTTTAAAAACTGTTATTCATTTATGATTCTAAGTTTATTGTTTAATAAATAATCTATTTTATCCCAAAAATTAGATTTATTTAGCTCTTTGTGCTTAATGGTTTCTGGGAACATTAACAATAAATCCGTCCCCGAATATCTTTCTACGTTAAATGTAATAGCTTCTAGCTTTGGTAAGTAAAAACCATAATTATCAGCATGGATTACGCTAAATTCACACAGTACAAGAGATTCAGGATTTATGTTAAATATTTTTTGGTCATCATAATCCAGTAGTACGTTATAATTATATAGACTTAAAAGTTTTTTATTGTAATCTTGTTCATACAATCCAAATTTCTTCTTAGAAATATATTTTTTCAGTTCATCATCATTAGCTTTTTTAATTATGACCGTTATTTTTTTAGGAGAATAAAATGACTCTGAATTAATGCTTTTTTTTATTATTGATGAACAATATTCTGCGGACTTGTAATATAGCAAATCATCATCGTGAACATATCTAGTAATATGATTAAAAATGATAATGCATCCTATGGCTGCTAGTATCACAATTAAAGCGACACACCTCAAAATAAACTTTTTCATACCATCTCCTTTTTTTGGGTAATGGTATGTTATTTAAGGGTTCGGAGCAATAAAAAACCACCCGCAGGTGGTTTAATTGAATTTGGTTGGTTAACGATAAGTTATCTAGAGTCTAGGGCTATTTTTTTGCAGGTTTCATACATTTCATTAAGATCATCATCCCATAAGTCATTATCGATTAAAACTTGTTTGATTATTTTTGTATCTTTGTTATTAAGCAAAGTAAAAGCGAGAAAAGCAGAAAAAGCTTTATCTGGTTGGCAAAGCTGTAATGTTGTACTTATACCATTTCTAACTAATATAATATCATCTATGTTACGAGCTAATTTAATCATATCTCGGTTTATATTTTTACATACATTAAATATGGCTAAAACCAATCTTTCATCATTTAAATCTAAACAGTCTATAGTTTTTTGACCTTTAGAATCCTCACCGCCTTTAGCGTACAAATAATAATTTTCTATAGATAAATATAGTTTAGGATCTTCTTCATAAGGGTTAATAATTGGAGTAGCAACAACATCTAAATTTCTTTTTTTCTTGTTACATCTTTCGCATGATGGTAATAAATTGTTCCAATCTACAACATTGTCTGGATATAAGCTTTTGCATTTAAAATGCTCAACTTCCATGTATGAATCTTCAATCTGTAATTGGCATTCACAATAAGCGCATTTAAAGTTACTACTTTTTAACAAATACTCTATTATTTCAGTATGTTTCCATACGGTAGATTTTTGGTTTAATTTAAACTTTTCAGTTAATTCTTTAACTTTTTCCTCCTTTAAATAAGGAGGTTTATCCCCTTTCTCTAGCTTAATCATGGATTAACCCTTAAGCGCATCCAATTGCATTTTAAAAAGGGCTCTTAAAGGGTATGTAGGATGAAGTATTTGATCTAATTTATCATAGGCGTCTGCAGCAGCTTTTACGTCTTTATTTTTAAGAGCATTATCAAATTTCTTTTTAATATCTTCATATAATTGTGTTCGAAGGTCTTTCATTCCCATCACATCGGTAAGAATTTCTTCTATCGTCCATCCTTTAAAGCCATGTGGGGCGATATCTAAGGTTCTTTTTTCTAAATGACCATTTTCTCCTGATAAAGCTATAACTTCGTTCGCTTCGGCGGTTTGAATAACGTGAGGGCTATGCGTACTGATGATAAATTGGGCTTTCGGAAATGTTTTTGTAAGAACGCTGCAAACTTTACCTTGCCATTCAGGATGAAGGTGTAACTCTATCTCATCAATTAGAATAATTCCATTAAAGTCTGATGCTAAAACATTGTTGTTTTGGAATCGATATTCAATTTCTTTAATTATGCCCAATAAAATAAATAAAATAGACCTAAATCCAGAAGATAAAAGCTCAAAATATATTTCTCCTGTAGGTGTTTTTACAATTATCTCATTTTGAGTAGTAGTTTTATAAAATGTAACCTTATTATCAAGTAACGAAAAACAGCTTATTGCTAATTTAATGTTTTCTTGTTGAACATCAGTTAAATTATTAACATGCGCGCTATGCAAATATCTAGAAACAAACCATTGTTTTATATCATCATTATCTAAACCTTCAGAGTTTTGCGATGTTCTATTGGTAACGTCTGGGTCTGAATTAATACTACTTTCTCGCCTATATTTAAAAACGCGATTAACTTTTAAATATAGTAAATTGAAATTTGCATTTTCATCATCATTAACAGATTCCCATTTTGTATAGGTAAGATTTGTATATTTTTTCTTTATTGGTCGCGAAATTATTTTTCCATCTACTGAGCTTTTTATGCATCCTTGTTCAAAACCTGATTTAACACTAATAGATATCGGTTCATAACCTGAAAACAATGATGCAATTGAATCCAAAATATTTGTTTTACCTATTCCGTTTTCACCGCAAATAATATTTAAATTGGGGTCAAAACTATCTAACGACAAGCTAGATATACCGCCAACATTTTCTATTTTTAGTGATTCAATTTTCATTGCATTATCCTGTTTATTTTTATCGTCAGAATAATAGCATAATATTTCGATAAGTTGATCATTAAATAACCTCTTAAAGGTGATGGATTTTTTCATATTATTAATAAACCAAGAAGAAATTAGAGGGTTATAGAATCTCAGTCTTCATAATGAAGACGCAGGTTTCATTACTTCGTCACGCATGATACGGTTATACTGAGATCCTCACTACAAACCAATATTCTTACAAATGGGCGCATTGAAACATAAAGCTGTCCATTATGCTCAATGGCTTGGATTGTTGTTGGTGACTGATGGGTGACTTTTCAAATGTTACCCTTTAAACTAACAATTATTTTGATTTGTGCATTAATTTCAGGGCTTCACTTTCCATTATTTGAATGTCGTTAAAAATAGTTTCACTTTCTGCAATATTGTTGATCTTCATAACCCATTCCATACAGTTATAATCAAGACCTAACACTCCACTCATGCTCGTTCGCCACTGCGTAGACATGGCTTTAAACAACTTGAAAGCATCCAAATTGTCTTGCCATATCTCTACATATTCATCATCGTAATCCGATTCAGTTAACCCGAAAGCCGCCAGCTCTTCTTTTGACGGCTCAGGGGTATATAGTGCAGTAACGAGCGCTATTAGTTTTTTTCTCGTACGCCGAATAATTCACGAGAATAAGTTTTGATTATTGCGCTGCCAGATGCTGGATAGTTTTGGAGGAGTGTATCAAGATTAGCCTCATTAAACTCATCATCTAAACTCCAGCCTGTGATGATTTTCAATAGATAACTAACCAGAGGCTTGCCTTTAAACTCGGTTTCAAAATTTTCCAGTTCTTTGGGAATATAGTGTTTGAACGTAAATTCGATTTCACCGTCCTCTTGCCCAGCTCGTGGAATTAAAACTTTGCATTTAAAAGTTGGCTCTGCAACTAATTTAAATTTTGCCATTATTTAGTCCTTATTTATCTTTGTAGAAAGTGATTGCCGGTGATTCAACTGTCATGCTGATTTTTACAGTTTCAATCTCATTAATTGTGGTCGCTGGGGTTGGGTCAAAAGAAACGCGAACAGCATCATAACGAGTTTCTTTTGCTTTCGGAACATACATTTTCATTGCGACAACTTCATTGGTAAGGTCCAATTCCTCTAATAATGGATAAATAGGTAGAGAACTGTCATGTGCAATGGTAAAACTTTTGCTTTTAGCTGATTTGATTGTCGGTAATTGTCGCTCTGTGTCATCATCTAAAAACTGTATTTGAGTAAATTGTTGTTCACCACCTTCAGTTGCAACTTCTTTAATTTGAGGTAAGCGCTCCCATGCGGTAACTTTAGTTAAAGTGCCCTTTCCTTCTCCCTCTGGAAATGATTTGGTATCGCTAGTATTAATATTACCAAGCGTAACATCCGTATTATTAACTTTAGTCACCTTAGCTACTGCATTATTAATTTTTGACCATCCAGATGTGATAATAACTTCATCGCCAACCGCTAACCCATGATTAGCTTTTAATGTCGCTACAGCCTCCTTAGCATTTGAAATAGTTTCAAATTCCAATGCTGTATCTTTTGATTTTTGCACGTAAACACGTGAACCGTTAGGTAATGCAAATGCCATATAAATTCTCCAATTAAATTGTGTCAGCACGGTAATTCATGCTGATTGGTATTGTGTAAGTGGTTTTATCTGTAATAGCTGGATAGGCGCTTGGTACAGAATTGATGTAAAGTGAAAAGGTACCTTTTTTTAATTCAAGGTTAAGTTGAAAATGCTTGATTATTGATTCTACTATTTGCTGAGAACGTGATTTGCCAGTGTTAATAGGTGCAACAACACTAACTTGATAAACTCCTTTATAAATCCGTGATTCGCCGTCTAAATCAAAGCAGGTTGTAATAGCTGGCAGAATATTAGATTTAAGGTAAATTTCATCGTTGGGTGTTGCTGCTATGTTCTTGTAGACAATCTGTAAATTCAGTTGATTAGCGATAGTATAAAGGTGTGATTCAAGCAATTCAGAGATTGTTGAAATCAAGTGTTAACCTCCTTTTGCGGCGTTGTCGAAATGAGCTTGAGCGTTTAAGGCGGCAATTCTAACGATGCCGTTAGGCGCTTGTTTAGAGTGTCCAAATTCTAATCTCACACTATAAGGTAAGTTGTTAGTAAAGTAGATTGACTGAATGCCATAAGTATACCGTCCAATTTGCTCGATACCATCTTTTAGCGTGTCCATTCCTGATGGATCAACTCTATCTAGTTCAACAGATGCAGGCACATTAAAGGTAACTTGCCAGTTGCCACGAAAACGCCCACCAACATAGCCTTTGGGTGCATAACCTAGCCATAATTCAGGCTGTCCAACTGGTGACATTCTGATAATGTCTTGCAATATTTTGATACTAGCCTTTTTAACTACAAGCTCATTTTTTGCTTTCGCTTTATCTACAAACGCATTGATAGACAATAGAAAATTTTGACTATTCGACATTTAAGCTTTCCTTAGCTGTGATTTATAGCATATAAGAACATCAGCAGGTTTTACTGGATTTGGCTGTTTAATCAGATATTTTTCACCGTCGATAGTTACTAAATCATTTATATTCAGTTCGGTATCGGCAGAAAATACCATTTGAATATCTCCAGACTGAATAACTGTTCCGTCAATCTCAATCGGGTTATAATTGGTTTTTATGCCTATCGCGGTGAACATGACGCTTTCTGTCACAACTTCTTTACCGTTTACAATAGAGACCTTGCCTTTTCTGTGTACGCGGTATTTTTCGCCGTATTTTGCAAGTAGCCTTGATGTGGTGCTCAATGAGCGACCATATAAAGTACCCATTACCCCCTCTCAGCAATGCAATTTATAGAAAATCCCTCACCTATTACCAACCCTCTAAGAGTTGATATAACGGCAGGATATCGTGGTATAAAGCCTGATTTATCTATAGCGTAAGTAACACTTAGTGCTCCAGCTATTGATTCAGATTGAATTGGCGCATCTCTAACACTGGAAAGTAAATCACCTGCAATAGCTTCAATAGCTAGCATGCATTGTGCTTTTACAACCTGAACTGGAATAACACCGCTAGGTAAAAGGTAACCGTCTAGCACAATATCTTTTCTTGGAAAAGACAAAGGCTGTTCAAGCTTAGCTTTTTTACCCACCCAATTAATCCCATTCAAGTAGTCCATAGCTTTAATAAGTAAGGATTCTTTATTGTCAGGTAAAGTAATGCCTCTAGCCTGAGCGAATGCTTCTAACTCTTCAATGCTTGCATAACTGTTAAAGTCGCTAGAATTAGGATCGGTGTTTATCATTCATAGCCTCCAAAATAAGGGCTTGCGCCCTTACTCTTGACCATTATCTTTTTTAGTTTCTCCATCTTCTCCATCTTTTTCAGCTTTTGTGGCTTTTCCAGCTTTCCTGTTCAGAGTTGGAGCTTCTAATTTAATTAAAACACCAGCCGTAGATTTATCGCTGTCAAAATGTTTCTTCCAGTTTTCTTTATCGCTAAGTTTTGCTAAATCAGGATTATCACCTTTTGACGTATCCCAGCTATAACCTAGTAAATCGATATTTACTGTGCCCTCAGCGCGATAAGCTATAACTAAGTTTTCTTGGTCATTAACGTCATATGAACGGAATCCCGGAGCTTGTGATTCAGTAATTTTTACGGCATTAGCGACTAAGCCAAGAATAGCATCGACAGGCACGCAATCTGTTACAAGAACAGGTTTACCTAATGTTCCGGGTTGACCTCCATATACAACAACTCCCGCTTCTTCATGGATTTTATTGCTTATTGCCTGATCAATGATCTCGAAGTAGGTCGTTGAATGCATAACAAATAAAGAAACTCGTTCAAATTTATCTCCATATTTGCGCAAGCCTTTAGTTAAGGTTTTTTTACCGTCAGTCGCGATATCCGCAGTAGTTATCATTGATGGGTTAGATTCAATTGCCGCAATCAAAGAATGAATGGCGTATTTAACATAGCCTTCTGTAGTTGCGTCAGCAACATCAATACCGACTACTTCGGAAAACTCTGACACATCACGACCTCGCCGCTTAAATGCTTCCTCTGTGGTTTCATACGGTCCATACGCCCACGGGACTTTTACACTTACAGTTTCGCCGGCTCCAATTTTTTTGCCTTGCTTTTTGTTAGTTGAGTTAACGTCACGAGATTCAATTGTTCCTCCCACTTTATAGAATGCTCGTTTACGGAAATCTCCTTCAATCAGTTCGTTATCGATTAAAATTGCACCATTAGATGCAGTATTGAAAACTTCTAAATTATCTTGGCGACGTTCTAAAAAAGCAGTTTGCGCCAAGTCGTTATAGATGATTAAATCATTGTTTATAGTTGTTGCCATTATTTAGCTTCCTCTTATTCTTTTGGTAATTTTAAATATGCTTGTTGACCGTATTTTTGGATGTAATTATGTTTTTCCAAACTGGTCATCTTTGAACGGACTAAATTAGAACCGCCAGACTTATGACCGCCACCTCCAGTGCCTTCAGCTTTTGGGAATAAATGCGGTGCATTATCTTTTAATGATTCAACCCATTCTTGTGGTGTTAAAGGGGTTTTACCATCTTTGCCAAGTAAAGGTTCACCATCTTGTCCTACTGCGACAGCCTCGCCATCATCGCTTAAAACAAACATGCCCTTAGCACGTAAACTTATATCTTCTAATGCCTCTGGTAACGCACCTGCTTTTAATGCGGCACTAGTCATTTTGTTGCTCAGAACGATTGAACTATATTTCTCAGCTTTCTTTTGTGCGTTATCAGCTTTTTCTTGTTCTGCTTTAAGTTTTTTATCGAACTCGTTTCTATAACGCTCTGTTCGTTTACTTAAAACTTCATCAATTTTTCCTGCTGAAATTAGTTTGGCTTCTTCATCATCTGAAAATCGCTGTAAGATAGCTTTGACCGCATCAGGGTCGATACCTTCAAACTGTTTAAGTTTTTCTGTCGTATCTTTTAGCTTTCCTAATAATTCGCTGTTTTTGTTCTTTAAACCTAGCGTTTTTTCATCAGAAGCTTTATCAATCATCGCTTGAATTTCTGGCGAAATTGAAGAGCTTCCACTGCCTGCTTCTCCGCCTTCTTCTGCTTGTGAATAAAACTTTCGATTAATTTTTTGTAATAACATGATGTCCCCTTAGGATCGTTTTTTTAAAATAAAAAAGGCCGCATATAGCGACCTTAAATTGGATTGTTTTAATTTATTTGTGTTTTACTTTCTGATTTTCGAGTTTATTTATTACTGAGCTCATACTCATTGACATCATACGCTTGATTGGTACGCTTGATTCTTTATCGATCAATGCTTGAATCTGCTCCAATATATCATCAGCCCACGGCTTATTTTGAATCAATTCATGTACTTTTCTAAGATTATCGTTTGTCATGTTTTTTAAACCACTCAAGTATTAATGGATGGATACGGTTTTTTGATTTTTCATCACCTAACATATATAAAGCGAAACTTTCAGAAAATAACTCTTCATTTGAATCAGATGAATAATAACTGAGCACATAAGCCCATTTATCATTATATGCAGTTTGAGTTATTTGAGATAGATATCGTTCATCTTGGTAATATAAATAATGTCCAAACTCATGAGCTATCGTACCTTTAATACTTTGAACTGAAGCATAAGGTAGGACATCTAAGTTAGAAATTATTTTAGCTAACTGTTTTTTATCTGGTGATAAAGCAAGTTCATGGATAACTACATCTTTATACCCAAGCATAGCTGCATTTTCTGCAATTGCATCCCATTCGTTTGCATCTAACATCCACGATGCCATATGGATAGAATTTTGGGATATATAATAGGCTCCTGCTGCACTATCTGAAAAATCCTCTTTTGTCCCAAGCCATGATAATTTAGGTAAATTAAACCGTCTAATAATATCTGACGATATTTCTGCAACTTCTTTCGCACTTTCTAATGAAGTTCCCTTAGGGAATTGAACGCTATCAGCTATCTTTTTCTTTACCATCCAATTTTCAATATCTTCAATCGTTTTTAAGTTAACGGTTGAATCAACAATGCATTCTCTATTTTTTAACTGTTCAAGCGTTAATAAATGCCCGTCACGAGTAAAGAAATTTTCTGGTGCTATCTCACCATTCCTCAACAATCTTGCTCTTTCTACACCCAAAATTTGCTCTTGCCTTTCTTTTGATTGTGCTTGTAACCACTCAAGATAGGAGGTTTTAGCAGGTACTTGCCCATCCATTGACGCTCTTGTACCACTTGGTGCTTCGTCAATATTAATTCCTAATTCTCTATAGCTTTTTAGAATGAAGGTCTCAACTGAGCGACAACAAAAGTGTAGTTTGCCCGGTCCATCGCCATATGGAATGATGTGCCCTATCGGCTTGTTATCTAGTGTGTACTCTTTTAAATCACGAATCATGCACATTGGCGTAGTGCTAGTATCAAGCGTTGATAGCCATTGTTTACCTTTGATTATATCGCTATTAGCATTTCCAAATGATTCACGAGCAATAGCCGCAGTGTGAGAGACAGCAGAACGAATTACAGATGACACATTTCGCTTACTAGCCTCTAATATACCGTCTCTATAATTATTCTTTTTTGTCCCCCTTACGCGCCTAATTATTTGCTCAGTAGTTTCACCTGTTGCATAACCTGTCCGAACGGCGTTAGCTACTCGTTTAAGTCTATCATCCTCGATATTGCTCGCCCATTCAGATAATAACCGCCCCTGAAAGGGTTTAGCTTTAACGGCCGTAAATATCTGATTTGGTGATATTTGCATTAGCGGATACTTGCTTTTAACAATATCAGGTAACAATGATTCGAATAATGAATATTGATAGTTGCTTTCATGCTCGCTAAGTGAATTCAATTCACCAAATAAGTAATCAGTGATAGATTTAAGAGATTTAGAGCTTGCTAACATGGATTCAAGACGAGATATTTTAAAATCACTCGGTGATAGGTCTTCTAGTGCAACGTAAAGTTGCGCTGTTAACTCTTTGTCAACAATATCCAGTAATTTCAGTGATTCTCTGATTAGATTATTCTCATAGCCAACAAGATTGACCCGATGATAAATAGCTTCATTGCGGAGCTTTTTATTGATTGTCATAAACTACCCCGTAAACTGAGGTTCTGTATCCTTTAGTTCTTGCTTAACTAGTTCAGGATCGGCACTAGGGTCAATGATATCGATTTTTTGCATCGCTCTAATCATATCTTCGTATCTAATTGCTCCAGATTGCCATGAACTAACAATGGCTGTAATCATTCCTGCATCAGCAACTTTAGAAATAAATTCTTGATTGATTGTATAAGTAACATCATCGCCATTTAATCCAAGATATTGGGCGCACCATCTTAGAGCAGTTGTATAAGCTTCTGAAATATTAGAGCAACAAATGCCAAGTACCGATGTTGATGCTGTTTGATCTCCATTGGCTTGAGTAGCTGTTTTTACCGATGAGTTTTGCTCAATTAACCTTGCGCCGAGAGCTACCATGTAATTGCGCTTGTCATCCATGCCCTCTTTCGCTAATGAGTTAGGTTGCGCTTGAGCATAGATAAAACTACCACCCTGAGGTAACATTAATGGAGTACGAGAGCCTATTTTGACCCCGTTTTGTTCCAAATGATCTCGCCACCCTTCATCAAGCCCACTAATAGCTGGTTGCACTTGCCCACAGAAAAATAAGCTGTCCTCATAATCAGCGCTATTCCGATAATGTCCTAAATTGATTTCAATTAGTGAAGATAACGGCGAATCATCTATTGTTTGGTCGTTACTTTGTGCTCCTACAAAAGTAAAAGGTATTTCATCCCAATGCTCACGACCTTTAGGTTTTGGAAGATAATTAGAACTAATTTCAAATGGTCCGCTGTTATTTTCTCCTGCTCGACGCCAAACACGACATATAAATTTATTATCCTCTATTGCTAATTCTCTATACTGAGTTATGTCTTTAAAACCATAATCTTCAGGTTCTTCGACAACCTCACGTAAAACGACTAAAACAAGTTTATCTTTACCATTAATGCGCTTGGTTCGCCAATTAATGATATCCTCTGCCTTATAAACCAAAATCATTGCCTCATTAGAATCATCGGAGTAATCAACATATAACCCATGCCTTCCAACCTCTAACACTGATTCAAGAGTAGCCTGTGATTGTTGGTAAATACTTGTTCCTGCACCATCAGCATTCGTTTTAAGGTATTCTAACTTATCAGGAATGCTAACCGTTGGGTCTTTTCGAAATGCCATTCCAATTAACCCTATTTTAGTATTACCAGTAATATTATAAAAAACAGCTCGCTTGATATAATCTTGGTTTCGTCGCTTATTTCGTTCGCTTTCATCGGTAGGATCGAGAAAAGGTAAATATTTATTTCTTTTTGATTTAACTATTTCAGCACCAGCACAAACATCTCGCATTGTTTCCCAATGTATTGATGCCTGTTTATGCTCAGGTCGAATGAATGTAATATCATGTTTCATTAGAATGTTGTATCCATTTTAATAGTGTAAGCTGGTCTACGTCTATTACGATTAGCCACAGCAAAATATCTAAACGCATCCGCGCCGTGCGATGTGTGATCATGTAGCGGTTTATCTCGCCAACAGCCGTTTTTATCATCCCATGCTTTTCTATAGGCTTCTAAATTAGCAATACCCTGTTCGCATTTGCTTGAATCAAATGCACAAAGAGGAAGAATTTCACGAACTGATTCGATACCATCATCAACGCCTAACCTTGGAGCCACATTAAATTTAATGCTGTATTTTTCACCGTCAATTTCATAGCCTTCTTTTGCTATCTGTTTACGGCTCTTACCATCACCCGATAATTCACGATTATCAATATCGTGCGGTGCCCAGTGCTCAGCATATTCATAGCCAAGTTTTTGTGATTTATCCTTAAGAACTTTCATGTAGTGCCTGAGACCCTCACCACTATTTTCGTAGTAGTCGATGATGTGAAATTCTTCACCCACTTTACGCACAAACCAAATAGCGGTTGAATCACCGATACCCAAGTCCCAATAGGTATAAACAGGTAAATGGCTATTATCAGGTAGTACGGTAATGCGTTTTTCTTTGTATAGTTCTCTGAATTGCCTTGCATAGTAAGCACCCTCGATTGATTGCTCAAATGCTTCACTTGGAATAGATGGATATTCACGCTTCATATCATCACCCAGTGTTTTCTCTTTAGCGTGATACCAAGCTTTTTGCTCTTCTGTTAAATTAATGTTGTGTTTTGATTTAAGTTTGTCGAAATAATCAACTAACCTTTGCGGCAGTTTTTCAACAGGCTTGATTGCATATAAAGGATTTTTCCACCACGAAAAGAAGAAAAATTTCCAGTCAAGCGCAGATAAAGACTTACTTAAAATAAACGCCTTTTCCGCAGTGTTACAGTAATCATAGAAATAACCAGCTTTACCTTCGGCTGTGCTTTCTATAGTTATGAAGCAATTTGTTGCTACAGCCTCAAAAGCACCTGTGACAATCTCTCTTGCTTTATCGGGAAATTTAGCACAGATTTTACCGAACTCAGAAACATGTAAATATTTTAATGTGCCACCACGAAATGAAGTGTTTACATAAACAGAGCCACCATTATTAAAAACTAATTCACGAGCGGCATCATTTTTTGCTGGGTTGGCTTGTTTAATTATTTCAGGTAGGTTGTCATAGGCAAATTTAACCTTTTCTCTAAACAGCCTTTTTGCATCTTCAAGATTGTGAGCAATTAATGCGCATTTGTCAGATTGAAATAATGCGGCGTCTAACTGAATAATACATACTTCGGTAGTAAAACCGAGTTGGCGAGCTTTTAAAATGATATTCCTTGTATGCATCCCGTTAAAATACTCGAGTTGCTCAGGTGTCATTTTGAATTTAATTTTCTTACCTGTTTTATCTGTTATGTAATACAAATGATTTAAGCGCCAGAATCTATCTTTGAGGTTCTTTTTTAATTCATCAAAGTATTGTTTCGATTCTGCCATTTAATTTGCCTCGTCGGATATCTCCTTCATTAGTGACGCCATTTCATCAGCCATGTTAACTGTAGTTTCGGTCTTCTCTTTAAATGCTTGCACACTTATATGTTTACCTAACAATTCAAGATTCTTTGTTTTATCTGGCCACTTAATTTTTTTCATAATCGCTTCAGTGTCCCCACTTCCAATAATGGCGATATCCAATCCTGATAATGTTGTTCGCCATGTTCTCGGCCATTCTTTAATTGGGAGGAAGTCACCCGATGGAGCGAGGATGTCTAATATATCCATCTGGTCAATCTCAACTAATCGCTTTAGTACATAGTCGGCATCTATCTTATTGCGGTCATTGCGCTGTTGCTTTAACTCCATGATATAACCTTGCACCATAACATTTGATAACAACCTGCTACTCTGTTCTTGTGCCGAGCTTTCCTTATATCCAGCCCTTATTGCTGCCTGTGTCGCGTTTAAATCGATTAGATACTCACGACAAAACAGCTCCTGTTTGTCTGTGAGCTTTGTCATATGTTTCCCTTTAGATATAAAAAGCCGCACTAAGCGGCTATTCTTTGCTGTTCATCAAATAACTGTATGATGTGATTGCGTTTGAATAATTCCATTAACCTTAATTTCCTTTCTTCAAATTCCATACCTAATTGGATAAAAGTAGTATTAGCTCTTTGAAGATCGGTAATGCATTTAATCTGACATGGGGTTAAATAATCTCGAATAGATTCGTTTTTGTTAATGTCATGATGCACTTTAAATTTGGCGGATGTCATGCCTAGCGCTATACGATTGATTAAATCAGCTTCATTACTAAAGTGGTAATACTTAACTTCCTTTCCTTGATGCTCCTTCTCAAATTTTATTGCATCAGTCATTGGCTTATATTCAACCTTTGCTAATTCTCTTAATCGTTGGCGTTGATAATCTTGTTGGATTACTTTATCAAATGTTCTAATTACGTGAAGATGAAACCTTGCATTAATCCACATTGCATACGCATAAACTAATTCTTTGCATACATATGTACCTCGATAATTACCACCATTTATAACCTCAATTGCTTTTTGTCCACTCCTCATATCTGAGGAGTCCTCCAATTCTTGGATTAGTTCTTGAGTAGAATCAAGGCGTAACCAGTTTGATGGCTGTTTACTTTTATCATTTCCACTAGCTTTATGTATATCATTGATACAAAATAGCCCTTTTTTATCTTGTTTTATTGCAGTATTTAAAATTGTAATATTCATGGTATTCTCCATTAGAAATGAGTTTTAGTCACACAGGGAACCAGTCAAGAGAGGTAACCATGAAAACCATCTGGTGCCCTCTAAAACTCATTCCTAAGTGGCTCTTGTTGTTAATTGCCGTGTGATGGCATTATGATTGGTTGAAAAGTGAATTGGGTTTGTGGATTACAAACATTTTAGGCACAAAAAAACCACCGATTAGGTGGCTATATGTTTTTTAGATACAAAAAAACCGCTCTAGGCGGTTTATTGGCAATATATATATTTGTATTAAAATTTAACCCAAAAAGTTGACGTTTGCAAACACCAAAATTAAATTATTTTTTAAATCATTTAAAAACAATTGATTATTTAAAAGACCCTGTCGTGAAAATACTCGATACCGAATACAAACAGAGGAACAGGGCACGGTTACTGTAGCTAGATGATTTTCAATGTACGGGCTCGCATCTAGCCTTGCTTTACGCCAGCGAGAGTTATTGTATACATTCATGATTTTATTTAAATATTTGAAAATTATTGACACATTAGTCACATAATTGATTAATTTGACTATGCACCACTACTTATTCCGAATAACATACCATCATTCAAAAATTATTTATTGCGAAGTTTAAAATGATTAGTGATCATAAACAAATCAACTTTAATCAATATTATGAAATAAGAGATTGGTTAATTAAAAACAAATATAGCGGTAGCAGATCAAATCGCAGATATTTGCGGGATGTCTTAGCTCCCATAATAAAATGGCATTTTAATAAAACCAGCGCACAGCATTTAACATGGGAAGAACTTGATGAATATCACGAAAAATTCCCATCACTTTTTGAAGATTTGGAAAAATTAGATAACAATTAAAAATATGTCATCAAATGTGTTAGTTAACATTGATAAGGTAGCTAAATTCATTTGATGACTTCTCTTATTTCCCTTTTTCATTTATTTTCCCTTTAAATATAAAAAAACCGCAATTAAGCGGCAAATAATGATCAAGTTTAATTTCAAGCCATTGCTAATAAATTAAAATTGTTTCAAGTACGTCCAAAAAAGATATATTATCTACACAATATGATTTAGAGTGATTAGATAAAAATACAAACAGGAAAAGAAGTAACGTATAAAAAACAATTGTACATACTCTATGTTTTTTTAAAAATCCTAATGGTATTTCTAATAGTTTTAGTTGTTTTGGTAGCTTTAGTAGTTTTTCCTCTCTTCGTTGTCCTGGATCACGATTGTATAAAATAAAAAAATAAGGAATTAAATAGAATAGAATAAAAAGCATCCAATGCTTACTAAATTTCAAACAAATTGGAATAGAAAACAACGTACCACAAAAATACACAGACAGGTACAATACCATTTTTATAAAAAAATTATATACTAATAAATCTTTCCATATATTAAACGATAATTTCATAAAAGACCATAAGCATTTCATTAATACGCTCCTATTTAATAATAATTTACATGGCAACATACATTTCTAGTATTATCTATTAAATCATAAAATTTATTAACATTATTTACTAATCTCTCTTATCGCCCTTTTATCGCCATTACACTGCCTCAACTCGTTCAATAATTCAGCGTACAGAACTGGACATTGTCCCCAAGTGATTCTCTTATCAATATGAGGCTCGTTATTTGGCTGTGTTAATGATGCAGGAATATTGCATTGATAAACGTACTCAGTTTTTACCGTTCCGCATCCAGTCAGAAATATTGCTGGGCATAAAATCATTAGCACATTGATTATTTTTAAGCGCATCTTTCATTTGCTCTTGAAGTTGTTTAATTGACATAGCGTCTTGAGCTTTTTCTTGCTCTCGTTGCGCTATGATTTGATTGTTTTTAGCAATATCTTGTTTCAACTGTTCGATTTTTCTAGATAGTTCAGCTTTATCTTTTTTGAGCTGCTTATTCTCTTGATAATTGTTGTAACCGAAATAGACAGCTAGCACAAAACCAACGACAATTAATGCGATACCTAATATTTTTGATTTATTCATTAGTGAATACCTAAAAATAACGAAACAAATAAAAACCAACCCCAACCACGAATACCACCGATAGCCAGAATTGCAGCTATAGCAAAACATGCGAAAAACATAATTCTTTCTCCCGTTCTCGACGTTTAACTAACCCATTTAAAACTACTCCGTTGGATTTATTCCAACGAGGAAACTCATTACATGCAGCTCGATAATTTCCGTTATTCAGGTATTTAAACATTGTAGAGGTGCGCATTTTGGTACAGCCCACATTGAACGTGATTGAGGTTACTGCATCAAATACTGGTTGAGGTAAATGAAACCCGTTAGCGTGTCGATTGACACATTGCTCCGCTGTTTTGATATCATCTACCCAGCGTCTAGCGATTTCCTCGTCTGTATAGCGTTTTTGCTCGACGTTGCCAGTTGAACCAATTCCAACGGTTAGGATATTTGCAGGACAATAATAGGGCTCTCTAATGCAGGATTCGGCATTGCCTATTAACTCTAACCCTGCTCTGCTCGTCCTAATTTCATCTGAGTAATTTGTTAGAACAATACCGATAATAGCTGAAACACTACAAATCGCAGTCGTGGTGATTTTTCTCATATTTCGCATAGTATTGCTCTCTCAAATTTTTTTTATGATAAAAATCTCTGCGTTTGTAAATCCAATTAATGATAAATGTGGCTATTGATATAATAATACCGATAATAATAGCGATATCATTTAGACTCAGAACTCCAAACATAGAGCATGTGACTCCCCAAAAATAGGAAATAGGTGACGTGTATTTATCCATATGAATTTACGATTGTTTAGTTAATAGAGTGACAGCGTACTAGCTAATGATTAGTAGTGTGTGTGTCTAGCGTTGCTGTCTATACTGTGAAACCTCAGAATCGAGGCGTTAAATAAAAATAGCAACCAGCGAAAATATAGTGTTTGCGATGAATTAATGCTGATTGCATGAAATTGGGCATAAAAACACCGCAATTAAGCGGTTAGTTATGTAAATTTAAACTAGTTAATTAAATTTTGAAAAATACATATCTTTATAATATTTTGTTAATCTAGCGATAATTTTTTTATGATAAATATTCTTAATTTGGTTGAATTGATTTATTTCAGACTTCTTTATTATTAATTTCTTAAAAAAAGCGGACAGCATAATAAGAATTACCATTGCTAACATGTAATAAAAATAATTAAAAAAAAATTCTTGAGAATGGTTAATAATATTTGAGATTGACATCACAAAAAAAAACAAAGATTCGATTAAAAAAGCTAAACTAAAAATGAAATATATTAAATTTGTAAATTTAATTTCTTTTTTATTTATTAATATATCTTTGCCTTGAAATTTTAAATATGGATATAAACGCTTAAATTTATTATATGGGAAAACATGTTTTGATTCGTTACTTAATTCATAAAAATAAAGCGCTTGTTGTCTATCTCTACACTGCGTTAATTCAATTTTAAGCATGATTGACAGTTCTTTCTCTGATTCCGAAATCAAATCTTTATCTAGCTTGGCGACTGATAAAACCTGTAATAGGCTGTTTTTGTATTTATTAAGTATTTTTTCTGAAATAAACGATGTGATAGGCATTATCGCTTTTGTGAAAAACGATAATATAAAAAACAATAATATAATTATTGTTTCCAACGCAAATGGTAATTTTCTAACATATTCGGCTAATAAATCATTCATTCTGGTTACATCCTCCGGTGATATTTGAGGATATAATTTAAACACAAAATAATCAAATTAATTACATTTTTCGGTAATGAACTTGTTGTCATTACCCTGAATTCGTTCTATTTGTCGATTTCTATCACATTCCCAGCCTTCGGGCGGGTACATCTCATTCCACGCTGTCATCAACTTACTTTCAGAATCTGATAAATTGATATTATATTTATCACGCATATAAAAATATGCGCGTGCAATCATGCCTCGAATTTCGTCACGAGGTTGAAATTTTCGCTCTTTAAAATCTACAGCTGATTGACATTGCCCGTACTGAGTAAATTCTTTTGTAAATTGTGAGTAGCGATAATTAGATCGGTCACCGTTTACTTCTCCAATCGCAGGCTGTAAGTTATGTAAATCACCTTCCATTGCATTAAAAGTTACATCCTTTTTACACTCTTTGCGACCACCGTCACGCCAGCATTGCAAGTGTCTACCAAAGTTTTCGGCTGGCATAACATGTTCCCACTCGATGCGAGATGCGCGCGCCTCATTTTTTCTCGGTGTATAACCGCATTTACTGAAATCTACAGAACCTTTTTTACCGTCAAATGAAAACTCGCAACCGCAATAGAATGTGGTTTGTTCTGGATTTGATTTATAGATTTTAACTAAATTAGTTTTAGCATTATTGAAATTTTGCTGATATGCAAATGTAGCAGTAGAAAATAAACAAAAAGCTAATAAAAAGTAATTCTTCAAGGACTTCATTTAAACCAGTAAGACTAAAAAAATATTTAAATTTTTGAATAAATAAGTTGATTTTTAAAGTAGGTTAACCTATAATTATAACCATCAACAGGGAGTTGATAAAGTAAACCCTCAGCTTTCGATGAGGGCTTAAGGAGAAGTAAAATGAAATCTAAAATACTCATTTTAATTCTGCTACTTTTGATAAGCTCGCCAGCATTCTAAAGTAGTTCAAAGGAGAGGGAAACCTCTCCGATGACCTTAAATATAACAACTATGTATTTAAAAATCAAGGTGATTGTATGGTATTAACTAGAGCCGAGATTCAAAGAAAAAGCGACGAAAAAAGAGGCATGAAAACAAAAGGCTTTAAGCTTCATGTCGATGATATTGTTTTAATCGAAGAAGCAAGTAATAAATTAAATGTATCGCAGTCGCAATTGATTATTGATGCAATTAAATTTTATCTTGAAAACAAAAAAGCCTCATGAGAGGCTTTCTTTTTAACTTGACTGTATTTTATGCGCTTTAAACCGCATCTTGCACCAATTATATATGCGCATTTGCGCAAAGTCCAGTATTTTAATAACACTTTTTTGAATTTTATGCCGCTTTTTTGAAAAAATCGTAAATATTACCTCTTATAAACATTTCCGCCTGATTTAATAAATTAATAATATCATGAGGTCTTTTCCCGATCGCCTTGGCTTGAGCATTACAAGAAATATTACGCAAATAATAAGCAGTTAATACAATCCATTGTGAATAATTATCAGATTTGAGGGTTAACACAGCATTATCAACAATCTCTGCCTCTTCTTCGGTTAAATACTGACGATAATCAAAATCTCTAGGTGCACCTTCAATGCCAGCAGATTTCGACGGATACTCAGTTCCCATTCTTTTTAAAATGCGTGTATTCTTCCACGCTGTCAGAATATCTTTAGTTTCTCTCATTACGCCCCCAATTTACTTATAGATAATTCTATTCTGCCACCCTTGATAACTTCTTTTCTTTCACTGTGTAATACATCTATTTGCTCATCATCCAAAATGACACCGCTATGAATTAATGCATCAAAAATAGCCTTATTTATATTATCTAGGTCTCGTTTTCTTCTATCTGGCATATAAGCTTTAATTTCAACCATTACCCTTTCAGATAACTTCTTATTAGCTTTATTCTGCAATACGATAGCTATAACGGCGTTTCTAAATTTAATGCCGTCAGGTTTAATGTATCTTCGCTTTCCTGCCGTTCCCCAATAATGATTAACCGTTGGAGGATAAGGAAGTGTTAGTGTAATCATGCTTTCATTACCCCTATTTTCCCTCGCCTTGCTAACTGAATAATTGTTAATACTATTGCTTTATCCAATAAAATTCGTCTTTCTTCTCTTGTTAATTCTTTACCGTTATCAATCTGATAATGACATTGATTACACAATGCGGCACATGCACAGTCATCCGTTTTCATACCCATTCCCTTGCCTTCATTTCTATGCGCAGGCTGAGTTTGACAATAACAACCACATAAGACGCAATATTCTATTGATTTAACAGCATCGAGCCATTTTGAGTTTCGATAAATAACCTGTTTTATCATCATGCCACCTTTGATAACTGGTCTTTGTACTGTTCTGCTAGTTGTATAGCCTCCAACGCATCATTACTAAATTTAACGCCATTTTCCGCACCAAATTGTTCAGCACATGTCACCACGTCAGCAAATTCTTTTTTATTCATTTTGCGAGTTGATAGCCCCATAAACACCAGCCCACCACCAATACCTTTAAAACATTTTTGCCCGTGTAAATTGGCGGTAATTAGATGCTTCCATTCTTCAGCAGTTAGCTGCTCTCCGTTCCAGTTAACCTGTTTTGCTATATCATTTAAAACAGCCCACATCATGCGATTTTGTGCTAGTGTTCGCTTGTCTTCATCAATCACAATTCTTAGAGGGTGTTCACTATCAACTGGTAATTGGCTTATTACGTCAATCGCTGTAGTGCGCGCTAGTTCATGTGTTAATCTGATTTCTTTTATCACTTAGTCACTCTCCAGATGACAAATGCAAAAAAAACTAATAGCGCTATATAAAATATTGTTTTATCACTCATACTAAACCGTCACGCACTGAAAATTACGTACCTCAACATCAACTTTAGTGTTGCCGAATGAGTTTTTAACTGTAGCCAGCGTGTTAATTAAACCTTTTTCTGTGAGTTTTGAATCACGATGCAATACGATTGTTCCCCACGCTTGCCAACCCTTTTTTACTTCTGCTGTTATTTGATATTTTCTAGCCATTTTTTTATTAACTCCCTCAATTTATTCCTTTCTTCATCAGTAAATTTCTTTACTCTTTCTGATAACTCATATTTAATTTTTGCTACATTTGCGCCGCGTTTTCGGATTTCTGTCACATGGTCATACGCTATTTTGTCCAACATGTGATATTGACCGAGTGAGCAGTGATTAACTAGCAGCTTTCGCATAACTAAAACCAAATCGTCGTTTTATTTCTTCAAGCTTGGATAACTGCATTTCATTTGATAGCGGCCTTTCTTCGATTTTTTTAGGTAAAGCCTTGTTAGGCGTTGGGATTACATAGCCTTTCATTATTTTTTTTGCCATTTCGGCAATCATTTTTTCCGCTCTTAACTGTAATTTTTCTATCCCTAAATTTTCATCTTGCATTATTCGGTGGAGATCATTTATCAACCAATAATTAGCATCACTTCCGTAATCGTAATCGCAAAAATCATCAAATCCTTTGTATTTACCAAATTCAATAACCGCTTTAGTCAAACTTTCTGCGGTTGGTAGTCCATATTCCTCTACTAATCCTTTTTCACACCACCCGATAAATTGCCCTACCGATGGCATAAACGGATTACTTTGTTGTCTGGCTATACGCATACCTGCATTAATCATTGCTGGATTGATGCCATTTTCAATAAAACCAATTATCCATTGACGTTTAATTGAACTCTCATCATTGTTATTTAAAGTGTGGAACATCGCAGGACATGCCGCTTTAAGCTGTTTAAATAATTTATTTACAATCTCGGCAACTTGTTCTTTCTGCTGTTGTTTATTTGAATCATCAGCAATACTAACAGGCTTGAACTGCGGAACTAATTCGGTGATATTTTTCATTAAAACATTTCTCCATTAAGATCATTTATCCACGAAGTGTCACTAACAGGGCTTCCTGTGGTTAGGGCGTTTTTTAGTGGAAAAAGACCTTGCCAACCGTTCATAATGGATCGGTTTATCATGGCTTCGGGGTTTTCTTGTTCCTCTAACATTTGGGATTGTTTTATCCACGATTGTGGTTGTAGTTTTTTACCTAACGAATTTCTGTAATCAATCCAGTTACACCAAACATCCAAACTCACATTTTGAGGTTTGACAGAAATCGGATCAAAAACAGTATTTCTTTTTTTTGTAATATTGTTTTTTATATTGTCTTTTGTAGAGTGACATTTTTTGTTACTGGTGGTAGGTACATTTTTTGTCACTGGTTCAGTGCATTTTTTGCTACTAGTAGCATTTTTTGTACCTGCATTTTTTGTTACTGGTTCGGACAGCTCTAAAACTAGTGAATATTCAGTTATTCCACCATTATTTTTAATGGTATTAATTAACCCTAAATTAGCTAATTCAGTTAGAGCTGTGTAAATAGTCCGCTTGTCCTTAATTCCTAAATAATCCATAAATTGTGAAGCACTAATTTTGTCGCTACTTTTACCCCAGCCAGTAGTTTTACGAGTTATTAATAGATAACAGCGCAACGCATTGGCTGACATTTTCGCCATTAACTCATCAACGACAGCGTTAGGAACTTGAAAGGAATTAGCTATAAACTGACTCATTACTCACCTCTCATCGAATATTCAGCGTATTGAACGCCATTCTTATGGACTAAGCGGCTATCAATATCAAAACCAGCTTTTTTAAGATCATAGATGCGAGCACCCAATCTAAAACAGCCATATAGATTCAACGCCTGTAATGGGTTAATTGTCTTGCCACTCTGCAAATGAATTAATATTCGATCGCATTGGCTCAGTGTTTTTTTAGTTCTTAATGTGCCCATATTTATTATTTCTTATGTAAATTAATTGTATTTTCTGATAGCGTTCTATTAAGCTTGTTAGCGATATCTGTTTTATGCCTAATGTCCTTTGCTTCTTGTTCATCTATAACACCATCGTCTGCAATGGCATCATGGATTGCTGTTGCTACAGCACCATTTGCTTTTGCGGCTTCAAGACTCATCATGTATAGGTCGAAATTTTCGAGCTGTTCTGCTTTCATTTTAGTTACAACTAGACAACCAGCCTGTTCAGCATAAAACTCAGCAACTAGCGCGGTTTTACTTAAATTTTGCAAAGCCAGCAGTTCATCACCACTAAAAAACCTTGTGCCTTTGTTTTCATACCTGCAATCATTAAACGCTGATATTGATAATCCTAGATAACTTGCGGCCACTTCTACTCCACCATCAATACGATTGAGCAAGTCGTTAATTAATTTTTTCTTATTACCCATATTTATTAGCCTTTCATTTGGGTTACATTATTAAAATTTTGTTTGTATTATTAATCCCATACATCAGGACGTAGTTCATTCTTTGACACGTTACCTGAAGTGTATAATTCGATTTTTTTTGCAACATGTATTGGGATTTTGGCTGCTCCCGATTCCATCTGACGCAAAAAAGACTTAGACACACCGACTTTTTCGGCAAGTTGACTTTTACCACCCCGAGGAAGTTTGGATAAATATTCTGATAGCTTCATTTTACCTCTAAAGTTTAGTTAAAATTAAACTTGGTTTATTTAACACTAAACCAAAAGTAAAGTAAAGTTTATTTTTTGCTTGTTTAGCAATTACTAAATAAAATATAAAAAACAGGAGATGCTATGAACAGAAACGAACTAAAAAATCTTAGAGCTAAAAATTTAAAACAATGGTTTTTAAATAAAACAATACCGCAAAAAGAAAAAAGCTATATTTCACAGTTAATTAGTGGTAAGGCTTCTTTTGGCGAGAAATCAGCTCGTCGTTTAGAGTCTGATTATGGTATGCCCCCGTTTTATTTGGATAAATCAAACATCGATGATTCAAGTAAAATTGATAACGTTTATGACAATGACAATAAAAATAACAATTATGTAATAGAAGTTTTAAATATAACAGCAAGTGCAGGACATGGTTTTTTGAATAACGATATAATAGAAGTTATAAAATGTATCGAATATGATAATGATCAAGCAAAAACATTATTTAATGGTATGCCATCTAGTAACCTAAAGGTAATAAATGTTTCTGGTGATTCGATGCAAGGCACATTTGAATGTGGAGATGCTATTTATATAGACATTACAGTAAATCAATTCCAAAGTGACGGTATATATGTGTTTACGTTTGGTAATGGATTGTATGTAAAACGACTTCAAATGATAAAAAATAAACTCGTTGTGTTATCTGATAACAAACAATATAGAGATTGGGAGATAACAACTGATGAATTTGATCAGTTGTATATACATGGAAAAGTAATGTTAAGTCAATCAATGATGCTCAGAAAACATGGTTGATATGGCCGTATTGTCATAATTATTTTTATTAAACGAAATTCATGGCTTTTAATATTAATCAATATAAAGCCGATAATCTATATACAGTAATAGCTTACTAATATCAAATATAATAATAGCACCCTCAAATATCCCTCTTTTTTTAAAGTTTTAATATAGTTAAAAATAACAATATACACATAAAAATTTAGAACACACCATCTATAAAAACCAATTACAGCTCAAAAAACAACCAATCAAACAATTATTTTTAATTTTTAACTTATTGATTTAATAAGGAAAAATAATCTAACACACAAAAAGTTTAGTGTTTATTAAATTATTTACTTTACTTATGGTTTATTATTTACTAAACTTGATCACATCAAAACAAATCAACTTACCAACAAGTTGTTAGCTCTTTAAAAATTAGCAAAGTCGGATTTAGTTAACCGCTAATAGTGTTAGCGGCACTGTTATTACTGTTTAGACCCTAGCGTAAAAAATCGCCCGAACTTGTCGAGAAGACCTTTCGATAACTTACGGAAAAAGGCAACACTGGCGAAAGGTTAACTGAGGCGCAAAAACTCTGCTCTAGAGATAACTGAGCATTCAAATCAAAGCCCATTTAAACAAGTGGGCTTGAGTTTGAATGGATAAAAGGATGGATTAGCTATGAAAACTTTAGATCAACAAGTGGCGAATAATCACGAAAGAGCATATTGCAACATGATGAGAACAACGACTGCTAAAGATAAAAGAGATGCAGAAATCAACTCATTAGCAAAATCATTACGCAAAGATATGAGTGATGATGATTATTTTAAGATGGAAAATATCATTTTAGAGATCTTCGGTGAAAAATATATCGATTCTGATGGCGTCGAAGAAGCGCTTGAAACACTATTTAATATAAAAGCAACTAGCTTAATCAACAATCAAAAAGCCTGTTACTAGCAGGCTTTTTAAAGCAACATTAGCAACGGAATAAACAGCATGAATACTTATCATAAATATGCACCAAATGTTTTTTTGGCAAAATGTTCTGAGCAACACAACAAAGGCGACATTATTGAGGTAACCACTAAATACGGTAAAGATAATGAATCGATTGTGTTTAATCTTGTATTTGAAAAAGATGGATTTTTCTACTATTCAATAGTGCGAGCTGACGGATTTAATGTTCAAGAACGAGCTAAGCGTAAAGCTGAAAAATATGATGAATGGGCTTTATCTGCTCATAAAAAAAGTAGCGCATATATGAAGGCTTCACAAGAAGGAGCCGAATTTTTAAGACTTGCTGAGCCAATTAAAATTGGACATCACAGCGAAAAACGACATAGAGCGCTCATTGTTCGAAATTGGGATAGAGTCGGTAATGCGGTGAAAATGACTAAAAAAGCCGAAGAACACGAAAGAAAAGCCGAATACTGGGAGAAAAAGCAAGATGTTATCAATCTTTCAATGCCTGAATGCATCGAGTATTACAGCTACAAATTAGAAAAAGCAAAAGAATATCATCAAGGCTTAAAAAGCGGTAAATACCCCAAACAACACATGTACTCATTAACATACGCAAAGAAAGATGTGAATGAGCAACAAAAAAACTACGATTTAGCGATTAAGTTGTGGGGATAAAAGTTAAGGCTTGGCGCCTGCCTCGAAAGCGCTGTTTATTTACTACCTACATCCTTTGCCCTCTTTTGAGGGCTTTTTTAGAGGGTTAAAACAATGAATTACACAGAATGGAAACAAGAATATTTAGAACTTTTGATTAAGCTAATAAAACAACATGAGTATTCAAAAAATTACACGCAAGATTACATAGATGAACTGGTGATTGAATTACTAGAACGTAGTGGGTTTGATGCTAATTTCGGGCACTGGGAAGTAACACTACCAGAACAGGCAGTCAAAGAAAGTTTTGAATTATGGTTAATAGATTATTTCGAGGAAGAAAGCAATGATTAATGAACAAGTTATTGAACGATTGAAGAAAGGTGATTGGTATGTTGAGTGCAAGGCTGAACAAGATGCTGATTTAGTTTTACAAGCTTGTGATGAGGCGAGAATAAAATGGCGTGATGGTGATAAAGCAACGGAATATAAACCATCTAACTACCCAGTAGATATTGGTTTTTGTGGTGAGGACAATAGGATAACTCACGCCATAAAATATTATAAGGAAAGTAAGAACGAAAACATCACCGATTGGTTCTTTAATGCCATAAAAAATAATGACAGCAAATTAATACCACAGAACGCAGAGCAAGAGCATATGGTGCAAATTCTGTTAGCTATAATGCAAAAAATTCCTGTTGAGGTTAATATTGGTGGTGAATGGGGAACATCGACCATTTTATTCCCTGACATGGGTTATGAATACCGTATAAAACCAACACCAACACCTATCCCTGTTTCTCGTAAGACATGGAAGAAAATAAATAAAGAATTTCGATTCATAGTTATGGATAAAAATGAGCACTTTTATCATTGCAAAAAAGCGCCTAAAAGATTTGATGGGGCGTGGCTTCTATCTGAAGTTGACCACGTAAAAAGTCCTCTTATTTTTGATTCTAACGGTATTAACTGGGAAACATCATTAACAGAACGACCAGAGGATATATAGATGAACAGCATACCTATCGATCATGTCGGCTGTAATGTTCGACAAACAGACCGAATGGCAATCAATTATGAGTTAACGAAGGGCGAACAAATTTACGCCCTTTTTTGTGTCCTTTTAACAACGTTCGGCGGTTTATTTATGTTGTTTCAATGGATGATTAGAGAGGCTTTAAGGTGATTTATGGAATGGGAAGAAGTATACAATTCATTATCAACTAAAGAAAAATTAATAATTGATATAGCTGAAGCGCACAGGGTTGATTTAATAAAATTAGCTAATTTACAAGTCCAAAAACAAGAAAATGACACATATTCAAATGAGGTTCGATATGGTAGAGATTAGAAAGGCGGTTAGGAAAAAGGCAAAATTAAGATTGGGTATGGCTGCTCCGAGCGGTGCTGGCAAAACATATTCATCATTATTATTAGCATTTGGATTGGGTCAAAAAGTGGGGTTAATTGACACGGAACAAGGTAGCGGTGATTTATATGCTGACTTGGGAGACTATGACATTATTCAAATTCAAGCGCCCTACACTATTGATAAATATTTACAAGCAATTAAGGCGTTCGAGCAAGCTAATTATGACGTAATTATTATTGATAGCCTTTCCCATGCTTGGGCTGGTGATGGTGGCTTATTGGATAAGCAAGGGAAAATCGCAGATAGCGGCAAGGGGAATGGCTACACAGCTTGGAGAACTATTACGCCAGAGCACAATGCGCTTGTTAATACAATGCTAGCAAGTCCATGTCATATCATTGCTACAATGAGAAGCAAGCAGGATTACGTTCTACAAGACAACGGTAATGGTAAACAAGCACCTAAAAAGGTCGGTTTAGCTCCAGTTCAGCGTGACGGAATGGAATATGAGTTTACGGTAATGTTTGATATTGATATTAATCACAATGCTACCGCAACAAAAGACAGAACGCGTCTATTTGATGGGAACATATTCAAGATAACATCTCAAACTGGCGAACAATTACTGGAATGGCTAAATGATGGTGTATCCAAAGAGATGGCGGAGCTAAACAACTTCAAAGAAAAAGCAAACAATGCTCAAAATATTAATGAGCTAAAAATCGCATTTCAAACGGCATATAAAAATTTGATGGGTTTTCCTGAACAAGAAGAAGCAAAAAGCATTTATGACAAATTAAAGGAAAAATTCACTACGGAGGAAGAAAATGCAACAGTTTAATATTTATTTCGATATCGAAACTATACCCACTCAATCAGAACACCTAAAAAATCACGTACAAACAAATTTAACTCCTCCAGCAAATTACAAGAAGCAAGAATCAATCGATTTATGGATTAAAGAAAACAAAGATTTAGCCTACCGAAAAACCGCCTTAAATGGTGGTTTTGGTCAGATTGTTTGTATTGGTTACGCAATAAATGATGATCCTGTCAAAACTATTTATTTTGATGATTGGGCAACATCAGAGGTAAAAATCTTAAAAGAATTTTTTAATGATTTAATAGAGCTTTATAAACCTAACCGTGATATTCCACCTCGATTTATCGGTCATAATATAGAAAATTTTGACCTGCGCTTTATTTATCAACGTGCAATCGTTTTAGGTGTAAATCCTCCATCAATTCTACCACTTAATAGTAAATCATTTAATGATATGCATATATTTGACACTATGACGGAGTGGGCAGGAAAGCGAAATTATGTATCACTTAATGAAGTGTGCCTGTCTCTCAATATTCCGCCAAAAGATAATGAGATTGATGGTTCTATGGTTTGGGATTTTGTGCAAGCAGGCAACTTAAAACGGGTTGCGGACTACTGCGGTGATGATGTCGAAAAGGTTCGTGCTATTCATAAGCGTTTGACTTTTCAAGATACTAAGTAGTTTCACTAGGATTTAATTATGGCTAAATTTACAGGCACGTTTGTGCAAGTTGTAGAGTATGTATATAAGTTTGACGTTGAAGCAAACACAGAAGAAGATGTTCGCAAAGAAATTAAACGTTATCCTTTTAGTTATTTAAATATTGGTTGCCCGATCAATGAACAAGCGCGTGTTGTTGAAGAGATTAAATTTGACGAGTAATAGCATGATTACAGTAGAAGAATGGCAAAAGCTAAAGGTTGGTGATGTAGTGTGGCTTGCATCTCAAGAAGTTGTAGAACCGATGAGATTGATTATATCAAAAATCACAGAACATAGGTTCTATTGTGGTAAAAGTTGTTTTGATAAAAAGCATTATATATTTTTTATGAGTCTATCTGATGTAATTCAGGCTGTGAATTTTCGTTTGAAAATTCAAATAGAAAAAATACAAGCTCAAATAAAATCTAATTTAAATATGAAGGAATAAGTGATGTCTATTAATACAATGACAGTAACAGGTAATGCAGGTGCAAATGCTGAATTACGTTACACACAACAAGGTACAGCTATTGGTGAATTTAATTTACCTGTTAAGCAAGGATTCGGTGATAATCAAAAAACATCGTGGGTTAAGTGTGTGCTATGGGGAAAAGTAGCTGAAGCATATGCTCCAAACATCAAAAAAGGTGATTTACTAGTTGTTAGTGGTGAGTTTTATGTCGAAGAATGGACTAAGGACGGCGTGACACATATCAAACCTTGCTTGCGAGTAAATCAAATTCAGCCGACTAAAAAGCTTGATATTCAAGCCCAGCAACAAGCACAAGCGCAAGAGCAAGAAGAACCACTAGAGGACGATATACCTTTTTAAATCAAATATTTAACTAAACATAACCGCTCTTGTAGCGGTTTTTTAATATCTGGAGAACAAAATGAGTTATACAGAATTACATACAGGTACATTAACACCAGTTAAAACTATCAACAACCATCAAGGATTTATCGATTTTGTTTATGAAAATGAATTAACAGGTTATTTAGCATCATCTATAGAAATTTATTTAGATGATGACGGTATAACAGATGTGACAACTGAAAAATCGCCAATGTTACTATGTGCATCTAATGATATGAATGGATTGCCTAAATATTGTTTTTATAAAAATGTAATCTACAGATTTGATAATTACGTTGCAGAGGAGTGCTGCTATGGTAATAAATTCATTAAAAATTACGATGGTTCTATTGATTTTGTTAGCATGTTTTATAACGGTGGAACAGTTTTTGAGGAGGAGCTACAAGACGGGTTAGATGAATTATTGAACAAGGAAAACAAAGATGAATATAGATAGTAGCGTTTACGATATAACCATAGAGTTTGGCAAATTAAATTGTGGTGATTCATTTATCTATATGAATCATCTGTACATAAAATCTAAAGCATTGCACTCTGGACCAACAGAATATCATGCAGTTAGATTGTGTGATGGCGAGGCAAAATACCTAATGGAAATTGAGAGTGTTAAATTAGTTAAAGCAAAAGCCGTTCGGGACAATGGCTAACCACCCTAACCTATCCAAATCAAGGAAAAATTATGACGGATGATAAACGTTTAAAACGATTTGAACGAAATATGTCAAAAATAAATGACGAAAAATTAGATTACGAAACTGTAGACAATGAATGGATTCAAATAAAAACAATTTGGGGTGAAATGCTATTCAATCCCTACTCTAATCATTTCATTCTAGAAAGCAAACGAATATATGGCAATGCCTCAAATATGATTATGCATTTAAATATTAATAAAATGATATAGGTAACAATTATGACACTACCAACACTAGAACAATTTTTAAATGACGTTAAAAATCACGAGTTAACTATTCATAAAAATAATGGAGTTTATCGGCATCTAACATTTAAAAACCCTAATGATTGCAATCAATATTTTAATATTACTACGTTTCCTGACTATCTAATAATTACTGGAGATATGGGCGCATTAGTGTTTTCACGACTACATGACATGTTTGATTTTTTTCGGTCTGATGATTTAAAAATAAACCCTGATTACTGGGCTGAAAAAATTCGATCAACATCATGGGATGCAAGAATTGAAAGCTACTCAGAATTTGACACAGATAAAGTCAAGGAAAATGCAAAAATATATTTAAATAAGTACATACAAGACAATAATCTATCAGAAGACGATAAAGAGGACTTGCTAGAAGAATTTAAGTTTGAAATCTTATATTCAGAGGATGAATATGAAATAGTCGAAGCGATCAGGAATTTTAGTTTTAAAGACTTTAAATTTGACGAGTTTTGGGAATCTGATTACAGAGAATTCACAGGTCACTACATCTGGCTCTGTTACGCAATCGTTTGGGGTATAAAGAAATTTGATGATGCAACAAGTGAGTAACAGTCATGGAGTACAATTTACTGAATGGGGATTGTCTAGAATTAATGGAGGCAATTCCTGATGATAGTATTGATATGGTGCTATGCGATCCCCCGTACGGCACAACCAAATGCAAATGGGACACGACTCTAAATCTCGGTAAGCTTTGGAATCATATTAACAGAATAACGAAAGACAATGCGGTAGTATGTCTATTCTCAGCTCAACCATTCACCAGCGTATTAATAAATAGCAATTTAAAAAATTACCGAACTGAATGGATATGGGAAAAAACTACAGCTACTGGTTTTTTAAATGCAAAAATCCAACCGTTGCGTGCTCACGAAAATATTATTGTATTTTATCGCAAAAAACCAACATATAACCCACAAATAACACATGGACACCCTCGAAAAACTGCATCAAGAAAAAATGTTAATTCAGAGTGTTATGGCGATGCAATAAAAATGCAACATTATGATTCAACGAGCAGGTATCCGCGTGATGTTATTATTTTTCCAAGTGACAAGCAGTTGATTAGTTTACACCCAACTCAAAAGCCAGTCTCGTTGTGTGAATATTTTATAAAAACATATTCAAATGAAAACGATGTAATACTCGATTTCACAATGGGTAGTGGGACCACTGGTATAGCCTGTTTAAATATGAATCGTAAATTTATTGGAATTGAAAAAGACGATAAATATTTTGAGTTAGCAAAATCCCGAATTGAGCAATATCGTAATCAATTAGAGATAAAAAGGACGGCGTAGTATGTACAAAATAACATTACTTGAACCCAAACCACAGCATTTATCAGAATTACCGTCAGGTGCATTTTTTGTATGTCATCCAAGTAATGATAGTTGCATTTTAATGTTGTTAAATTACTCACAAAGCCTATGTGAAAAATTAGGCATCACAACTAAAAAATTTGATGAACTATTTCTAATCTGTAATGTGGAAACGGGCGATATTGAGTGTCTGGAGAAGGCAAAAGAAGCATCTATGCAAGTTTATCCTATTGAGCCAACCGCTGAAAGTTTGGTTTATAAATTAGTGTTAAAGTAGGAATGATTATCATGACAGACAATAAAAAATATGAATTAACCGACGATTCAATACAATGGTCTAGCGGGACTCTATATAGAATTAGAGCACTGCGAGATTTTGGAAATGTCAAAAAAGGAGCATTGGGCGGATTTGTGCAGAGCGAAGCAAACCTGTCTCATTATGGTGATTCTTGGGTGTATGGCGATGCTAAAGTTTATGAACGTGCACGTGTGATAGAAAATGCTAAGGTTATGCGCAATGCGAAGGTATATGGCAAAGCGATTATAAGTAAAAGCGCCTTAGTGAGCAAGGATGCGCAAGTATTTGAACGAGCAATAATAGCTGATTTTGCATCGGTGAATGGACGCGCATTTGTCAGTGGAAAGGCTATTATAAAAGATCACGCTGAAATATCCGATCACGCATGGATAGATGAAAATGCCATTGTAAGCAGACATTCGTTTGTTGGTGGAATTACGTACGTATCTCACAATGCTGAAATAGCAGTAGGCACGCCTGAATCATTTTTAGAAACCAAAGCCTTTATACATGGCGATGCATTAATTTCTGATCCAAACGATGTATTAGTTATTGGACCAATAGGATCACGAAACGATATTCTAACAGTATATCGCAGTAAGCGAGGTGGTATCGAAGTAAGCTTAGGGTGCTATCATGGAACTATTAGCGAGTTTACTCATTACGCTTGCGAGAGATATCGGAATAATGATTTATATTTGGATCAATACATAGCGACTATCTCATTTATAAAGCAGTTTTTCAAGATAAATGAAGGTGGGAAAAATCATGAAAAATAAATACAAAATAATTTACTGCGATCCCCCTTGGCAGTATAAAAACCAGAAAACACGAGCCGCAACAAACAATCACTACCCCACCCTCTCAATCCAAGACCTTAAATCACTAAACATAAAATCATTAGCAGATGATAACAGCGTGTTGATCATGTGGTATACAGATACATTCGCTAAAGAGGCGATCGAACTGTCAAAAGCGTGGGGATTTAAAGTTAAGAAGATGAAGCTTTTTACATGGGTTAAACTCAATAAAAACTATCGTCAGAACATTACTAACAGCATGAAAAAACTAGGTTGTATGAATGCTAATGATGTATTTAATTTAATCAGTGATCAACTGAGGTTTGGCATGGGTAATTATACTCGTGCTAATAGTGAAGATTGTTTGATTGCAGTAAAAGGGAAAGGCGTTAGGCGCATCAATAACTCGGTAAGTCAAATCATTTTAGCGCCAATCGGTCGGCATAGTGAAAAACCACAAGAGGCAAGGGATCGGTTGGAGCTGTTATATGGTGATATCCCACGTATTGAGCTATTTGCTCGTCAAAACGTGGATGGTTGGCACTCATGGGGCAATGAGTGTAAAAATGATATTCAATTATAAAGAGGTACTATTATGGGCGAATCAATCATATTAACTGAAAATGAATTAAAATCGTTAACCGGCTACATGATAGCGAGCAAACAAATAAGATGGTTAGAAAATAATAATATTAGTCATTATGTTAATGGAGCACAAAAACCAGTAGTGTTACGCTCAACACTAACTGGGGGTCAAAATTCAAGTAATAACATAACGGTAATTAGTAAAAAACCTAATTTTGAGGCGCTGTAGCAATGGGCAGAAGTCGAAAAGATAAAGCCGATAATAGATTGCCAGAGCGTGTGTATAAAAACAAATATTCTTACGTTTACCAACCGAGACAAGGTAAAAAAGTTACATTATGTCCGATTAGCGCAAGTATGGCTGAATTATGGGCTAAATATAATAATGAAATCGCAAAAACACATTACAAACTAACCTTTTCTAAGCTGTGGGCGTTGTTCTTAGATAGCGCCTACTTTTCAGAATTAGCACCGAGAACGCAAAAGGACTATCAGCAACATAGTAAAAAATTGCTAAAAGTATTTGGTAATGTTGATCCTGATAACATTAAACCAGAGGATATATGGAGGTATTTAGATTTAAGAGGGAAACAAAGCAAAACCCAAGCTAATCACGAAAAGTCCAGTATGTCACGTGTTTATAGTTGGGGATATGAGCGCGGTTATGTTAAAGGTAATCCTTGTCAGGGAATTTCTAAGCTAAAGGTTAAGGCTAGAGATAAATATGCTGAGGACGACGAATATTACACAATATTAGAAATCGCAAGACCGTCAGTTAGGATCGCTATGGAAATCGCATATCTATGCGCCATGCGAGTGAGTGATATCCTAAAAATTCGGTATTCACAAATACTAGATGAAGGATTGTTTGCTAAACAGGGGAAAACAGGCGTAAAACAAATAAAACTATGGACAGATAGATTAAAAGATGTTTTTGAATATGCCCGCGAACATTTCCCACCTAATGATAAGGATTCATTTTTGATATTAAATTCAAATGGCGTTGAGTACAGCTATAAAAATTTTAACGAGCATTGGAACGAAGACAAAAAGGAGGCTGAAAAAATTTTAGGTAAAGAAATTACTTTCACATTTCACGATTTAAAAGCTAAAGGCATTTCTGATTTTGAGGGAGCGACTAAAGATAAACAAATGTTTAGTGGACATAAAACAGAATCGCAAGTGCTCGTATATGATCGCAAGGTCAAAAAATCCCCTACTTTAAACCTGCCAAAAGTGACAAAATAGGTTGTAATATACGGAAATATAAAACTGTAACCCATTGCATTAAAACGGTTTCTATCACATAAAAACCACTGTATATTACAACTTTTTTCTGTAATTGATTGATTTATAATAAATTATAATCGGTCTTGAAAACCGGCGAGGGGCGACCCTCCCAGAGTTCGAATCTCTGCGCTTCCGCCATTTATTTTTATGGCAGAATCCACTGCAATGTAATAGAATCCACTAGAATCTTGGTAGTCATGAGGTTACGTGGATTTTTTTATTTCCACTTTTTCATTAATCTTATGCTCATCCCGAGTAAATCATTTCAATCCACGCTTAGAACTTGTACCAAAACATCTACCTAAAAATACTGGACTGTTTTGTATTTTTTATTAAATGCGCCTATCTCGTTCTACATAATTCAACACATTAAAAAAATGTTGGGGGATTATTCATGGCAAGGCTAATTGAAAAACTGACAGCTTTATCTGTGAAAAAAATAAATACAGCTGATTGTTATAGTGATGAAGGTGGACTTTGGCTTTGCGTTAGTCATGCGGGAGCCAAATCTTGGATTTTTCGTGTTAATTTAAAAAAGAGCGCATTGAATCAGACTTGGCGCTACACATACTGTTTCTTTGTCAGAAGTAAGAGAAGAAGCGCGCAACTGTCGAAAGTTGTTAAGTGAAAAAACAGTTGAAGAAAACAAGGATGGTTATATTTATTTGGACGTAAAGTGATTGATCGACAAACAAGCCATCACATATTTAAAGTGTTTAACATAACCGCACTATCATTAAGACAAAAAATATAGATTATATAAACTCTAATATATCACCAGTAGACATTTTTTTTGAATTTAATATTTTTTCTGCAATTTTACCTGTACAATGACATGTATAAAAATTAGTCGTATTTGTTTTTTTTAAAATTCTAAGCACGAATGGTAATTTTAATACAGAAAGCCCATTAAAATGTAATCCACCAACTATTGCATAAACTCTTTTATCCCCAGTTATTCTGATAGCTTTATTTATATGTTTCTTCAAACCAGCATGATTGCATCCGGTAATAATGACTAATCCCTTTTCTGAACAATAAACTAAACTAGAATCATCATTAATATAGTCTAACCTTATTTTATTATCAGTTTTAATAATTCCTGTGGGTAATTTGCATCCACCAACATCACCAAGAAATACCATTTTTTTTGTTAACCAAATAGCTTCTGTTGTTAACTTTATATCAAATTTTGTTTTCAATTTTTCCAAGGATAACCTGCCATCCGATCGAATTTTTAGTGGATTGATGGCATATCTTTTTTCTAATGCATCAGGATGCGCTATTAGCGTTATTTTTTCTAATGCATCCTGATTTATATTTACATGTTTTATTCCACCAGAATGATCATAATGACCGTGTGATAAAACTATATAAGTTATGTTATTTAGAGTTAAATTTTCACTCCATTCAGATCCACAATCCATTAGAATTTTTGTATTATCATCTTCAATATAAAAACTAACACCTTTATTGGGGCTTAATTTGAAGCCTCTAATATCATTAATTAATAATTTTATTTTCATATACTACTCAAAACATGATTTTCCAAAAAAACTAACAAGCATGGTAAATTGAGATTTCCAAAGAAAGAAGTAGCAGCTCCATACCCATTTAATACATTATCCAATGAACAAAGAGGGAAAACTCCAATATGAGATATATAATTATCAAAAATTTTATTTGATGTCACTTAATATCTTATTGCTCTACATGTTGCTGCATTTCCTGTTGCACATGTAGGCTTATTATTTTTAATAACCAGAAAATTCTCCCCACCGACTTCCATAAAAACGTCTTGGTTTGATTTTCTGAAAGCAGGATTGGATGTTATTTTGCTTTTTATATCTCTTTTAAATCTATCGGCCATATTTTTTTCACTAACATAGAATGATTTTATATCTACTTTAGAATCTTTTTTTATTTTTCTTATTAATTTATTCACATATATAGGCATAACGTAAGGCGATACAGCTTGTTTTCTATAGTGATTAGAGCCATCAATTTCTTCTCCGTCACTTTTTCCATGTAAAAATCATGTATTTCCATTTCTAATATAAGAACAGTGATATTTTTTTAGTCAGAAATGATGCTAAACACAGTCGTAAGTCATGAATTTTATCCTCTAATAGATATATGTTGGGTGAGCATGTATCAATTCAAAGGTTATTTAATTGAATAAACTAGCTATATTAGATCTCTCATTCTTTTTTTTAAATGAAAATAATTGTCAAGGAATAAATAACCATTTGAAATATAAAGAGTTAAATAAATCAATAATTTTATTTTATAAAATGAAGTCAGCTTATTTGTTCAAGACAATATTAGTCACCCATTTATATAATGTCGTTAACTTTTCACAATCTAATAACCAAACAAGAGATGGAGTAACATAATAAAAAATAATATGGAAGTGGCTATGTCTGTGAATTTTTTACTCGGTTGTGAGGGTAATTATATTACGGGTCAAACTCTAGTTATTGATGGTGGAATGTCTGCTTAATGAAACAGTATTTTGTGATGCTGTTCATAGAAGCAATGATTAAAATAAAAGATGTAAATGGAGTGTACGATGGAAAACAACACCGATGGCCGACAATTCAATGGTTTAACACGATATAAAAAATTGATTATTTTATCTGTTATTTTCCTTGTTTCAGGGATAGGATATTTCATTTTTTGGTACATGTTTTCTCGGTTTACAGAATCTACAGATAATGCGTATGTTATGGGAAATCAAATTCCAATTCATACTCAAATAAGCGGAGGAATCTCCTCCATTTACGTTGATGATAATGACTTTGTAAGAAAAAAAGATGTTATCGCTCAATTAGAATCAATTGATGCTGAAAATAATTTTAGTTATGCAAAAAATGAATTAGCCAAGGTAATAAGAGAAATTCAACAGATCAAACTGACAACTGAAAAATTGTCAGCAAGTATTCAATTAAAGCAAGCGACATTAGATAAATTAGAAAAAGATTTAGCTCGGAGAGAAGGCCTTTGGTCTCGTAATGCTATTTCAAAAGAAGAAATAGAGCATGCTAGGCAAGATGTATTAATTGCGTTAAATGACTTAAAAATTTCCAAGCAAGAGTTAGAAATTAATAATGCCCTATTAATGCAGAATTCATTATTAGAACAACCACGTATTCAGCAAGCTATTTCTAAACTAAAGGAAGCTTGGCTTAACTTAAAACGAGTAACAATTGTTTCCCCTGTCACTGGATATGTTTCGAGGCGCCAAGTCCAAGTTGGAACACAGGTTAATAGAGGAGAACGATTATTAGTTATTGTTCCTTTGGATCAAGTTTGGGTAGAAGCTAACTTTAAAGAAGTTCAATTAAAACACATTCGAATAGGACAAAAAGTTAAGTTAACTAGTGATTTTTATGGAGATGATATTAAATTCGACGGGGTGATTACAGGAATTGCTATGGGAACGGGAAGTGCATTTTCGTTATTACCAGCACAAAATGCAACAGGAAATTGGATTAAAGTAGTTCAGCGTTTACCTGTTCGTATTGAATTGAATAAAGAGCAACTTAAGGAATATCCATTACGGGTAGGGTTATCTATGTATGTAACAGTAGATACCAGTGATGTAAGTGGAAAATTACTTACTGATATTTCACCTCAAGAAATTAAATATCAAACAGATGTACTTGCTTACGACTTAGATGAATTCGAGCAACTAGTACGAGAAATTATGCAAAATAACTTAATTTTAGAGAGTAATATTCAGTGAATCATAAAATGTCACCATTATATCTATCAGGTGCAAAATTAATTGGGCTTATTGTTGCATTGGCAACAGTGGCCTTCTTACAAATTTTAGATTTAACAATTGCCAATGTAGCTCTCTCTACTATTGCTGGAAACCTAGGAACATCAAGTAGTCAAGCAACATGGGTAATTACATCATTTGCCGTATCCAATGCCATTTCAATTCCTTTATCTGGATGGCTAGCTAAGTACTTTGGGGAAGTTAAATTATTTTTGTTTTCAATTTTTTTGTTTGTTTTAGCCTCTTGGCTATGTGGTGTCTCTAACAGCCTTGAAATGTTAATTATTTCACGAGTACTACAAGGTGCGGTTTCTGGACCAATTATTCCTCTTTCTCAAAGCTTATTATTAGCTAACTCTCCAGATTCCAAAAAAAATATGTCTTTAGCAATATGGTCGATGACTATTATTATTGCTCCCGTCTGCGGACCTATTTTGGGTGGATGGATAAGTGACAATTTATTTTGGGGCTGGATTTTTTTACTAAATGTGCCAATTGGTCTAATAGCATGGATAAGTATTAGAATATTATTAAAAGGACGAGAAACAGAAATAAGTAAATCTCGAATAGATACTATCGGGCTTGCTTTATTAATATTTGGTGTTGGTAGTTTACAGCTTATTTTAGATAGAGGAAAAGAACTGGATTGGTTTAATTCATCTGAAATTATTATTTTATCTGTGATAGCGTTAGTAACACTTTCTTTTTTTGTTCTTTGGGAAATGACATCGAATCATCCTATTGTTGATCTATCTTTATTTAGATCAAGAAATTTTACAGTAGGGACGATTTGCATAAGTTTGGCATTTTTGCTACATATAGGGACATTAGTTATGCAACCACAGCTATTACAACGAGTTTTTGGTTATACTGCAACGTGGGCAGGATTAGCATTGTCTCCCATCGGTTTAGTTCCTATTGTTCTTGCTCCAATAGTCGGCCGTTTTGTTCCTTATTTAGATATGAGGAAGCTTGTGACTTTTGGTTTCATTGTTTTTGCTTTGTGCTTTTTTTGGAGAGCTTACTCGTTTGAGCCTAATATGGATTTTTCGAGTTCTGCATGGCCCCAATTCTTTCAAGGATTTGCGATAGCTTGCTTTGTTATGCCTTTGAATATAATAATTTTAACTGATATACCTTCTCACAAGTTAGCGGCAGCAGGAAGTTTATTTAATTTTTTTAGAACATTATCTACTTCCATTGGTACTTCTTTAACAAATTCATTATGGGAACATCGTGAAGCAATTCATCACAACCAACTAACTGATCTAATGAATCAAAATATACAAACGCTAGAATACACTTATCAGCAGTTTCAGTTGCAAGGTTTGTCTGAAACTCAAGTTTCGGCAAAACTAGCACAAAATATTACTAATCAAGGGCTGGTAATCGCAACCAACGAAATTTTTTGGCTATATGGAATTATTTTTCTACTATTAATCATAGTTGTTTGGTTTGCAAAATCAACTATTACATCAAAGAATGAAATAGAAAAATAGTTGGTTGGGTAAGTACTTAATTAATAACAAGATTATAATATTTTGAAAAATAAAAATGAACTTCAAAAACTTTATTGATGGGATTATCTACATGCAATGTACATGTTTTTTCTTTGTTTATACCTATGCAAAAAATATCTTCATATGAAAGTATAATACCAATTGAGCTAAACGCCTTATATAAACTCTCTTGGGCTGAAAATACTAAAGTAATGTAATGTGTTATGTCCATTATGATATCACTGGGAGTAGGACATTTTAGGATCGTTTGACTTAAATCAATTGCTTTTTGAGTGGACATTATTTTTTCTATATCAACTCCTATGCTTTCAACCTCATTTGAGTGTTTTATTGTAACCACAGTTACAAAATTATTAGATTGAGATATTGAACCAGCTATGTTTTTAGGCCATAAAACGGCTCCGTTGGAACTTTTTAGTCTCCAGTAATATTCTCCATCACGCAATAAGTTTTCTAATGCCGTAGCTGAACACATTCTACTAGCTAAGAACTCTATTTTTCTTCTTACTGGAAATTATTGAACATCTTTTTTTAATTTTAATGGTAAATCATCAAAATTATTAATATTAAAATTATCTACTGAAAATGGCAAAAAGATTGCGAAATATTTTGAGATCCTATAATAAAATTTTTGGTGATAGGTTTAAAATAGCCAAAAATACGTTTGTATTGTTCTTGATTAACTTTATATATGATATGTGTTATCCTTTAGTTAGTTTTAGTTAATCGAATTACGTATATATAGTCTTTACATATGGTTTATGTTACTGTTTTTGATGACAAGGATGTTTATTTAGCAAGGATAAAATATCATGTTAGACAATGATTTGTTAGTTAAAGTGCACCGACAAAATTTATCTACATTGCTTTTTATAAACAATATCACGACGGATTGGCATCGTCACCCTTCTCTTCAATTGACAATATCATTGCACAATATGTCTTTTGAACTAGAAACACCAGATGAAAAAAAAGATGTGTTTGGTTTTATTATTCAATCAAATGTTCCTCATAAACTGAGCGCACCAGATGTCTGTTGTATTAATTTGCTTATTGACCCAGAAAATCCCTATTATCACTTATTATCGCATTTTACTGAAACTAATCCTGTTTATTTTCTAACTAAAGAAGAAGCATTAAAAATTGCCAGTTATTTTATGAAATCTGTTACGATTAGCCAACCATTTGATCTTTATCACGTCTATAAGTTATTACGTGAGTCAGATCCTAATTGTTCATGTGATCAAGATAACCGCATTAATAAAGCAGTCTCCATTATTTCATCATTACCCATAAAGCAAATTTCATCGAGGGAAATCGCCGAAAAAATACACCTTTCTGAAAGTCGCTTTCTTCATCTTTTTCGTTCTGAGTTGGGTATTAATTTCAGGGGTTATCTATTGTGGAAAAGATTACAGGATGTAATTGATACACTCGACTCCCCTACAACACTGACAAAATTAGCCAATGATATGGGATTTTCTGATTCGGCTCATTTTAGCAGAACATGTTTATCTAGTTTGGGGCTGAGACCATCACAACTGAAACGAGCTTTAATAATTGATAATAAAGACACTATATGCGGAAAACATTACTGTTTGTACAGCGTATTTCAGGCATTACATACCTAAAATACACTGTATTATCGTTTATATACTACTAACTGAATATAAGATTCTTCATTTCAGAAATATTGACCAAAGATTGCATTTGATTAATCGCAATACCATTGAGCTGTATCAAGCGTTCGCAAGCACTTATACCTTGATGAATTAAGACTGAGTTAATACTTTCCAAATTAGATAAAATGACTAATTGCTCTTTTGAATCATTATGTAAACAATTAACAATGCATCCGAATATGGAAAAAATACACTTGATAAATATTGAAGATAGTATGTTACATTTTCATATTGAGTACAAAACTAGAGGAACACCTATTCCTCATACACATCGTTATTATGATAAAAAATTAAATTTAATCAATATACGTTTAACCGAGAATATAACTATATAAAAAATATATATTTGCAAGTATTCTATCTGGAATTTTTTGGTAAAGAAATAACTGATTTCAGGATAAGTCATTTTTATTGTAGTGTTAGTTATCTTTCTTCCCTGTAGTATCACTTCATCATTTATTTGTAAAAATAATTGAGGAGTGTATACCATCAAATTAATATTTGGGGATTAATAAAGCACTCTCGTTTGGATGATTATGGATAAAGGAGTTAGCTATGCTTAAGGCTCATTCTAACTAACAAACTATTGCCTAAAGAGACATATTACTACAAAAGTATAACATCCTATTTAGGCATTAAAGTTCATGATGTACTAGAAATAACAAAATAAATATAGATTTAATAGTACTGAAACAGTCTTTGATTAAAGGTTAATATTTAAATCTTCTTGCAACTGTTTTGCTTTCGCAACTGCTGTTGACTTTAATTTTGATGAAGCTATTTCGTGCAGACCTTCCCATTTAGCATCTTTGTTTGTTATGTAACCACGCAATGCAGCTTCTTTCAAATAAGCAGCATACTGTAACGATATATCTAAAATACGATTTGTCCAGACTGGTATTTTTTCCCCTCGACTAACAAGATTACCAACAAAACGAACACATTCAATTAAAATAGGCCAAAGTAGCGGTAAAAATTTAATTTCTTTTTCTAATGACCTAATAAGTTTTGCAGGACTTACAATGGGATTTTTTAAAAATAGTAAAATTGCTCTACGAACAGTTCCTTCATCAATACGACCCGTTAAAACATAATTTTCAGCAAAATAGGCACCCTCGCCATCTTGAGCAAGAAGCCCAATAACAACCATTAATAAAGTATTCGATAATGCGGGTATTTCTGTACTAGATAATGGTTCATATTTATTACTTAGCCAATTTAGAAATAATGAAACATTTGATAATGCTGGTATTTTTGTACTAGACAATGGGCCATCTTCATTTTTTAACCAATTTCGATATTTGCTGACCAGTAAGGCTTTTTTATCATTATCCCAATGCAAATAAACACTTTTCTGGCTATCCGTTGTAAATTTAGGCTGTTCTATGGGGGCTGGATATGCTTGACATTGCCCTTCTTCTAAATCATAAAACCAATTTGTTTTTACTATATGAAAAACTCGGTCATTAATATCTGGTAGTTTCAATGTAAAAATGAAAGCGGAATTAGATTTGCTTTGCTCAAATAAATCAATTGAGATAATAGCGCCATCATCAAGTACCGGAATGTTTTTTTCTTTTTTAGGCCAAATTTTATCAAAATCAGTTACATTAACTTCATTAGATTTTTTTGATTTAACAGACTTAATGTCTGGTAATTGAGTAATAATATATTTTGCTACATTGATTACCCGTGAACTGCCTGTTTTTTCAGCTAAAGTTCTCAAACCTAAAAGATCCAGTTGATTTGGCGACGCAAGTCCATTGGTAACTGCAAACTGAACTTCGGGTAAAAATTCTGCTATAGCATTTACAATTTCATCAGTTCCCACTAGTAATCTCGGCGCTTTTAAAGAGGCTAAAATTAATTCGTCTAAAATTGGCCATACAACAGATAAAAGCCCTTGCTGAGCAATATTTGACAGCGTTGCAACTAAGCTAACTAATTTAGAAGGAGTGCTATTTATCCAGTCTAGTAAGAAAACATCAGCAATTCCTGGTATAAGCAAACCTCTTTCCCATGCCTCATTCACGGCTAAGGCTATATCAGCTATAGCACGGGGTGATGCTGAACGCTGTGCAGCGAGAATATTCATTGCAACACCAGCAGTAAACGGTATTTGCCGTTTTGCAATTTGCCTAAAAATGAGGCCTTTGGCATGCTCCATTTCATTGAATGAGGAAACACTCAGTCGAATAGCCGCATCACCCCAGAGCGGAAACACAGAAAATGCACTAGTAGTCAAATCACGTAAAGAATCAAACCGTTTAGGAAAGTATTGTAATGATGGAGTGGTTGGAATTTTTATATCCCCAAAATATTCCTCATTATAATCTAATAAAACTTCTTTTACAGGGCAATCAAGATAAGCTAAAACTATGTCACCAGCGTTAACAGGCATTTTTTTACCTGATTGTAAAATGACATCAACCTTTAACGTTTTTAATAAGTTTAAATTTTTACTACTTTGTGTTTTGGTATCCAAACGAGTTAAAGCTAAAAATATATCTGCTTCAAGTGCATGAATATTATTTTTCTGATATTTTTCTAGCCGTTTACAAAGATCATCAACTGTAATTGAAAGATCACTCTTACTGGGAGTTGATAAAATACAAGGTAATTGATCTAAATTTTTACAAACTACATAATTACGAGCATGCAATACTTCATGTACCATATCTTTCTGATCAGCGCCCCAATAGCCTTCAGGTTCGATTCCTTTCACCCAACAAGCAATTAAATAAAATAGCACATCAAAAGATATTGTTTTCAATCCAGCCAAACTTGTTTTAGCCGATTGAGGATCGGTATAAGCGATCTTATTTGCAACAGCTAAAAATCTTTCAGCAACAGTATCACAAACAAACTCTCTTCGATTAACCAGTTCACTGGCAAGCTCTGTTAGTGCTTGAGGTGTAACTTCTCCCCAATCAAATTGAGGACATATCCATAAAGATGGTGTTTTTTGCCAAAGATGTTTAATGTCCTGTGTATGACTTTCTTCAATTTGTGCATAATTGAGTTGCCAATGGTTAGCCAATTGACGAGCTAACTTTGCAATAGATTTATCTTTATCGTCACACCATATCGCCAGCCATGGTGTGAGTTGCGCTACATCATTAGGGGCTACTCTTGTCATTGCTGTTTTTAAAACTAACTGTTTTGTTGATTTAACCTTTGCTGAAAATGAGGCTATCATTACCTCATTAAAAAGTTCATCATCAACATTCTCAATCAATATAGGCGCAATTTTTGCAATTACACTTGATTCACCTTTGGCAAGTAAAGGAATCAAAATTGCTGCTCTTTCATGTAACGTTGTAGTACTTATCCCCAACTCATCTATAGCACTAACCCAAACCTTTCTATCCCCAGGTCGAATAGCATTATCTAACGCAAAAAAGATAAACTCTATTGCATCGTGTTTTGAGAGCCAACCTTGTTTAACACCTTCGATAAATACAGAAAAGAATGGTCCGGTTGCAGGTACATTGACGGCAATCCCTATTTTAATATGCTCAGAAAACCTGCGTTTTATTTGTTCTTGTGTTGGTAACTCTTGTGTCGATACTGCTCTAGAATAGTCTTCAGCAGGTAATCCCATGGACAAAGCAGCATAAACGGCCCAATCTTTCATATATTCGTAGCTTTCAGGAATAGCTAAATTTAACTGATCAACAAGTTGAACTGCAATATCACCAAATACACTTGAAGAGTGTTCAAATACTCTTCTTCTGGATACGCAAGCTTTGCTGATAAAGTTAGTCGCATACTTTTCACCCTTATCCTTAATAATAGGCAGTAATAATGGCCTATCAGCAAAATAAGCAAACTCTAGAGCACGGGTGATAGAAACTCCAATCCTAATAGCATACAATGTAATATGTTTGAGATTGCATTCAATATATCCTTCATTGGTGTAAGTACTGTTCGCTTCTCTTTTAATAAGACGCTCCCAGTCTCCATTTTTTAGACCATTCAGCGCAATTTTTTGTTGTTCTTTTGTTCCTAGTGGTTGCTGTAATATGGTATCTATAGTTACTTTTTCCCATCCCAAAGAGTTAAAAATAGCGACGGCTTCTTCAAGCTTAGAGTTCATAAATACCTTCCTTGATTTGTACAGCTAAAACGTGCTTACAGGGGCCTTTTTTCTGTTGATTTTTAAGATACCAACTACATGTACATTGAGGATTGCAATTCAATTGATTTGTTGGAATAGACACTCGATAACTATCATCTGTAGAATTGACTATCCATGTCATCTCATCAATTTTTTCGATCCGATCAACTAATTTATGCGCACCAATAAGCCGTGGGTTATCTTTTAAAACTCGGTTCGGATCTTCTGGTAACTCGCGATGAAAATAAGAACCTTCATATGCATCAAACCCAAGTTTTCCACAAACGGCAAGATAAGCAAGTGCCCGCTCAATGCGATAATCCTCTAATGCTGAAGCATTTGACAATTGTTCTTTATTAATAAGCGCATCAAACTGTAAAAGATCATTCACTATTTTTGAATCTTTTTGTTCTGCTGATGAAACTAAAGAGGTTAACAATACTCCTTCACCAGAATATCCTTGCCATGCTTCAGCTGTTAAGCTGAGTGTTAAACGAGCGCCCAAAAGGCTTACTTCAATCATGCATGGCCCCTGCTCGTTATTTTGCAAACAGTAAAAGGTTAAACTTATAATATTAGTTATTAGACGTTTAAGTGCATTAAGACGATGCAAGCCAGATATATAAACACTATGCGTATCGCTTCTAGGCATTAATTTAATACCTGAACGCGATAGTACAAGCCAACCAGATTGATTTTTACTCGTTACATTAGGTAGAGTACTCACAAACATTTGTGCTTGAGGTCCTTTTATTGTAAAAACTGGCTTCATGTTTTTATGGATTTCAGCGATATTGCCTAAAGCTCTTATCCACCGATTAGGCATTTGAACAGGCCGTTGTAAAATGATTTTATCTAACCCTTTGAGATGATTGCCTTTATCCTCTATATGCCGTGTTACTAACCCTTGATCACCTATATTTAAATGAAGTCTGTCTTTACTATTAACCTTAGCAAGAGCTTGTCTTAAACCAATACCAATATCAACATTAGTAGTACCTCGATAAATCTCTCCATCAAGGCCTTCTCTTAATAAATCTAAACGTGCATATACCCCATTACAGGCAGAAAAACACTCTGCTCTTACACGATCGCCTTGCGCTGAAAGTACCGGATCTTTTTGAAACTCAGGCTTATACTGGAAATAGTTCGTAGAAGTAATGTCTGCTAATACAAGCAATCCTCTTGCAATAATTTGAGGGTAAAGAGCAAAACCAGAAAAAAATACCGGATGATTAACAATACCTGTTGGCGTCAATGCAGGAGAAAGCGCTAAAGCTAGTGCTCCATCAGTAAAATTTGATTGCTGAAAAAAAGCTCGCACGTTTTTTCCTAAATAAAAAAATTAAAACAAATACTACATATTATATCTGTTACGATTATATTGTTTATTAATAATTAGTTTATCAAAAAACACCAAAAAAGTGAGTTTTTTTAAAGGGAAACATTGCTTTTAGCATTTATTTATTAGAAGATTATTTATGTTCGGTTTTTTATGAAAAATATCTGTTTTTTACTCTTATCTGTCCATTGTGTTGGCAATATTGAGCGCCAAACATTTCTACAATAACCAAATTGAAATGCAATAAACGGCGATCTTTACTGAAATGCATATTTAGATAATTTGTTGCATATAAAAATATAGGAATATGACACATGAAAGAACTATTAAAACAAATCACTATATTATCTTTGTTGTTTGCTGCTCCATTATTTGCCACCCCAAATACTGAAAATATATCCATATTTAAAAAACAGAAAGAAGTTTTAAATGATGGAATAGAATATTTAACTTACTCAGCAGATATTGATGATGGTCGCTTTGTATTTATTATTAATAATTATTCTGATAAAAACGATTATTCCAGAGAAGCGGTCGCAAGATATATCATCGGTAACAATATTTATCGTGTAGTTTCGGTTGAGTTTTGTGTTGATGAATCAGATCTATGTGGTGAGTTATTTACATTGTTAACTACGGTAGAAAAATTTGCTGATACTTTTTATCGAGGTGAAGAGCCTACAGATTACATTTGGAAGATCACTTACGTTAAAAACGATAAATTAGTCACTATTGAAGAATTTGCTACAATACCTAAAGTAGGTGATTTGAATGATTTTGTTGGTAAAATTCCTTCAGATGAAGAGGAAGATATGGACTCTTCTATAAAGTATAATGAACAAGATATTAATTATAAACCATACATTCTAGACTGGAGTTATGGACCTAAAGTCAAACCATAATATAGAAAGCTAATTTCATTTTAAACTGTTCAAATATAAACCAACAAGGATGAACTTTCTAACTGTCTTATTTTAATGATACCTTTTTAAATAGTATAAAAAATGCAAACAATTGTTTGCATTTTATTAGTTTAAAGTTGATAGCTACCATTTATAGCTAAGCGTTCCAACCACACTGCGTTCCGCACCGTAATAACACCAATAACTACAACCTGATATATATTTTTTGTCGGTTAAGTTAGTTGCATTAACTTGTACTGACCATGATTTATTAAACTGATATTTAACCATTGCATCCCATAAGGTATAACTAGGTACACTTTCATTTGGATAATAGACTTCATCAACAGTTTTACCAATATAACGAAGCCCTGATCCAACAGTTAACCCATCAAACTGACCATCAAATTTATAATTTACCCAAGCTGAAGCAGCATGTTTTGGAATTAATGAACTACGTGTTGTCAATGAAGCTGTTTGATCTGTTTTAGCATGAGTGTAAGTATAAGCAAAATCCATATCTATACTTTTAGTAATATCAGCCTTTATTTGTAACTCTACACCTTTACTGCGTGTTTCTAATGTTTGTGATGCTTGCCCTGTCCCATTAGAAACAAATGAATTCTGAGATTTAATATCAAAATAGGCCAGAGTGAATGTACCATTAAACCAATCAGGCTCATACTTCCCCCCTACTTCCCACTGTTTTGCTTCATAAGGTCGATACATTGTTTTGTTGACACTATCATAACCATACACTGGCAAAAATGATTCTGAATAATTTATATAAGGTGCGATATTACTATCAAAAATATACATTAAACCTGCATTGTAGGCATTGTGGTTATAATCACGATTAAAATCAGAACCACTCCAGTATCCATCATTTTTTATTTTGCTATGACGCATACCTTGATTGAAAATCAGTTTATTATCAAAAGTCAGTTTATTTTGTACATATGCACCTAATTCTTGTGCTTTTAATTTAAAAGGCGAATAACTACCTGTAATATTTGAATGGGTTAATCTTGGTTTAAAACGATTCACTGTACTAGCGCTGCCACTAAAATTATTTCCACTCATATTGGTATTTAAATAATCAATTCCAATTAATAATGTGTCTCGCCAATTTCCATATTCAAAATCTTTAGAAAGGCGATTATCAATTGTATGAGTATTGTTAATACCTATTTGAGAATATGCAAAACGTGAATAATTTTTTCCATCAACTGTTGGTGTGAAATCCATACCATAAACACCTGATAAATCTAAATCTTGATGAGCATATTTATAGTTTTGTGTAAAAACAAATCCATTATTAAATTGATGTCTAAATTCATAACCGACTGTTTCTGATTTACGATTAAAATTATCAAAATCTTTATCACCATAATAAGTATCCCTTGCTACTTTCCCATATTTAGAATGAAATAGCGTGCCATAAGCAGGGAAAAATCCATTTTCAGGAATGCCAAAATCACGTTGGAAACTTGATAATAAAGTTAAAGAAGTTAGTTCATTTATGTCCCATGTTAAACTTGGCGCAAAATAATAATGCTTTAATCCAGTTTTAGTTTGTTGTCCATTTTCATCTCGATAGGCACCCACTACTCGATATCGTATATCATCAGTTAATATGCCACTATAATCTCCATTTATTCCTACTTGTGCATGTGTTCCATAAAACACATTAACTTCACCAGCCGGAGTATTTTTGGGGCGTTTGGTTATCATATTGACAGTACCGCCAGGTTTAGATGAACCATATAGTTGAGAACTTGCGCCCTTTAATATTTCTATTTTTTCCAGTCCGAAAATTTCAGGTGTTGAACCAAAATAACTATAAGTAAATTGAGGCATACCGTCTAAAGTAAAAGAAGCATCTAACCCTCTAATTTTCAACCAATTTGTTCGGCCATCATGACCATATGAACTATTCAATACGCCAGAAGTATAAGATAGTGCTTCGTCAACTTTTTTATAGTCTTTATCTTTAATCTGCTTTTCATCAATAGAATCTGTCGATTGCGTATCATAAAATTTGACCGTGCCTGTTTTAGCCATTGAACCAACAACTTCCATTGTATCGGTTGTTTCAGCATATGCGATGATAGGTAAAACAGATAATATAGAACAAGCTAAAATGCGATTTTTAGGTTTAAAATGAGTTGAATAACTCATAGTTTTCTCCTTTTTGGTGATGAACTGAGTTCATGTAGTTGATCATTGAACTCCTCAATAATGCCATCAGTATGCTCAAAATATTGTTATCATGACTAATAGCAAAAATAGTATGACCATATGGTTTAAAAGTTTGCAAAAAAGCCGACATTATCAAGAACGCCTTATTAGATAGATAAAGCAAGACCCACCAATCAGTGATGCCATAACTCCTGTCGGAATTTCATAAGGAAACATAATATTACGACCTAACCAATCAGCAGCGATCATTAATATGCTTCCAATTAGCGATGACATGAGTAATTGGTTACGGATGAAATGAAAACCAATAATCCGAGTCATTAATGGCGCAAGTAGACCAATGAAACTAAGTGGTCCAATTTGTAATGTGGCTAAAGTAATTAAAATGGTCGAAACGACAATTAATAAAAAACGGACAATATTGCTATTCATTCCTAATGCATTACTCATATTTTCTGGCAATTCCAACAAGCTTATTGACCGTGAAAATATTAATAATATAAATAAAATGAATAATGCTACTAAAAATATCACCACACTACTTAGTAGCCCACTACTGTATGTTGATCCCGATAACCATATTAATAAATATTGAATACGCGGATCGCCAGTAACTAAAAATAATTGAATCAGAGCCGTTAAAAAAGCGGCAAAAGCTATTCCCGTTAAAACCACTTTTTCAGGTTGGAATTTATTTTTAATATTAATTGCAATAATAAATAAAAAGGTCAGTAGAGCACCCAATAATCCCGGCAACCAAAGTGGCATGATGTCAGACCCCATCGTCATAACTGTGACAATAATAGCAATAGCTGCACCTGAGCTAATACCTAACAAATCAGGGCTAGCCAGAGAATTATGGGTCATGCATTGCAGTAAAACGCCACACGTGCTTAACATGATTCCAGCCGAAATGGCGGTGATAATTCTTGGTAATTTAATGTTTATAAGAGAATGATTCCAACCAGTCGATATAAAACCGTATTGTGTATTACTGATTGTTAAACTAAACCATAATAATATTAAGATTATTAATATCGCTAATATCCAGTGTCCCCTTGTTTTTATAGGCGTTAATAAATCACATCGAGTTAAAGAGTTATTACTTGATATACTAATTGTTGTAGGTAATGCTTTGAAAATTAAATAAAGTAATAAAGGTGTTCCAATAAATGCACTGACTGTGCCGACAGGCAAATAAAAAGAACAATAGAACTGGATAATAACTAAAAGACAATCTGTTAATAATAAAATTAATCCTGCTGTTGTATATGAAAAGAGAAGCTTGTGCCAGGCTTTAGTTAACTGCAATTGATTAATCATGGTAGCTGCGGCTAGGCCGATAAATCCAATCATCCCGACTAAACTTAGTGTTATAGCACATAAATAAGCGACAAACAAAATACAGACAACACGGATCACCACTACCGGTACACCTAAACTTTTTGCTTGAGTTTCACCTAATTGCATAACTTCAAATGCGCGCAATAATAAAATCAGGATGGAAAATGCAATCAAAGAGACAATAACTATCTGTTTGACATCATGCCAACTATCTTGAATTAATGAGCCAGCTTGCCAAGCAAAAATATTTTTAGCCGCTTCAGGATGGAATATAACTAATGCTGTGGCTAATGCTCCCAAATATAAATTTAATATCAAACCTGACAGTAGCATTCTGATTGGTAAAAATTGATTACGATAAGACATCATAAACACAAGCAGTAAACTGGCAAGTCCACCAAAGAATGCAATCATTGCACTACTTAACCAAAGTAATAATGATGGTATAAAAAGATGAGTGCCCAGTAGGGCAATATAAGCACCGCTACTTACAGCTAACGTTGAATCAGAGGCTAAGGGATTATAAGTAACTTGCTGTAGAATGATGGTACTAATACCTAATGCCCCTCCAACCAATAAAGCCATAGTAAAGCGAGGTAACCAGTTATCGACAAGAATTATACGTTTTAATACACTTACTTGAATTAAATCAACTTGCAAAAAAGGCTGATGTAACTCATGCACAATAATCCAAACGATTGCTATCAGTGCAAGTAAAAAAAGAGATAAATTAATTAAGATGATTTTCTTCAATGCCGACATACAATCACCATGTATTCACTGTTTGCTTAGTTAAAGCGTTAGTTAATGAATAACTAAACCGTTGCATTGAAGGTAACGCTCCAAATCCCCACACGGAGGGTAAAATATAATAATTTCCCTGCTGACTAAATGGCAACTTTTGCCATAATGAATTCTTTTCTAATTGCTGATTAACATTAGCTGGATAAGGTTTAACAATAATAAGACTCGTATTTTTAGGTAATGTCGTTAAGTCAATTAAACTAATTTGACTAAATCCCCATGCATTTGTCGAATGTTGCCATGCATTATCTAATTTCAATTTGGTTAATACCACACCATATAAACTATTGGCGCCATAGATACGTAATTGATGAGAATCAATAAATTGCACAACTGCATAGGACTGTTTTGGTATTTTCTTTAAGCGTTGGATATTATCGGTAAACTGTTTTTCGGTCTGGCTTATCAATATCTGAGCTTGTGTGGTTTTATTGACTAGTTGCGCTAATTTTTCTGTTGTTTGCACGATGTGCGACCAACTTGTACCTTCATTTGTGTAAAAATCAATTGCAGCTAAATTTATGGGAATAATATTTTTAGGGATCAGATTTTGTGTCCAAGTTGAATTTATCAATAGAGTCGGTTTTAAATTAGCAATCACTTCTAAATTAGGTTGTGATCGTAACCCTAAATCAACAATATTATCATTTAAGACAGGTTCACTTACCCACGTGGCATACTCTTTTGTATCACCTACTCCCACTAACGGTGCTTGTAAAGCTAATAATGTTTCTGCAATAGTCCAATCCGTAGTGATAATTCTAGTTGGGTTATCAAATTGTGCATAATCCTGATTACTATCAGGTAAATGCGTTATCCATAAAATAGAGCTTACAATCACAAGGCTAATTAGGGTTATTTTGAACTTCATGCTAAAGCAACCTTATGACTTCGAGTAGGATGATCAATGATCTCAAAATGAACACCATAAATTTTCTGTAAAATCGATGGTGTAATCATCTGTTTTGTCGGTAAATCAAAAATTAAGTGACCTTGTTTAAAAGCTAATAGCTGGTCACAAAACTCACTGGCCAAATTAATATCATGAAGAACAATAATAGTGGTTATTCGATGCTTTTGGGCCAGCTGTCGAAGTAATTTCATTACTTCAATTTGATAATTAATATCTAACGCTGAAAGAGGTTCATCAAGTAAAAGATATTGACTTTGCTGAGCTAAACACATGGATAACCAAACTCGTTGACGTTCTCCTCCTGACAGTGAGCTTAAGTAGCGTTCTTTAAGATGTGCAGTATTTGTTTGTATTAATGCTTGATCAACAATTTTATAATCTTTTTCCGTATAGCGATCAAGTACACCATGCCATGCAAATCGCCCTAATTTAACCAGTTCTTTAACCGGCAGATTAATGTCAGTAGGCAAATATTGTGGTAAATAACTCAGTATTCTCGCGAGCTGTTTATGTGAATAGTGAGTCAGTTCTTTTTCATCTAATGTGATAACACCAGATGTTGCGGCAATTTGCTTTGCTAATAATTTAATAAATGTCGATTTGCCAGAACCGTTATGACCAACAATACCATAGACAAGCCCTGGTTGAAATTGAGTCGTTACATGATTAACAACAAGGGTATCTTGAATTTGGTATTCAATATCTTGAGCAATAAGCATACTAATTTAATTATCCATCCAATTACGCTTTAAAGTTATCCTATCTACCTATTCTGATACTATTTTCCCATTGTTCGACTTGCATAAAATGCATTTAAAAATGCCAATACTATTGAGCCGATTACAACTGGAAAATAACCAAATTTTTGTGCAAGATAATAACTTAGTGATATTACGATAAATCCACATATAAAACTTGGCGCTGATTGAGCATTACAAGCAGTAGAACGTGCCTGTGAACTATCTGAGTTGTCCATTATGATGGCAGTAATCGCAATAGACATTAAAGGTAAACTAAAGAAGTAAAGAAAACAGGCTAAATAGACATTAAAAATATTAACATAACCTAACGAGATCGGGATGAATGCAAGTAAACCAAAAGCATGAAAAAGTAATGAATATGTTAAACTTTGTTTCCTAGATAATCGCTTGAGGATTTTTGCAACTAATATAACAGCCACTAAGCTAACAATGGATCCAAATACTTTTAATAAAATAGCAATATCTGATAATGCCCAACCATCATCGACAAGTATTGGTGATAATAGATTATAAGCCGGTAAGAAACTAAACGGCATAAGTATCAAAATAATTAACCAATTAATTCTACCTTTCCAGATGATAATCAGATCTTTCCAATATTTAGGATCCATATTTTCATATATTGGTTTATTTTGACAGTAACGGTACTCTTCAAAAAAGAAAAGTTGAATTAATGTAAATCCAATTAAAATAGCAATTAATAATAAACAACCCATCCAACCAATATAGGCATAAAGTAGTAAAATTACTCCGCCACCTAAAATATTACCTATCATAGAACCACTGGTTTTGATACTTGAAATTAGATAACGTTGCTGAACTAAAAAAATATTACAGGCTAATCCTGATATGGCTAATTCTTGAGTTGCAGTCATGGTCGAAAAAATAAAAATGATGGGTAAAATGATATAAAACTGTTTTATAGGATCTAACAAAGCTATAAAGATTAAGCATACTAACATTAGCGTTAAAGAGATAAATAACCAATTGCGATAATGAGATATTCGTCTTTTTAAATATTTATCAATAACAGGTGCCCATAAAATTTTTAAACCAATTGGTAACATCATTAAAGGAATAAGACTTAATTGGTCTAACTCCATGCCATCTTTTCTTAGGATTAAAGCTAAGGCGATAGTCAAAAAGCCAATACCAACATATTCTGTAATATAAAGACTTACAAATAATAACCATACATTTTTAGGTAATTTAATTGTTGCTTTGTCATTCATTTACTAATTTTCCTTTTGCAGTACCTATTTTGTGGTCATAATATTTTCATTAATACCATTCTTTAGTAGTAAAAAATAAAACAAATTTAGACCTTTCGTACATATAATATTTAACTGATTTATCAATAGTTTATTTGTGCAGAAATACCTACTTGTCGTGGTTGCTGATAAGTGCTATATCGAGAATATGAGGACATAAGGCTTACTATGTCAATTCACTACGTTGTCCCCCTTCGCCAGTAACAGTAATTGTCTCCAATTTATCTTTTTCATTATCTTCCTTGATATTTTTAATTTTATTTTCAGCTAGAACAATAGAGCTATAACAGCTTATAAGGCACAAGCTAAATAAATTAAATTTTGCAGTTATTTTTTTCATCCGAATCGCACAGTTGATAATGATTTTCATTTGCGATCATATAGATTGGAAAATAAGCTGTCAAATTACTGTTTAAAAAAAATCAATATTATTAAATTAACTTGATTTTATTCAGAAGGAATAACTAAAATTTATAATCAAGTTAAATGATATATAAAATAAAAAACCCTAGTTAAACTAGGGTTTGATATGTAGACAGATGAATTAATCTAAATGATTAACTATTTTTTCTTAGCTTTACTTTGATACTCAGCATAATACTCTTGAGCAAGTTTTCGCATTGATAAACCAATCGCTGCATATTGATATTCATTTAAGTTGGCTAATGAAGCTCGAGCCGAAGGATGTTGTACAGCAAATCCTTTACCTGGCAATAAAACAACGCCAGCTTCATCGGCAATTCTAAATAACATTTCAGATGGATTTTTATTTTTTAAGATCCATTTAGCAAATTTGTCATCATAAAGCTCACGACAAATATGTTCTAGATCAATTAAGGTATAGTAATCAACACTATTTTCATCAGTATGATGCGTAAGTCCTAAATGTTGATATAACGAAGCCGCTCGACGACGGATCAATGATTTTAATGCTGCTTTATAACTTTGATCGGTATCCATCATTTCACACAATGCAAATAACACCATTTGTACTTGTTGTGGAGTTGAAAGCCCAGCGGTATGATTTAGTGCAACTGCACGACTATCGGCCACTAAACGATCAATAAATTTTAAATTTTCAGGATCAGTTACAATAGAACTATAGCGTTTATCTAAAATTTGTCTCGTTTTGCTAGGCAATGCCTTAATTTTTTTATCGAATATATTATCACGTGCTGTAGCAATAACACCTAAACGCCAACCAGTTGCACCAAAGTATTTAGAAAATGAATAAACTAAAATCGTATTTTTTGGACAAATAGCAAACAAAGATTGGAAATTATCGGCAAATGTGCCATAAACATCATCAGTTAAAATAATTAAATCAGGACGTTTTTTCACAATATCAGCAATGATCTGCAAGCTTTTATCATCAATTTTTACTGATGGGGGATTAGATGGATTAACTAAGTAAAAAGCTTTAATAGTAGGATCTTCTAATTTACGTAATTCAGCTTCTGGATATTGCCAATTCGCATCAGGATCAGAATTAACTAATACCTCTACTAATTGATAATCATTAAGCTCTGGAATTTCTAAATATGGTGTAAAAATAGGTGCGCCAATCGCAATTTTGTCGCCTTTTTCGATTAAGTTATTTTCTTTCATAGAATTGAAAATATAAGCCATTGCTGCAGTACCACCTTCAACGGCAAACAGATCAAGATCATCACGACCAAGATATTGTGCTCCCATTTGTGTAAGCACATATGCTTTAACTACCTCTTCGCTAAAGCGTAACATTCTATCTGGTACAGGATAATTACAACCTAAAATACCTTCCACCATCTCTTGTAAAAATGCATTTTCATCTAGGCCGAGCTGATCGCGAATATAAGAAAATGCTTTACCTAAAAATGACACGCCAGGTGTTTGATAATTTTGACGAACAAAATGTTCAAAACGACCAGTTAAACCAGCCTTAATTGGCATACCACCAACACCTTCATTCATATATGAAAATGACATTTCGGATTCTTGTAGCGCAAAAACACCAAGTTGAAAAAATGCTTGTCGTGGCCATGTTGCCAAAAAATTAGGATTACCACGCCCTGCATTTAACATCACACGGTCAGTATGGCTTTGTGCTAGTTTAATTAAGTTATCTTTCAATTCAAAAGGACTTAAATTCGCATATTTTGCATATTCATTATTACTTTTCATAACCATGTATCCTTAATTTGAGATGTCAATTAAACAAAAGCAACAACTAATGGTCCCAATAATGTTAGGAAAACATTAGCTAAAGCATAGGTAATAGCAAAAGAATTGGTAGGCGTTGAGTTACCAGCTTTATTAAGTACTTCACCAAAAGCAGGATTCGCACTACGAGAGCCAGCTAAAGCGCCAGCAAATACCGCTGAATTTTTATAACCTAGTACATACTTGCCAAAATAAATGCCAAGTAACATCGGCAATAAAGTCACTACAACACCAATTAAGAATAATGAAAGACCTTGATCTTTAATCGTATTAATGGCTTGTAAACCTGAGCTAAGACCAACCACTGCTACAAAGCCAGCTAAGCCAAAATCTTTAAGTAGTTGCACAGCTCCGGTTGGAATATTTCCAACAGTTTGATGCAAGGAGCGATACCAACCAAACAATAATCCTGATAATAATGCACCACCACCTGCACCTAAAGTGATTGGAATATCACTGACTCTAATCACAATAAGACCAATTATAAGTCCAACAACAAGACCTAAACCATGGAATATCCAATCAGTTTTTTCACTTTTGGTAATCGGCGCACCAATTCTATCTACTACACGTCTTAAGTCACCATCAGTACCATAAATAGTAATGACATCACCTAACTTAAATACCATATCATTATTTAATGGCAATGGTTGTCCATCACGATGAACAGCAATTAAATAAATACCATGCTTTAACTTCATCACTTCGTCAGATGAAAGCACTTGCGTTAAATTTTGACCGACATATCGAGTATTACGCATTTCAACATCTTGAGTATTCATCACCACATCCATACCTTGTGCTGAATTCACTTCTTCACCCAATAAATCAGCTGCAGCAATCATGGCATCCCGATGACCAACAACTAAAATAATATCTTTGGCTTTTAATAAGGTTTCAGGTGCAGCTTCAATAATACGATTGCCACGTTTGATTCGTTCAATACTAATACCATTAATAACCTTTTCTAAACTTTCAACGGTTTGATTAACCTTATTAGTAATTCGGTATAAGCGACCAGTTACATCAGACAAAGCAAAATTCTGGCCATTACCTAATAAAAGCGAACCATGTAATTGTTCTGCTTCGGCCTGAATTGCATCATCATTAATTTCACGCCCCATAATTTTCGGCAAAATATTTACACAGACAATAATAGCGCCAAGTGAACCGAAGATATAAGTCACAGCATAACCAATGGTCACATTACCTTGTAATCTGCTTAACTCTTCTGGACTTAAACCTAGCTGAGTCAACGCGTCAGATGCTGTACCCATAATAGCTGATTGTGTTAATCCTCCTGCAGCTAAACCAGCAGCAAGGCCTTTATCTAAATTGAATAATTTGGCTAAAACTACTACCGTTACAAAACCAGCAACAGCAATAAATAACGCTAAAAAGATTTCACGCAGAGTTTTAACTCCTAATGAACGGAAAAATTGTGGTCCACTTTCGAACCCGACAGCATAAATAAATAGGGCGAAAAGCACAGCTTTAACGCCAGCATCGACAGTAACACCAAATACACTTAATGCCACTGCCACCAATAATGAACCAGCAACGCCACCTAATTGAAATTTACCGATTCGAATTCCACCAATCAAATACCCTAAACTTAAAGAAAGAAATAAAAGTATTTCGGGTGAATGCTTAAGTCCATCTAAAATCCAATTTGAAAGCCATTGAAACATAATAATTGTCCTCAAGTGCTAAGATTTATGAAATAGAAAAAGATAGAAAAGAAAAGATTGGAACTTGAATAATATTCATACTTATTTATGAATATGGATATATTTTAAACTTCAATACCAAGAATAGATAGTTAATTTTAACGATTAATATTATTGTCAGTAATGAAGTAAGGCGTGATAATTGATTACTGCCAAAATTGATCAAGTTGTAAAGGAATAACTTGCACATTGCCAACTATTGGATATAAAGAAGCCAAAGACAACCGATATTCATTGGCAAAGCTTTGACTATAAACGAACCAGCTTGTGTGGTTAATTTCAACGATCTCATCATTACAAAAAGGGAATGGTAACTCAAACGAAGATGGTGAAAGATAAAACCCCTGCCCTTGAGCTTTCATAATTGCTTCTTTTAATGTCCATAATTGAAAGAAATCAAAATGTGGATTATTAAGTGCAATTTGATACTCATTTTCAGTCATAACATTCTGATAATCAATAATGTTAATTGGCGTAATATATTCAATATCAATGCCAACTTCGCCATTAGTACTATATACACAAGCAACCCAATTATGAGCATGTGAAATATTGAAATGTCCTTGCATTGAATGAATAAATGGTTTTCGATAAGGACCGTAATCAATGACGGGTAAACAGGATTGTTCAAATTTTTCATGACGATGCAAAGAATAAAGCAACAGCAGTTTGCCAACTAAATTGCGACATTTATCTCGATCAAATCTAAATTTCTCGATATCTAACTGTGCAGAGTGGCTAAGTATTTTTTTTTGATCTTTTAAAACAGACCACGACAGATTATTGATATTCGCTAAATAAATAAAGTTCATTATCTTTACCTAAAAAGCATCCCCTTAAAATAAGATTTTTTAAGGGGATAATTAACATTAAGGTTATAAAATCTGAGCTAAGATCTCTTGTTCATGAGATAAAATTGTGTAGTGACCACAATCTAACTTAACCAATTTTAATTGAGAATTATCTTCTAAATAAGTATCAATATTATTTAATACATATTTTTCAGCTATATCTCCACCTTGTTCAATCTGTGTAGCTTTAAACAACACTACTTGAGTCTGTTTCAATTGAGCAGATAATGGCTGTACAACGAGCTTGTTATCAATTTTTGCAAAATTCTCAATTTCACCGCGTACATGTGCAGGTATATTTAATCGATCCATAGCACGAGTAATGTTAACTGGATGCTTATATTGATCTAAATCCCGCTCTTTTAATAGCCAAGAATCCAATAGATAAACTTCAATATTTTCGATTCCTTGCTGTTCAAGTAGTACTGCGATTTGTAACGCAATGTTGCCACCTAAAGACCAACCAAATAATTTTATTGGCAGATCTTTTGTTGCAACTTTACTGATATGATCCAGATAATATTGCGCTAATACATTGAGATCCTCGATAGGTTTGTCATGATATAAATTGTAAGAATCTACACCAAAACAGCTGTATTTTGAGGATAACTTATTCGCTAATGATTGATAAACATCACAACCGCTTAATCCTGGGTGGATCATGAAAATTTGTGGTTTTTCATGATTTGTTCTTAATTCCACAATAGGATTAAACTGCTGTTGAGTCGTTGAGATTTTTTTCGCTAACTCCCGAATTGTATTAACGCTTAAAATATCAACTAAACGCATTTTAACTTTAAATGCATCATTAATTCGGTTATTAAGCATCATAGCTAAGATACTATTACCACCTAATCGGAAGAAACTATCTTGCATACTAATTTCTTCAGCAGGAATTTTAAGGATATTAGCAACGACTTCACATAATGTTCTTTCAGCATCATTTTCTGGCGCAACATACTCAACCTTATCGGTAAGCTCTGGTTTTGGTAGCGCTCGACGATTTAACTTACCATTTGAGGTAATTGGTAATTCAGTTAAATATATAAATGCTGACGGAATCATATATCCTGGTAAAGTTTCACTTAAATGAGCTTGTAATAATTGGCTATCAATCTCCTCATTAGCAAGATAATAAGCAACCAAATACTTGCTGCCCGAAGCCTGTTCATAAGCGATAACGATACTATGTTTGATTCCATTAAATTGGGTTAATCGAGCTTCAATTTCACCAAGTTCTATTCTGAATCCACGAATTTTAACTTGGAAGTCATTACGACCTAAATACTCAATATTACCATCAGCTAAAGAACGAACAAGATCGCCAGTTTTATAAATTCTACCATTGTAATCTTGCTCTTTTTCTACTTCCGTTTGGAACGGATTAGCAATAAAACGTTCATTCGATAATGGAATGTTATTTAGATAACCTCTAGCAACATTATCACCACCGACATACAACTCACCTATTCCGCCAATAGGTACTGGTTGTAATAATTCATTAAGAACATAAGCTGAAGTATTAGCAACAGGTTTACCAATTAATACTTGTGAAATATTCGGATTATTACAATCATAATAAAGTACATCAATGGTTGCTTCTGTTGGTCCATAAAGATTGTGTATCTCACAGTTTGGCATCAACACTTGACATTTTTTCACTTCATAAAGGTTAAGTGCTTCACCACTACAGAACAGATATTTTAATCCCTGAACTTTTGGAACCAAATTAGGTTGTGCTTCTAATGTTTCCACAAATGCAACTAACATAGATGGCACAAAATGTAATACGGTGATTTGTTCAGCTTCAATCAACTCTGCAAGATAGACATTATCTTTATAAAGTTCTGAATGAGCAAAGACAATACAAGCACCATACCAATTCGCCCAAAATAGCTCCCACACCGAGACATCAAAGGTATAATTCGTTTTTTGTAAAATATGATCCTTTTCAGTAATCGGATATTCGTTATTCATCCAAATAATACGGTTAACCGCGCCTTGATGCTCTAACATTACACCTTTTGGCATACCGGTCGTACCACTGGTATAAATCACATAAGCTAAGTTTTTAGGCTGAGCTAATGGTGTTGGGTTAGTTGTTGGATATTTACTTAAGCAATCAATAGTTTGTGAGGATTGCAAGTTCAATGCAACTTGATCCTTAGAAACTAACGAATTGATTTTTTCATAACTTAAGTTAGTAGTTAATACAACCTTAGCTTTTGTATCTTCGATCATATAACTGAGACGATCTTCTGGCATATTAGGATCCATTGGTACATAAGCTCCTCCTGCCTTCAAGATAGCTAAAATACTTACTAACATGTATTTACAACGTTCAAGACAGATTGCCACCAAATCATCAGGCTGAATATCAAAGTTTTCACGCAAATAATGTGCTAGCTGATTAGCTTGTTCATTAAGTTCTTGATAGGTCAAGCGATCATTTTCATAAACTAAAGCTAGATTATTTGGTGTTTTTAATACTTGTCTTTCAAACAATTGATGCATTGTCACATCTGTTGGATAATCGCAACGCGTCTTATTCCAATCAAAGATCACTTTTTGATAAGTTGAGTTATCAATTAAACGTAAATCTGACAGAACTTGTTGCTGTTGATACATCTTTGTAAATTGCTGCAAGATTGATTCATAAATAGTGATATAGTGTTCAATAGTCTGCGGCTTATAGAGTTTAGTCGCATAGTTGAATAAGCCAGTTATCGCTGGTTTAGAATCATCAAGCATCACGGTCATATCAAACTTAGCAGCTTGATAACTTGCATTGTCATTATTATAACGCTGCAATAAATTACCCTCTTTCCCATCTTCACCAAATGACTGTACGCCAAACATTACTTGGAAAATAGGATGTCGCGAAGTATCTTTTTCAATAGATAACGCATCCACTAAGCGCTCAAATGGTAGATCTTGATATTGTTGAGCTTGTGTAATTAATTCACTAGTCTGCAAAATGAACATTTTTAGACTGTCGCTTGGTTCAATACATTTTCTTAATGCTAATGTATTAACAAAGAAGCCAATGGTATTTTCTGTACCCTGATAATTTCTTCCTGCAATTGGTGAACCAATGACAATATCTTTTTGATTACTAAATGAACTAAGTAGTAAATAGAAACCACTGAGTAGTACAGAATAAACACTAACATTGAGTTCTTTTGCCAATGAACGTATTTGTTGGCTGACATCATAATCAAGCTCAAACATAACATTTTGACCTGTATAATCAATTTGTTGTGGACGAACATAGTCAGTCGGCAAATTAAGCGGTTCAAAATCAGCTAGTTGATCTTGCCAGAACTGCAATTGCTGATTCAAAATATCACCTTGCAAATACTGCCGCTGCCATAAAGCAAAGTCTTTATATTGCACGTCGACAGGTGGTAAGTTAAGTGTTACCGTTTGATTACTATCACCTAAAGATAAAACCTCATAGTATTGATATAACTGTCTGAACTCATTAATGAACAGATCAATTGACCAACCATCAAATGCAATATGGTGGATCACAATACTCATATAATACTCTTGAGCTAATTGATAGCGACAAATCGAAATCGGTAACTCATGAGATAACATTATTACTTTGTATATATGATTATGAATCGCTTTATCTAATTCAGCTTGGCTATCACAATAATGATTTTCGATTACCAACGGTTGCTGTTGCAAACTTATCACTTGTTGGTAGGCAACACCATCTGCTGTATTTTTAATTAATGAACGCAATACTTCATGGCGCTGAACAATTTCGTGTAAAGCTTGCTCAACAAACGAGATATTAGTCTCTGGCAGAAGTTTAAATACTAGTGGTATATTGTATGCGTTGCTACCACCTTCATAACAATCGATGAACCATAAGCGTTCCTGCGCAAAGGATAATCTCTGTTCTTGTTCATTAGCCACCTTCTGTATGGTAATTGATTGACGTTTTTGATGATTACTGTCAATAAATTTCGCAATTTCCTGAATGGTACGATATGTAAAAATATCACCTACACGCACATCACGTTCAAAAGTCTTGGCTATTCTACTTGACAACTTAATAGCTAAAATACTGTTACCACCTAATCTGAAGAAGTCATCGACTACACTAATTGAGTCAATATCCATATCTAATAATTCAGCTATATCAGCAACTAACTGTTGTTCAGTCACTGTACTAGGAGCAACATAACTTTCTTGCATAACAAAGTTAGGTTTTGGCAATGCTTTACGATCAATTTTACCATTCACATTAACAGGCATAACCGTTAGGTGTACAAAGGCTGCAGGAACCATATATTCAGGTAATGTTTTTTCTAAATAGCTGGTTAATTCAGTCTGATCTATTGCTGTATCAGATACATAGTAAGCAGTAAGATATTTATTACCTTGATTATTAGTCAGCGCCACAACAAGTACCTGCTTAATTTGAGGATGACTGATTAATCGCGTTTCAATCTCACCTAATTCAATTCTGAAACCACGAATTTTAACCTGAAAATCATTACGACCAATATATTCAATATGACCGTTTGGTAAATAACGAACCAGATCGCCCGTTTTATAGATTCGAGCATTATAATTTTGCGCTTTTTCCTCACTGGTTTGGAATGGATTTGCAATAAATGTCTGATTTGTTAATTCAGGGTTATTTAGATAACCACGACCAACACCAGCACCACCAATATATAATTCACCAATAACACCAGGAGGCACAGGACGTAAATATTCATCAAGAACATATAAAGTTACGTTTTTAATGGCTGTTCCCAAATCTGTATTTAAGTCATCTTTATTATAACGATGAGCCATAGCCCAAACAGTCGTTTCACTTGGTCCATAAACATTAATTAACTTGATACCCTGCTGGCAGTAAAGATTAACTAATTTAGCATTAACAGCTTCACCACCCACTGTCAATACAGGAACAGAAAGTAGTTCATCTTGATCAAGTAAAGCTGGTGGGATAAAGGCAAAATCAATATGTTGATCTTGGGTATATTTTGATAATGCTATAAAGTCTAAACGTTTATCCTCTGACAGAATGTGCAACTGATGACCATTAAGTAAGGCGTTATATATTTCGAAAGCATGTGCATCAAAAATATAATTTGAATACCACAGAACATTTTTTTGTTCTTGTTCATGATGACATGGCTGTAGATCTAAAATGTCTTGCTGAACTGTTGCTAAATTAGCTATTCCATGGTGTTCGATCATTACCCCTTTTGGTAGTCCGGTGGTACCACTCGTATAAATTACATACGCCAAATGATGGGCTTGTGTTGATGTAACCAGATTGTGCTTATCAAACTGTGAAAGTTTGTTAGCCATTGATGGATCATCAACAGCAATAACTTCTGGTTGCAATTCCGTTTTTAATTGAATTAATTCTTTAGCATAATGAGCGTGAGTTAACACTCCTTTCGCTTTAGTATCATTAAGAATTAACTCTACTCGTTCTGCTGGCGTACTTGGACTAATCGGCACATAAGCCGCTCCTGCTTTCAGCACAGCTAAAATACTTACTATCATATATTGCGATTTATCTAAATATAACGCAATTAAATCATCAGGTTGAATTGATAATTGAGATCGTAAATAATTTGCCAGTTGATTCGCTTGTTCATTCAAACTTTGATAGGTTAATGTTATCCCTTCATAAACAACTGCAATAGAGTCAGGTGTTTTCTGAACTTGCTCTTCAAACAATCGGCTCGCCAGTTTATGATTTTCAAATGGAACGATATTTTTTTGTTGGTTAACGATTAATTGGTCATACTCTTGCTCAGTTAATAAGTTAAGCTTAGATGCCTCTATAGCTGGATTTTTAGCTAAATGTGTTAAGGTTAATTCTATTCCTTTCAATACACGTTCTATAGCTGTGTCATTAAAGAGTTCTCCAGCATATTTGATTTTAATCGATAACTTACCTGCACTCTCGAAGATCACAATTCCGAGAGGATAATCAAGTTTTTCATGACCACCTTGAAACACAATTTTTAATTCATCTTGTTCGCTTTCTGATAATGGATAATTTTCAAATACGAATAATGAGTTAAATAAACGTGTACCAGATTTTTGTAATTCAATCAGATTCATATTACTGTTATTATTCACATTATTAATATGTGATTGTAACATTTTGATAGTTTCAATGACGCTACCATCAGTATGCTCTAAAATTACAGGTAATGTATTAATATAAAGTCCGATAGAGTTTTCTATACCGTCAATCGGTAAATTACGACCTGATAATGTCATACCAACAACGGTAGTGTTGCTATTACCAAAAATGCTTAATTGTTGATGCCAGCAATATTGAACCAAAGCATTTAATGTAAACTCATTGTTTTTACATAAAGATTTTAATTCTTCACATTGTTGGGAACCAATCTCTATCGAAATTTCTTGTGGATCTTCAACATATTTATGGTCAGATAAATTAATATGCCCTAAATCCGCTTTAAGTAAGCTCTCTAGATTTTCAGGTTCAAGTTCAACATTAAGGTATTGTTTCCAGAATGATGCCGTCTCATTGGTTTTACTTTGTAAGTAAGATTGTGCAGCTAAATAGCTACTATCTTCTTGGATAATAACCTCTTTTTGATGTAATAAAGATAAATAATTTTGATGTACATCATTAAGTAAGATAGGTAAACTCCAACCATCTAAAATAGCATGATGATTATTAAATAAACATCGATAATACTCATCAGAACATTTAACTAAAGTCACTCTAAATAGTTGGCCTTTCATTAAATCATAACCGATTTGTTCATCTTGTTTAATCAATTGATTGATACTGACTTGTTGTTGCTCTTGAGTTTGATTGCTAAGATCAACAAATTGCCACGCAAAATCAGATTGTTTATCAATAATCTGTACCAGCTCTTCCACCCATGAGAAACGTAATCGTAATGATGGGAATTTTTGCTGTGTAAGATGCCATGCTTGTTTAAGCAAATTGATATCTAGTGAATTGTGATAATCCCAAATCATCTGAATTCGATAAGCATTATCCGAATCTCCCTGCGAAACAGCATGATAGATAAACCCTTGCTGTAAACTATTTGCAGGATAAATTGCCTCTATTTCTTTATCGCTTTGTAATGAATTAAGCAGTGTTGGAGAGATCACGTTATTAATATCAGATTGTGTCAAATAGCTTCGTTCAATCAGTACTAGTTGATTAATGAGCTCATTAAGCTGCTGAGTAAATGCCGTAACTAAAGCTTCACCATGTACATTATTGACGTATCCTGTAATAGCAAATTGTAATTGATCATCCAAAATACCGCCATTAACGGATAAAAAGTCAGTCATGCGATTATTTGGAGACATTTCTAAACCACTATCTTCATCGCTAAATCGCCATTTATTAGCTTTTTCAGTACTATCAAATTGGCCTAAATAGTTAAAACTAATCGCTGGTAAAGCTTGTTTAATATACCCCACCAAATAACCGTAACCTACACCATGGTTAGGTATTTGTCTTAAGGTATCTTTAATCATGGCAACATTATTAATAACATTCTGGTTATTTACCATTAGTTTAACTGGATACATACTGGTAAACCAACCAACCGTGTTATTAATATCAATTTCACTGTAGAGATCTTCTCGTCCATGACCTTCTAATAAAATATAGTGATCATTACCACTGAATACCAATTTTAACGCTTGCGCGAGCGCTGTTAATAAAATATCGTTAATTTCTGTGCCATATACCTTATTAACTTGGCTAAGTAAACGAGATGTTTGCGTCTTAGATAGCTGCATTTTAGCTTGATATAGCGTATCAACACGATGTTGATCAAGGTGATTATGATACTGATTAATATCAGCCAATATAGTTTGCCAATAAGCAGATTCTTGCTCATTGGCAATTAGCGTTGAATACTGCTGTTGTTTATTGACCCATTGACGATAACTACTACCTTTTTCACCAAGAATATCTTTAACATTGATATTGGCATCAACGGATGATTGTTGGCTTAAATATTGATAAATAGCTTCTAGGTCATCTTTAATGATACGCCAACTTACTACATCAATATTTAAATGATGTGCAGCGACATGAATACGAGCAGAATTATCATCAAAACCAGTTAAATAACCAAAATGACATAACGCCCCTTGATTAAAGGTAAAATGGCTTTGCCAATCAGTCAATAATTGTTGAATCTTATCTTGTGACCAACCAGATATATTTTGAGTAGAAAATGGCAACAGATCAGGCAATGATTGATATGTTGCGGCTGAATCATGATAATTAACCCGTAACATATCATGATATTCAAGCAATTTTTGGACACTTAGTTTGAGTAAATCAACGTTTAGCATTGGAACTTTAAGCAAAAAGGCTTGATTCCAATGGTGATAGTCTTGGAATCGGCCAACTTCAACTTCTTTAAAGAACCACTGTTGAATAGGTGAAAGTTCAAGAGTTCCAGTTAAAATTCCTTGTTCGGTTTCCACATTGGCTTTTGATTCATGGCGATTATTAATCACATGGTTACTTAAAGCTTCTACCGTTCTTAAATTAAAAATATCTTTAATAGATAGATAATAATTAAGAGCCTGTTTAATTCGGTTGGTAAGCTGGATACTGCTAATACTGTCCGCACCGAGTTTAAAGAAGTCATCATGAATACTGATTTCATTGGCTTGTAAACCAAGTATATTGGCAAAGGTTTGACAAAAAATAGCTTCAGTTTCATTTGTTGGACCAACGTAGTTTTGCTCATCAAGAAGCTGTGGTGTTGGTAACGCTTTACGATCCAATTTACCATTCATGTTCATTGGCATAGCGTCAAGATAAACAAACGCAGCTGGGATCATATATTCAGGAAGAGACTTCTGTAAATAATCAATTAGTTGATCTTGAGTCAATGGTTGTTTAGCCACATAATAAGCTGCAATATATTTAGCTCCAGCACTATTTTTCAAAGCTAGTACAGCAGCTTGTTGAATATCTGGATGACTAATTAAACAAGCTTCAATTTCTGCAAGTTCAATTCTGAATCCACGAATTTTAACTTGGAAATCATTACGACCAATATAATCAACATTGCCGTCAGCTAAATAACGAACTAAATCACCTGTTTTATAGATTCGCGCATTATAATTTTGTGCCTTTTCAACAACAGTCTGGAATGGGTTTTGAATAAATACTTTATCTGTCAGTTCTGGTTTATGTAAATAACCACGACCAACACCTTCCCCGCCAATATAAAGTTCACCAATTGCCCCTTCAGGTACTGGACGAAGTTGTTCATCTAAAATATACAATGAAGTATTTGTCAACGCTTTACCGATAGGAACACTGTAAATAAATGGTTCTTGAGCTAAATTAGTTAAATAAGTAACAGCAAATACAGTGGTTTCGGTTGGACCATAACCATTAACCACTTTGACATGCGGATAAAGTTGATGGCATTTATTAATATGATGTGCCGATAAAGCTTCACCACCGACAAGTATGTAATTTAATAATTTTAAATTAGCAACTTCATTATCGATTAACGCATTGAAAAAGGTGGTTGTACAGAAGAAATTAGTAATTTTTTTATCAGCAATTAACTCATTAAACTGTTCTAAATCTAAAAATGTCTCTTTTTCAATAATAACTAACGGTACACCATTAAGTATAGGTGTGTAAAAATCATAAACAGAACCGTCAAATTGATAACCTGAGATACTTAGTAAACGATCATCAGAATTGATTTTGACATAATTAGCATTAACAATATAGTTATTAAGATTTCTATGCTCTATGAGTGTTCCTTTTGGATTTCCCGTTGTTCCACTCGTATAGATAACATAAGCTAAATCATGCGGTTTCACTTTAATCAAAAGATTATCTTTCGCATAATGTTGTAGATTGTCAACAAAATCAGCTTGATCAACAGCTACTATGGATAAATTAGGGGCTAAACCAGTTAATTTATTACAATGATTTTCGGTTGTAAGAACTGCTTTAACTTGCGCATCTTGCATTATGAATTCGTTACGTGTATCTGGCGCATTAGGATCCAATGGAACATAGGCGCCACCAGCCTTCAAAATAGCTAAGAAGCAGATCAAGATATATTGTGAACGATCGAGATAAAGACCAATCAAATCGTTAGGTTTTATATCAAAATGCTCTTTAAGGTAACGCGCTAGCTGATTGGATTGCTCATTAATTTGTTGATAAGTCAGTTCATTGTTTTGGAAAATGACTGCAATATTATCAGGTATTTGCTGAGCTTTTTCTTCAAACAATTCTGCAATAGACTTGTCCCTTGCATAATGTTGAAACGGTTTATTTTTATCAAAGACCAATCTATCGAAAGTAGCCGCATCAACTAACCGCATTTCAGTTAACGGTTGTTCTAACTGACACAGTTGAGCAAACTGTTCTAAAATAGTTTGATAAATAGTGATGTAGTGCTCAATTGTTTCTTGGCGATAGAGTTTGCAAGCATAATTAAATAGACCAGTAATAGCTGATTTAGAGTCATCAAGCATTACCGTCATATCAAACTTAGCAGATTGATAATTAACAATTTCACTTTGATATAAACTTAATAGCTCTTCAATTTTACCATTATGTATCGCTGACCCAAATGATTGTACACCAAACATTACTTGGAATATTGGATGCCGTGAAGAATCTTTTTCAATAGCTAATGCATCAACTAATCGTTCAAATGGCAAATCTTGATATTGTTGAGCTTGGGTGACTAACTCACTGGTTTGTAAAATGAATGATTTTAAACTGTCTTTCGGATCAATACATTTACGTAGTGCGATAGTATTAACAAAAAAGCCTATAGTATTTTCAATACCTGAATAATTTCTACCCGCAATTGGAGAACCAACAACTACATCTTTCTGATTGCTAAAAGTACCTAATAATAGATAGAAACCACTCAACAATACCGAATAGACACTCACATTAAGTTCATTAGCTAATGAACGGATTTGTTGACTTATTTGTTCATTAAGTTCAAAAGGAATATCATGACCAGTGTAATCAATCTCACGTGGACGAGGGTAATCAGTAGGCAGATTAAGTTGTTCAAAATCTTCTAACTGTCTTTTCCAGAAATTTAATTGATTATTTAAAAAATCACCTTTTAAAAGATCACGTTGCCATAAAGCGAAATCTTTATATTGAACTTCGACTGCCGGTAAGCGTAATGTTTCAGCGTATTGGTTATCTCCTTGAGATAAAGCCGTAACATAATGATAAAGATTAACTAACTCGTCTAAAAAGACATCTGTTGACCAACCATCAAATGCAATATGATGAATGACAATGCTTAAATAACTTTCACCAGCAAATTGATAACAGCAAACATAAATCGGTAATTCTTCGGATAAATTAAATATTCTATGCAGATCCTCATAAATTGTCGCTTCAAGTTCTGCTTTGTTTGAACAGTTTTGTTTATTAATCTTCCATGGGAATTTTTGTAAATCAATAACTTGCTGATAGCCAATACCTTGTGCATTCGTTTTAATTAAAGAACGTAAAACTTCGTGTCGTTCGATAATTGCGTATATTGCTTTTTCAAGTAGATTAATATCTGTCGTGCTTGTTAGTTTAAATGCCAATGGAACATTGTAAGCATTACTACCACCTTCATAAGAATCGATAAACCATAGACGTTCTTGCGCAAAAGATAATAATTGTTGCTCAATATGTTCAACAGGTATGACATTAATTATCTGTCTTTTTTCTTGGTTCTTATCAATGAATTGAGCTATTTTTTGTGTGGTACGTAAAGTAAAAATATCAGCCACTCGAATAGAACGATCAAATTCTCGAGTCAACTTACTTGATAATTTGATAGCTAAAATACTATTACCACCTAAACGGAAGAAGTCATCTGTGATACTGATAGCACTCTCTTCAAATCCTAATAAACTGGCGATTGCCTCTACAATTGAATGCTCAGTGGTTGAGCTAGGTGCAAGATAGCTAGTTTGGGTCATTAAGGTTGGTTTTGGTAATGCTCTTTGATCAGTTTTACCATTAATCGTCATAGGCATAGCGAGTAAATGAACAAATGCTGAAGGAACCATATATTCAGGTAACACATTGTTTAAATACGCTACTAATTCTTCTGTATCAAGTTCATTATCAGCGACATAATATGCTGCTAAATATTTATAACCACCTTGATTATTTAGTGCTAATACCGTGGCTTGTTTGATCTGTGGATGCATCATTAAATGCGTTTCGATCTCACCAAGCTCTATACGGAAACCACGGATTTTTACTTGGAAGTCATTACGACCGATATATTCAATATTACCATCAGGCAACAAACGGACTAAATCACCTGTTTTATAAATACGATCATTATAGTTTTGTTTTCGTTCATCTTCAGTTTGAAATGGATTTTTAATGAATACTTTATTAGTCATCTCAACATTGTTCAGATAACCACGACCGACTCCTGCACCGCCAATATAAAGCTCACCAATACAGCCAACAGGTAATGGGCGACGTTGTGGATTTAAAACATATAAAGAGGTATTTGGTAAGGCTACACCAATAGGAACATTGTTAACGAATGATGTTTGACATTGATTAGTTAGATAAGTTGTAGCAAGACAAGTCGTTTCTGTTGGGCCATAAGCATTCAATAGGTTAACATTTGGGTATAACTTAAGGCATTTATTTACGTGAACCGCTGATAAAGCTTCTCCTGCTGCTAGAATATAGCGTAATTTTGCTATATTAGGTAACTGAGCATCAACTAACGTGTTGAAAAATGTTGATATAGCTAGGATATTGGTAATATCATATTGCTCAATTAACTGATTAAATTTATCTAAATCTAAGAGATTTTCTTTAGCGGTAATAACGACGCCAGCACCATTGAGTAAAGCCATGAATATTTCATAAATTGATGCATCAAAATGATATCCTGCAATACATAATATGCGATCTGACTCATCAACTTCGACGTAATTAGCATCAACGACTAAACGATTAACACAGTGTTGCTCAATTAATGTTCCTTTCGGATTTCCCGTTGTTCCGCTAGTATAAATAACATAAGCTAAATCATTAGGTTTAGTTTCGATAACAGTATTATCTGTTGAATAATTTTGTAAGGTTGCAATAAAAGATGGATCATCAACCGGAACACTTGCAACAGTTGGCATTAACTCATTCAGTTTATCAACATAATGAGATTGTGTAATAACTGCACGAATATTGGCATCCTCTAAAATATATTTATTACGTTCAGGAGGTGCAGTTGGATCGATCGGAACATAGGCGGCTCCAGATTTAAGTACTGCTATAATAGCAACAATAATTTGTTCAGTACGATCTAAATAAAGGCCCACTAAATCATTTGGTTTGATAGAAAAGTGATCTTGAAGGTAGTGAGCAAATTGATTGGCTTTGTTGTTTAATTCAGAGTAGGACATCTCAATTTGTTCAAATAACACAGCGGTATTGTTTGGTGTTTTTTGACATTGCTCTTCAAATAATTGAGCAATTATTTTATCCCTTTTATAAGGTTGTTGAGTTTGATTTATATCATGAATTAAAACTTTTAATTCATCTTCATCCAGTACCTCAATATCATTTACTAAAATATCGGCTTGATCATTACTTAAATAGTTAAGTAATTTTATAAACAATCTCTGATAGAACATCACAAGTTGTTCAACCAGTTGTTTATCAAATTGCTGTTCACTAAATTTAACGCGATAGTTAATTTGGTTGTTATGTTCTTCTTGCTCAAACACCAATTTATTAGATAAATCTATTTGAAATTCATGATTAACAGCTTCATCAATCATCCCATTCAGATTCATTTTATGATCTCGAACAAAGGTTTGCACAAACGCCACATCTAGAATATTAGCATTCTCAGCAAATTGCATAATATCGTAAACTGGTAAGTATCTAGCGCCAGTTTGTTTAACCTTTTTATAATGAAGCAAAATATTTTGTATAACAGATTCTAAAGTTGAATTTTCTTCAAAATGGTAAACAACCGGTAATGTATTAATATGAGCGCCGTAGATTAATTCTTTACCTTCATTAAAAGCAATTGGATAAACAAGAGGAATTGCGCTTTGAGACGTCATTTTGTTTAATAACAACGCCGCTACTAATTGACCGAATAAGTAAGGTGTTATCTTATATTTACGTCGTATTGCTTTAACTTGATTATAAATGTTTTCATCATAGCTAAAAGTAAATTCACTAATATGAGGTTTAAATTGATTTAATTGCTTTGGTTTTTCGGTTGCTAACTTTAAGAAAGTAAAGTCGATATTTTTTACATCTTGTAACTCTTCTTTCCAGAAATCTTCCATCTGCTGTTTTTGCGTTGTTAAAATTTCATGATACGAATCATTAAGTTTTTCATGCAATTGAGCTTGTGCTTCATATGACGGTAGCTCATAAGGTATATCGTTATAATATTGACTTAGTTTATCCCAAAACTCTTGTGTACTTACTCCATCAACTAAAATATGATGAAATACTAAAATAATTCGATATTGTTGATGGTCAACTCGAATAACATGAAGTCTCGCAGAAATATCCTTTTCTAAATCAAAGGGTTCCGAAACTATTTTACTGATATCTTCGTTAGTTAAGGGCTGATCGTGATAAACTAATAATGTTTTTAATTTATCTTCTGTGATTGACTCTCTTTTTTGCCAGAAAATACCATCTTCCTGATTTACAATGAAACTCCTGAAAACAAAATGTTCATTAACCACATTCTTAAAACTTTCAAAAAGTTTTTTTCGATTGAGTTCTCCAGAGATTATATTATCACATACAATGTTGTAATCACTTCTTGATGGGTTTGCTAACCATTCATAATAAAAAATTGATTGATAGGGAGTAAGTCTTATTTTCTTCATCTTTCTTGCCTATAAAAATAGTATTTGTTTTATAAAATTACAATCATTTCGTACTACTCCTTTTTTGGGCTACTACACAAGTTTTCGATTCCTTTATGAAAACCTAATAACTAACGTTGATAAATTAGAAATATTTTTTAATTTATATACTATATATATTATCTGTTTGTGTAAACGGTTTCAATCAAACTATGTTAATATTGTGATTTTAATTATGTTTTTTACATCAATTTTATAAAAGTCAATTTTTTTAGCGAGTTGTTAAAATGGATTTTCTTTGGCAAAAAGAAATATTTCACAAAAAACAAATATTTAATATAATTTAAAAATATTAACAAAACTTTATATTTTTATGCTAAAGTTTTTATTAGATGGAAAACAGTGAGTTTGCTGTATTTTTAATCAACTAATGAAAGTGATAACGGCTTTATTCATCAGTTAGAAAACGCCAAACAAAACTCTTTTATGTGTATTGAGTATCATGGTGATGGGTTAATTATGTTTTTCTCTTCAATATAAGCAATAATATTATTTATAAGCTATATTGGGGACAAATTAATTAAATCAGCTTGATTTTTAGGCTTATGACCTACCAAAAAGTCCAATAATAATAATGATTAGACTAGAGGATGAGAATACAACCTTTCTTGCGAGCGGCTTATATCAATAATAAAGATTATAATACAACATTAAACATGGTCATTACGAAGCGTTCAACAATTCAATTTTTTATTTCATATTTAGTAAAACTATTTCAAAAAACAATTTCATTATTTCCCTTTTATTTTGTTACATCCCATTTATCTTACCATTTTGTTATTATCTATCATGTTCTAATTCACAGTTAATCACATTATATTGTCAAAAACAGTGAATAATAAAATTTAATATCAATAATAAATTAAATATAAAAAGGCCCAAATAATGTTTGAAAAAGTGATAATGAGATTTGGGGGTTAAAAAACCCCTCTCCTCAATTTTTTTTAACTTATTAACAGATAAAAAATAGCGCTATACAGCGCTATTTTTATTGATTAGTCTTCTAACTATTTTTTTCTCGTTCAATAGCTCGATAACCAATATCATGACGATAGTAACAACCATGCCAATAGATATTTTTAAGTTGTCCATAGGCATATTGTTGAGCATCAGATACCGTGTTACCTAATGCAGTAACACAAAGAACTCGCCCACCATTAGTATATACTTGTCCATTTTCTAAGCTGGTTCCAGCATGAAAGACTTTGCAATCTTGATCTATTTCAGCAGGTAAGCCTAAAATGACATCTTTAGTATTGTAATCACCAGGGTATCCACCTGCAGCAAGAACTACCCCTAAAGCAGGTCTTGGATCCCATTGAGATTTAACTGTGTTCAATTTACCCTCTACAGCAGCTAAACAGAGTTCAACCAAATCAGATTGCATTCGCATCATTATTGGTTGGGTTTCAGGATCACCAAATCGACAGTTAAATTCAATAACTTTTGGATTACCTTGTTTATCAATCATTAAACCGGCATAAAGAAAGCCAACATACACATTACCTTCCTGTGCCATGCCATTAACTGTTGGATAGATGACTTGTTCCATCACTTTAGTAAATACATCATCAGTTACCACTGGCGCTGGTGAATATGCACCCATTCCACCAGTATTAAGACCTGTATCACCATCCCCTACTCGTTTATGATCTTGACTGGTTGCCATTGGTTCAATATGTTTACCATCGACCATAACAATAAAACTGGCTTCCTCACCATCAAGAAACTCTTCAATGACTACTCTATGACCAGCATCACCAAAGGCATTACCAGCTAACATATCATGTACAGCATCTTCAGCTTCTTTTAGTGTCATAGCGACAATCACACCTTTACCAGCAGCTAAACCATCGGCTTTTATCACAATTGGCGCACCTTTTTGGCGAATATATGCAATAGCAGGCTCAATTTCTGTAAAATTCTGGTATTCAGCCGTTGGGATATTGTGACGAGCTAAGAAGTCTTTAGTAAAAGCTTTTGATCCCTCTAACTGTGCAGCCGCTTTAGATGGGCCAAAAATTTTCAATCCAGCTTTTTGAAAACTGTCAACAATGCCGATAACTAATGGCGCCTCTGGTCCGACTATGGTTAAGTCTATTTGTTGCTCCTGTGCGAAATTTAATAGTCCAGCAATGTCAGTTGCTTTTATATTGATGTTTTCTAAATTTGCTTCAAGTGCGGTACCTGCATTACCCGGTGCAACAAATACTTTGGTCACTAATGGTGATTGTGCAGCTTTCCATGCTAAGGCATGTTCACGCCCACCATTACCGATAACTAAAACTTTCATACAAGGTCCTTTCAATACTTTTAAAGATTAATGCCTAAAATGACGCATATTGGTAAAAATCATCGCAATATTATGCTCGTTTGCAGCTTGTATCACTTCATCATCACGAATCGATCCACCAGGTTGTATAACGCAAGTAACGCCCACCGCAGCGGCCGCATCTACGCCATCCCTAAATGGAAAGAAAGCATCAGAAGCAACCACCGAACCAGCAACTTCTAAATTTTCATCTTTTGCTTTGATGCCGGCAATTTTCGCTGAATAAACACGGCTCATTTGCCCTGCACCAATACCAATTGTCATATTATCTTTGGCATAAACAATGGCGTTAGATTTAACAAATTTTGCTACCTTCCAACAAAATAGCGCATCGGATAGTTCTTTTTCAGTTGGTTGGCGTTTGGTAACAACTTTTAACTGATCTTTAGTAACCATACCTAAATCTTTTTCTTGTACAAGAACCCCACCATTAACACGTTTAAAATCTAAACTAGTTGTAGAATTACTCGACCAACTACCACATTCAAGTACACGAACATTCTTTTTAGTTTGTGTGATAGCTAATGCTTCTTGGTCAATTGAAGGTGCAATAATCACTTCAACAAATTGTTTATCGACAATAGTTTGGGCGGTCTTAGCATCTAAAGGGCGATTAAAAGCAATAATGCCACCAAATGCAGAGGTTGGGTCAGTTTTAAAAGCATTTAAATATGCAGTTAAAATATTATCACTTACTGCAACACCGCAAGGGTTGGCATGTTTGACAATTACACAAGCAGGTTCATCAAAGGATTTTACACATTCCAATGCAGCATCAGTATCGGCAATATTATTATAGGATAATTCTTTACCTTGTAGCTGTTTAGCGGTTGCAATAGAGGCTTGCTCAAGCTGTTCTTCAACATAAAACGCAGCTTGTTGATGAGCATTTTCACCATAGCGCATATCTTGTTTTTTAATAAACTGCAGATTTAAAGTTCGAGGAAACTCTCCAGCAGGCTTATCAGTGTCACCATAATATGGTGGGACAAGTTTACCAAAATAGTTAGCAATCATGCCGTCATATTGAGCTGTATGTTCAAAAGCTTTTATTGCTAGACTAAAACGATATTTAAAGGAGAGGCAATTTTGTTGATTATCCAACATATCAATGATTGTGTTATAGTCTTGACAATCAACCACAATCGCAACATCTTTATTATTTTTGGCGGCAGAACGTACCATGGTTGGCCCACCAATATCGATATTTTCTATCGCATCTTCTAAACTACAATTTGGATCAGCAACAGTTTTTGCAAAAGGGTATAAGTTCACAACAACCATATCAATTGGATCGATCTGATGTTGTTGCATGACGTCATCATCAACACCTCGACGGCCTAAAATACCACCATGTATTTTAGGATGTAAGGTTTTAACTCGACCATCCATCATTTCAGGAAAACCAGTATAATTAGATACTTCTGTAACAGGAATATGGTTGTCAATTAATAGTTTGGCGGTACCACCAGTGGAAAGGAGTTCTACATTACGCTCTGATAAGGCTTTGGCAAATTCAATAATTCCTGTTTTATCAGAAACACTAAGTAGAGCACGACGGATAGGACGAAACTGCTGCATGAAAAAGCTCCGAAATTAAAATTCTAAATCCAAGTCAGTGAGAGGCTATTATATATAAAACCAGAGTAGATGTTTAGCATTAACTTTTGAAAAATAAATCGGAACAGGAGTTAATAAATTAGAAAGTAATCATCAGGCAAAATCTTGCCTGATTTTTATACAAAAGAATTTGGATTAATCGTCACTATAGCCTAAACTTCGAAGTGCTCGCTCATCATCAGCCCAGCCGGCTTTAACTTTTACCCACAATTCTAAATGAACTTTATTATCAAAAAATAATTGCATATCTTTACGTGCTTCTATACCAATTTTTTTGATTTTTTCACCTTTATTACCAATGACCATTTTCTTTTGACCATCACGTTCAACTAAAATTAAACCATTGATACGGTACATGCCAGTACGTTCATCGACTTTAAATTGTTCTATTTCAACCGTGACAGAATAAGGTAGTTCATCACCTAAAAAGCGCATTAGTTTTTCACGGATGATTTCTGATGCCATAAACCGTTGTGAACGATCAGTAATATAATCTTCTGGGAAATGATGTTCACCAACAGGTAAATGTTTTTTTACAATGTCTTTGATGATATCAACGCCTTCGCCTTTTTCAGCACTAATAGGCACAACATCCAAAAAGTTGATCTTTTGGCTGATTTCTTGAATATGAGGCAACAGCTGGGTTTTGTCCGTAACATTGTCAATTTTATTGATCACCAGTAATACGGGTGCCTTACAATCTTTAAGTTTGCCTGCAACCATTTCATCATCATCAGTCCAGTGTGTGCCTTCAACAACAAAGATAACCAATTCAACATCACCAATTGAACTGCTAGCAGCACGATTCATTAAACGGTTAATCGCTCTTTTTTCTTCAATATGAAGACCGGGGGTATCAATATAGATAATTTGATCGTCACCTTGAGTATCAATACCTACAATACGGTGGCGTGTAGTTTGTGCCTTGCGTGAAGTTATTGATACTTTTTGGCCAAGTAGTTGATTTAATAAAGTTGATTTGCCGACATTCGGTCTACCGACGATGGCAACAAATCCACAATGTTGTTTTGATTCTGTCATTTTATACCTAATTGGTTTAGTGCTTCTTGAGCTGCGGCTTGTTCAGCCTTACGACGGCTTAAACCTCGTCCTAAATATTGATGATCATCATTGTCAATTTTACATTGAATGAGAAACTCTTGCTCATGATTATCACCAGTAACTTCAAGAATTAAATAGCATGGTCGTTCATGTCGAATACCTTGCAAATATTCCTGTAATCGTGTTTTAGCATCTTTTTGCTTAATGCCCGGTTTAATTTCGTTTAAACGTGTTGTATACCAAGCTAAAATTAACTGACGAATATTTTCAATATTACTATCTAGATAAACAGCACCGATGATAGCTTCCACGGCATCAGAAATAATCGACTCACGGCGATAACCACCACTTTTTAATTCGCCTTGACCTAAGATAAGGTAATCACCTAATTTAAACGCTTTACCCATTTCAGCAAGAGTTTGACCACAAACTAAACTTGCTCTCATTTGGCTAAGATCACCTTCATCTTGCTTGCTAAATCGATGATAAAGTTCATCAGCAATAACAAAACTAAGGATTGAATCACCTAAAAACTCTAGCCGCTCATTGTGCATTTTATTCGCACTGCGATGAGTTAGTGCGAGTTGCAGTAAAGATGTATCATTAAAATGATAACCAATCGATTGTTGTATTTGATTCAAATTTTTCATAGTTATCACTGTTAGTGGATCCCACCGATACGGCTGAATCGAATTCCTGTAGGCCATTCATCAGGTTGTTTTTCAAAACTAATCCAAATGGCGGTTGCACGACCAACAAAGTTTTCTTCGGGAACAAAACCAAAATATCGGCTATCACCACTATTATCACGATTGTCACCCATCATAAAGTAATTACCTTGTGGTACTACCCAAGTAGCAACCGGTTGACCTTTTTGATGATAATAATAACTCGGATCTTCCTCTATTCCTGACGTGGTTAAAATATCATGCGACTTGTTACCCAAGGTTTCTTGTTGAATTTTTATATCAAACGTTCTCATGGATTGAGAATCAACAATACCTTTGTCCTTATATTGTTCCAAGGTATAAAAACTTGGGTTAGATTTATCTTTTTCGTGTACTTGTTTCCAATTACTTGGTTGTGGTTGAGTATAGTGCAAATCTAATGGTTCAGATCGTTGACCAACACAATTATTATCCGCTGTTTGACACGCAGGATAAATAACTATTTTCTTTTCATTAACCAAATAAACAATCTTATCGCCAGGTAAACCAACCACACGTTTAATTAGATCCATTTGCGGTATGTTAGGGTGTTTAAATACAGCAACATCACCTCTTTGGGGTTTTCCTGTAGCAATTAGTACTTTATTGTTAATTGGATTTTTTAAGCCATAAGAAAATTTTTCTACAGCAATAAAATCACCAATTAATAAAGTTTGCATCATTGACCCTGAAGGAATTTGAAAGGGTTCATAGATAAATGAACGAATAACAAAAACTACGAATAAAACCGGAAAAAAAGATGCTAAGCTTTCTACCCAACCTTTTGGTTTTCCAACCTCAGCAAGGATTCGCCCATCAACCTCACCATTATGGGCTTTACGCACTTCTTCTACTTTACGTTGTCTAGCTGGTTTCCATCTAAATTTTTCTAAAAACCAGAAGATTGCGGTAATAAAGGTTGCTAGTGTTAATATGATGGCAAATGTTCCAGCCATTTGTTTTCCTCTTTAACTGATTAATCTTTTCCTACATGCAAAATTGCTAAAAACGCTTCTTGAGGCAGTTCAACATTACCTACTTGCTTCATGCGTTTTTTACCCTCTTTTTGCTTCTGTAAAAGTTTCTTTTTACGACTAACGTCACCGCCATAACATTTGGCTAATACGTTTTTGCGTAATTGTTTTACTGTAGAACGTGCTATTACATGATTACCTATTGCCGCTTGAATTGCTATATCAAACTGTTGACGAGGAATAAGATCTTTCATCTTTTCCACTAATTCTCGGCCACGGTAAGGTGCATTATCTTTGTGCGTGATAAGTGCCAATGCATCAACTCGTTCACCATTAATCAATACATCAAGTCTTACCATGTCAGCAACTTGGAAACGTTTAAAACTATAATCTAAGGAAGCATAACCACGTGAAGTCGACTTAAGTTTATCAAAGAAATCCAACACAACTTCGGTCATTGGTATTTCGTAAGTTAATGCAACTTGATTGCCATGATAAACCATATTAACTTGTACACCACGTTTTTCAGCACATAATGTTATTACATTACCTAAGTAAGTTTGTGGTACTAAAATATTACATTCAGCTATCGGCTCACGCAGTTCTTGAATATTATTTACGGCCGGTAGTTTAGCAGGGCTATCAACATAAATGATTTCATTTTGAGTGGTTAAAACCTCATAAACTACCGTTGGAGCTGTTGTAATAAGATCAAGGTTATATTCGCGCTCTAATCGTTCTTGAATGATTTCCATATGCAACAAGCCAAGGAAACCACAACGGAAACCAAATCCTAATGCACCTGAATTTTCTGGTTCATAAAAAAGTGAAGCATCGTTAAGGCTTAATTTACCTAATGCATCACGAAATGCTTCGTAATCATCTGAGCTAGTTGGAAACAAACCTGCATAGACTTGTGGTTTAACTTTCTTAAAACCTGGTAATGCTTTCTCAGCAGGTGCTCTAGCTGATGTTAAGGTATCACCAACTGGTGCACCTAAGATATCTTTAATAGCACAAACCACCCATCCTACTTCACCGCAATGTAAACAGTCTTTATCAACTTGTTTTGGTGTAAAGATACCTAAACGATCAACATTATAAGTCATTCCGGTACTCATAACTTTGATTTTCTCACCTTTGCGCAGTTCACCATTTTTAATACGAATTAGTGATACAACACCTAGGTAGTTATCAAACCATGAGTCAATAATTAGCGCTTGTAATGGTGCATTGGAATCACCTTCGGGTGCAGGAATATCATGAACAAGTTGTTCAAGTACATCAACTACTCCAACACCGGTTTTCGCTGAACATCTGACTGCATTGCTAGCATCTATACCAACAATGTCTTCAATCTCTTCTGCCACTCGTTCAGGTTCAGCCGCAGGTAAATCGATCTTATTAAGTACTGGCACGACTTCTAGATCCATATCGAGTGCCGTATAACAATTGGCAAGTGTTTGCGCTTCAACACCTTGTCCAGCATCGACTACCAATAATGCTCCTTCGCATGCAGCTAACGAGCGTGATACTTCATAAGAGAAGTCGACATGTCCAGGAGTATCAATAAAATTCAGCTGATATGTTTGGCCATCTTTAGCATGAAAATCTAAAGTAACACTTTGAGCTTTAATCGTAATCCCTCGTTCACGTTCCAAATCCATCGAGTCTAGAACTTGAGCTTCCATTTCGCGATCAGAAAGTCCACCACAAATTTGGATAATACGATCAGAAAGCGTTGATTTACCATGGTCAATATGAGCAATAATTGAAAAATTGCGGATATTTTTATTCATATCAATAAGTTATATTTTAGTTATGTACTGTTAATTATCATTAATGTTATTGGTTATAAATAACAAGTCAAATAATCACGAATTTGAAAGCAGACATTCTACACATTAATAGTGAGTAAGCATAGTGTTATCGAGAGTTTTCCGATGATTTCTCAACAATATTTTGTGCAATTTTTTCTATTGTCACTTGTGGTAAATTGCCAATAATTATAATATTTTTATTACCCATGTTAGTTGAGAAAATCGTTCGGCCACCTTGCTGTATAATTTGATTTAATTGACTGGCCTGCTCTAAAGAAACATTTACAGTAAATGAAAACACACCATCAGAAAACAGCTTAGTTGCTATATCAGAGCTATAAAAATTTACATTATAAGCAGCTATCTCTTTAAACCCTTTAGGTAACCATGCTAAATGCCAAGCATCAAGAAGATTATTTTGTTTTTCAATTGATAATAAAATTGGGTAGGTTCGATTATCAATATAATTTTTAAATTTTTTTGCATCAAAGTCTTTATCGAGATCAACCACTTTTAATTGATTAACAATATCATTATCTTCATCTAGTAAATCAATGCGTAGAGGTAAAAAATTTTCATCATCGATCCATATAACATAACTGTAACGATCTTTATCTTTAGCAATAATTTTGACTAATTGAGCGCCTCGGTTAGCCGTTCTAGCTTTTCCTAATAAAATAAAATCATAAATATTAGCTAATGAATTAAAATCATTATAAACAACGTCAGGAAAAGCTTCTGTAATGCGGGAACTTGAAATCGAAAAAGAAGGACTATCTGGTTGAAAATAACTAGTAGTATTATTATGTAAAATAATCTCTTTAGCTGGACCTTCAAGATAAAGTAGTTGAGCATTAATATTCTCTTTCTTATCAGCACCTAAATGATTATATTCAAAAGTAGTTGCATATTGATCTTTATCTTGGGCAACAAAATGAATTTGATAATCTCGTGTCTGCACCGCTTTGGTCATTTTATTGAGTAAACTCAGTGCATCATGTGTTTCTTCAGCCATAACTGATGCGGAGAAAAATATAAAAAACAGAGTAATAATAAAATTGTTACTCTGTTTCAGCTTAAGTGTTATCAAAGAATAAAGAAAATTCATTTTAAGTTAACGGGCATTTAACCTTTTTTGTAATTCATAATCTTGAACCAACAACCTAATCTTATCATATTGTCTTTTTTCAAGAAGTTGTTGATCATTATGTTGTTGTATACCACCAACAGGCGCAACGTTTACTCCCATAGGGATAGTATTTAGCGTAGGCGCACCACTAACTTCATCTGATTGACCTTGATGATATTGGACTCCAGCAATAATAGCTAATGTAACGCAAGCAGCTAATCCAACTTGACTAACTTTAGCCATAATATCTTTCATTCGAATCCAGAATAGATTTTCGGCTTTTGGAATTAAAATCTCACTTTGAGATGGTTGCTCAGTTAATTGTGGATATAAATCATCATCAGCAATCGCCATAGCAACTTGATTAGTAATATCTAATGTTAATGAACTACCGTGCAATTCTCCTCGCATTGCGTCTCTTACAATATGATAACGATGCCAGCAGGATTGCAAACTTTCATTATGGCTAACCATCTCAACAACGTGTTGATCTGTTAATTCACCATCCATTAATAATGAAAGTTGCTGTTTCTGTTCTATTTGCATAGTAGATACCTTAAATGTCTTGCTACTTAATTTATTTAACCAATTAAAGGTTTAATTTTTTCATCAATAGCATCACGAGCTCTAAAAATACGTGATCTAACTGTTCCAACCGGTGTTCCCATAATTTCGGCAATTTCCTCATAACTTAGACCGTCAATTTCACGTAATGTGATAGCTGTTCTCAAATCATCAGGTAATGCTTCAATTGCATCAAATACAACTTTTTCAACTTCTTTAGAAAGAACTAAACTTTCTGGGTTATCGACATCTCTCAATGAGTCGGCACCTTCATAACTTTCAGCTTCACTAGCATCAATATCCGAAGATGGCGGTCGTCGACCTTGCGAAATTAAATAATTTTTTGCTGTATTAACCGCAATTCGGTACAACCAAGTATAAAAAATACTTTCACCCTTAAAAGAACTTAACGAACGATAAGCTTTGATAAAGGTTTCTTGCACAACATCAGGGACCTCAGAAGGTAAAACGTAACGTGATACCAAATGAGCTAGCTTATTTTGATAACGAACAACAAGTAAATTAAACGCATTTTTATCTCCGTTTAAAACGCGATCAACTAAAACTTGGTCTGTTATTTGCTCCCCCATTAAAGGCCATTCCTTATTATGTTAATAACTATTAGTTGGCCCAAAACTGTGCACTCTAACAGTTAGATTCGTAAATTTAAAAAAAGTTCCCATTATTTTAATAGAAATTTCATTTTTTTAATCAATCATTTTCATTTTTAATTATTTATATACTAAAAAATAATGATTTTATTAAATTTTTGGATAAATTTTTTTAGATAATTAATTCAATAAGAAGATTTCGCGCTCACCCGCATCATTATACGTGATCTGATAAAATTGCGGTAAATTAAAATTAACTGAGCTACTGGTAGTGAAAGTAAAACGGTCATCAGATAATACATAAAAATCATTAATATCTTTAACCATATTTTCTTTAGTACCATTACAATTACGGTATATTTCTATTTGATTATGTTCATTTAAAATATATAAATCAAATCCTGAAGTGGTATCTTCAAAGAAGAATTGAATAATACCTTCATAAGCGACGCTATCTATCTCTTTAGGTAATTCATTACTTTCATCTAAGATATTTAACGGCCTACCTTGAACCTTATTATTCGATACCGCTCCATAAAAATCAATAGCATTTTCAAACTGATGAAATGAAACGCCAAACCGCTCAAAAAATAGATACCATGAAGCACCATCGATTCTAAGTGGTTTGACTTGAGTTAAATTATTTTTAGTAGTAGTTAATCGTAAATCAACACAGTCATCCATCAGTTTTTTCATTTGTTTACGGATTTCATGACTAAGATGTTTACTATAACAGAAAATTTCGACTGAGTTAGGTAAATCAGCATCTTTATGCATACGATTAAGTAATGCTTTTATAGCTTCAAGTACACATAAAGAACCGCTAAAATGTAACACTCGAATCTCATTCCATGAGTTACGATAAAGTAAATCGATAGAACCAACTAAGCTTAATTCTTGCTTGCCATAATTTAAAACATTAGTACTAATTTCATCCTCAAGTTCTAAATTAATAGTTGGATCATCTTCTAAATTCAAGATAATAGCTAAATGGCGTATTTCACAAGGCCCATATAACTGTTCCTCAGTTGCGGTAGGTACATCTATCGGAAAATAATTTTTCAGATCTTCGATGAGCTTGGTTATTCTTTGATTTTCTCGTTCATCACCATCGTAATAATAAAAATTGGTTGAATCAGAAATTAAACCATTAAAGTAACACCAACCAACTAATTTGACTAAGTATTTACTATATTCTAAGTATTGATGACCGATAATAGAATTTAGTTTAGGTGTTTGATTATAAACATACCAACCGGCTCGATTAATACGATCTTCTTTGACATGAATAAAAGTTAATACCTCTTCTTGCAGATTATCCGAAATATTAAGTTTTAATGTTGAAATTTTACCCGGTAAAACTTCAAAAGAGGCATATAATTTACGAGTCAATATGGCCAAATCTTGTGGGCTAATAAGTGAATCTAAGTTATTACGACGCCCAAAATTGAGTAAATTACGATAACCTGTCATCATTGTGTGGAGCATTATTTCGTGTATTTCACGTACTTGTTCTATTTTCCATGTTTTACTGGCGTCCAATTTTACCAATAACTTATGCTTCCATCCCCATTGTTGAACTAATTCATGTAATATTTTACGACGCCATGATGATGGTTGATCATTATCTGATAATTTTTCATTTACTTTTAAATAAAAGCAATGTCTTACCAACTCAAGACGTTGAAAATCTCTAATTTCAATTAGATAATTGGAAATTCGATCTAACAACATAGAGTATGAATCAAGATAATGATGAACGTGAATTTCACCTTTTTGAATATACTCGCGCATTTCATAAGCAATTGGTCTATTTTCAGGATAGATTGAAGAATAAACTTCAAGTAGTAATGTTTTTAATACAGCTTTAAATGGTGAATCGATACTTTTATAGAGTTGCCATAAACTTGCACCAAAATACTCTTCTGCAGACAATCCTGTAAGTGGTCCAAAATCGATCCATTCTTCACGTTTGATTATATTAGCAACCACCAATGCTTGAACACATGTTTCATAAGTTGGGTAAGTAACATCATTAATTGTAAAATCAGCTGGAACTGCAAACCATAGCAGTCGTTTACCAGCTAAAAGATTGGCCGAACGATAGAACTCTTCAAGCAATAAAATATGTTGTGCTGAACCACAGTTTTCACCCATCAAACATTCATGATGTTGGTTGATAAATCGATCGACATCAACGACAAATAAAGTAAGTTTTACACCAAGTTTTTCAGCCCACTCTTCAATCAATCGACACTTTGTTATTAAAGCTTGCTTTTTAACTTTAGATAAATTATTTTCGATACAAACCCATATATCAAGATCCGAGGTAACTGCCTGTCCTATAGAGCAAGTACTACCCATTGAATATAGTGCAGATATATCAGAATATTTTTTCTGTGTAGTGTTATTAAAATTGAAACAATGTTGTAGTTGTTCAATAATCTCGTTTGAAGGTTGATAGTATGCAATACCTGATGGCGTATCTATATTTAGATAACCTGGAAGATCTGGATGATGAAAATGAAAAAGCACTGGTAACAATGAAAAAACTCGTTGGAATTCCAAAGGCATTCCACTCCGAGCTCGCTCATGTTTCAGAATAGCAAGATCATCAAGTTCTTTTTTTATGTTATTAATATCGTATTGCATAGTATGATTCAGGTGAAACAGATGTACTATTGACGAACAATTTCTCCAATAAGTTTATATTATAACGTAAAAAGAATGTAAATCTAAAAATAAAACGAAATAAATATTATGACCACAATAAAAAAAATATCACAATCTTTAAAAAAAACCAAAAACCAATTTCATACTATCAATAAAGCTGCTGTTTTAATCCCAATTATAACTATCGAAAATCAATTACACCTACTCTTTCAAGTACGTTCAAAGAAACTTAAATGGCAACCCGGTGATATTTGCTTTCCTGGTGGTCGCGTTGAAGCAACTGATGATAACCCTGAATATACAGCTAAACGTGAAACCTTTGAAGAGTTAGGCATTACTATTGATCAAATAACTATTTTAGGACAATTACCGAAATTTATTGCTTCGTTAGGAATGATGATTTATCCATTTGTCGCAAAAATTGAATCTTTAGATAATTTGCTACTTAATCAAGATGAAGTTGAATCTATTTTTACGGTTCCACTTGAATGGTTTATTAACCATCAACCGAAACAAGCCACTATGTTAGTTGGTTTTAAACCTGACGACAATTTTCCATTTGAATTGGTACCTAATCGAACAGCAAATTGGCAACAAAAGTCACAACATGATGTTTATTTTTATAAATATGAAAATTTTGTTATTTGGGGATTAACTGCACAAATTATTAATAGTTTTATAAGAACCATCAAATGTAATGCCCAATTATAAATTACAGCTAAATTAAATATGATTCAGTTTTGACTTTAACATAAAATGCTTTAAGAAAAATTTTTTCAAAAAAAACCAAGTGGTACCTACACAAATATTTTGATTAATATATACTATTAATCGGTTATTTCTCATTTCTATCATTTCTACCCTGTTTTATCTAGCTGTCTGAAAGAATTAGTAAAAAAATTATTTCGAGAGCGTTATTCTTGTTTAAAAAACTCTCATGCAATACCCTCATAGAATAAGCGTTACAAATTGTTTTTTAATTTTTATAACATAAATATGAAGGACATTATTATGAAACGTTTTAATAAATCATCTATTGCATTAACTTTACTATTATCTCTACCTGTTGCCAATACTTATGCGGCATTACCATTAACAGCTGAAGAAAGTAATAACCTCATTCCTTACAAAGAAATTTCAGTAACTGGTAGCTATTTACAAGCACAAAATGCAGCAGATGATATATCTAAAGCTGCTGATGAAGCTGGAGCAAAATATTATCATATCACTGGTATTGAACAACCAGCTACTGGAACTTCAACCGATCGTGCTATTGTTTATGCTGATATTTATTTATCAAATGCTCCAATTGCTGTGAGCAAAGATGAAGCTACCCATAACGGCATTGTACTTTATCCACGATCTAAAGCTCTTTATTATTTACCATTTGAAATAGTCAAATTCAAAGGTAGCTACAACAACACATCTGAAATAATGGATTCAGCAAGTAAAATAGCTGCTGAAAAAAATGCTTATGCATTTTATGTGTATTCAATTACTGCCGATGATGTTAAAAATAATGAGCAGGAAATCGATGTTGCTTTATATAAAAAAGATGCACCTGTCCGTGACTTTATTATCTCTAAAGCAATTGCAGGTCAAGATGCTTATGAAATCACTAGTGATGCTTTCAAAGTAATGAAACCTTATCAAACTATTGTGTTCCATGGCACATTTAATAATACTAGCGAAATTAGTGCCGCTGCACAAAAATATGCTATCGCTAATGATGCTCATTTCTATTATGTTAAAGAAGTCTCTGCCAATCGTGCCGACACAGCTCAAACAGTTTATGTAAATTTATATAAATAACGATCCACTACATAATTATCCATGTGTTAAATGCCATATTTTCACACATGGATTTTTTACGTAACTAAACTTTTAGTTTCAAGCTCTACCTAATAATGCAATTCATAAGAAAAACATTTTTATCCAAGAATTAAGCTTTTTACGATCTAAGTTTGTAGTAATAAGTATCAGCATAATTTAAACACAATAAATGTATTTTTTATTTAAATTTAAGAATTAAAAGGTAAGGTAAGATGATGTTATTGAAAGGATTTAAATTTATTCTGTTTTCTCAATTTCCATGGTTAACACGATTTATCATATTCTTTTTAATTTCAGTGTTTTTAATGAACGATTTAGCTTTGGCTTTGGATGCAAAAACAGTAGCAGTTATTCATGGTTCTGCCCCCTATTTTATTAACCCAGATGCGATAGGCATAAATGGATCTCGAGAATATAATCAACAAAACTTTCACTATTTTGGAGTAAAATTACAAACTACAATAAACGCTGAATTGAATAGTTTAAATGACACAATAAAATCCATAAATTTCCCTCAGGTTGATCCTAATACCACCACACCCAATCAATTGTTAACGATGTTAAAGTCTGATTATGGTTTTGAACCTATAATAATGCCATTTTCACCTACTAATCCAATTGATAGCCAGAATGTCTCTGATGATGACGGCGATGTTATAGCCAAAATAACCCCACCTGATGACGGTTTTAAAATAGATTGGTTCTATCGAGCAGCCAATATATCTTATTTATTATTGGAACCAGATAGAGATAGAACCTTTTGTGAACTAGCACGGTTGGGGTGGAATCCGTATATCAGAATTTCAGGCACCATTGCTTTAGTCTCTGAATATGGCATACCAAATTATACAATTTATTCTACGCCCAAGAGTGATTTTTTGATTTACAATGCGATCAAACCTACCGTTTGTGCCAATCGACCATCAATTGTAAACTCATTTCCTTTCGAAAATAGAGATTATACTGGCGACTGGGCCCATTTAACTTGGGGCGATAACAATCAATACATAGTTGATTCTGGTTTCGTTAATAAAGTCAGTTCTGGTGGTTTTCCAAATACAGGGTTTGATCAAGCACGATTTCTCATGTTTATAGCTGGCGTACCATTTGATTTATCGACAATAACATCATCAAATAGTTCAAAGGGAGTAAATGTAGAGATAAAAAAAATTAGTGATAATGATGTAGATAGCCACCTAGCTAACACGGCTGTTCAAGTCAAATTGCTAGGAGAAGCCACTGAAGCAAATCCTACATTTTCTATAAAATCCAACGGTGAAGATATTTATTCGTTTACTATTAAGAAATGGTTTTCCGCACCCAGCCAAGATTTTTATCCTTATAATCAACGTAGAAGTATTTGTCAGGGAAACTATATCATTCCATCTATTGAAGATTTAACCAACAGTGACCAAAGTCTTATAACGAGTGGTGGTGCTTGCCAGTCTGATAATAACTCAGATAATTGTCTAGCTATTACAACAAATCACTATTATCGTCGGGTTGGAAACAATCTTTTAGCTGAATGGGGTGATGTAACTAACGAAGAAAACTATTATCATCACACCTATCCCGGTAACCATTTCCCTAAAGGACGTTTATATTGGACTTCGGACGAAAGAGATAGTAATAACCAATATGCAGTAGGTGCAACAAAAGGCGCTATTGAATGGCAGTTAAAAGATAATGAATTATATTTTGTTTGTGTGCTGAAATAGAAAATACATTCATAAATTGCGTTATAAGAAGGTATAGCGCAATTTTTATTCTTATTATAGTTAGAATAATTCTAATTTAGCTTTTAAAAAGCAGATAATCTACTTTAGTATTTACTGTTAAAAGCAACTCATCATTTATATACTAAATAAGACAAGTAAACTTAATCAAAAAATAAATAGTGGCTGATTTTTCAAAGATGATTATTAATTCACTCAAAAAAGTGATACATAGATAATGTTTGAAAATTAAATGGCTGGGGTACCAGGATTCGAACCTGGGCATGGCGGGATCAAAACCCGCTGCCTTACCGCTTGGCTATACCCCAATATGAATGGAGATTAGATATCTAGTAAATCTACTAATTCCGCATATTTTTATAGAATTGATTATAGTGGCAAAGTTCCAATATAAAAAATAGACTAAAAAGTCAGATATAAAAATATGAGCAGATTGGAATGGCTGGGGTACCAGGATTCGAACCTGGGCGTGGCGGGATCAAAACCCGCTGCCTTACCGCTTGGCTATACCCCAATAAAGGATAGACATTAAGATTAAAATGGTGCGGGTGGAGAGACTTGAACTCACACACCTTGCGGCGCCAGAACCTAAATCTGGTGCGTCTACCAATTTCGCCACACCCGCACTGTATACTTTCGGTAAAGATACAAACTAACCTTAATGGTGGCTACGACGGGATTCGAACCTGTGACCCCATCATTATGAGTGATGTGCTCTAACCAGCTGAGCTACGTAGCCATTTCATTCGCAACGTCATAACCAACACTGCGAGGCGCATTATGCTTGTGTTACGGCAAATCGTCAACCCTTTTTTTTAGATATTTTAAAAAAAAGTGACGATTGATTAAGATGCAATCAAATACCGTTTAATAACACTTCAATTCGCCTTTTTTGTAACTCATTATGAATTAACTTTCCAGTATAACCTTCGGCAATAATATTTTGAACATCGACAGCTAGAGCTAATTTATATGCTTGTTCAAGGTATTGAGCTTGAGGAAATAATTCCGTTTTAGCATAAGATTGGCTAGCAATTATCAATTGATTAAGATGGGCTGGATTGCGCCATACATCTATTTTATTGAACAATTCGATAATTTGTTCCGCAGTTAACTGTATCACATTAGCAACACTATTGTGAAATTGCTGCACCATAATTGCTAATTTCGTATATTGATTGGGGGCTTTAATTTGTAAACAAAGTTTTTCTAGCTCAGTTTTGGATGCAAACTCACCGCACAAGACTGCAAAGCGCACAGTCAAATCATCAGTCAATAAAGTCGATTTTTTTAATGCATCAGTAATAGTGCAGGAAAGTTTGAGAGATGGAAATAATAACGCTAAAGCACCACATTGTTCCAATACTTGAAAATAAACTTGAGGATCCTCAGTCGCTAGCGCCTTTTCAGTCTCTTTCCATACTCTTTCTGCTGTAAGGGTATTTATTTCACCTGCAGAGACCATCTCTTTCATTAAATTACTCGTTTCAGCAACGATTCTAAAACCTAAATGGTGATAACGGGCAGCAAAACGAGCCACACGTAAAATTCGTAGCGGATCTTCTCTGAACGCAGGAGAAACATGGCGTAATAATTTAAGCTTAATATCATTAACACCATGATAAGGATCGACAATATTGCCTTCTTGATCCATGGCAATCGCATTTATAGTAAGATCTCGTCGAATAAGATCTTGCTCTAAAGTAATATCTTTACTAAAGTCACATATAAAGCCTGTATAGCCTTTACCTGATTTCCGCTCTGTTCGAGCCAAAGCATACTCTTCTTTAGTTTTGGGGTGTAAAAAAACAGGAAAATCTTTACCAACTTGTTGGTAACCTAATGCCAGAAGTTCATCTGGGGTTGCACCAACCACAACCCAATCTCGATCAACAACAGGGAGATGTAGCAATCTATCTCTAACTGAACCACCAACAAGATAGATTTTACTCATTTAACGCATCCAACGATCTTTTTTACGACGACCAGGCATAATAGCCGGCAAAATAAGACCTAGAAGGAAACCACCACCAGCAACTAAGCCACCATAAGTAAACCAAGTTACAATCAGATCACGGCGCTTATCATCAACTTGATTTAACATAGACTCAAGCTTCATATCTTGCTGTTTATTAAGTTGTTCTAACTCATTATTCTTAGCTTGTAGGCTTTCAATCGTTTGTTCAGCTTTTTGTAGTTTTTCCGCATAATCTCGGATGGCATTTTGTTGATTTTTTTCTGCATTATCAACTTTATCTTTATACTCAGCGAGTTGTGCTTCTAATGATGGCACAAGTTCTTTAAAACTAGGTTGATCTTTTAATTTATTAGACTCAATCCAAGCTGAATTACCATTAGAAAGCTGTATCCTGGTATATTTGCCATCAGCACTTTTTTCAAGTTCAATTACTTTTTGACCGGCTTTAACTGCGTTTGAATAGGCATATTGTGAACCTGGGCCACGACGTAAATAAATATCAACATTTTCAGTAACATATTTATCAACAGCATTGGCACTAAAAGCTACAGCAATAAAAGAAAGTAAAGTAATAATATTCTGTTTTTTCATGATATTTTAAATTTTTACCCACAATAAAAACATAATAACACAAAATGTAGGCTTTTCGCACAACCATTTGTAATAAAAATTTGTGAAGTTTAACTCTTTATTAATAACAAAATAAAATCGAATATATCGATTCACTATATGAATCAAAAAACAACACCTCAATGATATTAATCAATTAAAAATCATAATATTAATATTAGAAAAATAATGATAAATATAGATAATCTATCTTAAATAACCTAGATATATGGAGCATTTTAGTCAGTCAAACCTATGCTATTTATAACTTAAAATGTAATCGATTACATTAAAATAAATATCTACCTGATAATTGTACTAATAGTAACTGTAAGGGATTTACCAATTAACATAGAAATAAGCTATTTCTTAAAGGGGAGAGCATCTAATTAACGCTTGACAGCAGTCTTATAATATAAAATTATCATGTAGCAAATTGGCATCAAAAAATATCTATATTTATAAATTTATCATTGCTAAATTTACATAAAAAACTGATTCTTTGAGAGCTAAATTAGCATCACTAATATGATTACTAATGAACTACACCAGATTAAAATTTTAGAACTCAGCAAAATATCGAGTTAATAATCAATAATTATGCTATGCAATCTATCATCCAACACCATTGGTTAATGAATATTTATTTACTATTACTAGAACTAAACCTAATTACACCATGTTAATAGGAGTAATAACAAACTAAGATGTTTAATTTTTTCATTAAATTTTACAGCTTAATATATTCAATCTGCTACATTAATATTTTTTTACTGAAACGATTCATATAAAAATGAGCTTATTGGCAAACTAAAAATTTTGTTCTATTATAACCAGTTAAGTAGATATTCAGAATATTAAAGGTTGTATCAATAGCGAATATAATCGAAATATTTGAATCTTAGGTTTTCCGCCAATTTACGAGATATTTATTTTAACCAATCGATAATCTAAAAACTCTATATTGGCAATGAGTTAAAAAGTTAAAAGGATTTTTTATGGCGACAATAAAAGATGTTGCAAAGCTAGCAAAAGTTTCCGTTGCAACGGTATCACGGGTAATTAATGACGCTGACAATGTAAGTGATAAGACTCGTGAAACAGTAAAAAGAGCCATGGAAAAATTAAATTATTATCCTGATGCTAACGCCCGAGCGTTATCCCAACAAAACTCTAATACTATTGGCATCGTGGTAGCAGACCTATCCGATCCATTTTCTGGCGCAATGATTAGTACTGTTGAAAAAGTTGCAGCGAAAAACGGCCATTTTTTGCTAATTGGTAATGGATATCATAATAAACAGCAAGAATATAGAGCTATAACCAATCTTATAGAACATCGTTGTTCTTCTTTAGTTGTGCATGCAAAAATGTTACCCGATGATCAATTAATAAAATTAATGCAACAAATACCTGGTATGGTCCTAATTAATCGGATATTAAAAGGTTTTGAAAAACGCTGTATTGCGCTTGATAGTCGTTATGGCTCATACCTAGCAGTTAAACATTTAATTCAGCATGGTCATACCAACATTGGATATTTAAGTTCTAAACATAGCATATCTGATGCAATAGATAGATTGCAGGGCTATAAAGATGCATTAATCGAACATAATATTGATATTAATGATAACTTTATTGCCTTCGCTTCGCCTAATGAAGAAGGTGGAGAACAAGCCATGATGTCTCTTTTAGAACGAAATCGACAAATTACGGCAATTGCCTGTTACAATGATTCAATGGCAGCTGGGGCTATGTCAGTATTATATGATAATGATATAAAAATTCCGAATGATGTTTCAATTATTGGCTTTGATGATCTTTTAATTGCTCGGTATCTACATCCTAAGCTAACAACCATTCGTTATCCACTACACACAATGGCCGAACAAGCTGCTGAACTTGCATTACGATTAGCAAAAGGAGAGCCGCCTCCGACGAACTTAATTAATGTATTTATTCCAACGTTAACAAAGCGATACTCAGTTAACAATATCGGCTAATATATTAAGTTTAAAGCTAACAAATCTCTTAGAAAATGTCGAAAACCTATAATTATCGTTTTCGACATTAATATTATATTTCACCCTGACAAGATTATCTAAAACCAAACTTCGGTTTGCACACCAAAGCTAATTTGGTTTTCTTTGCCATTAAAGTCAAATTTACTAATTTCATTTTGCATTGATTCTATATACGAAACATAAAAACGAATATCAGGTCTTGAAGTTAAAATGCTCTCACCCACTTTAAACGAATGGAAGAGTGTTGTTTTAAAACCTTCCTCAGTATAATTTTTACCTTTAACTTTATTTTTTTGTTTAAAGTAACCTAACTCGACACCACTTTGATTGTAAGTATCCCAAATATAAGCAGGTCTGATTGCCGATTTGAAACTAGTAAAATCGGTATGAGCTGAACTCAAATCATACGAATAGACATCGTTACCTGTTGTAAGTGCTAAAGCGTGAGCGACTATGACTTTATCAGCTAAATAAGCCTCACCTTCAGATACTAAACGATAAGCCTTACCGCCAGTATGTGTACCAATATAATCGTTATCAGAATTAGCTGCAAATTCAGGGTTATTAGTATTAATATTAGCTAATTGAGAAGCCACTGAATTAGTTGCAGTTTGTAAGGTTAATTGATTAAATCCACCAAAGAAATTATTTTGTCTTAGAACAAAACTACCTAACCAAGCATTTTTGACACTAACACTATCTTGGATTTTCGATTTATTTGGTGCCGAGTAACGGCCATTAATCGCCAAGGTTGCATCTTGCCATAAAGGAATATCTCGATAGCGAAACTCTACTTCGTTTAAATCAACTTCTTCACGCTTAGTGACTTCTTTTATTTCAGTTTTACCGTTCTCAACAACCTCGGTTTTTTTAGTTTGTTTGACATTAACATCAGCTCTTACTAAAGCTAAATCAAGTTTACCAACGCCAACATCTAAACCTTCAATACCGATTCCGCCACCTGCAGGGGTTTTTTGCGTTTTCCAATCCAACATTTGAATTTCATTATATGGAAGTGAATGTTTACCTACCCATAAATTTGCATCAGGAAAACCTGGGATAAATCCTTTAGTCGATAAATAGATATCAGAAAACTGCATGATATTATCATCTTGGGTATTAAACAAACCAGCAGCCTTATTCGTAGCCACATTACCATCAATCATAACAATGGCATCAACCCTATGACCATCTTCATCATACACCTTTTGTTTGAATACCAAATCATACCAACCACCATACTCATTACCGAATCTACCTAGGGCTCCTTCAGCATAATTTTTTGGTTTACCATTTTTTGAAGTAGACCAACCACCACGGAAATAACCATTAAATGAAAAACCAATTTCATCTTTGATAAAATCTTTAAACTCAGAAAGGGTATAGGCATTTTTAATTGTTTTAGTTGCTGTTGACTGGTCTTTACTACCGTTTGCTTTGGTGTCATTAATTAACACAATTTGATTATCGAGTGCGGGCTGATGTTGTGTAACAACTTTAGAATCGGCATTGTTTTGAACATTTGCTACAGCAACACTCTGTTTTTTCAATGTTTTCTGTTGATTATTAATTACAACCTGTTGTTGTTGAATATTTTTATTCAATTGTGCGAGTTGTTTATTCGATTCAATAACTTGTTTTTTTAAATCTATTGACTCTTGAGATAGTGCTAATAATTTTTGCTCTAACATTGATATTCTAGCCTCTAACTCATCTTGAGTAGTAGCAAAAGAGTTCGGTATATAGCACAAGCCAAGTAAAGTAATTAAAACAATTCGTTTAGGTTTTACTTTTAATACTGCTTTAGTTAAATATTTCATTTTTTCTACTCATTATTTAATAGAGATTAAAGAAGTCTCAAAAAATTGAGACAAAAAAAAACCTAAAGCGTAGATTAATAATCTATGCTTTAGGTTTTGCCCGTTATACTGCTACGGTAGCAATCCAACGCTTATTAAATAAGCTTATTTACTATAACCAATAAACTTGATCATTTAACAAATAAATCTTTGGAATGTGACACTTGTCACATTAATATTTTACGTCTGTCAAAGTTCATTGTTTTTTATAATATTTTTAAATAAAATTTAATGTAATCGATTACAAAAAATATTGGTAAAACTATTTTTTAGCAAACAAATATTTATGCTTAGCAAGTAAAATCATAATATTAATTAACAATTGTTAAACTACAAACTATTGAAAAGACAATCTAATAATTTGATTATTGCTGAAATGGTCAACAGACAAAAATAAAGATTATTTATCAGTATTTTCATCAAAAAAATGATCACGATAGAAAGCAGGAAGAACAATGAACAACAATATTTATTTGTGTGTATGATTTTATCTATAAGTGATTTGTTTAGGCATGTAAAAATTCTCAGCAACTGCTAACTTAATGGCCATATTACAATAATTGAAAATAAGTATGCATTATCGTATTGGCGGTTACCAATCAAATGATAAAAGTGAATATGTACTGACTAAAAAAATCATCATAATAAATAGATAGTTAACGATAAAACCAACACGATTTTGTTGTCCAGATATCGCAAAATCACAAATATTTGTGCCTCGTTATTTAAGTTAAATCTATCCCATCAAATAACTTATCGAGTTTTTCTATAAACTGTTGCTTTGGTCGATGATAAAATATCCCTTGTTTAGGAAGTCCCCGTAAAAATAGATAATAAATACCACCAAAATGAGTTTCATATCGATAATCAGCTAAACGGCTTCGTAAAAATCGATGCAGGGCTAAACAATAAATTTGATACTGAAGATCATAACGATGCTCACACATAACTTGATTTAAGGCTGACTCGGTATAAGCCTCCACCCCGTCACCTAACCAATTTGATTTATAATCAACAATATAATATTTACCCTGATACTCAAACACTAAATCGATAAATCCTTTTAGCATACCTTGTACAGTTTCAAAATCTAATGAAGGACATTGTTTGGATAAATCATCATACTCTTTACATAAACTATCTAATTGCTTACTGGTCACTGCACTGCGAATGGGAAAATAAAATTGTAATTCATTAATACATTGGCTATTTAATATATCGGCTAATAACGGGCCCTCTTGAGTTTGATCTGTTTTTTTATTTAGTTTCGTTGCTAAAACGTGTTGCAACCAATCACTTAGCACTGTTAACCAATGTGGTGATAAACTCAATTTTTTAATCGTATTAGCGCACAAATCATCGGCATTAGTTGGCGTTAGATTTTCCATAATGGAATGCAATAATGTACCCACATATGCACCTTTTGGAAAATGATGGATATCATATTGCTCTTCAGTAGATAATGAATCGGCGGATTCGGGAATATTTTCACGCCAATCACTAATCATAGTTGAATTAAGACCAACCAAATTATTATGCTTTTGTAATTCGGTATAACTGGTTACACGCCAACTATTAGATAATTTACGTTTAAATACATTGGCGGCAAGTGAAAGATTGGCGGCTAATTCAGGATTATACTGCTCACCTAAAATAGGTAATTGTAATTCAACCAAATTAGCAAATTTAGCAATTGAACGTAAGTCACCTTTTAATAAATAATCAATCGCTGATTGACTGTTTTTTAATGATGCTAACCCAACGCTACAATGAAAGATTGAACGTGTCATAGCAACATAAAGTAAACGTAAATCTTCGGCTAAACGTTCATCTTCAATCTGTTGTTTTATTTCATCGGTTAATAGCCAAGCATAAGTTGGTTGATAGTCATTATTTTTGTCATGATAAAACTGACTATCTGAATTTCGAAATTGAGCTGCAAATGGTAACCAAACAATAGGAAACTCTAAACCTTTAGATTTATGAATAGTAATAATTTTTACTAAATTTTCATCACTTTCTAATCGTTGCTCATGATTTTCTAAATTTGCATCAGGACTGACAATTTGTCTTGATAACCAACGAACCAAAGCATGTGGACTATCAAGTTCGTCGGCCGCTTCTTGCAATAGCTCGCCTAGATGCATCAAATTAGTTAAAGTACGTTCACCATTTGGGCTAGCTAATATATTTTCAGCTAACTGACGTTTTTTCATCATCCGGCGCAACATGACTAACACACCATAATATTGCCAGATAATCTGATACTGTTTAAACTCCTCTATCAAACCTTCCCATATATCTTGATCGTCGGTTATTTGCTCAAGTTCAGTCATGGTTTGACCCAACAGTGTCGTCATTAAAGCTAAGCGTAGAGCCGATTCGTTTTCTGGCATAAGCACTGCTTGTAATAAACACAGGACCTCCTGTGCTTCTTTAGCCAGAAAGACACTACTCCGATTAGATAAATAAACGCTTTTAACTCCAACACTGGTTAACTTTTGTTGGATAATCTCAGCTTCGTATCCGGTACGGACTAAAATGGCAATATCAGCAGTTGTAATTGGTCGTTGACCATTTTTATCCTTCAATAAAATGGTCGGATCCATCAACCACGTCACAATCTGCTTAGCACAACAGTTAGCGATATGTTCCTGATAATCCGTTTTTGAGCTAACTTCATCAGGTAATAAGTATGCAGTTAAAGCATTAACCTCTTGATTATTGATAATTAAACCTTTTTGTTGATTACGTTCGGCACTTTCCATTGGTAAAAATGGAATATTTTCAAAAATAAACGGATTATCATGATGATTAAACAATGCATTAACCGCATTCACCATCGATGATGAAGAACGATGGTTGACCTGCATAGTAAAATTATTTTCACCGGTTGATGATTTTGCTTTTAGATATGTAAAAATATCTGCACCACGGAAGCTATAAATCGCTTGTTTAGGATCACCAATAAACAGTAACCCAGTCTCTTTCGGATAACGATTATAGATACGATCAAAAATTTTATACTGCACCGGATCTGTATCTTGAAATTCATCAATCAGCGCTACACAGTATTTTTTCGCAATACTCTCTGCTAATCGATTACCATTTCTAGCACGTAGAGCTCGGTTCAACTGGCTTAAGAGATCATCAAAGCTCATTTCACCACGTTTGATCTTCTGAATATAAATACGCTTTTGAATGACTTTAACGATATCCATTAGAACTTCGCCACGTAAATCAATAGAACTATTACATAGCGCTTCAATACGCTCAAAAACGGCATGAGTCGGAGGATTTTTACCTTGCTTAGTTTTTTCAATTAAAATCGACTGACTAAATTTAGTTAACTCACTAGGCAGTTTAAATGAACGGATTGGCATCTGCGCCCAGGCAGTAACTTTAGCCAACCAATTAGGTAAATTACGGCTACTATAGGATTGTTTATTAACGCCTGATTGAGCAATTATTTCTGGCAGATCGGCAATTGAATCTAACCACTGTTTTTTGATCAGACTGATCTGCTGAAAATATTTTTGATAAAATTGCTGAATCTTGCCACTGATATCAATATGTTCTTCTTGCTGCTCATCAAATTCAAAATTTAAATAAGGTCTGATATCGGATAGCAATCTTTCTGGATCCTGCCAATAGTCAAGAATCAGGTAGGCTAATGCTTTGTCGAGAGGAACAAAGTAGTGACGCCAAAAATCTTGCACAACTTGTAACTTTAGATCTTGTTCATCAGTTATCAATGTTTGTTCAAACAGTACACCTGATTCGAAAGCATGACTAGTCAATATACGTTGACAAAAACCATGAATCGTATAAATCGCCGCATCATCCATTGATTGTTGTGCTTGGGTTAATTTCTGTATTGCTTGGTTGCTATCATCAACTAAATCAATTAATTGTTGATAAATTGGATCATCATGATGACCTTTTAACAACCCTAATCGTAATTCTTGAATATTTTGCCTGATACGAGATCGCAGTTCTTGAGTAGCGGCTTTAGTAAAGGTCACCACTAAAATCTGATTAACATCAAGAGGTGTGGGATAACTGTTTTTACCAATCCCCAATAATAATCGCAGATAAATAAATGCGAGCGAATAGGTTTTACCCGTTCCTGCTGACGCTTCGATTAGCGTTCGACCAGTTAAAGGCAAATCAAATAAGTTAAGCTTTTTTATTCCACTACATGAAACCATTCTAGCTTCCCTGCCGTATTGGCGGATAAATCAACACAAGCAATAGCAGCTGTAGGAAACATTGGCGGTGATACATCTGGACATAACTCATTAACCAAATAACCAACTAGAGGTAGATGCGAAACAATAATCACATTTTCGATACCACGATCGGGCAGTGTCATTAATAAATCAGCAATATGAGAAGGGCTACCACCAGGTACCAAAAGATTATCAGTTTCCAATTGAGAAACTCGGCAGTGAGAGGATAATTCAGTGAAAGTCTGTTGGGCTCTTAAATAAGGACTGACTAACCCTAAATCAAATTTAAAATTTTGTTGATTAAGCCATAGTCCAGCTTGACAGGCTTGTTTTAAACCATAATCAGTTAAAGTACGACTTGCATCAGATGAAGCAGCAAAACCTGCCTCACCATGTCTCATAATACAAACTTTCATAAATGAATAATTAACGTAATTTCAATTGAAAAATCATACATTCAGCGCCACAGCAGAAAGTAAATTTAGCTGTTAATTTATAGCCATTTTCAACTTTATCGATGCTGCTGTTAATTTCACAAGGCTCTGTTTCAACAGCTTTTGCAGCTTGAGTTAATGTAGCTAATTTGGCATTTGCTTCTGATTCAGATGTAAAAACATGCTCATATTCTGCACTACAATCTTCATTGTCTATAATTGTACCTACATCAACGCAACAACATGCAGGTGTTTCGTTAGCTTTACATTTATTTAAAGAATCTGTCATTGTGTACCTCTACCTCTGTTTTACCGATTAATATGGCATTAGTATACTCTTAATCACAATTAAGGGCAAAATGTTAAAAACCTTTACCACAACACAAATTTTTGGCGTATATTAAAGTTTTATTGTTATTTTTCTGAATTAATCAAACCACATGATGCAACAAAATAGTCACGTCCGAAAAATGGCGATTTTAGTCGCTGCGACGTTTTTCATGGAAAATCTAGACGCTACAGTGATCACCACGGCAATTCCAGCTATGGCAAAATCATTTTTAACCAATCCTCAAGATTTATCTATTGGGATTAGCGCCTATATGCTAGCACTTACAATTGGTTTACCTGCCAGTGGCTGGATCGCTAACCGTTTCACCGCCTATCGAGTCTTTTCGATTTCGATTATTTTATTTATGTTAGCATCAATATTGTGTGCCATATCGACTAATCTGACCATGTTTACCATCGCAAGATTAATTCAAGGTTTAGGTGGATCATTAATGGTGCCTGTAGGCAGAACGGTGGTATTAAGTCGAACGGAAAAACAACATTTAGTCAGCACCATTTCTATTTTAGTTTGGCCAGGCTTAATTGCGCCATTAATGGGGCCGATTATTGGTGGCTTCTTTGCTCAATATCTAACATGGCACTGGATATTTCTTCTTAATATTCCATTAGGTTTTATCGCCCTATTTTTCGCTCATCGATTATTACCCAAAGAATTACCTGAAAAACGTACATTTGACAGTGTTGGATTTATCACCTGTGGTTTAGGCCTACTACTATTTGTTTATGGGCTTGAAATGATTTCTCATTCAAATAGTAGTCTCTGGGTAGGCGTAACACTATCTTTGGTCGGTAGCCTAATATTAATCTTTGCCTACTATCATTTAGCTCATACTCAACATCCATTAATTAGTCTATATGCTTTTTCTAAACGTACATTTAGAATGACCTTTTTTGGTGGTTCATTAATACGTATTGGCTTAAATAGTGCTCCGTTTATCTTACCGCTAATGTTTCAAGTCGGTTTTGGTTGGTCACCGTTAACTGCAGGTTCACTACTGCTATCATTATTTGCCGGCAATATCCTGCTTAAAACAGTAAACACACCTTTAATTCATAAGTTTGGATTCCGCAAAATTCTGATTATCAATGGGCTGTTATTATCTTCAAGTTTTGTGTTATGTGCGCTTTTCACGCCACAAACACCTATCATCTGGATTATATTAGTGCTATTCTTTTCCGGTGGTGCTCGTTCTATTCAATTTACTACCATCACCACGCTTAGTTTTTCAGAAATTGATAAAACAGAAATACAGAGCGCTAACATTTTATCTACCATTTTCCAGCAGCTAAATAACGTACTCGGCATTGTGTTAAGTGCTTTATTTCTATTTATTGCATCTAGCTATAATGGCCATAGCCAAACTGGTTTAATGGTAGAAGATTTTAGGTTAGCACTATTAATGGTAGCAGGAATGACCTTGTTAGCAATGATTGACTTTATTACCTTGCCGAAAAATGCAGGTAACAATCTAAAAGATAAGCAATAAAAAACCCCTGCCATTTGGCAGAGGTTCTTAAGAAGCAAACCTAAAAAATATTAGAACTTAGGTGCGCTAGGACGGCCACGTTTTTTCGCAAAACCTTTGTCATTAGATTCTGTTTTACTACTTTTACGTCCACGTTTAGCTTCAGATGGCTTACCTGCTACCAAGCTCATTTTCATTGGTTGATTAAGTACTCTAACCCGTTCAAAATGCTTAAGAATATCTTTCGGCATGCCTTTTGGTAACTCAACGGTTGAATAAGTTTCATAAAGTTTGATATTACCAATATAGCGACTACTAATATCGGCTTCATTAGCAATTGCACCAACAATATGACGCACTTCAACACCGTTTTCTTTACCAATTTCGATACGATACATATCCATTTCACCCACATCTCGGCGTTCACGACGTTTTGGTGATTCACGATTATCGCCACGTAAGCGACGTTCACCATTTCGATTATCACGATCACGAAATTCTCTTGATGGTTTAAATACTGGATCTGGCGGTAGAATCAACGGACGATCACTCTGAGCTAATCTCAATAATGCTGTTGCAATCGTTTCAAGATCTGCGCCACTATCTGCTTGGATTTGCTCTAATAACACTTGATATTGATCTAAATCGGCACTTTCTAATTGTTGCTGAATTTTCTGACTAAATTTCGCTAAACGACGTTTTTCAAGCAACTCTTTAGATGGTAATGCTACTTCAGGAATCGGCTTTTTAATTGTTTGTTCAATATTCTTAAGTAAACGGCGTTCACGACTATCAACAAATAAAATTGCTCGTCCTGCACGACCTGCACGACCAGTTCGCCCAATACGGTGAACATAAGATTCTGAATCAAGAGTGATATCATAGTTAATAACTAAACTGATACGCTCAACATCTAAACCTCGAGCAGCCACATCAGTTGCAATTAGGATATCTAATCGGCCATTACGTAAACGATCAAGGGTTTGCTCACGAAGTTGCTGAGTCATATCACCATTCAAAGCAGCACAACTATAACCATTTTTTTCTAATACTTCGGCGACATCTAATGTTGCTGTTTTGGTACGAACAAAAATAATTGCTGCATCAAAATCCTCAGCTTCTAAAAAACGTACAATTGCTTCGTTTTTACGCATACCGCGTACTAACCAATAGCTTTGATCAATATCTGGTGCAGTTTGATTAGTACCTTTAATTTGTACTTCTTTCGGGTTATGCATAAAACGTTTAGTAATACGACGAATTGGTGCCGGCATTGTTGCTGAAAATAGTGCTGTTTGATGATCTTCTGGGATCGTAGCCATAATACTTTCAACATCATCAATAAAGCCCATTCTTAACATTTCGTCGGCTTCATCTAAAACTAAACCTTTAAGGTTTGAAAGATCTAATGTTTTACGATTTAAATGATCTAACAATCGACCTGGAGTACCCACTACAATTTGTGGACCTTGTTTTAATGCACGTAATTGCACGTCATAACGTTGACCACCATACAGTGGTAAAACTTTTACTCCCTTCACATATTTTGCATATTCAGCACAGGCATCAGCAACTTGAATTGCCAATTCACGAGTTGGTGCTAAAACCAATAATTGTGGTGCTTTTAAATTAGCATCAATATTCATCAAAAAAGGAATGGAAAAAGCAGCAGTTTTACCACTACCAGTTTGTGCCATACCCAACACATCGTTCCCTTGTAAAAGTAAAGGAATGCATTCTGCTTGGATTGGTGATGGTTTAGTAAAACCAAGATCATTTAATGCGTTAAGGATTTCCTCAGATAAACCAAGGTCAATAAAAGATATTTCTGTTGTCATGTAAACTCGCTTGCAAATTGGATATATAGGCTTAATTTTAAGTTAGCAACAAACCTGATAATTACTAATCAAGATAATTTATGAGGATTACAATATTGCTCATAAAATATTACATTACCTAAATAAAACACTATATAAATTTATGCCAGCTCACTAAATTGAAAATTTACAACTCACCCCAATAACTAACTGCCAATAATCACACAATCAAATATGCATAACTGTTGCTTAAATAATTACTTTATTTAATACAAAAGATAGATAGCATAAAAATAATTGAGAATATTATGGGCAAATCAGAACTACGCTATAACAATATTTTCACTTTTAAAACTGGCATGACCCTTGTTACTTTTCTTCAAGTAACTTAATTTCGTAGAGTGCCTGTTGATGTTCAACAAAGTTATAAATATTATTAGCTAAAGCATATTTAAATAATATTTTGGCACGCTCATTGTTACCTTTACCTAGGTAATATTTACCTAAATAAAAGTACGCTTCACATAGGCGTTCGGCTAATTGCCGGTCATTTTCAACACCTTGTTGAAGGTTTTGCATTAATTTAGATTCACTAATATTACCTAAATAAAATGCAATGATATCACCACCATAACTCATTTTATCGTTTAGTTTATCGTAACGATTTTGCAACTGAGCTAGGGCAGCTTGTTTATCTATTTCTTTTTCAATCAAATAAAGCCATAAAACACGAATAGGTTCGTTGACATCATATTGATAGAATTTTTGTGCATCAAGCTGTGCAGCTTGATAATGTCCTGTACGATATAAAGTAATTGCACGATTCAAATAAGCAAAAGCATAAGATGGATCTATTTCTAGTGTAGTATTAAATGCCATCATAGCATTATCGAAATCACCATCTCTTAGTGCATAAGTACCAAGAAAATTATAAACATCAGGTATTTCAGGATTAAAACTTAAAAGGTGATTAAAATCACTTTGTGCAAATGCTTTAAAACCTAATGAATCGTAAACAATTCCTCGTTCGAAAATCAGTTGCATTCGAGAAACAGTATCAAGATCTCGTCTTGATAACTGTTGACTTATTTCAGCTATTTTCAACTCATCATCATACGAAACTTGCTCAGGAACAGCAAGTAAAGGTAGAGAATTAGAACAACCTGACAAGATAATGACTGCAAAAATACAGCACAACATTCTCAGGTTGAATAATCTCATATTAAGCTCCTAGTGGATCAGATTTTATTCAGCAGTTGGCGTAACTTCTGGTGTAGACTCAACTGCATCTTTCATACTTAAACGAATTCGACCTTGGCGATCAATTTCTAGTACTTTAACATTCACTTCTTGACCTACTTTTAAGTAGTCAGCAACTTTTTCCACTCGATGATCAGCGATTTGTGAAACGTGAACAAGTCCTTCTTTTCCACCAATAACTGAAACGAAAGCACCAAAATCAACAATTCGAGTGACTTTACCGGTATAAATTTTACCAATTTCAACATCAGCAACTAAATTATTGATACGTGCAATTGCATCTTGTGCTTTATTACCATCAGATGCTGCAATTTTCACTGTACCATCATCTGCAATTTCAATAGTAGTACCGGTTTCTTCAGTTAATGCACGAATCGTTGCACCACCTTTACCGATGATATCACGAATTTTATCTGGATTAACATTCATCGTATAGATACGAGGAGCAAATTCAGATATCTCTTGACGAGGTTTATTAATCGCTTGTTCCATTACCCCTAAAATATGCAAACGTGCCCCTTTAGCTTGGTTTAATGCAACTTGCATAATTTCTTTAGTGATACCTTCAATTTTGATATCCATTTGTAGTGCACTTACACCTTCACGGGTACCAGCTACTTTAAAGTCCATATCACCAAGATGGTCTTCATCACCTAAAATATCAGATAATACTACAAAGTTATCACCTTCTTTAACAAGGCCCATTGCAATACCAGCAACAGAAGACTTAATTGGAACACCAGCATCCATTAATGCCAATGATGCGCCACAAACTGAAGCCATTGAAGAAGAACCATTAGATTCAGTAATTTCAGAAACTACACGTACAGTATATGGAAATTCTTCTTTGCTTGGCATTACCGCAGCAACACCACGTTTTGCTAAACGACCATGACCAATTTCACGACGTTTTGGTGAACCAACCATACCTGTTTCACCAACTGAATATGGAGGGAAGTTATAATGTAAAAGGAAACGTTCGGTATATTCACCAGTTAACTCATCAATGATCTGTGCATCACGTTCAGTACCTAAAGTTGCGGTAACTAATGCTTGCGTTTCGCCACGAGTAAATAATGCGCTACCATGAGTTCTTGGTAATACATTGGTACGAATATCCAGAGCACGAATCATATCTTTTTCACGACCATCGATACGTGGTTCACCAGCAATAACACGTTGACGAACAATTTGGCTTTCTAAATCAACAATAATGTTAATAACTTCATTTTCGTCAAGTTCTTCATCTTTTTCTTTAAGTGCTGCTAACACTTCTTCTTTAATTAAATCGATTTGCGCATAACGAGCTTGTTTTTCAGTAATACGATAAGCTTCACCTAAACGATCTTTAGCTAATTCAGAAACCGCATTAAATAGCTCTTCATTTTTAGCTGGTGCAACCCAATCCCATTTTTCACAATTCGCTTTAGCAACAAATTCATTGATATTATCAATTACAACTTGTTGTTGATCATGCCCAAATACCACTGCCGCTAACATTTGGTCTTCAGTTAATAAATCAGCTTCTGATTCAACCATTAATACAGCACTTTTAGTACCAGCTACAACTAAATCTAAACGACTAGTCGCTAATTCTTTTACTGATGGATTTAACACAAATTCATCATTGATAAAGCCTACACGAGCAGCACCAATTGGGCCATGGAAAGGAACACCAGATAAACAAAGTGCTGCTGATGCACCAATCATAGCAACTAAATCAGGGCTTACTTCAGGATTCACTGATACCACTGTTGCAATGATTTGAATTTCATTGACAAAACCTTCAGGAAATAATGGACGAAGTGGACGGTCGATTAAACGGGCAATTAATGTTTCGCCTTCACTAGGGCGACCTTCACGTTTGAAAAAGCCACCAGGAATACGACCAGCAGCGTAAGTACGTTCTTGATAGTTAACGGTTAAAGGGAAAAAGTCTTGTCCTTCTTTAACTTTTTTATTAGCAACTACAGTGACAAATACCGCAGTATCGTCCATGTTAACCATAACTGCAGCAGTTGCTTGACGCGCCATAATACCCGTTTCTAAAGTAACAGTATGGCGACCATATTGGAATTTTTGATATGTCGGATTAAACAAAATAATGTCCTCTTGTAATAAATCACGTTGAAGTTTGATATTTCGACAGGAAGCAGCATGACGCTGGAACATATTGATACACACTTCAACTATGTGTGGGATACTAAACAAAAGATTATTTCACTGTCACGACTAATGACAAATCTATAAACTATAGAGCTCTCATTAGTCGCGCGAAACATGAGATACAATCTTTTATTTTATTAATTTCTATCTTCAAAGCATTTATTTAGCTTTTCGGACTCTGCATTATATCAAAGCCTTGAATTTTCACAACGAAAAAAGAGGCCTAAGCCTCTTTTCAAGTAGATAAATAATTAGCGACGTAAACCTAGTCTTTGAATTAATTGGCTATAACGTTCAAAGTCTTTACGACGTAAATAATCTAATAATTTACGACGGCTAGACACCATGCGTAATAAACCACGGCGGCTATGGTGATCTTTTTTATGCTCAGAAAAATGACCTTGTAAGTCATTAATGCGTGCAGTTAAAAGAGCAACTTGAACTTCAGTTGAACCAGTGTCGTTAGTACCACGACCATATTCAGCAACGATTTTCGCTTTAGCTTCTACAGTTAGAGACATAATAAACCTCTTAAAATAAATATAAAAAATGGAATGACCGATCTCTAATTCAGACATTCCTCGGCATCCATATAATAAATATATGAATCGTGCGCAATTATACTGGAATTTACTAAAATAGCAATTTGATTTATTAATCGCAAACGCTTATTTAAGCTTAAAACCATACTCTTCTTGAATAAGCTTTTTCAACGCTTCGATATAATTTTGTGCCGATAAACTTAGCTGTGCTTTTTGTGATGTTATCCAACCAATTAATATTTTTTCTTCGACATCTAAAGGGATAGATAGAATGTCTGAACCATTTAAATCAGTACTGAGCACACCGGTACTAATTGTATAGCCATTTAATCCATGCAATAAATTAAATAACGTTGCCCTATCACTGACATGAATACTCTTTTTATGATACACAGTACTTAAAATCTCTTCGGAAAAATAAAAAGAGTTATATTCGCCTTGTTCAAATGAAAGATAGGGAAAATCCTCTAAATCATCTAACGTTAAAGACTTCATAGCCGCCAAAGGGTGATTGGTACTGATAAATACATGTGGATCAGCCTCAAATAGTGGATTAAAAGTTAAACGATGTTCTTTAAGCAAGCGTAAAATAACTTTTTGATTAAAATCAGTTAGATACAAAATACCTACTTCACTACGTAAATTAGCAACATCAGTTATAATATCGTAAGTGCGAGTTTCACGTAGGGTAAACTCATATTCATCAGTATGATTCTTTTTGATTAAATTAACAAAAGCGTTTACCGCAAATGCATAATGTTGGGTTGAAATGCTACACAGTTGTTTGGAAGGTACTTTTTTGGCATAGTGCTGTTCTAGTAGCTGAGCTTGATCTAAAACCTGTTTTGCATAACCTAAAAATTCAACTCCATCAGTCGATAATGAAACTCCTTTAGATGTCCGTACAAAAATTTCAATACCAAATTCAGCTTCCAACTCCTTCACTGCAGTTGATAAACTTGGTTGAGTAATATACAAATTTTTAGCAGCCTCATTGATTGAGCCTGAGCGGGCAATTTCTAAAATGTAACGTAACTGTTGAAGCTTCATAATATCGTTAGTAATTAAAACCAATATTAATTCAGAATATAAACTACTATAAACATTGTCTGGAATAATGTACAGCAAAAGGCAAATAGCTGTTTTTGCGCAACCTAATACCGTAGAATTGTTTTTTTAGAAGATTTTAGGCTTTAAAAACCCCACTCCTCAAATTTTTTTATTCGGTGGATTTCGGACGTTTTTTTATTTGGTAGCTAGTTCTATACGACGATTACGTCCGAGCAAAGAGGGTTCACGCGAACCCTCTTTACCAACTCCCGCGGCGACCACGCAAGTGGTCACGATGTGACAGCCTTCCGCCTTCGTTCGTTTTAAAGCACCAGCGGTTATTTGTTCCTAACAAAAAAACAGCCTTGTCAAACATCCCTGTTTGCCATGCTAACCTCACTCAGTTATCAACACATTGCTCATGTCGCTAAATGAGAAGCACTAAACTAATTGATAAAAATAAACTTTTATTATTGACCCTAGCTGATGTTATAACTAATTTTAGTGATTTATCGGATGGATTTTAGTCTTAAAAACCCCGCTCCTCAAATTTTTTTATTCGGTGAGTTTCGGACGTTTTGTTGTTTAATAGCTAGTTCTATACGGAGATTACGTCCGAGTAAAGAGGGTTTGCGCAAACCCTCTTTACCAACTCCCGCGGCGACCACGCAAGTGGTCACGATGTGACTGCCTTCCGCCTGCGTTCGCTCTTAAAGCACCAGCGGTTATTTGTTCCTAACAAAAAAACAGCCTTGTCAAACTTCCCTTTTGCCATGCTAACCTCACTCAGTTATCAGCACATTGCTAAAGTCGCTAAATGAGAAGCACTAAACTAATTGATAAAAATAAACTTTTATTATTGACCCTAGCTGATGTTATAACTAATTTTAGTGATTTATCGGATGGATTTTAGTCTTAAAAACCCCGCTCCTCAAAATTTTCCACTTTTACAGCCTTGAACTTTGGGCGTTTGATAAGTTGTTTCTAAACGGCTTATGCAGCCTTGAAGTAACCATCTGGGATTTCCCCCACTTCTTGCATTTTCTAAACGGCTTATGCAGCCTTGAAGACAACATTCGACGAAATCAAAGAACTTGCGCTTTTCTAAACGGCTTATGCAGCCTTGAAGGTACTTTGCAGTTTATGGGTGCCCCTCGTACTTTTCTAAACGGCTTATGCAGCCTTGAAGGGTAAAATCGCGGTGACGGGGACATGTTCCAGTTTCTAAACGGCTTATGCAGCCTTGAAGTAGAAACTCAAATACTATAAACATTGTTGTGCAAAAGGCAAAGTCTATTTTACTTTGCAAAAACCCTTTTTTTGGGTGGCTTTTCAATTAATTGATTTTTAGAAATTTTATTTTTAGTTAAAAAAAAGGGTTAACACTGCATGGTATTTAGGTTCCAAAAACCCCTTCCTCAAGTTTTTTAGCTTTAAAAAGTACGCTCCTCAAAATTTGTGCCGTTAATATTGTTAATTATTGGCAGCTAAGGGCATTATAATAATGCCCTTATTATTTAGTTAAAAATCAGGAACAGTTGCTGTTTTGCTGAGTCCGTAACTATTAAATGTTCCTTCAACAGCCGTTGCACATTTTTGTTGTTTCAGCCACATAATAAAATGTTGCCCAGTGCTTTTGCTAGCAAAATGAAGGTGTGGATAGTTCAAATGAAGGCTGCCCCATTTTTCAACCATTTTGTTTTTTACCTCGGCTGACCATTTACCTTGTGCGGTTAAACGTTTTTCGGCTCGTCTTAAAGCACTTTGTCCTTTAGGATTGATACGAATTAAGCGTAGGTAACCTTTAACACTTGTCGGTACAGATGCTATTGGCAAAGCTAACGTGTAATCACTAACTACGGCCTGCTGCTGTAAGGCCGTTTTAAATTGTTGTAACTGCGCTTCATCGCCAAATAACCGGATAATCCCACCTAATGTTCTGTGGACATTATAACAAGGAAAGCTAACCGCAATATTGCCTTGATGATTAACTAACACCTGATGCAGTGATTGCATAACTTGATTAATCACTTCAGTTTCAGTTATCTCCAGTTGTGGAATTGCCCGTAGTTCAAAATAGTGAGTAAGCATAATATTACTCCTTACCACTAGCACCAAATACACCACCACGAATCAGAACTGCAATAACATAATGTTGTTGTTCAAGCGTTGGTTTTTCACCTTTCAGTACCCAATTATCAAATAAGGTATAAAAATCCTGTTTTTGTTTAGGTTGTCTAAAAGCATGTCCCATAGTGGTAACTGCACCATAAGGTTCAATGGCAATCGGAAACTCGGCGTTTTCAGCATACCAAGTATCAATAGTTCGAATGGCATTGCTGATTTTTTGCGAGTGCATTGCTGCTTGACCGTTTTTTTCATACAAGACTTTACTTTTTTCTTTACCAGTATCCAAAATCAATTCTTGTGATGGATAGACCTCTTGCCCTAATCCCATTTTTAATTTGGCTTGAATATCGAAAATAACAAACTCTTTGCCTAATAAGCCAGCTTCAATCAAAGCAGCGAGGTCATTTACCGATTTGTCATCACAATCAAATGAATTTAATTGATATTGCTTAACATCACTCACTTCAATCGTTGCTATTTTGTCATCTTTTTTACGAGTAATGCTAATACTGATTTGTTCAGCAGCCATACGATTACGCCATAACCAACGACCATTTAAAATATTAATTGCATAACGTTTGGCTAGTGCTTGCAACCCTTCTGATTTGATATAGCTTTGAGTCGTTTTGGTTAACTCATCTTGATAGTCAACATTATTACAAACTGATGGCGAACCTAAGAAAGGTAGTACTTTACAGCTCCATTTAACCACTAAGGTATCTTTATCGGCATCAAGCGCTGCAACATCGACTGTTTGTAAATTAGCTTTTTGAATTTCAGCATCTAATTTAGCCGGATCATTTGCTAAAGCATTTTTAAGCCGATTCGAAATGGTACCGCGAACAGATTTTTCAGATAATAAAACTGGTGTTAATTTTTGGTCATCATGGCTATTTTGCTGGGCAAAAATGGCATCAGAAATATCAAAACTACGTTCAAAGGCTAATACTGATGCGGTGGTGATTTTATCTTTACTCATAATTCATTCCTTTTTTCAATGCTAAACTTGTTTAATTAATCTTGATTAATAATATATATATCTGCGTCATTCGATTGCAGTTCGCTGCATTTATAACGCCAAAATGCTTGAGATAAATTGTCTTGTAACCTTAGTGGAAATACCCACTTACCTAATCCATAAATACATTCGACAAATTGCGTTGGATGCTCATTACTACGGGCATGTTCAACCTTTCCTGCTTCAAACAGTGGTGAAATAGCTTGATAACCAAGGGGTATTGGCACTAACCAACCTCGTCCCTGCTTGACCGATGTGGTTTGCCACTGATCTTTTTCTTGTGGATGATGGTGCAACATGGCAGTTTCAACTAATGCATCAAGTGCAGTGGCATTCGGATCTTTTTGTTGTAGCTCCGCAGTGATTTCCTGTAAATCTTGCTGCGCTTCAACTAAGACAAAAGCAGGTAATAAAGCTTGAGTTAAATCATCAAGAGATTCTGAAGCTGAATATAATCCTACTGATTCAATCTCAATAACTTGACCACCAGCAATACGTTGCTGATAGAGCTTTTGTGTTATCATGTTAATAAATTTTTCTTGATCATTAACATCATCGAGGGTTTCACGATCCTCAATTTTTACCTCAACAATTAAAGACACATCTAGATGTACCCGTCCTTCTTCGATAATCGAGCGGGTATCACCATTTTTAGCTAACGGATTGCGAGTGAGTCGAAATGTATAATCCGCATAATTATTAGGTCGATAAACTTGTACATCACAATCATGACAAGCGATTAATACACCATCCAGATAGATAGGATCATCCGACTCAATTTTTCGATTTAAAGCATGAATCGCCCCTAAAAAGCCAGAGATAGCCGGAAAACCATAAGTTAATGGACTGGAGATGGCATTGGCATTATGAATTTTGACATGGTCAAATAGAAGATAGAATTTTAAAGATGCCATTAGAAGATCCCCTCCTTCCTACGTTGACTTGCTTTTACTGCCGCGTGAAATTCACGACACCATTCTCGATATTCAACATCAGAAAATTGTGTTTCAATATTTTTGAATTTCTTTTTTAAGGCTTTTTGAATCCAGGAAGCAAAATCAAGCTCTAACTCCCCTAACCAATCACCTTGCTCATACTGATGTTTAAAGTTTTCTTCATCTTCAAGTTCAGCCCGATTAGGATCAAGCCAAAGTTTTTGTGACATTGGCAACGAATAATCACGACTCCAACCTGCCGGCATGGAAGTTTGTATATTCCGAGCAAATTTAAGCAATAAAGTTAAAATAACCGCAAAGGCATCTTTTCGGTTATCCCGCTCTTCAACTACATTTTTGGGTGCAGCAACCATATCGAACAATAATCGAAAACCAAATCGACAGAAATACTGTAAGGAATGGTCAAATACATTTTTTTTATTTAAGCTGATTGACGGAAATCGAGAATCGCTCGAATTTAGGTGGCATTGAAGGTAATAAAAAATTACGACCGCCTTGATTACTAGTTAATTGACTTACCCCTTGTGGATTACTCCCTCCAAGTTTAACCACCGCAAGCTCATGAAAAGTAAAATAAGGTTGATGTTCGGCTCCCTTCAAGCGCCGTTGTTCACGAGCTTTTTTATTTTCTTCGGAAAAGCGGGTTTGTACTTTTTGATAGACGACATTACACAAAGATGTGGGATGCAGAGGAACAAGCAAACGATAATTATCTTCTTGTTGTGACAAATAACTCTCTTCACTATTCGGCCAATAAAGTTGCTTATTAAGTTCGTCAGCTTTCGGTTTTTCAAAATCATTAAAAATAACTTTTTTAAAATTGGCTAAATAGATTGCTGCTTTCTGCTCATCATCAGATAGCGCTTTTAGTACAGCTGGATGATCGTCAATAATTAATTCTAATAATGTTTTATCTCCATTAATACATTGATTCAATAGAGAAAATATATCTAAACCGGCAGCATTTCCTGAACTATCAGCTACTAAATGTGTTGGTGTTGATGAAGATACATATTGCTGTTCATTTGGTTTGGTAATTGTAAAATTGTTAACGTTATCACCTAAACTTGAAGAATGAATGGCCTTAGAAGAGTGGTGACAAATGGATATCCAAAACAATCTACGCGTTGCAGCATCTTCCATCCAATTTTCAAAATCAAATCTTTTACTCAGTTCTGACATCTTCTGTTGAGATTCATTAACAGCCTTTTGATCGCCCGCTTGTTTAGCTTTTTCTAATTTGGTCAGTTCACTTTTATAACTGCTGTTATTAGCAAGCCGTTGCTGAAGAAAGTCGATAATAACCTTTCTTATATCTTGCCAAGAAATATTATTCATTGGCCCTCCTTATATTTTCAATATACTAAACAAAAAGGCCTATACAATTAAGTATAAGCCTTTTATTTTTATGCTACTTTATAAATTAAATATAACTTTAATATATTAAGTGCTTCATTATTATATAGCCATTGATTATTAGTGTTTAAATGTCTATATTTTGATTGATTGAGCGCTAAGTTTTTAATCAATAATTCAACTTCTTTTCTAGTTGAGATATTAAGTATTTTCATAATATCTTTTACTGAATAATAATTAGAATTTGATGCTAAACTTAAAATAACTTCATCATTTGCAGCTTGTTTATCAATTACAAATTTTTGTAATTTATTAAATACAAATTGGTCAATTGAAATTTGACATTGCATTGTCAACGTTTTATCCTTAAACAAAATTTTGTCCTCCCATTATATTTTGGATAAATTTTAAACAACCCCAAATCTCGAACATTTGGGGTTTTCTTTTATATTACATCTAATTTTATAGAAATAATAACATGTAATTTTCATTACATGTTTGTCATTCTATACATTAATCAGTAAAAGTCAATATTTTTAGATCTAATATCATAGGGATAATGTAATTATTTGATAATAATTTATTGCAAACTAATAAGAAAAACCGCCTATTCGGCGGTAATGATTAAGCGAAATATTAGACCTAATTTCATATTTCTAAACTACCTATACGGCAGTGCAGTTAAGTATAGAGTAATTATTCAAGCATTACTAGCATGCACTACTCAGCTGATTATTTTCTATAAAAATAGTTGAGGAAACACCTTTTTTTAAATATAAAATTTTTCTAAAAAATAATAAATAACCTCTTCTTTTAGCTTCTATCTTTATAAAAACCAAAATAGGGATGAAAGCACCAGCGTGTTTCGCTATTCACATTAATTGTACAAAATTCATTAGCTAGCCGATAATGATTTTTATCTGGAAAATATTCCGCTATTTGAGTAATCGCTTGCTCAACGGTATTGGTAAGCCATGGCTGTATCAATGGATTGGTAAATTGCCAATTATCATATTTAAAATTGTAATTTTGTGTATCCTCACACTGTTCGTTTGGCTTTTGCCAAGCGATTTCGGCATAACTAAATCGGTATTTACCGTTATCATCAAGTTGGCAAATATACTCATCTTGTGGTTGCTCTTGCAGCCTAAAAGGCGAGATTAACTGTAGATGAACACAATGGTGATGTGCCAAATCAGTTTGCCAATAACTGGTAACATAATTACTTTTACTAGCATTGATTGGAAACAAATTTGCCATAACCTTATGTTCTAATTCTGCTAGTGTTAAGCCTGCTTGCAAATCAGTCATAATACGAGGAACCGCATTAATATTCGCTAATTGTTCTGATGTTATCAGTTGCTCAGTCTTATGGGTTTTTAATAAAAATAATGGTTTTTGCTCAAATCCCGGTTTAGTAAAACAAGCGCTATTAACACCTAAATTGTTGCCATTCTTCATCGCTTCTAAATTACTGCCTAGAATCGCCACATTGGCACTTTCGGCCGTTTTTTCCGGTCTATGGCGCCAAACTCGTCCTACTAACTGAATAATTGAACGCATTGAAGATGGCTCAACAATTGCCCAATCATAATCATGATCACGTCCAACTTCAGTAACCGGTGTGCCGATGACAATAAATATGTGATGTTGTTTATCACTGTCTTTTATTGCTGCACGGATTTCAGGTTGTTGAAATAATTTATTAACATCACTACGGTTTAAAATTCTATCCAATTTTTCTTCTAATTGACTGCGCAATAGTAGCAGTTGTCTGGCATGATAAACCACCAGATGAAATTGAACATTTGCCGGTAACTCAGTTTGCTGGTAGATTTGCTTAGTGAGCGACATCACATCATCAATGTGCGCAAAGCGCATTAAACCGACACTAATTTTTTTGTTGGTTTGCGGATCTTGTTGATGATGCTGTAAATGAAAATGATAAGCTTGATCTAATAACTGTTGTGCCAATAGAGCATAGCCTAGTTCTGAATTTTCTTTTTTATTGAATGGGTAATTTAATAATTCTAAAATTTGTCCTCGACGACGAATTGTCCCTTGTTGCAACTTATCTATTCTTTTTTCGATAAACTTCGTATGATGATGTTTAAAATTAACCGTATCAGCTATTTGTTCGAATGACTGCTGATATTCATCAAACCATCCACAAATAATCCCCTGATTAGATCTTCCTGTATTCTGATTCCAAATTTTTCGACCGGCTTGATAAGCATCAAATAAACCACCAATAAGGTCTGGCGTTAAGGTGGCTGATGAGAGTAACACTTTACTGCCATAAAGCCCGGCTAAATAAACTAACCTTGCCAAAGCAGGTAAATCTCGCTGATCAAAATCATCCGGTTCATCTAAAATTAAATCAGCAGTAAGCAACCTTAAGGTAGGGGCAATATATTTGCCGCCTCTGAGACATTCGCTAGCTTGCATTAAGTGATCAACGGTACATGTCACAATCGGCGCATAGATCAACTGACGAGCCTTACTGTTTTCGATAATGGTACCAAGCTCACAGTCAGCAATACCACTCTCTGCCACATCAATATATTCATCGACTAATGATTCTATCGATTCACAACCAAGAGTTTCTTGATTTATCTCATTTTCATTTTTAGTAATTTTCGGCTGATTTTCTAACTCAAATAGGGTCTTTGTTGCTCGACCCCCAACCAAAATAGCCAAATGCTCATCAGTTAAATGCAATCTTTCTCGTAACGCTTTACCTGTTTGTAAAGTTAATACTCGTAATCCTAAAGCAATCGTAAATCGTACTCCACGCTGTGGATTTGATAATGCATACATAATTCGACCATTAGCTAAGGTTTTACCACAGCCAGTCGATGCCATATTGACGCCAAAAAAACCATTATCATCACTTAACTGTTGATAACTTTTAGCCAAATCAAAAGCATGGTTTTGCCATTGAAAGCGTTTAATGGTAGTGCGCTGCGTAAATGGTTTATGCTGATTAATTGCTGGTAATTCAGCGTTCATTTTAGGTAATAAGCGAGCAAAACGAGCGGTAAGATTAGCAACACCTAATAGATGATCATCCAATCGTTGATTGGCTTGCTGGCTTTTATTGGTATTGGCGATAAGAATATCTTCAACCTTTTGGGCTTCTTCGTCATTGATTGATATGCTGGAATAGTTATGGTCAGCAACCATAAGACTTAATCGTGATAGATGTAATAATAATGAATCAATATTGGTTAATTGCATTAAAGGTGGGTGATTAATTGCCTTGCTTGCATAGCGACTTAATTTTTTAAGCCAAGATTGGCTTAAGGTTATATCACTTTTAAGTTGCCAAAAATCGGCACTGTCTTCAATATTAAAATTTCTAACCCATTGTTCAACTGCTTTAAATGTTTTAAAAAAGCTTTTTATTGTGAGACCCGAAATATCGAAATCATCTTTTTGCTTATTTTGACAATCTTTATATCTAACTGGCATTAAAAAAGGCATGCGATGGTGTGACACAATTAACCAGCCAATCCATTGGGCTAATAATGGCAATTGAGAGAGATCGTTTTTTTCTGTCTTTGCTAGCTCTTTATACCAATCAGGTGTAATTTGTTGATGATCAGCAAAATTAGCTAAACGGGTTAAAACCTCTTGATTAGTATTACAATCACGAATCATCAATAAGAATAACTGTAATGAAATCCACTCATGGCGAAACGGATCACCTGCCAGTCGACTTTTACGTAATTTATCTTGAAAACCGACTGTCGCTTTGCCCAAATCATGCAATAGCGCAGCAATGGTTGCGATAAGTTGGATAGATGTGGCATATTGCCAACTATTTTCACTATCATTGCGTAATATATTGCGCTTAGTACGATTAGTTGGCACTCGGCCTTGTTGATTAAATTGGCTTTTATCACCAACAATCCAGAGTAGATCGGTTAGATTTTTTCCATGCGTCCAGTAACAAGCAACGGCAGTATTTTTTCGTGCTGTTTTACGTAATAATTTATACAGTGTCTGTAAACCATCGGCAGTCATCGGCGTTTGCCAAGTTCGTTCACCACAACGTTCAGCAAACTGATCGATAATACGACGAGTCTGAGTTAATGCATTTTTCTTGCATTGGCTAACCAGTAAAATATTCATGTTCTATCTGCTATCTGCTTCAATGTATCAATAATCATATCCAGCGCACCTAACTGAGCAAATTGAGAAATACATGCTTGTCGGAACTCTTTTTCGCTATCACCTTGTTTAGCTGATATAAAAGCTTGTGGTAACACTATGCCATCTTTAATAATATCAGCAGCATCAAATACTAGCCCCCCACGTCTGGTTTTGCCATGTAATATAGCCAGACCATGTGGTAAGCCTAATACCCAACAAGCTGTTGCTCCTAATCCATAAGCTAAATAATTACCATGATCTAGAAATTGATTAGCAGGATCATAATGCTTGCCGCGTGAGCCTTGCTGCCGTTTAAAATTATCATCTTGTAAAGTCAGTTGATTTGCCATGCCATAAAGGCGTTTGCTGATGCGCCCTTCAGCAGCTAACAATGCTTGACTCGTTGCCGCATCTTGAAATTGTTTTTCAGCATCGTTTAACAACGTAGTGAGTTGCTTATCGTCAATTTGCCAATCAAATTTCGGCCAACATTGCTGAATGATTTTGAGTCGCTGTTGTTGAAGAGTTTTCGCAGCTTGTAGGCGGAGATTATCGTCAAACCAGAATTGACACCAACTTTGCAGATATTCGGTTGCACGATATTCACTTTGCGGTGAAAAAAATTGGCAGGCAAATTCCGATTCTGTTGAGGAAAATAGAGGCGTTCCCCCTCCCCCACAAAAGCCAATCATAACTCCTGCTCGGGAAAGTTCACGCACTGCAGCTTGAGTTAATGAAGTGCCGGTACCAAGTAAAATACAGCTAGTATTAGCTATTGGAATGTTCCAATATAATGACTGCTGACCTTGATCGGTCACATATTCAACTCGACCACCATTGACTAAAACTCGACAATGCTCCAAATAATAGATATTAGCACGCTTAGAATGTAAAATCGTTTTAAGATCAGACGAATGAATCAAATCCATGATAATAAGTAAATAAACTCAAGTTCTAGATAGCAATAAATTAACATTGTTTTATTTATAAAACGAGTCTTTTAAATAATTATCTAAGAGATTTAATAAATGATTTTACCGCCTATACGGCATGAATCTCATAGTAAGTTATTTTCTTTTTAAGTTAATACTTAAATCATATAATAAACTGTTTAATTGAGGTTTTTGCTAATTATTATTGAATAGCTTAGATGATTTTTTAAATCTGAAGGTATTTTGGGATTAACTTATCAAGTACAAGTTTTTTATTTCTATTAAAAAAATTATATTGCTCTAAAAATTGATCTATTTACTAAAACCGACTTTTATTGCTAATTACATTACGAGACTTAGAAAAAATTTATTTGATTAATTTATCATTAATATGATTATCATTTTGAATAGAAGTATAAGTAAAGTTTCGCCATGAGAGACGGTTTCGCATGGCTCTTTGATAATTACCTGGTGTTACCCCAAAATTCCGCCGGAAAATAGCAATAAATCCACTAATATTGTCATAACCTAAATATAAAGATATTTCTGTAATTGGTTTTCCAGCAGCAAGCAATTCTAACGCTTTTAACATGCGCAGTTTCTGACGCCATTCGGTGAAATTAAATCCGGTTTCATTGGTAAATCGACGTGTTAATGAACGTCGGGAAATACCAGCCCAAACGCCCCATTCATTAATGTTTCTATCATCACTAGGATTATCAGACAAAGCTAAAGCGATTTTTAACAGACGCATATCTTTTGGCATTGGCAGTGCTAACTCAACTTGCGGGCTGGTTCTAATCTCGTCAAGTATCACGGCAATTAATCGCTTCTGTTCTGGTTGCAGTTCTGAATTATGCCATGACATGGTTCGGTTAATTGCTTCGCGCAATAAGTCAGATAATTCTAAAATGCATGGTTTGATAGGTAGTTTAGCACATGCATTTTTTTGTATATAGATACTCCATCCTTCAAATTGTCCATGCGTTCCAAGAAGACTATGTTGTACATTCGGGGGGATCCAGACTGCATGAGTTGCGGGCACTATCCATTGACTACTTTCTGCTTCAATTGAAATTAATCCCTGTAATGTACCAAGTAACTGTCCTCTCGAATGACCATGACGTTGTGTCACTCTTTGTGAAGAGTGGCTGGCTGTTGATATGATCATCGGTTCGCTATCAGAAGAAGCAAACTGTGGAGAAATGAGTGGAGTATTCATTTATATGGCCCCAATGGGATATTTTGTGGCTTAAATTGGCTAGTAAAACGCTATTCTACTGGCTATCCTAAAGTCTTCTCAATTAAGTTAAAGGTAACACGTTAGCAATAAATAGATAAGTTGTAAATCAACAAAATAATCGTTTTTTAGACAAATTAATTGGTAATTTTCAAATTTATTAATTGCTTAATAGTCTGGTTTTAATAAGGAAACAGATACATGAAAGAAAAACATAAAAATTATAAAGAAATTACATCATCAACATTCAATGGAATATATACACAAGGCGCAACTAAATATAATATGGAAAGGATTTAATATGAAACAATCGCTAGACCTGACCATTTCAGAAAGAAAGTTGGTATTTGCGATGACGCTATCTAGTATATTACCATTATTAGATAGCAGTATTGTTAATGTTATTTTACCCGCTATTTCGAATGACATTAATGCCTCTTATGCTTATATACAATGGGCGGTTACCATATATATGCTTGCTTGCGCAGCTGGTATATTACTATCACTTTATGTGCATAAAAATTTTGGGCTTAAGAAAGCATGGATCGGCTCAATTTTTGTTTTTCTTGCTGGTTCTATAATGGTTGGATTTTCATATAATCTGGTTTCTTTAATCTTGTTCAGATGCCTACAAGGTTTTGGTGCAGGAATATTAATACCTATCACTCAATCGATAATAGCAACTCATTTTGCTAAGCAAAGGCTAAAGCCGGTTATGGCATTGATTGCTATTCCGTCAGTCTTTGCCCCAGCACTAGGACCAATTTTTGGCGCAATCCTATCGGAACAATTAAATTGGAGAATTGCTTTTTTTATCAACATACCTTTGGCGCTTTTAGCTTTTTTCTTTGGTAGGACAACAATACCAGAGACTAAAACATCTAAATATAATATGAATATTTATGTATTTATGACATTTTTAATTGCTTTAATCCTATTTTTCATCTCAATTAAAAATATCACGACAGAACATTTTTTTGGTACTTCTAATATTATTATGCTGGTTTTCGCAATTGGTTTGATGATGGTTTCGCTTATTACTAATAATAAGTCAGACAATAAACTAATCGATTTAAGTGCATTTAATTGCTATCAATACTCTCTGGCAATAATTATGGGATTTCTGACATCACTTATCTTTTTCGGTTTCATGATTTTTTTTCCTTTAATACAAGCAATAAATGAAAATATATCCATTACTTATATTGGGATGCTACTTGCCCTACAAGGTGTAGGAGCTTGGTTGGCGAGAAAATTTATTTATAAATCTTTAAGAGAGATAAATTCATTTCTAATTATTGGTATAGGTTTAATAATATCAGCAATAAGTATATTAATAATTCAAGTAGGTGGAAACGCCTCTGAAATCATCGGTTTTACTGTTAGAGGCTCCGGATTAGGTGTTGCTACGATTGCTGTTCTCTCTTCTCCATTTGAGTTTTGTGAAAAAAATCAGATTAAGGATACAAGTGCTATCACTCGTGTGATACAGCAAATTGGAGGTGCATTTGGAAGCGTATTATCAGGAATATTAATCAACCTAACTCTAGATCAAATAATTTCAGTAAATTGCGCCTATCAGATAATGTTTTTTCTATCTCTTGTATTTGGTATTATTGCTGTTATTGCCTATATTTTCTCTTATCGAGTGAATACAAAAAGTTAGTATACAAAAAAACTGAACATGTGAGTTCAGTTTTTTAGCTTATTTAGCAATACCACTAAGCCACCTATACGGCGTTGAACATCATCTGTTAATTCTGGTGCTAACATGAATGTTTCTAAACCACCTATACGGCGTTGAACACTTGATGGCTAGTCGGTCTCTCTCGAGGCTATTTCTAAACCACCTATACGGCGTTGAACTTAATGAAGGGTTAACTGATTTTACTAAAAGATTTCTAAACCACCTATACGGCGTTGAACGTACTTTGCAGTTTATGGGTGCCCCTCGTACTTTTCTAAACCACCTATACGGCGTTGAACAAATCAGTAACTGGCATATTTCGAAATGAGCCTTTCTAAACCACCTATACGGCGTTGAACTTGATCCGAATCGTGTAATTTTGAGTTGTCAATTTCTAAACCACCTATACGGCGTTGAACTTATTTTCGCTGACACAGACAGCAATTTGACTTTTCTAAACCACCTATACGGCGTTGAACATTTAATTTGCGGGTATAATCACAACTTAACTTTTCTAAACCACCTATACGGCGTTGAACTAGAAACCAATATAATATAATCATTGTTCAAATAAAGGTAAATGATAATTTTGATATTAAAAACCCTTTTTTTGCGGTTAATTTCAACTATCTGATTTTTATCAGATTAATTTTGATGTAAAAAAAAGGGTTTATCATTGATTTAAAATATAGACTTTGGGAAATGCAAAAACCCCGTTCCTCAAAATTTTGAGGAACGGGGTTTTTAATTGGCTAATGTATTCTTGGTTGTTAGCTTATTGATTGTACTAAAACTGATTCTAAATTTTATTAGCGATGATTAAAAGAAGTTTTCATAGATTAATTTGACACTCATAATGGTTGAAACGGTAATTAACATTGGTCTTATTAATTTTCGTCCTTTAGCTATAACCATTTTTGCACCTAATCTTGCGCCAATAAATTGGCCAACTAACATAACTAAACCAATTGACCATACCACTTCACCGCCAGCAATAAAGAAGATTAATCCTGCTAAATTAGAGGTAAAATTGAGTACTTTGGTATGAGCGGTTGCTTTAGTTAAATTGAATCCAGCCAGAGTAATATATGCGAGTGCATAGAATGATCCTGCACCGGGCCCAAAAAAACCATCATAAAAGCCAATAATCAACGCAGGAATCAAAGCAAACTGTAAAACCGAAAGCCGACTATTACGATCACTATCTCCGATTGTTGGTGATAGTAGAAAATAAAGTCCTACGCTAATGGTTAATATTGGTAACAATAATTTTAAGAAATCCGCTTGTATATGCATGACTGATAATGTACCAAGAGCGGACCCAATGAATGCACAAGCAATCGCCCATTTTTGCTGTTTTAAATCAACCATACGCTGGCGAATAAAATAGAAACTAGCAGAAAACGAACCGCCACAACTTTGTAATTTATTAGTGGCTAACGCACTAGCTGGTGGTAATCCTACAGCAAGTAGTGCTGGTACTGTTAATAGTCCACCGCCACCAGCAATTGAATCAATAAAGCCTGCTAACGTCGCAATTAAAAAAAGTAAAACCAGTAATTCGTAACTCATGATTATTTTACTTCACTACATTGGGCCCGATAGCGAAGATAATGATCCATTAATACGATCGCGACCATTGCTTCAGCAATAGGCACTGCTCGAATACCGACACAAGGATCATGTCTACCATGGGTTGAAACTTCAACACTTTCTCCATTAATATTAATTGATTGTCCAGCAATCTCAATACTTGGAGTTGGTTTTAATGCTATGCTGCTAATGATAGTTTGTCCCGAGCTAATTCCCCCCAAAATACCACCAGCATGATTTGATAAAAATCCTTGCGGGGTTATTTCGTCACGATTTTCACTACCACGTTTATTAACCGCAGCAAAACCATCACCAATTTCAACCCCTTTTACTGCATTAATGCTCATTAATGCATGGGCAAGATCAGCATCTAATTTATCAAAGACTGGCTCTCCTAAACCGACCGGAACATTTTCTGCCACAATGCAGACTTTAGCGCCAACTGAATCGCCATCTTTTTTAAGCTGCCTTAATAGTTGATCAAGTGCTTCTAGTTTACTTTCATCTGGGCAGAAAAAAGGATTTTGATCGACCTGTTGCCAATCATTTAATTGACACTGGATATCACCCATTTGAGCTAAATAACCACGAATGGTAATACCTAACTTTTCATGTAAATATTTTTTGGCAATAGCACCTGCCGCAACACGCATGGCTGTTTCACGTGCCGATGACCGACCACCACCACGGTAATCCCGAATACCATATTTTTTTTGGTAGGTATAATCGGCATGGCTCGGTCTAAAAATATCTTTTATTTTGCTGTAATCTTGTGAACGTTGGTCGGTGTTTTCAATTAATAATCCAATACTTGTACCTGTAGTCACACCTTCAAATACCCCGGATAGGATTTTTACTTGATCAGCTTCTCGACGTTGCGTAGTATAACGAGATGAACCAGGACGGCGGCGATCAAGATCGTGTTGCATATCGGATTCGCTTAAATTCATTCCGGGTGGTACGCCATCAACAATACAACCTAATGCAGTACCATGTGATTCACCAAAGGTAGTGACTTTAAATAATTTACCAATTGAATTTCCAGCCATAGTTCTTATTCCAATTTTTTATTTTATAGTTAATTTATTTAAAATAGTGCTGATAAGTCTTCAAGTCAGCCTGCGTGATTGCAAATACGCCGAATCCACCTTGCTCAAAACTGATCCAATTAAAGGGTACATCTGGATATTGTTCTTGTAAAGACACCCAGCTATTACCAACTTCACAGACTAATACACCATCCGGTGTTAGATAGTCACAAGCATCGTGTAAAATTCTTTTTGCTAAGTCTAATCCATCAAATCCTGCTTCGAGTGCTAATTTTGGCTCATATAAAAACTCGTCAGGAAGATCACTCATATCTTCATCATCGACGTAAGGAGGATTAGTCACAATTAGGTCATATTTTTTATTCTCTAATTGATTAAATAGATCTGATAAAATTGGTGTAACTTGATATTGCATATCATGCAATTCAATATTAGTTTGAGCGACATCTAATGCTTCTAATGAAATATCGGTAATATCAACTTGAGCATCAGGAAATGCATAAGCACAAGCAATACCAATACACCCACTACCAGTACAGAGATCTAAAATATTTTTTGGTTCACTACTGATTATATCTTTAAACTGATTATTAATCAGTTCACCAATAGGAGAACGTGGAATTAAGACCCGTTCATCAACGTAAAAACTATGACCACAGAACCACGCTTGATTAGTTAGGTAAGGTGTTGGTAAGCGATCATTAATACGTTTGTTGATGATCTCATTTAGTTGTTGTTTTTCATCATTAGTCAGATTTGCAGCATAAAATTCTGGAGGAATAAATAGTGATAAGCCTAGCGTAGCTAAGATAAGTTGTTTAGCTTCATCGATAGGGTTATCGGTGCCATGGCCTAAAAAGATATCCGATTGACTAAGTTGCGAAGTGGTCCAGCGTATATAATCCTGAACAGTGCGTAAGTTTTCCATAGTAACTCCGAAAGATCGTGGAGAGGAAGAGATTAATCGTCACGTCAGGTCATTAAAGCTGAGGTAAATGCCAAGACCATATTAATAGATTTTATTGGCAATGCTAAAGAACCTAATGGCTCTTTCCTTCGATGACTAAATAAATATTTATGGCGGTGAGGAAGGGATTCGAACCCTTGATACGTTGCCGTATACACACTTTCCAGGCGTGCTCCTTCAACCACTCGGACACCTCACCTTAATTTAGCCCTGCTTTTTGAAAGCAGGGTGCATACTATAATTATCTGCAAACAATTAATCAAGTGTTAATTCATGCAAACGATGGTTCCAAATACAGCAAAAACAGCTAAAACAAGAACCGTTGCGATTAAAGCATATTTTAAATTGATACTCATAATACTTATTCCTTACTTTTTGTTTATCACTATTCAATTGGTTTATCTAAAGAAAGAAATCCACCTCTAATTTTACTAGCTTCAATGCTAGGATAATTTGGTATTAAATCAAGTAGGATTTCGACCGCCTCATCTAAAAATGCATCTGGTTGTTTATAATCTTTAGGCAAATCTTTTAATTTGGTAATTTGTGCTAACCCAGCACGATTTAAACGTTCATTCATTCTTTTTAAATCACGATCATCGTTAGCTTTTTGTTCTGTTTCTCGTTCATTTTTATTCAAAGAAACCAAATATTCATTATCTTTTTTATCATTAAATCGCTTAATATCCTCTTCAATATAATTAAATTCAGGATTATTAGCTATACGAGCTTGATGCTGAGATTTTAAGTTAGCTAGCAATGGTTTAATATTAGCAACAGTGAGATAATCAGCGGATGGAATTTTATCCCACGGCATAGCATTATCTAAGAAGCGTTCTCCAGTTTCATCAACATATTGACTTTTCGTCATCTCGATATCAGGTACGACACCTTTTAACTGAGTACTTCCACCGTTAATACGGTAAAATTTTTGTACCGTGTATTGCGCACCACCAAGTTCTGGCCATTTAGGATGCAATCTGGCATCTACTGGGTATGAAATATTACGAGAAGTTTGTACTGTACCTTTACCATAGGTAGTTTCACCAACAATAACAGCTCGACCATAATCTTGCATCGCTGCTGAAAAAATTTCTGATGCTGATGCACTATAACGATTAATCATGACAACAATTGGGCCAGCATATTCAATACCTTTATTTTTATCATTGTAAGTGGTGATCTTCTGTAAATTATCACGTACTTGTACAACTGGACCACTATCGATAAATAATCCTGTTAATTCAATTACTTCAGCTAATGAACCACCGCCGTTATCACGTAAATCGATAACCAAACCTTGTAATTTTGCGCTATTGGCTTCTATAATTAAAGATTCAACTTTTTTGGTTAAACCAATATAAAAACTCGGTATTTCAATCACACCGATTTTTCCACGGCTATTATCGATAGTTTTTAATTTAGCTTCACGATCTTCAAAATGAATTTTATCACGAGTGATTTCAATGACTTTCGGTTTACTGTTATTACCAACGGGTAAAATTTCTAATTTAACTACGGTATTTTTAGGTCCACGTATTTTGTCAACAATATCATCTAAACGCCAACCGATGACATCTTCAATTGCAGAATTACTTTGTCCTACCCCAATAATCCTGTCGCCGACTGATAATAATTTACTTTTCTCGGCTGGGCCTCCAGTCACAAAAGACATAATCACAGTATAATCATCTTGTTGACTAAGCGTTGCCCCAATACCTTCAAAAGAAAGACTCATCTCTGAATCAAAATCACGTTTTTTACGTGGCGCTAAATAACTAGTATGAGGATCAATTTCTCGCGCAAAGGCATTCATAAATACTTGGAAACAATCTTCATTATTGGATTGGACAATGGTTTTTAATACTCGTTGATAACGTTTGGTTAGAACTTCACGAATTTGGCCTTCATTTTTACCAGTTAAAGATAAATTTAACTCATCATATTTAACCCGTTTATCCCAATATTCATCAAGCTCTTTTTCAGAGGTTGGCCACGCCATATCTTCACGCTTGAAATTTATTTGGTCTTTAGTATTAAAGTCCATCGGACGCTGTAAGACCTCAAGCGCATATTGGTAACGATTATAACGTTTTTGCAAGAAAAGATTGTAAATATCGTATGCAGTTTTTAAATCGCCATCCATGAGTTCTTGCCCCAATTGTTCCTGGCGATTACGAAATTTATTTACATCATCTTGAAGAAAGATGGTCTTATTACCATCTAACAATTTGAAATAACGATCGAAAATTTTAGCAGAAAAAGCACCATCTAACGAAAAGTCACGGTAATGTGATTGCGTAAAAAAATTGGTCACGCGTTTGGCAACCACTTGATGTACTTCGTCTTGCTTTAAAACAGGAATTTGTTCTGTTGCCGACGTTTTAGCCTGAGCGGCAGTACTAATTATGCATAAAATGAGACCGAATTTAACAAAACTTTTCAGTAGCTTATTCATATAAATTCTCTATCTGTTAATAATATGCTCAGGTTTGACCATTAATTCCATTCCAGCGCCTACTTTAACTTTGATATGTTCCTTTTCAATTGTGATGATTTGTCCTTTTATTGGTTTATTACCAACATTAACTTTGACAAAATCACCTAATTTCAAAGCTCGTGGCTTTCTAGCCGGTTTTGGGGCCGCTTTACGTTTTTGTTTTGCTCGTTCTTTAGCTTGTTCTTTGCTTTCTTTCAATTGCTGTTGAGCATGTTCCTCTTGTTCTTTGGTGATAACTTCAGTTGGGTTACCATCTAAATCAACTCGATGTGTGCCTTCTTTTATACTATATAGATAACGCCACCCCATTGTGTAACCTCTTAATGCAACACGGAGTTTCGTTTTACTTAGTACTTCACTATTTTCAAGACGAGAAAGAATATCTTGAAAGATGCCAATTTTTAAAGGTTTGGCTTCCCCTTCAATTGTAAAACAATTCGGAAACTGTTGAGCTAAATAAATAATAATCTCTTTACTATTCGTTAATTGAAACTGATTTTCCATTGGTTATTCCATAGTAGCAACTAAAATTTTCTGACGTTAAAGTATATATCAGCTTATACAATAACACTAATTATCTTTTTTATGTTTATTAATAAAGGTAATGAAATCTTTAATACCATTACGCATTAGCCATGAACTGACAATTGTTCGTTCTTCAGTAGATAACTGCTCAAATGCAGTTATCCAAAGTTGTAGTGGATCAATCGGCGAAACCACATAAGTCGCACTTTCTTCTTCAAGACATAAAGCTTTTTTCACATCTATCGATAAACTACTTATATGATATTCAAGTGCTTTACCACGAACACCAGATCGTTTTCGAGAAGTCCACTTTTCAGCTCTTGCTTTACGGTTAATCCCTTGTGTTGTTGAAGGCATTCCAGCAATGCTTAACAATTCTTTGGGAGAAAACCATTCTTTCATTTTAATTACCCTACTTTTAAGAAACAAGAAAAAAGTTATAGAAATTAAAGAAACTTTGTTACAATAATAAGAAACAACTTATTAATGATGTTAAAAGTTAAATTATAAACTTACTGGTTTTGATAACATGAAAGCATAACATAGATATTTAATGTTATAAACTAAGAAGGAAGAAAAAATGGAAATAAAATCTAACGACTGGCACAAAGCAGATATAATTGCAGCATTAAAAAAGAAAGGCACAACTCTAGCAGAACTATCTCGCAAATCAGGTTTAAGTTCATCAACATTAAGCAATGCATTGGTGAGACCATGGACCAAAGGAGAAACGATTATAGCCAAAGCACTTAATTTGAAACCTTCGCAAATTTGGCCTAGTCGTTATATTAATTCCATGACAAAACAACCAATTAAACGAGTATTAAGAAAAAAACGAGACGATACCGCATAAAACAATAAATAGATATAAATATCTTATCCATTTTAAAAACAATTGGAAACATCAAGAAACATTATATGTTTCCATATATTCATTTTATCTTTTTATGTTAATAATTGCTGTTAATTGCTATTGTTGAAATCTTTGATTTCGTCATTTTCTACAACTGTAAAGCTATGTTATGATTAGCTATCTTTTGTTAAAAATCATAATTAATAGGCAATAACCCATGAAAAACCTTAGTAAAATCTTGATCGTTCTTTTTTCAATATTGGCATTAGCAGCATGTTCACAAAAAAATTATTATGAACAAGGTACTCCTCTTAATCACGAAAAGGTGAATAAAATAGTGGAAGGATCAACTACTGAAGCACAGCTTTTACATATATTTGGTGAACCAACAGCTAAAACAGTTATCAATAGTAATGAAACTAAATGGACTTATAAATATCTGAAAAAAAGTTCAACTAGTCACGTTTTATTAGGTGAAACCAATTACAATATTCTTGAAGGTACATTAGAAGTTATTGTTAACCAAGGTGTGGTGACTTGGTTTAACTATGATCAAAATAATAAACAGAAAAAATGGTAATTCTCATTACGTATTAAGTAAGGCACATCACATTGATGTGCTTTTTGCTTTATTTTCTCTGACTACACGGCTTATTCAGCAAACACTAATTTAATTATGCTTAAATTAATACTTTTGCACAGATTGCAGCCATAATACTTATTCTGTTCTGGACAAAAATAACGATTAGGTTATACTCTTTGCCGAAATTAACCAGACAATCGCTGCTTTGTTGTAGTCCTTTGCAAAAGGGAGACAAACAGAGGGGAGGAAAGTCCGGGCTCCATAGGGCAGAGTGCCAGGTAACGCCTGGGGAGTTTTGGCGAGAGCTAAAATTCACGACTAGTGCAACAGAGAGTATACCGCCGATGGCTTAGTAATAAGATCAGGTAAGGGTGAAAGGGTGCGGTAAGAGCGCACCGCGCAACTGGTAACAGTTGTGGCACGGTAAACTCCACTCGGAGCAAGGTCAAATAGGGATTCATTGGCGCGGCCCGCGTTGAATCCGGGTAGACTGCTTGAGCTAATGCGTGAGTATTAGCCTAGAGGAATGATTGTCCACGACAGAACCCGGCTTATCGGTTAATTTCGCTCTTTTACTTTTCTGTTGTATCTTGTTTCACTTGCTTTTTATTATTCAACCAACGTTTAAATGCTAGCCAAATTGTAAAAAGTAAACCTAATAGCAATAAAATTACCGGAATTAACATAAGCAACGACATGATTTGCTTTTCATAGGTTTTGAAAACCGGCGATAAGCCGAATAGATAACCTAATGTAACAATTAAGAAAATCCATAATGTCGCACTAATCCAGTTATAGATATGAAACTTGCGACTATGTAAACCCGATAATCCCGCCATCATCGGTAATAAAGTACGCACAAATGCAATAAATCGTCCGATAAATAAAGCTTGTAATCCGTATTTATGAAATAAAACTTCTGATTTACGATGATATTTTTCGGGCAAATGTGCCATCCAATTTTGCACAATTTTAGTATTGCCAAGCCAGCGCCCCTGCGCATAACCAAGCCATGTACCAAATGCGGCGCCCGCAATTAGAATTAAGTTTATTAGACCAAAATGAAAAACATCAAGACTAATCAATACACCGGTTAGAAACAGTAAACTGTCTCCCGGTAAAAAGGCTGCCGGTAATACACCATTTTCTAATAAAATGATAACAAAAAGCATGCCATATAATATCCATAACACATCTGGATTTGAGAGTGTTGCAAGATCCATATGAACAAATGCTTGATAGAGTGTAATGATTGTATCCATTTAGCTTAATTTCTCATTAATGTATTATTGTTAGTGGTTAATAGTACCACCTACTGTTAAATTATTCACTTTTAAAGTCGGTTGTCCAACACCAACCGGTACACTTTGCCCTGCTTTACCACAAACGCCAACACCTGAATCTAATTCTAAATCATTCCCTACCATTGAAATCTGTTGCATAGTTTCAATACCTGATCCAATGAGTGTTGCACCTTTAACCGGCGTAGTAATTTTACCTTTTTCAATTAAATAAGCTTCTGAAGTTGAAAAAACAAATTTACCCGAAGTTATATCAACTTGCCCACCAGCAAAGTTAGGTGCGTATAAACCATAATCAACACTTTGAATAATATCATCAAAGCTCGATGTCCCTGCAAGCATATAGGTATTTGTCATTCTAGGCATTGGTAAGTATGCGTAACCTTCACGACGACCATTACCAGTCGAAAGACAATTCATTAATTTTGCATTAAGCTTATCAAACATATAACCTTTTAAAATGCCATTTTCAATTAATACCGTTTTTTGGCTAGGTGTACCTTCATCATCAATAGAAAGCGAACCTCGACGATGAGCGATGGTACCATCATCAACTATCGTACAAAGTTCTGAGGTAACTTGTTGACCAATTTTATCGGAAAATACCGAACTATTTTTACGATTAAAGTCACCTTCTAATCCATGACCTACTGCCTCATGTAGTAATACGCCGGGCCAACCTGCGCCTAACACCACTGGCATAGTGCCTGCCGGTGCAGGCTTAGCTGAAAGCAATACTAAAAGCTTGGCGCACCGCTTCGCGAGTATAACTATCAATATGGCTTTCACCTGTTTTAACGTTAGTCGTTAAAAAATAGTCATAACCAAATCTGCCACCGCCACCACTGCTACCTCGTTCACGTTTACCATCTTGTTCTACAAGAACTGATACCGATAAGCGAACTAATGGACGAACATCCGCACATAAAGTACCATCAGTAGCCGCAATTAAGATATCTTCATAACTACCAATTAAGCTTGCCGATACTTCGATTACTCTTGAATCGAGCGATCGAGCTAATTTATCCACTTGCTGTAATATGGCAATCTTTTGTTCTTGAGCAAAACTGTTTATTGGATTTATCGAAGGATAGAGCGTAATATTTTCCGCAGTTTTAAATGGTGTAACTGCTATAGGCGTTTGCTGTTTAGTAATTGAATTAGCAGCCAATACACTTTGTTCTAAGCGAGCTAATGATAATTGATCGGTATAAGCAAAACCTGTTTTTTCACCAATAATTGCTCGCACACCTACACCTTGATCACGATGGAAAGAAGCATTTTTGATTATACTATCTTCAAGTGACCAACTTTCATAATAACCGGATAGAAAATATAAATCACCAAAATCAATTTTTCTTGAACTTAACATATCAAGTAAATTCGCTATATTTTGTTGATTTAAGTTATTTGGGTGGAGTAACCTTTCACTCACTTGAGTTACTTTCATAAATTCCTTAATTTACTGATTATAAAAATAAAAAAATTTGTTTCTGACTATCACTTATCAATAGATTTTACTTAGTTTTATGGTTAATACAATTAAACTAATTACATAAGTACAACATCATACTGTTCTTGTATATAAAGTGGTTCAACTTTTACTTCAACTCGTTTACCCACAAAGACTTCAACTTCGGCTAAAGCATGAGACTCATCATTGGTTAATGCATTAGCTACTGCGGCTGATGCATAAACTAAGAAGTACTCCGAGCGATGAGCTTTATAAACACGGACAATCTCACGCAATATTTCATTACATACTGTCTCGACAGATTTAACAATACCACGACCTTTACAAGAGGGACATTCTTCACAAAGAATATGGCCAATACTTTCACGTGTACGCTTACGTGTCATTTCAACTAACCCTAAACCAGAGAAAGTATTAACGGATGTTCGTGCTCGATCTTTAGCTAAAAAATCTTGTAATGATTGTAATACCCGCTCACGGTGAATATCTTCTTGCATATCGATAAAATCGATAATAATAATGCCACCTAAATTACGTAATCTTAATTGGCGAGCAATTGCAATCGTTGCTTCGATATTGGTATTGAAAATGGTTTCTTCTAAATTACGATGACCGACAAATGCACCAGTATTGATATCAATGGTAGTCATGGCTTCGGTTTGGTCGATAATCAAATAACCACCAGATTTTAATTTAACTTTTCTATCTAGTGCTCTTTGAATTTCATTTTCAATATCATAAAGATCGAAAATTGGAATATTGCCACGATAATGGGTTAGTTTACTAGTTACTTCAGGCATAAATTCCTGAGTAAATTCAAGTAACAAGTCATAAGTTAATTTCGAGTCAACTAATATACGTTCGATTGGATCACCAACGAAATCTCGTAATACTCGTTGCGATAAAGCTAGCTCTCCATATACTAAATTTTTACTAACCGGACGAGCCATTCTTTCTTGAATTTTTGTCCATAGCCGTTTTAAAAAATTAGCATCTTGTTCAAGCTCATGGGCGTTTGCCCCTTCTGCCGCGGTTCTAACAATAAAGCCGCCTTCATCAGAGACATACTGTTCAACGATTTTTTTCAGCCGTTCTCGCTCTTCTTCAGATTCTATTCGTTGCGATGTAGCAACATGAGTCGAATTTGGTCCTGGCATTAAAACTAAATACCGTGAAGGTAAAGTTATGTCAGTAGTCAACCTTGCACCTTTAGTTCCTAAAGGATCTTTAACCACTTGCACCATTAAATCTTGACCTTGGCGAACCAGTTCAGAAATATCTTTAACTTGAAATTGCTCTTGATCGCTATCGGAGACACATTCAGTATGTGGCATAATATCTGAAGCATGTAAAAAAGCAGCTTTTTCAAGCCCAATATCCACAAAAGCGGCCTGCATACCCGGTAAGATACGAATCACTTTTCCTTTATAAATATTGCCAACAATTCCGCGACGTGACTCACGGTCAACATGGATCTCTTGTAAAATACCGTCTTCAATATAAGCAACACGAGTCTCTGAAGGTGTCACATTCATTAATAATTCAACAGACATAATGATTCCTTTTTAATTGATAGCAAAGTTCCGTCTTATTATTCGTAAGAATAGATAAATCACTATCCATAGTAGCCCATCAACACAACTAGATACTAAAATTAAAGGCGAAATCGTTATGGTGTGATAAATAGTAACCTGAAACATAAATACTAAAAAATTGTAACAAAGTGATACAGCAAAGATGACAATTGCTTGCTGCCAGAGCGCTAAATTACGAATTAATTGAAATTTAAATAGTAGCAAGTAAGCCATACAGGAAAAAATAAACGCATGAATACCGAGAATAGATCCGGAAAATAGGTCCAAGACTATGCCTAGTATAAAAGCCATGCCCATTCCAATACGATGAGGAAGTGCTATTAACCAATAAGCCATAATTAACATTAATAAATGCGGTTTAAGTATATTATAATCAGCTGACCATGGAATAATCTGCACACATAAACCAATCAACAGTGTAAACCAGATAATCAAAATACTAAATCGATTATTCCCCCTCATGTTTTACTCCTTGCTCGCCCCATAGTAATAATAAATAACGTAAACGTTTTAAATCCGCTGTAGGTGTAGCAGAAATAATTGGGGTTGAATCACTAATATCAAGTTTCACAGAGCTTACCACTGCCACTGGATAGCCTTCAGGGAAGCGACCATCAAGTCCCGAAGTAACTAAAACATCACCAACTTTGATATCAACATTGTTAGGTAAAAAATCAAGGGTTAAATCATTACTACATCCATTACCAACTGCCACCATAGAAATATCGTTTCTTAGTACTTGTACAGGGATTGCATGTTGATAATCACAGACTAATATCGCACGGCTGGTTGATTGGGCTGTTTGATAAATTTGTCCAACAATTCCTTTCTCATCTACAACTGGTTGGCCAACATAAACACCATTATTTTTCCCCTTATTGATAACAACTTGATAAACATAAGGATCGGTATCAGCAAGTAAAACTTGAGCAGCCATTTTATGTTCATCATGCCTTAACGGTGAGCCTAATAATCCTCTAAGGCGATCGTTTTCATGTTTTAAATGTTCAAGTAATAGTAGATCACTTTTCTGTTGCATTAACGTTTCTTGCAATTTGGTATTTTCATTAATTAATGCTTCTTGTGTTTTTGACATTTCATAAAGGGAGTCAAATGATGATTTTGGCGCATTTGAAACATTATAAAGTGGTGAAATTATGGTATCTAAATAATAACGAACCTCTTTAAAAGGACGATAATTAATATCTAATACGATTAGCACCAGAGCGAGTGTTAGCGCAATAAATAATTGTACACTCAGAGGCGAACGCTTAGAAAAAAGTAATTTCATTGTTCAGTATTTACCTGTTATATACTTAGTAGTTAACTATTCTAATATATGACTCCGCCGACAATGTCGGCGGATAAAATGAAATAGTTGGTTACTTATTAGTAATTATTTAATGTTATTCTTCACTAAAGAGATCACCACCATGCATATCAACCATATCAAGTGCTTTACCACCACCACGCGCTACACAAGTTAGTGGATCTTCAGCGACAACAACATGGATACCAGTTTCAGCGGATAACAATTTATCAATATTACGTAATAATGCACCGCCACCAGTTAATACCATACCATGTTCAGAAATATCTGAAGCAAGTTCTGGTGGACATTGTTCAAGCGCTACTTTAACCGCGCTAACAATGCCACTTAATGGCTCTTGCAATGCTTCTAATATTTCATTTGAATTTAAGGTAAAGCTACGTGGTACACCTTCGGCTAAATTACGGCCACGCACTTCAATTTCAAGTACTTCATCACCAGGATAAGCACTACCGATAAAGTGCTTAATTTTCTCAGCAGTTGCTTCACCAATTAATGCACCATAATTACGACGAACATAATTGATAATTGCTTCATCAAAGCGGTCACCACCAATACGTGCCGACGCAGAATAAACCACACCATTTAACGAAATAACGGCGACTTCAGTTGTACCACCACCGATATCAACCACCATTGAGCCAGTCGGTGCTGAAACAGGTAAATCAGCGCCAATAGCCGCAGCCATTGGTTCTTCAATTAAATAAACTTCACGTGCGCCAGCACCTAATGCTGATTCACGAATAGCCCTGCGTTCAACTTGAGTAGCACCTACAGGTACACAAACTAGTACACGCGGACTTGGTCTTAAAAAACTATGACTATGAACTTGTCGGATAAAGTACTGTAACATTTTTTCAGTTACGGAAAAGTCTGCAATTACACCATCTTTCATTGGTCTAATCGCTGCAATATTACCAGGTGTTCGTCCTAGCATCTGTTTCGCAGCATGGCCAACTGCAGCAACACTTTTAGGTGTTCCAGAGCGATCTTGACGAATGGCAACAACTGAAGGTTCGTTAAGTACAATGCCTTGCCCTTTAACATAAATAAGCGTATTGGCTGTACCTAAATCAATCGATAAATCATTTGAAAACAAGCCGCGAACTTTTTTGAACATAATAAAAACTCTTCCTAGAATTAATCTTGTTTGTATATATTTGAGTATTTAGAAGCAAACTAAGGCATCTACAGAATATATATTTCTAAATTTTATCCGATAAATAAGAGATTATTTAGCAGATAAAAACCACAGCCAGCCTCAATTATAATTAAGGGTTACTATTGTATCGCAATTCTAAAATAATACCTAGAAAATAGTATAACAAGTGTTTGTAAAGGAGATATATAATGACAAATTACGATTTACAGTGTATCCTTCCGCGTTAATGTTGAGTTACAAACTTAGTATCGAATTAAAAGGTAACTTTTAAAGTATTAAGTATACATTAAAATAATTTTTATTTATTTCAAATAAACACGGTGTAATTCATGGATATACGCAAAATTAAAAAGTTAATTGAATTAGTAGAAGAGTCAGGTATTTCTGAACTTGAAATTTCTGAAGGTGAAGAATCAGTTCGGATTAGTCGAGCTATGCCTGCCGCAAACTATTCTGCGCCAGTGCAAAATATTCAAATTCCTCAACCAACTCCAGTTGTGGTTGCCCCAACGGTTGAAGCAGAAGTCATCGCAGATACCAATACAATTAATGGTACAACAATAAAATCACCAATGGTTGGTACATTTTATCGTACCCCTAGTCCGGAATCGAAAGCATTTGTTGAAGTCGGCCAATCGGTAAATGTTGGTGATGTGCTTTGCATTGTTGAAGCGATGAAAATGATGAACCAAATTGAATCAGAAAAAGCAGGGACTATTAAAGCTATCTTAGTTGAAAATGGTCAACCAGTTGAATTCGATCAACCGCTATTCATTATTGAATAATCAGAAATTATTAATTAACTTAGACGATTAAGAGATTGAATATGCTTGATAAAATTCTTATTGCTAACCGCGGAGAGATTGCTCTTCGCATCTTACGAGCATGTAAAGAACTTGGAATTAAAACTGTCGCTGTTCACTCTTCGGCAGATAAAGATTTAAAACATGTTTTACTTGCAGACGAAACGGTTTGCATTGGTCCAGCAGCTTCTGCCAAAAGTTATCTTAATATCCCTGCCTTAATTTCTGCCGCCGAAGTAACAGGCGCAGCAGCTATTCATCCAGGATATGGTTTTTTATCTGAAAATGCAGACTTTGCTGAACAAGTCGAACGTTCTGGCTTTATATTTATTGGTCCAAAACCAGATACTATCCGCTTAATGGGCGATAAAGTATCGGCAATTGAAGCAATGAAGAAAGCCGGTGTACCTTGTGTTCCTGGTTCTGATGGTCCACTTGGTAGCAATATGGACACCAACAAACAGATTGCGAAAAAAATTGGTTATCCAGTGATTATTAAAGCATCTGGCGGTGGTGGTGGCCGCGGAATGCGTATTGTTCGAGAAGAAAAAGACCTCGAACAATCAATCAAAATGACTAAACTTGAAGCGAAAACAGCGTTTAATAATGACATGGTTTATATGGAAAAATTCCTTGAAAACCCACGTCATATTGAAATTCAAGTGCTATCTGATGGTCAAGGTCATGCCGTTTACTTAGGCGAACGTGACTGTTCAATGCAACGACGCCATCAAAAAGTCGTTGAAGAAGCACCGGCTGTTGGCATCACACCAGAAATGCGTAAATTCATCGGCGAACGTTGTGTAAATGCATGTATTGAAATTGGTTATCGTGGTGCAGGTACTTTTGAATTTTTATTTGAAAACGGTGAATTCTATTTCATTGAAATGAATACCCGTATTCAAGTAGAACATCCAGTTACTGAAATGGTGACAGGCGTTGATCTAATTCGTGAGCAGATTCTTATTGCTGCTGGGCAACCTTTATCTATCAAGCAAAGCGATATTGAAATTAAAGGTCATGCCATTGAATGTCGAATAAATGCTGAAGATCCAAAAACGTTTATGCCATCTCCAGGTAAAATCACTCGCTTCCATGCACCTGGTGGGTTTGGTATTCGTTGGGAATCTCATATATATGCTGGTTATGCGGTACCACCTTATTATGATTCAATGATTGGTAAGTTAATCGCTTATGGAGAGACTCGAGAAGTTGCTATTGCCCGCATGAAAAATGCATTAGCAGAACTGGTTATCGATGGAATAAAAACCAATATCGAACTTCATATAGAAATTATGAATGATGAAGGCTTCATGAAAGGTGGCACAAACATTCATTATTTAGAAAAGAAATTAGGTATTTATGAGTAAAAATAAGCCCTCACTACGTTGAGGGCTTATTGCTGTATAGAAGTAAATAAAGTATAGGTAACACATATGAAGAGTTGGAAAAAAACCGCTGAGGAAATCTTAACATTAGGCCCTGTTGTACCGGTTATTGTTATTGAACGTTTAGAAGATGCTGTTCCATTAGCAAAAGCATTAATTGCTGGAGGAGTTAAAGTTCTAGAGGTTACATTAAGAACTGAATGTGCACTTGATGCCATTAAAAAAATCATCAAGGAAGTGCCTGAAGCTGTAGTTGGTGCAGGAACAGTAACCACTGTTGAACAACTTAAACAAGTAACTGAAGCTGGTGTTGAATTTATTATTACACCAGGGATTACAGATTCAATTTTAAAAGCAGCAGTTGAAGGGACAGTTCCTGTTATTCCTGGAATAGCAACAATTTCAGAATTATTAACCGCTCAAGAATATGGTTTGACTGCATTAAAATTCTTCCCAGCAGAAATCAATGGCGGTGTTGCGGCGTTAAAAGCTTTTGCTGGTCCTTGTGGTTATATGAAGTTTTGCCCAACTGGCGGTGTAAATCCGAAAAACTATCGCGATTATCTAGCTCTTGATAATGTACTATGTGTTGGTGGAACTTGGTTTATCCCTACCGATGCAATAGCTAAAGGTGATTTTGCTAAAATCACTGAAATGGCTAAAGAAGCGGTTGCCGGTGCTAAATAATACTTTTCCGCCGACATTGGTCGGCGGTTTATTTTGATTCGCTATTCTGATTTAATTAACTTCTAAGCCCTCTGCCACTTTCAATAAATTTCCACGCTAACAGATATAATATACTGACAAACAGTAATAACATTGAAAAAGTAACTATCAATGACACATCACTAACACCTAAAAAGCCATAACGAAAACCATTAATCATATAAACAATTGGATTAAGTTTAGAAACCCATTGCCAAAAAGTGGGTAACATGGTGATTGAATAAAAAACGCCCCCCAAATAAGTTAACGGAGTCAGTACAAAGGTCGGAATAATGCTAATATCATCAAATGTCTTGGCAAATACTGCATTTAATAACCCTGCTAATGAAAACAAAATTGAGGTTAGTAATAAGGTGAAAATGACAAAAGGCCATGAATAAACTTGGTATCTTACAAACAATAGCGACACAATAGTAACTAAAACGCCTGTTAATAAGCCACGCATGACACCGCCACCGACATATCCCAAAATAATAATATGAGTAGGCACTGGTGCAACTAATAGCTCCTCTATATTACGTTGAAATTTAGCACTAAAAAATGAAGAACAAACGTTAGTATAAGAGTTTGTAATTACCGACATCATAATTAAACCGGGGACAATAAATGCCATATAGCTAAAACCACCCATGTCTCCAACTCGAGAACCAATCAAATTACCAAAGATAACAAAATAAAGTGACATAGTAATAACTGGAGGAATCAATGTTTGGATCCAAATCCTTAAAAATCGGGTAACTTCTTTACGCCAAATACTTTTTAAGGCAATCCAATATAAATTATTCATCAATAGCTCCTTTAGCTTTTGTATCGTTATGTAATAAATCTACAAATAATTCTTCTAGTCGATTGGCTTTATTACGAACACTAATCACTTTAATATTTTGTTGATTGAGTTGTTCAAATAGTTGATTTAATCCATGTTGTTTATCTACACTGACTTCTAACATTCCCGATTCGACCTCGGTATAATGATAACCTTGAAGATAGATTGGTGTAGCTGTTGGTACATAATCAATGATGATTGTTTCGGATTGACTTTTTGCTAGCAGATCACGCATTGATGAATTAGCAACTAATTCACCACGCTGAATAATACCTATGTGGCGACATAGCATTTCAGCTTCTTCCAAATAGTGAGTCGTTAATATAATGGTAATACCTTGACGATTAATTTCTCGTAGAAAATCCCACATAGAACGGCGTACTTCAATATCAACCCCTGCGGTTGGTTCATCAAGAATGAGTAATTTTGGTTCATGGATAAGTGCTCTAGCTATCATCAGCCGTCTTTTCATTCCACCGGATAACATACAGGCTCGACTGTGTCGTTTATCCCACAAATCCAAAATACGTAGATATTTTTCTGCTCGTTGCAAAGCTAATTTGCGTGGCAAGCCATAGTAACCACCTTGATTGGTAACAATTTGTAAGACTTCTTCAAATTGGTTAAAGTTGAACTCCTGCGGGACCAGACCTAATTGCCTTTTTGCATTAACAACATCGCGGTCTAAATCATATCCAAAGATTTTAACCTGCCCAGAGGTTTTGGTAACTAAAGAACTAATTATACCAATGGTGGTTGATTTACCTGCACCATTAGGACCGAGCAAAGCGTAAAAATCCCCTGCTTGCACGGTTAAATTAATTCCTTTTAATGCTTCTACACCATTTTTATATTTTTTCTTGAGCGCTATGAGCTCTAGTGCGGGCGTTGATGACATAAAATGAATCCTAACTCTTTAATTTGTTATTTATATAATATGATATCATGTTTGACCGATCGACAATATTGTTATGATTTTAAGATTAATTCAATTTTTAATGCTAACAATATAATTATTAGATAAATATAAGATTAAGGATTGCAGGTTATGATCAAAATTGGTTTGGTTTCAGTATCGGATAGAGCATCACAAGGTGTTTATCAAGATGAAGGTATTCCAGCGCTGTTATCATGGTTACAGACAGCCTTAAAAACACCATTTATTACCGAACAACGTATTATTCCTGATGAACAACTAATCATTGAAGAGATTTTATGCGAATTGGTAGATAAGTTGCAATGCCATCTAATATTAACTACTGGCGGTACAGGGCCAGCAATTAGAGATGTTACTCCAGATGCAACCTTAGCAATTGCTGACCGATTAATGCCAGGTTTTGGCGAACAAATGCGGCAAATTAGTTTGCATTTTGTTCCTACGGCAATTTTATCCAGACAAGTGGGTGTCATTAGAAAGCAATGTTTAATTTTAAACTTACCAGGCAGGCCTAAATCAATTAAAGAAACCCTTGAAGGCGTGAAAGATGAACAAGGAAATACTATTGTCACAGGTATCTTTGCAAGTGTTCCATATTGTATTGATTTATTAGATGGTCCTTATATCGAAACTCATAATCATGTTGTTCAAGCTTTCCGACCTAAAAATGCTAGCAAATCTAATCTTTAATTTTATGCAAACATCATGCATAATTATGTAAATTAATCTTTTAACAGCGCTGGTATGATAATAGCAACATTACCTCAATGGCAAATAATGACGTTATTTAAGATGATAATTAGGTAATTTTAGATAACGAGTTAATATGATTAATAAACACTACTGGCGTAATAGGCCATAAATTTAATTTAAAGGAACAGTATGAAACAAAATGATCTCACTAAAACTTTTAAAGAAATGTTATTACAAGAAAAGTTTAGTTCTCAGATAGGTATCGTACAGGCCTTACAGGAACAAGGGTTTGATAATATAAATCAGTCCAAAGTATCCAGAATGTTAACCAAATTTGGCGCAGTAAGAACTCGCAATGCAAAATCTGAAATGGTCTACTGCTTACCAGCCGAAATGAGCGTACCAACCACTAGTAGTCCACTGAAGAATTTAGTATTGGATATTGATTACAATAGTTCAATGGTCGTTATCCGTACCAGTCCTGGCGCAGCTCAACTAATTGCTAGACTTTTAGATTCAATTGGTAAATCAGAGGGAATTTTAGGCTCTATTGCTGGTGATGATACGATTTTTAGCACTCCAACTAAAGATTGTTCGGTTAAGAAACTGTATCAAACTATTATTGAATTATTTGAGCGAAGCTTATAAAAAAGAATTTATTTTAAGCCAGACCAATAATTTTTTTTAATATTTAAGCTATTGACACACTTGGTTAAATCGTTAATCCTATATAACACTGATTTTGTAACCAATATTACAAAAAAAAGAAGAGGCGCATTACTCAGGTAGATCATTTTAGGAACTGGAGCCGTAAAAAGATGATTAAGGGGGTGTAATGCCGAGGTTCGATTGTTATTCCAGAAAGCAATTGAATCGGCTACAAGGGCTGAATCCCTTGGGTTGTCACCCTAACAGGTGGAGCGCTTCACGGTATGTGTTTTTTTAAACGGTAGTAATGCATGCCCGCTCTATCTCTGTTAAAAATAAGAATTTTTAATATGAGGAATCCATGGAAACATCATTTATAATTGCTAAATTCGGTGGTACTAGCGTTGCAGATTATCCAGCAATGGTCAACAGTGCCAATATTGTTCTAGCTAATCCTAATGTCAAAGTTGTCGTATTATCTGCCTCAGCAGGTATAACCAATTTATTGGTAGCATTAGCTGAGGGTCGTGATGCCAATGTCAGAGCAAAACACATCGCCAAAATTCAATCAATTCAATATAATATCTTAGAAAATCTACCTGAAAATCAAGCTCTACGCACTGAAATTGACCAAATTATTGCCAATATTGCTTCATTATCTGAAGCCGCAAGTTTAGCAACCTCACCGGCATTAACCGATGAATTAGTTAGCCATGGTGAAATAATGTCATCAAAACTGTTTGTTGAGATACTAAAACATCAACAAAAAAATGCCATTTGGTTTGATGTCCGTAAAGTAATGCGCACCGATGATAAATTTGGTAAAGCAGTACCGAAAATTGATGAAATCAAACAACTCTGTTGTGCACATTTAAAATCCCTCAACCCAGAAACTATCGTCGTTACTCAAGGATTTATTGGCAGTGAAAGTTCAGGTAAAACCACAACTTTAGGTCGAGGCGGAAGCGATTATACCGCTGCTTTACTTGGCGAAGCATTAAATGCTACCCAAATTGATATCTGGACCGATGTTGCTGGTATTTATACCACCGATCCTCGGATTACCTCTGCTGCAAAACGTATTGATGAAATATCGTTTGCCGAAGCCGCTGAAATGGCCACTTTTGGAGCTAAAGTTTTGCACCCAGCAACACTAGTACCAGCAGTGCGTAGCAATATTCCGGTATTTGTTGGATCAAGCAAAGCACCACAAGACGGAGGAACTATTGTCTATAATACTCATAGTATTAAATCTTCATTACCTTCGTTCAGAGCATTAGCACTTCGTCGTCAACAGACATTATTGACTTTAACCAGTTTAAATATGCTACATGCACAAGGCTTTTTAGCTAATGTATTTAATATATTGGCAAAACACAATATCTCGGTCGATTTAGTGACAACATCTGAAGTCAGCATTGCATTAACCATTGATACCACAGGCACAAATACCAATGGTAACAGCTTATTAACTAAAGCGTTATTTGATGAGTTATCAACGGTTTGCCATGTTGAAGTTGAAGAAGATTTAGCGTTGATTGCTATAATTGGTAATAATCTGACCTCAACTAAAGGTATAGCAAAAGAAGTTTTCGGTGCTTTAGATGATTTTATTATTCGTCTATGTTGTTACGGTGCTAGTACGCATAATCTTTGCTTACTAGCAAGAAGTAATGATGCAGAAGATGTGATCAAAGTTTTACACAAAACTATTTTTGAATAATGACTTAATGGGAGCGATTATATTATCGCTCCTTGCAAATAATGATATTAATCTTCACTTAAGCAATACTAAAAATTTCTAGAATATTTGAAAAAATAATTGTAAACTACACTCAATATTTGTATGGAAGGCTATTGTTGGTAATGCTGTGACATACATTTATCGCTACACAGTTCTTAGTATTAATCATTTTTCTTCATTCTTTGATAACAATTTTTTTAAAGCTGTAAATATTACGTTTTATTAATTAGTTATATCTTTCACAACGATTATTTTCATCTTCAATATGTTTTAAGCTATACAAAAAGTAACTTTTAACTTAATTAGACGAAGGAAACTATCATGGGTATTTTAAGCTGGATTATTCTAGGATTAATTGCTGGATGGATTGCTAAGTTTTTTATGCCATTAGGACAAGTTGGTGTGCTTAAAACCATTCTACTTGGTGTGGCAGGTGCATTAGTTGGTGGTTACATTAGTACATTCTTCGGTTGGGGTAGTGTAACTGGTTTTAACTTCCCAAGTTTATTTATTTCGGTTCTTGGCGCTATTTTATTGATTTATATTTATCGGTTAATAAAATAGAATTATTTAATAAAATGACGAGGACATTTACTCGTCATTTTATATCAGATTCAATCAAATCCTCTTCTAACAATTTTAATCTGCACTGATTAAACCATAAACAATTTTAATACAATCACTATTTGTACTGTTTTTAATCTTTAAGATTAGCAAAAGTCATTCCGCCATACTCTGATTTTTGTTATATTAACGATTAATCACAATCTGACATGAGCAGTAATTTATAATGTTAAAAATCTTTAATACACTAACTCGAGAAAAAGAGATATTTCAACCTATTACAGCTAATAAAGTTGGACTATATGTCTGTGGCGTTACCATTTATGATCTTTGCCACATTGGCCATGGTCGTACTTTTGTTGCATTTGATGTTGTTACTCGCTATTTACGTTTTTTAGGTTACGATCTGACTTATGTGCGTAATATTACCGATGTCGATGACAAAATCATTAAACGTGCGCTTGAAAATGGCGAAACCTGCGATGAATTAACAGATCGCATGTTAAAAGAGATGTATGCCGATTTTGACGCACTGAATATAAAACGACCTGATGTAGAGCCTCGTGCAACTCGTCATATGTCGCAAATTATCGAGCTTGTAGAAGAGTTAATCAAAAAAGAGCATGCTTATATCGCTGATAATGGTGATGTCATGTTTTCTGTCGATAGTGATCCTAACTACGGCATTTTATCACGTCAAAATTTAGAACAGTTACAAGCAGGCGCTCGCGTTGATGTCGTTGATGTAAAACGCAATCCAATGGATTTTGTGCTTTGGAAAATGTCAAAACCTAACGAACCGAGTTGGGATTCTCCATGGGGTAAAGGCCGACCAGGTTGGCATATTGAATGCTCGGCTATGAATAGTCATCAGTTAGGCAATCATTTTGATATCCATGGTGGCGGATCTGACTTAATGTTCCCACATCATGAAAATGAAATCGCCCAATCAACCTGTGCCCATAATGGTCAATATGTAAATTACTGGATGCACTCAGGTATGGTGATGATTGACCAAGAAAAGATGTCTAAATCACTTAATAATTTTTTCACCATTCGTGATGTATTAGAGCATTATGATGCAGAGACTGTGCGTTATTTTTTATTATCAGGTCATTATCGTAGCCAGCTTAATTATAGTGAGGAAAATTTAAAGCAAGCTAGAACTGCTTTAGAAAGACTTTATACTGCTTTACGAGATACTGATACTAATTATCCACATAACACGCCTGATAGTTATTATTATCGACAATTTTGTCAGGCAATGAATGATGATTTCAATACTCCAGAAGCATATTCAACCTTATTTGACTTAGCTCGAGAGATAAATAAAGCTAAAGCAGAAAATGATATGCAATTAGCCAATGAACTTGCTGCTGAATTACGCTATTTATCTTCTGTACTTGGTTTACTTGAACAAGATCCAGTTAAATTTTTACAAGGTAGTAATCAGGATGATAGTGAAACACAACTCATTGAAGCATTAATTAAACAACGTAATGATGCTCGTGCTAGTAAAAATTGGGCTTTAGCTGATGAGGCACGAGATAAACTCAATCAAATGAATATTATTTTAGAAGACGGTGCTAACGGCACAACTTGGCGTAAAAAAAGTTAATGCAATAAACCTAAAATCCCCTAGATTTAATAAAAAATTACTAGGGGATAGATTAACTATTTTTTATCTATTGAGGTTAAAATTCCCCTTAATATATTCAGTTCTTGTTGTTCAATACGGGCACGAGTAAATAATCTTCGTAAACGCCCCATAATTTGTCCCGGATGATTAGGATTAATAAAACCTGTTTGTAATAAGGTTTGCTCTAAATGCTGATAAAATCGTTCAATATCTTGATCTTTAGGATATTGTATGTCATTTACATTCTGATCAACTAATTGTGATAATGAGTCTTGAGCAGACAACATCGACATCCTGATTTCGTAACAAAGAACTTGTACTGACATTGCTAAATTTAAAGAGCTATAGTCAGGATTAGCAGGTATACCGACATGGAAGTGGCATTTTTGTAATTCATCGTTAGTTAACCCAACTCGTTCCCGACCAAAAACTAAAGCCACTTGAGCATGATGAGAAGCTTCGGCAATTATTTTATCCCCGCACTCTTTTGGTGTTAAATTTGGCCATTGTAAGCTTCGTGGCCGAGCACTAGTACCAATAACTAAAGAACAATCGGCAACAGCTTCTTCTAAAGAGGAAAATATTTGTGCCTGTTTGATAATATCACTGGCTCCAGCTGCCAGAGAAATAGACTGAGAGTCTGGCTTTATTATCGGATTAACCAAACAGAGATTAGTTAATCCCATGGTTTTCATTGCACGAGCTGCAGAACCCATATTACCAGTATGGGAAGTTTCAACTAAAACAATCTTAACATTATTTAAATAGTTCACATATTCCTCATTAAATAACACAACTTATACTTCAAATTAACACAAATAAACTACAGTATATAATAAAAAATAGTTTAAAAGCAGTTTCACAAAGGTTAATCGTAACTAGAGATTCATTATTTTAGACAAAGTTCACAAAAAGTTTAATCAAATTGAAATAACCTATTGACGAATTGCAAAAAATTTGTCAATGTAATCAATAGAATAATTATATTAGCTCAATTTGTAAGTAAACATAGTGGAGGTCAATTATGACTTTAAGTATTACCAGTAAACAAATGGATATTACCCCTGCAATTCGTAGCTATCTAGAAGATAAGTTTTCGAAATTAGATAAATGGAGAGCACTGTTAATTAACCCTCACTTTATTTTATCTAAAGAACCTGATGGATTTATTGTTGATGCGACAATTGCAACCAAAGGTTCGCCACTAGTTGCTTCCGCTAAACACTCAGATATGTATGCTGCAATTAATGACTTAGTTGCTAAACTTGAAAAACAACTGAATAAAATCCAACATAAAGGCGAATCTCGCCGTGCATTTGACAGTATAAAAAATACAGTAGTTGAAGAAGAATATTAATTAATAATTCAAAAGTCATAAAAAGGCACTTTAATAGTGCCTTTATTTTTTAGCTTGCTATAATATTGCCATCTATTTCTTATTATATTAATGAATATGACTACCAATCCTTTATTGCCTTTACGCGAAAAAATTAACCGACTCGATCAAAAATTAATTGAAATCCTTGCTGAAAGACGTCAAGTTTCAACCGAAGTTATTCAAACTAAAATAGCGGCTAACATACCTTTACGTGATTTAGCTCGTGAACGCTCACTCATTAAGGCATTAATCGAACAAGGTAAACAATACAATCTTGATGATATTTTAATTAAGCGCCTGTATCAAATTATTATTGAAGATTCAGTGCTACTACAACAGAAACTTTTACAAGAAAAATTGAATCAAGGGGCTATTTCCTCAGCAAATATTGCCTTTTTAGGACCCAAAGGATCATATTCACATTCAGCAGCCCGCCGTTATGCGAGTACCCACTTTGATCAGTTAACTGAATCAAGCTGCAGTACGTTTAAAGATGTGTTTGAAAAGATCGAGTCAAAAGTTGTTGATTATGGAATTTTGCCGATAGAGAATTCTAGTTCCGGCTCTATCAATGAAGTTTATGATTTGTTACAAAAAACCAATTTACATATTATTGGTGAACTATCATTACCGATTGATCACTGCGTTTTAGCCATTCCTAGTGCTAAACTTGAGCAAATAGATACCATTTATAGCCACCCGCAACCTTTCCAACAATGCAGTAATTTCCTAGAAAATTATCCACATTGGAAAATTGTTTATTGTGATAGCACTTCATCAGCAATGGAAACTGTTGCTAAATTAAATCAACCTAATATTGCTGCTATGGGTAACAAAGACGGGGGTGAATTATACGGTTTACAGGTTCTTGAGCACAATTTTGCTAATCAAAAAGAGAATATTACCCGTTTTATTGTTTTAGCGCGCGATCCAATCGAAGTTTCCGAACAAATTCCAGCTAAAACCACGATCTTAATGAAAACTGGCCAACAAGCAGGTGCTCTAGTTGATGCCCTATCCGTTTTACGTAATCATAATATTGTTATGACAAAACTTGAATCACGACCTATCCATGGTACACCATGGGAAGAGATGTTTTATATTGATCTACAAGGTAATGTTCATGATTATGAAATGCAAGTCGCGCTTAAAGAATTAGCTGCAATCACTTTATATACCAAAGTACTTGGCTGTTATCCTAGTGATTCAATTACCGCTATTATGTAATGACTAGCATGACAAAAAATTTTGCAAATGCTGTACTTGATTGGTATGAACAGTACGGTAGAAAATCACTACCATGGCAAATTGAAAAAAGCCCCTATCATGTTTGGTTATCCGAAGTCATGTTACAGCAGACACAGGTAGCAACGGTTATTCCATACTTTAAGCGTTTTATTGCACAATTTCCTAAAATTACTGATTTAGCTAAAGCGCCAATTGACGACATATTACATCTTTGGACGGGGCTAGGTTATTATGCTAGGGCACGCAATTTACATAAAGCAGCACAGGTTATCGCTGAAAATTTTGATGGCAAATTTCCAACTAAATTTGAGGATGTGATTGCCTTGCCGGGAGTTGGGCGTTCAACCGCTGGTGCCATTCTATCTCTATCACAAAATCAACATTACCCGATACTTGATGGCAATGTTAAGCGAGTTTTAACCCGATCTTTTGCAATAGAAGGTTGGCCAGGGAATAAAATTGTTGAGAATCAACTTTGGCAATTAAGTGAACAAGTGACACCTAAACATAACGTTGCAAAATTTAATCAAGCAATGATGGATATTGGCGCAATGGTCTGTACACGTTCGAAACCAAAATGCAATTTGTGCCCATTAAACTATTCATGCCTTGCTTATCAGAATGACAGTTGGCAACAATATCCAACCAAAAAACCTAAAAAATCTATACCTGAAAAAATGGCCTATTTTCTAATTCTTGAACATAATAAAGCTATTTGGCTAGAAAAAAGACCTCCGGCTGGGATTTGGGGGGGTTTATATTGTTTACCACAATTCTCAAGCGAGCAAGCATTAACTGACTGGCTGGAAAAGCATGGTATTGAATCCAGCAAATCTAAACAGTTAATAGCCTTTCGTCATACGTTTAGCCATTTTCACTTAGATATTATCCCAATTTACTGTGAGATAAAAAATAACACTAAGTGTTTGGAAGATTCAAATGGTTATTGGTATAAACTTAACTCGGAGAATACCAAAATTGGCTTAGCTACGCCTGTTTATAATTTATTGAATCAATTAGCTTAAACACAAGTATTTAACAGTATCTAATAAACTTTTGATATATAATTAGTCATTATTTATTTTCTTATCTTTTTACTATGAGTAGCAAACAATCCCAAGGGCTATCTGCGTGGTTAGTTTTTTTGATGGCTTTTGCCATTGGCATTACAGTTGCCAGTAATTATTATGCACAACCGCTATTACATTCAATAACTGATGATTTACATATTGCAGTTAAACATGCAGGTTTAATCATTATGGCCGCTCAATTTAGTTATGCTGTTGGTTTACTATTTATCACCCCACTCGGAGATAAAATTGAACGTAAACAGCTAATACTTACATTAATGATATTATCAATCTGTGGACTAATAATTAGTGCGATATCAAAGAATTTATGGATGTTGGTATTAGGTACTGCAATGACAGGCCTATTTTCGACCGTTGCCCAAGTACTCATTCCTTTTGCTGCAACGCTATCACGTCCTGAACATCGAGGTAAAATTGTCGGCACACTAATGAGCGGTATGTTACTTGGTATTCTACTAGGTAGAACATTTGCGGGTTTTGTTTCATCAATAGCCGATTGGCATTATGTTTATTGGATTGCCTCGTCAATTATGACCTTAGTCACTTTATTACTTTGGTTATCATTACCAACTTATAAAAACAACATCGACATTAACTATTTCCAACTGTTATTGTCAATTGGTTCATTGTACAAACAAGAAGCTGTTTTACGCATCAGGTCATTGTTAGCGATTATTTCCTTTGCTTTATTTTCATTATTATGGACACCGCTGGCCTTCTTATTAAGTGATGCTCCTTATCATTATTCTGACTTTATTATTGGTTTGTTCGGTTTGGCTGGCGCAGCAGGCGCATTAGGATCACCCATAGTCGGCAAATTATCAGATCAAGGAAAAGGCTGGTTAGCCACTTCCATTGGTTTGACATTATTACTTGCTGCTTGGCTACCGCTTTCTATTGCCAAGTATTCTCTCGTGGCCTTAATTTTTGGTGTAATCTTATTAGATTTTGCTGTGCAAGTTACCCATGTATCCAATATGAATGCTATTTATCAAATTCGTCCAGAAGCACGTAGCCGTATGAATACTGGTTACATGGTCAGTTATTTTATCGGTGGTATGTTAGGCTCTATTGCTTCTACTTACTTGTATAGCAATTATGGTTGGATAGCAATAATTATTTCCGGAACCGTTTTAGGACTCTTAGGTATACTCTGTTGGGTCTATTATCTTAGAACCGTTCACCATCCTAAACATAAGGCTTAATTAAACTAAAAATTTTGAGGAACGGGGTTTTTAACCATTATCCTCTTTAAGTTTCAGATATTAAACACCATATATTATTTATCTGTTAATATAACTAGTTAGTATTTGAACCATTATTAAAACAGGAGTTACTTATGGCAAAAATATCTTATCTTAATACGCCATTTAAAGTAAAAAATTTATCACTCAAAAATCGCATCGTTATGCCACCAATGTGTCAATATCAAGCAAAAGATGGGTTAGCTAATGATTGGCACTTTGTTCATTACGTTTCTCGGGCGATTGGTGGTGTCGGCTTAATTATTTTAGAAATGACCAATGTAGCGCCTAATGGGCGAATCACACCTAACTGTTTGGGATTATGGAATGATAAACAACGCGATCAACTGAAAGGTATTGTCGATGCTGTTCATGCACAAAATGGTAAAATAGCTATTCAAATTGCCCATGCTGGTCGAAAAGCTTTAGGTGAGTCTGATGTGGTTTCATGTTCTGCAACCCGCTATGATGGCAATGTCGAAGCTAATCCGGAATGGCAATACCAAATGCCAAGAGAATTAACCAAAGATGAAATTATCGACATCATCGAAAAATTTAAACAATCAACGAAACGAGCAGTGGAAGCAGGTTTTGATGCCATTGAATTACATGGTGCTCATGGTTATTTAATTCACCAATTCTGTTCGCCAAAAACGAATTTAAGAACCGATGAATATGGTCAAGATAAATTATTATTCGCTGAACAAGTTATTAAAGCTGCAAAATCTGTTATGCCAAAAGATATGCCATTAATTGTGCGCTTTTCGGCTAAAGAATACGGTACTAACGGTTATGATATTGATTATGGCTGCCAAATTGCCAAACGATTAGCTCAAGCTGGTGCCGATGTTTTAGATGTTAGTGGTGGTGGAGATGGAAAACTGGATCCAGAACACACACCTGATTTTCATGCTGGTTACCAAGTTTATCTAGCCCGAGCAATTAGACAGGTAACCGATTTACCGATTATCACTGTTGGTATGCTTGAAGATCCTTATGTTGCCGATTATGTGCTAAGCACTGGGGATGCTGATTTAGTTGGAATTGGTCGAGGTTTATTGAAAGATCCTTATTGGCCGTTACGAATTCCATCGTCACCATTTATACCAACTTCTTATCAAATATCTTTCAAATAATAGCTACTCATCCTGTGTTCACAAATACAGGATGAGTAATAGATTAAATTTGCATGGCGTATTTGATCAACTGTTTCTTTATTGGTGAAAAGTTGTCAATAGCATTCATACCAACCGTCCTAACCATCTTTTTAAAGGTATTATCGCCATTAAACATATCTTGAATCGTCCGCATAGCTGTTAGCATCACTAATGCATCTTTACGACGAGTAAATTGGAATGATTTTAAGTTTTCCATTAAACCAATATCTTTTTTCTCATCAATAAGCCTTTTGATAGTAGCCACCAACAATGCAGAATCTTGAAAACCTAAATTAACGCCTTGTCCTGCTAATGGATGAATAGTATGAGCAGCATCACCAATTAAGGCTAATCGGTGTTTAATAAATTGTTTGGCAAAACGAGCTTTTAATGGAAAGACCATTCGTGGATTAACCAACTGACATTGCCCTACTTTATCACCGGCTAATTTGAACAATTCGTGGCAAAAATCGGATTCTGTCAGCGATGTTAAAATTTCTGCTTGTGCAGGTTTAGTTGACCATACCAAACAGCTTTTATTAGCTTGCCAAAGTGGTAAAAATGCAACAATACCATTCGGGTAAAAAATCTGTCTGGCGCATGCTTGATGAGGGTATTGTGTTTCAACAGTAGTAATCACTGCGTGGTGAAGATAATTACGCTCAAATACTGATATTTTTTCATGTCTACGTAACCAAGAATGAGCACCATCAGCACCAATAATTAATTTAGCTTGTAAAGTCGTATTATCTGCTAAGGTCAAAAAGGCATAATCATCAGTATAATTATTATCTATAGCCACCTGATTGAAAATAGTAATATTATCTGTTGCTGCCGCAAGTTGATACAAATGGTAAGCGATGAGATTATTTTCTATAATATAGCCGAGATTTTCATAACCATAATCTTTAGCATGAGCCGAAAGATGAGCTAAACCATTCTTTTCCCAGACACCAATTTCACTAAATGAATGAACTCGATTGCTAGCACAAAGATCATGCCAAATACCAATTTGAGAAAAATATCTCTGGCTGGCACCATTTATCGCCGACGCTCTTATACCTATGTCATCAAACTTAAAATCTTGCCATTCATCAACTTTAGTATCAATAATGGCTACCGTTATATCGTATCTGCTTAATGCACAGGCTGTAGCCAAACCGACTAACCCACCACCAACAATGGCGACATCGAATTGCGTTTTCATATCAATATTTTGTTATTGCTTATCAAGCTTATTATCATTTTTGGTTTCAACTTCATCATCATTCATTGCTTTTTTGAAACCTTTTAATGCTGAGCCAAGATCAGAACCTAAATTGCGTAATTTTTTGGTTCCAAAAATTAACACAACTACAGCTAGAAAGACCAAAAGATGTGGGATGCTAAATGACATAATTAAAACCTCTTTTAAAGATATATCTCTATTTGGACTCTGTTACTCAGCAAATAGATTTTAAATAATGGAATTAATTATACTCTTTTTAAGCTGGGATTTCATGACAAGTTAAATTTAAATAAAAAAAAGACCTGCATAAAAATTATGCAGGCCAACATGAAATATAAGGAATATAAGGAAAGAAAACAATGAAAAATCCTTACGCAGCTTATTATCCATTTTTTTTCGCCTCAGTCAACGTTTTTATTTGGATTTTAGCGAAAATAATCAAATTTACACGAATAATAAATAGCGTTAATAAAATATTAACAAAACAAACAGAAAATGACACAAATGTAATTTAAGCATATTTATTCAATACTTACTCACTAAAAAAAGCCATTTTTAGCCCATAAATCGGAAAACAACCTCGCGGAAAAACAAAGAAATACAACAAAAAAAACAACAAAATAAATTTATTAAAAAAACAAAAAACGTTTGTTTTTATATGAAAATTCAATAAAATAACAAAATATAAAACGAACTTTAAAGAATATTCATATTTAAAAACTATAATGTTAAGAATATTCATTTAATCACTTATATAAAACTCATAAAAAATACAATATAATCATAAATCGGATGAATAAATAAAAACGAGACAAAAATAAATATGATTAAAAATAAAAATGTCAAAACTTTTAAAGACAGACTCCATACTTCAATGCAAGGTCTATCTGTATCCGCTTTTGCAAAAAAATGTGATATGTCAGAAACAGTAATTCGTGATTATTTGTCAGGAAAAACTTATCCATCATTGACCCGTTTAGAAGTGATTGCCGAGAAATGTAACGTATCATTTAACTGGTTAGCAACAGGTTATAAGCTAGAAATTTTAAATCCTAAAGATGATGATGAAGTCTATAATGAAAATATCTATCGTATTCCCGTTTATAAAAAACAGTTACCAACTAAAGAAGAAGCACAAAACCAACGTTATGTTCGCGAAACTCCTCCTGTGATGAATTATCCTGTAATTGAAGGTTGGGCATCTCATCGCGGTTTAGATATTAAAAAATTAATTCTTTACTGGGCTAAAGGTGATTTGATGGCGCCTGATATCGAAAATAATAACGGCTTAATTATTAATACCGATGTAAACGAAATTATTGATGGTGCTATTTATTTATTAGAATATGAAAATTTTACATTATTAAGAAAAATACGCTTAACTCTCGGTAATTGGATATTAATCTGTAATAATGATCAATACCCAACAATTGAAGTACCTAAAGCTCATTTTGAAAAATACAACATTGTCGGCAGAGTAGTGCAAGTTATCAAAGATGTCTTTTAAGACAATTATTAGTAATCTAAAATTTTTCAAGATATAATTTATTACATGAGGAAAGTATAAAAACCCCCTTTCCTCAAAACGTTACGTTTTTCATAACACATAACATCAGTTTAATAGGTATATATTCAAGTGATTTTAATTTACTAATTTCAGATTTATGTTTGCAACTACAGCAATAAGTATTTAGCAACACAAACCTCACTTTTTATATCATTGATAAATTATCAGTGAATAACCTTTTAACTAATTAGGTCAACTATGTATCGATTTTTTGAAAAATTGGTATCACCTTATCCCAAAGATGAACCACAACCAATGGCTAAAGATTTTTTTAGCTTTATTTGGCAATCCACTAAAGGAACTCGCTGTTTCTTATTACTATTAATAATATTGAGTGCGCTAGCTGGTGCATTTGAGGCATTTTTATATGCAGCACTTGGTAAAGTTGTTGATTGGCTTGCTGCTGCATCACCAAATCAATTTTGGCAACAAGAAAAAACAACTTTAATCGTATTTGCCATCATTATATTAGCTAGCACGATTATTATTGCCTTACAAACCATCATTAAGCATCAATGCTTAGCTGGAAATTTTCCAATGCGTTTACGTTGGAATTTGCACAGATTAGTACTAAATCAAAGCATGCGTTTTTTTCAAGATGAATTCGCCGGTAGAATATCAGCAAAAGTCATGCAAACTGCACTTGCTGTAAGAGATACTTGCTTTTTAGTCGCTGATATCTTTATTTATGTTCTAATTTCATTTATCACCATGGCAACAATCATAGGTCAATTAGATCTTTGGTTATTAGTTCCATTTATAGTCTGGTGTTTTTTTTATGGCATTGCTATGTATTACTTCATTCCACGATTAAGTAAAGTAGCAAGTATGCAAGCAGATGCGCGTTCAACCATGACTGGCCGTGTAACAGATGCTTACACAAATATCATGACGGTAAAACTGTTTTCTCATGCAGGTAATGAGGCAAAATATGCACAAGAATCGATGGATGAATTTATGGTTACAGTTAATAAGCAAATGCGTTTAGTCAGTAGCTTTGAAATTGTTAATCATTTATTGTCTATTTTCCTAGTACTGGGCACTACCGGCTTATCATTATGGTTATGGAGCAATGATTTCGTTGGTGTCGGTGCAATTGCAACCACAACCGCAGTAGCGCTAAGATTAAATGGATTTTCACATTGGATTATGTGGGAAATGGCTTCACTATTTGAAAACATTGGCGTAGTTAAAGATGGTATTAATACATTTTCTGCAGCGAAAACGGTTGTTGATCAACCAAATGCACCTACACTTAAAGTAACTGAAGGTAAAATTGAATTTAAACAGATAGATTTCAGTTACGATGAAAAACTAAATAATGCAATTATTGAGAATTTAAATTTAACCATCAAACCTGGGAAAAAATTGGTTTAGTTGGCAGATCTGGAGCTGGCAAATCAACATTAATCAACTTACTGTTGCGATTTTATGATTTACAACATGGTGAGATCACCATTGATGGTCAGGATATTACTAAAGTAAATCAAGAGAGTTTACGTGCTCAAATTGGTATGGTAACCCAAGATACGTCGCTGTTACATCGTTCAGTAAGAGACAATTTACTATACGGAAATAATCATGCTACTGAACAAGAGATGATAATCGCTGCCCAAAAAGCCCATGCTGACAGTTTTATTGAAGGTTTAGTTGATGCTAATGGTAGAACTGGCTACGATGCTTTTGTTGGTGAACGAGGAATTAAATTATCTGGCGGACAACGTCAACGGATTGCTATTGCTCGTGTTATTTTAAAAAATGCACCAATACTGTTATTAGATGAAGCTACAAGTGCACTGGATTCTGAAATTGAACAAGCCATCCAAGAAAGTTTATATACCTTAATGGAAGGTAAAACGGTTATTGCTATTGCCCATCGCTTATCAACGATCGCAGCAATGGATCGATTAATCGTTTTAGATCAAGGTAAAATCATTGAACAAGGAACACATCAAGAATTACTCAGTAAAAATGGTCTTTATGCACAACTTTGGAAACATCAAAGTGGTGGCTTCCTAGCGGATAATTTCTAACTAAAAATATAAGGGCGATTAAACATCGCCCTTATACTAATTCTATATATTAATTAATAAAGTTTTTATAAAATTCAGATTCAAATCGCATAATTGCACCATTTTTTGGCTCACCTTGACTATCAGCTCGATAGCCGGATAATAACTGAACAAAGGCAATATAACGACCATCTGATTTTTGAATAAACCCAGCTAAATTATAGCTACCTTGAATATAACCCGTTTTAGCCATAACTGCTTCTTTAAATGGAGCTTGATTAAAACTTTTACGATTTTGTAACGTTCCATCTACGCCAGCAATCGGTAATTTTTCAATAAAAGCTAATTGATTATTATGTACAGAAATATATTGCAAAATCTCCATTAATTTATTCGCACTAACCAAGTTTAGACGTGATAAACCAGAACCATCGGCAATAACTAAATTTTCTAAATCAATTCCGGCTTTTTTACGTAAAATTTGTTTTACCGCATCACCACCATTACGCCAAGTTCCAGACACATTATAATAATGCGCACCTAAGGTTCTAAAAATAGTATCAGCATATAAATTATTTGATTTTTTGAGCATGACGGTTAATAACTCTGAAAGTGGCGCTGATTGGCTTGAAGCCAGTAATGTTAACCCACCTGCTACTTTTTGTTTTCTTTCAACAACTCGACCATTAAAAGTAATTTTTTGTTGTTTTAGTTCATTTTTTAAAATTGTTGAAAAATATTCGGTTGGATCAATTACCGCAAACTTTAATGGTGTTTTATCAGCATTCGACGCGATACAACCAGATAAATGGTAACGATTTTTATCAGCACTAACATCAAGTTCACAATATCTATCATTTAAATCTTTGCTATTGGCAGCAATTGTTCTGACATCACCTGTAACCATAACCGGTATATTAGGTGATACTGATATCGAAGCTTTGGAACCAGTTTTACCTGGAGTAATGGTTGCAACAAAGCAGTTATCATCAATTGTTGCTGCCGATGCAGGGGCATTATAACAAGCAGTTAAATTATTCCATGACCAACCTTCTGCTTTATCATGACTAGCAAAAATAGAAGTATCTAAAATAACATTACCTGAGATCTTTTCTACGCCTTTTTGACGTAAAGCGGTAATCATATTCTTTAACCTAGCACGATTAAAAGTTGGATCCCCACTCAACTTGATAATAAGATCACCACTAAGCTGTTTATTATTTAGAGAACCATTGGTATACATACCAGTAATAAACCGAAAATTGTCACCAAGTTCAAGTTGTGCAGCTAATGCCGTTATTACTTTTTGCGTACTAGCAGGTTGTTTAAATTGATCACTTTTGTATTTTGCTAAAGTTTTAGGTTTTCCCTCAACAGTTTGCACTAAAATGGATAAATCACTTCCTTTAGGTAAGGATGAGATATATGGTTCCACTGACTGTGCTGGTAATAAACATGAAAAAAAAGTAACAATGAAGAAAAAAGATACCTTTATATTAGTCATGAACGTATGCTCACATGAGTATTGAATAATGATAGTTAAGTAAAGATGATAAATATATCTTTTTTTGCTTGGCCTATCAATATATACTCAATCACTTTTAAAAATATGTTCCAAATATCAATACTCATAATATTTTTCTATTTATTTCAAAAAAATAACTTAATATAGGTAACATAGCTATGATTCAACATTCATTAGGCTTTCCCATTGAAACCGTGCTGATGTTTATCGTTTTGGCTTTAGCTGCGATTATAATTGATTTATACGCTCATCATAATGATAAGCCCATTAGCTTAACTAGTGCAGTTATGTGGTCTTTATTTTGGATTTTCGTGGCGTTAGGATTTGCGCTGTATCTGTATATACATCACGGTAGTGAAATAGCTAGCCTGTTTATTACTGGTTATGTACTTGAAAAAGCACTCTCTGTTGATAATTTATTTGTTATTATGGCACTGTTTTCTTTGGTTTGCTATCCCCAACAATTATCGACATCGGTTACTTTATTGGGGAGTAATTGGTGCAATCATCTTCCGAGCTGTTTTTGTCATTATTGGTACTGGTCTATTATCCTTAGGGCCTTGGATGGAGCTGGTTTTCTCTGTCGTGGTTGCCTTAACTGGATTGATGATGCTAAAAAACCAAGGCAATGATGATGAGATAAAAGATTATTCAGAACATTTTGCTTATCGTATTGCTAAACGTATTTTTCCTTCCTACCCTAAAATAGTCGGGCACCATTTCTTATTAACACAAAAACAACTCAACATCGAACTAGCCAAACCAGAGAATAGTGAACTGATCAACAAAATGCCCAAAAGTGCATTATATGCAACACCACTCTTCTTGTGTATCGTTGTGATTGAGTTAAGTGATGTTATGTTTGCATTTGATTCGGTCCCTGCAGTAATTGCGGTTAGCCAAGAGCCATTAATTGTATATAGTGCAATGATATTCGCTATTTTAGGCTTACGAACCATGTATTTTGTTTTAGAGGCAATGCAACAATATCTTGTTCATTTAGGTAAAGCAGTAATTTGCCTATTATTTTTTATTGCCGCAAAACTTGCTTTAAATGCAACTGAACATCTATTTGGTTATGGAATTAGTATTAGCCCAACCACCAGTCTTTATGTGGTATTAGGTATATTATTGTTAGGTATTATTGCGAGTGTTATTTGGCCTAACCAAACAAAAAAATAAGATATGAGGAGATAATCGGCAGGCAACCTGCCGACTAAGAATTAAAAGTTATACCCGTTTTAATGATTGAATATAGTAACTAATACCTAAAATAACAAACCAAATAGGTGTTGCCATAAGTGCTTGGCAAGTATCTGTTTCAAAAGTTAATAACACAATCACAAAAGCAAAAAAAGCAAGGCAAATAAAACACATTAAAACGCCCCCCGGCATCTTAAATTGTGATTCTTGATGTAATTTAGCTTTTTTACGACGATAGGCAATGTAAGAAATTAAAATCATCGACCAAATAAACATAAATAATATTGCAGAAATAGTCGTTACAATGGTAAATGCTTCCATAACATTAGGTACTAAATAAATCAGTACTACCCCACCAAACAAGCAAGTACATGAAAATAGCAAGCCATTAGCAGGAACAGAACGTCTTGATAATTTACCAAATGGTTCAGGTGCATCCTGCTTTTTAGCAAGGCCAAATAACATTCGACTGGTTGAGTAAATACCACTATTAGCAGAAGAAGCAGCTGAAGTAAGTACCACAAAGTTAATAATACTGGCTGCAGCAGGTAAGCCAATTAACGTAAACAACTCAACAAATGGACTTTTATTTGGTGAAATAAACTGCCAAGGCGTTACGCTCATAATGATAATCAACGCAAAGACATAGAAGAAAATAATACGGGCTGGCACGGAATTGATCGCTCGAGGTAAATTTTTATTCGGATCGAGGGTTTCAGCTGCCGTCGTTCCAACTAACTCAATCCCGACAAAAGCAAAAATTGCAATTTGGAAACCTGCAAAAAAACCCATAGTACCATGAGGGAAGAAACCACCATATTGCCAAAGATTAGAAAATGCAGCAGTAGTATTAGTTTGTTCCGAATGATAGGCGGTAACAACTAAAACAAGTCCAATAGCAATTAAAGCTAAAATAGCGACAATTTTAATCATCGAAAACCAAAACTCAGTTTCACCAAACATTTTTACCGTCAACAAATTCAAGGTTAATAGAACGATGACAGTAAGTAGCATCGGGATCCACGCTTGTAGCTCAGGAAACCAATGCTGTGCATATCCTGCGATAGCCACAACATCAGCAATTCCAGTAATAACCCAACAAAACCAATAGGTCCAACCAGTAAAAAAACCTGCCCACGGACCTAATAAATCGTTAGCAAAATCACTGAAAGATTTATAATTCAAATTGGACAATAAAATTTCGCCCATTGCTCGCATAACAAAAAATAAAACAAACCCAATAATCATGTAGACAAAAATAATAGATGGTCCAGCAAGACTAATCGTCTTTCCTGAGCCCATAAATAAACCCGTACCAATTGCACCACTAATTGCTATTAATTGAATGTGTCGGCTGGAGAGATTTCGTTTAAGATCTTGATTTGAAGACGTAGTGTTCATCTTATTGATTACCTATCGTTTTTACAATTTTTCTATTTTTATGTGGAATAGATGACTATAAAGTTAATAGCCTCAAATCGCAAGCTGAATCGTTATCAAAACTTTTTATGACATTCTAATAATTATTGATAGTCTCTTATAATATAATTGTGTAGCATAACCAACTATATCATATAACTAACTACAATAAATTATTCAAAATGAAAGAAAACAACTGTAAATCTAATATTTTCATATTATCTATTTTATTAATTCTATCATTATTGACTGGGTGTCAAAGTGATTCAAATGCAAAAAGTAAGCAATTTAGAGATGGAAAACTAGCCAATGATTTCAATATCAGCCATCCGCAGTTAGCCGTTCCAGTCAATATTTCTGATTATACTATTCAAGTTGAAAAATTAAGAACTACATCACCTTCACTGTATCAGAAAAATGAACATATTTATAAAGCTGTTGACGCTTGGATTAATCGCTCGCTAGGTTCAGCAGAATTCCATAAAGTAGGGCTAAAAAGCTATGAAATGGCAGGTAAAGATGGATATGGCAATGTTCATTTAACTGGTTATTATACTCCGGTAATCAAAGCTAGACACCAACCAACCGGTGAATTTAAATATCCAATTTATAGAATGCCAGCTAAGTCTAAAGGTCGCTTACCAAGTCGTGAACAAATCTATAATGGAGCATTAACCGGTAAAGGGCTCGAAATTGCTTACAGTAATTCATTAATGGATAACTTTATAATGGAAGTACAAGGAAGTGCCTATATTGATTTTGAAGATGGCACACCATTAGTTTTCTTCTGTTATGGTGGTAAAAATGGTCACGGTTACTCAAGTATCGGGCGTTTATTAGTTGAGCAGGGAGAAATAGCCAAGGAAGATATGTCCATTCAAGCAATTAAAAATTGGGCTAAAAATAAAAGTGAAAAACAACTTAAAACGCTATTGATTCAAAATCGATCATTTGTCTTTTTTAAACCACAATATAATGCTGAAGTAAAAGGATCTGCCGCAGTACCTTTAATTGCTAATGCTTCAGTGGCATCAGATAAATTATTAGTACCAACAGGTTCTGTCGTATTAGTGGATGTACCACTTCTCGATAATGATGGTCAGTATCGTGGTAGACGAGAAGTACGATTGATGGTGGCACTTGATGTTGGTGGTGCAATTAAAGGCCATCATTTTGATCTTTATTTAGGCATTGGTGATAAAGCTGGTAAACAAGCTGGTTACTATAATCATTTTGGCCGAGCTTGGGTTATCAAACCTTAATTTACCAACATCGACGTCAACAAAAGAACCTGCTAGAATACGTTAAAAAGCAGAATTAAGGATAACTTATGAGATTATGTGACCGTGATATTGAAGCATATTTAGATAGTGGTAAATTAAAAATCACGCCACAACCAGAACTGAGTTGTATTAATGGTGCAACTGTTGACGTTCGACTTGGTAATCAATTTCGTACTTTTAAAGAACATACTACCCCCTATATTGATTTAAGTGGTCCAAAAGAAGAAGTTTCTGCTGTTTTAGAGCGTGTCATGAGCGAAGAGATGATACTATCTGAAGGTGATGCTTTCTATTTACATCCTGGCGAGTTAGCTTTAGCCGTAACGCTTGAATCGGTAACCATCCCTGATGATTTAGTTGGTTGGTTAGATGGGCGTTCATCGTTAGCGCGTCTAGGACTTATGGTTCACGTTACTGCCCATCGCATTGATCCAGGCTGGCATGGACAAATCGTTTTAGAATTTTACAATTCTGGAAAAATCCCAGTAGCATTAAGACCAGGTATGACCATTGGTGCACTAAGTTTTGAAACCCTTAGTGGCCCAGCTGCACGACCATATAATCGAAGACAAGATGCTAAATATAAAGACCAACATGGCGCTGTTGCCAGTCGTATTGATAAAGATTAATAACATTTATCACCTTAATATAGGAACATTCATATGATAAAAAAGATACTGGTTATTCTATTTATCTTAATTTTGGTTATTGTTATCAGCATTGTTTCTCTTATTGTGTTTGTTGATCCAAATCATTTTCGCGGATATATATCTCAAACAGTAAAAGATAAAACTGGTTATGAATTAACTATTGAAGGTGACTTACGCTGGCATATCTGGCCTCAGGTCAGCATCTTAACTGATGCAGTTAAATTATCTGATAACGGTGCAACAAAACCGCTATTAACTGCAGACAATATGCGACTTGATGTTGAACTTCTACCGCTTTTTTCAAAAAATTTAGCGATTAAAAATGTATTTATCAAATCAGCATTAATCAATATTACTGACGAAAGTAAAGGTGATAATGCTAAAAAATATACCCAAACTCTAACTCCTCCATCGCAACCAAACACAGATATATCTGAAAATAAAAAGAATGTATCTAATTGGAAATTCAGCTTAAATAAATTTGAAATAGCCGATAGTACGGTGGCATTACAATATAATAATGATTTGATAAATTTCAGAAATATCAATTTGTTATTAGAACAAAATAACGATAAGAATCTTTCAATCGAATTAAAAGGAAATATTGATAAAAATCAGCAAGATCTATTTTATTCGGTTAATGCCAATGTCGATTTAACTCAATTCCCAGAAAAAGCCATTATCGACCTTAAAAAGTTAGATTACAGCTATAACGGCATTGCGAGTTCAAACAAAGCACTCAAAGGAAGTGCAACTGGTGTATTTAATTATCAACAAAGCCCTAAGCAATTAAATAGCCAAAACTTAGTTTTTTCCGTTAATGACAATAATTTTACCAGTAAAATCAATACTCGTTTTGATAATAAACCATACGTCGATTTACAATTGAGTTCAGAAAAATTAGATTTAACGCCTTTTTTACAACAAAATGCAAAATCAAACAAAGACATTCCCGTACAACAAACTTCACCTGTTGTTTCTAGTGTTGCCAAAGATAATAATCAATTAAGTATTCTTAATGCATTTGATGGCAAAACAACGATAAATATCAAGGAAATTAAAGCAAATAAAATCATCATGAACAATGTTAAACTAAACGTTGATAATCAGGATGGAATAGCGACATTTAAAGATTTAAATTTTGATTTTGCTAATGGACATATAACCGCAACTGGCACTGCTAACGGCAAACAGAAAACACCGCAGATTAAACTTAATACCAAAATTAACAATATTAATTTAAATTCTTTTTTTACCCAAATGGATATGGCGTATGATCTAGATGGTATATTTAATGCTTCAGGGATATTAGAAACCAATAGCTTAACAACAAATAAATTATTAGAAAGTCTCAAAGGTAATGCGAATATCGTCATTACCAATGCTAAATTGAATAACATTAATATTCAAAATATTATCGAAAGTGCAGCTGCAAAATATGGCAACGGCAATGACAAATCGGGTAATCAAAAGAAATATACTGAGTTTCATAAAATCAACACCAATGCTTATTTAAATCAAGGTAATATAGAACTTAATTTGCTCAATGCCAATTCAGAAACCTTAGATATAATAAGTGGTTCAGGCAAAGTGGGAATGCTTAATCATGATTTGGATGTTAATTTAAATATCAAGTTGCTTGGTGGTTGGAATAGTAAAAGCGACACCATTGCCAAATTACAGAAAGTGACTATACCACTACGTATATATGGTCAGTTTTCTAATTTACGCTATCAGTTAGATATAGCTCAAATACTGTCCGATGTGTTTAGTGATAAATTACAACAGCGTTTAGATAAACTACGTGATAAATTAGAAAATCGCAATGGCAAGGATAAAGACAAAGACAAAGACAAAGACAAAGACAAATTAAAGTCTAAAGCAGTCGATATATTAGGCGGATTACTAAAGAAATAAATTTCTCATTAACTAAATAATAAAGATAAAAAAGGTGAGTTATCTAACTCACCTTTTAATTTAACAACATCTTTTATTATAAAATGAACTTGCTCAAATCTTCATCTGCAACAAGCTTATCTAGATGATCACTAACATATTTAGCATCAATTGTGATAGTTTGACCACCCAATTCACTGGCCTCGAAAGAGACATCTTCCATTAAACGTTCAAGCACTGTATGCAAACGGCGAGCACCAATATTTTCATTTTGTTCATTAACTTGCCATGCAGATTCAGCAATTTTACGGATACCATCTGGTGTAAAGTCAATATTAACACCTTCAGTTGCCATTAATGCTTTATATTGGACTGTCAATGATGCATTCGGTTCAGTTAGAATTCGTTCAAAATCTTCGCTTGTTAACGCTTGTAATTCAACTCGAATTGGTAAACGTCCTTGCAACTCAGGAATTAAATCTGATGGATTAGCAGTTTGGAACGCGCCCGATGCAATAAACAAAATATGATCAGTTTTTACTGAACCATGTTTAGTTGAAACGGTACAACCTTCAACAAGTGGTAGTAAATCGCGTTGCACACCTTCACGAGAAACATCCGGTCCAGATGAATTACCTCGTTTACACACTTTATCGATCTCATCGATAAATACAATTCCATTTTGCTCAACAGCTTCAATGGCTTCGTGTTTAAGATCATCAGGATTAACCAACTTCGCAGCCTCTTCTTCTATTAGCTGTTTGAAGGCATCTTTGATCTTCATTTTACGCGCTTTAGTTTTTTGACCACCTAAATTTTGGAACATCGACTGTAGTTGGTTAGTCATCTCTTCCATACCTGGAGGAGCCATAATTTCTACACCTATATTGACGCCAGCTACTTCAATTTCAATTTCTTTATCGTCAAGTGCACCTTCACGTAATTTTTTTCTAAATGCTTGTCTAGCTGTTGAATCATTATTATTTTCAACTTGCCCCCAACCATCTTTAGCTGGTGGAACAAGCACATCTAAAATACGCTCTTCAGCTAGTTCTTCAGCTCGATTACGATTTTTTTCGATAGCTTCTTGGCGAATCATTTTCACAGCAGAGTCAGTAAGATCTCGAATAATCGAGTCAACTTCTTTACCGACATAACCAACTTCAGTAAATTTGGTAGCTTCTACTTTAATAAAAGGTGCATGAGCTAATTTAGCTAATCGTCTAGCAATTTCAGTTTTACCTACCCCTGTAGGGCCGATCATAAGAATATTTTTTGGCGTAACTTCATGACGTAATGCTTCATCAAGTTGCATACGACGCCAGCGATTACGTAAAGCAATGGCAACAGAACGTTTTGCTTTATCTTGTCCAATAATATGTTGGTTTAGTTCGCTTACAATTTCGCGAGGAGTCATTTCAGACATAGTAGTATTTCTCTTAAATCAGATTAATTAGTAATTAAGCTCTTCAATAGTTTGGAAGTTATTTGTGTAAACACAAATATCACCCGCTATTGATAGAGATTTTTGCACAATATCATGTGCAGATAATGAGGTATTATCTAATAAGGCTCTTGCAGCTGCTTGAGCATAAGGTCCACCAGATCCAATCGCTATCAAATCATCTTCTGGTTGAATTACATCTCCAGTACCGGTGATAATCAACGATGCGCTTTCATCTGCAACGGCAAGTAGTGCTTCTAATTTACGAAGCATTCTATCTGTCCGCCAATCTTTAGCTAGCTCTACAGCAGCCTTAGTTAAATGACCTTGATGCATTTCTAGCTTTCTCTCAAATAATTCAAATAGCGTAAAAGCATCAGCAGTACCTCCAGCAAATCCTGCAATCACTTTGTTGTTGTACAATCGGCGAACTTTACGAGCATTACCTTTCATAATAATGCGCTCACCTAATGTAACTTGTCCATCGCCACCAATAACGACTTGACCTTCACGACGAACACTGACAATTGTTGTCATATTCTGCTCCTTCTTTTACATAAAAACTTAATTCGGAAATGAATAGAGAATATATTGGGGTGATTAGTAAATTTTCAATATCAGATTATCAAGATGCGGAATATTTATTCATCAATAAATGACATAACATAAATAAATTTTAAAAATCAGATAACTATCAAATTATTTACTTTGGTTGAAATTCGATATTCATGGTTTTTACTTCACTATAAAAACTACTTGCTGGTTTTGGTATAACCGCTAATTTAGTTGCAGCAAGCGCTTCTCTACATAGATCAGCATCACCACCTTTTGAAGTGACATTAAGCAATAGTCCATCAGGTGCTATCTGAATTTGTAATTCACAAGTTTTGCCACGATAAACATTTGGTGGATTAATAAATTTATTACTTATTGCATTTTGTACTAACGATTTATATTTATCTAGCTCACCATCGGATACACCTTTACGACTGGCAACTCCTCCAGAACTTGGTGTTCCTGAGGTAAGCCCACCTAAAAGATCGTTGAGAGCTTTATCTTTTTTAGCTTGCTCAGCCTTCTGTTTGGCTTTTTTTTCGGCAGCAGCTTTTTCTGCTGCTGCTTTTTCAGCGGCAGCTTTCTCTGCTGCTGCTTTTTCTGCTGCGGCCTTTTCAGCGGCAGCTTTCTCTGCAGCTGCCTTTTCAGCGGCGGCCTTTTCAGCGGCGGCTTTCTCAGCAGCGACTTTTTCTGCTGCTGCTTTCTCAGCAGCGACTTTTTCTGCTGCTGCTTTTTCAGCAGCGACTTTTTCTGCTGCTGCCTTTTCAGCGGCGGCTTTCTCTGCTGCTGCCTTTTCAGCGGCGGCTTTTTCAGCGGCAGCTTTCTCTGCTGCGGCCTTTTCAGCGGCGGCTTTCTCTGCAGTTGCCTTTTCTGCGGCAGCTTTTTCAGCGGCTGCTTTCTCTGCTTCCGCTTTTTCAGTGAGTTCTTTTATTTGTTTATCTAAAAGTTCTTGACTCTTTTGATCTGCTTTTTGTTGATTAGTTTTAGTCTGCAATTGTCTTTGATATTGTTCGGTCATAACCGATGGATCAATCATGATAGCATCAATCGAATTACCATTGATAGTACCATAGTTTTCACCAGTATCACTTACAAACTTATATCCCAAGGCAATAATTAATATGCCATGTAAAAGAATGGAAATGATAACCGGTAAACTTAATTTTGAGTTTAACTTACTAGACATTGCTGACATTTTTATATTTAATAATTATTAAGTTAAATTGGTTGAGTCATCAAACCAACAGATTTGACACCTGCTGATTGAAGCAAATTTAAAGCCTTTATAATCTCTTCATAAGGAACTTGTTTCGCACCACCAACTAAAAAAACAGCTTTATCATTAAGCGACATTTGCTGCTTAACTTCCGCAACAATTTGCTCTTGAGGAATATTCGATTGTCGATTCTGATCTATAATAATTGCATACACCCCAACCCCAGATACTTCGATAATTATAGGTTTATTATCAGAAGGCGAAACAGTTTTTGATTCTGTTGCTTCTGGAAGATCAACTTCAACACTTTGGCTTATTATTGGGGCTGTAGCCATAAAAATCAACACCAATACTAATAATACATCTAACAAAGGTACAATATTGATCTCTGATTTGGTTGAATAACGTGAACGTCTGCTCATAATTATTTCCTAACAGCTACTGCTTGACGTTGTAAAATTGATGAAAACTCATCAATAAAATTCAAATAACTTTGTTCCATTCGACTTACACGCAATGATAATCGGTTATAAGCTAAAACAGCAGGAATCGCGGCAAATAAACCAATAGCGGTCGCAATTAACGCTTCAGCAATACCGGGAGCAACCATTTGCAATGTTGCTTGCTTGACCTCGCCAAGTGAAATAAAAGCATGCATAATTCCCCAAACAGTACCAAATAAACCAATATATGGGCTAATTGACCCTACAGTACCTAAAAAAGGTATATGCAATTCTAAATTGTCTAATTCACGATTCATCGCTAAACGCATTGAACGAGATGCGCCATCTAACGCTGCTTCTGGCATATTTGGATTAATTTGATATAAACGAGAAAACTCTTTAAATCCCGAATAGAAAATATGTTCTGTACCACAGATCTCTTCTTTATTGAATTTTGCTTTATCAAAGAGCACATTTAAGTCATCAGCAGCCCAAAAACTATTGTCAAATTGCTCAACTTGTTTTTTAGCCTTGCTTAAAACGCTACTACGTTGAAAAATAAAAGCCCAAGACATAACAGAAAACATGAGTAACAATAGCATAACGCCTTGTACTAAAAGTCCTGCCTGTAAAAATAGATCAATAATATTCACTTAAATTAACTCCAAAAATAATGACTTTGGAAGCGCACAAGGCTTCATTTTAGTCATATTGACACAAGCAATCACCACATCAGCACTGCTGATAATTTGCTTATTCTGGTTTAAAATTGTCTGTTTAAAAATAATAGACGCCTTACGAATTTGTTCAATCTTAGTGCTGATAGATAACATATCATCTAAACGTGCTGGAAAGTCGTAGCTAATATCCATCTTTTTAACAACAAAAGCAATACCTTCTTGCAGCAACTTTTGTTGACTAATATCAAGTTGCCTAAGCATTTCTGTTCTAGCTCGTTCAAAAAAAGCAAGATACCGAGCATGATACACTACTCCACCAGCATCTGTGTCTTCATAATAGACTCTTGCATTCCAACTGAATTGTTTCATATTGTTCGATCTAATTTAGCCTAAAAAATTGACCATATTATATATTAATATGAAATTCGCTGCACTATGATATAAAAATAGTTAAATGAAAACAATTATCATTTGTGAATTATTTATATTTCGTTCAGACCTATAAGTAAAAAGGTGACAATTTGCCACCTTTATATTCGTTATTTTATTATATTATTTATTGTTAGTTTCTTTTTCATTACTAGAATTTTCAACCAAAAGTCCAGTAACAACAGCTAACATACAAGCTGCAATTATTCCAATGAACCATAAAACGTAATACATAATTAATCCTTAATAAAGTGAATGTTTATTATTTTCAATATGGTTTTTATCTAAACGCCCAAACATTTTAATGTAAGACCAGATAGTGTAGAAAAGAACAATTGGTAAAAAGATTACTACAACACCAAACATAATATTAAGTGTTAATTGACTAGAAGTTGCATCCCAAATAGTCAAACTAGCGTTTGGCATAATGCTTGATGGCATAATGAATGGGAATGTTGCAATTCCATAGGTAAGTAATACACAAGCAATAGTTAGTGAAGAAGATAAAAACACTAAGCCATTTTTATTCATACTAGAAAAGAAAATAGTTAATAATGGTAATAATACGCCTAATGCTGGAACCGCCCATAAAATAGGATAATTCATGTAATTGTTTAACCATGAAGAATCTGTTGATACAGTTTTAACTAATGGATTTGATACTCCATTATGATCTATAGCACTTGTAATTTCATAGCCATGAATACCGAATGCAACCCAAACACCAGCCAATACAAAAGCAATTAGCATAATCAAACTTGCTATTTGCGTTGCTTTTCTCGCTCTTAAGTAAAGTTCACCTGAGGTTTTCATTTGCAACCAAGCACCGCCATGAGCAACGATTAACATCAAACTCACAATACCAGCTAATATTGCAAATGGATTCAATAATTCAAAGAATGAACCATCATAAAAAGCACGTTTACTAATATCAAATCTAAATGGTACACCTTCTAATAAATTGCCAAATGCAACCCCGAAAACAAGTGCTGGCACAAAACTACCGAAAAAGATTGCTATGTCCCACATATTACGCCATTTAGAATTTTCCAGTTTACTACGGTAATCAAAACCAATTGGTCTAAAGAATAGCGAACAGAGCACTAAAACCATCGCAATATAAAAACCTGAAAAAGATACCGCATAAGCCGTAGGCCATGCTGCAAAAATACCTGCACCACCGGTGATTAACCAAACTTGGTTACCATCCCAGTGTGGTGCGATTGCATTTATCATGATTCGGCGTTCAGTATCGGTTTTGCCAATAAAAGGTAATAAAATACCGACACCCATATCGAAGCCATCAGTGATAACGAAAGCGATTAAAACAACACTAATCAACACCCACCAGATGACGCGTACAATTTCGTAATCAATCATTGTATATACTCCCTATGCCTTATTCCGATATTGATTGTGTTTTTTCATAATGGTAGCTACCAGTACCTAATGAACTAGGCCCTAATCGTGCAAACTTAAACATCAAGAACAGTTCAGCAACCAAGAACAGAGTATAAAGTCCACAAATTAGCACCATAGTAAATAATACCTCACCTGCGGTTAGCGAAGAATTAGCGACACCTGTTGGTAAAATATCTTGAATTGCCCATGGTTGACGACCATATTCAGCAACAAACCAACCACATTCACATGCTAACCAAGGGAATGGTAAAGATAATAGAAGTAAACGATATAACCAACGTTTTTCACCAATTCGGCCTTTATAGGTTGTCCATACAGCAAGTCCAGTACCTAAAATCATTAATAAGCCCAAACCAACCATACCTCTAAATGCCCAGAACAGAGGCCATACAGTAGGAATTGAATCTTCAGTTGCAGCTTTAATATGTTGTTCAGTCGCTTCCGGAATTGTTAAATTATCACGATCAGTATAACGTTTAACTAAATAACCATAACCTAAATCAACTTTATTATCTTCAAAGGCTTTTAAGACAGTAGGATCCTGATCACCTTTCTGAATTTTTTCCAAATTCGTATAAGCGAGAATACCATTACGAATTCGAGTTTCATTATTAGTTAAGATATCTCTTAAACCAGTAACTTGGGTATCGAATGAACGAGTTGTCATGATTCCCATTATATAAGGAATTTCAAGAGCAAATAAATTTTCTTTCTTCTCTTGTGACGGGAACGCGATAACATTAAATGATGCAGGTGCAGGTTGAGTTTCCCATTCACCTTCAATTGCCGCAAGTTTTGCTGGTTGTACAGTTGTCAACTCATGACCAGCCTCATCCCCCATGATTGCGACAACAATTGACATAATAAAACCAAACACAGCTGCTACAGCGAAAGAACGTTTTGCAAAAGGCAAATCTCGTTTTTTTAGTAGATAATACGAACTAATACTTAAAACAAAGATTGCACCGGTTAAATATCCTGCTGCAACAGTATGAACAAACTTGTATTGTGCAACAGTATTAGTAATTAATTCAAAGAAACTGGCCATTTCCATACGAGAGGTAATTGGGTTAAAGTCTGAACCGATTGGAAATTGCATCCAACCATTGGCAACTAAAATCCAAAGTGCTGAGAAATTAGAACCAAAAGCTACACACCAGGTAACCATTAAATGTTTACCACGACTTAATCTATCCCAGCCAAAAAAGAATAAACCAACCATCGTTGATTCTAAGAAAAATGCCATTAATCCTTCAATCGCAAGCGGTGCACCAAATATATCACCAACATAATGCGAGTAATAAGACCAGTTAGTCCCAAATTGGAACTCCATGGTTAAACCGGTAGCAACACCAACGGCAAAATTAATACCGAACAGTTTACCCCAGAATTTAGTCATATCTTTCCAAACTTGCTTGCCACTAACCACATATACTGTTTCCATAATTGCAAGCATAAACGCCATACCTAACGTTAATGGAACAAAAATAAAATGATACATTGCGGTGAGTGCAAACTGAAGTCTTGATAATTCTACAATATCAAACATAATGTGCTCCCTTTATCCTTAAATACCCACAAATTTTTTGTCGTTATTTATTGTATTTTACAATATTATTGTAAAAATAAAACTTGATGAATGTCAAAAAAATGAAATTAAAGGTGTTTTTTTACCGTTTCACCGATTTCAGCCAAACTATTTACGACAATGATTCCTGCGGCTTGTAATGCTTTAGTTTTATCGGCAGCAGTCCCTTTATTTCCAGAAATGATTGCCCCAGCATGGCCCATACGTTTACCTACAGGTGCCGAAACACCAGCAATATAAGCGATAACAGGCTTAGTGACATTTTGTTTGATGTAATTAGCAGCTTCTTCTTCGGCACTACCACCAATTTCACCTATCATAACAATAGCCTCTGTCTTAGGATCTTGCTGAAGTAATTTTAGAATGGAGATAAAATCACTACCCGGAATAGCATCGCCGCCAATTCCAACACAAACTGATTGGCCTAATCCGATATCGGTAGTCTGTTTTACAGCTTCATAAGTCAAAGTACCCGAACGAGAAACAATACCTACTTTTCCTGCAAAATGAATATGTCCAGGCATAATACCTATTTTACACTCATCAGGTACAATAATTCCAGGACAATTAGGCCCTATCATAACAACATCATTTTCAACTAATTTTTGTTTAACGATAAGCATATCCAAAGTTGGAATACCTTCTGTAATACATACTATTAGTTTGATACCTGCATCAATCGCTTCTAAAATCGAGTCTTTACCAAATGCAGCAGGGACATAAATTACCGTTGCGGTTGCACCCGTTGCCAGAACGGCTTCTTTAACTGTATTAAACACAGGTAAGCCTAAATGCATGGTACCGCCTTTACCTGGCGTTACACCACCGACGATTTTTGTTCCATAAGCAATTGCTTGCTCACAATGGAAAGTACCTTGACTGCCTGTGAATCCCTGACAAATCACTTTTGTTTCTTTATTAATCAAAATTGACATAATAATTTTTCTCCACCCATCCTATTATTGTGCAACAGCAACAATTTGTTGGGCTGCATCGACTAAACCTTTTGCTGTGATAACATTCAATTCGCTTTTAGCCAAAATCTCTCTTGCTAGCTCAGCATTATTACCTTCAAGACGAACAACAACAGGCACGGTCAAACCTATCTCTTTAATTGCATCAATTATGCCATTAGCAATAAGATCACAACGAACAATACCACCAAAAATATTGACTAAAATGGCTTTGACATTTTTATCTGATAAAATTAATTTGAACGCTTCCGCTACGCGCTCTTTCGTTGTGCCACCACCTACATCTAAAAAGTTCGCTGGCTCACCACCATAAAGTTTGATCATATCCATAGTTGCCATCGCAAGGCCGGCACCATTAACCATACAACCGATATTACCTTCCAGTGAAACATAGCTAATGCCTTGTTTAGCTGCTATTGATTCACGTTCATCTTCTTGGGTTGTATCTCTTAATATTGCTAATTCAGGATGTCTAAACATAGCATTATCATCTAAAACAACTTTAGCATCTAAACAAATTAATTCTTGTGAATCAGTAATAACTAAAGGATTTACCTCAGCTAATGAAACATCATTATTGATAAAAAGATTAGCAAAATTGACAAATAATTTGGCAAATTGGTTGACGAGTTTACCGCTAAGACCGAGCTTGAATGCGAGCTCACGACCTTGATAGCCACATGGTCCTGTTAATGGATCAAGCGATATCTTGTGAATTAAATGCGGCGAGGTTTCAGCAACTTTTTCAATATCAACGCCACCTTCGGTCGATGCCATCACCACAATACGTTTGCTACTACGATCAATTACTGCACCTAAATAAAGCTCTTTAGCTATATTGGAGGCCTTCTCAATTAAAATCTGATTAACGGGTTGACCTTTAGATGTTGTTTGATAAGTGACTAAATACTGGCCTAGCCATTTTTCAGCAAAAAGCTTTATTTCATTAAAATCCTTAGTACAAATGACCCCGCCAGATTTACCTCGTCCCCCAGCATGAACTTGGCATTTTGCCACCCAAGCGCTCGTCGTTGTTTGCGAGGAAAGTTCAGCCAATGTATCTTGTATTTCATCGATAGAGTTACAAACATAACCTTCAGGCACTGGCAAATTATACTGTTTAAATAAGTGTTTCGATTGATACTCATGCAGGTTCATAAATAAATCCCAAAGCTTTGATTGCCAAAAATAGTGGCTAATTTTAATTCAAGATGTAAAGATTGTGTAGTAAATAATTACTTATGTTTATAGTAATTGAGAATTATTGCTGATAACTACCGACAATGATATACTCAAAAATATATTGATATTGTAAAAACAGTAAAGGTAAAAATATGACACAAGTTGGAATCTTTTTTGGTAGTGACACCGGTAATACAGAGAATGTAGCTAAACAAATCCAACAAATTTTAGGTACAGATAAAGCAGATCTTTTCGATATTGCAAAAACTACAAAAGAACATATCGAAAAATATGACTGCTTATTTTTTGGTATCCCAACTTGGTATTATGGCGAATCTCAAGCTGATTGGGACGATTTTTTCCCTAATTTGGAACAAATTGATTTTAATGGTAAAACTGTAGCAATTTTTGGCTGTGGTGATCAAGAAGATTACGCTGAATATTTTTGTGATGCGATGGGAACGATTCGCGATATTATCGAACCTAAAGGAGCAAAAATTGTTGGTCATTGGTCAACAGAAGGATACAGCTTTGAAGCATCGAAAAGTTTAGTTGATGATAATCATTTTGTTGGTTTAGCCATTGATGAAGATCGTCAACCAGAATTAACCGAAGAACGCATTAATAATTGGGTGAAACAAGTAAAAACCGAAATGAATATTTGATCTATCAAAGTGATTTATTTTATTTTCCGTACATATTTTTATAATATGTTTTATTAAACAACTCAACTGGAATGTAATATGACGAATCATGATAAAGATAATAATGCAGCACTGAAAAGTGCCGGCTTAAAGGTTACCTTACCACGATTAAAAATTTTAGAATTATTACGAGACCCTTCATGCCAACACATTACTGTAGAAGATCTTTATAAAAAACTACTTGATATGGGTGAAGAAATTGGCCTTGCAACGGTTTATCGAGTATTGAATCAATTTGACGATGCCGGAATTGTGACTCGACACAATTTTGAAGGTGGCAGAGCTGTTTTCGAACTTGCTTCACAAAAACACCACGATCATTTAATTTGTTTAGATTGTGGCGAAGTGTTTGAATTTCGAGATGAAACAATTAATCAACGTCAAAAAGAAATTGCAGAACAATATGGCGTTACCCTCACTTTTCATAGCTTATATCTTTACGGACATTGTAAAGCTGGTAACTGTAAAGCTCATCCCGAACTTCATACTAAAAAATAAGCCTATTTTATAGGCTTTTTTACTTATTGAGAATAATACATACTTTTATCTGTCAGGTTAATAATCACATGAAGCAGCTTTTAAATTTTATCCCACTTATCGTATTTTTTATATTTTTAACAATTTACGATATTTTTGTCGGCGTCCAAGCATTAATGATTGCCTCAACAATATCCTTTTTAATTATTCTTGTTATGTATAAAAAAATTGACAAAGTTGAGCTGATATCTTATCTGATGGTAATGATTTTTGGTGGCGTGACATTGTTAACTCGCGAACCTAATATTATCAAATGGAAAGTAACCATTATTAACTTTTTATTTGCTACTGCTTTATCTGTTAGTCAGTTTATTTTCAAGAAAAATCTTATACAAAAAATGTTAGGTAAAGAGATACAGCTTGATATAACAGTCTGGAATAAGTTGAATCTAATATGGATTGTATTTTTTATTGCCTGTGGAACTTTCAGTTTAATTGCAACATATTATGCAACAGATGACTTCTTCTGGATTTTTAAAGTATTTATTTTACCGGCTGTATCTTTAATAATGTCTTTGATCTCGGGTATTTATATTTACCGAAATATGAGTAAGGCCACTGACAACGGATAAAATTATATAGGTAGGAGTATTATCAACATGACACAAAATGACAACATCCCTAAGGGACAATTAGTATTACGAACCTTAGCTATGCCGGCAGACACTAATCCACATGGCCATATTTTTGGCGGATGGATCATGTCGCAAATGGACTTAGCTGGAGGTATTTTAGCTAAAGAAATTGCCAAAAGAAGAGTAGTGACAGTTAATGCAAGTAGTATTACTTTTCACAAACCGGCAATGGTTGGGGATGTAGTATGTTGTTATGCTCATTGTATAAAAACTGGCACTACCTCGATTACCATCGAGATTGAAGTTTGGATTAAAAAAGTAACCGATTCAGAAATTGCTACGCAGCGTTTTCGTATCACTGATGCTACTTTTACTTATGTTTCTGTAGATAAACACAATAATCCAAAACCTTTGCCAGAAATATTTCAACATTATGATTGTACTAAAGATCCTATTAGCAAATTAAACTTAACTTATAGCTGATAAATATGCAATTTACATCATTCCATGCATTAATAAGTACATTAATTTTTCTCGTTTACTGGTTGCTTATTGTGTCGACCACGCTACGTATTGTCTTCAAAAGAAGACCAACTACTTACGTGATTGCATGGATGTTGGTCATTTATATATTACCTATTATTGGCATTATTCTTTACTTCGCCTTAGGCGAAACCCATTTAGGGCAACAGCGAGCTAAGCGTGCGCAAAAAATGCGCCCAACGATCACCAAATTTATTAAGCAATTATGCGCTTTTCCTGATATTTTTACCGCTAAAGTCAGTCAAGTTAGTAAGCCTATTTTTCAACTTTGTAAACATCAAACAGGACTTGACGGTATAAAAGGCAATCATATTGAATTATTAAGTGATACCGACACCATTTTCAATCGTCTTATTGAAGATATCAATAATGCAAACTCCAACATAGAAATGGTTTTTTATATCTGGAATGAAGGCGGTAAAGCAGATGATGTTGAACAAGCACTAATACAAGCTACGCAAAGAGGCGTTACCTGTCGATTAATGATTGACTCAGCAGGAAGTAGACATTTTATTCGATCGAAAGCCTGCCAAAGAATGCGTGATGCAGGTATTATCATTATAGAGGCGTTACAAGTTAATCTATTAAGATTTATGTTTAGACGACTTGATTTGCGTCAGCACCGTAAGGTAGCCATTATAGATAATTATATCTCCTATACCGGAAGTATGAATATTGTTGACCCTAGATTCTTTAAACAAAACAAGCATGTTGGAGAATGGGTTGATATCATGATCAGAATGAATGGACCAGTTACTACCTTAATGGGAGCTATATATGCGAGTGATTGGGAACTTGAAACAGGGAAACATTTAGCTCTACCACAAATTACGGATTTTGCTGAACCACCAGAAGAAAAGAAACATATTATGCAGCTTATTCCTTCTGGTCCTGGTTATACCGAAAACATGATCCATCAAGTGTTATTGACAGCAATTTATTCTGCTCAAGAAAAAATTATTTTTACTACACCTTATTTAGTACCTAGTGATGATATTTTACATGCAATCTGCACTGCCGCCCAACGTGGTGTTGAGGTTATTATCATTACGCCGAAAAAGAACGACTCATTAATGGTAAAATGGGCTAGTCGCGCTTTCTTTTCAGAATTATTAAATAGTGGCGTTAAACTTTATCAATTTAATGATAATTTATTACATACAAAAAGTGTTCTAGTTGATAATCAACTTAGCCTAGTTGGAACCGTTAATTTAGATATGCGCAGTTTATGGTTGAATTTTGAAATCACTACTGTAATTGATGACGCTCAATTTGCCAAATCACTATCACAGCTACTAAAACAATATTTATCACAGTCAGAAGAAATTAATATCCAAAAATGGAATAAACGACCAATCTGGCAACGTGTGATTGAACGATTATTCTACTTTTTTGCCCCTTTACTCTAGGTAATTTTAGATAATTAACAGGCAAAAGAGCCCTTAATAGCCTTTTTGTGATATATCAGGTAGAAATTGATTATCCGCGATACGAAAAACTTTAGATTCAATCACCCCATCTTGATTAAGAATAATTTCTCGCCACCCAGGTGCATCTTCATTAGATAACTGAAAATCATAACAATTAGGTTTAAATTGAAAACATGTAGAAGGCGTCGAAAATGCATGACAATTATGCCAAATATGATCTTGTTGTTGGTGAATATGTCCCCAACCTACTCCTTTTATAATAGGATTATGCTTGATGATTTCTTCGAGTTTGTAACTATTTTTTAAAATATGCTCATCCAGCCAATCACAACCTGAGGAAATCGGATGATGATGCAAAAATACTAGTGCATTTTTATCGGCATGCGCAGTTAAAGTATTTTCTAAAAACTGCAATTCAGATTCAGGCAACATTCCATAAGCCTGCCCTACAACTTGACTATTTAATAACACAATTAACCAGTTATCGCCGAGTAATATACTTTTATTTTCAGCAAGTTGATAATTCGAAAATACCTCTTGCATATAACTATAGTTATCATGATTACCGGCTAACCAAACACACGGTGTAGCAAATTTTTGAATTTGCTCTGCAAAGCGTGCATATGATTTTTTAGCACCATCTTGGACAAAATCACCCGTTGCAACAATCAAATCAAATTTCTTATTGCTGCGCTCAATTTCAGAAATAACTGATAAAAAACTGGCATTTGACTTAACACCTAGCAATGCGCCATTATCATCAGCAAACAGATGTGTATCAGTAATATGCAGTATTTTTGCACAATGCTTATTACGTATTTGAAGCTTCAAAAGTGACTCCAAAATCTACCTCTATCATTTATTATATGAAATCATGCCAGTAATAGAATTGATATTGTGATCAACATCACAATTTTTATTTTAAATCATGATGTTATACTAAATTGTAAAATAAATTCTATTTTTAGGAAAGTAATAATTGCTTAGTTTAACAAAAAACTGCTTATTTCCACTCATTCTTTAGTGTTAGATGATTAAGTTGTAACCACTGTAGTGCAATAATTGAAGCGGCATTATTAATTACTCCTTCTTCAACCCATTTATACGCTTGTTCACGACTTACTACATGAACCTTAATATCTTCGTTTTCTTCGGCCAAACCATGTACACCTTTTGCGGTCGAAGAATCAACTTGACCAACCAAAATATGCAACTGCTCAGTTAAGCCGCCTGGTGAAGCTAAATAACTAATGATCGGCTTACATTGTCCAATAACAATACCTGCCTCTTCCATCGCTTCTCGTCTTGCTACTTCTTCAGTCGACTCATTATCATGATCCATCATGCCGGCAATTAATTCTAATATCCATGGGCTAGCTTGAGTATCAATAGCTGCGATACGAATTTGTTCTATAAGGACAACTTCATCTCGTTTATCATCATAAGCTAAAAGCACCACAGCATGACCGCGTTCTAGAATTTCACGCGAAACCATTTCGCTTACAGAACCATCAAACTTACGATATTGAAAACGATATTCAAACAACGAGAAAAAACCTTTATATAAAATTCGTTTAGTTAAATTAAACACATCTTTTTTGTTAAAAATTACTGGGGTAGATTTATATTTCATATTAAGTTCTCGATTTTAAGCTAAATTTTAATAAAAAGTGCGAATAACCAATATGGGCACTTTCTATATGCTAATTATCTGTTAAAATTACGCAATTGAAAAATATTATTCTATTTTATTGCTTTTAAAGAGAAAGATTGATGAAAAAAACTTTAACCTTTTTAATTGGCTTAGCATTAAGTCAATCTGTGTTTGCTGAAAACTTAGTTCAAGTTTATGAACAAGCAAAAGAAACCAATCCAGACTTACGCAGTTCATTGGCTGAAAAAGATAAAGCTTATTCAGCAATTTCAGGTTCTCGTGCAAGTTTACTTCCGCAAGTTGGTCTAAGTGCTTCTTATGGTGTAACGCATGGGCGTCGAGAGAGCAGCGGAAAGAACAGTAAAAACGGTAGCTTATATCAAGTCGCCATATCGCAAAGTATCTTCAATTTTTCTAATTGGAAAGCTTTAGATATCACAAAAAAACAAGCAACTATTGCAGATATTTCTTATCAATATCAAGGCCAAACATTGATTTTAAACACTTCTGTAGCTTACTTTAATGTACTTAAATGTCTTGATGCATTAAGCTTTATCGATGCACAGAAAAAAGCAATTGGTCGTCAATTAGAACAAACTCGCCAACAACATAAAGTTGGTTTAGTTGCCATTACAGACGTACAAAATGCACAAGCAAACTACGATTTAACAGTAGCGCAACAAGTTAATGCATTAAATGACTTAAATAACGCTATTGAAGCATTGCGTCAAGTTAGTGGTCGCTTTTACTCTAAGCTAGCAAGTGTTGATACCAAAACCTTTAAAACTCAAGCGCCAACACAAATTAATACATTGCTAAAACAATCTGAAACAGCCAATCTTAACTTATTAACTATGAAGTTAAATCAAGAGATTGCTCGTGATCAAATAAAAATGGCACAATCAGGTTATATGCCTACAGCAAGTCTTGATGCATCAACTAACTTAAATAAATCTGATAGTTATGGTAATAAAAATTATCAACGACATACCGCTGGGAAAACATATTCAGGTGATAACAAAATTGGAGTTAGTGTAAGCTTACCGCTTTTCTCTGGTGGCGCGACCGTTTCACAAGTTCAACAAGCACAGCATAATTTTGTCAGTTTTAGTGAAAAACTTGAAAGTACTAATCGTAGTGTGATTAACCAAGTTCGTTCATCTTATAACAATATTTCGTCATCAATTAGTGCGATTAGAGCATATCAACAAGCGGTTGTTTCTGCACAAAGTTCATTAGAAGCTACATCTTCTGGTTATCAAGTAGGTACGCGTACCATTGTTGATGTACTTAATGCCACCACACAACTTTATAGCTCAAAACGAAATCTATCTGATGCTAAATACAACTATTTAACGAGTTTACTACAGTTGAAATATGCTGTTGGTACTTTAACTGCAAATGATTTAGTTTACTTAAACAACATGTTAGGTAAAGAAGTTAGTACTATTGCAACAATAAAATAATAAATTATAAAGTTAAATTAGACATAAAAAAGCGATCATCAGATCGCTTTTTCTATTTTGGGTGATTAATTTATCTAATTTAATTCAATTACTAAGTGTATTGCAATATTTATCAAGACATAGCATTAACCATAAACTCAATAAAAATATTAAGTTTAGGTAACCTTTGCTTATCTGCTGTATATAAAATATGAGTTTCTCTAGGCGGTGGCAAAAAATCTTGTAAAATAGGAATTAATTTGCTTTGTTTTATCGACTCATTCAATACTGACTCAGGTAACATCGTGATACCTAATCCTTCAATAGCGGCTGCAGCCAATGCAGTGGTATTATTACTTTGAAATGCGCCAGAAATAGCGATATTAGTTAACTTACCATTGATAGTAAATGGCCAAAAATTATCTTTTTTGGTCGGAGTGACATATTGATAAATTAAGCATTGATGTTTCTTCAAATCATCAGGTATTGATGGTATGCCATTCTGAGCTAAATAGCTTGGTGAAGCAGCAAAAATCAGCTGTAAGTCACTTAGTTTACGAGCAATTAAACTTGAATCATTTAACGAGCCAATTCGAAACACCACATCAAAATCATCTTTAACTAAGTCAACATAACGATCGCTTAATTGCATATCAATATTCACTTTCGGATAACATTTCATAAAGCGACTTATTACTGGTATCAAATTAAATTGACCATAACTAATCGGGGCACTAATCCTTAACCTTCCTTTAGGCTCTTGGCTAAATTGTTGGGCTAATGATTTTGTGCTTTTGATTTCACCTAGAATAAACAAACATCGTTCATAATACTGTTTGCCAAATTCAGTTAAATGTTGCGATCTTGTCGTTCGATTAAGCAATTTCAGACCCAAATAATTTTCTAAAAAAAGAATATATTTAGCAATCATTTGTGGGGAGGTATTTAATGAAATTGACGTTGCAGCAAAAGAGCCTGTTTTTACTGTTATAACAAATGCTTCCATACATTTAACTAAATCCATATTGGTAACCCTCAGTTGTTAATAAATCAATTTTTATATTATTTATTGTCATTTTATCAATGAATATAATATAGATCTTCAATTAAATACGGAAATTTAGTGAGCATATAATCATCATTAAACAAAGTTTTGCTGATTAAATTTGCATAACTATTTTTATGTCAGCTAATTATCTAGTGATGTCAACTCATTAAAATATAGCTACCAATCTAAGTAACAAAAGGATTAAAAATGGAAAATAAAAAATTTACTCTTATCACTGGCGCTAGCTCAGGAATAGGTTATGCAACAGCAATCGCATTTGCCAAAAGAAACAAAAATCTGATCGTAATTGCTCGAAGAAAAGAAAATTTAGAATCATTACAGCAACAAATTGCAGAGATAAATCCAAAAATTGAAGTTATTATAAAAGTTTACGATTTAACCAACATACAGTCTAATTATAATTTATTTAATGAATTAGAAAATTATTTTATCGAAACTTGGGTTAATAATGCCGGTTTTGGTCATTATGGCAGTGTAAACGATCAAGATTTAACAAAGATTGAATCAATGCTGCATTTAAATATTGAAGCATTAACCATTCTATCAACGCTTTATGTACGTAAATATAAAGATCAAGCAAATACTCAGTTGATTAATATATCATCTCGAGGTGGCTATACTATTGTGCCAAATGCTGTTACCTATTGTGCCACTAAATTTTATGTTAATGCTTTCACTGAAGGGCTTGCCCAAGAACTGATACAGGCTAAGGCTCAATTAAGAGCAAAAGTACTAGCTCCGGCCGCAACACAAACGGAATTTGGCAAAAAAGCCAATAATGTTGATAAATATGATTATGATAAAAGTTTTGCTAAATATCATTCTGCTGATCAAATGGCTGAGTTTTTATTAGCCCTTTATGATAGCGACAAAATCATTGGCGAGATCAGCACGAAGGATTTCTCATTCAGTTTAAAAAATAATATATTACCTTATTCGGGTAATCCAGCAGAAAATCAGAAATAAATAATTAATAACAATTAAAGTTATTTATATAAAGGATTTTGGGGTTTCAAAAACCCCGTTCCTCAATTTTTTGTTATTTTAGTTTCGGACGTTTTGTTGTTTAGTGGTTGGTTTTATATGGTGATTACGTCCGAGTAAAGAGCATTTGAGCGAACTCTCTTTATCAATTCACGCGGCGACTAAGCAAATGGTCACAATGTAACTGCCTTCCGCCTTCGTTCGCTGTTAACGCACCGGCGGTGATTTGTTCCTGACAAACAACAAGCCAGCCAAACATCTATGTTTGCCATGCTAATCTCTCTCAGTTGTCAGCACATTGCTCCTATCCTTATTTTTTAGTCCTTAGTCATTGAGCTGTTGAGTTGAAGATATGAAAAATAGCGTTAGGACATTAAAAAATAATTGCCTAGCAAGGCAATGCCCGTAGTAGCTCGAACTAAAGTGATACACATAACCCGTGCGCGAGAAAAACGACAAACGGGTTATTACTATTTGCATCACTCGTCCAATAAGAATTACTACCAAAGCCAGCACCTGTGTAAGTGTACATGCTCCCCCATTCTGGGAAGAACCCTGCTTCAATATGACGCTGGTATATATCATTAGGTGACGATGATTTAACACCGACAGCATCTTGACACTTCCAAGAACTTGAATCCTGACAAATCGTATTAGTTAAATCCTTAACAGTAGGCACCCGATAATCACCAATTTTTGTACACCACGACGATGTACTCGAATAAGTGTAATAAACCTTACCACGATTGACGAACCACTGCTTTAATACAAAACCATACTTGACAACCGCTTTACCTTTTCTATCACGACCAACTAACTCGAAAGTCTGAGGCAAAGATGGCCTTTTGATACGACGTGGATTATCTGAACGCTGTTGCGAAGAGTCTGTAACGGCAGGACCAGTTAGGGTGACACGAACGCTATTTTTTGTTGATTTGGTCATCTTAGCCTTAATATCACCATTAGGAGAAACCGCCTTCCAATATAAGGCCTGATTATTACCTGCAATATCCAAATCAAAAAACAAATTATGAGCGCCAGTAGTCGGAAAGTTTAAACCATAAGACGATGGCGTAACTGACTGAGTAAGAAATCCTTTATTAGGGTTCCAAATGTTAGCAGGACCAGTGTAATATGAAGAACCATTAACCAAGTTAGGCTTGACAAAACAAATCACTGGTGTTGCCTTAGGATTAATATAATAAGTGGCATTACTGGCACTAAAACGACTTTCATTAGGTATACCATAACGTGTTTTTAATGTACCACCAGTATTAGATAAGGTTAATTTATACGGGGACTTACAAATAGTCAGCACTTCATTACGGGCGACAGCCTGATTATATTTATCAACAATGGTTAAGCTTAAACTACCTGTCGCGGTTATATCATTAATCCCCTGACCATCACCATCATCATCACCCCAATAATTATAAGGCGTACCAATAAGTGAACTTAATGCAATAGAATTAGTATTTGTTGGCACTAACATACCAATATCCGCAAAAGTTTGGCCCGCAATAGGCAATTCAATTGGTTTTGTTATACTGGAATTAGTATCCGATGGTGTATATTGTTCACCATTAGATAAAAATATTCCAAGCAGACCGTCAGTATCAGTCATTCGTGTACGCCCTCCATCAAACGTTAAATATGGGGCTGAGCCATGTATGATATTAGCAGTTTCAGAGGTTAATGCGTGATTAGAAAAAGAGATAGGTAATAAAACAACCATAGTTAACACAAAAAAAACTTGCCGAGATAAAAAAGCTAAACCAATAAATTTTGAAAAATTTTGCCGAAGTTGCTGGAAAAATAAACTATAGTGAAGTACTAGACGATGCGAGCTTAACTTTACTAACGTTAATTTAGAGATTGGACAGGTTTGGTGTTGTAAATTATAATACATACCCGAAGCCGTTATTAACCTAATGATTTGTTTGAAATTTTAAATCCTTTTGCATAAAAACTCATCCATTCATATAAATATTTTATAAAAGTATAGTGATTGAAAAAAACCATGCAACCTATTTTAACCGTTTAATTGTTAACTTTTGTAAAGTTTAATGCAATATTACGTCTTAAAATCTATTTTTTTGTTCGTTGAGTTTCGGACGTTTTACTGTTTTGTGGCAAGTTCTGTATGGTGATTACGTCCGAGTAAAGCACATTTGAGCAACTCTCTTTACCAACTCCCGCGGCGACTACGCAAATGGTCACAATGTAACTGCTTTCCACCTTCGTTCGCGTTTAAAGCACCTTCTGTGCTTTGTTCCTGATAAACCAATAACCTGGCCAAACTTTCCTGTTTGTCATGCTAACATCTCTCTGTTGTCAGCATGTTGCTGATGTTGCTAAAATAATTACACCAAACTGATTTATAAAAATAAACTTTTATTATTGGCACTAACAAATTCTATAACCACTTTAGCAATTCATTGGCTAGATTTTGACTTAAAAAAACCCGTTCCTCAAAATTTTTTATTTAAATTCTGAAATATTTTAACGATATATGATGAAAACTATAGTGACTAGTTGGTTATTGGTTCTTGAATATTATCGGGATTCTGATTAACTATAGCAATTAAATGGGATTTTATTCGCTTTGAAGGCAAAACTAAAATGGTTGCAAATTATTATTTTAGCAAACAATCAATTGAGTAACAGAACAAACTTATACTTGTAATATTATTTTATTTAAGCATCTTAACAAGCCTAATAGCTTGTTAAGATACAGATTAAAGAATTGATTACATATCTTTACGAGATTCGCATCCCCGGTTTAGCACCACTATCTGGTGATAATAGATAAACACCTTCATTGTCATCTTTACCACTAGCACAAAGCACCATACCCTCTGAAACACCAAAACGCATTTTACGAGGTGCCAAGTTAGCAATCATAATGGTTAAACGGCCGATTAATACTTGCGGATCTGGGTAGTATTGTTTAATTCCGGAAAAGACGTTTCGGGTTTCATCGCCAATATCTAGCGTTAATTGCAATAATTTATCTGAGCCTTCCACAAAACTGGCGTTTTTGATTAAGGCAACGCGCATATCTACTTTAGCAAAATCGTCAAAATTTATAGTTTCCGCAATTGGTTCGGCTACCTTTTCTTTTGCTGGTGTGGTTGCTGCCGCTTGCTGTTTAGTTTCTTCAATCATGGCTGTGATTTTATCCATATCAATTCGGTTGAATAACGCTTTAAAACTGTTAATTTTATGACCGGTTAAGGCTTTATCAATTGTATGCCATTGTAATTGACTATTTAAAAATGCTTCACTACGTTCAGCTAATGAAGGTACGATAGGTTTTAAATAGGTCATTAAAATACGGAATAAATGGATCCCCATTGAACAAATATCTTGTAACTGCTGATCTTGCCCTTCTTGTTTAGCAACCACCCACGGCGCTTTTTCATCAATGTAGCGGTTAGCTTCGTCAGCTAAAGCCATAATTTCACGTACCGCTTTACCTGATTCTCGTTTTTCAAAAGCATCAGCAATAACTTGCGATTTTTCCACAAATAAGGCGTAAAGTTCTGGTGCAGCAATATTATCAGATAATTTGCCGTCGAATCTTTTACTGATAAATCCAGCCGAACGCGATGCGATGTTAACCACTTTATTCACCAAATCGCTATTAACTCGTTGAACAAAATCTTCAAGATTAAGATCGATATCATCAATATGTGGCGACAATTTAGCGGCATAATAGTAACGTAAACAATCTGGATCCAAATGTTTTAGATAGGTACTTGCTTGAATAAAAGTACCACGTGATTTTGACATTTTAGCGCCATCAACGGTTACATAACCGTGTACAAAAATATTTGATGGTTTGCGATGTTCACTACCATCTAACATTGCTGGCCAAAACAAACTATGGAAATAAACAATATCTTTACCAATAAAATGATAAAGCTCTGTCGTTGAATCTTTATTCCAGAATTCATCAAAAATCGCTTTATTATTTTTATTACAATAGTTAAGGAAAGAGCCCATATAGCCAATTGGCGCATCTAACCAAACATAAAAATATTTACCTGGCGCATCAGGAATTTCAAAACCAAAATATGGTGCATCACGACTGATATCCCAAGGTTGTAAACCAGCTTCAAACCATTCTTGCATTTTATTAGCAACTTGTTCTTGTAAAGTCCCTGAACGTATCCAAGTTTGTAACATTGTGGCAAACTCAGGTAAATCAAAGAAGAAATGCTCAGATTGTTTCAAAATTGGCGTCGCACCAGAAACAACCGATTTAGGATCAATTAAATCAGTAGGATTATAAGTAGCACTACAAACCTCACAATTGTCACCATATTGGTCTGCGGCTTTACAACGAGGACATGTACCTTTTACAAAACGATCAGGTAAAAACATCTGTTTTTCAGGGTCGAACAGTTGTGAAATAACCTTCGTTTTAATATAACCATTCTCTTTTAAACGTTTATATATTTGTTCTGATATTTCACGATTTTCAGGGCTATGGGTTGAATGATAATTATCAAAACTAATGTTAAATCCGGCAAAATCACGTTGGTGTTCGACTTTTACTTCCGCGATCATCTGCTCAGGAGTAATGCCTAATTGCTGAGCTTTTAGCATAATCGGCGTTCCATGCGCATCATCGGCACAAATAAAATAGATTTCATTACCACGCATGCGCTGGTAGCGAACCCATACATCAGCTTGAATATGTTCAAGCATATGACCTAAGTGAATTGAACCGTTTGCGTATGGAAGCGCACAAGTCACCAATATTTTGCGTTGAGTTGTCATGTTAAATTATTACCTTTAATTTCATAATGGCAGAAATAGTACAACAATCGTGTGATTATCGCTAGATTTATGCCATAATTTGCCTAAATTTCTTTATAAAACCAATCAATTTTGAACTGGTTGTGTTTTTATTGGAATGTAAAAAAGATAATTTTGTAATTTATTGTCCATTAAAGTTATTGATAATATCTATAACAAATTGAAGTAAAATAACTAAATATATACCAACGAGTTAGATACAAGGTCTATTAACATGGAAGCAAAAAAAATTCTTGAAAATTTTCGTCACCCTACTCTACAGAAAAATTTGATTGAACTTGGGGCTATTTCCCAATGTGAACGGGTTAATCAAGAACTAATGATTAGCTTGACCATGCCTTTTGCTTGGCAAACTGGTTTTGAAGATCTGAAAACAACAGTTACGCCATTATTACTTGAATTAGATGAAGTTGAAAATGTGAATTGGAATATTAACTATAATATTGCCACATTAAAGCGAGCAAATAGTCATCATGCTATTAATAATATCAAAAATATTATTGCGATAAGTTCCGGTAAAGGGGGAGTTGGTAAATCCTCAACTGCAGTTAATTTAGCTTTAGCGTTACAAAAACAAGGGGCTAAAGTGGGTATTTTAGATGCTGATATTTACGGCCCGTCAATCCCAACAATGCTTGGCACTGAAAAAGAACAACCATTAACGCCTGACAATAAACATATGTCAGCGATTATGGCTTATGGCCTTGCTAGTAATTCTATTGGCTATTTAGTTGATGCCGATGGTGCGATGGTTTGGCGAGGACCAATGGCAAGTAAAGCGCTTTTGCAAATTTTACAAGATACACTCTGGCCTGAACTTGATTATTTGGTTATTGATATGCCTCCAGGCACTGGTGATATCCAATTAACATTGGCACAAAACATTCCTGTTACAGCAGCAGTTATTGTTACCACACCACAAGATATTGCATTAATTGATGCGCAAAAAGGCATCACGATGTTTAATAAAGTAAATATTCCAACCATTGGTATTATTGAAAATATGAGTTATCACATCTGTGAAAATTGTGGACACCATGAAGCGATTTTTGGTGAGGATGGAGCTAAGCGATTAGCTGAAAAATACCAAACAAAATTACTTGGTCAAATGCCGCTTCATCGTTTATTACGCCAAGATCTCGATTCTGGACAACCTACAGTAGTCAACCATCCTGATAGTGAATTTACACAACTATATTGTAATATTGCCGCACAAGTTGCTAGTCAACTGTATTGGCAAGGAGAAACAATTTTGCCAGATATATCATTTAAGGCGTTATAACGGAAATTTATATTGGTTGTTAAAGAATAACAACCAATATAAATAAATCATTTAGTTGTCCATTAACACCCTATAGTTATAGAAATTGATTTAGTTCAGCTTTTGCTTTAGCTAATTGCTCAATAAATGCCGAATTAGTATGTAATTGTGCAACTACTGCCGCCGCCATGACTCTTGCAGCATCAACGTCACTTTGCCAATGATAACCACAAATAACTCGGCTTTCACCAACTTCGTAACCTCGTTTTAAAATTTCATTTTGCCGTTCTGGATGTATTTCAGCTAAAACTAAGGCTATAGCGAATCCCATTGTAGTATGTCCGGAAGGATATGAGCCATTAGTCGATAATGTTTTTTCGTCTTCTGGTCGACAAGTGGCTTCATTAAAGAATGAGAATGGTCTAATGCGGTTGTAATACTGTTTAGCCGATCGAGTAGCAAGATCACCAGCATCTTCTTTCATTGTGGTAATAAGTTTATAAATCTCAGGCGAGGTATCAATTGAAATATCATATCCAAAAGCGGCTGAAAACTGTTTAGTAACATTATTTTTACTCGAATCAGCATCAAGATAAGCTTGTTTACCTCGCTCAGTATTTCTCATAGATTTTCCCCAATCATACATTGCTTTATCTCTTAAAAAATCAACGCTATTAAATGCAGGCGGTGATGGTAGCAAATGTAAACTATCTGGTGCTTGTTCTTGGGTAAGATAAAAATCATTCGGATTCGTGGTTACATCTTTAACGTCAATGGCATAGACACTAAAACAAAATAAAATAGATACTACTAATAAATATAAAAAATTTTTACGCATAGATATCTCCTAAGTACTATTTTAATTAGTGATGACAACGCAACTTAATAGAACAAATAAAGAAACAACAAGTTTTATATATAATGAGATTAGCAATAATTATTATAAATACAGCACTGTTTGATAATAAAACAGTAAACATTAGTTAGCAAAAATATTTTTATGAAGAACAGCACATTACTATTTATTACTTAAGATTTTTGATAACCGAATAATTTATGGCGATGGATAAACATATTGTATAATATCCCGACTATGAATATCGCTATTAAGAGATAATTTTATCCTTGAACATAAAAAATACTGCTCCGAGCAAACATAAACCCGCCCAAATATAATCGGTTTTAAATGATTCTTTTAGAATGTAAACTGAAAAGGGAATAAATACAGACAAACTAATCACTTCTTGAAGTATCTTTAATTGCCCGGCACTGGCGACTTGAAAGCCAATCCGATTTGCAGGGACTTGTAGTAAATATTCAAACAGTGCAAAACCCCAACTGATAAATACGGCGACAATCCAAACTTGATTATGCAAAAACCGTAAATGACCGTACCAAGCAAAAGTCATAAAAATATTACAACAGGCTAGTAGACAAACTGTGATCAAAAGTTGATTCTTGATATTTAATCGAACGATTCATTGTAGGTGGCGATATTATATACCTTTATATTTTTTAATGTAGAAAAACAGCTTACTGATTAAACAAAAAAATAACTAATTTAATCTGATGATTTATTTGCCATCGTTGTTTAATAGTCAATAATATTCAGCTATAATCAGCTTATTGAATCTCAATCCCTTCTATAACATTAATCATGAATAATGCTAATAAACGGTCTCGAATCTGGTCGTCGATTCTCTGCCTTGCCCTTGCTGCGTTTATATTCAATACCACAGAGTTTGTACCAGTTGGATTACTGCCGAATATTGCTGAAAGTTTTTCGATGGATGTTGCGCATGCCGGGCTATTATTAACTATTTATGCTTGGGCTGTATCGTTATTATCTTTACCTTTAACGGTATTAACCGCAAAAATGGAACGCCGTAAACTACTTATATTTCTATTTTGTTTATTTATTGGTAGTCACATCTTGGCTGGCTTTGCTTGGAGTTTTTATAGTTTAATGGTTGCTAGAATCGGCATTGCTTGCGCCCATGCTGTATTTTGGGCAATTACCACGCCTTTAGCGGTTCGATTAGCACCCAATGGTAAAAAAGCTAAAGCGATGGGCTTTATTGTAGTTGGCACCTCAATGGCAACAGTATTAGGGATTCCTATTGGAACAATGATCGGCCAATTAGTTGGCTGGCGAGTCACATTTTTATGTATCGGGTTTATCGCATTTTGTGTAATGGCTTCATTACTTTATTTATTACCAGCTGTTCCTAGTATGAACACAATTTCACTAAAAGCCATTCCTAAAGTACTTAAACGACCTGTATTACTAAACATTTATTTGTTAACTGCTATTATTATTACCGGCCATTTTACCGCTTATACTTATATAACCCCATTTATGCTTAATGTTGGTGGCTTTAGCGAACAAATTGTCGTGAGCTTATTATTAGCTGTCGGTTTTTCAGGCATGATAGGTAGTTTAATTTTTGCTAAATATGCTGAACCTCACCCAACCGCCATCTTAGTCATGCCGGTGATATTATTAATTATCTGTTTATTATCGCTTTATGTTTGTTCTTTTAGTCTCATAACCGCAATACTACAAGGTATGGTTTGGGGGCTTGCGATTACTATTATTGGTATGGTGATGCAGAGTAAAGTTATCGATGCTGCACCTGATGCTGCCGATATTGCGACCTCAGTTTATTCGGGTATTTATAATATCGGTATAGGTGGTGGCGCCTTTGTCGGTAGCCAAGTGCTAGTTTACTTATCAACCAATTATATTGGCTTTGTTGGCGCTATTTTTGTGATTATTGCCTTAATACTTTTTTACTTTTTATCAAGAAAAACTTGGTAGTCATGAATAAGCGCTCACATTGAGCGCTTATTGAGTTAATGCTTCTAACTGTTCCCAACGTTCAAATACCACTTCAAGCTCGGCTTCTTTATCGGCTAAAGATTGCAATATTGGGCTCGTTACTTCATGAGGTTGATTGAAAAAGTCACTATGACCAATTTGTGCTTGAAGATCCGCAATAGCTGTTTCTAATTCCTCGATTTTATTAGGTAACTGGGCGAGTTCTCGTTGTTCGTTATAGCTTAATTTAACCTTCTTTTTAGCCGCTTGCTCTGGCGTTTGGTTTGAGCTATTGGTTTTGTTGATGTCACTTTTAGTTGACTCATTGCTCTTACTACTGGTGACTTGAGTACTCACAGGTTTAGCTTGCTGTTGTTGCTGTAATGCATCTGTATAACCACCAGCATAAATACCAATTCGTCCTTGTTCTTCAAAAAACCAACACTGAGTAACCACGTTATCGACAAATTGTCTATCATGGCTAACTAATAAAACCGTTCCTTGATAATCATTCACAAGTTCTTCTAATAGCTCTAAAGTTTCAATATCAAGGTCATTAGTTGGTTCATCAAGCACCAATAAATTACTTGGTTTTAAAAATAATTTTGCTAATAGTAAACGATTTCGTTCACCACCCGAGAGTGCTCTAACCGGTGTTCTAGCTCGTTTTGGTGGAAATAGGAAATCTTGTAAATAGCCAAGCACATGTCTTGAGCGACCATTTACCATCACCTCTTGCTTACCTTCTGCAAGGTTATCCATAACGGTTTTTTCTGGATCAAGTTCTAATCGATACTGATCAAAATAAGCCACTTCAAGTTTGGTTCCGCAATGAACACTTCCTGAGGTCGGTGCTAAACTACCTAGCATCAGTTTTAATAATGTGGTTTTACCAATACCATTGGGGCCTATTAGAGCAATTTTATCACCACGTAACACTTGTACCGTGAAGTCCTTAACTAACACTTTATCATCGATTTGATAACTGACATTATCTAGCTCAAAGACAATTTTACCTGAACGCAGTGCTTCCTCGATCTGCATTTTCGCATTGCCCATGACTTGACGACGCTGTGAATATTCTTGTCTCATCGCTTTTAATGCTCTCACTCTACCCTCATTACGAGTTCGACGAGCTTTAATACCTTGACGGATCCAGACTTCTTCTTGTGCTAACTTCTTATCAAATTCGGCATTTTGTAACTCTTCAACACGCAGCGCTTCTTCTTTACCTAGCAAATAACTGTCATAATCACCGCCCCAAGAAGCAACCTTACCACGGTCTAAATCAATAATCCGAGTCGCCATTTGCCGAATAAAGGATCGGTCATGCGATATAAAAACAATACTGCCATTAAAGCTTTTTAAAAACTCTTCCAGCCATCTAATGGTATCGATATCTAAATGGTTAGTTGGTTCATCCAATAATAATACTGATGGTTGGCAAACTAGTGCCTTTGCTAATGCCGCTTTACGCAACCAACCACCCGATAACGAAGACAATAATGCCTCACCATCTAACGATAATGAGGAAATGACATTACGAATACGATTATCCAATTGCCAACCATTTTGATGATCTAGCTGTTCTTGCATTTTAGCTAATTTAGATAGATTACCCTCACTTGGATCAGTTTCAACTAAGTGTGACAATGCATAGTAATCTTTTAATAATTGCGCTTGTTCTTTTAAACCTTCCGCAACAAAATCAAAAACATTTCCTTGAATATCTCGAGGGGGATCTTGCTGCAATCGAGAGACAATAACGTTGTTTTCATAAACAATTTGTCCTTCATCGAGCGGTACTTCTTTATTCAGCACTTTTAGCAAAGTTGATTTACCGGCACCGTTACGACCAACAAGACAGACGCGCTCGTTAGTTTCTATCGACATATCAATATGATCAAGAAGTGGAGCATCACTAAATGATAAATAGGCATTGGTAAGATTAATTAATGACATATTTGTGGTTTTTATTTGGATATTAAATAATAAGGCGGTATTCTATCATAAAGTTGCGGTAGGCAACCAAAATCAATTATCAAAGATACAATTAACAGCTCTTAAAACGTGAGCATTCCAATTCTCTTCTAAAAAAATGAATACTGTTATAATTATTAATAATTGAATATATTAATAATATTTCGGTATGGAGGTGATTATGAGTCATACTTGGACATTTCAACGTGTTGGTGGATTAGATCAAGTCGTATTAAAAAATGCCGATGACATTATCAATTTACCCAATTTAGATCCTAAATTATGGGTTGCACTCAGTTGCCCAACCACAGGGCTAGATTTTGATCAAAGAACATTACAATTATTAGATTCAGATAACGATGGTCGCATTCGTATTCCCGATATTTTAGAGGCAATTAATTGGCTTAAAGATAAAATAGTTTCTTTTGATAATATTGTTCAATCATCACAAACTTTATCATTATCGCAAATTGATGATTCAAACGAACAAGGTAAAAAATTATTAATTACCGCCCATAGCATTTTAGCGAACTTAAATAAAAACCAAGCTGATTATTTAACGCAAGATGATGTGCAACAATCACTTAAAATTAATGCCAGCAAACTCTACAATGGTGATTTAATTTTTCCTCCTTCAGCCGAATTATCGCCAGAGCTGCAAAATTTTATTCAAGCAGCAATAAAAACAACTGGTGCGGAAAAAGATATGAGTGGTCAGGATGGAATTAATCTAGAGATTGCGCAAACTTTTGTTAAAAACTTAAAAAGTTGGCAAAAATGGCAAAACGATATCAGTAATACCCAAACACCTTTTGGCGAAAACCGCTCAGAAATATGGAAATTAGTTCAAGAATTAAAGCCAAAAATTGATGACTACTTTTTGCGTGTTGAATTAGCACAATATGCACCTCAAGCACAAACGGCGTTAAATGTTGACGAGAAATATATTGTCCCATCCCAAAACGGATTACTTTCTGATGAAGCTTTATCTGAGCTACCTCTATCTAAAATAGATACCAATAACACATTAGATCTGGTTAATGGCCTTAATCCACTGTGGAAAACTAAAATCATTCGATTTAGAGATTTAATCGCTTCACACTTAGCCGATCCCAAACAACTAACTGCACAAGAATGGCAAGATATTCAGGCAGATCTTAATGCTTACACAACACTAATCAGTTCTAAACCTGAGATGCAACAATTAAGTGTAACAACTAAACCAACCGCTAGCATTGAGGATCTTACTGGCAATCAAATTGCTAATTTAGTTGATGATAATTTACTAAACGAATTTGAAAGCATGGTTGAACAGGATAACCAAACACCAATTTCAGCCTCAGATGTTTTTGTATTAGAAAAGCTAGTCTTATTTCAAAAACATCTCTATCGTTTATTGATTAACTTTGCTTCGTTTGCTGAATTCTTTTCACTTGACCATTATGCGGCATTTCAATTAGGAAAACTTTATATTGACGGTCGTTGTGCTACCCTCTGTGTTGCCGTAGATAATATAGCTAAACATTCAACTATGGCTAATTATTCTGAACTATGTTTATTATATTGTGAATGTACAAGGCATGGTAAAAAGCAGACAATTGCTGCAGCAATTACCGCTGGACAAGGTGATTTATTAATGGAAGGCCGCAATGGCGTTTTTATTGATAATGAAGGCAATGATTGGGATGCAAGTGTTGTTAAGATGATTACTAAACCAATTAGTATCCAACAAGCTATTTGGGCACCTTATCAACGTATTGGCCGTTTAATTACTGAACAAATTAATAAATGGGCAAGCAATAAAGATGCTGACATTGAGAAAACCAGTACACAAGCGGTACAAAATCCAGAAAGCAAATTTGATATTGGTAAAAGTGTTGGTATCTTTGCGGCTATTGGTTTAGCTGTTGGCGCCATTGGTACCGCTTTAGCGACTATTTTTCAAGCTATCTTTTCACTTACATGGTGGCAATTCCCATTAGTAATTTTAGGTTTGTTCTTGATTATATCTGGACCATCAGTAATATTGGCTTGGTTAAAATTAAGAAGAAGAACACTTGGGCCACTACTTGAAGCTTCTGGTTGGGCGATAAATGGACAAGTTAAAATCAATTTACTGCTTGGTGGTCTGCTGACCAGTAAAGCCGAATTACCAGCCAACGCAAGACGTAATTTAACTGACCCTTTAAAAAAACGTAATAAAAAAGCGCGAATACTATTTTGGTCAGCAATTTTACTAGGCATAGTAATCGTCGGTACGGCTTTTTGGTTTAAAAATGATATTGCCAATTATTTTAAACAGCAGCAACAGCTGTTAAGTCAGCAACAAAATAATACTACTGAAAAGCAATAGCAACTATTGAATTATACTTAATAATTTTTCGCCGACATTACGTCGGCGAATATTTTATGATTAATGTTGATAAACAGGTAATCGTCGGCAAATCGCCAACACTTTTTGTTTAACCGCTTGAATAGCTTGTTCGTCATCAATGTTATCTAATACGTCACAAATCCAATTAGCTAATTCACGAGACTCTTCTTCGTTGAAACCACGACGAGTCACTGCAGGTGTACCAATCCGCACACCAGATGTTACAAATGGACTTTGCGGATCATTTGGCACACTATTTTTATTCACGGTAATATTAGCACTACCTAAAGCAGCATCAGCTTCTTTACCGGTGATATTTTTATCAACTAAATCTATTAAAAATAAGTGATTTTTTGTTTCACCAGATACGACTTTATAACCACGTTTGATGATCACATCAACCATCGCTTGGGCATTTTTCACAACTTGTTGTTGATATTCTTTATAAGCTGGCTCCATCGCCTCTTTTAAAGCAACTGCTTTTGCCGCTATCACATGCATTAATGGACCACCTTGTGCACCTGGGAATACAGCAGAATTCAATTTTTTGTAAAGTTCTTCACTACCACCTTTGGCTAAAATAAGTCCACCACGTGGTCCGCCTAGTGTTTTATGCGTAGTTGTCGTCACAACATGAGCAAAAGGCACTGGATTTGGATAAACACCAGCCGCCACCAAACCAGCCACATGAGCCATATCAACAAACAAAAAGGCTCCTACACTATCAGCAATCTCACGCATGCGCTGCCAATCAACTACGCCAGAATAAGCAGAAAAACCACCTATAATCATTTTTGGCTTTGACTCTGAAGCAATTTTCGCTAATTGCTCATAATCAATATGTCCAGTTTCGTCGACGCCATAAGCAACCACATTATACAGCTTACCTGAAAAACTGACTGGTGAACCATGCGTTAAATGCCCTCCTTGTGACAAGTTCATGCCTAGCACCGTATCACCCGGTTTTAACAATGCCATATAAACAGCAAAATTGGCTTGTGAGCCAGAATGCGGTTGAACGTTAGCATAATCAGCACCAAATAGTTCTTTAGCACGATCAATAGCTAACTGCTCAACAATATCAACATATTCACAACCGCCATAGTAGCGCCTACCAGGATAGCCTTCAGCATATTTATTGGTTAGTTGAGTACCTTGTGCTTGCATCACTCTTGGACTTGTATAGTTTTCCGATGCAATAAGTTCTAAGTGATCTTCTTGGCGTTGTTCTTCGCCTTTAATGGCATCCCATAGCTCTTGATCATAATCGGCAATTGTCATTTGTTTAGTAAACATATTGGCTCCTTGTAGGCAATTACATCAACGTAACGACTTGTTACTGTATTTAATTAGCACAAAAAAACATCATGGGTTACTATCCTTACTTAATCGACCTTTAATTTCAATCTTTTTTTGAAGTTATAAATAATATTTATAGATAGTTAGAATAATAATTAAAATGCTTTACAGCACAATATCATTTAGCCTACTAAAAACCCCTTTCCTCAAAATTTTTAAAACCATTATCATTGATAAATTATCTAGTTTGATAATGCAAACAATCTATTAGAGAATAATAATCTTATTAATCATTATCACTAGCTCAATTGCAATTGAGTATCTGGAATATCTTGGTAGAATAAGCAAAAATTTTATTTGGTATAGCATGCAACTTCATTTAGTCGTTAATACATTTGGTTCCGATTTACAACGTCGCTATGGTGAAAAAATCTATAAGCTCACTTTACACGGTGGTTTTAGCTGTCCCAATCGTGATGGTACCATTGGGCAAGGTGGGTGTACCTTTTGCAATGTAGCGTCAATCATTGATGAGTCTATACAGGTGAAATCAATTTCACAGCAGCTTATGTCGCAAGCGCAACAGATGAAAAAATCGAAACGGTACCTTGCTTATTTTCAGGCTTATACTAGTACCTATGCTGAAGTTGAAATTCTTAAGAATATGTATGAAGAAGCGCTGAATAGTGCAGATATTGTCGGGCTTTGCGTCGGCACACGACCAGATTGTGTCCCCGATGAAGCTCTTGATTTGCTGGCACATTACCAATCTAGCGGTTATGAAGTTTGGTTAGAACTCGGGTTACAGACCGCACATGACAACACATTACACCATATTAATAGAGGTCATACTTTTGCGGATTATCACCAAACGGTACAAAAAGCACGGCAATTAGGCATTAAAGTATGTTCTCACCTTATTATTGGCTTACCCAAAGAGAATAAATCTGACAATCTCATCACTTTAAACAAAGTCTTAGACAGTGGCGTTGATGGTTTAAAAATTCATCCTTTACATATTGTTGAAGGCAGTATTATGGCCAAAGCATGGCGAGCTGGGCGGATCAATGTGTTATCTCTTGAAGATTATGTCGATATTGCCGGTGATATTATTCGACAAACACCAGCCAATATTTTATATCATCGGATTTCAGCCAATGCCAGAAAACCAACCTTACTGGCCCCTGATTGGTGTGAAAACCATTGGCAATCAATGAATGCAGTTGATCATAATTTACGACAGTTTGGTGCACAAGGTAGTGCTATTGGTGATATTTACTCTTTCAAACAATAAAATACCATCAACATGACAAAAATTTTGAGGAAAGCCTATTTTTAGTCCTTATAATTGCGATAACAATTACATTTGTTAACTAAATTATATAAATTTCCGCTTCAAAAACCCCTTTCCTCAAATTTTTTAGCCGACATATTTACTCGTTAAATATTGAACTTATAAATTCATCAGAATACGTTTTGAAAATAAAATCAGCAAAATACTATAGTCAATTTACTTTTACTATTATGGCTAACTTTAACCTACCTACTACTAATAACATCCGTTCAAAATAAAAGCTTTAATTTTTATCGATTACTATTAGATAGCAAAGATGCTAATCAAAAATAATAATTTAAAATATAACTATATATTAGGAATAATCGGCTATTTAATCTAGTGTTTTTTCGTTTCGTTGCTGTTAAAACAATAGGTTTATTGTATATTGCTACATAGAAATATGTTTGAAATAATTATTAACATGCGCGTATTTTTGTACCTTTGTTAACAACAAGTATATAATGATGTTTTATCATTTGAGATAATCTGCATGCAACTAGCTTTTTGTATTTATAAATTTTTCCCTTTTGGCGGTTTGCAACGCGATTTTTTGCAAATTGCTACTGCTTGCCAAGCTCGAGGTCATCAAATCCGTGTGTATGTATTGGATTGGCAAGGCGCTAAACCAGCTGGTTTTGATATCATCATCGTTCCTAAAAAAGGATTATCTAACCATAGCCGTAATCAAGCTTATTACCATTGGGTAAAGGCTCACTTACAAAGCAATCCTGTAGATTGTGTGGTAGGCTTTAACAAAATGCCTGGATTGGATGTCTATTTTGCTGGCGATACATGTTTTGCTGAAAAAGCCGCACACAAAGGCTTTTTTTATAAACTGTCGAAACGTTGCAAACATTATTTAGCTTTTGAGCAAGCGGTATTTTCCCCTAGTTCACAAACTAAGATTATGGCGTTAACCAAACAACAGATTCAAGATTTTAAAAACCACTATCATACTCAAGATGAACGATTCTTTTTATTACCACCCGGCATTGCTTTAGATCGTAAATATAACGTTGATGCCCCTAAAAAACGTGAACAATTTCGACAATCTAATCAAATTGGCCAAGATGATTTTGTGATTGTGCAAATTGGCTCTGATTTTAAACGTAAAGGCGTTGATCGCTCTTTGAAAGCGATCGCAACCTTACCTAATGAACTAAAACAAAAAGTTACTTATTTGGTGGTTGGGCAAGATAAACCAGAGGCATATCAAAAGTTAGCAGATGAATTAGGTATTGCTAAACAGGTGAGATTCTTCTCTGGTCGCAATGATATCCCTGATTTCTTATTTTCAGCTGATTTATTACTACATCCTGCAAGGCAAGAAGCGGCCGGTATGGTTTTGATTGAAGCGTTAGCGGCAGGGGTTCCTGTGATCGTATCAGGTATTTCCGGATATGCTTATCACATTAGCCAAGCTAATGCTGGTATTGTATTATCAGAACCTTATAAGCAAAACATTTTAGATCAAGCGCTAGAACAATCAATTAGAGATAAAGAGCAATGGCTTAATTGGCATAACAATGCCATTACTTATAGTAATAATGAAGATTTATATCATTTAGCCCAACGAGCAGCAGACATTATTTTAGGATGTCATTATGAATGAGATTAAACTTAAATCCCCCTTTCAACAATTATGGCAAGGTAAAGATCCATTTAATGAAGTGGAATTAATTTCAGGTAAAGTTTACCGCGCAGTCAAACAACGTAAAACCCTTAATTTTCAATTAGAAGATCAATCATATTTCATTAAAATTCATCGTGGTACAACGGTAAAAGAGATTGTAAAAAACCTTATTTCACTACGTTTACCGGTTTTAGATGCTAAACAAGAGTGGGATGCAATTCATCGTTTAGAACAAGTTGGTGTCAACACCATGGATGGGCGAGCTTTTGGACGGAAAGGATTAAATCCACTTACTCGGCATTCATTTATTATTACCAAAGACCTTAATCCGACTATTAGTTTAGAAGATTTTACTAAACCATGGCTAACCAACCCACCTAGTTATCATTTAAAACGCTCATTAACTATTTATTTAGCAAATATGACCGCTAAAATGCATGGTGCTGGCGTAAATCATCGTGATTGTTATTTATGTCATTTTTTATTGGATTTACCTTTGTTTGAAAAGAATCAGCAAATAAAACTTTCTGTGATTGATCTTCATCGTGCACAAACACGTAAAAAAGTTCCAATCCGTTGGCGTGATAAAGATTTAATTGGGCTCTATTTTTCATCAACCAATATTGGACTTAACCAACGTGATATTTGGCGTTTTTTAAGAAACTATTTTAATAAACCAATTAAAACCATTTTGCGCGATGAACATAAATTAATTGATAGTGCTAAGCGAAAAGCTGAGCACATCGCTAAAAGAACTGAAAAATATCATCTTTAATCATAAGGAAATGACATGTTTATTGAACAAATTGATATCAAAGGGTTTAGGGGGATTAAGCAACTTTCATTAAGGCTTAATGCTAAATCTAGTGTACTTATTGGTGAAAACCAATGGGGTAAATCGAGTTTAATCAGTGCATTAAAATTGCTAACTCTTGATAATAAATTTTATCAATTTGTTAATTCAGATTTCTATTATGATAAAGATGATGGTAATCACATCTCAATAAATGTTGTTTATTGTGAATCTTATGCAACTCAATTAACTGAACAAGCTTATCAACCTTTGACAGCAGTTAGTTATCGCTCACCAGCAGATAATCTATATCGAATTACTTACCAGATTAATGCCCAAAAAAATGGTGATACTATTATCACTGAACATAATTTGCTGAATGAACATGGCGAAACGTTAAATCTGGATAATCCAAAATTATTAATCGCTATTTTGATTAACTTAAATCCGGTCATGCCGCTAAAAAATTCAGTGAATGCTAAGGATTTACCTGTCACAAATGAACCTTTATCACAATACTTTATTGAACAACTATCTGATCAATTAAAAGCACACTCGGCACAATTAAGTCAAGATGAGCTTAATCGTGGCTTACAAGCTGCTCGTTCGTTATTAGAATACTATTTTGTTGATTCTCAAAAACGATTTAACTATAAACAATTAGTACAAAAAAGTAATCCAAAAACTGAAGATTGGAATTCGCTCGAACGAATCAATAATGTATTAGATGATTTAGATAATGATTATCTTCGTACCGCACTTTTAGGTATATTTGGTTCGATTGTTAATGCTAAAGGGGATAATCCTCTCTCTCATAGTTCAGTGCCAATTTTAGTTTTAGAAGAACCAGAAAGTCAGTTACATCCAATTATTTTATCGGTTGGCTTCCGACTGTTAAAAAATTTACCTACCCAAAAAATCATTACCTCTAACTCAAGTGATTTAGTTTCTCTGTTTCCATTAGAGAGTATTAACCGATTGATCCGCCAACCCGATCAAATTGTGAGTAAGTACATTGCTCCTCATTCATTAAGTGTTGGCGATAGCCGACGTATTTTGTTCCATGTTCTTTATCGACGCCCTACTGCGCTATTTGCCCGTTGTTGGTTGCTGGTTGAAGGTGAGACTGAAGTATGGTTACTCAGAGAGCTTGCCGAACAAAGTGGCTATCATCTGAGTTCAGAGGGGATCCAATTGTTAGAATTTGCACAATGTGGTTTAAAACCATTAATTCACTATGCCAACAAAATGGGGATCCGCTGGTATGTCATTACTGATGGTGATATGGCAGGGAAAAAATATGCTGAGACGGTACAATCACAATGTGCAACCGGCGAAAATTTAAATGACTATATCACCGTATTACCAGCCCGTGACATTGAAAATTTTCTATTTAAACATGGTTTTAGTCACGTATATAAATTAGCTGCTTATAATACCATTGCTCATATTGATATGTCGGTACCAAAAATTATTCAAAAAGCGATCCACAAAAGTTCTAAACCAGATTTAGCGATTGCCGTTTGTGATGATGCAAAAGCTCGTGGTATTACAGCCATTCCTAGATTATTAACCGATACCTTCGCTAAGTTAGTTAAAACATCAAAATCATTGCTTTAAAAGTTGATTATATGGCTATGATAAGACAATCCGCCGATAACATCGGCGGTAGATAAAATAGAACTTAAAAGCTACTTGCTAATTCGTTTATATTTAGCTCGTTTAGGTTCAAGCGCCTCTGCCCCTAAGGTACGTTTTTTCCACTCTTCATATTCAGTAAAGTTACCTTCGAAGAACTCAACATGCCCTTCGTCTTGATAATCTAAAATATGAGTAGCAATACGGTCAAGGAACCAGCGGTCATGCGAGATGACTAATGCACAGCCCGGAAACTCTAATAACGCATTTTCAAGCGCACGCAAGGTTTCGACATCAAGATCATTAGTCGGTTCATCAAGTAATAGTACATTACCACCAACTTGTAATAATTTAGCTAAATGTACACGCCCGCGTTCACCACCAGACAGCTCACCAACACGTTTTTGCTGATCAACGCCTTTGAAATTAAAGCGTCCAACATAGGCACGACTTGGGATCTCAAAATTACCAATACGCATAATATCTTGGCCATTGGAAATTTCATCCCAAACGGTTTTTTTATCATCCATGCTGTCACGGAACTGATCAACAGAGGCAAGTTGTACTGTGTCACCTAAAGTGATCGTACCGGAGTCCGGTTGCTCTTTACCTGATAACATTCTAAATAGCGTCGATTTACCAGCACCATTAGGCCCAATAATACCCACAATGGCTCCTTTCGGTATGCTAAAAGAAAGATTATCAATTAATACGCGATCGCCATATGATTTAGTTAAATTAGCCACCTCAATGACTTTGTCACCTAAACGTTGCCCAGGTGGAATAAAGAGTTCATTAGTTTCATTACGTTTTTGGTAATCATTGCTATTTAATTCTTCAAAACGTGCCAAACGAGCTTTACTTTTTGCTTGACGACCTTTTGGATTTTGGCGTACCCACTCCAATTCTTTTTCAATTGATTTACGACGAGCCGATTCGGTTGCCGCTTCTTGAGCTAATCGCTGATCTTTTTGTTCAAGCCAAGATGAGTAGTTACCTTCCCATGGAATACCTTCACCACGGTCTAACTCTAAAATCCAACCAGCAACATTGTCTAAGAAATAACGGTCATGGGTAACTGCAACTACGGTTCCTTCATAATCATGTAAAAAGCGTTCTAACCAAGCAACAGATTCTGCATCCAAATGGTTGGTTGGTTCATCAATTAATAACATGTCAGGTTTCTCAAGTAATAATTGACAAATTGCAACACGACGTCGTTCACCACCGGATAAGTTCTCAATCTTAGCATCCCAATCTGGTAGGCGTAAGGCATCAGCTGCACGCTCTAATTGGTTATCAAGATTGTGGGCATCTTGCGATTGAATTATTGCTTCAAGCTCGGCTTGTTCTTTCGCTAATTTATCAAAATCGGCATCAGGATCGGCATAAGCGGCATAGACTTCATCTAAGCGGGCCAATGCGTTTTTAGCATCACCAACAGCCTGTTCAATTGCTTCACGTACGGTTTGTTTAGGGTCAAGTTTAGGTTCTTGAGGTAAATAACCGATTTTAATGCCTGGTTGAGGACGAGCTTCACCTTCAATCTCGGTATCTACTCCAGCCATAATTCGTAGTAATGTAGACTTCCCTGCTCCATTTAAACCAAGAACACCAATTTTAGCTCCCGGAAAAAAACTTAAAGAAATATCTTTTAAAATATAGCGTTTAGGAGGAACAATCTTCCCCACGCGGTTCATGGTATAGACATATTGCGCCATAAAACATTATCCGTTTAATTAATTAAAACTAGCAAAAAGTAATGCTATGTGATTGATGGCCTATATTGTAATGATTCTAGCTGTATGGTCTAGGGTTATTTATGAATTATGTTATAAATGTAGAAAAACTATCAACTAACATATAATTCAATATTCAATTAATTTATGATTGTTTACTGAATAATCTGTATAAGCATACTAAATAATTTATAAGGAATAAAATGGAAAAACAAACTGTAGTTATTGAATATTATGTTAATACCCAGTATTGGTTAGATGCTTATTATGCAAAATATGGCGTATTAGATCATGAGTTCGCGCAAAAATTGAATGATTCAACACCAGATAATATGCGATACTTTACTATGTCGTTTAATAATGAAAAATTGGTCATTTTTAATAAAGATAAAAATGAAATCAACACTTTCTACTATCAAGATTTATATTGCATTAATAAAACTAAAGACGGCTATTTATTTTTTATCAATAATCAAGATTTTTATTTTGTTAGTCAACAGTCTTTCAAATCAGATGAACTAGAAATTATTCATGATTTTTTATGTGATTATTTAGGAAAAAATTTAGAAACACAAATAGCAGAGATAGACACTTATAAAATGGATATTAATAGAATCTATTATTGTTTTTATTATTTACTATTTAAAAAATCTATAATGACCCCTATTTATATACTCATAATGTTTTTACCATGCTATCTTTTAATAAAAGATTCTAGCCATGCATTATTTTTCGTTTGTATTACAATTATATATTCAATTGCAATCTACTTCAGTATCAAACCTGGTTTAAAATGTTCAGCTGAAAATTGGTGTAAGACAAGTAATAAAATTTTTATTTATTCAAAGGTCATTTTTTATGAAGATAGATTTACAATGACAAGTAAAACCCAATTAAGCACCACAGTTATAAAGTATGATCAATTACACAAAATAAGAAAAATAAAAAAAGGTTATCTGTTTATTATAAATTGTAATAGTGGTTATCTATTTTATAACGAGGATTTTACATCCCAACAACGACAAGTTCTTGAAGATAAACTAATGCAATATAATAATTTTTATTTAAAATAACACTCGTAAACTTACCCCACTGTTCATCTGGTGGGATAAGTTATAGCGGTAATTTGTTATAAAAAAGTGAAGATTTGTTCTTCTGGTAAACGTGATTTTGGACGATGGGCATTACCATCATTTTCAGAACGATAACCTAATGTTGCAATAACTAGGCTTTTTAGCCCCTTTTGTTTTAAGTTTAAAATTTCATCCATTTTTTCACAATCAAAGCCTTCCACTGCGGTAGAATCAACACCAATAGCAGCAGCGGCAAAAAGTAATTGTCCTAATGCTAAATAAGTTTGTTTACCTTCCCAACTCTGTTGTGACTCAATTGTCTTACTATTTTTAGTGACAAAGAAACGTCTTGACTCATCCTGAGTTTGTTTTAGTTCGGATGATGGTAATCTGCCATCTTTCTCTTCTTGGTTAAGCAAATTAACTAAATGGGCATCTTCTAAAGGTGATTTAATACAAAATAAAATAGTATGAGATGAATCGGTTACTCGTGGCTGATTAAATTCAGCTATAGCTGGTAAAATTTTATTTTTAGCTGCATCATTATCAATAATATAAAAATGCCAAGGTTGTGAATTAACTGAAGATGGACTGTTTCTTAAAACTGTAAGTAATTGTTCTATTTTTTCTTTGGGAATTTTTTTACTTTTATCATAATGTTTGGTGGTATAACGTTTTTGAGAAATTTCGACAATGTTCATCTTTTGACCCCATCTTATTAATTGTGAGTAAATAATAGTTAGTATGAATTTTAAATTTGATTAATCAGATATCTTAGTCAAAATTACGATCTAAATGCTTATAGAAATATAGCACCAATCAAATTTAATTAGTAGCAACTTAGTTATCATAATTGAATATTATTATATAGAAATATTTTTTACTTAAACAATTCATCGTTGCTAAAAGATACAAACCATTTTAGTTTTTTTAAGAATATAATTTAAACAAAATAAACGATGAAATCATTTACATTAACAAAAATTAATATTATTATAATATAAGTGCTTAATAAGCATATTCGTTTAAAAGCAATGCAATGGAAAATGCGCTAATTAGAAGACGTTATCATGGATAGAAAATACGTTATTTTTACGAGTAAAGCTGTAGCAATAAAATTATACATACTTGTTATTATACTATGTCTATTCTATAGCATCCCTGTTCTCGCATTAAATGAAGTAACCGCTTCTAATATAAATGGTAATTCACCCTATATTACAATAAATCAAGATAGATCTCCTTCCGATATAATTGATTTACTCTGGATAGCAGTAAAAAAAGACGATAACCAAACGCAAATAGCACCGTCCACTAATGAACAAGGACCAGTTGAAGATCCAAATTTAATCTATTATCGCCCTGATTTTAACTCTTCCCCTGATGAATTAATCGACTTGCCTAGTTCTATTGACACATTTGATAAAATTATCACGTTGGTATCTGATTATAAAAAGGAACAAGAAGAGCTCGAAACAATTTTAACTGACAAACAATATTTTGAAGATAATGATGGTGATGATGGATTTAAAGCAACAGGGACGTTCAAAATTGAGATTAAAGATAGTGACAATAAGGCTGTTAAATTAAGTGATAAATTAGATGATTGCGTTGGCTTTTATGCTGTAACTTTAACTACCTCAGATTCAGAACTTTCAACCACTTATGGTTTACCTAATAATAAAAACTATCCTAGTGCTAGCAAAACTTACTATGTTAGATCATTAAGTGGTGGCTTACCCCATGTTTGTTGGTTACAACCTTCATTAGAAAAAGGTTATCCTCCCTATTCCTATACACAGCAAGAATATGATGATTATTTCAATGAATGGCCACGTTATAAAGACCAAACCACAGTTTGGTCGCCAACTAAAGGGTTTAAGCCGGCCGAAAAACACTTAGAACGCCCTTGGGCAAATTTTCCAACTACCGCTGCAGATAAATTATATTTTAATGTTGTGTTATCAGGTGCAAAATGGCAGGATGTGAGTTATACAAAAAGTCGAGAAAGTCAGGCTGTTGGATTAAAATTAAGCGGTAAAAACAATATACTTAGGGTTGAGTTTAGTGGTCCAACTTTTAGTGAAAAACCTGACGATGCCATTCTTGATGAATTATGGGATCTGGGGTTTTCATTAAAAGTAGGTAATAGGGTTATTTATAGTTTTGAATTAGAGTATTGGTTTTTTATCTCTACTGACACTGTCAAAGGCTTGAAATATGCTAATCAATATTGTCAGTGTAAAGGGGGAATCGCTATGTATCCTACAGAAAGATATGAGGCAACCAATGCTCTTTATCACACCGAAATTGACGAAGAAAATAATAGAAATAATTATATCCGTACAACCGAAACTCTCTTAGGTGAATGGGGTAATACAATTAATGAAGTTTACCCTAGTGATGATTTAGGTAATGTGATGTCAAATATGGTCTGGACATCGAGTAGAGTTTACGATGATGATTACAACAATTTAATTAGAAAAAGTCATAAAGTTAAACCAAAATTACGTATTACTGGTGACGATGACGACGATGATGATTGGGATGATGATGGCTGGGATGACGATGACGATGACGATGACGAATGCAAGGGGGAACCACGTGATTACGACCCCTACTATACACATTTTTACGCACTTGATCTCAATGATGGTAGTATTAAAAAGATGCCAAAAGAAACCGAAGGCTTAAGAGTAATTTGTGTATCTGATTAATATTTGATTTAATCAATATTTATTATTGACATTAAGTTTTTTTTTTGATAGAAATAGTATCAATATTTATACATAACACAATAATTGAGAAGTTAATGATTAAATGTACTAACCTCCTACTCAGCCTCCTCCTCGCATTAGTGTGCGCGGATAGCTTGTGTGTGGAGTAAAAGTGATTTAATAATTGACTCAACAAATTTACAAGAACCCGCGCTAAAGTGCGGGTTTTTTGTTTTCTTAACTTGAAATACCGGGATAGCGCTAAAATATAAAGGAAATAACAATGAGCGATCAAATTATTATTTTTGACACAACATTACGTGATGGTGAACAGGCGTTACAAGCAAGTTTGAGTGTTAAAGAAAAACTACAAATAGCTTTAGCATTAGAAAGAATGCAAGTAGATGTAATGGAAGTCGGTTTTCCAATCTCATCTCCAGGTGATTTTGAATCAGTACAAACTATTGCTAAAACCATTAAAAATAGTCGTGTTTGTGCATTATCTCGTTGTATTGATAAAGACATTGATGTAGCAGCTGAAGCTTTAAAAGTAGCCGATCAATTTCGTATTCATACTTTTATGGCAACATCAACGTTACATGTTAAAGACAAATTAAAAATGACATTTGATGATGTCGTTGAACAGGCAGTGCACTGTGTTAAACGTGCACGTAATTATACAGATGATGTGGAGTTTTCTTGTGAAGATGCAGGCCGTACCCCAATTGATAACTTATGTAGGATTGTTGAAGCAGCAATTCAAGCAGGGGCAACCACGATCAATATACCGGATACTGTCGGTTATACTGTCCCTTATCAATTTGGTGGCATTATTCATACCTTATTTGAACGTGTCCCGAACATTGATAAAGCGATTATCTCTGTTCATTGCCATGATGACTTGGGCATGTCGGTGGCTAACTCGATTAGCGCGATTCAAGAAGGTGCTAGGCAGATTGAAGGGGCGATGAATGGTTTAGGTGAACGAGCTGGTAATACCGCTTTAGAAGAGGTTATTATGGCGATTAAAGTCCGCCAAAATATCTTAAACGTTCACACAAATATTAATCATCAAGAGATCTATCGTACCAGTCAAATCGTCAGCCAAATTACTAACACACCAATACCCTCTAATAAGGCGGTAATTGGTAGTAATGCCTTTGCTCATTCCTCAGGAATTCATCAAGATGGTGTGCTAAAAAATCGTGAAACCTACGAAATAATGACCCCTGAATCAATTGGCTTAAATCAAATTCAACTAAATTTAACCTCACGCTCAGGCCGGGCAGCGGTAAAACATCGCTTAGCGGAATTAGGTTATCAAGATAATGATTATAATTTAGATCAAGTTTACCAAGCTTTTTTAGAACTCGCCGATAAAAAAGGCCAAGTTTTTGATTATGATTTAGAAGCATTGATTTTCATTAATCAACTAAAAGATGATGAAGAGCATTATGTATTGGATTATTTTAATGTACAATCTGGCTCTACTGTCGTTTCAACAGCTTCAGTTAGTTTGATCATCGGCGATCAAAAATATTCAGATGCAGCAACAGGTAATGGCCCTGTTGATGCTGTTTATCAAGCGATAAATCGTATTACTGACGAACCTATTTCAATTGTGAAATACCAATTAGCATCTAAAGGACAGGGTGAAAATGCCTTGGGTCAAGTCGATATCGTTGCCGAATATAAAGGACGTAAATTCCATGGAGTTGGGCTTGCTACCGACATTGTTCATTCATCAGCATTAGCATTAATTAATGTGTTAAATAATGTTTATAGAGCAAATCAGGTTGCAGAACAAAAACAGAAATTGCAGCAAGACTAAAAAGTAAACATTGTTTCGTTACTTAATAACGAAATACTTAAAATATAATTAGATTGTTAAGGAATAGATATGTCACAAAATTACCATATTGCAGTATTACCTGGTGACGGTATAGGCCCAGAAGTGATGAAACAAGCCTATAAAGTGTTAGATGTTATTCGACAAAAATATAACCTAGCCATTACAACTAGTGAATATGATGTAGGTGGTGCTGCAATTGATATTCATGGTTGCCCGCTACCAAAAGAAACACTAGAAGGATGTGAAAAAGCCGATGCTATCTTATTTGGTTCAGTTGGCGGTCCAAAATGGACAAATTTACCACCAGACCAACAACCTGAACGCGGTGCTCTACTGCCATTACGCAAACATTTTAAATTATTTGCCAATATGCGCCCTGCTAGTTTATATCAAGGTTTAGAAGAATTATGTCCGTTACGTGAAGATATTGCTAAGCGTGGCTTTGATATTTTATGTATGCGCGAGTTAACTGGTGGTATCTATTTCGGTTTGCCAAAAGGTCGTGAAGGAACAGGTCCACAAGAGCGTGCTTTTGATACTGAAGTTTATCACCGCTTTGAAATTGAACGAATTGCCCGTATGGGATTTGAAGCAGCCAAAATCCGTCGTAAAAAAGTAACGTCTGTAGATAAAGCAAATGTTCTACAAACTTCCATTTTGTGGCGTGAAGTTGTAAGTGAAGTAGCTAAACAATACCCTGATGTCACATTAGAGCATATGTATATTGATAATGCCACTATGCAATTAGTGAAAGATCCTGCACAATTTGATGTATTACTTTGTTCTAACTTATTTGGTGATATCTTATCAGATGAATGCGCCATGATTACTGGCTCAATGGGAATGTTACCTTCTGCTAGTTTAAATGAAGATGGCTTTGGTTTATATGAACCCGCCGGTGGTAGTGCACCAGATATTGCAGGTAAAAATATTGCTAATCCTGCTGCACAAATTTTATCATTAGCACTATTAGTCCGTTATAGTTTAAAACGTGATGATATTGCTAAAGCCATTGAAAATGCAGTGAATAAAGCTTTAGAACAAGGTACTCGTACTATTGATCTTGCTCGTGGTGGTAGTTATGTTTCTACCGATGAAATGGGCGATACTATTTGTCGTTTAATTTAATTTTTAAAGTAAGGGTTAATATATCTTATTAACCCTTTTGCAAGAATATTAAAGGAATATAAGCAATGTCTACAAAACCAAAAACATTGTATCAAAAATTATACGATGCACATGTTGTCTATGAAGCACCTAATGAAACGCCTATTTTATATATTGATCGCCATTTAGTCCATGAAGTTACTTCTCCACAAGCATTCGATGGCTTACGAGCAATGAATCGTAAAGTTCGTCAACCACACAAAACATTTGCTACTATGGATCACAATACTTCAACGAAAAGCAATGATTTAAGTGCTTGTAGTGAAATGGCGCGAATCCAATTAACTGAATTAGCCAAGAATGCAGAAGAATTTGGTGTATCTTTATATGGGTTACAAAGTCCATTACGCGGTATTGTGCATGTTGTTGGTCCAGAACAAGGGATGACATTACCTGGTATGACCATTGTTTGTGGTGATTCTCATACAGCAACACATGGTGCTTTTGGCGCATTAGCTTTTGGTATTGGGACATCGGAAGTTGAACATGTTTTAGCCACTCAAACGTTGAAACAAGGTCGAGCTAAAACAATGAAAATTGAAGTCAAAGGTAAAGTAGCTGATGGTATTACCGCAAAAGATATTATCTTAGCGATCATTGGTAAAACAACCAGTGCAGGTGGTACTGGTCATGTAGTTGAGTTTTGTGGAGAAGCAATAACTTCTTTATCAATGGAAGGCCGAATGACATTATGTAATATGGCAATTGAAATGGGGGCTAAAGCTGGATTAGTTGCACCAGATGAAACCACTTTTGAATATTTAAAAGGACGACAATTCTCTCCTAAAGGCGATGACTTTGAGCAAGCTGTCGCCTATTGGAAAACCTTAAAAACCGATGAAGGTGCACACTTTGATACCATTGTTACTTTGGAAGGTAAAGATATTGCGCCACAAGTAACTTGGGGAACTAATCCCGGCCAAGTAACCGCTATTGATTCTCAAGTACCAAATCCTCAAGATTTTTCTGATCCAATTGAAAAACATTCAGCAGAACGTGCATTAGCCTATATGGGGTTAACCGCTGGAACTAAAATGTCTGATATTAAGATCAATAAAGTATTTATTGGATCATGTACTAATTCCCGTATTGAAGATCTTCGCGCCGCAGCTGAAGTTGCCAAAGGTCGTAAAGTTGCCGATGGAGTTCAGGCCCTTGTCGTACCAGGTTCAGGTCCAGTACGAGAACAAGCTGAAGCGGAAGGATTAGATAAAATTTTTATCGATGCTGGATTTGAGTGGCGTTTACCAGGATGTTCAATGTGTTTAGCGATGAATGATGATAAATTAGCACCAGGTGATCGCTGTGCATCTACCAGTAATCGTAATTTTGAAGGTCGACAAGGCCGTGATGCAAGAACACATCTAGTCAGCCCTGCAATGGCAGCCGCAGCAGCCATTACTGGTCATTTTACTGATATTCGCAAACCATTTTAAGGAGGCTGTCATGGCAAAATTTACAACACATACAGGATTAGTCGTTCCTTTAGATGCAGCGAACGTTGATACCGATGCAATTATTCCTAAACAATTTTTACAAAAAGTTACTCGTACTGGATTTGGACAACATGCGTTTCATGAATGGCGATTTTTAGATGATGCCGGTAAAAAACCTAATCCTGAATTTGTACTAAATAAACCACGATATGCAGGCGCGAGTATTTTATTAGCTCGTGAAAACTTTGGTTGTGGCTCATCTCGAGAACATGCACCATGGGCATTAACTGACTATGGATTTAAAACTATTATTGGCTCGAGCTTTGCTGATATCTTTTATAATAACTCATTCAATAATCAACTATTATTAGTTAACTTGTCTGAAGAAGAAGTAGATGAGTTGTTTAAATTGGTTGAAGCCAATGATGGAATCGAATTCACTATCGACTTAATAAATGAAGTCGTGATCGCGGGTGATAAACAATATTCATTTAAAATTGATGCCTTCAAACGCCACTGTTTATTAAATGGTTTAGACAACATTGGCTTAACCCTGCAACATGAAGATGCTATCAGCTCTTTTGAGCATAAAATTCCTACATTCTTAAATTAATTTATTTAGGCGCGCAAGCGCCTTGTATAGGAATAATTAATGACAACCCATCACGATAAAGTAAATCAACAGTTCGGCCAGCAAGCTAACGCCTACTTAACCAGTAAAGTTCATGCTCAAGGTGCTGATCTTGAATATCTAGCCAGTTTTTTAACTAATTATCCTAATGCTGAATTTTTAGATATGGGATGTGGAGCAGGCCATGTCAGTTTTATTGCAGCAAAACAGGTTAAACACGTCACAGCTTACGATCTATCAGAGCAAATGTTAGCGGTGGTTGAACAAACTGCGAATGAACGTAACTTAAAAAATATTACCACCGTACAAGGTTATGCTGAACATCAACCATTTGACGATAACTATTTTGATATTGTCGTCAGCCGTTATTCTGCCCATCATTGGCAGGATGTGGGTAAAAGTTTGCGTGAATTACATCGGATCACCAAACCAAATGGTAAATTAATTATTATGGATGTCGTTTCTCCTGGTCAACCTATTTTAGATATTTGGTTACAAACAGTTGAAGCACTACGTGATACATCCCACGTACGCGACTATACGCCTGGCGAATGGCTGACATTTTTAAGCGAAGCTGGATTTACTATTGATAAGATTCAACGCCATCGTTTACCCTTGACTTTTGATAGTTGGATAAAACGTATGCGTACACCGAATAATTTAGTGGATGCGATAAGAACTTATCAAATAAGTGCATCTCAAGATACAAAATCTTACTTCGAATTACAATCAGATGGATCTTTTACCTCTGATATGATGACTATCGAAACACAAAAAGTGATTTAAAAATTAATAGTAAAATAATCGAAAACAGCCAATTATTATCAAAGCTGTTTTCGTTGATTTGACGGTGGTATCGATAAAGATTCACGATATTTAGCAACCGTTCGACGGGCAATAATAATCCCTTGATTTTCTAAAATTGAAACTAGTTTACTATCACTTAAAGGTTTTTTAGCATCTTCTTCAGAAATATATTTTTTAATTAAAGCCCGAATTGCTGTCGATGATGCTTCACCACCAGATTCAGTATTAACATGGCTAGAGAAAAAGAATTTCAACTCAAATATACCATTAGGGCATTGTAAATATTTTTGCGTTGTAACGCGTGAAATTGTTGATTCATGCATATCAATCGCCATAGCAACATCTGACAAAATCATTGGTTTCATATATTCAGCACCATTTTCAAAAAATTCTTGTTGGTGCTCAACAATAAATTGACTCACTTTTAATAGTGTCTCATTACGATTTTCGACACTTTTAATAAACCAATTTGCATCTTGCAAATGCGCGCGAATGTATTGGCTATCATTTTCATTACTAATTTTTTCCATTGCCGCATATTGTTGATTAATGCGCAGTGTCGGAACGGTATCGCTGTTTAATTCAGCAATCCATTTCCCATCAATCTTTTTAACCACAAGGTCAGGAATAACATAATCCGGAGGTAAGGTATTGACCGAATCACCAGGATAAGGTTGTAAATGCTGGATAAAATTAATGGCTTCTTTTAACTGTTCGTCCGTAGCATTTAAGCGTTTTTTCAATGTTCGATAATCATGATTTGCTAATAAATCTAAATAGTTATCAATAATCTGTTTAACTAATACTGGCGGAGTTAAATGCTGAGTTTGAATAGATAGACATTCTTGTAAAGATCTCGCTCCAACACCGATTGGATCAAAATGCCAAATTCGCTTTAAAACTGCCTCAACCTCATCAAGTTCAATTTGACTATTGCCTTGTTCTTCTAGAATTTCTTCAGTTGAAACGGTTAGATAACCTCTGTCATCAATAGCTTCAATAATCGAAACAGCAATTGCACGATCAATGTCACTAAATGGTGTTAAATCTAATTGCCATTTTAAGTAATCATGCAATGTTTCATGTGTTTCACCTTGATAGATTGGTAACTCATCATTACGATAATCTGAGTGAGTTCCTGAGGGAGTACCAGCTGTGTAAATATCATCTAATGAGGCATCTAATGGAATATCCTCGGGGATTTCTTGGCTATCTAATGCTTCACGAGTATCAATATTTTCGTTTAGTTCATCTTGTTCAACATTAATTTCATCATACTGATCGGCAATCTCTAATAATGGATTGTTTTCGAGTACAGTTTGAATTTCTTGACGTAATTCTAAAGTCGACAATTGCAACAATCGAATAGCTAATTGTAATTGTGGCGTCATTGACAACTGTTGCGAAACCTTCAGTTGTAAGCCTTGTTTCATCATAATCTATAATCTAAATTCATGTCCTAAATAAACACGTTTAACATAGTCATTATTTAATATACTATCTGGTGTACCTTCAGCAATTAAATGTCCCTTATTCACTATATAGGCTCGTTCACAAACATCAAGTGTTTCACGAACATTATGATCGGTAATCAGTACGCCTAAACCACGATCACGTAGGTGTTTAATAATATTTTTAATATCAATTACTGAAATGGGATCTACACCCGCAAATGGTTCATCGAGTAAAATGAATTTAGGATTTGCAGCCAATGCCCTAGCTATCTCAACTCGTCGCCGTTCTCCTCCGGATAATGATTGACCAATATTGTCTCGGATATGGGTAATATGAAATTCTTCGAGTAACTCTTCTGCTCGATTAATCTTTTCATTTTTATCAATATCATTGCGAGTTTCTAAAATAGCCATAATATTATCAATAACAGAAAGTTTCCTAAATATTGACGCCTCTTGAGGCAAATACCCTATTCCTTTTTGCGCTCTCTCATGTAATGGTAAAATACTGATATCATGATCATCAAGGTAAATTTTTCCGGCATTTAAAGTCACAATGCCAACTACCATATAAAAAGTGGTAGTTTTACCGGCACCGTTAGGGCCAAGTAAACCAACTATTTCGCCAGAGTTTACTGTTAAACTAACATCTTCAACAACTCGTCGTTTTTTATAAACTTTAGCAAGATTTTCCGCTTTTAAAATTGCCATTTATTTATTCATCTCTTTTACTTGACTTGGAATGATAGTACTTTTTACTCGGCCTTTTTTACCTGGTTGAGCCACTATTTGCTGTTTTTTCACATCATAAGTAATAATTGAACTACTGATATGATTATCTTGTTGAAATAATTCTGCATCACCCTGTAATACTATATTATTTTCTTTAACATTATAGATAACCTGTTGTGAATGACCGGTCACAATTTTATTATTTTGAGGAAGAACTTGTTTATATTTTACCGGTTTACCATATGCTGTTATTTTCTGTTTACTTGTGTCTTGCATATCAGTAACTACAACTTTATCTGCCCATATCGTCAAACCTTCTTGGATAATCTGGACATTACCATTAAAAGTAATAATATTTTTTTCAATATCTATTTGCTGATTATCAGCATCAACTGTGATGGGTTTATTATCGGCAAACATTTTTTGATTTTGTGAGGCAGATGACGTGACAACATTAGGTTCATCAGCAAAACAAGCAAATGATGCGCATAGCATAAAAAATAATGGAAAAAATGTTTGTTTTTTTGATCTCATTTTTTATTGAGCCTCACTATTATAAAAAGTTTTTATATTTTCAAGTATATTAGCCGTTTTTTCCCGTAAATTACCAATTAATCCCAAACCAGTTGAGAAAAAACCAACTCCTCTAATTTTTACCGGGTCTTTAGATGTTACAATTTGCGTTGTTAAATCAACTACTGCATCATCGGTTAATACTTGCTGTAACTGAGAATCAGGTGTTAAATTAGTTAATGTCACATCTTGATAAAGGTAAATTAGTTTATCTTTTGTCAAAGTCGCTCGTTTTGCTTGAATATGCCATGTAGCAGCGTGATCCTGATCATAAAGTGTAACATTAGGTAAATCAAAATCAGTATTTTCATTATTATCAAAATGTTTTACTTTGCCCGATTCAATTTTATATACTACATTACCGGACAAATCATAAACATTAGTAACCATATCATCACTTTGATAAATTGGCGTTTCAAGCTGATTTGCATTTGGTGGCGTACTCAACACATCATCATTTTTTTGATAACTATAATAAACACCAACTATCAAAATAAGAAGTAATAGACAGATTAAATTTTTTTTATTCATAGTTTACGTTAATTACCTGAATAAGATTAATCAATAACGTAGGCACACCATTATGACAAATCATCTAAATATTAATTTATTTTACTTTATTTTTTATTAAATTAATATCTGACATTGCAAGAAGTTAAATGACATTCTGATAATAATTCAGATACTTTAATATTAATACCATAAATACCTCAAAATATACCAATAAATATATTTTAATGTATTTGATAATAGATTAATAATAATTATCATCTATTTGAATTTAAAGAAAATATAATGCTCTTCATTGATTGATTGATTAATTATTTACTATAATATATCAATTAATATATAAAATTTTTAGTAATATAGATCTATTATGTTTAATTTTTAAGTCTGAAAATTAGCTATAATCATTTAATAATGATTAAAAATATCAATAGGAAATCAATATGTTATTTAGATTAAAAAACAGTCTCTATTTATTAACTGTTTTATTAATGCTGGAAGTAGCTAGTTTTTATCATTATGCTTATGCTGATTTAAATGTTAATGAGAGTAAAATTGGCACAGTTGTCGACGAATTCAATGGAGTTAAAGTTTACTATAATGGCAATATAAATCATGTCAGTAGTCGCAATGTAGCTAAAGATGGTTATAATTTAGGTCTTAAATATCAATGTGTTGAATTTATTAAACGTTACTATTATGAACGTTTCAATCATAAAATGCCGGATAGTTATGGCCATGCAAAAGATTTTTTCGATGATTCTATTCCTGATGGCAAAATGAATACTAGGCGAAATCTACTTCAGTTCCATAATGGATCAACCACCAAACCTAAAGTAGACGATATTATTGTTCTAGGCTGGTCTCAATATGGCCATGTTGCTATTATCAGTAAAGTTAGCGACAATGAGATCGAAATTGTTCAGCAAAATCCAGGACCTAACGCAAGCAGTCGGGTGACTTTTCCGTTAATTTATAAAGATGGATTATGGAAAATAGAAGGTTATCGTGTTTTCGGTTATTTGCGTAAACGTTAAACAATTAATTAAATAATGGTTTATAAATAATAAACCTATCAATGTTAACTTTGTTTAACAATAGGCTATTATTATAAAATACCTTATTAGGTATAAAATTAATATTTGATATTAAAAGCATTTAATTGGTTTTCAGGAATTAATTCTGTAACATTTATCGCCGTTATACGGGCTGAAACTGGTCCGCCCTGTTCAAGCCATTGTATTAATTTAGCAATTGATATGCTATCCCCTTGTATTAGTATTTCTACATCACCATTATCTAAATTTTTAACATAACCAACTAAACCCAGTTTGGTAGCTTGTTGATAAGTAAAGAAGCGAAAACCAACACCCTGTACACGACCACACACTCGAATTTTAACTTGTCGTATCATAATAGAAAGTCTCAATTATTATTTATAATAATTAATCTCATTATAAATATTTTTTCTTAACTTAACCTTATTATTTACCTAAGCTAATCAACAAACCAATCATTACGCTGTTGTGAGACTATATTTATGGTTTGTAGAATAGTAGATAAATGTTCATGCAGCGCCAATGCCGCCATTTCCGGATCATGTTTTTTTAGTGCCATAACGATTTTTTTGTGTTGCTTTACTAAGTCTTCTGGTGGAGAAATATCTTCTAAGGTGAGATATCGAACTCTGTCCATCATTGCTTTGATATTTTCGACCGTTTCCCAAGCCATTGGACAATCGATAACATTCATTATAATTTGGTGAAATTCGTCATCTTTTTCCAAAAAAGAGCGAATATCTTTTCGCTTATTGGCATCTATTTGTTCGGCAAGATTTTTATCCAATAATACCAGATCGGATTCGGTAATTTCTTGTGCTACTCGTTTAATAATTGCACACTCAACGGCTTCACGAATAAATTGCCCATCAATCACTTTTTTAATGGAGATTTTTGTTACAAATGTGCCTCGCTGTGGCAAAATTTTAACTAAGCCAGCTTCGGCTAACTTGATAAATGCTTCACGAACTGGCTGACGTGATACATTGAATTGACTTGAGATCTCTTTTTCAGAAAGTAAAACTCCCGGTAACACCTGACAAGTAATAATCGCTCTTCTTAATGCACGATAAACTTGCTGATTAACCGGCTCAGAAATATTTAATTCAATAAGTTTAAACATATACCATTTTTATGTAATAAAATTAAATTACAATAAATAGTAGGTGATTTTTAAATATAAGAAAAGTTTTTTTAAAAAATACTATATATATTAAATAACTAGAAATATGATTATAGAAGGTGTAATGACTAAAATAAGCTATTACACCTTAGTTATTATCAATTATTGTTAGTTGCATTTATAGTACTAAAAAGTTCAGTTAAATTTTTAACTGTCTGTTTAGCACCTAAATCTCGCAATGCTAGGTAAGCATTTGTTACCTTATCGACAAAAAGTTGATTATGCGGTAAGTCACTACCAAACACATGAGTTAAAGACAATAACGCTTTTACTCTATTTTCATCATCGGCACTATTTGCGACAAGCTCGTTTATTTGCATAATTGAAGGATCACTTACCTCAATAGATTTACCCGCATCATCAACCCCACTAACGTAGCGCATCCAAGCAGCAACACCTAAAGCAAGACAATCAAATACAGTATTATTATTAGCTACATGATAACGAATTGAATCAAGCATTCGTTGAGGTAGCTTCAATGTTCCATCCATTGCAATTTGCCATGTACGATGTTTTAAACCGGTATTTCGATAACGATCAAGTAATGAATCAGCATAAGCAGAAAGATCAACATCTTTAACTCGCAACGTTGTTGCTTGTTCATTTAGCATTAAATGTCTAGCAGCTGTAACATAATTATTATCCTGCATGCATTCATCTATATGTAAATAACCGGCTAGATAGCCTAAATATGCAAAAAAAGAATGGCTACCATTTAACATGCGTAACTTCATTTCTTCATATGGCAATACATCATTAACTAATTCTGCACCTGCTTTTTGCCATTGGGGGCGCCCTGCCACAAAATTATCTTCAATAACCCATTGCCTAAATGGTTCACCAGCAATGCCCGCAGGGTCATCAATACCACCTAGTTGTTTGTTTATTTTTACCATAGTTTCAGGCGTTGCAGCTGGTACGATTCGGTCAACCATTGTAGATGGAAATGTAACATTATCATTGATCCATTGGGCTAAATCAGGATCTCGCTGTTTAGCCAATGCTAAAACAACATTACGTGTAACATGCCCATTTTCAGGCATATTGTCACAAGACATTACCGTAAATGGTTTTAGTCCTTGTTCTTTACGTAAACGTAACGCCTCAACAATGACACCCGGAACAGATTTAGGTGCATAAGGATAAGAAATATCATGACTAATTAATGGATTATTAGTATCTATGGATGCCGTCGAAGGGAGATAGCAATAACCTTTCTCAGTTACGGTTATCGATACAATCGCAATTTCAGGACGAGTCATCACTGCTAAGACTTTTTGTATTCCATCAATATCTGCATGTAATGCTTCTTTTGCAATACCAACAACGCGGGTATTCCAATTATCATAAGACATTTCACAAACACTAAACAAGCAATCTTGTTGTTTTAAATCTTGAATTTGAGCTTCACCACCAATCAAGTTAACTTCACAGTATCCCCAATCGCTATCATGCTGTGCAGCTAGTATATCCGTATAAACAGCTTGATGAGCACGATGAAAAGCGCCAAAACCGAGATGAACAATTTTGGTTTTAATTTTGCTTCTATCATAAGTTGGAACAACTACCCCCTTAGGTAGTTGTGATAAAGTTTGATTTGATAATCTCATAAAAGTCTCTAATTAATAATTAATTAAACAATAATCATTTATTTTGTAGTTTTATTTTCCTACCCATTGCTGATATTCTTTTTTAATTTTATTAGGTGCTGTTTCAGGCAATAACGCAATACCAATAACAGATAAAATACCTAATGTACCAACATATAAGGCTAATCCAGAATAATGTCCACTACACATTTGTAAAATCTTAACTGCACAAAGCCCTAAAATACCACTTCCAATTAATGAACCAACCTGCCATATCAACGCTATACCACTACAACGAATTGCTGTCGGAAATAATTCTGGGAAGAATGATGCTTGTGGTGCATAACACATAGCATGACCTATAGGTAAAACAATTATCATTGCTAACTGAATTAATATATAATTCTGTGTATTGACCATTAAGAAAAATGGAACTATAAAAATTACTTGCAGAAGAGCGCCAAGTATATAGACTCTTTTTCTTCCCCATTTATCCGATAAAGCGCCCATTAACGGGATAGTAAAAATCTCGATGACTACAGCAACAATTATTGCATCTAATACATAACTTTTATTAAATTGATTTACATTTACATAGGCTAAAACAATCACTGTAAACATGGCAAATGAACATGCTTCAATTAGTTTTGCACCAACCCCTTTAGCAACAATCCCCGGATAATTTTTCATAACATCTTTCAACGGCATTGAAGATTCAACAGCTTTAGTTTGTCTAATTTTTTCAAAAACAGGTGATTCGTCAATACGTAATCGGATAAATAATCCCAATATAACTAAAAGTAAACTTAATAAAAATGGTATTCTCCAACCAAAATCAAGCATTTGTTCTTCTGAAAGTAATGATGTTAATAAAGCAAAAAGCGCTGAAGGTAACAAAAAACCAAGTGGTGCCCCTATTTGCACCCAACTAGAGAAAAATCCGCGCTTTTCAGGCGGAGAATATTCCGCTGTCATCAACACCGCACCTGCTTGTTCGCCACCAACACCAAATCCTTGTAGAACTCTAATTAAAATTAGAATTACAGGTGCCCACCAACCAATTGATGCATAAGTTGGTAATAAACCAATAACGAATGTTCCTAATCCAACAATTAAAATAGTAATGACTAACGCTTTTTTTCTTCCTACTTTATCGCCCATATGACCAAAAACAATACCGCCAATAGGTCTAGCAAAAAAACCTACTGCATAAGTAGCAAATGCTGCAAGAGTGCTAATAAAAGGATCATTACTAGGAAAGAACAGTTGACCAAAAAAGAGTACTGCTGCCGTTCCATATGCAAAAAAATCATAATATTCTGCAGCAGTTCCAATAGATGATGCAACAGCTACACGCCTTATAATATTCCGTTTTTCTTTTTCTTCCATTGTTTCTAAAGTTGACATATTAATTTCCTTCATTTTTTAATTACCAATTCCACAATGTGCCATCTTCTAGACGAGCAATTGGCAAATAAGCAGGATTGTATGGATATTTTGCTGCAAGTTTTTCATCAAAATCGATTCCTAATCCGGGTTTGTCACTTGGATGCATATAACCATCATTAAAGGTCCAATTAGGCGAGAAAACTTCTAACATCTGTTCGGAATAGCCCATAAATTCTTGTACACCAAAGTTAGGTACCCACATATCAAAGTGCAGCGCCGCGGCATGACAAATTGGTGATAAATCAGATGGACCATGCGAACCAGTTCTAACTTGATAAAGAGCCGCAAAATCAGCAATCCGGCGCATATGTGTAATACCACCAGCATGAGTTATCGTGGTTCGAATATAATCAATCAGTTGTTCTTCAATTAATTGTTTACAATCCCAAATGCTATTGAATACTTCACCGACAGCAATTGGTGTTACGGTATGTTGACGAATTAAACGGAAGCACTCTTGATTTTCTGCAGGTGTCGGATCTTCCATCCAAAATAGTCGGTAGTCTTCAATACTTTTGCCAAATCGTGCTGCTTCAATTGGGGTTAAACGATGGTGCATGTCATGCAATAAATGTTCATTAAAACCAAATTTATTTCTTACTGCTTCAAATAATTTTGGTGTGAAATCAAGATATTTATCGGTTGCCCAAAATTGCTCTTCAGGATAATTACCTCGAGTAGCCGGCTCATAAGCTAAATTTTTACCTTTACTTTGGCCGTATGTGGTCTTCATTCCTGGTATTCCACACTGAACACGAATGGCTTTAAACCCCATTTCCTTATGTTTGGCATAATCATCCAACGCTTCTTCAATATCTTTACCAGTGGTATGGCAATAGACCATGACACCAGTACGTGAAGCTCCACCTAATAACTGATAAAGTGGCATATTGGCTACTTTACCTTTGATATCCCATAACGCCATATCAATTGCTGATATCGCTGACATGGTCACTGGCCCTCGACGCCAATAAGCACCTTTATAGAAATATTGAAATATATCTTCAATTTGACTAGCATCTCGGCCGATTAACTGTGGACAAAGATGATCTTTGAGATATGATGCGACAGATAATTCTCGTCCGTTGAGTGTCGCATCACCAACTCCATATACGCCTGAATCTGTAGTGATTTTTAATGTGACAAAGTTCCTTCCTGGACTACACACAAAAACCTCTGCTTTTACGATTTTCATTTGATACCTCTGAAAAATGATTAATGAGTAAACTTTAATTCTAATCATACTACCATACAAGTAGATTAGAAAAATTGTGTGATATTGATCACATAAATATTAACTTTATGAGAAATAAGTAATAAAAAACCCCGCTCCTCAAATTTTTGAGGAACAGGGTTTTTAAATGTCTAGTATAGTCGTAGATAGTTTTTTTAATAAGTAATTAATTACTTTATATAGCATCGCTTTTTATAATAAAATCACCAGTCACTCGTTAAAACCTCCTTTATTTATAATTATTAAGCATTGGGTACTATTTTGATTCTTCTAATTGATAATTACGATTCTTTTACTTTTAATATCTATGATTACCTTTGCCGTGCAGGAGCCGAAGTTATGGTCATCAAAAATGATGAAAAATCTATTGATGAATTAAAGCGATTATCGTTTTCCAAAATGGTCATTTCTCCGGGGCCGGGAACACCCGATAATGCCGGAATATCATTATCGGCGATCAATTGTTTTGCTAATCACTGCCCAATACTTGGCATTTGTTTAGGTCATCAAGCGATTGCCCAATATTTTGGTTATAGCATTGTTAAAGCCCCAGTACCAATGCATGGTAAAATTGATGAAATTACACATGATGAGCAAGGCTTATTTGTCGGGATTAAAAATCCACTCTCCGTGGTTAGGTATCATTCTCTAATTGCCCACCCTAATTTGCCATTAAATGAGTCACCTTTAATAGTTACCGCTAAAAATAGACAAGGATTGATTATGGGATTACGACATAAAACACTGCCAATTGAATCGGTACAATTTCACCCAGAGGCAATTAAGACAGAATCTGGTTTAAAAATAATTAGTAACTTTGTTAATGGTAATTAATATGAAAATTTATATCGATTTTGAAGGTGAACGTAAATATTTTTGTGATCCAATCAAAATTATAAAATCAAACGATTATAGAGCTATTAAACAACGCATTGATGAAATAGAAAGCTTCACAAATAAAGGTTATTACGCTTGTGGTTATCTTGCTTATGAAAGTGCTATGGGGTTTAGTGAAAACAATAAAACCAAAGTTATAAAAAGCTCAAATCTTGATTTACCATTACTATTATTTGGTATTTTTGATAAGTATACGAGTGAGCCAATTCCAGATTCAAATCACTTTTCACCACTATCGTTAAAGTTATCTTGTGATACTGATATTAACGAATATCAGCAAAAAATTGACTATATTCACTCGCAAATTGAATTAGGTAATACTTACCAAACCAATTATACCATTCAATTTAGTGCACCATTTAATAGTAATCCTTTAGATTATTATTACTTTCTACAAAAAAATAATCTTGCCAATTATTGTGCCTATATAGAATTTGAAAATTATCATATCTTATCTATTTCTCCTGAGCTATTTTTTAAATTAGAAGATAAAACTATTACAACGAAACCAATGAAAGGTACTACCGCCCGAGGATTGACGACACAACAAGATAAACAACAAGTAGAGTTGTTGAAATCAGAAAAAAATCTTGCAGAGAATATGATGATTGTTGATTTACTGCGTAATGATTTGAGCAGAATTTCAAAACCAGGATCGATCACCGTCCCACACTTATTTACCGCAGAAAAATACCCAACCGTATGGCAACTAACCTCGACAATTCAAGGAATATTAAAAGATAATATTAACCTATATCAACTATTGCAAGCACTGTTCCCATGTGGCTCAATCACTGGAGCACCTAAAGCAAGTACCATGCATATTATTAGTAATATTGAGAATTCAGCTCGTGGCGTGTATTGTGGCGCAATTGGTTATATTGACCCTTTTATGAAAAAGGCGATATTTAATATTCCAATACGTACCTTAACCATTAATAATCAACAGTTGAATTATGGTGTTGGTGGAGGCATTACCTGGGATTCAAGCGCCAATGATGAATATAACGAAGTCCTAGCGAAAACAGCTATTTTGCATAGAACTTTATCTATACCTGAATATATTATTGAAACCTTATTGTTAGAAAATGGAGAGTTTTTGTTACTTAATGCACATTTGGACAGATTGGACAACTCAACACAATATTTTGATTTTACAAGTGATATTCAAACAATCAAACAGACATTAACGAAGCTAGCCAAAAAATATCCATTAGGAAAATATAAAGTTAGACTTCTGCAATCAAAATCAGGACAATCAGAAATAAGTATAGATTTGCTTACCACCTCAATGGTGATTAATAATATAGCTTTTGCGCCTAAAAGTGTCGATAAACATAATGTTTTTCTCTATCATAAAACAACCAATCGACAACATTTTCCTCAATTGACAGTTGATCAAGAATATATCAATTATAATCAAAATGATGAAATTACCGAGTTTGTTAATGGTAATATCGCCCTATTAATTAATGATAAGTGGATAACGCCTGCCATTACATCAGGACTATTAGCTGGCACTATGCGACAACATTATTTAGATCAGCATAAATTAATTGAGAAAACGATAAACAAAAAAGATATTTTACAGGCCGATAAAATAGCATTTATTAATAGTGTTCGAGGTTGGGTTGAAATTGAAGAGCAGGTATTTAGTGAATTGAAAAAACAGTTATGATCATTTGAAATTAACTATCTATGACATTCCGCCATTATATCGGCGGAATGTTAAACAATAACTAATATTTGATTGAATTCGCAAATTCTAACTCTTCATCTTGCCAGCCTTGCGATAAGGCTTTTACCAGTGCGCTATAGCCATTTTTTGCCAACGGAACACTGCGTTCAATAACTTTAGTCCTAATTTGTCCTTTATTATCTGTCACTACCCAGCGCCCTTTTATCACTGCATCCCCCTTATAACTACCATGGAAACCATCAATAAAAAGCTTAATTGTTAAGGTAGGTGTAGTAATAGATTTGGTTGAGACTAAATAATTAGGTAAAAGTTGGGTTAGATCCTGCGATAATCTATCTGCAAATTGTTGAGACAATGTTGAGGCCCATAAATTATTAGTTGCTGTAACATATTTTATATCTTGTGTTTGTAAAACAATGCCTGATTTATTTAAAAAACTGGCTACTTCAATAGACTCAATCCAAATAAACTTATTGGTCGAGCGAGTCGTCACTGAATCAACATTAACTAAATTACTCGTTAATTGAAAATAATTTTTTCTTTCGGTATTTGATGAACAACCCACCATTACCGCTAATAATGCTATCAATAGTGTAATTTTAAAACATCGAATCGATTTGAACATTATTTATTTCCTCTGGCTTTTGGTTCTTCATCTTTTTTGTTTGGTGAAGAGAAGATCAATGCGTTACTTTTATTATTTAGCGTATGAAGTAAAGGAGTTAATTCATCCATCATTTGCTGAATTTTCTGTAAACTTTCATTCATTTGTGTATTAAGTTGTGAACCTGGTTGTATTCCTTTCATCGCTTCATTTAATGAACGCATAGCTCTTTGTAAATCTTTAGGCATATTTTGCATCTCTTTACTTGCCATAATTTGATTTATGGTATTCATTAAGCGTTGACTCGATTCTAAGGATTTATTAAATTGCTCCATAGTATTGTTAACAGGTAAACTATTAAAATTATCTAATAATTGCAGGATTTTTGCTTGTATTTGTGCAAATCCAGTTGATGTAGTTTCAATCGTATCGTACCCATATTGTTTAGCTAATTTACTATCATATTTATCTTTTAACTCTGGATAAAAATCTAAATCAATATAAAGTGCCCCCGTAAACATATTTGAAGTCTTTAATGATGCTCGCAAACCATTTTTTTGCTCATTTATAATTAAATTACCAATATCTATCTTATCTTCTACCAATTCAGCTAATCTGTCAGGTTCGATTTTAATTAGTATCGGTACTCTTTGATTAAGAATTGATCTTTCTTGCAACATTTCTGTGGTATAAAACGGTACTTTACTTACTGTACCGAGCCTTATGCCATGATATTCAACTGGTGCACCTTCGGTTAATCCCGATATTGAGTCCGTAATCATAAGTAGGAATTCTTTATATTCAGTATATTGTGAATCTTGAATCGACTTTCTATCTTCATATAATTTATATACATCATGTTGCTTAGCCGGTTGTCCTAATTTTGCCCCATCAGGTAAATCAAAGCTAATACCGCCTGACATTAGAACATCTAAAGAAGGCACATCTAAACTGGCACCACGAGAAGATAACGTTAAATTGATTCCCCCTTCTTTCCAAAACCGTACGTTTTCAGTAACTAATGCATCATAAGGTGTCGTAATAAAAATTTGATACTTCATTTTACGCGCTTCAACATCGAACTGTGACGTTTCAACATTACCAACATGATAGCCACGAAACATCACTTTAGCACCGCGTGGCACAACACCACTTTGATCGCTATCTAAATTTAAACGAATTCCCTTTATGCTTGGATCTGATAAGGGCGGTGCATCAGATAGAATAAATGGATTATTTTTAAAGCTATGAGTATCATTCCCTGAAACAAGCTCAATATAGACACCCGATAAAATAGTTCCTAGCCCTGTCACACCATCACGACCAATTTCAGGTTTAACCACCCAAAATATTGAATCATTTTTCAAAAGCGGATTCATGTCGTTATAGATTCGACCTTTGATTACGACTTGTTTGTAATCATCAGATAATGTCACTTCATCAACAATACCAACATCAACGCTGCGATTTTTTATGACTGTTTTACCAGCTACAATACCACTTGCATCTTTAGCCAATAAGGTAAAAGGAGTACCTCGATCAGCAAAATGGGCATAGATAATCCATAAACCAACAACTGCGGTAACTATGGGAATAATCCATATTGCTGAAATTGCTCTAATTTTAATTATTTTTGCTGATTTATTTGAGCTTGCCATATTATTCCTATTATTTTATTTTCTAGTTGGTACTCGATCCCAAAGCAAACGTGGATCAAATTTTTGGGATGCAATCATTGTAATGATAACGACAGTAGCAAAAAAACTTACCCCTATATCAGGATATACGCCCATCATTTGTTGATTTCTCACTAAAGAACACACTACCGAAACCACAAAGATATCGATCATTGACCATTTACCAATAAATTCAACAGCATTATATAATTTCTTCATTTTTAGACAATTACGTTTTTTCTTATTCTTAACTGCCAAAGCAAAATAACAAAGCCAGCTAAGAGAAATAATTTTTAAAATAGGGATAACTACACTAGCAGCGAAAATGATTAATGCTACCGGCACATCCCCTGCTTGCCACATATAGATAACTCCATCCATAATCGTCGAACTCGATGGTGCACCAAAAACTTCAGTAATCATGATGCCAAATAAATTAGCTGGTATATAAATAATCAGTGAAGTAACTAAAAGTGCAATCGTCCACTGTACTTTATCTCTTCCTCTAAGTTGACTTTTTTGTTTACATCTTGGACATTTAGCATACTCAGCAGGAATAATTGCATGGCAACAGCTGCACAATTTTATATTTTGATAAATTCCCGTTTTACCTACTTCTAATGGTTTTAAAGTAAAATTATTACGATGGATTTCATTCCATATTTTACCTGGTGTAAAAATAACTACTGCTTTGATATAAAAGAAAACAAATAAACAAAATGCCCAAAAGGTCCCTGTAACACCAAGGCTGCCATAACTCATTAATTTAACAAAACTAACTAAAATTCCTGTCAAAAAAATCTCAGGCATACACCAATGCTGAAATTTTTCATAAACAATCAAAAGATCTCTTTTTCGATATTTAGTCAGTTTTATTTTGGAGCAAAGTAATACAATAATAGATAAATTGAGTAATGGAAAAACAAGCACAAATAAAACAAATAATGCGGAAATATAGCTATATCTATCAAAAAAAAGTATTTTGGGTATATCTAAAACACTTACACCATTAACATTACCGACTAAATTAATATCAATAAACACAAACCCACAAGCGACGATAAGCATAATTAATGAACAAAATGCATACATTGCCGCACGAAATTTCATATTGTTCTGATTTTTAAACAATGTCGTAGTACAGCGAGGACAAGTAGCTTTATGTCCAATTGCAACATCTGTTAATCCGATAACCAAATCACAATGGGAACACAATACATAATTTTGATTATCAACAGTCATCATTTTCCTTTATTTGATTGTGTACTAATTAGTAAAGATGTTTTTGATTAGCATAACGTTTATATATATAAAATTGCCAATATTTGTTAAACGATTATGTTCTGTGGTAATTAATTTAATAAATTAATAATGGCCAAAAAGCTTCTAGATGCCAATCATATCAAATGCTTCTTTTTTATGAAAGTATTACCTAATTAAATTAGCATAATTTGATTATTATCATTTTTCAAATGGCGATTTGAAGATCGTTATTCTAAATAACTCTCAAGATAATGTTTAATTAATTGCATAACGGGATTTAGTAATAAATATTAAGAAAATTTGTGAATAATTTCACATAATTAATCAATTTAATACTGTTTATAAAAAAAACTTGATACTGTATAACAATACAGTATAATGTATCTCATATCCTTACTTATTGGAATTTAATTATATGAATGAAAACAAACAACGAGCACTTTCAGCAGCATTAAGTCAAATCGAAAAACAATTTGGTAAAGGTTCAATAATGCGTTTAGGCGACACACAAACTTTAGATGTGGACGCCGTTTCAACTGGTTCTTTAGGATTAGATATAGCATTGGGTATTGGTGGCTTACCAATGGGCAGAATTGTTGAGATCTTTGGACCTGAATCATCAGGTAAAACGACATTAACATTATCAGTTATTGCACAAGCACAGAAAGAAGGTAAAACCTGTGCATTTATCGATGCTGAGCATGCTTTAGATCCAATCTACGCTGCAAAATTAGGGGTACAAGTTGACGATTTATTAGTTTCACAACCAGACACTGGTGAACAAGCTCTTGAGATTTGTGATGCATTGGTTCGTTCTGGCGCTGTAGATGTCATTATTGTCGACTCTGTCGCAGCATTAACACCAAAAGCGGAAATTGAAGGCGAAATGGGTGATTCTCATATGGGATTACAAGCACGTTTAATGTCTCAAGCATTACGTAAGTTAACCGCTAACATCAAAAATGCGAATTGCCTTGTCGTTTTCATCAACCAAATTCGTATGAAAATTGGTGTTATGTTTGGTAATCCTGAAACAACTACTGGCGGTAACGCATTAAAATTCTATGCTTCAGTGCGTTTAGATATCCGCCGTACTGGTGCAGTAAAAGAAGGCGAAGATGTTATCGGTAGTGATACTCGGGTAAAAGTGGTTAAAAACAAAGTCGCTGCGCCATTTAGACAAGCTGAATTCCAAATTCTTTATGGATGTGGTATCTCAAAAGAAGGTGAATTGATTGATTTGGGTGTTAAACATAAATTAGTTGATAAAGCCGGCGCATGGTATAGCTATAATGGCGAGAAAGTTGGACAAGGTAAAGCTAATTCAATTAAGTTTTTACAAGAACATCCTGAAATTGCTACCGAGCTTGAAACAAAATTACGTGATTTATTATTAAATAGCCCTGCTGTTTTCTCTGCAGAGGACGAAGAATCTACAATAGAAGATGAAAATTTCGAATAATGTCACACAATCTTAATAAATTAATTTTAGCCAAAGCTGTGCAATTACTTGCACAGCGTGATCACTCTTCATATGAACTTACCAGAAAATTAACTTTATTTTTTAGTAAAAAAATAAAATGTGCAGAAGATGATTACCCAGAACAATTAACTCAATTAAAGACACAAATAGAGCATGTCATTAAACATTGTACCCAGAAACATTGGATGGATGATGAGCAATATATTGAAAAATATATATTTATGCGTGCTAATAAAGGGTATGGAAAATATAAAATTAGTTTAGAATTAAAGCAACGAGGTTTATCATCTGATCTTAATAAAAAGCTCTTAAATATAGCTGATATTAATTGGTCTGAGATAGCTTATCAACAATTGTTGAAAAAGTTTAAAGTTATCGATTCTAAAAATAATCAACAAAAACAAAAGGTAGTACATTTTTTAACCTCCAGAGGTTTTACACAAAATGATATAAAAACTGCGTATAGTTTATTGACTTAAACCATTATAGTCCCTACAATACTAAGCATTATGAATGCCCATTGCGTAAAAAGCTCTCAAGATCTTTTAATTTTATTCCTTACTAATAGTAATTAGATCAATCGCTGTATTAAGAATATTTACTTTTCAACTTAAGTTGTAACGGGTATATTACTATGTCTAAAAATTTATCGTTTAATATGGAAGCATAAATGAAAAGCACTGCAGAAATTCGTCAAAATTTTCTTGACTTTTTCCATAGCAAAGGACACGAAATTGTTGCAAGTAGTTCCCTTGTTCCACATAATGATCCAACACTTTTATTCACCAATGCGGGAATGAATCAATTTAAAGATGTTTTTCTTGGTATCGATAAACGATCTTATACCAGAGCAACAACATCACAACGTTGTGTGCGTGCTGGAGGCAAACATAATGACCTTGACAATGTAGGTTATACAGCTCGGCATCATACTTTTTTTGAAATGCTAGGAAACTTTAGTTTTGGCGATTATTTCAAACATGACGCGATTCATTTTGCATGGGAATTATTAACTAGTGAAAAATGGTTTAATCTGCCAAAAGATCGCTTAACAGTAACCGTGTATGAAACCGACGACGAAGCTTATGCAATCTGGGAAAATGAAATTGGTATTCCGAAAGAGCGTATTATTCGTATAGGTGATAATAAAGGTGCGCCATATGCGTCTGATAACTTTTGGCAAATGGGCGATACTGGACCTTGTGGACCTTGTACTGAAATTTTTTATGATCATGGTGATCATATTTGGGGGGGACCTCCAGGAAGTGCGGAAGAAGATGGTGACCGTTTTATTGAAATTTGGAACATCGTATTCATGCAATTCAATCGTCATGCTGATGGTACAATGGAACAGTTACCTAAACCTTCCGTTGATACAGGCATGGGACTTGAACGCATAGCGGCAGTGTTACAGCATGTCAACTCAAATTACGATATTGATCTGTTTAAAAAATTAATAAAAGATGCTGCACAAATCATCCAAACCAACGATTTAGAAAGTAAATCATTACGAGTTATTGCTGATCATATACGTTCTTGTGCTTTTTTAGTTTCCGATGGAGTGTTACCTTCAAACGAAGGCCGAGGTTATGTATTACGTCGAATTATACGCCGAGCAGTACGTCATGGACATATGCTAGGTGCTAAAGATATTTTCTTCTATAAGTTAGTTAAACCATTAATTGATGTAATGGGAAGCGCCGCTAATGAATTAGCAAATAACCAAAAATTAGTTGAAGAAACCCTAAAAATAGAAGAAGAACAGTTCTTAAAAACATTAGAACGGGGCTTATTTTTACTTGATCAAGAGCTAGGTAAGATTACTAATGCAATACTACCGGGAGATGTTGCATTTAAACTATATGATACTTACGGTTTCCCATTAGATCTTACTGCTGATGTGTGTCGTGAAAAAAACATCACTATTGATGAAGATAGTTTTAATCAATGCATGGAAGAACAACGAAAACGAGCTAGAGAATCAAGTTCATTTACTGTTGATTATAGTAATATGATTAAACTTGATGATAAAACTGAATTTTTAGGTTATAAACTAACCGAATCATCAGGAAAAGTCATTGCAATTTTCCAAGATGGGAATAAAGTTGATGCTATCAATGCCGGCGATACCGCAATTGTCATCTTAGACAAAACACCATTTTATGGTGAATCAGGTGGTCAAGTTGGTGATAAAGGTGTATTAAGCTCAGCTAATCTAGTATTCGGTGTGACTGATAGCCAAAAATATGGTAAAAGTATTGGTCACATTGGTAAAGTCACCAAAGGTACATTAAAAGTTGGTGATATCGTAACCGCTGCAATAGATGTAGAAATACGAGAACGTATTCGTCGTAACCATTCGGCGACACATTTATTGCAAGCTGCTCTACAACGTATTTTAGGAAATCATGTACATCAAAAAGGATCACTAGTTAATGACAGTTACCTTCGATTTGATTTCTCGCATAATCAACCTATTACGCAAGATCAAATTGTTGAAATTGAAAATCTAGTTAATCAACAAATACGTCGTAACTTGCCAGTTGACATAGAACTGATGCCAATTGATCAGGCTAAAAATAAAGGTGCTATGGCATTATTTGGTGAGAAGTACGAAGATATTGTTAGAGTATTAACCATGGGCGATTTCTCTATCGAACTTTGTGGTGGCACACATGTTGATAGAACTGGAGATATAGGCCTATTTAAAATTACTTCTGAATCAAGTATTGCCTCAGGGGTACGTCGTATTGAAGCCACTTCTGGACAAAATGCGATGGAATACATACATCATGAATCCAATTTATTAAACCAAATTGGACAATTGGTTAAAAGTGATAAATCAGCGGTGTTATCACGAATAGAGCAATTGCTCGATCAAAATAAAGCATTAGAAAAAGCAATGGAGCAACTGAAGGCCCAACAAGCTAGCCAACAAAGTGGGCAATTGCTTGATCAATGCGAAAAAATAAATAATAAAAACTTGCTAATTGCTAAACTTGATAATGTCGAAGCAAAAATGTTACGCACAATGATTGATGATTTGAAAAATCAATTAAAAACCGGCGTAATTATTTTAGCGGCTGTTAATGGAGACAAAATCAATTTAGCTGCTGGTGTAACTAATGATTTATTAGGCATTGTTAAAGCTGGCGAATTAGTATCTCAATTAGCATTAAAAGTAGGTGGTAAAGGTGGTGGGCGGCCTGATTTCGCTCAAGCAGGTGGAATGGATCTTTCAGCGTTACCAGAAGCGTTATCTTCTGTAAAAAAAGAAATCAGTAATAAATTACAAGCAAGTTAGCCAGATGTGCTCCAGTGTTTGTTTGTTAATTAAACATTAGTGTATTTCTGTAAAATTCCGTCTTTCTATCTTATTGATGGGGGGCTGACGAAGCTATATCTTAAAATTGTTTGGATATATACTTAACTGATATTAGGAGATCTAATGTTAATTTTAACTCGGAGAGTAGGTGAAACACTTATAATTGGTGACGATGTTGTTATTACCGTTTTAGGCGTGAAGGGTAATCAGGTCAGAGTCGGTATTAATGCACCTAAAGAAGTTTCTATTCATAGAGAAGAAATATACAACAGAATTCATCAATCGCAAGATAAAAGTGATGAATCAGTTCAGCCCAAAGAGTAATATTGGGTACGAAATAAACAACTAGCACGAGTTCTAAAAAAAATGTTTGACTTATTTTTTCTAGAACGTAATATGTGCGCCACACATTATGATTTTGTTGTTGAAGCAAAGTCATAATGTTTTGGTGAGATGGCCGAGAGGCTGAAGGCGCTCCCCTGCTAAGGGAGTATGCGGTCAAAAGCTGCATCGAGGGTTCGAATCCCTCTCTCACCGCCATTTAAAAATTAAAATATGCATCCGTAGCTCAGCTGGATAGAGTACCCGGCTACGAACCGGGCGGTCAGGGGTTCGAATCCCTTCGGATGCACCATTTTAAAATATTCAATACGCATCCGTAGCTCAGCTGGATAGAGTACCCGGCTACGAACCGGGCGGTCAGGGGTTCGAATCCCTTCGGATGCACCATTTTTTTACGAACTTACACGCATCCGTAGCTCAGCTGGATAGAGCACTCGGCTTCGAACCGAGCGGTCAGGGGTTCGAATCCCTTCGGGTGCGCCATTAAGCATCCAAAAGCATTTCGATTTCTTATAATCAAAAAAATAATGATTTATATCAACTATCAGCTTAACTGATAGCAATGACTTAATTTTCATTAGATATTTCTCTTTGTATATTTTGATAAAAATAGAATACTAAAATATGAAAATTATTTTGTTATACTCATCACCTCAGTTTATGAATTAAAATGACAAGTATTAAAGAATCATGCTTTAAATATATATCCAATAAAACACTAAATATAATACACTTGATTCACTACCCTATCCAAGATCCCTTAACTGACACAAAAACGGCTAATAATGCTCATTTAGAGCCTTTTACAAAGCATTTAATCTATAGCTATATTCTTAACCTTATCCGCCCCTAATCATTGCTATAAAATTCGAATAGGGCGAGATAAATAAAAAAGCTCAAAAGGCACTCTTTAAACATGCAAAAAACTCTAGATAAAACGTTTTATGGATTAAAAAGAAATAGTTTTATTATTAAAAAGATTACAACATAAATACGAATGTAGATTGGCAAAGAGAGAAAAGTAACAAATTTATTATATTTTACTTTTAGATTAAAAAAAGCCGACTTTGTCAGCTTTAATTAATAATGATTTTATCTTTTAGTTATATAATTAGGCAAATGATAATATTGCCGTACTAATCACAATTATCAATAAAACCCATAGTACAATAGCAATAATTCCGCAAACCATCCCGGCTGTAGCAAAACCTGCACCATTTTTATTATTATTTCTTATATCACTCTTAGCAATAGCACTTAACACTATAGCAACAATAGCCACAGCAATACTAAAAAGCCCCATAGGAATTAATGATACAATCCCACAAACCATTCCTGCTATAGCAAAACCACTTGTTGCCTTGTTCTGTTCTTGTTCCATTTACCTTCTACCCTGTAAAATTTTTGAAAAGTTAAAATAAATAGCAGTTAAGTATAATCTTGTCATTTTTGCAGATCAATATAAGATCCATTCAAGGCGAACTATCACCAATTATCAAATATCTCACTAAATTTCTCAAAAAACTTATAAAGGATAGTTGATGAGAAAAGAATCTAAAAAAGCATTTTGGCTTTTTTCATTGATTATTTTGACTTTTATATAGGATTTTGAGGAAAAAATTATTCAGAATAATAATCCAAACGATACAGCTTAAAATTTTAATGAGAGATAAATTAGAAAAATATAGTTCCTGCAGTAAATAAATTATTTGGAATTTGATTTAATACTGTTGAAAAATAGAATAAAAGATTACCTATAGAACAACGTTTTTAATATTATATATTTTCTAAAAAATAACTGTTAATAACTTGTATTTGTATTTGCTTTTAATAATAATAGTCACCTTAAAATATCAAGTAAGATACGCAGCAGTAACAAACACAAAAATAATAAATTTTATATGTATAGAATTTTGACATATAACGAGTAATTATTTTCTTATCCAAAAAATAAATTTATAAATATCATTTAGCATTGTTCGGACCAGCCACTCCGGTTGAATCCCGAAACAATTCTAGTATACTTAACTCACGAATTTCATATGTGTTATTAATCATACTTTTTTATTTATATGTTTTGTTAGCTGTACTAAAATAAGAAATTAAATAACATTTATAAACAATAATGGACTCTTTTTATGTTGGACCCAAATTTACTTCGAAATGAATTAGATCTCGTTGCTAGCAAATTAGCTCGCCGTGGATTTAAATTAGATGTTGAGACTATTCGACAACTTGAAGAAAAACGTAAAACACTACAGGTTGAAACAGAAAACTTACAAGCGCAGCGTAATGCTCGCTCGAAAGCAATTGGTGAAGCAAAAGCACGCGGTGAAGATATTTCAACTGTGCGCGAAGAAGTAAACAAATTAGGTGAAAAGCTTAACAGTGCAAAAACAGAACTTGATAAGCTCCTCAACCAAATTAAAGACATTTCTGCCAACATTCCCAATATTCCTAATGATGCTGTGCCAGATGGTAAAGATGAGAATGATAATGTTGAAATTTCTCGTTTTGGCACGCCAAGAACCTTCGATTTTCCTATTCAAGATCATGTTGCATTAGGTGAACGTTTTGGTGGTCTTGATTTTGCTGCTGGTGTAAAACTAACTGGCGCTCGTTTTGTGGTAATGAAATCACAAATAGCCCGTTTACATCGTGCAATTACGCAATTTATGCTAGACCTACATACTGAACAACATGGCTATGCTGAAATTTATGTACCATATCTAGTGAATCAAGCTACGCTTTTTGGAACAGGTCAATTACCTAAATTCGCGGGAGATCTATTCCATACCAAACCGCTTGATGAAGAGTCAGAAAGCAGTAATTATGCACTAATTCCCACTGCAGAAGTACCTGTTACTAATTTAGTACGTGATGAAATTCTTGATGAAAGCGTATTACCATTAAAAATGACAGCTCATACGCCTTGTTTCCGTTCTGAAGCTGGTTCATATGGTAAAGACACCCGTGGCTTAATTCGTATGCATCAATTTGATAAAGTCGAATTAGTGCAAATTGTTAAACCAGAAGAATCAATGCAAGCATTAGAAGAATTAACTGCACATGCTGAAAAAGTTTTACAATTATTAGAATTGCCATATCGTAAAATTATACTTTGTACTGGGGATATGGGCTTTGGTTCTTGCAAAACCTATGATCTAGAAGTTTGGGTACCAGCACAAAATACTTATCGTGAAATATCTTCATGCTCAAATATGTGGGATTTCCAAGCACGTCGTATGCAAGCTCGTTATCGCAATAAAGCTGATAATAAAACCTATTTAGTACATACCCTAAATGGTTCAGGTTTAGCCGTTGGACGTACACTGGTTGCTATAATGGAAAATTATCAACAAGCAGACGGAACAATTAAAGTACCATCAGTATTAGTACCATATATGAATGGCCTTGAAGTTATTGGTTAGTTTTATAATTTCAAATATTCATTGTAGCGCTATTCATTAGCGCTATTTTTTTATTAATTAAGGTAAATAAGATGATAAAAGGTGTTGCATTATCAATCCTAGCATCATGTCTTTTTGGCTTGCTGTATTACTATCCAGTATTATTGCAACCTTTATCTGTAGTAGATATTTTTTGCTGGCGATTGTTAACATCTTTTCCGGCTATTATTGTATTAATTCTGATTGAAAAGCAATGGTCATCTATATCTGCCCTTTTTATTCGAATTAAAGATAAGCCATTTCTTTTAGTTGGGTTATTATTTTCTTCTTTTCTACTAACTATTCAAATGCTTATTTTTATTTGGGCACCAATTAATGGTCATGGATTATCGGCTTCACTTGGCTATTTTTTATTACCATTAAGTATGGTGGTCTTTGGGCAAATTTTCTATAAAGAAAGGCTAAGTATTTTTCAAAAAATTGCAGTATTACTCGCTAGCATAGGTGTTATATCAGAAGTCTATATTACTGGCGCTTTCTCTTGGGAAACTGCTGTCATCGCCTTGGGTTATCCTATTTACTTTATGACACGACGCAAATTACAGATAGAAGGTATTGCCGGAACCTTTTCGGACTTCTTTTTTATATTTATAGGCTGTCTGATTTATTTTCTTTTACATTATCCATGTAATAAGATTATAAGTGACTTATCTCATTTTCATATTTTTATTCCAATGCTCGGTATTATTACTGCCATCGCCTTTGCTATGTATTTTGTCGCTAGACGGCTGTTACCGTTTGGACTATTTGGATTACTAGGATATGTAGAGCCCGTATTACTTACTGTTGTTTCTGTATTATTTTTACATGAATCAATATCCACAGAGCATATTTTACCATATGGGCTTATTTGGTTATCAGTTTGTGTGCTAGCTCTGGAGGGAACTATTTATATACTACGAACAGTAAAACGAAAAAGATTAAAATAGTAGATAAAAAGGCTCCATAATAGATGCCTTTTTACTAGTTAATTAACTTTATTTACTAAATGTCACATACTGACCATAACTTTCAATAATTGCTTGAATTCGATCCAATGTTTCTCGTGGTGGAGCTTCTACACCTTCTAACATATATTTATCACCCAGTGTATCCCATTTATATGCACCGAGCTTATGGTATGGGAGTAATTCAACTCTTTCAATATTATCCATTCCTTGAATAAATTGACCAAGTAAATGGGCTGAATTATCATCATCCGTCCATCCTGGTACAACAACATAGCGGATCCAAGTTCGTTTATTTATTTTTTGAAGATATTTAGCAAATTCTAAAACCCGTTTATTTGGAACACCTACCAATTTTTGGTGTATATCATCATTCACTTGTTTTAAATCAAGCATCACAAGATCAGTTACTTCCATTAACTCTTCAACGGTATGATCAAGTTGTCTTGCATAACCATTAGTATCTAAACAGGTATGAATACCCTCAGCATGACAAGCTTTAAACCACTCAGTGATAAATTCTGATTGTAAGGTTGCTTCACCACCAGATGCTGTTACGCCACCACCATTAGGCATAATAAAATTTTTATAAGTGATGATCTCTTTCATCAGCTCAGCGACAGTAATTTCACGTCCTGCTTTTAGATCCCATGTATCACGATTGTGACAATATAAACATCGCATTAAGCATCCTTGAAAAAAAACAATGAAGCGAATTCCCGGTCCATCAACTGTACCAAAAGACTCAAAAGAGTGAATACGACCTTTAATCGGTTGTTCTGTTGTCATAATAATATTTTTTTCCATAACAATTCTCTGATAATTGCTTACATTGCTCTTCTTTCTTATTTTAACTCAGTTATGCTAATGCTTTCACCAATTACACCAATAAGTGAAAAACGATATAAATTCAATTATAACGAATTTATATTAAGACCATTAAGAAAAATGGCCTTGTATAATTTAATATTGTGTTTTGAGCAAAAAATTTCAATAACAAAAAAATAGCGCCCCTAAAGGACGCTATTTAAGTTAAGTTTATTATTAACTAATTACATTGATTGAGTGAAAGTACGTGTAATAACGTCTTTTTGTTGTTCTTTAGTTAATGAGTTAAAACGTACTGCATATCCAGACACACGAATAGTTAATTGTGGATATTTTTCAGGATGTTCCATTGCATCTAATAATGTTTCACGATTTAATACGTTAACATTTAAATGTTGACCACCTTCCACAGTTGCTTCGTGATGGAAATAACCATCCATTAAGCCGGCAAGATTACGTTTACGTGCATCATCATCTTTACCTAATGCATTAGGAACGATTGAGAAAGTATATGAAATACCATCTTTCGCATAAGCAAACGGTAATTTAGCAACAGAAGTTAATGAAGCTACCGCACCTTTTTGGTCACGTCCGTGCATTGGGTTAGCGCCTGGTCCAAATGGAGCACCTGCACGACGTCCGTCTGGAGTGTTACCTGTTTTCTTACCATATACAACGTTTGAAGTAATGGTTAATACAGACTGTGTAGGAATTGCATTACGATAAGTTTTAAGTTTTTGAATTTTCTTCATGAAACGTTCAACTAAATCAACAGCAATGTCATCAACTCGTGGATCATTGTTACCGAATTGTGGATATTCACCTTCGATTTCAAAATCAACTGCAAGACCATCTTCATCACGAATAGTTTTTACTTTCGCATATTTAATTGCAGATAAAGAGTCAGCTGCAACAGAAAGGCCTGCAATACCACATGCCATAGTACGAATAATATCACGGTCATGTAACGCCATTAATGAAGCTTCATAACTATATTTATCATGCATATAGTGAATAGCATTTAGCGCAGTTACATATTGTTTAGCTAACCAATTCATAAAATGATCTAAACGAGCGAATACTTTATCAAAATCTAAATATTCGTCTGTAATTGGATCTTCTTTAGGCCCAACTTGCATTTTTAATTTCTCGTCCACACCACCATTGATTGCATAAAGAAGAGTTTTTGCAAGGTTAGCACGAGCACCAAAGAATTGCATTTGTTTACCAACAATCATTGGGCTTACACAACATGCGATAGCATAATCATCGTTGTTAAAATCAGGGCGCATCAAATCATCATTTTCATATTGTAATGAAGATGTATCGATGGATACTTTTGAAGCAAATTCTTTAAATCCAGAAGGTAACTGTTCAGACCAAAGAATTGTCATATTTGGCTCTGGAGAAGGCCCCATGGTATATAAAGTGTTTAAGAAACGGAATGATGTTTTAGTCACTAATGTACGACCATCAACACCCATACCCGCGATAGATTCAGTTGCCCAGATTGGGTCACCAGAGAATAATTCATCATATTCAGGAGTACGTAAGAAACGAACCATACGTAATTTCATAACGAAATGGTCCACAATTTCTTGTGCTTCTTCTTCAGTAATTAAGCCAGCTGCAAGATCACGTTGGAAGTAAATATCGAAGAATGTTGAAGTACGACCAAGAGACATCGCCGCACCATTTTGAGATTTAACCGCCGCTAAATAACCAAAATAAGTCCATTGAACAGCTTCTTGTGCTGTAGTTGCTGGTGCTGAAATATCAAAACCGTATTTCGCTGCCATTTCTTTAATTTGACCTAGTGCGCGATGTTGTTCAGCAATTTCTTCACGACGTTGCATAGTCATTGGTAAATCAACGCCATTTTCAAAGTCAGCTTGTAATGAAGTGAATTGCGCAAATTTATCTTGCATTAAGTAATCGATACCGTAAAGAGCTACACGACGGTAGTCACCAATGATACGACCACGACCATAAGCATCAGGAAGACCGGTAATAACGCCTGATTTACGACAACGAAGAATATCTGGAGTATAAATATCAAACACACCTTGGTTGTGAGTTTTACGATATTCAGTGAAGATTTTTTTGACTAATGGATCTAAAGTTCTGTCGTAAGCTTTACAAGAGTTTTCGATCATTTTGATACCACCAAACGGGATAATCGCACGTTTTAGTGGTTTTTCAGTTTGTAAACCAACAATTTTCTCTAAATCTTTTTCAATATAACCTGCATCATGGGCAGTAATAGTTGAAATTACACTGGTATCAAAATCAACTGGTGTATGAGTGGAGTTTTCAAATTTGATGCCTTCCATAACTTTATCCCACAATTTAGTGGTAGCATCGGTAGCGCCAGCTAAGAAAGATTCATCACCCTCATAAGGTGTGTAATTTGTTTGAATGAAATCACGAACATTGACATTATTTTGCCAATCACCTTCTTTAAATCCTTTCCAAGCTTTTGCTTGTACTTCGTTTAAATTACTCATAATTATTAACCTCAGGTTTACATAAATACCTATCTACTCTTATATAAGGGTAAATATTATAAAATCAATGTGGCTTACGAAGATATAAAGCCCAATAAGGTAGCGCTACAGCTAAACCACCCAATATATTCCCAATTGTTACCGGGATTAAATTATTTAAGACAAAATGCTCAACTGTTAATGAATTAAACGTATCAGCAGATACGCCTACCGCCGTCCAAAATTCAGGTGATGCAAAGTTTTTAATGACAATGCCCATCGGAATCATAAACATGTTTGCAATGCTATGCTCAAAACCACTGGCGACAAACATAGCTACAGGTAATACCATAATTAACATTTTATCAAGTAAACTACGACCCGCATAACTCATCCAAGCCGCTAAACAAACCATTAAATTAGCGAGTAAACCTAAGCATACGGCTTCAATAAAGGTATGGTGTAATTTATGATCTGCAGTTTGTAATACATTCAATCCCCACAAACCATTGGCTACCATATATTGTCCAGAAAACCAAATAATTGTTACAAACAGTATAGCACCAATAAAGTTACCAATATAGACAAAAATCCAATTACGAATCATTTTTGTCCAACTAATTTTATGGGTCATTTTAGGTAATATAGTTAATACTGTTGAAGTGAAAAGATCAGAGCCACAACAGACAACTAACATTAATCCTAACGAGAAACAGATACCACCAACTAATTTAGCCAAACCAAAAGCAACTGTAGCTGTCCCAGTCGTAACAGTGATATAAAAGACAAAAGCTATTGATATGAATACACCAGCGATGATGGCAGATAAGATAGTACTACTAGGGTGTTTATTTACTTTATAATTGCCAATTTCTTCGGCAATTTGGGTCATTTGTGCAGGAGAAAATGAGTCCACAAGCTTATCATTACTCAAGTTGACATCCTCAAAAAAACTAGGGTTTTATGAGACGCATAGTATACTCAAAAATTGAAGTAGATCACGTTTTTTTTATTAAAAATCTTTAAAACTTAAAAAATCATTAGTTATTAACATTGTGAAATGTATATAAAATAGCCACTCTTCATATCTTTTATTCAGATTTAAAAAAGTGGCTAATAATCATCAATTATTTGTTATCTAAGATTTTACTCACTTTCACCAAATAATTACGTGATTCTTGGGAAACATGTGAGGTCACTAATTTTCGATAAACTTGTTGGGGTGTCATTGAGTTAATAATATTAATGGCTTCATTCCTATCATTAGAAAAAGTACGTAATACACTACCAGCACCACCATTATAGGAAGTTATCATTGCATATCTTAATGAAATTGGATTATTTATACCGGCTAAATATTTATTTTTTAACAGTGATAAATAAGCGGTTCCCATATCAACATTATTACGTGGATCCAGTAAAAATTGGCGACTGGGTTCGCCTGATTTGCCTCGAGATTTAAATATATCTCGACCAGCGGTATGTTGTTGAACTTGCATTAATCCTAACGCATCAGTACGACTGACTGCATAAGGGTTAAATGCAGATTCTACTTCCATAATGGCTAAAATTAATCGTTCATCAATAAAATAACGATTTGATGCTTCAGTAACAAGTGGTAAGAATTTTCTTGCACGTTCATTAATATGATTTGGAACTAACTTGATTTCAACATAGGTAATTTTATGAGAACCAGATGAACGAGCTTTTAGATTATTGGCAAGTAAATAATCAGCAAAACTGTTCGCCCTGCCACTCCAACGAATGGGTTGTCTTTCTTGGTCAAGAACCTGATTATATAAAAATGGTTCTTCTGATAAGTTCTGACTTATTTTATCACGGCGGATGATATCAACCGGTTCTGGCATAAGTAACGTCGAAACAATAGCATCTTTTAAATGGGCAAGTGGGGTATCAGATAAAGTCTCAATTGTTATTACGCCTGAAACAAAATTGATGTGGACGCGTGTTTGCAAATTATCTTCATACTGAACATAATCTTTTGGTCCGGCAATAAGAATTTCTTTAGGCCCCCAAATTTGTTCTATATTATTTGCATACTGACTGATTAAAATATTAAATGCATTGGTATCCTTTATATAATAATCTTCATCGGTACTTTTGTTTTTTGAACCAGGACAAGCTGTTAATAAAGTTACGGAAACGAGTAACGTAATAATTTTATAATTATTTTTCATTTTAGCTCTCAATTTTCAGGTTTATACCCATCAACAACAACGTCTTCACCTTCAAACAAAAACTTAACCATTTCAGTTTCAATTTTTTTACGATGTTCTAAATTCATCATATTAAATTTATTTTCATTAATTAACATTGTTTGTTTTTTAAGCCATTCTTGCCATGCAATCTTTGAAATTTCATTATAAATACGTTTACCCAATTCACCTGGATAAAGCTGAAAATCTAATCCTTCGGATTCTTTTTTTAAATAATGGCAATAAACAATGCGACTCATATTTATTCCTATCTTATCGACAATTATTAATTAACCGTTGATTATACCCGAAAATAATTATAGAAAAGAACAAAATATATAACTTTCTTTTAAATGCATATAAATTCAATAATTATGAATAAATATTAACTTTACTATCTTATTAAATAACATAAAATATAAAATGATCGTTGGTTTAAATAAGGATTAAATAATGCAGCCCGAAATTACACGAGATCTGTTTGATAAAGTAATTCTACCCGTTTATTCGCCCGCTAACTTTATACCTGTGAAAGGAAATGGTAGTCGAGTATGGGATCAAAATGGTGAAGAATACATCGATTTTGCTGGAGGTATAGCTGTCAATGCTCTCGGTCATTGTCATCCTCAGTTGATCAATGCTCTACAGCAACAAAGCGAACAATTATGGCATGTTAGTAATGTTTTTACCAATGAACCGGCACTACGACTTGCCCAAAAAATTATTGAAAATACTTTTGCTGAACGTGTGTTTTTTGCTAATTCAGGTGCCGAAGCAAATGAAGCAGCTTTTAAATTAGCAAGATATTATGCTGCTGAAAAGTATAGTCCATATAAGACGAAAATTATCGCATTTTATCAATCTTTTCATGGCCGTACTTTTTTTACTGTATCAGTCGGCGGGCAAGCTAAATACTCCGATGGCTTTGGGCCGAAACCTGCTGATATCATTCATGTTCCTTTTAATGATTTAGATGCTGTTAAAGCCGTAATGGATGATCATACTTGTGCTGTAGTTTTAGAACCAGTGCAAGGTGAAGGAGGATTAACTTCTGCCACACCAGAGTTTTTAAAAGGTGTACGAGCACTTTGTGATCAAAATAACGCCCTATTAGTCTTTGATGAAGTACAATGCGGTATGGGGCGAACAGGCAGTTTATATACATATCAACAATATGATGTCATTCCTGATATTTTAACTTCCGCTAAGGCTCTCGGTGGTGGCTTTCCTATTAGTGCAATGCTAACTACAAATGAGATTGCATCGGTAATGCATCCTGGTGTTCATGGTACCACTTATGGTGGAAATCCACTGGCTTGTGCCGTTGGTTGTGCTGCTTTCGATATCATTAATAGCCCAGAAGTACTTGAAGGTGTTCAAAAACGTCGGGCAATGTTTATTGAACAACTTGAAACTATTAATGATAAATTCAAAGTATTTCGAGAGTATCGAGGTAAAGGCTTGCTTTTAGGTGCTGAATTACAACCTGAATTTCATAGTAAGGCACGAGATTTTTTAAATGTTGCTACCGAGTATAAAGTAATGATACTAAATGCAGGGCCAAATGTACTACGTTTTACGCCATCTTTAATTATCTCGGAAGATGAAATAAAAGAAGGCATGAACCGATTTGGCAAAGCAGTCGAAAAAGTTGTCAATTCTTAAGTTTTTCTATACAGTAACGGCATTTTAAGTGATTAAGTGCCGTTAATGCACTTAAAGGATATTGTTTATGACCGACATTCGACCATTAAATTATGCTAAAACGCATTTTATCTTAAGTGCCCCTGACATTACACATTTACCAATTGATACTGGCGTTGAAATTGCATTTGCCGGACGTTCCAATGCGGGTAAATCAAGTGCACTCAATACATTAACCAATCAAAAAGCCCTAGCAAGAACCAGTAAAACACCAGGACGAACACAACTAATCAACCTTTTCGAAGTTGAAGAAAACTGTCGCTTAGTAGATTTACCTGGTTATGGTTATGCGCAAGTTCCTGAAGCGATTAAACGCAAGTGGCAAAAATCACTTGGTGAGTATTTGCAAAAACGAGAAAGTTTAAAAGGTTTAGTTGTCTTAATGGATATTAGACACCCATTAAAGGATTTGGACCAACAAATGATTGAATGGGCTGTATCAGTAAATATTCCTGTAATGTTATTATTAACTAAAGCCGATAAACTGGCTTCTGGTGCACAAAAAAAACAAGTTAATATGGTCAAAGAAGCCATTTTACCTTTTCAAGGTGATATTACTGTTGCTCCTTTCTCATCGCCAAAACGTGTTGGTTTAGAAGCTTTAAAGCAAAAACTAGATGAATGGTTTAGCCAACAATAATGGAACATTATGAATAACAGTGCATTTTCTTTCCAAACATTAACGCCGGAGCTGATTCTTGATAGCTTAGCCGTCATAGGTATCTACGTTGATTCAGGCCTTACGGCTTTAAATAGCTATGAAAATCGTGTATATCAATTTTCTGATGAAAATCGCACTCGTTATGTCGTTAAATATTATCGTCCTCATCGCTGGGATAAATTACAAATTATTGAAGAACATCAATTTACTCAGCAATTAGTCCAAGCCGATATTCCAGCCATTGCACCAACAACAATTAATAATAATACCGTGCATGAATATCAAGGTTATCTTTTTACTTTATTTCCAAGCGTTGGCGCACGACAATATGAAATCGATAATTTAGAGCAATTTGATTCCGTCGCAACTATGCTCGGTCGAATTCATCAAATTGGCGCAAAACAACCTTTTGAACACCGTCCAACCATAGGTTTGCAAGAATATCTTTATCAACCTCAAGAAATTTTGTTATCTAACGCAATCGTCCCGAATAAAATCCAAACAGATCTTAAAATCATCCTCCGCAATTTAATTAAAACTGTTGAACAATATTGGCATAACGATTGGCAACCAATTCGATTACATGCCGATTGTCATCCGGGAAATATTTTATGGCATGATAAAGCTATTATTGTTGATTTTGATGATGCTAGAAATGGCCCTGCAATACAAGATATCTGGATGCTACTCAATGGTGATCAACAACAGCAGAGAATTCAATTATCAAGTTTTATTGAACTTTATGAAGAATTTTTCCCATTTAATCATGATCAATTAATATTAATTGAACCGTTACGGGCGATGCGAATAGTCCATCATTTGGCATGGATTATCGAACGCTGGCAAGATCCAGCGTTTCCTCGTGCTTTCCCTTGGTTAACCGATATTGATTTTTGGCAACAACAATTAAAACAATTTAACCAACAAATTGAAGCAATTAAAGCTCCGCCATTACAGTTATTATCAATTATGTAGACAACAAATAATATTAAATAGTTTTCATATTCAGAAAAATAAATAACTCATTGAGATTTGGAGAGATAGAAACTAACTTTTCTTTTTGAATTTTGGTTAACTGTTTAATACGATATTCTACTTTCAACGCAGTTGATCTATCGCCAACACTTAGTTGATAGACAATAACAAGATCCTTGTGTCCTTTTAGATGTTTTGCCCCTTTACCCATTTGGTGTTGATGTAATCTTCGAGTAACATCAGTAGTGATACCAGTATATAAAGATTGTTTTGCGGTTCTTATGATATATAAAAACCACACAGCAGCTTTGGTTTGCATAAAAAATAGTCGCTGTTAATAATAAACAGATCATATCATTAAGTTAATTTTTATAAATAGTTAAATCTATTTTTTCTATTAAACTAACTAGGTTACTCACTTTACTAAAATTTGCTTATATTAGTTTAGTTGAAAGGCTTTAAAACTATTTAATATTCTGCTTATTTAACTTCGAAGTATGTATTAATAACTGTCAGTGATTGATTTACTTTAAGTGGGATAATGTTTAAGATAGCTTAATTTTTTATCTCGCTTAGGACTACAAAATTTGAATAACTTTGCAAAAATTATTGAAATTGAACGCGGCAATATAAAGTTTGCCTATGTGCAAAATGATGAAATCAATTATTTAGACCTTTTTGACCAATTTCTGGCTGAAGAAGGCCATCATGAATTACTTGATCCAAGTGATAGAATTGAGCGATATACTTATTTGATCAATCATGAGAAAACTAAATTCATTTTTAAAATTGATGGTGGTGTTGAACATCGTTTAGAACGCCGTATTATAGCCAAACTCACTGGTGACTTTTATTTCAATTTAATTCATAAGCTAGCAAAAATATCATTGGACAAATGTGATATAGCTTATGAACTTTATCTAGTCGCATTTGATAAAGTGACTAAACGCCATTATATGATTTTTAATTTTATTGAAGGCCGATCATTAAAATGGGAAGAAATGGCAACCTATGGTGAACAAATAAAAAACTGCATTGAGAAATTACATAGTTATAATTTAGTTTCCAATGACATTCATGGTGGAAATTTTATTTTAACACCAGAAGGAACAATCAAAGCGATCGATTTAACTAACTCTGGTTTTATTTGGCTTACCAAAGCTAATGATGCTATTGAGTTGCGTGAACGTTTTGGTATTAAAATTAAAGTACCAGTTATAGCAATGACAATAAAAAAATTCACCCATGGTTTTAAACGATTATCACGAAAAATTCGTGGTAAAAAAGACTAATAATAAAATTGAGAGAAAAACTAATTTCTCTCAATTTCTCGCCAATATTATTATTATTTTAATTTTATGTAAAACAAATTACTGACTAATTTTTAATACTAAAAAATATTTATATTTTCATCTTTTAAATACTAGTAAATCCTTGTATAACCAGCTAGAATTAAACAAGTTAATCAAGCTAGGATGAGATATGAGAAAGTTAATTGGTTTTACTGTTTTAGTAATGTTACTAACTGGCTGTGCTTCTCAAAAGATGCAATCAATCTATCAAGCTCAAGGAGTAGAAATTGCCCAAAATGCTGACGGTGTTGATATAATAAATAAATATAGTATTTCTCGTCCTATTACTGTTCTTCATTCTTCATTATCAGTTTGTATTGCCCAAGAACTTGATAACAGCCCTGTGGTTTTAAATAGCGACAACTATTTGGGGTCAGCATGGTGGCCATACTATAATATGCCTACGCAACAAGCCATTACCATCAATGGTGGTGATACCATCAAATTAGTTGAAGGTAATAATATTGTTGCCAATGCGGTTACCGATTATCAATCACAATCTAAGTACTTTATCAGTTATACCTTAACAACTACTCGTAATGCTAAAAATATTCATTATTTATTTAGTAACATCAAACAAGCTCAACAATATACCGGATCGATCGCTAATGATGGATTTCAAAATGTAAAAACGCTAGAAAGATCACATCCAGATTTAGTTATTGATGCACTTAATAAAGAAGTCGATAAAATTCAAGCTTGCTTATTACGCTAATCTCCACTCTTTCCTTGAAAAATTTTCGAGGAAAGGGGTTAGGAAATATAAAATTAATACAAAATTTTGTTGATTTTTTAAATATTATCAAAAAGTTCAATAAATTATTAATGTAAAAATGGATATGATTATTGAAGTAATTTTTGAAAAATTACTTTTGGGAAATTAGTCAAGTTATAAATGATAAAGCAGACTTATTCGAGATATCTATTCATTAAATTGTAAAATGATAAAAAGCGATTTATTAAATACTAGGCCTAGCAGAGAGTAATATTTCTCTTTTAATTACATCAAATGGACTACAACAACACTTCCCCATTATTTTTCCATGAATTCTAAATTAGATATTCATTTGCTGTAAAGCAAATAAAGCCCAAATAGCTTAATAATTAATCTATAAAAAATTAAGGAACAAGTTTTGATATACCTAAAAGGGGCAAAAATTAAGGATTGGTTGATTTCATTAGCTTAATGAATATAAGAGCATCCTAATAAATTAGTCATTACTAATTTTAGTATTTTAAAAATGGTTTAAATATAAATATCTTTATAAATCAATAATTATATTAGTAACATACTTACATTAATTACAAAATTAGTTAGATAACTTTCTTATTCTTCTGATTTATATCTACCTAACTATACTGCTTATGTACTATAAAAACATAAAGAGGTTTAGTTATGAGCATACTTCAAGATATAAAAGAAAATAAGATGTATATAGGTTCTCTCCCCCTTCCTATATTTTTAGTTTGTTCCATTATAGTTATTATTGCCGCCCAACTGGACATGCTACCAAAAACATTAATTGGTGGTTTTGCCGTGATATTACCTTTAGGTTGGTTTTTGGGAACTGTCGGACAAAATATTCCATTTTTCAAAAAGTTTGGAGCCCCTGCTATTCTGTCATTAATTGTTCCTTCATTATTAGTTTACTATGGTGTATTTGATGAAAATACCCTATCGGCGACAAAAATGTTAATGAAAGAATCTAACTTTCTGCTCTTCTATATCGCCAGTTTAGTATGTGGTAGTATTCTTGGTATGCATAGAGTCATTTTAGTTCAAGGCTTTATTCGCATGATGATCCCAATGTTACTAGGAATGTGTTTAGCAGCACTAGTTGGTGTAGCTGTCGCTGTAGCTTTTGGTGATACTTGGGAACACGCCTTTTTCTATACTGTTTCACCAGTAATGGCTGGAGGAATTGGTGAAGGTGTTTTACAACTTTCTAATGCTTATAGCAATATCCTAAATCAAGATTATGATAGTTTCGTTAGTGCATTAATTCCAGCTACAGTAGTTGGTAATTTTTTTGCAATTACCTTTACAGCCATTATGAGCAGAATTGGTGAAGTTAAACCTCATTTAAGTGGTCATGGTCAATTGGTAAAAATTGAGTTTGATGGATTAGCTGAAGCATTAAAAGATGATAAAACGCCACTTGATGCTCGATCAATGAGTGGTGCAGTAATGATTTTAGCCACTTTATTCATTTTTGGAATGATTTTAGAAAAAATGATTCATTTCCCTGGCTGTTTTAATGATTATTGCTACTGCAGTAGTTAAATACTTCCGTTTATTACCAGAAAGTGTAGAACGTGGTAGCCAACAATGGTACAAATTTATTTCGGGCAATTTTACTTTCCCTTTAATGGCTGGATTAGGTCTACTTTATATCGATTTAGCCAGTGTAGTTAATGTATTAACTATCCCGTATTTTATTACCATTATCGCTATTGTTTTTACTGTTTCAATGACAGGATTTGTCTGTAGCTTCTTCTTAAAAATGTATCCTGTTGAAGCATCTATTATTTCATCTTGCCAAAGCGGTATGGGCGGGACAGGTGATGTTGCCATACTTTCCACAGCAAATAGAATGAACTTAATGCCTTTTGCTCAGGTCGCAACCAGATTAGGAGGAGCTTTGATGGTGATATGTACTACAGCACTAATGCGTTATTTACATATGTAAATTTATATAAAATAGAGAATTAATTAGTTAATTTATAAAAAGTTTGAAATAAATTATTACGTTAATTTAATCTTACAAAATATCTAACATAGATTTAATATATTTAAAAAGGTAAATATTATGACAACAGTACAAGAAAAAGCATTAGCAATCAGTAAGCAAATGCATGGTAAATTTGAAACTCATTCTAAAGTGCCTGTTAATTCAATGGCAGATCTTAGTGTTGCTTATACACCTGGGGTTGCCGCAGTGTGTACTGAAATAGCTAAAAATCCTGAATCAGTTTACGAATATACGAGTAAACGTAATTTAGTAGCTGTTATTACAGATGGTTCTGCTGTATTAGGTTTAGGAAATATTGGACCAGAAGCAGCTATTCCAGTAATGGAAGGAAAAGCAATTTTATTCAAACAATTTGCTAATGTTGATGCAATACCACTATCAATTAATACACAAGATCCAGATGAGTTAGTTAAACATATTGCTGCATTGGCTCCTTCATTTGGTGGAATAAATCTAGAAGATATTAGTGCACCAAGATGTTTTGAAATTGAAAAAAGATTACAAGAAATATTGGATATACCTGTTTTCCATGATGATCAACATGGCACAGCAATTGTGGTATTAGCAGCACTATATAATGCCTTAAAAGTTGCTGGCAAATCGATAGAATCAGCTAAAGTTGTGATTAATGGCGGAGGAGCAGCTGGTTTAGCGATCGCCGATATGTTATTAGCTGCTGGCGTCTCCGATCTTAAAATTGTTGATAAAATTGGCATATTATCTGAAGATGATACTTCGTTACCGCCTCATCATTTAGCTATGGCGAAAAGAACCAATAAAACTAAACAAAAAGGTACATTAGAAGATGCAGTTAAAGGTGCTGATGTATTCATTGGTGTATCTGCGCCGGGAGTACTGAAACCTGAATGGGTTAAAACAATGGCCGAAAAATCGATTATTTTTGCTATGGCAAACCCTACACCAGAAATATTCCCTGATGAGGCCAAAGCTGCAGGTGCTTATATTGTTGGAACTGGGCGTAGTGATTACCCAAATCAAATCAATAATGTGTTAGCGTTCCCTGGCATATTTAGAGGAGCCTTAGATGCTAGAGCAAAAAATATTACATTAGCCATGCAACTAGCCGCAGCCAAAGGATTAGCTAATATCATTACACCAGAAAAACTTTCAGTAGATTGCATATTACCTAATGCTTTCGAACCCAATGTAGCGAAAGTTGTTGCTGAGAGCGTCAAAAATGCAGCAAAACTGTAATGATAACTTGAAAATAAATTAGATTAACTAAAAAACCTACTAATAAATTTATTAGTAGGTTTTGCCTGTTAATCAGTTAATATAGTTAGACGTTTATTTTTTATATATTAAATGATAATGAGATACCTATTTAACAAATTACCATTGAAAGTTAAGCTAATAAGCTTAATTTGTTTGGTTTTTATACTCTCAGTTATTGCACAAAACATTTATATTATTCATGTAGTCAATAACGAATATCTTATTAATTCTCGACAACGTGTAGAAAATATTGCCAGTATTATCTCAACTTCTCAGACTATCATTGATGAAATACAAAATCCTACTTTACAAAATATCACCACCATTCAGGCAACCACAGAGCAAGCTAGGACTCTCACTCAAACCGATTTTATTGTTATATTCAATATGCAAGGTGTTAGATACTCACATCCAGATAAAAATAAAATAGGCCAAACTATAGTAGGAGGAGATGAACAACGAGCGTTAAATGGTGAGTCTTATACTTCAATCGCAAAGGGTACGTTAGGGGATTCTGTTCGAGCATTTAAACCGATCATGAATGAAAAACATCAACAAATAGGTGCCGTTTTAGTTGGTCAGACGTTGCAGAAAATTAATCATTTAGCATCGAGAACAAGCCAACCGATTTGGTTATCCTTATTTGCCTCGTTAACTATCGCTATTATTTTAGCCTACTTGTTATCCCATAATATCAAGAAGATCCTGTATGGTCTTGAACCAATTCAAATGGCTCAGTTATTTGCAGAACGAAATGCAATTATTAGAACAGTAAAAGAAGGGATTGTCGTTATCAATCGCAACGGTTTAATAACCCAAATTAATGATGAAGCGATTAGAATTTTGCGTATAGATGATGATAAAGAAAATATTATTGGCTTACCTATTAACAATTTCATTCCTAATACTCGTCTACATGAAGTGATGATGAGTGGTAATGCTGAATATGATTGTGAACAAAATATCAATGGAGTGGTAATACTCACCAATCGAACACCTTTATTTGTTAATGATGCTTTAGTCGGAGCCATTGCCTCATTTAGAGATATGACAGAGGTTCGTAAATTGGCGGAGAATTTAACAGGGGTAAATCGATATGCTGATGCCTTACGTTCACAATCACATGAATTCAATAATAAATTACATGTTATTTATGGTTTAGCTTTCAATGATAATAAACAAGAATTAATGGATTACCTTGAACAAATTATTGGCAATCAACAGGCTGAATCTCAACTTGTTAGTCAATATATAAAAGATCCCATTATTGCCGGTTTTTTAAATAGTAAGTTTAGTCGAGCACGGGAATTAAATGTTACGTTAGAGTTCAATATTGATGGTGTTTTAGCCCCCATAACAGACACTTCTGTTATTCATAGTTTAGTCACAATACTTGGTAATTTAATTGATAATGGGTTGGATGCTGTACAGTTTTTAGATGATAAACAAATAAAAGTAAGTTTGGTCATAGATAACTCTAATTTTGAAATAGAAATTAATGACAACGGAGAAGGTATTTCAGAAAAAGATATTCAATATATTTTTCAAAAAGGCTATTCGACTAAAGGTGATAACCGTGGCTTTGGACTCTATTTAGTATTGGCTAGTATTGATGAATTAGATGGGCATATACAATTATGTGATCTTAATAATAAAAAAGGGACTTGTTTTAAGGTACTATTACCACTAAAAGAGATATATAGGAATAAATAAGCAAATGGTAGAAGTTTTAATCGTTGAAGATGATCCAATGGTGGCTCAATTAAATAAAAAATATTTACAAATGTTACCTGGTTTCAATTTGGCATCTGTTGTTAGTAATGGAGAACAAGCACTACATTTTATTCATGATAACCACATTGACCTGTTACTGCTTGATGTATTTATGCCAAAATTAAATGGTCTTGAATTATTAAAATACATTCGCATTAGTTATCCCAAAATAGATATCATAATGGTAACAGCAGCATGTAATACCAACGACATTCAGACAGCATTACGTTTAGGAGTCATTGATTACATAGTTAAACCTTTTACTTTTCAAAGATTTCGCACAGCCTTAATCTCCTATCAAGAACGAGTTCGATTGTTATCATCATCAGAAATACTAAATCAAGATCAATTAGATGATCGGATTTTTACCAAACACGTTAATTCTTCAACTAGGTTACCTAAAGGTATCGATTCACAAACATTACAATCAGTACGAGAGGTGATCGCTAATTATCAACAAGATTTTTCAATGAGTGATATTGTTGAATTAATTTCACTATCTAGAATATCAGTTAAGAAATATCTTGATTACTTAGAAGAACTGGGAGAGATAGAAAGTCATTTGACTTACTTACCAATTGGTCGTCCAGTAAAGCGTTATGTTTATCAAAAATAGATAAGATACACTTTAATTTTTTGTCTTACTATGTAATAAATTAGTTATTAAAAAATAGATAAAGCTATTTATCCATAGTGATTTCATCTAAAGATAAACTAAAACTTGGTACAAATATATCTAAAAAGTAATCCATTTCAGGACTATTGCGTTCAGATAATGTTTTTTTCAGACGTTGCTCAGCTAACTTGAATTCATTATTGCCAGCGCTAAGTTCTTCGATGGTTTTAAGGTATGCACACAAAGCATCTGCTTGTTTTACGATATTCTTTTCAGACTCATTATAATAATCATCATCAATTAATGATCTAAAATCATCTTGCAACTCTTTAGGCAACATATTAATGAGTTTATTTTGAGCTATTTTTTCAATTTTTTTATATTCAGATGTGATTTGCGGATTATAATATTTAGTTGGTGTCGGTAAGTCACCCGTCAATACTTCTGATGCATCATGGTACATCGCTAATAATGCGATTCGCTCAGGATTAACATTGCCATTAAATCTTTTATTCTTAATGATTGCTAATGCATGTGCAACAAAAGCAACTTGTAGGCTATGCTCAGATACATTTTCTGTTCTCACATTACGCATTAAAGGCCAGCGATTAATTAATTTCAAACGTGATAAATGAGCAAAGAAATGGCTATTATTCATGTTAATATCTCATAATTATAAAAATAAAAAACGCCTCCAATTCGGAAGCGTTAATAAAGCGATTATTCTCGTTTAAAGACTTATGCTAGAACAAGTTGTTTAGTACCTAAAGCAACAGGAACACTTTGCTCTTCAGTAAATGTGACATATTCCCATGCATCTTGTTTCGCCAATAAAGCTTGCAATAGTTGGTTATTCAATGCATGACCTGATTTATAGCAAACAACTTCACCAATCATATTGTGGCCACTCATATATAAGTCACCAATGGTATCTAGCATTTTATGACGTACAAATTCGTCTTCGAAACGGAGACCGTCATCATTAAGAACTTTATAATCGTCAACAACAATCGCACAATCTAAACTACCACCTAAACATAAGCCTTTAGATTGTAAAGCTTCGATATCTCGCATAAAGCCAAAAGTTCTTGCACGACTAATTTGGCGAATAAAAGATTCAGAAGAAAAGTCCAGTTGGTAACGTTGCGAACTACTATCAATAGCCGGATGACGAAAATCAATAGTAAAATCTAAACGGAAACCACTATATGGTCGCACTTCGGCCCATTTATCACCATTTTCAACACGAACAGTTTCTTTTACTCGTAAGAACTTTTTCAATGCATTTTGTTCAGCAATTCCAGCATCTAGTAATAAATAGATAAACGGACTTGCACTACCATCCATAATTGGAATTTCCGGAGCATTTACTTCAATAATAATATTATCGATACCAAGTCCAGCTAATGCTGAATTAATATGTTCGACAGTTGAAATACGAACATTATCTTCATTAACCAAACAGGTACAAAGCATTGTATCTCGCACTGATTTTGCATCCACAGGGAAATCAACATACGGATTTAAATCTGTACGACGATAAATAACACCTGTATTTTCCGGTGCAGGACGTAATGTCAAAGTAACTTTTTTACCAGTATGTAAACCGACACCAGTTGCTTGAATTGTCTTTTTTAATGTTCTTTGTTTCACTTCGCACCTACTTTTTTTATTTGTTACTATTGCATTAGACAATAATAAATCAAATAAGTTCAATACTAATTAGCCTGCTTACGAATAAATGCAGGAATATCTAAAATTTTACGCTCCTCAATAGGAGATACATCAGGTTCGTTTACAACCTTAGATATTGATGCTTCTTCTTGTTGTAAAGGCAAATGACTAGTTTGACCAAACAATGAGCCGTGATGAGCAGCTGGTTTAGTTATTTTAACTTCTGGACGTTTATCCATTCCAATACCTGTAGCAACCACAGTCACTCTAATCTCATCTGACATATCTGGGTCAAAAGTTGTACCCACAACAACAGTAGCATTATCAGAAGCAAATGCTCTTACGGTGCTACCTACTGTTTCGAACTCTTCAAGACCAAGGTCAAGGCCTGCGGTAACATTAACTAATACACCACGAGCACCTGATAAATCAATATCTTCAAGTAAAGGACTTGAAATAGCCATTTCAGCTGCTTCTTCAGCTCGATTATCACCAGTTGCACGACCAGAACCCATCATCGCATAGCCCATCTCTGACATGACAGTTCTAACGTCAGCAAAGTCAACGTTGATGTGACCAGGTTTAGTAATTAGTTCGGCGATACCTTGCACTGCGCCTTTTAATACGCCATTTGCTGCTGCAAATGCATCTAATAATTTAACGCCACGACCTAAAACTTTTAATAATTTATCATTTGGAATTGTAATAAGAGAATCAACATGTTTAGCTAACTCAGCAATACCTTGCTCAGCAAAAGCCATGCGTTTTTTACCTTCAAATCCAAAAGGTTTTGTAACTACAGCAACAGTTAAAATACCTAATTCTTTAGCAATTTCAGCAACAACTGGTGCAGCACCAGTACCCGTTCCGCCACCCATACCGGCTGCAATGAAGACCATATCGGCACCTTCAATCGCACTACGAATAACATCACGATCCTCTTCTGCTGAGTTTCTGCCAACTTCTGGATTAGCGCCAGCACCAAGTCCTTTGGTAACATTATTTCCGATTTGGATAGTTTGACCAACTTTTATTCTTTTTAATGCTTGTGCATCAGTATTTGCTGCAAAAAACTCAACGCCTTCAATATGTTCAGCAATCATATGCTCAACAGCATTACCGCCGCCGCCACCGACACCAATAACTTTAATGACAGCTGCTGGCTCATCATCCGCAACCATAGGCTCAAACATAACTTATCTCCAAATTTACGATCTAAGAACATTGTACAGATAACCAGCTACAATGTCTACGAAGTTATTAAATATATTAGCTAAAATTCTTTTTTGAACCAACCGGTCAAACGTTTAGCTATCCCTTTTAATGATGATTTATTGCTGTCTTTAGCATCATCATGTAATAAACTTTGTTTACCATAATGCAATAACCCTACAGTTGTTGAACAATATGGTTTTTGTACATAATCAGTTAATCCTGAAATATTTAAAGGTTGGCCAATACGCACTTGATTTTGAAAAACTTTTTCAGCACATTCAACCATACCTTTAATTTGAGCAGCACCGCCTGTTAACACAATTCCTGCTGCCAATTGATATTTAACATTCTGTCTTTTAAGCTCGTCTTGTAATACTAATAGCTCTTTTTGGACTAGTGATAAAAGCTCTGAATAACGAGGCTCAATGACATCAGCTAATGTTTGTCGCTGTAATGAACGAGACGGACGTCCACCCACACTTGGAACATCAATAACTTCATCTTTACCTACTAGTGAACCAACAGCACATCCATAACGAATTTTAATATTTTCTGCATCCATTGGTGGTGCACCAAATGCGTAAGCAATATCACTGGTAACAACATTACCAGCATAAGGAATAACTACAGAATGACGTAATGCTCCACCAGTATAAACTGAGACATCCATTGTTCCGCCACCTATATCTATGACGCAAACACCTAACTCTTTTTCATCATCAGTTAATACGGCATAACTCGATGCTAAACCAGAGAAAATAAGCTGATCAACTTTTAATCCACAACGTTCTACTGCTTTAACTATATTTCTTGCCATATCATTATGGCAGGTGACCAAATGAACTTTCGCTTTCATTCTTACACCAGATAATCCAATTGGGTTTTTAATACCTTCTTGTAAATCAATAGAGTACTCTTGGGCAATAACATGTAAAATTCTGTGTTCATCTAAAATACGCACAGATTTAGCGGTATGAACAACATTTTCAACATCTTCTGCTGTCACTTCTTCATCTGCAATCGGCACCATTCCAATTTCATTCTGACAACGGATATGTTTACCTGACAGACTTAAATAAACAGAAGATATTTGGCAATCAGCCATTAATTCAGCTTGATCAACGGCTCGTTGGATTGATTTAACCACTGATTCAAGATCGTTCACACCACCTTTATCAACGCCTTTTGATGGACAATGTCCAACACCAATAATGTTGACAATACCATCAGGAAGAACTTCACCAACGAGGGCAAGAACTTTCGAGGTGCCAACTTCAAGTCCAACAACCAATTTTTTCTCTGTTGCTTTCATACTTCAGCCTTTGTTTATTCCTTATTGAGAGATTTTTTCTCGTTGCACTGAAATACCATTTTCATAACGTAAATCAGCAGCCGTTATTTTTTCACCATCGGGTATTCTTGACTGAATTTCTGGAAATAATTTGATAAATTGTTGATAACGTTGTTCTATTTTTTCACTACCTAATATCAATTTTATTTCCTCATTTTCAGAACATAAATCAACTTTACATTGCTTTACCATTAATTGCCATGCATTACGTTCATCCGATATTGCCGCCTGAATTGTCAAAGTAGATTTATTATTAGCCCATTTTTTAGAGATATCCTCTAATCTAAAATAAGTTTCTAACATTGACTTGGCTTTACCTTCAGGACTATAAAGTCTCGGCAATGATAAATCTTTCAAACGATCCAATGGCACACTAAAAGTACTACCATTTTTATCAAGTAAATATAAATCATTCCAGTAAAACGCAGGTTTATATTCTTCAATGTATACAATCAACCTGTCGGGCCACTGTTTACGAACACTTGCTTGTTTTACCCAAGGATATCGCATAATTTCTTGCTGAATATCATCAACATCTTGGCCAATATAAGTATTTGGTAAACCTAATCCCAGAATTGCTTGTCTAAGATCATCTTCTGTCGTATAAGTATAATCACCACTTAAGGTCAATTGTGATAATACCATCTGATCAGGATCTTCCATCCAATCTTTAATACAATTGACAGCCCATCCACAAATAACAACTATTACAAGTAAGAACAAAAAGCCTAGCATTTGTTCTGTATTGCGAAAAACAAGCAACTTTCTTCTACTCTGGTTTTGATGTTTATGCGCTGCTTGTCGGACTTTTTTCATAAAAATAAAGCCAATTAAATGGTTGCTAATTGTAAAATACGGTTAACCAAATCACTGAATGACCAGCCATATTCTTTTGCCGCCATTGGAACCAAGCTATGATTTGTCATGCCTGGAGCAGTATTTACCTCAAGCAAATATGGCTTTTCATTTTCATCAAACATAATATCGACTCGTCCCCAACCTCTACATCCTACGGCTTTATAAGCGTCTAATGCCAATTTACGAATTTCTTGTTCTTTAGCATCACTTAATCCACTTGGACAAAAATATTGGGTTTTATCTGACAAATACTTTGCATCATAATCATAAAAATTGGTAGCGGGTTTAATGTAAATTGCAGGTAAAACATCATCACCAACAATAGCTACAGTAAACTCTGGACCAGCTAAAAATGATTCGATCATTACAGTATTATCATATTTAAAGGCAATATCAACAGCTGCTTTTAATTCATCTGCTTGATTAACTCTTGACATACCGACACTTGAACCTTCATGGCTAGGTTTAACAAACAATGGTAAGCCAAGTTGTTTAATTATATTATCAACATCAATTGATTGTGATTTATCAACCATTACATAATCAGCAACAGGTAAACCAAGTGATTTCCACACTAGTTTGGTTTTTAACTTATCCATAGTTAATGCTGAGGATAAAACATCACTTCCGGTATAAGGAATATTTTGATAAGTTAAAATAGCTTGGGTAATACCATCTTCACCACCTCGTCCATGCAAAATAACAAATGCTTTTGAAAAACCATCTTGTTTTAAATTAGTTATACAATACTCTTTTGTATCAACAAGATGAGCATCAATACCATTTGCTTTTAATCCTGCTAGAACAGCTTGTCCTGATTTTAGTGATACTTCACGTTCAGCAGAGGTTCCTCCATACAATACAGCAACTTTATCAACCATTATTATAAAACCCCTTTTGAAAATAATTGGCTGCCAGCTAATTGACGGGCAATCCGACCAACACTACCTGCGCCTTGTGTTAATAACAAATCTCCACCTTGTAATATTTCTTTCATAATTTCCGGTACAAGATCTAAATCTGAAACATAAATTGGATCCACTTTCCCTCGATTACGAATTGAACGACAAAGTGAACGACTATCAGCACCAGCAATAGGTTGTTCTCCGGCAGAATAAACATCTAACATCACTAATGCATCAACTTGAGAAAGTACTTGGGCAAAATCATCAAATAGATCCCTAGTTCGTGTATATCTGTGCGGTTGAAACAACATAACTAAACGCCGATCTGGCCAGCCATTTCTAGCCGCTTGAATTGTAGCATTAACTTCGCTAGGGTGATGTCCATAATCATCAACCATCATTATATCTTTATCATTTCCGTAAGGAAAAATACCTAATAGATCAAAACGTCGACTAGTACCGGCAAATTTAGCCAGCGCACGTACAATTGAATCATCATCAATTCCATCCTCTGTTGCCGCAATAATCGCTGCCGCAGAATTTAAAGCATTATGTTTGCCTGGAGCATTCAATTCAATGTGTAAATCATCTCTATCTGGACGGCAAACGGTATAATAGCTAACACCTCTTTCTTGGCGATAATTTTTAATTACTACATCGGCTTCTTCGCTAAATCCATAGGTGATAATTTTACGACCAACCACTGGTAATAACTCGCGATTAATCGGATCGTCATAACACATTACGGCTAAACCATAAAAAGGAAGATTGCGTAAAAAAGAGATAAAGGTTTGCTTAAGATTTTCTACACTTCCTTGATAGGTATCCATATGGTCAGGTTCGACATTAGTAACTATAGAGACCATAGGCTGTAAATGTAGAAATGAAGCATCACTTTCATCCGCTTCAGCAATAAAATAACGGCTACTACCTAGTCTAGCATGTGTTCCTGCCGCTTTTACTAATCCACCATTAACAAAAGTTGGATCAAGTTTAGCTTCTGCATATATAGAAGTAACCATTGCTGTAGTGGTTGTTTTACCATGGGTACCAGCGATAGCAATACCATATCGAAAACGCATTAACTCAGCTAACATTTCAGCTCTTTGAATCACTGGTATCCGAGCCTCTCTAGCTGCAATAACTTCTATATTATCCTGAGAAATCGCCGAAGAGATAACCACAACACTAGCACTCAGGACGTTTTCAGCAGCATGACCAATGACAATTTTAGCGCCTAATGTTTCTAAATGCTGAGTTACAGGATTTTCAGCAATATCTGAACCGCTAATTTGATATCCTTCATTAGCAAGAACTTCAGCAATACCGCCCATGCCCGCGCCACCAATACCAACAAAATGGATATGTTTGACTCGTTTCATTTCTGGAATGATTGCTCTTAATTCAGCTAATTCCTTAGTATTCACACTTAAACCCCTAACTAGTTAGTTACTTCTTGTTTAGTATTTGGTATTTAAAAATTTATTGGACAATCATTTATCAAATAAATTAAGATTAAATATTAAACACATCAACAAGACAATTACTTAAAATTATATATAAAATTCACTATTTTACCACCGAAATAAGCGTTTCGGCTACTCTTTCCGTCGAATTTATAATTGATAAACTTTTTGCTTTAATAGCCATTTCAACTAAATCTTCGCGACTCAAATGTTCAAGTAACGAAAATAGAGAATCAACATTGAAATCTGGTTGTTCAATTATCTTTGCCGCACCAATATCTGCTAAAGATTTCGCATTCCAAAATTGTTGGCGATCTTTATGCATAAATGGTACAAAAATAGCTCCAATACCAACAACTTCAATCTCACTTACAGTTAATGCTCCACTACGGCAAATTACGATATCAGCCCAATCATAAGCTTCTTTTACATCTGTTATAAATTCTGTCACACGATTATTTGTCATATCACCATGCTGATATGATTTAAGTACTTCATCTAACATACCTTTTCCTGTTTGATGCCAAACAACATACTTATCAGATAATCTTGTAATTACTTGAGGTACAACATCATTAATGACCTTAGCTCCTTGACTTCCGCCCATAATCAAGACTCTAATTGGGCCTTGTCGATCTTTAAATCTTTCGCGTGGTTCTTCAATTGTTAATAAATCACTACGAACAGGATTTCCAACAACTTCTGCATTAGGAAATGCTGTTGGAAAAGCTTGTAAAACTCTGGTCGCAATTTTAGCTAAGGATTTGTTAGTTAAACCTGCTATACCATTTTGTTCATGTAATACAACTGGAATACCTAGAGATTTAGCCGCAATTCCTCCCGGTCCGGAAACATATCCTCCCATACCTAAAACGACATCAGGACGATAATTTTTTAAGATCTTTCTTGCTTGCAAAACCGCTTTTAATATTTTGTAAGGCGCCTTTAATAAGGCCATTTTACCTTTTCCTCGCAAGCCTGATATTTGAATAAAATCAATATCAATACCATTTTCTGGCACTAAATGTGCTTCCATACGATCAGCAGTGCCTAGCCATCTCACTTGCCAACCTTGCTTCATTAAATAATGAGCAACGGCAATACCTGGAAATACATGACCACCGGTTCCACCAGCCATGACTAATAATTTTTTCATTATTTTATCGACCTTATTCTTGCTTGAGTTTGTTGTTGTCTAAACTCAAAATCTATTCTCAGTAATATTGCAACCGCAATACTCATCACAATAAGGCTTGAGCCTCCATAACTAATAAACGGCAAGGTTAAACCTTTTGTCGGTAACATACCGGAGGTGACACCGACATTAACAAAAGATTGAAATCCAAACCAAATACCAATTTCACAAGCCAAATAGCCTGAAAATTGGGAACCTTCATTCAAAGCTCGATAACCAATTGCTAATGCTTTAAAAGTTAAAAAGAAGAGTAATAACAATAATGCAGCAACACCAATATATCCATACTCTTCTGAAATAATTGAGAAAATAAAATCGGTATGACATTCAGGTAAATAACGTAATTTAAAAATAGAATTACCAATGCCTTGTCCAGTAATACCACCATTACCAATTGCCATTAACGATGCAACTAGCTGATAACCAGCACCAGTTGCATCTTGCCACGGATCAAGAAAAGTCATTAAACGTGTTAAACGATAAGACTCATATAAAATAAGGCAAACTACAGCACCAACTCCAGTTAGTAAAATCGCAATAAATTGCCATAATTGAGCGCCAGCAATAAACAAGATGCCTATTGTTACCATGAATAATACAATTACAGTACCTAAATCAGGTTGTTTGAGTAACAAAATTGACAAAACCGCCATAACAACCATAGGTTTAAAAAAGCCCCAAAAGCCGCTTTGGACTTCTTCTGACTTACGGGCTAAATAACCAGCTAAAAATAAAAATAACGATAATTTAGAAAGTTCAGCTGGCTGAAAATTAAAAACACCTAATGGGATCCAACGAGACGCACCGTTAATTGAAGAGCCAATCCCTAAAACAACTATCAACATAACAATTGAAAGAATTAATAAAACTGATCCAAATTGTTGCCAACGTTGCATCGGAATATATAACGTTATACACATTAAAAAGAGCGACATTCCAATTTGAATCAACTCTCGTTGCGTATAGAAGAATGGATCACTCTCATTAAACGCCATTGATGAAGATGTCACCATAATTAAACCAAATACCATTAAACCAATTACAGTCCAAAGTAATTGGTTATCAAATGGAATATTTGGATTCACTTGTTTTTTTATCCAAAATAATGTCATTCATCACTCCTTGAACCGTACTGTTTGGCAAGTTGTGCAAATAGATTTCCACGCTCAATATAATTTTTAAATTGGTCTAAACTTGCACAAGCAGGTGAGAGTAATACAACATCATTTGCGACTATTTTTTTAGCTATACACTGCATGGCTTCGGACATAGTTCGCGTAACAGTTGTGATTTCAGGAGCTAAATTTGCTAGCAAATCTCGATCTCGGCCAAAACAGAAAATTTCGATATTCCTACTTTTTAAATAAGGAATCAAAGGGGTAAAGTCTGCTGATTTACCATCGCCACCTAACAATAAAAATAGTTTTCCATTACATATAACACTTTTCAATGCCGCTTCGGTACTACCTACATTAGTGGCTTTAGAATCATTAATCCATTTGACATTATTGCAATCAAAGACTAATTCAAAACGATGTGGTAAACCTTGAAAATTAGAAATTGTTTGTAAGCTTGAATCACGTGGGATTTGTAAATTATCAGCAATAGCTAAGGCTGCTAATGCATTCAGATAATTATGACAGCCGATTAGTTTCATTGATTTAGTTGATAAAACAGGCTGATTTTTTGCAATTAAATGTTCATACTTCTCATCTAAATGATAGTCTCCACTATTTAATCCAAATGAGACACAATGGTGTTGTTTACCAGACGGTTTAGTCAATTTATCATCATAGTTAATAACACAACATTTTGCATTATGATAAATTCGTTGTTTCGCTTCAGTATATTGCATCAATCCTAGTGGATAACGATCCATATGGTCTTCAGAAATATTCAAAATCGTTGCCACTGAAGCTTGTAAACTTGATGTTGTTTCTAATTGAAAACTTGATAGTTCAAGAACATAAACATCACAGTTTTGTTGCAATAATGATAAAGCGGGTTCACCAATATTGCCACCCACACCAACTTTTATATCCGCGGCTTTTACAATATCACCAACCAAAGTTGTGACAGTCGTTTTACCATTTGCCCCAGTAATAGCAATAACTTTTTTATTTTTTTGTTGATTGACTTCACGGCAAAAAAGTTCAACATCGCCAATAATCTCAATTCCGAGTTTTGCGGCTTTTTGTAATTCAGGTGTAGATAAAGCAATACCAGGACTGGCAATAATCAAGTCAGCCTCAAACAACCAATCAGTATTTAAATTACCTAAATGATACCTAACACGCTCATCTAATTGTTCTAATCCAGAAGGAGAGGTACGAGTATCAATTACTTTCGGTATAACATTTTGAGCAAGAAAATAGTCAACGCAGGATAATCCTGTAATACCTAATCCGATAATAACAATTTTTTTACCTTGATAATCAACCATGATTTAATCCTGCTCTAATATTCTTTAGCGTAATTTCAAAGTTAATAACCCAATTACCACTAACATCAGTGAAATAATCCAAAACCGAACAATAACTCTTGGTTCAGGCCAACCTTTTAATTCATAGTGATGATGAATTGGTGCCATTCGAAAAATTCGTTTACCTCTTAATTTAAAGGATCCTACTTGTAAAATTACAGATAAGGTTTCAATAACAAAAATTCCCCCCATAACTAACAATAAGAACTCTTGTCTAAGCAAAACAGAAATGATACCAAACACACCACCTAAAGCTAATGAACCGACATCGCCCATAAAGACCATTGCCGGATAAGTGTTAAACCATAAAAAACCAAGACCAGCACCAATAATTGCAGTACAAACAATCATTAATTCGCCACTAAATTTAATATATGGAATATGTAAATAGGCAGCAAAATTAACATTACCAGTTGCCCAAGAAACAAGTGCAAAACCAGCAGCAACAAAAACTGTTGGCATAATTGCCAATCCATCGAGACCATCGGTCAAATTTACTGCATTACCAGCGCCAACTATGACGACATAAGTTAGTAAAATAAACCACAATCCTAATTGTGGCATCACATCTTTAAAGAATGGAACAACTAGAACTGTAACAGAACTATCTTTTCCATAAGCATAAAGACCAAAAGCAACAATTAATGCAATAACTGACTGCCAAAAATATTTCCATCGAGCAATTAGCCCCGCAGTATTTTTGCGTATAACTTTTAAATAATCATCTGCAAAACCAACAATACCATAACCAAGTAATACAAATAATGTTACCCAAACATAAGGATTTCGCAGATCAGCCCATAAAAATACGGAAATTGAAATGGAGGCCAATATAAGCGTTCCCCCCATTGTTGGTGTTCCTTTTTTACTTAAATGAGATTCCGGACCATCATTACGGATAACTTGACCAATCTGCAATTTTTGTAACCAATCAATGACTTTTTGCCCCATAATTAGCGAAATGGTCAATGAAGTTAATAGCGCTAAAATAGCCCTTACCGTAAGATAAGAAATAACATTAAAGAAAGTAAAATATTTAACTAAATATTCTGATATCCACACCAACATAATTTTAATCCCGACCTATTTTTGTTTGAATTTCCACGATAAGATCTTCCATTTTTGCACTACGTGATCCTTTGACTAACATAGTTAAAGTTGGATGTAGACGTAGTAAGTTTAATAAATAATCTACAGCACTTTGTTTATCAATAAAATGATGGCCAACACCACTAAATTGACTGATTAATTCACTTAGCTGGCCGACACTAACAACACAATCAATATTTTGTTGTTTAGCTAACTCGCCGATTTGTTGATGATAAATGTTTGCATCATTACCCAATTCAGCCATATCACCAACGACTAATACTTTATACCCAGGCTGTGTTGCTAAAACATGAATAGCTGCAGACATTGAACCTACGTTAGCATTATAAGAATCATCCCAAATTAACTGCGTTTGATTTAACCTAACAGGATACAATCGCCCTTTTACCGATTTTGACTCAGCTAAACCTTTTTTTACCTGTGTTAAGGTTGCTCCTACAGATATTGCTAAAGCAGATGAAGCTATTGCATTTGATATATTATGCTCACCAACTAATGGTAAGGTAATTTCACTATCACCAATTGGGGTGTGTAATGTGAAAGTAGTCTGATCCATAATTTCAATATTACTAGCATAAAAATCAGCAGAAAAATTATGTATCGAAAAGGTCCAGACAGTTTTATTTTTGAGCATAGCTAACCAGTTATCAGAACAACTTTCCAAATTAATAATTGCAATTCCGTTATCAGCTAATCCTTCAAAAATTTCACCTTTAGCTGTTGCTACACCATCAAGAGAACCAAATCCCTCAATATGCGCCAAAGCTATATTATTAATTAGTGCACTGTTTGGTTTAACTAAGCGTGTAGTATAAGCAATTTCACCTATATGATTAGCACCTAACTCAACAACCGCAAATTGATCTTGCTTCTTTAATCGTAGTAAAGTTAGTGGCACTCCTATATCATTATTAAAATTACCTTGAGTATAAAGAGTCTCACCACATTGTTGTAAAATATTGGCAGTCATTTCTTTGACGGAGGTTTTGCCCGATGAACCAGTTAACGCAACAAATTTTGCTGAACTTTGATCTCTTACAAATTCAGCTAGTTGACCTAATGCTATATAAGTATCATTGACCACTATTTGAGGAATATCATCATCGATTTTACGATTTACAATTACCGCAATAGCACCATCGTCAATAGCTTGTTTAGCAAATAAATGACCATCAAATTTTTCACCTACCAATGCAATAAATAGTGATTGATCAGTAATTTTTCGTGAATCAGTACAAATTTCATTAATAGCCAATTCTTCATCTGGAAGATGATAAGATGTACCATTGACGATTGTTGCAATTTGTTTAATAACTAAAGGAATCATGATAGATTCTCTACTCCTAAAATCTGTTTTACAGTTTCTTGATCTGAATAATGATGCTTGGTTTTACCAATAATTTGGTAATCTTCATGTCCTTTTCCGGCGATTAAGATAACATCATCAGGTTTAGCCTGAGCAAGCGTTTCTCGAATAGCTGTAACTCTATCAGTAATAACTTGTATATTTTTAATATTGCTTAAACCTTGCTCTATATCATGAATAATTTTAGTCTCATCTTCAGTACGTGGATTATCATTTGTTAATACAATTTTATCAGCAAATTGTTCCGCGACTTCGGCCATTAAAGGTCTTTTACCGGTATCTCTATCGCCACCACAACCAAAAATCACCCATAATTGGCCTTTACAATGAATACGACTTGCTTGTAATGCTTTTTGTAATGCATCTGGGGTATGTGCATAATCAATAATGACTGTTGGACTATTTTTTATATGTATCACTTCCATACGACCACAGATCGGCTTAAGATATGATGCCATATTAACAACAGCAAAAAATGGATAATCAAGAGTCAACAAGGTTGCGATTGCTAACAGTACATTTGATACATTAAATTCGCCTAATAATCGGCTGTGAATAATAGCATTACCCCAACTCGATTCCATATGAATTTTGGCCCCTTTATCATGATATTCAATCATTGATACACCAACATAGGTTTTATCTAATGTTTTTAAACGGCGCAATGATTTAGGCTGACATGACACAACCGTAACACTTGATAATTTATCTATCCAACGCCGTCCGTATTCATCATCATAATTAATAATTGATTTACCTGAACTAGCAACTTGCTTTTCGTGTTCATTACCGCTGAATAATGACCATTTTGCTTTAGCATATTTATTCATGGTTTTATGATAATCAAGATGATCACGGCTTAAATTAGTAAACACTGTTGCCGCACAATTTAGTGCTTTTACTCGATTCATCGCTAAACCATGGGACGAAATTTCCATGGCGACAACTTGAACTTGTTGCGTAACAAATTCCGCTAAAGCTGATTGAACTTCAATAGCAGATAAAGTCGTATTTACTGAAGGTTCAAGTTGATTATAAATACCATTACCTATCGTACCCAATAACGCAGCTTTTTGATTTAATAAAGTTACACATTGTGCGATAAGCTGAGTTACCGTTGTTTTACCATTAGTTCCAGTTACACCAATAACCGATAAATTTTTAGATGGTGAAAAATAAAAATCGTTTGCAATTTTTGATAATTTCTGAGAAAGCTGAAATATACTAATTTGTGGAATAACTTTCTTATTTTTTTGTTTAAGATAATCAATTTTCAAATCATTTGATTTTCTATTTGTTTCAATTAGAACTACAGCAGCACCAGATGAGATAGCTTGCGGAATAAAATCCCGACCATTAACGGTATACCCTTTAATAGCAATAAAAACATCATCTTTATTTACTTTTCGACTATCAATAACCAAATGATTAAGTGAGAAATCATCTATTTCCAGATCACTCCCACCTAATAATTTATATAACGTTTTAAATGTGTTTGTTACCATTATTTGTTACCTACTAATATACGATCATTTGGCCATCTACTTGGCGGTCTGGTTTAACGTTCATTGTTCTAAGAACGCCCCCCATAATTCGACTAAAAACAGGTGCAGAAACAGAGCCACCATAATATTGCCCTGCTTTTGGATTATCAATTACCACAACTAGTGAATATTTTGGCCCTGTTGCCGGTGCAATACCTGCGGTATAAGCTAAATACTGGTTAACATATCGACCACCAGCTAATTTTTTAGCTGTCCCTGTTTTAACACCGACACTATACCCTGGAACAGAAGCTTTAGTACCGCCACCGGTTACGGCTACAGCTTCCATCAATTGCACTACAGTTTTAGCTATTTTTTCGCTTACAACCCGTTTACCTTCTACTGGTTCGTTCACTTTCAATATTGAAACTGGTCGATAAACACCATAGCTACCAATAGTTGCATAAGCTCTCGCCAATTGTAATGGAGTAACGCTTAAACCATAACCAAAAGAAAATGTTGCACGCTCTATATCAGCCCATTTTCTCGTCCTATCGGCAGCAATAGAACCACTAACTTCACCACCTAAACCAAGTTCTGTTGGTTGACCTAAGCCAAAACGACTATAAAACTCAACCAGATCACCTGATTGCATTTGTAGTGCTAATTTACTTACCCCTACGTTACTTGATTTTTCCAAAATACCAGCCAAATTTAGTGCTTTTTGATAAGAGACATCTTTTATTTCATAGCGGTTAACTAAAAAAGGTCTAGTATCTATGATAGTGTTCAAGTCGGCTATTTTCTTTTCTAATGCAGCCATAACAACTAAAGGTTTAACTGTTGAACCCGGTTCGAATGCATCTGTTATGGCCCGATTTCGTAACAAATTATAATCAATTGAAGTTCGATTATTTGGATTATAGGATGGACTGGTTGCCATCGCTAAAATCTCACCAGAATGAACATCGATCAAAACAGCTGTACCACTATCAGCTTTATTAAATGCTACTGCTTGGCTAAGCTCGCTATAAACTAGCGACTGTAAACGCTCATCAATGCTTAACGTTAAATCAGAGGCAATTTCACTTTCTGTTCTTTCGAGCTCCTCAATAACACGACCAACTCTATCTCGTCTAACTATACGTTGTCCCGATTCTCCAATAAGCCATTTATTAAAACTTTTTTCAATACCTTCAGAACCTTTTTCAGTACCGTTCTCATCGATATCAGTTAAGCCAATTAATTGGGCAATATTTTCTGCTGCAGGGTAATAACGTTTTGAAGTCTTAGCAAACGATATTCCAGGTAATTTTAATTTTTTTAAATAATCCGATATGGTTGGTGTAATTTGTTTAGATAAATAAACAAAACGCATCGATGGATTACTCAATTTTTGTTCTAATGTCGATATTGGAATATTTAACGTTTTCGCTAATCCTTGCCAACGAATATCATTGACATCAACACCACCTTTTTGCACAACTATTTTCGGATCAGCCCAAACATCATACATTGGAACGCTAACGGCCAAAGCTCTTCCATTACGATCAGTAATCATCGCTCTCGGCGCACTCATTTCTTGATGACGAATTGAACGTTTATTGGCTTCAGCAATAAGTTTATCGGGTTCTATTATTTGTAAAACAGCCAATCTCACCAACAAACCAATAATTGCTAAAATAATAAAGCCATATACAAGGTAGAATCTATTAAGCGTAAAAACTTGTTTTTTACTGTTTAATTTATTTCCTTTATTCGATTTCGTATTAAGTCTTACGTTATCTTTTTTATTTTTATTGGCAAACTTCATTATTTACTCTTTATCACAATAACGGTTTCATTTTGTGGTGTCACATAAGACATTCCTAATTGATTTTTAGCTTTTTCTTCAACCCGTTTGGGATCTGCAAGAACATTTTCTTCAATAACTAAATTACGCCATTCACTTTCTAATACATCTTGTTCAAGCAATAATTGTTCACGTTCAAATAATTGTTTACGTACCTGCTGAGTAGTTATTAATACAGCACCAGCAGAAATAATAATAAGTAACAATAACAATAATGAAATTTTTTGATGGCCAAGCAAATCATTAAGGATTAATCCAAATAAACTTTTGCTTGGTCTTTTTTGATTGTGTATTTCTACATCAGTTCTATTGTAAATTTCATTGTTTTGATTACTATTCATTTTTCCTTTCTGCTACCCTTAATATTGCGCTACGTGAACGCGGGTTACCATATATTTCATCATTACTCGGCTTAATTTTGCCAAGTGATTTTAGTTTAGCATTACCATATTGTTTAATTTGTTGTTCTGTTAATGGTAACCCTGCAGGTAAATCTGGGCCTTTACTCTGTTTATTAATAAATTGTTTTACAATTCTGTCTTCTAAGGAATGAAAACTAATCACAGCCAGTCTGCCTTGATTAGCCAATATCGATAAACTGCTATTTAATGCTTGTTCAACTTCCTCTAGTTCACTATTTATGTAAATCCTAATAGCTTGAAATGATCGTGTTGCAGGATGTTTATTTTTATCTTTCTTCGGGGTCGCTTTTTCAATTAAACTCGCTAACTCTAAAGTTCGAGTGATTGGTGCCACCTTATTTTGCTCAACAATTGCACGTGCGATACGTTTAGCAAATTTTTCCTCACCAAAAGTTTTTAATACCCATGCAATATCATTTTCATCACTATTTAGTAACCACTCACTTGCAGTTACACCTTTATGATTATTCATTCGCATATCAAGTGGTCCATCTCTCATAAACGAAAATCCTCTTTCTGGATCATCTAATTGAGGTGATGACACACCTAAATCTAACAAAAAACCATCAACGCTGCCTAACAACCCTAATTCATTAATATATTGATAAACATTAGAAAACTCACCACGAATAAAAGTAAATCTAGGATCATTTATCTTAGCTGCTGCTTGTTCAGCTCGCTCATCACGGTCAATTGCAATTAATTTCCCTTTATCCCCTAATTGTTCGAGGATCAAACGAGAATGACCGCCACGACCAAAAGTCCCATCAACATAAATACCGTTTTTTTTTAAATTCAATGCCGTTACAGCTTCATTTAACAAAACTGTTTTATGTTGATAATCCATTGTTATTTACTCTTATTAAATTGTTAGATTTTTTAAATTATCTGATAAGTTTTCAATATCTGTTGGTAACGCAGCAATATCATCACTAATTTGTTGATACCATATTCCTTCATCCCAAATCTCAAATTTATTGGATTGGCCGACAAACATAGTATGTTTTTCTAGTTTTGCATAAGTACGTAAAGTTGGTGGTAGTAAAATACGTCCAGCATTATCTAAATTACATTCCGTTGCATAACCTAATAGTAGCCTTTTAATTCTTCTTTCTACTTCAACAATAGTTGACAATGTTGATAGTTGTAATTCAATTTTTTGCCATTCAGACATTGAATAAAGTGTTAAACAAGGATGATATAAACCAATGGTACAAACTAAGCCGTCAGACAAAAAATCACGATAGCGAGTAGGAATTGCTATTCGCCCTTTACTATCTAAACTGACTAAAATTGCACCACTAAACATGAAAGCACCATAATTAACAATTTTTATTATTTTTAAATTATAAAAAAATCAATATGTTAATTGCAATCCTATTTTTTACCACTTTACCCCACTTTTTACCACAAAAGTTAATAAAATAATAGATGTTTAATTAATTTATTTCTACCAATGTAAAAAATGTATATAACTGTTAGTAAATCCTAACAACTGAAATAAAGTAGTAAAGAATATTAAAAGGAATTATGGATATAGTTTTTAATACAAAATTGATGCTTTCTAATAAAAAATTCTATTTATCAATATATTATAGATATAAAGAGCCAATGATTTAGGTAACAAGAGGTTTTAGTACCTGACTGTCAATTAGAACCTTACCAGTCAAAACTAGCAAGGTTGATTTAGTTAAGAAGCGGTCCAAAAACCAATAACATTGACTCTATTCTGCTGCAAGACTGCACGAATAGGCATTTGATTAATATCATCACCTTGTTCTGCTTGCTCAAGCACTTGCATCTTACTTTCACCGACTAAATGTAAATAGATATTTTCACTATCTAAAATAGTAGGTAATGTTAAGGTAATACGATCAAGTGGAGCGGTTAATGGTGTCATACCGATAACTTTGCGACCGGATTTCATATCTAAGCCCGCCATTAAATTAGCTGCACCAGGGAAAAGCGAGGCAGTATGTCCATCTTCACCCATTCCCAAAATTAACACATCAAATGGCATCGGAATTTTATTTAATATTTTATCGGTAATTTCTGCGCCGTCGAATGGATTATCACAACTATTTTTCAAGCCGACAAAATTAGCTAATTTAGCCTTATTTTGTAGTAAATAAGTTAATACTAACTTCTCATTACTCGCATCATCAGTATCAGCTACCCATCGATCATCAACTAATGTAATAAAAACCTTATGCCAATCTAAATCTTGTTGGCTTAGTAATTTAAATAGTGGTATAGGTGTTTTTCCACCAGACACGGCAATAGAAGCATGTCCTTTTTTCTCAATAGCCTTTTTTAGTTCTTTGACAATATGGGCGGCTAAATCTTCAATCAATAGTTGACTGTTTGAGTATTTATTTAATGTAAACATTTTCGCAATTCCTCTATTCAAACTCATGCCATGAATGACCATCTTTGGTGATCAAAGCCACTGAAGCGACTGGCCCCCAAGTACCTGCAGGATAGGTTTTTGGTGATTCATTATCTACATTCCAAGCACTAATAATTGAATCAACCCATTTCCATGCTGCTTCAACCTCATCACGGTGAACAAATAAAGCTTGTCTGCCACGCATCACTTCTAATAGTAAACGCTCATAAGCATCAGCACTATGTTGATGAAATGTTTCTCTAAAACTTAAGTCGAGTTTAGTGGTTTGTAAATTATGAGTACTATCTAATCCAGGTACTTTATTTAAAATTTCAATGTCCATACCTTCATCTGGTTGTAAACGGATGGTTAGTTTATTTTGTGGTAATTCTGAATAAGACTCGCTAAATAAATTAAGAGGCAAAGATTTAAAATAAACGACTACTTCAGAACATTTACTCGGTAAGCGTTTACCTGTCCTTAAATAGAAAGGAACCCCAGCCCAACGCCAATTGTCTATATCTACACGAATAGCAACAAATGTTTCGGTATTACTTTGCTTATTTGCGCCATCTTCTTCTAAATAACCGGGGACATTGATACCGTTAACAAATCCGGCAGTATATTGTCCTCTAACTACTTTTTCACGAATATTAGCTTTATTAATTGGACGTAATGCATTAAGTACAGCAATCTTTTCTCTACGCAAACTATTATCGTCAAGATTTGCTGGAGGAGACATGGCAATCATAGTAAGAATTTGCAATAAATGATTCTGCACCATATCGCGCATTTGTCCAGCTTTATCAAAGTACCCCCAGCGGCCCTCAATTCCAACTTGTTCGGCAACAGTTATTTCAACATGATCGATTGAATTTCTATCCCAAAATGCAGCAAACACAGGGTTAGCAAAGCGTAATGCAAGTAAATTTAAAACTGACTCTTTACCTAAATAGTGGTCAATACGATAAACTTGTGACTCACTAAAAAATTTTGCAACTGAATCATTAATCTCTCTCGATGATTGTAAATCAAAACCTAATGGCTTTTCCATGACAATTCGACTTTGAGATTGGTTCAAACCTGCAGCTGCTAAGCCTTGGCAGATAGTCCCAAATGCATTCGGATGCATAGCAAAATAAAAAATAGCAGGATGCGATTTTTCAAGTTTATTTTTCAAAGAATCAAAGCCTGATATATCATTAACATCTAATTTATGAAAGTTTAGACGCTGACAAAGTCGTTGCCAAACACTTTCATCTAAAGGCTCGGACATAAATGAGGTCAACGCATCTTTAGCTACTTCAGCATAAGCCTTTTGATCCCAATCAGCACGGCCTACACCTAGAATTTTTGTCTGTTTTGGTAACTTTCCATATTTTTCTAATTGATATAGAGACGGTAAAAGTTTACGCCTCGTTAAATCCCCTTTAGCGCCAAAAATAACTAAATCGCAAGCTGGGATATCAGACATGAAGTTCTCCTAAAATGGTGTCATCTACAATTTATTTTATTATGTTTGACTACCAGTATACATCAAGTTAATAGAATAAATCATAATAATAGATACTTGTCTTTTTTAGACTCAAATAAAAAAATAAAAGGCCACCAAATTGGTGACCTTTTATCTAAAGATGTATTGAATAATAATTCAACAAATAAGTAATTATGCGCGTACAAAATCCATATGAACTAATTTTGGCTTAAATGGATGACGTTGTACTGCTTGTACTTTAACTTTAACTGCTTTACCATCAATTTCAATAGTTAATACTTCAGAATAAAATTCTGGTTTTTCTTGCATATTGAACACTTGGTTGTGATCTAACACGATAGAAACTGCAGGTTCTGTTCCACCATAAACAATAGCTGGGAACTGACCAGCGTGACGCAGGCGGCGGCTCGCACCCTTACCATGCTCTTTTCTTACTTCAGCTTTAAATGTAAACATATTGATTTCTCTTATTTATTCAAAATAAAAACCAATTACAGGCGACCCAGTAGTTGGTTATAAAATTAGTGCTTTAAAAAGCGCTAGGGATTATAAAGTGTTATGCTAGTAAACGCAATCAAATAATCAATCCTATAAAGATAAAATCACATATTGATTGCATTTATAATAATCAAAAGATAATGGTTAAATCACTTCAATCTTAAACCCATATACTGAGTTTTGTGTTGCCGCTAATTTTAATGGTTTATTAATACGACAAGTCTCAACACATACCATAGATTGGTATTCTTGATCAGCAAAATCAGCCATTGCTTTAGCTTTATCTATCCATGGATTCCAAGTAACGACATCACTTGCATTAACATTAGTTAATTTAATGGTTCGCTTACCATCAAAGACGGTTATTGCTTCATCAGCATCAGTATAAACACGATCGACTTCTTGATTAAAGGTTAGTTGTCCTAGAATAGTCGGTTTATTTTCAACTGGTAAGCGATCTTGATAAGAATCCCCTAAACCTTTAACTGTAACATTATCAATATTATTAATACCAAAATAAGTATGTAATGCACTTGTTGCTTCAAAATCGCCTTGGCAAGATAATGTCACTTCACAAGTTTGTCCCACATGGATGGTTAACCATGCCTGAAAAGGTTTTGTGAAAAAACGTTCTGTCTGTTGGTTATTGGTTAATGATAAAGTTAAATCGACACCATTATTGTCTTCTTTACAAGAATCTAATTGCCATTGAACTAAACGAGCAAAACCATGCATTGGATCACCCAATTTACCAAACCATGGCCAACAAATTGGCACTCCACCCCTAATTGCCATTTCTTTTTTAAAATTCGCTTTTTGACTCAACCAAATAACAGGAGTAGTTTCTGTTGAAGGTTGCCAAAATAGTAAATGAGCACCTTGTAACGATACTGCTGCTGAACATGTAGGATGTTTAATCACTAAGACAGGTAATTCACCAAATATATTTTGATGGACTGATAAACTCAATGACGAACCGGTAGCATAACTATCTAAAATCTGCTTAATAATACTCATATTTACTCCTAACTATTTAATTTGCTTGGCGAATACTGCCTATAATCTATATCTAATTGTATGCATATTACTCGAATTATAAAAACGGAATACAGACAATAAAAGCTTTTTTTACTAAATTGGAGTAATATAGCCAGCTATTTCTTATCAGTTACTCACGCTTTGTAAAAAATTTGAGGAAAGGCATATGTTTCAGTATAAAATTCCACTGAGTTTATATATACATATGCCATGGTGTGTGCAAAAATGTCCATATTGCGATTTTAATTCACACAAAATGAAGAGTGTGCCGGATTACTCTGCATATATTGATCATTTAATTAATGATTTAAAACAAGATGTATTGCTTTCTCATGATCGTTCCATTCATTCAATTTTCATAGGTGGTGGAACCCCAAGCCTGTTTTCTGCAGAATTAATTAATAACTTATTGGCAAATATAAACAAAATAATACCAATTAATCATGATGCAGAAATTACTATTGAAGCAAATCCTAATTCCGTTGATGTTGAAAGATTCAAAGGATATCAGCAAGCAGGTATCAACCGTATATCGATTGGAGTACAAAGCTTTCAATCAGATAAACTTCAGAAATTAGGACGAGTTCATAATCCACAAGAAGCGATAGATGCAGGAAAGTTAGCCCATGATTTAAATTTAAAAAGCTTTAATTTAGACTTAATGCATGGCTTGCCAAATCAAACAATTCAGCATGCATTGCATGATCTTAAACAGGCAATTGCAATCGCTCCACCACATCTATCTTGGTATCAACTAACAATTGAACCGAATACCTTGTTTGGTTCTAAACCTCCTGTTTTACCTGATGATGATATGCTCTGGGATATTTATCAACAAGGACACCAATTGCTAACTAACCATGGATATCAGCAATATGAAACATCGGCTTATGCAAAACCAAATTATCAATGCCAACATAATCTAAATTATTGGCGATTCGGCGATTATATCGGTATTGGTTGTGGTGCTCATGGCAAACTAACACAAAATGACGGTACCATTATTCGTACGGTGAAAACAAAACATCCACAAGGATATATGCAAGGACGTTATTTAGAGCGCTCTTATACTGTAGCTAAAGATGAATTAGCCTTTGAATTTTTTATGAATAGATTCAGACTATTTGAACCAACACCTAAAATCGAGTTTGAGCAAAGAACATTTTTACCTATGCAATCTATTGATCAACCGATTTCTCTTGCTATAGAAAAAAATTATTTAGTTGAAGATGACAAAACTTGGCAAATAACAGATCACGGCAAGTTATTCTTAAATTCATTGCTAGAAATTTTCTTATAACAAAATTAATTAAAATAAGACAACAATTTTATTTACTATATATTAACAAAAAAGATACTAAATATTTAAACAAATATATAAATTTCTTTACTTACATTTTTTCAGAAAAAGAGCATACTAACTTCTACAATGCATTTATTTCATTGTTTTTCCTATTCCTTATGTTTTCCCAATAACAATGTTATTGGGATTTTTTTGTAATAAGGAAAATTAAGTTTTCGTTACCAAATTAAATAGTTGTATGTTGTGATAAAAACTGTTGGATTTCGGTAAGTGAAGACGTTCCTTCCATCGGCCCTTGTTTTGATACAGCCAATGCACCGCTCACGTTAGCAAATTGTAGTGCGGTTTCAACAGTGTACCCTGCTAATAATAAACTCACAAATGTCGCACCAAAACAATCTCCAGCGCCAGTTGGATCGACTGAATCGACATTAAAACCATCTACATGAATCATTTTTAAGCATTTTTGTTCATCTAAACCATAATAATTGGCTCCTTTAGCACCACCTTTTACAACAATATGCTTAATACCATTGTTTAGCAAATTTGACATAGTTTGTTGTTCACTTTCATCATTCTGAGCAAAATAACAAACCTCATTTTCGCTAGGTAAGAAAATATCGGTATACTCCATAATATAACCAAAAGATTGTTCCATTTCTTGAATGTTAAACATCTCTTTGCGTAAATTAGGATCAAACGAAATTGTTCCACCTTTATTTTTAATGAGATCCAAGGCTTTTCTCATCGCATCAATAGCTCGAAAAGAGTACAACGAAGACCCCATAACATGCAAATGATTACAATCTTTTAACAATTTTTCATCAATATGATTAAATGATAGTAAACCACATGCACTATTAGGAATATTAAAAATAAAATCTCTGTCACTATGGTCTTGATAACTAACAAATGCACTACCAGTATTAGCCATACTATGTGAAGTAATACCGTCAATAATCACCCCATCTTTTTTAAGCCGATTAATGCACATTTTTCCAAAACTATCTTTTCCCACACAGCTAAATAAAATGACAGGAAAACCTAATTTAGCGACTTGATCAGCAAATATTGCTGGAGCACCACTTGGATAAGGACCAATAAATTCACCTGTTTGATCAAAGCGTTGATTATTTTCCTTTGCCAAAAATTCAACCAGCAATTCACCTACAGTACAAATTTTAAATTCCATATTAGTTATGTCCCCAATAGATTATGATAAGTCATACAATATTTATTAATCGCAATTTGTTTAAAATTAGAATTTAACAATTGGTGATGATACTCAGTCACCGCTGCTTTAGATAATATTGTGACATCTATATGTTTTAATTTACCAATACTATGATTATCAGCAAGTAAAGATCTTTCTAATAAAAGGCCAATAGTATGTTTAGAATATTTTAAGATTTGTTGATATATTTCTTTTTGTTCACAATTTTCAATAATCAGAGAATTATCTCCATCTATGGCTGCTAATTCGATAATGAAATGAGAAATGGCATACTTATTGCCAATGCTAATCAATTCATTACAGCTTTTTATAATATTTCCTTCACATAAAACGCCACCAATTAAAATGACTTCTGCATCGGAAAATTCACGTACTAATTGTGCATTTCTTATATCATTCATAATGATACGTAATGATTTTTTTTTATGTAAAAAAGGAATTAGTTTCCGAGTTAAAAAACCATGTCCTAAAAAAATAGTATCACCATCATTAATATAACTTAAACACGCTTTTGCTAAATCAATATCAGAATTGCCCTTAGTTTGACTTGAATTTAATGCAACAGAATTGTGAACTTGCCCCTCAGGAGAAATATAAATAGCGCCACCAAATGAACGTTTTAAATATCCTTGTTGTTCAAGGTAAGTTAAATCTTGTCGGATAGTAACATGAGAAACCTTTAACTGATCAGACAACTCATCAACTTTTACTTCACCATTTTGGCGTACAATTTTTGCGATATCCAATCGACGTTTCAATAGAGCTGAAGATGCTTTAGCCAATTTTCACTTCCTATGTTAATGGTAAATACTTCGTACAAGACTCATAAACCTCATCATATAAATGATCTACAACAAACCATAACCGTTTAAAACTGTAACTATATAATTTTCATATATATGAAGAGTTATTCTCTATTCTAGGTTAATCGAAAATATTTGACAAAAAAAATACTCAATTACATTTCTTATTCAGAGATAAAAGTCAGTATTTGTGATCCATCTCACAATATTTACACTAGTATAACTTTCATTTTGCAATCATAATTAACAAAAAATAATTCCAATTTGAAAGAAACTAAAGATTATGAGGTTCACTATAGTTAAGGAGCAGTAAAATGAGTATTATCTCAAGTCATAATATGTTAAAAAAAGCCCAAAAAGAGCAGTATGCTATTCCCGCCTTCAATATCCATAATTTAGAAACAATGCAAGTAATTGTTGAAACAGTGGCTGAATGTCAATCTCCGGTCATTTTAGCTGGTACGCCAGGAACATATAGTTATGCAGGAACTGAAAATATCATTGCTATTGCTAATGAATTATCAAGAAAACATAATGTTCCATTAGCTGTACACTTAGATCACCATGAAGAATTCAATGATATAACTAACAAAATAAATGCCGGTGTTAGATCGGTAATGATTGATGGTTCACACTTTCCTTTCGATGAAAATATTGCCCTTGTAAAACGGGTTGTTGATTATGCTCACCGATATGATGTAAGTGTTGAAGCTGAACTCGGTCGCCTTGGTGGTGTCGAAGATGATCTTGTTGTCGATGCTAAAGATGCATTATATACAAATCCACAACAAGCTATAGAATTTGTTAAGAAAACAAACATAGACTCGTTAGCTATTGCGATAGGTACAGCACATGGAATGTATAAATCAGAACCAAAACTTGATTTTGAACGTTTATCAGAAATTCGTTCAGTAGTAGATATTCCATTAGTTTTACATGGCGCTTCAGGCGTTCCTGATAAAGATGTTCGTGAATGTATAAAACGTGGTATTTGTAAAGTTAATGTTGCAACAGAATTAAAAATTGCTTTTTCTGATGCCCTAAAACAATACTTTATTGAAAATCCAGATGCTAATGATCCTCGGCACTATATGAAACCTGCTAAAGCGGCAATGAAAGAAATTGTTAAAAAGATCATTACAACTTGTGGATGTGCAGGTAAATTATAGAGCGTTAAATGATATATGCTTTAACGCTGAATACTGCAATTGATATGAATATTTATTGCAACGACCTAAAACCTAATTCAGTAAACCGAACATCATATACTGAATATAGTCCTAAATGGTAAAGCAATCAATGTTTCAATTGTATTGCATAAATTTAATAAAGCGAGTTGTGCATTAGGTTTTTTTGGGGGATTTTCGGGAAAGTATATTCTCGATGAATTAGCCAAGATGCAAATACAAACTATCCCTTGCTTAATTGATGATATTACTCAAATTAATGTTTTCATTAGCAATGGGAAAGATGAATACAAATTGGTAGGAAAAGGACCTTTCGTTCCCGACCACAAAAAAACCGAAATGCTAACTATTATTGAGTCTCTCAATAATGATAGCTAGTTAGTTATTAGTAAAAGTTTACCACAAAATATCAAACCAGAATATTTTCAATCCATTTTAAAAATTTGCCAAAGTAAAAATATCGAAATAATTCTAGATATTAGTCATCCTATATTACAAGATTTATTAACATATAAACCTCTACTTATCAAACCTAATAATGATGAATTGACAGAGATTTTTGGTTTAACCATTGAAATAACTAAACGAATTATTATAACCTTAGAGTATATAAATTCGAAAGGCGCACAAAATATATTATTAACGATGGGCTCAAAAGGACTTTATTTTTCAAATGCAAGAATATTTGGTTCTGTAATTCAGTATCCATAAAACAATTAAGTTCAGCTTGTACAGGAGATGCATCACTGGCCGCATTTCTTAGCGAATGGTTTCCTACTCAAAGCAACTATGAACTAGCCATGAAAAAAGCATCAGCAACTGGTACCAATGTTGCCGAATCAGATGGTTTAGGGCTACTAGATAAAATTAGTCTCTATATCAATCAACTTGAAGTAGTGCAGATAAAATAATAGGTTGCAAAATTAAAACCATGGTAATTAGTTAATCCATTTTTATAGTTCAGTGATTAGTTCCATGTTTTTATTAGATAATTTAATCAATATAGCAATATACAAAATAAGGTAAATAATATTTGAAGAAAATTAATTATTAATAAAAAGAATATGCAAATCTTTTTGCCACATACTATTAAACTCGATATCAATGATACCTGTTAACAAAATGGTGCTTAGATTTAAAGAAATTAAAATCCTTTTAAGTAGCAAAAATCTCTAGACGATTATTGATAATACTTTCATCCTTAACTAATTCAAATGAAACTAAATCACCTTGCCAATTGATGCCTAAAACTAACAACATTCCTTGAAAGTCATAGTAATAATTCATTTCATCTTCATAAATAGAATATTTAAATATGTAATTATGATTAAATTGTTCTGTTAATTCAAATGGGTGACCAATTTTAAACTCAAAGTCAAGGTAACTTAAAATTTGATTGGCTTTATCAACTAAAAAAGGATTCCCTACAACATCATCAATCGATAATACCGCGATATTGTCTGAAAGATAAAAAAATACAATTTGATAACCACAGACCTTGGCAATACCTTCTATTTCGGCATAAGAAAAATCATCAATTACCTGGTATTCATTTGTGTTAAGAAATTGCTCAATATCAAGAGTTGTAAACCGTTGCTTTTCATACATATTGCCAATATCACGATTCATTTTTTAATCCTTATTTTCAGCGAAAATAGGTTATTATTTTCTTTTTAATACCACTCGTAAATCATCACCGACAACGTCAACAGACTCAAATTGGAATTGAGGCGCGAATGAAAGTTTTTGTAGGTTAGGCAATACGCACATATCTTGGGCATTATGACCTAGCAATTTAGGAGCATAATATATGATTAATTCATCAACCAGATCTTGTTCAATTAGCGCACCGGCTAAATGTGATCCAGCTTCAACCCATACAGAATTCATTTGTTGCTTAGCTAATATGGATAACAACTCTGATAAATCAACTTGATGATTAGTTGATGATTCAATGATAAGTTTGCTATTTGAAGATAATATTGGCAGATTTTGCTTACGAACAATCCAATTTTCACCAGAATTGTTGAAAATATTTTCATTACCAATCATTTGATTTTGACTATCGATTATCACTCGTACGGGTTGACGAACTTCATCGAAAGGATAAATTTCTTTAATTGAATCAGGCAATTCATTAAATCTAACAGTTAAACTGGCATTATCAGCTTGAACTGTTTTCCTGGTGCTCAATATACAACTAGCTTGAGCTCTATATTGTTGTACATCTTGTCTTGCTAATGCTGATGTGATCCATTTGCTTTCACCGGAGGCCATAGCAATTTTACCATCCAATGAAGCGGCCATTTTAAGTTGGACGTATGGCAGGCCGGTCCGCATGCGTTTTAAAAAACCTTTATTAATTGCCTCAGCTTGCTCAGTTAAAATGCCAACTTGAACTTCAATTCCAGCATCTTTTAATCGTTTAATGCCATTACCAGCAACGTTAGGATTAGGATCTTGCATAGCAATAATTACCCGCGTTATGCCAGCTTGAATAAGAGCATCAGCACAAGGTGGAGTTCGACCAAAATGACTGCAAGGTTCTAATGTTACGTAAGCCGTTGCCCCTTTTGATTGGTCACCAGCCATTCTTAATGCATAAACTTCGGCATGGGGTTGGCCAGCTTTTTGATGATAACCTTTGCCAATGATCTGATCATTTTTAACAATAACACAACCAACATTAGGATTAGGGGTAGTGGTAAAGCGACCGAGTTCAGCAAGCTCAATAGCTTGCTGCATATAATATAGATCTTTATCCATAGCTATCTTTTAAATTAAGATTATTTTTGTTGCAACTTCGCTATTTCATTACTGAATTGTTCAATATCATCAAAACTGAAATAAACAGAAGCGAAGCGAATATAAGCAACTTTATCAAGATTTTTGAGCTCTTCAATTACAAAATCACCAATTAATTTTGCTTGCACTTCACGTTCGCCTGTAGCTCTAAGTTTTGATTTAATACGTGTAATAGCATCTTCAATTGCATCAAAACTAACCGGACGTTTTTCAAGAGCTCGTTTTATACCATTACGAAGTTTTTCTTCATTAAAAGGTTCTCGAACCTTATTACTTTTAATAACATTAGGCATAATTAATTCAGCCACTTCAAAGGTTGTGAAACGCTCATTGCATTCCACACATTGTCGACGACGACGAACTTGAAAACCTTCACCAACTAATCGAGAATCAATAACCTTTGTATCATCAGCATTACAAAACGGACAGTGCATAAATATATCCTGAAAACGTTTAACTTACATTACAATAGCCGAAATTATTATTTTAAACAAGATTTAAGCTAAGTAATATAAATTCTGCATACTATTTCTAATGGCAGTAAACTCAAATGAATGTTAAATTTCCGCCACCTATTCGGTGACGGAAAATTGATTTACCATGTTAATGAGATTAAAAAATCGCGTAATTTTGCAAAATCATCAGGCATATAATGAGAAAGCAATGGCATCTCAGCCCTTTCAGCTAATGCTGGTGGTAATGGAATAGACCTACCAAGAATATCTTCTACCACTTCTTTAAACTTGGCTGGATGTGCAGTTCCTAAAAATAAACCATACTCCCCTTCTTGCAATTGATCGCGTAAAGCTCGATAAGCAATAGCACCATGAGGCTCAGATAAATAACCTTTTTTATCCAATTCTTGAACAGTTTGTACAGAAACCTCATCAGAAACAGCTGCATGACCTAATGATTTTAATACCCAACCTTCTCGTTGATAAATTTCCTCAATTCTTGGCCAGTTATTAGGTTGACTTACATCCATAGCGTTAGATAGTGTAGCTACAGTTTTATGTGGCTCCCATTTACCGGTTTCTAAATAACGAGGAACAGTATCGTTGGCATTAGTTGCTGCAATAAAACGTTTAATTGGCAACCCCATAGTTTTAGCCAGCAATCCGGCAGTTAAATCACCAAAGTTACCACTTGGCACAGAAATAACTAATTGTTTTCGTTGTTTTGCTGTCAATTGAGCATAAGCTTCAAAATAATAGCAAATTTGAGCTAAAAGCCGACTTATATTAATGGAGTTTGCTGAGTTTAAACCAATAATATTTTTTAACTCTTCATCATCAAACGCCTTTTTAACTAATGCTTGGCAAGCATCAAAATCACTTTGAATAGCAATGGTGTGGATATTATCACCTAAAGTACAAAATAGTTTTTCTTGTAAAGGGCTAATTTTACCTTCTGGATATAGAATCACTACGCGAATATTAGGTAAGTGAAAAAAAGCATGCGCAACAGCTGCACCTGTGTCTCCAGAGGTTGCCGTTAAGATTGTGATTTTTTTATCCGCAGCGACTTGAACTAATGCTTGTGCCATAAAGCGGCCACCAAAATCTTTAAATGCTAATGTTGGGCCATGATACAGTTCAAGTGAACCAATATCATCCTCTACTGATTTAACTGGAGCTGGAAATTGGAAGGCATTTTGTACTAATCGATGCATATCGTTATCATTAATTTCATTACCAATAAATGCCGATAATATTTTGGCACTTCTAGTAACAAAATCCATGTTTAGCAATGACTCTATTTCTGCATCTGAAAATTTTGGTAATTGCTCTGGGAAAAATAATCCTTGCCCTTTACCTAATCCTTGTTGTACGGCCTGAGCAAAACTAACTTGTTCAGAATGATCTTTTAAGTTATACAGTTTCATAATTTGTTCCAACTATTTTATACTTTAATTGTTTTCTTTTTGATTTAATCTTATTGTCCAATTTAATAACAATTAACTTAAATCACTCTTGCACCTTGTGGATCTATTTTACAAATATGGGTAAAACCATCTTCATTTTGTAGATAAGAGCTTTTTAATAATGACTCTATCTGCTGTGCCGTTTCAAGATTATCCGCCACAACAAACATCGTCGGTCCAGATCCTGATATCCCTGAAGCTAATGCGCCAAGTTGTTTTACTTTCTTTTGTGTTTCGTCAAAATTAGGTAGCAATTGTTTACGATAAGGTTCTGCAATATTATCAATTAACATTGCCGCAGCAAGTTTAGGTTGTTTAGTATAGCAAGCATGTAAAAAACCACCGACATAGCGACCATGAGTAACACAATCAGCTTTTTGGTATTGAGCAGGCAAAATAGCTCTGGCTTCTGCTGTAGAAACTTTAATACCAGGATAGGCCATTACCCAATACCAATTTTCAAAGTGAGGAATCGACTCACTGATAACACCCATTTCATCTAAAATAAGTTGCATACCACCTAAATAACAAGGTGCCACATTATCATAATGGACACTACCAGATATACGCCCTTCTAGCTCTCCCATCATCGAAAGCATCTCAAACTCATTAAATGGTTCATTGAAAAACTTATTTAATGCAACAAAAGCACCAACTACTGAGCAAGCGCTTGAGCCTAAACCAGAACCAATTGGCATATTTTTTTCAAGAGTTATACTCACAGGTAATGTTTTATTCATAGCCTTACAGAAACGCTGCCAACATTGATAAACAATATTGAACTTGGGATCTTTTGGCAGTTTTTTGACAAACTGCCCTTTGCAAGTAAGGTTAAACTCAGTTGCAGACTCAATAGTAATACAGTCACCTAACATTGCACCACTAATTGGATTGATTGCCGCCCCCAAAATATCAAAACCAACACTAATGTTTGCCATTGATGCAGGAGCATAAACAGTTAATGATTTATGACTCATTTAGCCTCCAATTTTTCCCGATGTGGTTCGTAAAATATCAGCAAAAACACCTGCTGCAGTTACATCATTACCAGCGCCATAACCACGTAATACTAATGGAATTGGTTGATAATACCTAGTATAAAATGCTAACGCATTTTCACCATTTTTAACTTTATAAAGTGGATCATCTGCATCAACAGCTTCTATTTTGACGCTACATTGACCATCATCAATACTACCTACATACCGTAATACTTTCCCATCTTTGGATGCTTTTTCTGATTTTTCTTTAAATTCAGCATCTAGTTGTGGCAGTTTTGACATAAACTCATCAATATTACCTTGAGAATATTCCGCAGGAAGAACAGATTCAACTTTAATTTGATCTAATTCCAGTTGTAATCCTGCTTCTCTAGCTAAAATCAATAATTTTCTAGCTACATCGGTCCCAGATAAGTCATCACGAGGATCTGGTTCGGTAAAGCCTTTTTCTTTCGCCAATTTAGTCGCTTCTGATAATGACATACCTTCATCTAATTTACCAAAAATAAAAGATAACGATCCAGATAATATGCCGGAAAACTTGATCAGTTCATCACCTGCATTAAGCAGATTTTGTAAATTTTCTATTACAGGTAAACCAGCACCAACATTGGTATCATATTGAAACTTACGCTTACTATTGGCCGCTTCTTGCCGTAAGCGAAGGTAATAAGCCATTGAACTTGTATTAGCTTTCTTATTTGGTGTAACCACATGGAAGCCATTAGCAAGGAAATCAACATATTTATCTGATACGTCACTACTTGAAGTGCAGTCAACTAAGATTGGATTAAGTAATCGATTGTTTTTAGCAAATTCAATAATACTATTTAAAGTATAATCTGTATCACTTTGTTTTATTTGATCACGCCAATTAGCTAAATCAATACCATCACGATTCAGTACAGAATGTTTGGAATTGAATAAACCACAAACCCGTAAATCTATCTGTTTATTTTTGAGCCATTTTTGTTGGCGACCAATTTGATCAACCAATGCACCACCAACACCACCAACACCAATAACAAACACATCTAGCATTTTATCTGTACCAAAAAGCATTTGGTGCGTTACACGTACCCCCATTACAGCAACATCATTATCAACCACAACCGAAATTGAACGCTCAGATGAACCTTGTGCAATTGCCACAATGTTAATATTGGCTCGAGCTAATGCAGTAAAGAAGTTAGCAGATAAACCACGTAACGTACGCATACCATCACCAACAACAGAAATAATTGCCAATTTGTCAATCACTTCGATAGGTTCTAGTAAGCCATCTTTTAATTCTAAATAAAATTCATCACTTAATGCCTCTTCAGCACGATATAGTTCAGTTTGAGGAACACAAAAACTAATACTATATTCAGATGATGATTGGGTAATTAGTACCACCGAAATCCCAGCATAAGTCATAGCAGAAAATACTCGAGCAGACATACCAACCATACCTTTTAATCCTGGTCCTGATACATTAATCATCGCCATATTATTTAAATTGGTTATACCTTTTACTGGAGTTGAACTATCCACAACATTTGCACCAATTAAAGTCCCTGGAGCATCTGGATTATTGGTATTTTTAATTAAGCATGGAATTTGAAATTGGGCAATTGGCAAAATTGTTCTTGGATGAAGTACTTTAGCACCAAAGTAAGATAACTCCATTGCTTCTTGATAAGACATGGTTTTTAGTAATTTGGCATCAGGTACAATTCTAGGATCACAAGTATAAACTCCATCAACATCGGTCCAAATTTCACAGCTATTTGCACGTAAACATGCTGCTAAAACTGATGCCGAATAATCAGAACCATTACGACCAAGAACAACTAATTCACCTTTTTCATTTCCAGCAGTAAAACCTGGCATCAAAATAATATTTTCTGGTGGAATACGCATCTCGCTGATGCGATGAGATGATTCAACAATATCAACCGTTGATTCTAAATAATCACCTTCGGCAATTAACATTGCTACCGGATTAATTACGGTCACTGCATGACCTTTTGCTTTTAGCACCTCTTGCATGATTGCAATTGAAAGTTTTTCACCTCGGCAAATGATAGTAGCATTAATACTATCAGGACATTGACCTAATAATCGAATACCTTCTAACAATTGTTTGACATTATTTAACTCATTGAGTGCAAATTTTTTCATCTCTTCATAGGCAAAATTAGGCAGTACTTGTGATATTCCTGCTAAGAGATCCGCAAAGATTTTTTCTGCATCATAAATATTTGTTTGTATATCTTGCCGTGCTACAGTTTTTTCAACCATTGCGACTAAATGATTGGTAATTTTAGCTGGTGCAGATAAAACTGTTGCTGTTTGTTCTTGTTTAGCATTATTCTCAATAATCTCTGCTACACGCAAAAAGCGTTCTGCGTTGGCAACAGATGTTCCTCCAAATTTTAAAACTTTCATATCACACCTTACTTATTTTTCTAATTTATGCCAATGACAATTCAAAATGCAATTTTTTTAAATTACCTATAAAATCAATATTTTGAATTCTTTTTTTCTGTTATTAATGTTTTTGAACATTTTTTATTTTATAAAACAAAAAAACCCGCCTTTTTTGGCGGGTTTTTCGATATTTTTTAAGGAAAAATCAACCCGCCCTATAATTAATAATAGTGCCGGTGGTGCCAATAATACCTGAAATCATCATCATCACAGTTTTCATTATTTTTCCTAAAAAATCCCTAAACAAAACAGCCCGACATTTTCATGTCAGGCTGTAAAAATTAAAAAACTTTTTTGCTGTTTTCGTATTCATTCACTACCTTATTTAAAGCTTGGTAGATACTTTCTGCATCCTGTTTTTTTAATGCTTCATCAAGTATATTGAGATACGATAACATCAGTTTTTGATTGTCTTCAGCAAATTGTGGTGAAACTTCCTGATCTTCATATAACATGACATAAGTACGCGCAAATCCAAAGATTAAAAAATAAACTGATGCATTTTTTGGATCATCTTGGATTAAAGTCCTCATAGCCTTACGTAATTTTACATACGAATCGGTACCAGGTAAGCTTGTCGCAAATGTTTTTGTTACGTCTGAAAATGTCATTGCTAAAACCTCAATCAAAATCACAAGCGAAAAGAATAGCAATCCATTAACATAAGTGCAAGTCTATTTTGATTTTCAATTCTATTTTTTTATTATTTTTTGTTTAACGCATTGATATATATCAATGTAAGTTTTGTTAAATGTTAAACTTGCTTACAAACAGATAATCCTGCCGAAGCTTGGGCAACTGGCATAATTTCAATTGAATTCACATTAAAATGATTAGGTGTATTTACTAACCATGACACCGTATTAGCAATATCCTCAGGAGTAACATAATCAACATCTTTATAAACTGTCGCAGCTTGTTCATCATTACCATGGAATCGTATATTTGAAAATTCTGTTCCACCACATAATCCTGGTTCAATATTTGTTACTCTGATTCTTTTACCCAGTAAATCTGTCCGTAAATTAGCACTAAATTGCTTAACAAATGCCTTAGAGGCACCATAAACATTACCACCTTTATAAGCATAAGTACCCGCCACCGATCCAAGATTTATTATGTAACCATAATTACGTTCAACCATACTCGGTAAAATTTGATGTGTTAGGTGAATTAAGCCAATAATATTTGTTTGAATCATGGTTTCCCAATCATTATAGTTCGCCTCATAAGCAGGTTCTAATCCCAATGCCAATCCAGCATTATTGATTAATATATCAATTGGTTGAAATTCTTTTGGTAGTTGCAACAAAATAGTTTCGACTGCATCTTTTTTGGTGACATCAAACGTTAAAGGTAAAAAATTATCCCCCAACTGATCAGCAAGTTTCTGTAATTTATCACTCCGTCTAGCTGCACCTATTACTTTATAACCGTCAGCAATAAGCTTTCGACAAATAGCTTGACCAAAACCAGAAGAAGCCCCAGTAACTAAAGCGATATTCATATTCAATCCCCTTTACTCATGATAATTGTCTGAATTTACCTTTATAATATTGAAATAAATGATAAATTATTCTGCATTAAATATAAAAAAACCCGCTACGTAGCGGGTTGACATCCAATATTTCATTTAGCCGGTTCTTCGGAAGGCTCTTCATCTTTCAAAGGAACAATCAACGTATCAATATGGGTATTATTAATCAATTGTCGAGCAGAAGACATTAATTTACTCCAGAAATCTTGATGATGACCACAAACAACCAGATCTGCGCCATATTCATGGATAGCTTCAATTAATACTTGGCCGAATTCACCATTGCCAGAAAGAGTATGTGCAATTGGATAACCGGCATCATCAGCAAGTTTATTCAATGCAATATGGGCATCTTCAGTGATACGATCTTTCATATCATTCATATTAATATCAACTAAACCAGTATAAAGGTCTGAATAGTTGATACCAACATGAATTAGTGATATTTGAGCATTATATGGTCTAGCCATAGAGACTGCTTTTTCAACAAGAACTTCACTTTCTGGTGATAAATCCACTGCGACTAAAATATGTTTATAAGCCATAATATTCACTCCTTCCTATTTTTGACGCTCTAATTAAATTAGAATTTATACTTCCTTTTTACTACTAAATTAATTTTTGAGCAAGCCAAAATAGTGACCCAGATAACAAAATTGAAATTGGCAAAGTAAGAATCCAAGTTAATGCAATATTTTTAATTGTTTTACTTTGTACCCCACCACCATCAACAATCATCGTACCAGCGACAGATGAGGAAAGGACTTGGGTTGTTGATACAGGCATACCAGTATAACTGGCTATACCGATTGATAACGCAGTCGTAATTTGTGCAGAGACACCTTGAGCATAAGTCATCCCCTTTTTACCGATTTTTTCACCAATGGTTACTGCAACCCGTCGCCAACCTATCATAGTACCTACAGCAAGCGCTGAAGCTACGCCGATAATAATCCAAACTGGCGCGTACTCTACAGTTTTTAATAAATCATTATTTAGCGATTTTAAGTATTGCTTATCTTCTGCAGGGACATTTGGTTGTTTAGCAACATGAGATACCGTATCGGATAAACATAATAAAATACGTCTAGCCTGAGAGCGTTGATCTACATTAAGAGAACCATAATCATTCATTTTATTAAACAAATTATTAGCAATCCCTAATGTAGTAAACGAACGAGAGTAATCACAATGATATTGATTCAAATCATTTACAGGAATAGAAGTATCTGCAACAGACTGTTTTCCTATTACAGTATTAAGTTCATCATTATGAGTAATAAAATATTCTTCAATATTATGAATGGCATTTCTAGTATTAGTAATTTCATAGGTTGATGCTCCCATATTTACAATAAAGCCAGCAGGCGCAATTCCCATCAATACTAGCATTAATAAACCAATACCTTTTTGTCCATCATTAGCGCCATGAGAAAAACTTACCCCAGCAGCAGAAATGATCAACATTATACGAATCCAAAATGGTGGTTTTTTCTTACCATAGAGTTTTTCGCGTTGTTCTGGCGTCATAAAAATACGCTCTCTTTTTTTACTACGTTTTTTACTTTGACCTTTACGAGTCCAATATTTTCGCAGTAAAAAAATCATTAATCCAGCTATCACAAGACCAACAACAGGCGAAATGATTAATGATAAAAAGATTTGGATCATTTTAGGAATATTAAGTGCATCAATAATAGAAGTATCCATAATAAATGCATTAGCCAATGCTACACCAATAATTGCACCAATTAAAGTATGTGAGCTTGATGCAGGTATACCTACATACCATGTACCTAAGTTCCATATAATAGCGGCAAATAAAATCGAAAATACCATTGCCAGACCATGTGCAGAACTTACATTCAATAATAAATCAGTTGGTAAAAGATGCACAATTGCATAAGCAACACTAAGTCCACCAAGCAATACCCCAAAAAAGTTAAACATGCCAGCCATAAAAACAGCAAGCTGTTCTTTTAATGCTCTAGTATATATTACTGTCGCAACTGCATTTGCGGTATCATGAAAGCCATTAATTGCCTCGTAAAAAAGAACAAAAAATAGTGCTAAAACTAGTAATATAATGGTTGAAAAGTCTAAATCAGCAAATAGATGAAACATAATATATCTTTCTGTTGTTAATAGCGGCTCTATTATCCTTGAGAATACCATAATGAGCAAAACAATTTTTACATTTTTCGTTTCGCATAATGGGAAGCTAATACAGCACAGATCATTAATTGAACTTGATGAAAAATCATTAACGGCAAAATAATTATTCCAGTTATAGACATAGGGAAAATTACACTAGCCATAGGAATACCACTTGCGAGGCTTTTTTTAGAGCCACAAAATACAATTGTGATTTCATCTTCTTTGCTAAAACCGAATAATCGCGAGCTATAAGTAGTAATTAATAATACGATGGTTAACAAAATTATCGAATAAAAAATAATTTCTAAAAGAGATAACAAACTAACTTTAGCCCAAATACCATTGACTACCGCATCACTAAAAGCAACATAAACAACTAATAATATTGATATACGATCAGTTTTTGAAATAACACTTTTATATTTATCCACCCATTTGCCAATAAAACGTCTAGATAAATGACCAACCACAAAAGGTAACATTAGTTTAAGCATAATAGATTCTATAGCATCTAAAATATTCATCGAGTCAGCCGCTTGAGTATGCATTAATAGGCCGACTAATACAGGAGTAATAAATACACCTAATAATGTCGATGCCGATGCGCTACAAATTGCTGCAGCTACATTACCTTTTGCTATTGATGTAAAAGCAATTGCAGACTGGACCGTAGCGGGTAAAACACAAAGGTAAACAAAACCTAGATAAAGATCTTCAGATAAAAATGTTGGTACAAGTAGTTGCATCATCATCCCTAGAATAGGGAAAACCACGAAAGTAATAATAAATATCAATAAATGCAATCGCCAATTTTTTATACCAATAACTATTGCATCAAATGACAATTTTGCTCCATGCATAAAAAATAATAGGCCAATAGCAAAAGTGGTGAGATCCTCAAAAACAACCTTAGCTTGTCCTTCACATGGAAAAATACTTGCCGTCATCACAACACAAATCAAAATCAGCAAGAATGAATCAATTTTAAAACGTTGAAGTATATTCATGATATTAGTTCGATTAGTTAAAAAAATCGCCACAAAAGTGGCGATATATCTAAAGTTATGCTGTTATTCTAGGAAGCTTCGCAGTACATCAGATCGGCTTGGATGACGTAATTTACGTAATGCTTTAGCCTCAATCTGACGAATACGTTCACGCGTTACATCAAATTGTTTACCAACTTCTTCAAGAGTGTGGTCAGTATTCATATCAATACCGAATCGCATGCGTAATACTTTCGCTTCGCGCGGTGTTAAGCCAGATAAAATATCACGTGTTGCACTACGCAGACTTTCAGATGTAGCGGCATCTAATGGTTGCTCAAGAGCTGTATCCTCAATAAAATCACCTAAATGTGAATCTTCATCATCACCTACTGGTGTTTCCATTGAAATAGGCTCTTTAGCAATTTTCAATACTTTACGAATTTTTTCTTCAGGCATTTGCATGCGTTCAGATAGTTCTTCTGGCGTTGGTTCACGACCAATTTCTTGTAACATCTGACGTGAAATTCGATTTAGCTTATTGATTGTTTCAATCATATGCACTGGTATACGTATTGTTCTTGCTTGGTCAGCAATTGAACGTGTAATTGCTTGTCGAATCCACCAAGTCGCATATGTAGAGAATTTATATCCTCGGCGATATTCGAACTTGTCAACAGCCTTCATCAGGCCAATATTACCTTCTTGAATAAGATCTAAGAACTGCAAGCCACGATTGGTATATTTTTTCGCTATTGAAATTACCAAACGTAAGTTGGCCTCTACCATCTCTTTCTTTGCTCGTCGAGCTTTTGCCTCACCAATAGACATTCGTCTATTAATATCTTTAATTTGCTCAATAGAAAGATTAGTTTCCGTTTCTATTTGTTGTAAACAATTAATTTCAGCCTCAATTGGCGCTTCAAATTCCATTAAATTAGCAGCAAAAGCGCCTTTACCAGTAACGGCTTTTTTATACCAACTCATGTTATTTTCGTTACCACTAAAATGCGTCATAAATTGTTTTTTCGGCATTTTGCACTGCTCAACACAGATCTTCATAATGACACGTTCATGTGCTCTTACGCGATCCATCATGCTTCTCATGTTATTAACAAGAATATCAAATTGTTTACCTACTAATCTGAATTGTTTGAAAACTTCAGATAAATTTTCAATTTCTTGTTGTGCTTTTTTATGGGCTCGGCCATATTTTTTTATTGCAGCTGAGGTTTTATCATGTTGTTCTTTAAGTTCAGAAAATTTCGCTCTTGCCACTTCCGGATCAATTGAAACATCATCATCAGCGGAAGAATCGCCATCTTCTTCACTTTCATCATCGCTATCATCAATATCGATTTCAGCTTCACTCTCTTCCAACTCTTCTGGAAGCTCTTCGGTTGATTCTTCAGCATTAGGATCAACAAAACCGGTGATAAGATCAGATAAGCGAACTTCACCACTTTCCACTAAATTGTATTGTTCTAAAAGATATGTAATCGCTTCTGGATATTCAGATACAGAGGTTTGAACTTGATTAATACCATCTTCAATACGTTTGGCAATATCAATTTCGCCTTCACGGGTTAGTAATTCAACTGCACCCATTTCCCGCATATACATACGGACAGGATCTGTCGTTCTACCTATTTCTGATTCTACATTAGATAAAACTAATGCTGTAGCTGCTTCAACGGCCTCTTCATCCGGAACATTATCGGAAAGTAATAATTCATCTGAATCTGGGGCTTCTTCAAGTACTTGAATGCCCATATCATTGATCATTTGGATAATATCTTCAATCTGATCTGAATCAATGATTTCTTCCGGCAAGTGATCATTGACATCAGCATAGGTCAGGTATCCTAGCTCCTTTCCTCGGATGATCAGGAGTTTTAACTGTGATTGAGAATTTTGCTCCATAAAGGTATCCACATTTAGTTATTCGGTCATGTATATTATATATGTAGAATAGAAAATAATTTTCTACATATACCCTGTATATTTAGTCTTTTTTTGATAAAACAAGTATTAATGTCGCTAATTCTTTTTTCTCTGCGGTACTTAATCCGGAGACTCTTTCTTTTGCGATCAGTTCATCTTGCCTTTGGGCGAGTATATTATCATATAACTCTTTTAAAGTATGAGAAAAAATTGACTCTATTTCATCATCTTGGTAATGGTACTCCCATGTAGCTAAACGACTTAGCTGTTTATAAAATGGTCGACTGATACACTCTGTTAATATCTGTGCTGTAGTTATATTTGGGTATTGTTGGCATAATTCAAGTAGCTCAATAAATATATCTATGCCAGCTAAATTAACTTGTCGCATAACATTAATATCTGAAACCATTTTAGCCATATCAGGATATTGCAGTAATAAACCAATCAAAATTCGCATGGTAGTTAATTTCATCTGCGGTGCAGATACTGGTTCAATAGGTTTATTTTCACCTTTGTTTTGATCAGTGGCTATGAGTTGTTCTATTTGTGATATATCAAGTAGGCCTAAATAACGACCTAATTCCTGAAGCAAGTTAAGTCTAAATGCTTTTGCTTTGACCTGATCAAGCAAAGGTATAGCCAGTGAACTCAATTTAGCTTTACCTTCAGCGGTTTTTAGATCAACTTGTTTTAATAACTCATCAAACAAAAATTCAGAGAGATTAGGTGCATTTTTTACATAATTTTCAAAACCATCTTTACCGACTTTACGTACGTAACTGTCAGGATCTTCATCTTGTGGTAAAAAAGCGAAAGTAATTTGTTTACCATCAATCAAACAAGGTAGTAATACGTTCAGTGCTCGCCAAGCAGCACTTCGCCCTGCATTATCACCATCATAACAAAATATGACAGAATCAGTTGCTCTAAATAATAATTTAATATGTTCTTCAGAGGTTGATGTACCCAATGCAGCAACTGCATAATCAATACCGTATTGGGCCAGTGAAACGACATCCATATATCCTTCAACCACAATCAGCTGTTCAGGATTTCGATTAACCTCTTGCGCTTCATAAAGACCATATAATTGAAAACCTTTATGAAAAATAGGTGTTTCGGGTGAATTAATATATTTAGCTGAATCATTGATAATCGTTCTACCACCAAAAGCAATGACATTACCTTGTCTATCGCGAATTGGAAACATTATACGACCACGGAATCGATCATATTGATTACCACTATCATTGGTAACTAACATGCCAGCTTGATTATATAATTTCGTTTCAGCTTTAGTTTTTACTACATTTTGTGAAGTTAAACGCCACTCATTAGGAGCATAACCTATTTTATACCTAGTTATAATTTCTTGATTTAAACCACGTTGCTCAAGATACATATGAGCATCTTTTGAAGTTGATAATGCTAGTTGTTGTTGGTAGAAATCGGTGATTTTTGCCATCAAGGAGTAGAGATCACGACGCAAATTACGTGATTCAATTTGCTTTGATTGGTCAGCTTGATTACTATCATCTTCCGTGTAAGGAACACGAATGCCTTGCATACTAGCAATTTCTTCAATGGCTTCAGGAAAGGTTAATCGTTCATACTGCATTAAAAAATTTACAGCAGAGCCTGATGCACCACATCCAAAGCAGTAGTAAATTTGTTTTTTTTCATTTAATGAAAAAGAAGCAGTTTTTTCATCATGAAAAGGACAACAACCGAAATAATTATTTCCCTTTTTTTTCATTTTAACGCGCTTACCTATCACATCAAGAATACTTGTGCGGGCAAGCAAATCTAAAATAAAATCGCGAGGAATAAGACCTTTCATGATAAAATTCAACCAATTATGGCATTATGAAAAGACAACAAGCCGTAATAATAATACGGCTTGTTAAAATTGTTTATATCTAGAATATAAATGAATTGTTTTTTTTAAACAATTTAAATTTTCAGTATAAAAATTAATATAGACGAGTGCGACGAGCGTTTTCTCTTTCTAATTTCTTAGCATGGCGTTTAACAGCAGCTGCTTTTGCGCGTTTACGAATAGTTGTTGGTTTTTCGTAAAATTCACGATTACGAACTTCAGCTAATACTCCTGCTTTTTCGCAAGAACGTTTAAAACGACGTAATGCTACATCGAAAGGTTCATTTTCACGTACTTTAATTACTGGCATGTGCCTCTCACCTCAAATTTGTTTAATATCACAAAGGACTAAAATTAGTGCGCAATTTTACTCCTAATTGATATGGGTTGTAAAGTAAAATATCGTATAATTACTATATGATAAATTAATTTGCTAATCTACTTTTTGAGTCAGATAATAAAATAGTTTAATTAAAGATATATAGGTGTTTTATGTCGTCTTTCTTTACTGGTCAATATCCACAAAAACGTTTACGTCGAAACCGTGCACAAGATTTTAGTCGTCGTCTGGTAGCTGAAAACCATTTGACGGTTAATGATCTTATTTATCCAGTATTTATCGTTGAGGGTAACAATATCAGCCAACCCGTGTCATCAATGCCGAATGTAAAACGGATGAGTATTGATATATTGGTGAAAGAAGCTGAACAAGTTGCTAAATTAGGTATACCGGTACTTTCATTGTTTCCTGCTATTGAGCCCTCCCTAAAATCACTATTAGCCGAAGAAGCTTATAATGAAAGAGGTTTAGTACCTAAAGCAATTCGAGCATTAAAAAAAGAAATACCAGAACTCGGAATTTTAACCGATGTGGCTCTCGATCCTTATACGACACACGGCCAAGATGGCATTATTGATGACAACGGTTATGTTCTCAATGATATATCTGTCGAAGCTTTAAAAAAACAAGCACTAATACAAGCAGATGCTGGAGCAGATATTATTGCACCAAGTGATATGATGGATGGCCGAATTGGTGCAATACGTAAAGAGCTAGAATCACATAATTTTGTTAATAGCCAAATTATGGCTTACTCGGCAAAATATGCATCTAGCTTTTATGGACCTTTCCGTGATGCAGTTGGTTCAGCCAATAATATCAAAGGTGGCAATAAAAAAACTTATCAACTTGATCCAGCAAATAGCAATGAAGCCTTACAAGAAATTTATCAAGATTTAAGTGAAGGCGCAGATATGGTCATGGTTAAACCTGGTATGCCCTATCTAGATATCGTTCGCCGAGTAAAAGAAACCTTTGCAGTACCTACATTTGCCTATCAAGTATCAGGAGAATATGCAATGTTAATGGCTGCAATCGAAAACGGTTGGTTAGATGAAAAGTCTACTATCATGGAATCTCTACTCTGTTTCAAACGAGCAGGTGCCGATGGCGTGTTAACTTATTTTGCTAAGCAAGTAGCTCAATGGCTTAATAACCAGTAATAGCTGCATTATATATATCATATCAATTTACTAATTATAGTGAATTGATATGATTAACAACGGAAAAACAAGCACAACTTTTTAAAGCAAAATCGAATCTCTTTAGATTAAAAAATACCCCAAATTAGCTCAATCAAGCTTTTCCATAATTAATAACATCATTAATATTTTAATTTTTTAATAAATATTAAACTAAATCAATTACAAAATCTTAATTTATGGATAAAATATATTAAGTTACTTATTCTGGCACTAAAAATTACAAATTAGGTGATGAGAGTGAAGATTTGTCTGATATGATGATCAAGTAACTATTCAATAATATAAATATTATTGCCATAGCTAGAATAAACTGATGAATCGAAATATTAATATCGCTATTAGATATAAATAAAATTTTAACCAATAACATTAAGAAGCCAATATTATGAAAAATTATATCTATCTTTTCTTATTAAGTATCCTCTTATTAACTGGGTGTGATGATAAAAAAGACAGCCAATCATCATCTGATGCAACTCCATCGACTAATCAAAATAACGAAGTTAATACTGATACGCAAACTGATAAAACGACCAGTACAACAAACAAAAATGAAGACAATACAATAAATTCTAGTAGTGAAAATAAATCACAGTTACCAACTCAAGTAACTAATAGCTATCTATTTCATACCGAACCTGAGTTATTACCTAATAAGAAACTCATTAAACAGCAAACAATTCAAAGTTCGGACAAAAAGTCTATTAATTATAACGATCAAGGTTATGTTAAAGATTATGACTTGGAAGGATTATATGGCGAAATAAATTATGATACAGCTAAATACATTTATGGTATGAAAGATACCAGAAACAGTTATGACATTACTTTCGATGAATCGAAAAATATCATTGGTATGAAAAATAGTAATGATGAAATTGTTGCTATTAATGAATTTGACGAGCAAGGCCGTTTAGTTGAAACCACTTTATCTAACTTCGCTGATAATAATATTAATTTTACCAGTAAGATTATTTATGAAAATGATCTGGTCGAACAAGTCTTATATAACGCTTATGTAAAAATGGATGATAAAAAACAATTACCCGTTTTAGTAAGAGAAAAAGATGTTATTTATAATGCAGACAAACAATTAGAAAAAACGATTACTCGTACCTTCAAATTGTCTGCTAAAGGTGAAGTCATCATTAATGATAAAAATGAACAAGAATTAGAATCTACTGAAACTTGTAGTTATTCTGAATATAACCAAAATAATGACTGGACCAAAGCTGTTTGTGAAACAACGGGGAATGGTTCAAGTAAAATTAATTTAACCAGAACCATTGAGTATCTATAACTTATTAAATAAAGTGAATATGATCAGTTTTCACCAAACTCATCATATTCACGACAAAGTATAATTGTATCCTCAATTAAACGCCTTGCTATCGTGCCATATTCAGGTATTTTTGGTAATTGAGAATAATGGTACCAATCAGCTTCTACTAACTCATTTTTATCGATAGTAATCTCACCACTATCATAATCTGCTAAATAAGCCATCATCATAGAATTAGGAAATGGCCAAGATTGCGAACCGACATAACGAATATTTTTAATTTTTATTTTTGACTCTTCATAGACCTCTCTGGCCACTGTCGTTTCCATTGTTTCACCAATTTCAGTAAAACCCGCTAATACAGTATATAAATTATCTTGATTATGCCTTACATGTTTTGCCAATAAAATTTTATTTTTATTCCGAATAGCGACAATAATTGATGGTGAAATTTGTGGATAATAACGTTGATGACAATGATCACATAGACAACACCATTCTGTTTGACTAATATACATCTCATGACCGCAGTAGCCACAATATTTATGAGACCGATAAAACTCAGACAATTGTACCGCTCTACCAGCCATATTAAACAAAGACTGATCAGCTCCACTAAGTAAAGGTCTAATCGAGCCCATGGAACTACTCATTTCTTGACAAATTAACCACGCAGTTTGTCCATTCCATTCACCAATAGGTTGAGCGAGTTTATTGGTAAATCCTAATTCACTGGCGCTACCGTTGGGAACTTCGCCATTAGGTAACCATAAACGACCATTTTTACTCACAAACCAGTAGCCTTTTTCGTTACCGATTAAATTATATTGTTTTTGTATATCCATAACATCAACACCAAAAATTAAATATTAAAAAGGAGGATATTACTCCTCCTTTCCATCAAGCTATTTCTTTTTCTTCTCATGAAGACCTTTTTTCTCAAGTTCCCAGTAAATTATACGTTGCTGAGCAATCGTAAATAAGTTACTTACAATATAGTATAAAACTAAACCTGATGGGAACCATAAGAAGAACACCGTAAAGATTAATGGCATATATGTCATTAATTTTTGCTGTAATGGATCGGTAACCGGTGTTGGTGACATCTTCTGAATTAAGAACATGGTACCACCCATTAATAACGGTAAAATATAATATGGGTCTTGCGCTGATAAGTCATAAATCCAAAGAGCAAATGGAGCATGACGTAACTCTACTGTATTACCTAACATATAAAACAGTGATAAGAAGATCGGCATTTGAATCAACAATGGTAAACAACCGCCAAGAGGATTAACTTTTTCTTGTCGATAAAGAGCCATTGTTTCCATACTCATTTTTTGTCTATCATCACCATAACGTTCTTTTAATGCTTGTAAACGAGGTTGTAATAACTTCATTTTAGCCATTGAACGATATTGTGCTCGTGTTAGTGGGAATAAAATACCACGCACAATAAAGGTGATAACAATAATTGAAAAGCCCCAATTACCTATAAAGCTTTGAATAAATTTCAATAAATAGAACAGTGGCTGCGATAAGAACCATAACCAACCATAATCAACTATTAAATCAAGATGATTAGCGGTTTCTTTTAACTGACTTTGGATTTCAGGACCTAACCATAGTTTCGCACTAACTGATTGAGTTTTACCTGGTTGAATAACGGCTGTTTCACCTTTAAAACCAATCGTAGCTTGGGAATTTTTAGCCGTAGCACGTGAATAAAATAGGTTGTTTTGATCCTGCACCGGGATCCAAGCAGAAGCGAAATAGTGTTGCAACATAGCAACCCAACCAACATTAGTTTCAACAGATAAAGCCTTATCTTTGATATCACCAAAGCTATATTTACTATAATTAGTATCAGCACTGGAATAAGCGGTACCACGGAACGCACTTAATCCTAATCCGCCACCACCTTCGGTAACAGCATCATCTGGTAAATCAATAGTTTGTTTTAACTGACCATACATCGATACTTCTATAGGATTTTGGCTTTGGTTATCAATATCATACTGAACATCAATAGCATATTTGCCACGATGTAAAATATAATATTTAGTATAAGTTACTCCATTAACTTGATACGTTAATGGAACTTTCAACTCATCTACACCATCAGCTAAAACATATTCAGATTGAGCAGTTTGATATACTGGACGTTTACTTCCTTGAATTGCATTATCTGGACCATCTTTACCTGTTAAGCCACTTTCAGCAATATAAATAAAGTCAGGTTTAGATGTTAATAATTGGAAAGGCGTACCAGAATGAAGAGACTGCTCATATTTTAACAATTGTGCAGCTTGTACATCGCCACCATAGGTATTAACCGTTAATGACAATACATCAGATTTTATCGTAATTGTTTTACCTTGTGCGAAATCCGCTGGTGAATCTTCACCTATTTGTTGCGTCAATTGATTAGCAACTGGCGGTTTTGGTGCATGATCTTCTTCCCATGCTTTCCAAAGCAGGAAAGAGACGAAAAGTAAAGCAATGACTAAAATATTACGTTGAGATCCCATTAGTGTTTTTCTCTATCGGTTTTAGTTTTAGGAGGTACAAAATCTTCACCTCCTTCATGTAAAGGGTGACATTTTAATACACGTTTGACAGTTAGCCAACTACCTTTTATTAATCCAAAGCGTCTTAATGCAATTACAGCATATTGAGAACAAGATGGAGTAAAGCGACATTTAGGCCCTAATAAAGGACTAATAATACGCTGGTATATTTTAATGACAAAAACAAAAATATTAATAATCAAATATTTAAATGCATAAATATGCTGTTTAAATATCAATATTAATTTATTCAGTTTCTTTGTTTTTTGATGATTTGTTGACATAGTTTGTCTAATGTCTCAACTAATTGTTGATTATTCAATTGTATAACAGGCTGTTTAGCCATCAAAATAAAATCGATATTAGGAAACTGATGTTGATGGTGACGAAAATATTCTTTAGCTAATCGTTTAATTCGATTACGCTCGTGTGCTCGTTTAACCTGTTTTTTAGCTATAGCAAAACCTAATCTAGCATGAGCCAGATCATTTTTCCGTGTAACTAAAGTAAGAAAAGGCGAACCTGCACGAATAGATTCTTGAAAGACGCGATTAAAATCGAAGGGAGTTAACAAACGTAACTCCCGAGGAAAAGTGAGTTTAGTCACTCAACTTTAAATTAGCTAGCAACGGTTAAACGAACACGGCCTTTAGCGCGACGACGAGCAAGAACTTGACGACCGTTTTTAGTAGCCATACGAGCACGGAAACCGTGAGTTCTATTACGTTTTAATACTGATGGTTGAAATGTGCGTTTCATGACGATTTATATCCAAATCTAATTTATCAACAAGTTGTAGAGTATAAACTCCACAGCATTAATTAAAGAGGCCCGAATTATAGAGGCTATTTTATTTTTCGTCAATGAGATTTTGATATATAAATTGTAAGGACTGTATTAAATGAATATATCGCCCTTATTAATCATTAATCGCTATGACTCGCTTACTTTTTTCACCACCGATTTCACGAGCCAATTTTGGCACAAGATAACCCGATACATTTTTCGCAAGTTGTCTCATAATTTGCTTAGCATTGTCATCATCCACTAAAAAATGAGCAGCTCCTTGCACTTTATCCAATAAATGGATGTAATAAGGTAAAATGCCTATTGAAAATAATTTATTACTTAAACAAGCTAATACATCAGCATCATCATTAACTTTTTTCAATAACACACTTTGATTCAAAACCGTTACCTGATGTTCCTTTAAACGCTTGATAGCATTAGTAACATTATCATCAATTTCATTTGGATGATTAATATGAGTAACTAATACAATTTGTAACCTGGTTTTAGCAAATAACCGACACAGTTCGCTAGTAATACGATTAGGTATCACCACAGCTAAACGGCTATGAATACGTAAACGCTTGATATGAGGTATTTTCTCTAATTCGGTTATTAAAAAAGCCATTTCGTGATCCTTAGCCATTAACGGATCACCACCTGAAAGGATAATTTCATCCAGTTCTGGATGACTTGCAATATACTCCAATGCTGCACCAAGATTTTTTTTAGTGCCTTGATTATCGTGATAAGGAAAATGTCGCCTAAAACAATATCGACAATTAATCGCACATGCAGTTTTAATCATTAATAACGCACGATTATGATATTTGTGTAGTAATCCCGGAATAGTATTATTTTGCTCCTCTAAAGGATCTTCACTAAAACCCGCTACATTAATTAATTCTTTTTCATCACAAAGAACTTGTAGCAACAATGGATCTTGACTATCGCCTTTTTTCATCCGATTGATAAAAGCCATAGGAACCCGAAGCGGGAATTGCTTTCTCGCTTGCAACATAGGCAGAGAAATTGCCTCAGGATCTAAATTCAAACAACGATAAAGCTTTTTGATATCGGTAACGACATTGGCAAGTTCAAAAATCCACTCATCTTTATTTGGTTGTTCAATATTTTGCTGTATAATGTGGCTCATTTTTGTAATTCAGAATGATAGTTGGAGCTTTTATGGCATCTTTTAGTACTAATGAGTTTAAAGCCGGTCTTAAAATAATGCAAGATGGCGAACCGTGTGTAATTGTTGAAAATGAATTTTATAAACCAGGAAAAGGACAAGCAATTAACCGCGTAAAAATAAAAAAATTACTTTCAGGTAAGACTGTTGATAAAACATTCAAATCAGGTGAATCCGTTGAAGCCGCTGATGTTGTTGATATGAATTTAACCTATTTATATACTGATGGTGAATTTTGGCATTTCATGAATAACGATACATTTGAGCAACTTTCTGCTGATGCTAAAGCTGTAGGTGACAATGCTAAATGGTTAGTTGATCAAGCTGAATGTATTTTAACTTTATGGAATGGTCAACCAATTGCGGTAACGCCACCAAACTTTGTTGAACTAGAGGTTATTGAAACCGACCCAGGTCTAAAAGGTGATACTGCAGGAACTGGAGGTAAACCAGCGACACTATCAACTGGTGCTGTAGTACGTGTTCCATTATTTGTACAAATTGGTGAAGTACTTAAAGTTGATACTCGTTCTGGTGAATACGTTTCACGTGTTAAATAATATTAACGAGATATAAAAGCTATTTTTAAAAAGAGGTCAACATGACCTCTTTTTTATTTACTAAGTAAGAAAGTTAATATTTATTTTCAGGAAAGGGGTTTTTATTTCAATAATGAGGCACAGCTTTTCGACAATTACCTATCCAGCACTCAATCAAACCAGCGAATGGCAATAAACTAACAATATCTAAATTAAGAATTTTAGTTTATTTAGCACCAATATAATTTAGTTGTCGCCATGATTCATAAACAACTACAGCAACAGAATTAGATAAATTCATACTGCGACTATTGGCGACCATTGGAATTCTAATTTTTCTATCTTGTGGTAGCTCATCAAGAATGCGATTTGGTAAACCTCGAGTTTCAGGGCCAAACATTAAAAAATCTGCTTGTTTATAATTAACTTCACTATGTGGTTTTTGGCCTTTTGTGGTTAAAGCATAAACTTGTGAAGCCAAATCAAGCTGATTTGCCTCTAAAAAATGATCAATATTTTTATAACGTTTTACATCAACAAATTCTTGATAATCAAGTCCTGCTCGCCTTAGTTTTTTATCGTCCCAAAAAAATCCCATTGGTTCGATAATATGTAAATTAAAACCAGTATTAGCACATAAACGAATAATATTACCCGTATTAGCCGGAATTTCAGGTTCAAACAACACAATATTTAAAGGCGCATTCAACACAATAATTTCTCTTAACAATTAATATTTTTGAAGTGGTAATACTATCACAATTTTCAGCCCACCTAACTGACTTTTCTCAGCTTTAACTGTGCCATTATCTCGAGTAATAGCATTCGCCACAATAGCTAATCCTAACCCAGTACCACCCGACTCTCGGTCTCGAGCTTCATTAGTACGATAAAATGGTCTAAAAATTTGCTCAAGCTCATTATCGGCAACACCTGGACCGTCATCATCAATGGTAATAACAACTTTTTGTTGTTGAATAGTGAAATTCACCACAATCTTTTGATTTGAATAACGAAATGCGTTTCTTATCACATTTTCAAGCGCACTACATAGCGCCTCTGGATAGCACAAAATTGTATGGTTAGAAGGAAAATTTTGTATAGAAAATTGTTTTGCTATTTGATTGGCTTCAAAAGTCGCATTATCCAGTACATTTTTAAATAATACATCTAATGGTTTAAATTCACGAACTTCATTATTATCATGCTGATTCCTTGCTAAGGATAATAAGTCACCTATCATCGAATCAAGCTTTAAAGCTTCATTATTTATCCGCAAAACTTCATTGCTTTCACCTTGCTTACGGCGCAATAACGAAGTTGCCAATTGCAATCGGGTCAATGGAGTACGTAATTCATGGGAAATATCAGAAAACAGCCGTTGCTGTAGATCTTGCAGCCGTTTCAATTCTCTGAGCATATGGTTAAAACTTGCTCCTGTGGCTTTATATTCATAAGAACCAACTTTTTCAAGCTCAGGCCACTGTTGTAAATTACCATTTGCAACCTGTTCTGCGGCCAATCTTAACCCTCTTGCTGGTTTAGCAATACTCCAAGATAACCACAACAAAAATGGTGAACTGGCTAACATGGTTAATGTCAAAAGTAAGAAAGGATGATCAAAAATCAAATTAACAAATTGAGATTGAATATCTGATGCAGGCTGTAACAAAAACAGTTGATATTCATCATTAGCATAATGAATAAGGAAAGGACCGATAATTTCTTGGTTATCATAAATTTTCTTAGCTGGATCATCAACATCATGCGATTTTTCACTAAAGCTTTTTACTAAATCAATATTTTTAGTATCCGCAGTAATAATTTGCTGATTAGGTGTAACAATAAATAGGACTTGACCAGTTTTTTGATAATTATCCATTACTACGATAAATCTCATCCACCAGCGAAAACTATCTTTCGGTATCTTAGCGAGATCCTTTTCAATCTGGCTTGCAAGAACTTTACCACTCTCTTTATCTTTATTCGCCAAATAAGTTAAATTACGTGAGTCGAGTTCGGGTAATACCATTACAAGCGCAAGGAAAAAAGCGATAGTAAGTAAGAATATTGTGAAAATTCTAATTGTCAGACGATCAAAAATCCACATAGATTCTTACCATATTGAAAAAAGCTAATTTTGCAACAAATTATCATTTTGATCTACAACAAATAGATATCCTTTTGAACGCAAGGTTTTAATCCATGGTAAGCCATCACTTCGAGGTGGAAGTTTTTTACGTAAATTAGAGACATGAACGTCAATTGAGCGTGCTAATGGGATAAATTCTTTCCCCAACACAGTCTCACTAAGAGTATCTCTTGAAATTGTCACCCCTTTATTTTCAAGTAATTTAAGTAATACTTGAAATTCAGTGCCAGTTAATTCGATGTATTTGTCATCAAAATAAACAGATTGCTGTTTGGTATTCACCACAAGTTTATCAATAGTGTATTGTAATGGTTTTTCATTACTTTCATTACCAACAGTATCCCATCTAGCTCTACGCAATAAAGCGTTAATTCGAGCAATCAATTCTCTATCATTGAAAGGTTTAAGAATATAGTCATCAGCGCCAAGTTCAAGTCCATTGATTTTATCGAGTTCGCTATCCTTAGCTGTTAAGAAGATAACAGGAACGGTGAATTTACTTCTTAATGAAGACAAAACACTTAATCCATTCATTTCTGGCATCATAATATCAAGTAAAACCAGATCGATGGAATCATCAAACTTTTCTAACGCTTCAATACCATTATTTGCAACTTCAACGGTAAATCCTTCCAATTCTAATAATTCACATAACAACGAAGCAATTTCTAAATCATCATCAACTACAAGTAATTTGCTCATTATAATCCTCAATAAGTAATAAAATCCTTAGTTTTTATATCTATTAAATAGACGATAACTAGATTTTATATTTTAGGAAATATTATATAGATATATGAGAAAAATATCGTAAATAATTGTTAAGATTCACAGTTTAAATACTTTAACATTGTTAAAACCTTGCTCGATTAAATAAAGCGCTTGTAGTTTACTCATTACTCCTTTAGCACAATAAAGTAAATATTGCTTTGATTGATCTAAATCACCAAATTGAGTTGCCAATTTATAAAATGGTATAAGCTTAACTTCAACATTTTCGATTTCCAGTGGATGCTCCTCTTGCTCTTCTGGCGCCCGAATATCAATGATAACGTGATTATCTTCTAATGTTGTAACGGTATCAACCTGAGTAATAGTATTATTAGTTTGTTTAGCTATTTCACGAATATCAATATTTTCAGCTTCTGCAACAGCCTTATCTAAAATAGAAAAATCAAAATTTTGCTCTTCAATCTCTATTTTTTCTTTAACTGCTTTTACTGTTGGACTTTTTGATATGACACCACAAAATTCAGGCATAGTCTTAGCAATATCTTCAGTACCTATCTGACGAGCTAGATTAATTATCGTTTCTTTGTCATGGGTGATAAGTGGGCGTAAAATTAATGTATCACTGACATTATCGATTAAACGCAAATTAGTTAAGGTTTGACTTGATACTTGACCTAACGCTTCGCCTGTAACCAGAGCTTCAACATTATAACGCTGTGCAACTTTAGAGGCTGCACGAATCATCATTCGTTTTAAGATAACCCCCATCTGGCCATCATCAATTTTTTCTAAAATCTCGCCAACAACATCTGAAAAGTCAATGGCAATAAAACGAACCTTATGAGAGCTTCCAAATCTATCCCACAAATAATGAGCCATCTGTTTCACGCCAATTTCATGGGTTTTGCCACCTAAATTAAAAAAGCAATAATGGACTCGACAGCCTCGTCTGATCAGCATATAGCTAGAAACACCAGAATCAAATCCACCAGAAATAAGAGAAATGACATCTTCTTGTGTTCCGGTTGGGAAACCACCTATTCCGGCATGCCGTTCTTTAACTAGTAGAAGTTTATCTTTATCAATTTCAAGATTAACAGTAATATCTGGACGTGTTAATTTGACTTTAGCAGTAGCAACATGTTGATTAAGACCACCACCGACATAACGCTCTACCTCAATTGAGGTAAATTCGTGTTTACCTCGTCGTTTAACTCTTACACAAAATGTTTTATTCTCAATTAAAGGCGCATAATGATTAAACGCTTTTTCATAAATATCATGTAAATCAGTAAAAGTAAGTTCTTCAACTACTAAAATATGATGGATACCTGGAATTCTTGTTAATAGTTCTAATATTTGATTTTCACTATTTTCAACTTTAGGGCGAACCTCAATAAAATCCCAATGACGAATAACTGCCACATCATTAATAGCATTCTTTAAAATATTACGAATATTACTAGTAAGAATTTTAATAAAACGTAAACGAACGGACTCACTTTTGATGGTAATTTCGGGGAAAAGTTTAACTATAAATTTCATACAACTGCATTTGCCAAGAATAAAAATGGCGACATTATACTGATTTTTCCCTTAAAAACGTACAATTGATTATGATAAATACAGAAAATAATAAAATATACTTGCTTGTTGCTCACTCTTTCGCTAATATTTCGCATCAATAAATTCTGTTCTATAACATAAAAATTGACAGGTTGAAATGTACGAACTTTTAATTATAGGTTATTTATTTATCGCACTTGCGATAATCGTTTTAGTGCTAATTCAGCGCGGTAAAGGTGCCGACATGGGCTCATCTTTTGGTGCTGGCGCTTCTGCAACTTTATTTGGTTCATCAGGAAGTGGCAATTTTCTAACTCGCACAACAACAATACTTGGTGTGTTATTTTTTGTGTTAAGCATTATTTTATCAAATCTTGGCAGCTCAAAAAACACAACTTCAAGTGATGAGTTCAAAAATATTGGAGATAGTGCTCCAGCGACTACGCAACAAAATACTGAAAGTACTAGCGGTAATAATGGAGAAGTAATTCCAACTGCTGACCCAGTTATTCAACCACAGAATATTAATCCTACATCAGATATTCCAGAATAAAAAACGGCGCCGTGGTGGTGAAATTGGTAGACACGCTATCTTGAGGGGGTAGTGCTCTAAGAGCATGCGGGTTCAAGTCCCGCCCACGGCACCAATTCAATATTCATTAACATTCTTTTAAATCCTTTAAAACACATCAAAACTAACAAATACAAGGCTTAAAGCCTATTTTGTTATTCATTAAGCATCAGTAAGATACATTTACTATCAGTAATTTTTAGTTATATGATTAGGAAAAACAACCCTTAAATAATAAATAAGAAACAGTTAAATGTCTTTGCCCCAAAAATCATAAATTCAAGTGGTAATAAAATAATACTAATTTATGCTTTACCGTTTATGCTATTTGCTTTCGCCTTACTTTTATTTATAAGTTTTAATATTTCAGTCTTTAATTATGTTATAGCTACTATGAGCTATGGTTTAGGTGAAGGACTGTTTCAAAGTTCATTAATTCAGATAGCAATGGCTCAAAAAAAAAGATAAACAATCCACCATTGGAAGTTTGTTAAGACTTTTTCAAAATGAAGGAATTATTATAGGGGTGGCATATTCTTTAAGGTTATTAGAAATAAATAGGTCTTCTTTAGAGAATATTTCTACCTATCTAAAATTATGAGATATTACTTTTGGTATACTCTCTATCATGTTTTTTTATTTATATTTTTCTTTATTTAGAATAAAAAAATAAATACAGTCTCATTTTTAATGCTGTGGTTAACAAAGCAAATAAATTATTGTTCAAGACAAATCAATTTTTTATTTTTAATTTATCATAAGAATAACGTTATAAAACTGGTATGAATTAGTATAGCCTATCTACAATTTACTAATAATTTACATCCCATAAATGAAGTCTAAATCCTCTCAAGATACAAAATTATATTAACTACACAAAAATATTGCCTTTGCTTATAAACAATCTTATTCTTATATAATCATATATAAGATTATATAAATTTCGATATTGTTTCCTAACTGTTGAAGACCAGATGCTATGCAAGAAGAATTCGTAGAAAAAAGAAGTGATGTTATCAAAAATTTTCTAACCCTTTATCACAGTTTGATTAGTGGCAATAACAAAACTGACGTTTTAAAACTTTATAGTAGGGGGGAATGGTTTGCTGTTGAAAAAATTGGCAACAAACTATTTTTTGGACCAAGCCGTTTCGTAGGTTATAAAAACAATTCCATTGAAATCCATAAAAATAATAAGAATAAAGATGGCAGGCAGACAAATAAAATTTTATTAAAACGATTACTTTATTCAAAAATAGAGGATAATGAATTTTTAATTAATCAATTTCAAAAATTTATTAGCCCGTTTACGCAAGGAATAGAGAAAACAAAATTCTTTATACCAAATAATATTGACCTTTCTGATTTAAATGCTAATAGCGCTTGTTATTTTATTTCTCCGACTCATTGTTCTAAATTCAAAAAAAAAGCATGGAATAGTTTTTTGAACAATGAGATTATGGCTATTGGTTGGAAAGATGAAGATTATTCTAATTCTACAGCTGAAGAAATAAAAAATTCTTATCCGGAAAAATCACCAGCAATTCAAGCATTTAAAAATATAAAAGATATCAAATATGGCGATATAATTTGCACTACAAACAATAATCATGGATTATGGGGTATTGGTGTTGCGCTATCTTCCTACCGATATAAAAAAAATATTCATTTTGCAGGAGAAGATGAACAAAATAACCGTTGTTTCTATTCACACTATGTAGATGTTGCTTGGCTTAGCTATGATGCTACTAAAAATGAGTATATTAAATCTTCGGACTTAAAGATTACTGAACCAGAAACTATATGGCCGCCTTTGGGGACACTATTTAAGTCACAAACTATTCCCGGATGTATATTAAATTATCTATTTAAAGAAAATATAGAAAACGTTAATGATATGAATGATTTAAAAAAATATATTGAGTTACTCAAAAATAAACAACAAATTATCCTTCAAGGTGCTCCTGGAACTGGAAAGACCTATACAGCAAAAAATATTGCTGAACAACTCATTTTTGGCAAGGTCTCTTCAGATAAAAATGAGCAAGCATCTAATTTACGATCTCATGAACAATTTAAACTCATCCAATTTCATTCTGCCTATACCTATGAAGACTTTGTGCGAGGAATTGAAGTAAAAACAGAAAATGGCCAACCTCAATATATTACGAGAGATAAACTATTTATAGAAATGGCTAAAAAAGCATCGGCTGATCCTAAAAAAAAATATATTTTGATCATTGATGAAATAAACCGAGCAAATCTTCCTGCTGTATTGGGCGAATTAATTTATGCACTAGAGTATCGAGGCGAACAAGTCGAAAGTATGTATGCGGTTAATGATGATAATAGGCTAACCATTCCTCCTAATCTTTATATTATTGGCACAATGAATACTGCTGATCGCAGTGTCGGACAGATTGATTATGCTATTCGTCGTCGTTTTGCATTTATTGACATATTACCAACATCTTTACAAGCCAATTTTAAAAAGGATTTATTCATAGATATTTCTGAATTATTTATTAAAAGTTATGAAGAATATGAAAAAAATAAAATATTGAATCCATCAATATATTTGTCTGATGAATTTCGAGTTGAAGATGTTTGGTTAGGGCAAAGCTACTTTATAATAAATGGTAAAGATGAAAAGAATATAACTCAAACACGCCTTCAATATGAAATAATTCCTATTTTGAAGGAATATATAAAGGATGGCATTTTTAAAGATGTCGATGGTGTAAAAACTAAAATTAAAGAAATCGAAAATAAATACTCGAATCAACCATGATTGAACTTTTTGAACAGTATGATGGACTTTTAAAACAAGATCACTGTATTAATGCGTGTGACAATTATATTGCTATTTTAAAGGAAAAAGACTCATACGAATACCAAGTTTTGCGAAAAGGTGAAAAACAGTCCTGCTACTCAATAAATTGCGAGAAAGAGTTATTCTATTTCAAAACGTCTTATTTTGTTGGAATCAATTGGATTGTTGAAAATAAACTCCCAATATATATACAACCAAAATTAAATAATGAATCAACGCAGATTGATTATATGCGAATGTTGTTAGATGCGATTGAAGAGCCCGAAAATCTAAAGCATCTAGATGATTTGTTATATATTTATTTTGATAAACCTCATATCCCAATAACACAAAAGCAAGATTTACTTTCTCCGTTCTTAATAGCCCTGTTTCTTAAAGTTATGAAACAAATTGTAAAAAAAGGCTTAAAAAAATCTTATTATTCTAAAATCGAAAATCTTAATGCCCGCGTAAAAGGAAAAATTCTTGTCAGTAAAAATATCAAACAGAATTTAGTTAGTGGTAAAAAAATTAACACAATCTGCCAATATCAAGAATTTGGCGTTAATTGTGATGAAAATAAAATTCTAAAAAAAGCCTATCGTTTTTCCCAACGCGTCATTCAAAAATTTGAAAACGGATTTGATAAAACACCATTATTGCAGTGGATTAATTACATTCACCCTGCTTTTGAGCAGGTATCTGATGATATTGATATAACAAAAATAAAAACCTTCAGAAGTAATCCGTTATATAAAGAGTATGATCAAGCGATCAAATTAGCATTACTGATTTTGAAACGTTACGCCTACAATATTAGTAATACCGAACAACAACGAATCATGACCCCACCTTTCTGGATTGATATGAGTAAATTGTTTGAATTATATGTTTATAAAAAACTGAGAAATATATTTACATCAAAGGAAGTAAAATATCACTATAAAGCAAAATATCAGGAATTAGATTTTATCTTAAAATTTACTAACCAAGCAGATTTCAAATTTGTAATTGATACTAAATATAAACCTAAATACCACAATCAATCAGTAATTATTGAGGACATTAGACAAATAAGTGGTTATGCAAGAATTGAAAAAGTCTATAAAGAATTAAAAGTAACAGATTATCGACAAAATATCGATTGTTTAATTATATATTCTCATCAGAAGAGCGATGAAGATTTTACGATTAACCACTTTATTTTAGATGATCAAAATGAAATACCTAAGTCTAATATACAAAAACTAAAAAAAGAATCAGGCTATGTTAATATCTACAAATTAGGAATTAAGCTTCCTGAGATACTTTAATAAAAGTAGCTTTATTCTTTTACCATATTAATACTAAATAGTATTCGTTCCAAATTCTTCACAATTTTTAGCAGTTAATTCCCTAATTGCTTTTAGATAACGGTTATTTTAATTTATTGGTTTGTTGTAAAAATAATTGAGAAGTCTATACCATCTTACGAACATTTAATTAGTCAGGAAACGGTTATAAAATAAACCGGAATGGGGAAAGAAGCAAAAACCCCTTTCCTCAAAATTTTTTCATAGGAAAAGTTTTCATTGGAAAAGCTTAGTTATTTGTTGTTTGATGAGCGGCTTTATAGTATTGTTTTTTAAATCTCAATAAAGCCAATTGCTCATTTAGTTGAGTTATAGTATCGATTAATATCTTTTCTTGTTGATTAATGATAGTTAGGCGCTCATCCAATGTTTCATCACCTTTAAGACACAGCTTGACATAGTGTTGAACATCTTTAATTGACATATTCGCGTTACGTAAACATTCAATTAGCTTTGCCCACTGTAAGTCGGCATCAGAAAAAAGTCGTTTTTCATTCTGGTCACGTTGCAAAAATGGAAATAAATTTAATGAATCATAATACCTTAATGTATGCACAGATAAGCCTAACATTTTAGCTGCTTTAGTCACAGAGTATTTAGGTGTTTGGTTTAATTCACCATTTTGTGCAATTGATGCAATACAATCATTTATATTTACCATATTTATACCCATGTTTTCATAAAAATCAATTAAATAGATTAGCAAGTATGATAATTTGGCCAAACTTGACTTAGAGTTACTCTAACCATTATAGTTCACGCCAACATTTAAGAAAAGTATGGGAGAAATTAACATGAACCCAAATAATATAAGAAATTTTTGTATTATTGCCCATATCGATCACGGTAAATCAACACTGGCAGATAGATTAATTGAGATGACCAATACTGTCTCTGAACGTGATATGAAAGAGCAATTATTAGATAACATGGATCTTGAAAGAGAACGTGGTATTACAATTAAGTTACAAACTGTACGCATGTACTATAAAGCTTCTAATAATATTGAATATGAACTTAATCTCATCGATACCCCTGGACATACTGATTTTAATTATGAAGTTTCACGCAGTTTAGCTGCTTGTGAAGGAGCTTTGTTGCTAGTTGATGCAACCCAAGGCGTACAAGCACAAACAATCGCTAATTTAAAACTGGCTCAAGAGCAGAATTTAACTATTATTCCAGTTATCAATAAAGTCGATATGCCAAATGCGGATGTTGACAGCGTGATTAAAGAAATCGAAGAGTTAGATGGCATAAACTTAGATAAAGTTATTTTAGCTTCAGCTAAAACCGGCGTAGGAGTTGATAATATTTTAGAATCAATCGTTGAAAACATTCCTGCGCCAGAAGGTAATAAAGATAAGCAACTGCAAGCGTTAATCTTTGATTCTCATTATGATGTGTATCGCGGTGTCGTGCTACATGTACGCGTTTTTAACGGTGCCATTCATACTGGAATGAAAATTAAAATGCTCAAAAGTGATATTGAATTTGAAGCATTACAAACTGGCGTATTTTTACCAGCAATGAAAACTGTTGATGTACTTGATTCAGGTGAAGTTGGATATATTTCGACTAATATTAAAATCGTCGCAAATGTCAAAGTCGGTGATACCCTAATTGATCCTAATCACCCAAATACCAAAGCAGTACCTGGTTATAAAGAAGTCAAACCTATGGTTTATGCTGGCTTATTTCCAATAAAAAATGAAGACCAAGAAAAACTTAAAGATGCGGTTGAAAAATTGTCCCTAAATGATTCTGCATTTATTTATAAACAAGAAAACTCAATGGCCCTTGGCGCAGGATTCCGTTGTGGTTTTTTAGGCATTTTACATATGGAGATTATTCAAGAAAGACTTGAAAGAGAATATGGTATCGAAATACTCTCTACCTTTCCTAGTGTTGAATACCGTGTAACATTAAAAAATAGTGAAATCATCAATGTTAATAATCCTATGTTGTTACCGAGTTTTGAAAAAATTGACTATATTGAAGAACCATTTATAGATGCAGCAATTATTATTCCTATGGAAAATATTGGCGAAATTATGGAACTTTGTCAGGAAAAACGAGGTATCTACGTCGATATGATTTATCTGAATAATAAAATGGCAGAGTTGACCTTTAAACTGCCAATTTCAGAGATTGCATACAATTTTTATGATTCACTTAAATCGATTACTCATGGCTATGCATCTATAGATTATCGTGATAGAAGTTATATTGCATCGGATTTGGTAAAAATGGATATTTGGTTGAATGATGAAATTGTGGATGCATTTTCATTTATTTTACCTCGAGATAAAAGTTTTGAACGAGGTAAACAAATTGTTCAAAAGATGAAACATGTTATTCCTCGTAAACTCTATCCTATGCCGGTTCAATCGGTAGTCGAAAATAAAGTCATTGCTCGGGAAGACATTCCACCATTACGTAAAAGTGTCACCGGTCGTGGCTATTCGGGTTCGGCATCGAAAAAGAAAAAAATCGCTAAAAATATTAAAGAGAATAAGATAAGGCAACGTAAATTTGGTGGTGTTGATATTCCACAAGAAGCATTCCATGCAGTATTAGATATCCATTAGCGTGATTGGATACTGATATCCTCATTAAAATTGACTTATTAGCTTATTATAAACAGCGGTTGAAAAGATAATTTCACCGACGACCGTCGGTGAAATCTTTTAATGCGTTTTTGTTTGGATTAATTAATCTTTAATATAAAGAAAAATTATTAAACTAATTGCTAGATTTTAGTAGCGATAAACTAGCAATAAAATTTACCATACTAAGTTCATTCTTATCTAATATCCTGATCTTTAATGATTCACTGATGTGATATCAATCACTCGATCGGCACTTGCTATTGTTGATGTTCGATGAGCAATAATGATACGTGTTATTTTTAATGAAGATATTGCATTATTAATTTTAGCTTCATTATCTTCATCTAAATGACTTGTCGCTTCATCAAGAAATAACAAGCAAGGTTTACGATATAATGCCCTAGCAATCAATAAACGCTGTTTTTGCCCACCTGATAAACTATTACCTAATTCGCTGACTAAGGTTTCATATCCCATGGGCATTTTCATAATTTCATTATGGATGTTACAGTGCTTAGCACATTCAACCAGCCATTCATGATTTTTTTCATTATCGAAACTGGCGATATTATCAGAAATAGACCCTGCAAAAAGTTTATCATTTTGTAATACACTTCCAACAATATCTCTATAATTATTGACACCAAACTTATAAATATCAATACCATTTATCAGAACTTCCCCTTGAGTTGGTTCTAGTAGGCCATTCATGACTTTCATCAAGGTTGTCTTTCCTGCACCTGATGGACCAATAATTGCGACACTCTCACCAGCCTTAATTTTCATATTTATATTAGAAAAAATAGGCTGCGAAAGGTTATCATACTGATAAGCTATATTATTCAGTTCAAATTCAACAGGGATATCTTTCGGTAATTGATTTTTTGATTCAATATCGTTTTCAGTGTTAGTCAATACAATATCGGTTAATCGTTCGGTATGTAAATTTAGCATTTTCAAATCTAATACCATATTTATCAGATTTGCTGCTTGTTCAGAAAATTGAGATCTGTATGCAGTAAATGCGATAAACATACCAAGTGTCATTTTGTCATTCATTACCAGCGATGCACCAACCCATAATATTAAAGTTTGCTCAACCAGCATAATTAATGTATTCACACCATTAAATATCATATCTAATTTGGTTAGGCGAATATTGGCGTTAGTTGTATCAATATTCATATTAAGCCAATATTGAGCTCTAGACTCAGTGAGTTTTAATGATTTTAGTGTATCAATACCATATAAACTCTCCATAAAATGGGAATTAGCTTTGGCCTCTTTCACAATCTTTTCTTCAGATGCTTGTCGATAACGCTGATAAGTTACCACTCTTAATATTATATAAATTAGAGTAAAACCGCAGACAATCCAAACCAACCAGCCACCATACAGTAGCATCATGATAAAGACACCGATTGTCATCAAAATGTTAATAATACTACTCACGATACTTTTTGTTAGCGTTGAACGTATAACCTCTAATGAAACAAAACGAGACTGTATATCACCTAGTTTTCTTTTTTCAAAATAGGCTAAAGGTAACTTCATTAGATGCCCAAAAAGTCCTGCTTTCCATTGAATATCGACTAAAGATTCCATAACTAATGATGACCAAAATCGTAACATCGCAATAAAAGTTCTAAACAAAATAAAGAACAGTAACCCAATGCAGATTAAACCTAATAAACTATGATCTTTGGCAATAATTACATGGTCCATAACCAATTGCGTTCCAATCGGAAGTAATAAATTAATGGATTCAATAATCAGAGACAGTGACAGAATTTTAACTAAAAACCCTTTTAAACCATCAATTTGAAACAACATTTTTAGCAAACTAAGCTGACTACGTTGTGTTCGTGGTTGAAACTCTTTATCTGGCCATAACTCAAGTGCTATCCCACTGAAATGCTTTGACATTTCATTTATACCCACTTCTCGACGACCAAATGCTGGATCATGTAAAATAAATTTGTTTCTTTTAACGGCAACCAATACCACAAAATGGTTAAGATCCCAGTGTAAGATACAGGGAGTTTTTAACTGGTTTATCTCATTTAAATCTAAAGAAAGAGGACGGCTTTGTAATTGAACGCAAGCCGACATATTAATTAATGTCGCAAGAGTGACACCATGTGATGAAACCCCTATCTGATTTCGTAAACTAAATAAATCGACATTCATGCCATAATAGCGACAAATCATGGTTAAACAGGCTAGACCACATTCAGCAGCTTCGGTTTGCAAAATTTGTGGTATTTTTCTTCGCCATCCAAAATGTAAACTTTGAAGTATATGCTGAAATTGATTTCTAGCCATTGATTGGTCCTGTAATACTTTTCTGAATATCATAAAAAGGTGATAGCATCCATTGATAAATAGGTCTTTTCTCTAAAAATAGAGTAATATCAGCTTTCATACCATTAGTTAATTTAATCTTCTTATTGAACTTAGCCATTTGCTGTTTATCAAGCGATACCATTACTTTGTAATATGCTTGGTAATTAATGGTGTTTTGCGATAGTGGAGAACTGCTATAAGTCGACATTTCTTGATTAGAAGCCGGCACCTTAGATATTGACATAATTTTACCGGAAAACTGACCGAATTTTTGATATGGATAAGCTTCATAACGAATATTAAGTTTATCATTAACCGAGATATAAGGAACGCTATCATTAGGAACCCAAAGCACTAAATAATAACCATTAGTGTTCGCAGGAATAATTTGCGCAAGACTATCATCATTTTTTACCATCTGCCCTTCTGTAACACTTAGTGATTCAATACGACCATCACTAGGCGCACTTATAATTAACATTCCTCTGGCGTTAACTTCAGTTAATTGACGTTGTAAATCATTTAATTGATATTGGTATTCAGATATTTTGTTATCAAAATCAGCTATCTTGGTCACTAATTCACTGTTGAGCTGAATAATGCCTAATTTTTCTTGGATGATTTGATTCTGTAGTGATTGATAGGCGTTTTGTTGTTGATAGTATAAATATCTTTGATTATTAAATTGTTCATTATTAATAAGTCCCTTCTTTTGGTAAACAGCAAAGTTCTGCATGCTTTCATACATATCTGTCATACCTTTTTCGGCATTTTTAACCAAAGATAAAGATTCTTGATGGGATTTATTATACTCGTCTATTTGTTGCTGTAGCGCATTTAATGTGATCTGCTTGTTTTCAGTTAGTGTGGCAATAATTTTCGATATATTATTAATTTGATTATTAATTGCTTCAACTGTTATTTGGGTTACATTACCTGACTGTGTGGTTCGGCTTACATCTAATTCATAAATAGGATCGCCTTTTTTAACTATATCGCCAACTTTAACATGACTATTAGTAATGAAACCTTGCTGTGGTGCAAATAGATTAATAGCTCTTGGTTGAGTGGTAATTTCACCAGCGACATTAATTCGTCGAGTATAGGTGCCGAATATTACCGTGAGTAATAAAATGATAATAAAGATAATTGATAATAAGAAAACTAACCATGCTGAACATCCTTTAAGTAATAATGCCTTTCCCATCCATTTAGCTTTTTGGTAATTAACAGCTTCTTGACGAAACAATCGATTATCTTCCATACAATATGTTACCTATTTTTCCTTACCATTAAGTAGCTACGATATATTTATTATTTCTATTTATATAGTTAAGTATGTAAACTTTATTTTTTATAAGACTATCATATTGAAAATATGCTAATTATTTTCGACTTTACTGTGATATTTCTATTTCTTAATGTATAAACAAACCAATTAGAGAGTGTTAATTAATTTTTAAAATAATTAAAACTAGCATCTAAATTAATTTGGCATTTTATAATTTAAAGATAATGACTTATTGAAAAATTGCTAAATCTTAGTTTAAGATGGCTTTGTTTCAATTCACTAGATGACATTTCAAAATAAAACGAGAAACGAATCTCGCTTCCCGTTTTACCACTTTAAACAATATAAATTAAGGACAATCAGCTACTACTATCTTTTACCAAGACCGATTAGGCCTAAACCTGCACCGATAATTTGGCTAATAGCACCGATACCAGCTTCAACGATTTGACCGATACCTTGGCCTAAAGCGCCACCAGCTTGTTGACCTAAACCACCATTGTTTGGATTTTTAGCATCAATGATCCAACCGATACCTTTACCTAAAGCACCACCTGCATCAGCGATGAAACCAGCACCAGATACTTGTTCAACTTCTACTTTGTTTAATTCTTTCATTTTGTTTTCCTTATTCCAAAAAATTAATTTTAAATTTAAATCTAACCGATACCAATTAACACATGGTATCGCTTAAATTCCTTTTTATTTAAGCAGAAAATAAAATGCCGATCAAGTCAAATTTTAACAAAAAAAACCTTATTTATAAATAATTTAATTATTTCAATAAAATAAGGCAAATAATCAAACAAATTAGTGTAAACGTTAACAAATTATGCTGATTAAAAATCACTCGTTTTAACGAAATCAGTAACAAAATAGGTAATTTGGTTAATTCTCATTCAGAAACCAAAATAGAAATTCTTAACAACGCTTTTAACCGAAATTGTGACGTATATTTTCTTCATTTTTAGCTGTTTTGGTGATAATTTTTATACATCAGATGCAACTAGCTAAGCTAATTTAAACTTAGACAAAAATTAGCCTAACCTTTTTATTAAATTTTTTATTTTTTATCCCATAATAAAAACTATAGTCACAATATAGTTAATAAAATATCATCAGATAAAAATATTAAATTGTCATTAAAAGTGTCAATTTGCAAGCTAAATAATCGATTTAAAGACTATCTAAACGAGAAATTTCGACAGTTTTCATTTTCAATAGATTAAAATAAGCATTTCTTTTATGACGCAAATTATCCAATATTACTAGATAAGAAATCATGTTTAATTATGATCTATTGAAAACGACTATTTGATTGATTTGAATGTAATGGACAAGTTAAGCATTGGCTCACTTTTTAGAAAGTACAAACTCAGTGAATTTATATAATTAACACTTAAAGCTATCTACTAATCTATAAAATACAACTACATCCAATATTCATATTGCAGATAAATCCATATATCTTTATGAATTTTTATATCAAAATAAGATATTGCTGGTAAATACCAGCAATATTTTTATAAAATACCATAGCTAACTTTATTAAGCAAAACCTTTCAAGCCAACAACATGAACATGTTCTTGGTTATTGATAACCTTACGAACTAGTTTATAGGTTGTACCTTTTTCTGGGCTAATGTTTTCTGGTGCAGCAATAATAAGCTGCATTTCTAATCGTTCGCATAACTCAAAGAGTGTAGCAATCGATTTGGCATCAAGACGAGCGGCCTCATCCAAAAACAATAATCGACATGGTGAAATATCTTTATTACGTAGACGTTTAGACTCTTCTTCCCAACTTTGAATTACCATTAGTAGAATAGACATACCTGTACCAATCGCTTCACCGGTTGATAAAGCACCACTTTCAGCACGTAACCAACCATCAGCACCACGATTAACTTCCACATCCATCTCTAAATAGTTTCGATAATCTAGCAACTCCTCACCAATATTTTGTGCAGTTCGTTGTCCCATATCAATATGTGGATTTAAACGTTGATAAAGTTTGGCTAACGCTTCAGAGAAGGTAATACGATTATTACTAAATAGATCCTGATGTTCATTTTGATCATCAGCTAATGCAGCTAATAATGAAGAGTGTGCCTCACGAATACTAACATTCAAACGAACACCATTAACCTGACCAAATGCCACTGATTGTAATCCTTGATTAAGCATACGAATACGGTTTTGTTCACGTTGTATAGTTTTACGAATAATATTAGCCACACTTTTTGAACTAATGGCCAATTGTTGTTCTCGTGAAGTAAGCTCTTCAGTTAAGCGTGACAACTCAATTTCCATTTGTTCAATGGCTTCAATTGGGTCATCAGTTTTGACGATATCTTGGCGAATTCGTTCACGTAGATGTTTATAAACCGCAATATAAAACTGGATTTTACGTTCTGGTCGTTTCGGATCTTCGGATAATCTTAATATATCACGTAAGTGTTCATTATCATTTACCGCTAAACGCAATGAACCAAGTGCCTTATCCGACATAGAACGTAGTTCATCAGCACTGAGATAAGCCAATTCTCGTCGATGTAATCGTCGTTCTACACTATTTTCTTTAACAAGTCGTAACACTAAACACCAACCAGCTTTTGCTTCAACAACTTGTTCACGTAATTGTTTATAATCACGCAGTGTTTGTGTTAAGCGTTTTTGCATTTGCGTCATTTCGCTTTCACACATAATAAGTTGTTTTTCCAAAGACGTACATTGTTGACGATTACTATTGAGTTTTTGATGAATTTCATCACGACGGATACGAGCTCGCTCTTCAGTGATTGCATCCGCTTTAACACCAATTTGTTCGATCTCTTTATGCAATTCATTAAGCATGTCTCGCTTAGTTTCAAATGCACTTTTAAGGGATGCTAATGTTTGATTGTATTGATTATATTTATCTTGATACTGTTGCATTTGACGACGAGCTTCACCTCGTTGTCCTTCAACAACTTCTAATCGAGCACGTAATTTTTCATTGAGATCACTATTTTCATTCAACATACCCGCTGAATCTTCATAGCTAAAATGTGCACGACGTTGCATCACTTCCGTTAAAGCAAAAACTTGTTGGCGAATGGTTTGCTGCTGAGTTTTAACCGTATTGTACTGCTCACGTAACGATTCATTTTGCTCAGGATCACTTTGCAATACTGCAATAATGGGTTCAAGTTCTGCAATAGTATGGCGATGACGACTAACATATTGCGCGGCCTCTTGCGCTTCAGCAACTTGCTCACGTAGATCATCAACCCGATCCGCTAAATCATCATCAGCCAATAAATGCATTTGAGCTACCAATCGATTTACAGTGATTAACTGCTCTTTACAATTTGCAACTTGTTGTTGATTTTGTTTATCAATACTTTCTTGTGCCAAGAGCTGACGTTCGATTTCATTACGTCTTGTCGATAACTTTTGCGCTTCGGCTTCAGGATCGATATCAAATGCTACAGATAGATATTCACCAATAAACTGGCCAACATTTTGCTCAATACGTTGTAATTTTTGCAGATCAAATGAAATTGTTGCATAACGTTCATGTAGTTCATCGCGTTCTACCGATAATTTTTCAAGATGAATTTCACGTGCTGCTCGGCCAAATAAAGGGACCTTAGGAAAACTGGAGAAGCGCCATTGACGATCACCGGTTTTAACTAATACTGATTTAGTCATCTCTTCACAATCAAAAACACTATCGTCAAATGAAGATGGATCACCTTCGATAAAATAGATATCTTCTGGATAATCTTCTTCACTATTTGTCAGGCTTTCTAGTTGAGCTTTTACCAGTGATAAATCAGGTACCACAATAGCTTGTCTTGATGGGCCATATAATGCTGAAAAATAAGGTGCATCATCAATGGTTACATCTTCATAAATTTCAGAAAGTAATACACCATTAAACCTTTCCGCTAACGTCGATAAACGACCATCATCAACACCACTTGGTTGATTGAGTTGTTCAATTTGTGCATCAAGTTGATTGCGTTTGAAGTTTATTTGATCTCGTTGTGTAACTAAAGTACGTTCCTGTTCAAGCAATTGTTGCATATGTTGCGTGACAGCATGACTGTTAGTAAACGTTTGCTCTGTTTGTTCTTGCAATGCGATAAGTGCATCTTGGGCTTTTAACCATACAGGTGCTTTTTGTCGATAAGCACCAATTTGCGTTTGAATTTGCTCTAGCTCTTGTCTAAATTCAATACGTTTTTCACTTGATTCATTGGCAAGCTCTGCATTTTGATCTAGTTGAACTTCTAGCTCTTGTTTGAATTCATCAAGCTCATCATAGTTAAGTTGACGACCAAAACGCTTACAAAATTGAGTTAATAATGATTCAGCTTCTTTTTGCTCAAAAAAGCGTTGCTCTAATTCATCTAATTGTAGTTGTAAATGTTCTACTTGATCGGCTTGGTAACATTGTGAAGGCCACTGCTTTAATACTTCTCTGGCGGCACGCCAAGCATCACTACGCACCACGTCCCCCACTAATTTAACAACTAGTTGATAAGCTCTATCAAATTGATTAATTGCGGCATCAGAAACACTTAGTCTTTGCTCTAATTCTAACAGTTGTTCAGTAACTTCTTTTTGTTTTTCTTCAAAAATTTCAAAATGATTTTCAACGTTACTTATACCTAATTTTGGTAATTGGCATAGTTGTTGAGCATTTTTTAAAGCTTGAATAGCTTGTTGGTATTGGATTGCCCGAGTCTGCTGCACATCTAAAGCTTGTTGATAATCAGCTAATTGAGTTTTTATTTCATCAACTTCTTGCTCAGTCTGCTCAACCTGATCACGGTAAGTTTGATACTGTTCATTGGCTTCGAGGACAACTTCATTTTGCTCTTCAAGTTTCAAATTCAGATCATCTAAGTCCGCTTGATAACGGTCTATTTTTTCTTGTTGACGTAAAGCCGTTTGCGCAAGGTTAAGATGATCATTGGCAGCCTGAAGATCCGTTTCTAAGTCGCTTTGAGCATCTTGATATTCTTTTAATTCTTTTGCCATTTCAACTTGGCGGAATTGATTACTAATCAGCAGATCTTGCGTCTTAAACATGTCACGACGCAATCCTAAAACCGATTCGATATGGACTCTACGTTCATTAGCATGACGCATATAGTCAGCTGCAACGTAGTTTGTAGACTCAGTAATAAGATGTTTGAATAAATCACGATCCGATTGTGTTACTCGAATAGCTTCAAGTGTCATTCTATTTTCACGTAATGCTGCTTCCATATCTTGGAAGGCTTTTCTGACGCCACTATTTTCCGGCAACAAATAATCACGTAATGATCGTGTAATAGCACTTGAAATCCCCCCATATAGAGAAGCTTCAATCAAGCGATAATATTTACTTCGGTCAGATGAAGAACGTAACCGTTTCGGTAATATACCAAAATCAAACATGACTGAATGATAATCGGTAATAGAGTTAAATTGTTTAAAAATAACGCCTTCCATTGACTCAATTTTATCTTTTAATTCTGGTAGTGATAAAATTCGAGCCTGTTTATCATTTAAACGTTCCGTTACCAATTCAGTTGGACTAATATTGACTGGTAAACCTTGTATTAAAAAAGGTTTAATATCTACTTTTTTGTCACGCCCTGCTACTTGCTGTAAACGTACACCACAGATAATTCGCTGATTACGAGAGTTGATAACATCTAGCATTGAGTAACAAACACCAGGCTTTAACTTACCATGTAAACCTTTATCTCGAGAACCTGAAGTTGCACCCGCTTCAGTGGTATTTCTAAAATGTAATAAAGTCAAATCAGGAATTAGCGCTGTGACAAATGCAGCCATAGTCGTTGATTTACCCGCTCCATTACCACCTGAAAGCGTGGTAACCAGCTGATCAAGCTCAAAGGTTCGAGCAAAAAAACCGTTCCAGTTAATTAAGGTTAATGAGTGAAATTTACCGTGTCCCATCATCATTATTCAATCTCCTCATTAACATCTTCATCTTGTTCTTCACTATTATCATCATCCAAAATAAGTGATGATTCTATTTTAATCGCTTCACCATCACGAATTAAGCGTAATTGCGCTTCTTGCGCATCATCACTACTACGAACATCAGCGCCAAAGCGGAAAATAGATTCATTTATACGAAAACGACTACTGTCATTACCTACAATAAAAAAGATCATACCTAGTCGACGTAAGCGATTTAATGCGGTTTTTACTTTATCAAACAGTTTTTGACGATCTAAGTCAGATCCCGTTGAACGTTGATTAACTAATTTCAACAATTTACTTTCATCCGCTAAGGAAACCAGCTCATCAAAAAGTTCTTGCAAAGTGAAGATACCTTCATGCGCTAATCGTTCTGGGCTTAAATAGAGATAACACAATACTTTACCCACTAACATGTCTAATTCAGAAAGAACTGAACGGGGAATTAAAGTGGTTGAACGAGGACGAAGATAAAAAAAGCCTTCTGGTGCACGAATCAGCTCAACATTATAGCGTTGATAAAACTGTTCAAGTTCAAATTGAAAATCCATCAAAAATGCATGATTGTCCAGCTCATCAATACCAATATGGCGACCTGAGCGTAATAAACTATCTAGTTCAGGGAAAATTGGATTGGCAATAGCTTGAGCCAATTTAACTGGCATATATTTATCTATAGACGCTTGAGAACTTGCAGCAATACGTCCCATGACTTCATCAAGATGATGAGCAGTTTGTTCCATTTCTATATCTTTAGTATCTGTTGATGACATGTGCTTGTACCTTAGCTCCATAATCGTTAATAGGTTTCCATTCGGCAGGAATACCAAGTAAATCACTTTCGGCAATACCTAATCGAATAGCCTGATCAATAAACAATCTTGCAATATCAAAATGCTGTTCTCGAGGGAACTGTGCTAAATAACTATGAATAGCAATACTCATATCAAGTGGTTTATTTTCTTGTTTAAAGATCAATAAATTTTGTTCAATATGTGCAACTATGTGCTCTTGAATTTCTTCAATCATTTCAAATTCGAGTTCGGAAGGTAACTCGCCTGTCACTTCAGCTTCATGTAATGCCAATTCTTCATCACGCATATCCAGTAAACGTTCAGCATTCGCAAAAGTAAGTGACCATGGTGAATCAAAATAGCTTTGGATCGATTTGCGTAATCGTTGAGAAAAAACTCGATTCTTATCTAAATCAATTGCAGTACGAATAAATTTATGAACGTGCCTATCATAACCTATCCATAGGTCTATTGCTTTTTGTCCCCAACCGATGATTCGGTCTAATTTACCTTGTAAATCAATAACTACATTATTAATTTTATCTAACTCAGGATTATCCAAAGTCGCATCTTGTATTAAAAGCAAACTAGCTTGTAACTTATCGCCAGCCGCTGCTAATGTATCTTGTAATTCACGTAAGGTTTGCGATGTTTCTGTCAGTAAGCCCTCACAGCTACTAATTGCCGCCTGCCAATCTTGACTTAATAATGCAGAAATATTTTGTTTTACATCAGCTTGTTGTTCATCCATCACTCGCTGAGTGATATCAATGCTATCAAAGATCTCAGCTACTGAATATTTTAAAGGTGCGAAAACATTACGATGCCAATGTAAATCATCACCACCTTCAAGAGCAGCATCTGCGGCACGTTTTAACTCTTGTGCCACAATTGAAAGCTGAATTGATAAACGTAAAGTCGAGAATTCTCGTTGACGAATATAGTAATCAGATATACCAATTCCCAACGGTGTCAATCGATAAATAGAATAACCATCGGTCATTTCGCTAGCAAAACGTGTGATTAAACGCTGGCGTACTAAATCATTAATCGCATTATTAGCACGGACAGTAATAGTATCTTCACTTTGCTCAAAAATGTGTGAAACATGTCTAAAACCATCAATTAATTCAGATTCAGTCATTTCACCATCAAAGCGTTCACTGTTTAATACAGCTATTGCCAACAAAAAGGCTAATCGCTCAACAGGCAAAGCAATTGAAAAATCATTTTTTTTTGCCCAAGAGACCAGTTCTGGCACTGATTGGGAAAAATCCATCATAGTGATTCCTTAATTAAGGATGTCCAGAAAGCCTGACATCTTAAAATAATATGAGAAACACAATATATTGTGTTATGGACAAAATTTTATCGATTATATAACAAATTGTAGTAGTTAAAAATAGCTAAGTTTAGGATTTATTATTAGATGTAATATACTATATTCCATTTTCTCAAATTACTTTTATTACCTTAATCAAATTGGCTTCTATAGATACAAAAATAATAGAATATTAACCTACAACTGGTGCCTTCTATAAATCCAACAAAATTGAAGCGCAGTGACAACTTATCAATTACTGCAAATAAAGAGGGTAAACTGCTGACCAGTACTTCTGTCATTGTTGATGTAGTTAATAATTTAGATAAAACAGAAATATCCAATGATAAAGGATAAGCAACTATTATACCAAATCAAAGGTCAAATGTTATTGGATTAAAATTGACTTTCTAGTAAAAAATAACCAACTAGCGACACAAGATTAATTTATATTTAAAAAACGGGATTATTATCCCGTTTATTATTAATCATCTGATTAAACTTCAGCATTAATTGGACGAGGTATAAGAAAACTACAAATTAGAGCTAATACCGTAATCGCTAATCCAAGTAACATGCCATTAAAATAACCATCAATTGAACTACCATTCATCATCTGAATTGCTGGTAATAAAGCAAAACTTAAGCCTGCGCCTAAATTAAATGCACCAGCATTCATTCCTGGTAGAAAACCTGGGTTTTCGCTAGGAGATAAAACAACACCTAAGCCATTTAAGATAATATTGGCCATGCCTGCGTAGAAAATACCTAGCACAATAACCCCTACCGATAAAATAGGTAGAGAATGAATGCCATAAAACATAATAACTAGAATGCCAATAACACAGCCCACAAGACCTAATTTTAACACATTGTTATAACCCATTGTTGGTGCCAACCTTCCGGAAAATGGTCCCACAAACCAACCAATTAAAGCATAAGGAGTAAGAAAAATGAGTGAAGCCCAATCCGCTTCTAATCCAAAGCCAATCTCATGATTTTGAGCAATTGACATGACCAAACCATTAACAATGGCGAAAATACCTGTCATGGTTAAAGTTGTTGTTAATAATAAAGCCCATGTAGCACGTTTTTTCAAATGATTGGTGGTAACAAGTGGTTGTTTATTTCTTTTTTCTACATGCCAAAACAGAATAAAACATAAGATAGCAAATAGTGTTAATCCTACCACAATCAACCAATTTGCATTACCCAGTTTACCCGCTTCATTAAGCGCGAGTAATAGCGCAGCTATGGTTAAGACAATTAGCAAAACACCTAACCAATCCATTTTGGTGCCTGCCGATGGTTTGGATTCAGAGGCAAAACGATGAACAAAGAAAGTGGAAATTGCAGCCACTATAGCTATAACCCAAAATACAGAACGAAAACCGAAATGAGTTGCAAGTAGACCACCTGCTATCGCATCAACACCAGCTATACCACCATTTACTGCTGTTATTATTCCCATTAACATACCATATTGTTTAACATCTTTTACTTCAAAACTTAACATTAACAAGCAGAGAGGTACGACTGGTCCTGAGACACCTTGAATAATCCGCGCGGCATATAACACTTCAATATTTGGTGCAACAGCAGCTAAAACTGTACCTAATGTCATGATTAATAACATAGCAGTTAAGACTTTTTTTCGCCCTTTTATATCACTTAATCGTGGTAAAAATAATGAAAATAAAGCTGCTGCTGTGAAAAATGAGGTTTGCGATAGCCCAACAGCAGCATCATTCGTTCCTAACTCTTTTGCTATGGTTACTAATACAGGGCTTAACATACTAGCATTAAGTTGGAAAGCAACACATGCAGCAAGCAAAGCCATCATCAGTGTAAATACACTGGATTTACCTTTACTTTTTTCAATCATAGATTAACCTCACCTATTCGTTCTAGGGAGTCAACAATTAAATCCCAAAAACCAGTATGATCAAGTTCAGTTGCAACCTGAGTATGACAACTATCATCAGGAGGAAAACGAAAATCAGCCACGGTCATTCCTAAAGTTAATGTACCTGTCAATTCAATATCAACTGGCACTCGTTTAGTTTTTATTAATTCAGGATTTATAACATAAGCAACAGCGCAAGGGTCATGCACTGGCGGATAAGTAAAACCTTGAGCTTGTTTATACATTTTTCCGAAGAATTCCAGCATTTCCAAAACAAATTTAGCTGGTTTTGTTTTTATTGCAGATATTTTTTCAATTACTTCTGGTGTAGCTAATGCTTGATGGGTAAGATCTAATCCAACCATAGTAACAGGCCATTTTTCATTAAATACTATATGAGCTGCTTCTGGATCTATCTTGATATTAAACTCAGCAACAGCACTCCAGTTGCCAACATGATACCCACCACCCATCAAAACAACTTCTTTTACTCGCTCAACGATTTTCGGCTCTTTACGTACCGCCATTGCAATATTAGTTAAACCTCCAGTTGGAACCAATGTGACTGTTTTAGGGGGATGTGACATAATGGTATCAATGATTAAATCAATAGCATGCCTTTTATCTAATTGAATTGCCGGTTCAGGTAAAACGGGGCCATCAAGTCCAGAGTCACCATGAATATCAGGTGCCACTTCTACATTTCTAATTAAAGGTCTTACCGCTCCTGCAGCAAAAGGTACATTTGTAATATTAGCGATACGTGCAACAGATAATGCATTGCGAGTTACTTTTTCTAATGTTTGGTTACCAACAACCGTAGTTACCGCTAGCAATTCAATATTTGGATTACCATGAGCTAATAAAAGTGCGATAGCATCATCATGACCGGGATCGCAATCAAGGATAATTTTTTTTGGCTGATTCATCATAAATCGGTTCCTCAAGTAAATTTATATATTTGCCATTCGTTTAAGCACATTTTGATGCGATGGCATATTTGATGCACCTTCGCGCTCAACGGCTAAAGATGCAAAAGCTGAAGCATAAATTGCTGCTTGATAAAGGGTTTCTCCTTTAGCCAATGAAGCACAAAAAGCGCCATTAAAAGCATCACCAGCACCAGTTGTATCAACAGGAACAGCTAAAAAAGGCTTAATATGTTGATGATGTTTTCCATCATAGACAAGAGAGCCTTTACTACCTAAAGTAATAATGACTGTTTGAATCCCTAATGAATAGATTTTTTCTGCTGCAAGCTTAGCACTATCGAAATCATTAACTTCAACTCCTGACATTAAACTTGCTTCAGTTTCATTCGGAGTAACAATATCGATATAAGACAATAACTGCTGAATATCTTTAGAATAAGGCGCCGGGTTTAACACCACTTTTACCCCCATTGCTTTAGCTAATTTCATTGCATTTAAAACAGCATCAATATTATTTTCAAGTTGAACTAATAGAATATCAGATTGTTTAAGATAACTTTCTAACATTACAATTTCTTTATTAGTAATTGTTAAATTTGCACCCGGATAGATGGCTATCATATTCTCGCCATTCTCTTCAGAAACATAAATGACAGCATTGCCAGTAGGTTCTTTATCTGATTGATACAAAGTAAATGAGTTAATTTTCGATGAAGAAAGATGATCATGAGCAAATTGACTAAATTGGTCGGTTCCCACTTTTGCGACAAAATGAACTTTTGCATCGGCATGACTTGCAGCAAGTGCTTGATTAGCACCTTTTCCACCTGGACCAATCATACTTTTTTGCGCCAGAATTGACTCACCACCTTTTGGAAATCTTGCTACTTGCGCAACAATATCAACATTAAATGAACCTAAAATACAAACATTACCGTTCATTCTGTCTCCTAGTTTTTTAAATTTCTGTTTTTCATATCTCGTCATTAATGAGGTAATACACTCTTTATCAGTAACATTGCTTACTAATCTGTGCCTTTTTATCATGGCACCACCGTGACAACGAATAACTAATAATTGTTTCGCCAGTGTAGAGAGATCTTTTCTAATAGTCTCTTTAGATACTTTAAATATTTCCGAAAAATATTGAACACTACATCTTTCATGTTTATCTAAATAAGCTAAGATAGCTTTTTGTCTTTCTTCTAAGAACATAAAGTAAACCTCTTGATGATTAAATCAAAGTATAGCTGGATTAAATCATTAAAAGAGTGATAATAATCATAACTTATGAGATAAAACAGAAGCAAACGGAACTAAGATAGGTTGGACTCGACTGCTTTAAAAATAACAAAATTTAATGAAAACTATTCATTTTATTATTGTCACATCTATTAGTAATAACTATCAGCAAAACAACTATACTTTTGCTATAACTCATAACGCTATATCAAGTTATCATAAAAAATAATAATCTAATTTTGATAATAAAAAATTAATTCCTTACTCGCACTGTCGCTAATTTATGCTAAAATCGCAAAACATGAATAATCTTTCTTAACATAAGGATGTAACGCAATGCATATCGGTATACCAAAAGAACGGTTAGCCAATGAAGCTAGAGTTGCAGCAACACCTCAAACCGTTGGACAACTGTTAAAACTAGGATTTACAGTTTCAGTAGAACAAGGTGCTGGGCATGCTGCTCATTTCGAAGACCAAGCTTTTATTGATGCTGGAGCCACTATTCAAAGTACAAAGGATATTTGGCAAAATGATCTTATTTTAAAATTTCATGCGCCAACTGATGAAGAAATCGCTCTAATGAAAGAGGGATTAACGCTTATCAGCTATATTTATCCTGCTCAACATAAAGATCTTTTAGAAAAACTTGCAACTAAAAATATCACTGTAATGGCGATGGATTGTGTACCTCGTATTTCACGAGCTCAATCACTTGATGCATTAAGTTCAATGTCGAACATTGCTGGTTACCGTTCAGTTATTGAAGCAGCAAACCAGTTCGGTCGTTTCTTTACTGGACAAGTAACAGCAGCAGGTAAAGTACCACCAGCAAAAGTGTTGGTAATTGGTGCGGGTGTAGCGGGCCTTGCTGCAATTGGTGCGGCAGTTAGCTTAGGTGCTATTGTTCGTGCATTCGATACCCGACCTGAAGTTGCAGAACAAATTAATAGTATGGGTGCTGACTTCTTAGAATTAGATTTCGAAGAAGAAGCTGGTTCCGGTGATGGCTATGCTAAACAAATGTCTGCTGCATTTATTGAAGCAGAAATGGCATTATTTGCTGAACAAGCGAAAGATGTTGACATCATTATTACTACAGCATTAATTCCAGGTAAACCTGCACCAAAACTTATCTCCAAAGAGATGGTTGAATCGATGAAACCAGGCAGTGTTATTGTTGATTTAGCAGCCTTAACTGGCGGTAACTGTGAATTAACTAAACCAGGTGAAGTATTCGAAACTGATAATAATGTTAAAATTGTTGGTTATACTGATTTAGCTAACCGTATGCCTGCACAAGCATCACAATTATACGGTACTAACATTGTTAATTTATTAAAACTACTTGCTAAAGAAAAAGATGGCAATATTGACATCAACTTTGATGATGTAGTGATTCGTGGTGTAACTGTAGTTAAAGACAAAGAAATAACTTGGCCCGCTCCACCAATTCAAGTTTCAGCACAACCACAGAAAAAAGCGGTTGAGCCTGTGGCTAAACCTGAACCAAAACCAATGTCACCAGCCAAAAAATATGGCATTTTAGCTTTATTAATTATTGCCTATTTCTGGTTAGCAAACTCTGTGCCTGAGAGCTTTTTAGGTCACTTTACCGTATTTGCTTTATCATGTGTTGTTGGTTATTACGTAGTATGGAATGTAACCCATTCATTACATACACCACTAATGTCAGTTACTAATGCTATATCGGGTATTATATTAGTCGGTGCAATATTACAAGTCGGTGATGATAATGGCTTAACAACGGCGATTGCCTTCGTTGCTATTTTAATTGCTAGTATCAATATTTTTGGTGGATTCTTTGTTACTCAAAGAATGCTGAAAATGTTCCAACGTGGCAAGTAAAGGAGATTATTGATAATGTTAAGTCATGGAATCATTCAAGCAGCTTATGTTATTGCTGCATTACTATTTATCTTTAGTTTACGAGGCCTATCAAATCAAGAATCAGCTAAATCTGGAAACATTTATGGCATGATCGGTATGGCAATTGCGCTTATTGCTGCTGTTGCTAGTATCAAAGGTGGACTACACTGGATCATTATTGCTATGGTTATTGGTGCCGCTATCGGTCTTTATCTAGCTAAAAAAGTAGAAATGACCCAAATGCCAGAACTGGTTGCGCTTCTCCATAGTTTTGTTGGTATGGCGGCCGTTCTTGTTGGTATAAACAGCTTCTTAGATCCGCACATGGTTGCACCGAATGAAGTAACAATTCATTTAGTTGAAATTTTTGTAGGTGTATTTATCGGTGCTGTTACCTTCTCAGGATCAATTGTAGCATTTGGAAAGTTAAATGGTAAAATTAGTTCAAAACCATTATCTCTCCCATATAAACACTACCTAAATCTAGCAGCAATAGTTGTATCAGTTATCTTGATGTTTATATTTATTAATGTACAAACTGGCGCAGGAGCCTTAGTTTGTTTACTTATCATGACAATTATAGCATTAGTGTTTGGTTTCCACCTTGTAGCATCAATTGGTGGTGCGGATATGCCTGTTGTTATCTCAATGCTTAATTCCTATTCTGGTTGGGCGGCAGCAGCGGCTGGCTTTATGTTACAAAATGATCTTCTAATTGTAACTGGTGCATTAGTGGGTTCTTCTGGTGCAATTCTTTCTTACATTATGTGTAAAGCAATGAATCGTTCGTTTATCAGCGTAATTGCCGGTGGTTTTGGTAGTGATGGCAGTTCATCAAGCTCTTCAGAAGAAGAACAAGGTGAATACCGTGAAATGCAACCAGCAGAAGTTGCGCAAACCTTAAAAGAAGCTCGTTCAGTAATAATCGTACCTGGTTACGGTATGGCCGTTGCGCAAGCTCAAGGTGCAGTAAGTAACATTACTGAAAAACTTCGTGGTATGGGTATAGAAGTTCGCTTTGGTATTCACCCAGTTGCAGGACGTTTACCTGGCCATATGAACGTATTATTAGCTGAAGCAAAAGTCCCTTATGATATTGTATTAGAAATGGATGAAATTAATGATGACTTCCCTGATACAGATGTTGTTTGGGTAATTGGTGCTAACGATACAGTTAACCCAGCGGCAGAAGAAGATCCTAATAGTCCTATCGCAGGAATGCCGGTTCTAGAAGTTTGGAAAGCAAAAACTGTCATTATTTCAAAACGCTCAATGAACACCGGCTATGCTGGCGTGCAAAACCCACTATTCTTTAAAGAAAATAGCTACATGTTATTTGGTGATGCTAAAGATAGTGTTGAAAAAGTGTTGCAAAATTTATAATAATGTAACCATTAAAAATAACAACAAACTGCGACTTAAGTCGCAGTTTGTTTAATGACAATTTTCATTTTTTGAATGTTTTAGATAAAAAGCCAATAATGAGATCTGTAACTTCACGATGTATCTCACCTCTCGCACGATAACCACCATCTTTACAAATAATACTTTCATCTTGTTTTTCTTGATTTAAGATATCTAATGCATTGGATTTACAAATTTGAATAAAACTGAAATGCATTGCATCTGGAATAATAATATAAGTTGAGGACGATTTTGGTAGAAATTCTTGTACATAACCTGACTCAAGTTTGGCATCCGTATCATCTATATCTATTCCAGCTCCAATAATAAGAGCAGGAATTTTAATTTTTTCTAAGCTATCTACGGTGAATCCTCTTGTCAAACCAGCATCTAAAGATATGAATGCCTTTATCCTAGGGTCTAACATACTTTTATTTAGTTCTGGATTGGCCAAACCAAGTTCAGACATCAAATGACAACCTTTTAAATATGAATACTTTTTACAATCCTCATTGAAAGTGTCAGTATTAAATCTAGCGCCAGACAGTGCAATTACTGACCAACCACCTAACGAATGGCCTATAGCGACAATCTGATTAAAATTAATAATATTTGTGAATATTTGATCTTCAGCCAGAGCATCAATAGTTTTGCTTAAATCCTGCGGACGTAACCATAGTTTAGCTGACTGCTCAGTATTCTTATCAAATATAGTTGTTCCTGGATGATTAGGAGCTGCAACAATATATCCTTTTGCAGCTAATTCATGTGCAAGCCAGCTTAAATTTTACCAACTGCCACCATAACCATGTGAAAGTAAAATTAATGGAGATTGAGTGCTCTTTATTTCCGGTATTTCATCAGTAATAACTTCAGACCCCCAAAAAATAGCATTATCAGCTATAGTTATTAAATTTTGCTTATTATTAGTTGCATACCAAACAGCAATATCTAATGGTCTTCCATCTTGTATATCATAGTAAATTCGCTTGAAACCAATATGTTCTGATGCGTTGGAAATAAGAGGAAAAAGCACAATAAATAAATTAATTACTAAGAAAAGGGGCTTTACCATACATTATCCTTAACAAGATCATTTTTATTAACATTCTAAATAAAAAAAATTAAAATCATTATAAAATGATTTAATAAAGTTTATTAATGACAATTATTATTGAGCTCTAAATTACAGTCTAAAATAAATATAAAATGAAAGAAATGATCAATGATTTTCAAGTTTTACTTGTTCTTTATGATAAAGGTAATAAGCCCCTCGAGAAACCATTCGAAGTTGAAAAATAAGATCTTCTATTAATTTTTGACGTTGAATAGTGTCAAAATCAAGCGCTTCAGCACCAGCATTGAAAGCAATGGTAACCATCGCTTCTGCTTGAGCTTCATTATAATGATGTGGCATTTGATTAGCATGATCTAAATAGTCAACAAGCTCGACGATAAAATGCTGAATTTCACGAGCAATAGCCGATCGAAAATCAGAAGATGTTCCGGCTTTTTCACGCAGTAATAACAAGAATACTTTAGGGTTTTTATCTATAAATTCAATAAAGGTGGTTACAGAAGTCCGAAGCACGCTGCCACCTTTTTCGATACGTTTTCGAGCTTGTCTTAACAATTGGCGAAGCGTTAAACCACTTTCATCAACCATCGCTAAACCTAATTCATCCATATCACGAAAATGTCGATAAAATGAGGTGGCGGCAATACCTGCTTCACGAGCAACTTCACGCAAACTTAAACTAGCAAAACCCTGTTCAGCATTAAGTTGATTAAACGCAGCATCAATTAAACTTCTACGCGTTCTTTCCTTTTGCTGCGCTCTGACACCACCGGGTTTAATGTTTTTCATTTTCAAAATTCATCATGATACAAATATAAGTTATCAGTTTGTTTGACCTAATAATCGCTCTTTTTCTGCAAATACTTTTGGCATATGATCACGAATAGTTTTAGCTATAGTTTCATAACGTGCTCTTAATGGAGAACCTGGTCGATAAATCAAAGCAATACTTCGCGTCGGTATAGGATCATTACAAGGAATATAACAAATATTATCGCGAGTACGCTCATTCGGAGCTGCCAGCTCTGGAAATAAGGTAATTCCACGGCCAGCTGATATCATACTACGCAATGTTTCTAAACTTGTTGCTTTAAATTGTTTGTCTTCATCGATTCCTACTTGAAAACAATATCCCATTGCATGTTCACGCAAACAGTGACCATCTTCTAACATTAAAAATTTTTGCCCTTTTAAATTAGAAAGTTTAACTGTTTGTTTAGTGGCTAATTCGTCATTTGCTGGAACGGCTAGAAACATAGGTTCATTAAATAGTGGTAATTCAATAAATTGTGCCGTTTCTTTTACTTGAGCAATAATCGCACAATCCAGCTTCCCACTCTCAAGTTGAGCAACAATATTGGCGGTTTGAGCTTCATGTAAATAAAGTTCTAATTGAGGAAAAGATTCATGTAATACCGTAATTACATGTGGTAATAAATAGGGGGCAATAGTAGGAATCAAACCTATATGCATCGGGCCAGACATCTCTTCGCCTTGACGACTAGCCATCTCTTTTAAAATTTGTATATTACGTAAAATTTCTTTGGCTTGCTCAACAAGCATCATGCCGGTTTGGGTAAATAACACTTTGCGACTAGTTCGCTCAAGTAACATTACACCTAATTCGTCTTCAAGTTTTCTGATTTGACCACTTAATGTTGGTTGACTAACATTACAAGCATCTGCTGCTTTACGAAAGTGCCGAAATTCAGCTAACGATACAAAATATTCCAAATCACGAATATTCATAGTGTCCCCAAAAAATTATCAGTTAATGGTTATATACTCAGAAATATAATAAATAGATATAAAATACTACTGTTTTTTGTATAAAAATCATTTATAAAATAAGAGTATCAAATTCAGTAAAATTAATTAGTCATTTAAATACAGATAAAACCTGTTGTTATGCATAATTTCTTGATGCTTAATAGGCTAACTTTATTAATTGTACTATATAAATTGCTATTGTTGATAATTATGTTTAAAAAATCAAATAGAATCTTTGATGATTATAAACTAAATCCCATCATTCTACTTACCATAGTCATACTAAGAAAAATGGAAAGTTAAAAGTAATTGCGATATAATCGCGCGCTAGATTGCTATATAGACTATTATTAATTTGAGGTGTGCTATTTTTAAACAAGTTTCTCGCTTTTATCGTAAAATGTTTCAGCATGAAGAACAGCAAAAATCGCACTATGTCTGCATTTCTCGTAATGAACATAATATTTCTCGTAAAAATATAAGCGAAAATGCCTTAAAAGTTCTTTATCGCTTAAATAAACAAGGATATGAAGCTTATTTAGTTGGTGGATGTATTAGAGATCTTCTCTTAGGTAAAAAACCTAAAGACTTTGATATTGCCACAAATGCAACTCCAGAACAAATTCAAAAAGTATTTCGTAATTGTCGCTTGATCGGAAGACGTTTTCGCCTAGCTCATATTATGTTCGGTAAAGAGATAATTGAAGTCGCTACCTTTCGTGGTGACCATGATGGCCAAAGTGAACAGACCAATATATCTAAACGTTCACAATCTGGCATGCTATTACGTGACAATGTATACGGTACGATTGAACAAGATGCTATTCGCCGTGACTTCACGATGAATGCCCTTTACTATAATGTGAAAGACTTTAGTATCCGTGATTATTGTGGCGGATTAAATGATTTAAAAAATGGCATTATTCGATTAATTGGTGATCCGCAAACAAGGTATCGTGAAGATCCAGTTAGAATGTTAAGAACAATTCGTTTCGCGGCGAAACTTAACATGAAAATTGATCAAGCAACGGCAGATCCCATAAAAACACTTGCGCCATTATTAAATAATATTCCATCAGCACGACTTTTTGATGAATCTTTAAAATTATTGCAATCTGGTCATGGTTACAATACTTATATTTTATTAAAACAGTACCAATTATTTGAACAACTTTTTCCAGTAATTGAACGCTTATTTGTACAAAATAATAATGGTAATCTGGAAAAGATTATTGCTCACGTATTAAAAAATACTGATTATCGAATAGAAAACAAGCAACGTGTCAATCCAGCTTTTTTATACGCTGCCTTTTTTTGGTATCCAATTATAGAACAGACTCAGATTAACAGTATTGAAAGCGGTTTACAGTATTATGATTCTTTTTCTATGGCCATTAATGATGTATTAAGCGAACAATGCCGAATTATCGCTATACCCAAACGATTAACAAATGTAATGAGTGACATTTGGCGTTTACAATTAAGAATGAGAAAGCGTGAGGGGAAACGCGCCTTTGCGATTTTGGAACACCCAAAATTTCGTGCCGCTTATGATTTACTAGAAATGCGATCATCTATTGAAAAAGGTGAATTGTTAGATTTAGCCAAATGGTGGGATGAATTTCAACATGTATCCACCGAAAGAAAAATATCTATGGTTAAACAACTTGGTAAAAGCAATAAACGACGTATTAAACGTTAATTTTCATTCGCACTTTTACAAATAACCGCTATAATGTTTTAATTAAAATAATCATAATTACACTCTAATCATTGATGAAAAAATTATCACTCTCTCTTATTGCTATAGCTGTTTCATTTTCTTTGTATAATTATGATAGTACTAGCTATGCAATTGGCATACCTAAAAACGAAACGAGCAATCCTCAGTGTCTTATTAATGTACCAAAATTTGATCGCCCAATAGTAAACGGTGATATAAATTCATTACCGGTTAATGCAGAATCTGATAAATTTGAAGCAATTTATCCTAATTTAGCTATCTATAGTGGCGATGTGTATGTTGAACAGGGTAACCGCACCGTTTTAGCAGATAAAGTAACTATTGATTCTAAAGATGCAAATAACCGTATGGCAATATTGGATGGAAACATCACTTATCAAGATAATTTGATAAAAATGAAAGGTAATCATGCGGCGATAAACCTCAATAATAATGATTCAAATATGAATCCTAGTGAATATCATTTAGTTGATCGGCTTGGACGAGGTAAAGCTGATGAAATGAAATTGGAAAAAAATCGCTATATAATTCTAAAAAATGGTAGTTTTACTTCTTGTCCGGTAGATGATAGTACTTGGAATATTAAAGGTACTACTGTAATTCATGATAACGAGGAACAATTACTTGAAGTTTGGAATGCAATATTTAGCATCGGTAAAGTCCCTGTTCTATATTCGCCTTATTTACAATTACCTACCGGCAATAAAAGACGTTCTGGTTTATTAATGCCAACCTTTAATTATGATAGTACCGATGGTATTGATTTCGCTTTACCTTTTTATTGGAACATTGCACCAAATTATGATGCAACATTAACACCAAGAGTATTCCAACATCGTGGTGTGCAATTACAAACCGAATTCCGATACTTGAATCAATTAGGATTAGGAACTATCGCATTTGACTGGTTACAACATGATAAAAAATACCGAGAAGATAGAAAAATATTATTAAATGGTAATAATTATGATGATAATAATAATCGATGGTTATTCCATTGGAAAAATGATGAATTAATAAACTATAATTGGCGCTTATTTACTGATGTTACACGGGTTAGTGATAACCAGTATTTAACTGATCTTAATCCTAAATACGCTTCTCAAACAGCTGGATACTTAACACAATTTTATAAATTAGCATATAATAATGAAAATTGGGATATTGCTCTAGGTTATAAACATTTTCAACAATTTCATTATAAAAATCTTTACCAAACTCAACCTCAATTGGACATTACCTACTATAATTACGATTTGGGTCCACTAAAATTCAAGACATTTTCACAGGTGTCTCATTTTATAAACGAAGCCAAAAATAAACCCAATGCATGGCGAGCTCATATTGAACCAACTCTCAATTATACAGTAACAAATTCTTGGTCTTCGTTAGCAACTGAAACAGGTTTGATGGCAACTCACTACAAACAACAAAATCTTAAAAGATATAATAGGGTAAATAAAAGTTCAGATAAAAAGTTAGATAGTAATGTGAATCGTTTCATACCTAAATTTAGCCTAGATGGTAAAGTTATTTTCGAACGAGATTTTAAGTTTATGGATGGTTATAATCAAACACTTGAACCTCGTATTAAATATACCTATATCCCCTATCGCAATCAATCCAATATCAATAATTACGACTCAAGCTTTTTACAAGCTGATTATGTCGGTTTATTTAGAGAACAGTCTTATAGTGGTCTAGATCGTATAGCATCAACAAATAAACTCGCTACAGGCGTGACTACACGTTTTTATGATAGTAATAAGATTGAAAAATTTAACTTATCCCTTGGTCAAATTACTTATTTCACTAAATCTAAAACGAGTGAGAATAATAATGAATTAGATAAAAATTCAGATACTGGTAGTATTACATGGGCAACGGATAATTTTTGGCGTATCAGTAATGATATTATTTTTCGTAGTGGCATCCAATATGACACTCGGATTGATACTATTGCTTTAGCCAATACAACTTTTGAGTATCATCCTACTAGTGATAAATTTATACGATTATCTTATCGATATGCAAACCATGATTATATTGCTACAGTAGACGAAAGGTATAAACGTTCATCAGATAAACTTTATAAACAAGATTTGTCTCAGGCGGGAGTTATGGCTAGTTGGCCATTATCAGAAACAATAAATGCTGTTGGTTCTTATTATTATGATACTAAGTTAGACCAAATTGCTGATAGCTTTATTGGTTTACATTATAGTGACTGTTGTTGGGGAGTGACCATGCAATATGGCCGAAAACTAACCGATTGGGATAATACAACGCATATAAGTAAATATAAAAATAAACTTTCAATTAATTTTGAATTACAAGGCTTAGGAAATAATAATGATAGTACAGCCAAAATGTTAGATTTTGGTAAATTACCTTATATATCAACATTTGAATAAACTAACTAATAAATTTATAGTGATAAAATTAATATCACAACAATAATGAGTTGAATAAATATGAAATTATTAAAGCTTTTTATCGCATTAAACTTAAGTATTAACGTAGCACTATTTACACCAATTTCTGCTCATGCTGCTCCAAAAGTTATAGAGCAAGTTGCTGCAGTGGTTAATAATAATGTCATTTTAGAAAGTGACGTTAATGATATGTTAAAAACCATTAAAGCTAGTGCCGACCCAAGAACTTTACCTAGTGACAAAGTGCTCCGAAAACAAATCATCGATCGTTTAATCGTTGAAAATTTAATTTTACAAAGAGCTGCTAAAGCTAAAATTACTATTAGTGATGATGAAATAACTGGTGCAATTGATGGTATCGCTGCTGAAAATGGCATGACCATCGATCAACTACGAAGTAGATTATCAGCGATGGGAATTAGCTATAGTACTTATCGAGAACGCATTCATAATGATATGTTGATTGAGCAAGCTCGTATGCATGAGGTTAGACCGAGAATCAAAGTTTCACCTCGAGAAGTAGAACAATTAACCAAGACAATGACTAATCAACCAACCAACAATATTGATGTCAAAATTAGTCATATTTTAATCTCCATTCCAGAAAAAGCATCTAAACAACAAGTTGACAGTGCCACAAATAAAGCCATGGATATTATTAATCGAGCAAAAAAAGGGGAAAATTTTGCTAAATTAGCCACATCATATTCTAATGATGACCTAGCACTAAAAGGTGGTTCTATGGGATGGCGAAAACTCAATGAACTACCAACTATTTTCGAAGAACGTCTGATTCGTGCAGCAAAAGGTAGTGTAGTAGGGCCTATCCGTTCAGGTGTCGGTATTCATATAATAAAAGTTGATGATACTCGTTCTGAAGCGCCGAAAAAAATTACCCTCCAAGAAGTGAATGCTCGACATATATTAATTAAAACTAACGTATTAGTTACCGATCAAGTTGCTAAACAAAAATTAACGGATATCCGTAAAGCCATTACTAGTGGAGCAACAACATTCACGGCGGCGGCAAAAGCGAATTCTGAAGACACCGGTTCTAAAGACAATGGCGGTAATTTAGGCTGGAATAGACCTGAAGTTTATGATAATGGTTTTAAAAGTGCATTATTACAATTGAAAAAAGGTGAAATCAGTCAACCAATAAGATCATCTTACGGTTGGCATTTAATTCAACTAATTGATACCAGACAGACTGACGGTACTAATATGGTTAAAAAAGATCAAGCGTACCGACTTATTTTTAACCGAAAATTTGCCGAGGAAGCACAAGTTTGGATTCAAGAACTTAAAGGTGATGCTTATATTAAAATTACAGGTGAAGGAAAGAATGAATAGTCGTGTTCATCAAGGGCATTTTGCTCGCAAACGATTCGGTCAAAATTTTCTACATGATGATTATATTATTGAAAGTATTGTTGCAGCGATACAACCTAAACAAGGGCAAGCTTTAGTTGAAATAGGCCCAGGACTTGCTGCATTGACTATACCGGTAAGTAAACATGTTGATCATCTAACTGTGATAGAAATTGATAGGGATTTAGCTAGTCGATTGGTCGAAAATCCTTTTTTACAAAATAAAATTAGTGTGATTGAACAAGATGCATTAACATTTGATTTTAATCTATTATTCGAGCAATTAGGTCAGCAATTAAGAGTATTTGGTAACTTACCTTACAATATTTCGACGCCCTTAATGTTTCATTTATTTGAATACGCGCCAATTATTGCTGATATGCATTTTATGTTACAAAAAGAGGTCGTTACTCGTCTAGTTGCAGCGCCAAATAGTAAAGATTATGGCCGTTTAAGTGTGATGGCACAATATTACTGCCAAATTATCCCTGTTTTAGAAGTGCCACCAACTTCTTTTAAACCCGCGCCTAAAGTTGACTCCGCTGTAGTGAAACTAATCCCTTATAAGCAAAAACCTTATTTAGTTAATGATGTCAAAGTACTTTCACGTATTACTACAGAAGCATTTAATCAAAGACGTAAAACCATACGCAATAGCTTAGGTAATTTATTTACGCCAGAACAAATGCTCGAATTAGATATTGACCCTAATTTACGGGCGGAAAATTTGACGGTAAAACATTATTGTCTATTGGCAAACGCTTGGAAATAATCTTATGGCAAATCTAATAATTGGTGATATTCATGGTTGTTATGATGAATTTATGCGTTTACTTGAAAAAGCAGGTTTTTCATCATCGGATACGTTATGGTTAACTGGTGATTTAGTTGCTAGGGGGCCTAAATCACTGGAAGTTATTAGATTTGTTAAACAAAATAGCGAACAAATTAGATTAGTGTTAGGTAATCATGATTTACATCTGTTATCAATCTATGCCAATGTTACCCCTCCTAAAAAGAAGGATAACCTTGATGAATTAATTCATGCAGATGATTTTGATGAATTAATGAACTGGTTACGTAAACAACCACTAGTCCAAATAGATGAAAAACTAAAACTCATTATGACTCATGCTGGAATATCACCACAATGGGATATGGAAACATTAAAAAAATGTGCCCATGATCTAAATGTCATTTTAAGCAGTGATTCCTATCCCCTTTTCCTTGACAAAATGTATGGTAATTTTCCCGATGAATGGTCAATAGATCTACAAGGATTAGATCGATTACGATATATTGCCAATGCATTAACGCGAATGCGTTATTGCTACGAAGATGGCCGACTCGATTTTTATTACAAAAACCAACCAGATCAAGCTCCCTCAAAGCTTAAACCGTGGTTTGCTCTGCCAAGAAAAATCCCCTCAGATTATAGTATAGCTTTTGGTCATTGGGCAGCACTGAATGGAAAAGGGACTCCTGAGAATATTTACGCGCTTGATACAGGATGTTGTTGGGGTGGCAAATTAACTTGTTTACGATTTGAAGACAAAAAATACTTCAAAAAGAGAAATATAGAAACCAATTAAATTAGAAAAAGGCTATTTTATTATGTCTGCACTATCTGTTATCAAATCAATTTGGAAAATTATCAATTTAATCAGAGAAATTTTTCTTAATCTCGTTTTCTTAATCATTATTCTATTGATTTTTAGTGGTATCGCATTAATAAAAGAAGTAAACAAGAAAGAAGTCATTCCTCAATCAGGCACTTTAATTATGGATCTTGAGGGTGTTGTCGTTGACAACTCACTTTATAGTGATGAAATTTATGAAATACAAGATAAGATTTATGGCAAAAGAGTAAATCTATCTCGTGAAAATAGCTTATTTGATTTAGTGCAAAAGATATCTCAAGCCACATCAGATCCTAATATTAAAAGTATGGTATTGAAATTAGATAATTTTGTTGGTGCTGACATGAGTTCTCTACAATATATTGGAAAATATTTAACGAATTTCAAAGCAGCCAATAAACCTATTTATGCCATTGGTTCAAACTTTAATCAAAGTCAATATTATTTAGCCAGTTATGCTAATAAAATATACTTAACGCCATTAGGCGCTGTAAGCGTATTTGGATTATCAGCCAATAACTTATATTACAAAACATTATTAGATAATTTAAAGATAAATACTCATGTTTTTCGTGTTGGTACTTATAAATCTGCTATTGAACCGTTCATTCGAGACAATATGTCGGATGAAGCCAGAAGCAACACCTCTCGATGGCTAAATCTAATGTGGAATAACTACCTTGGCGATATTTCAGAAGAACGAAAAAAAACGCCGACACAATTAGTACCTTTACCTAAAGACATGTTATCAGAATTAAAAGCGGCTAATGGCAACATGGCACAATACGCTTTAGCAAATGGGTTGATTGATGCAATAGCGACTAATCACGAGTTCGAACTTGAAATCAATATAAAAAATAGAGTAAGTATTTATGATTACCAGCTAAAAGAAAATGTGAAGCCAACAACTAATGAACCCAAAATAGCAGTTGTTTTTGTTAATGGAACAATTACCAACGGAGAAAATAGCAGCAACGTCGCCGGAAGCCAAGATATTGTTGCGCAATTAAGAAACATTCGTAAAAATTTAAATAAAAATAATATACAAGCTGTCATAGTTAGGGTAAATAGTCCTGGTGGAAGTGTTGATGCTTCAGAAGCAATTCGCAATGAATTAGAGGCTTTACGTAGTTACCAAATTCCGGTGGTTGTCTCCATGGGAGGAATGGCTGCATCTGGCGGTTATTGGATATCAACTGCATCAGACTATATTGTTGCCAGCCCAAATACTATAACTGGATCCATTGGCATCTTCGGTATAGTACCAACCATTGAAAATTCACTTTCTCATATCGGAGTCTATAATGATGGAGTATCAACATCACCGTTAGCACATAGAAGCATAACTCAGAACTTATCCAATGAAATGAACCAATTCATCCAAATGAATATTGATCATGGTTATCAGACTTTTATTTCTTTAGTAGCAAAAGCACGAAATATGACTATCGAACAAGTAGATAATATAGCCCAAGGTCAAGTGTGGCTGGGTTCAGAAGGAAGTAAAAACGGTTTAGTTGATAAGTTAGGTGATTTTGATGATGCAATTGAAATGGCAGCCACATTAGCTAGTATTTCAGATTACCAAATAGATTGGCAAAAACAAGAAGGTAATTGGATCAATGCTTTATATTCAGATATGATTGCAATGATGCCAAAATCAACAGCAGAAGTATTGTTCGAACAACTACCAGAAATAAAACAGATCAAACAACAAGTTTCGTTCTGGGACAAGTTCCAAGATGGACAAAATCGTTATATTTACTGCATAAACTGTGCTGATATAAAATAATTCCAATAATCCACCTTAATGGTGGATTATTATTAATTCTTATTGTTCTGTTTGGAAAAAATAACGCATATTATTCATTGCAGCATGGATGAGATTATAATTAGGAGTTTCATTTACTTCATTATTATAAGTATCGAAATAATGACTAATACCGAGACGATTAACAAAATAAATGTTGTCTTTAGTCCGTACAGCATAAGAACTATAATTTGACATTAGTAACCAGTCTCGATCTTTTATTGGGCTAAACAAATCATATCCAGTCGAATAGTCAGTAATATCATTTTTTACATGTAAATAATGGCGCATTATTGTTGGTACTACATCTTCATGACTAGTAAATTTATTTATGTTATCGCTCATGTGTTGAAGATCTTTTGCTCCAACAATAATAAAAGGTACCTTGGTTTGAGCATCCGTATAATTTCCATTATGCCCCCAAAAACCTAATTTATTATCATTCATTTCTTGTGAATGATCACCAGTAATAATTATTAATGTATTATCTAATGAACCAGACTGTTTAAGTTCATCATAAACTTTTTGCAACAAATAATCATCATAATAGACACTCTGTTTATAACGATTAAAAATTGGACCGGGATCCGTATTATTATTTAACGTCATATAATTGAGATCACCAACCGGTTTAAATTTTACCTCAAAATCATTTGGGAAATCATAACCATGTGGCGCATCAAAAAATAAAAAGGAAAAACTCGGGTTGGATTTATCCCTAGATCTATACCAATTTAGCCAGTCATCAGTTATCTGTTTATCACGACTTGATGCAGGGCCTTTTTTACTACTAATTCTTAAATTTTTAATAGTTGAAAAAACAGTACGATCAAATTCAGGAGATGAAACTTTGGCTGAAGTAAAAATACCGATATTATAGTTCTCTTTTTGTAGGGTAGTTATAAATAATGATGGAATTTGATTTCTTAGAAATGAATCCCAGTATGTGCCGGGAATACCATAAAAAAGACCAAAAATACCGGTACGAGTTGCATTACCTGTAGAATAATGATTATTAAAAATTATACCATCATTCTGTTGAACAAAACGATAGGTATTGGGAGAAATATCTGGACTAAAAGTATCATAACGCCAAGAATCCAATACAATAAACACAATGTTGGGTGTTGCTTGTTTATCAGGATTAATCAGAAGTTCTCTTTTTGGATAGTAGATACTTGCGTGCTTATTATCTCTTTCAATGTGTACTTTACGTTGTCCTGATTTATCAAAATACCCCATTATCTTTTTTGAAGTAAATGGGCGATATAATGGAATATATTCTTTAACAACCATAATCGGTGAATAGGCATAATAAAAAGCAATCATATGTATCAGATGACTGATAACCAAACAACAAACAAGAAAAACTGTCGGTATAATTAATAATTTAGATCGAATATTATTAAGATTAAATTTCTTATCAAGTAGATACAGAATTAAATATTCCGCTGCAAAAAAAACGAATATCAACAAAAATATTAATATATAAGTCATAGCTGAAAAATCCACAACCTGACCAGAAAACACCATTGATAATACCGATTCGTTAATATGAAATCGATATTGCTGGAAAACAATAGTATCTATATATAAAATAATCTGAAATAAACTGAATATAAAAGCCAAGCAGATATTAGTTAATTTTTTATTCATCCAAAGAGTTGGAAGTGATAAAACAAAAAACAATAAATAAACTGAGAAAAAATGCCCCAGAACTGCGATGAATGAAAAAAGACAACCATCCCATGTAAACAACGCCCCAGGAATCAAAAAATATCGAACTGTTATTACTGACGAAATTAAAATATTTACTAACAGGAACAAATAAAGTTTTTTCATAGAAATCCATTAGGTAAAAAGCTGAAATTTTTTAATAATAATATTTTTTTTATTTTGATTTATTGCTTTCCGAAAAATTTTTAACAAAAAAACAATAAAAGTATAGAAATTAATATAAAATTAACAAAAAGGGCTCTTTGTAGAGCCCTTTTTGTTAAGAATGGTTATCTTCGATCAGCAAAGATGCGCAGTAACATAATAAATAAGTTGATAAAGTCAAGATAGAGTGTTAATGCACCTAATATCACATAACGCCTAAACATATTTTGATCGTCTTGTGATAAGTTAATACCCAATTGCTTAAGTTTTTGTGTATCATAAGCGGTTAATCCAGCAAAAATAAATACGCCAATATAGGTGACCGCCCACATTAAAGGTTCGCTTTGCAAAAATAGATTAACTAGAGAGGCGATAACAATACCAATTAATCCCATGAATAAAAAACTACCAAAACCAGATAAATCACGTTTAGTCGTATAACCATAAAATGCTAACGCACTAAACATTCCAGCGGTAATAAAAAAGACACTGGCAATAGAAGATGACGTATAATAAATAAAATATATAGAAAAAGTACAACCATTTATTACTGAATAAAGCATAAATAAAGTTGTCGCGGCAGCACCAGATAAACGATTAATCATTCCTGAAATAACAAATACTAATCCAATTTCAGCAATTAAAAGTACCCACATTACTCGTGATAATAAAATGAGAAACTCAAAACTAGTTGATGCGAACCAAGCAACAAAAGCAGTTAAAAGTAAACCAACAGCCATCCAACCATACACTTGACTCATGTATGTTTGTATACGACTACTAGCCTGTTCTATAATTGACCCATTCGGCGTATAACTTGACATCTCTTTCCTCTCATAAAAATAACATAACGACTCTATTATATATTAAATAGGGATTAATACCATTTCTTCAAGGCATTTACATCAGATTGCTTTGCTTCTACCCAATTTTCACCACTAGTAGTTTGTTCTTTCTTCCAAAATGGCGCTTCATTTTTTAATACATCCATAATAAATTCAGTTGCGGCAAAAGCATCTCTGCGATGTACCGAACTAACACCAACAAAAACAATTCTCTCATTAGCATTAATTTTGCCCACACGATGAACTAATGCAACTCGATTTATTGACCATCTCTCTCTGGCTTGATGAATAATGTTGCTAAACACTTTTTCCGTCATTTGAGGGTAATGTTCCAATGTTAAACAAATCACTTGATTTTCTAAACTACGCACCTTACCCATAAAAGTAACTACGGCACCATCTTGAGGTAACTCATTTAACCATTTTATCAATGAATTTATATCAATAGATGATTGGCTTATTTCAATAATATTCATATTATTACCCACCAGTTACCGGTGGAAAAAACGCAATTTCATCACCACATCGAATAATATGATGATAATCAACTAATGCATGATTTACCGCACATAATACGGTTTTTTCTTTTAAAGCTAATGCCCATTTGTCACCTCGTAAACTAAGTTGCTCTAAAAGTTGAGCTATCGACATTTGATCTACCATTAATTCCAAAGATTCAATGCCTAACAACTCTCTAATTTGTGCAAAAAAATAAATTTTATTCATACTTTTATTGTTCTATTTTGTTTAAATTATATTCACCTGATTTGCCACCAACTTTATTTAATAATTTAACTTGATTGATAATCATATCTTTCTGACTAGCTTTGCACATATCATATATAGTTAATGCAGCTACAGAAACAGCAACTAACGCTTCCATTTCCACGCCTGTTTGACCTGTTACCTTACAGATTGATTCAATTTTTACACTATGATTTTCAAATAGAGGTTCAATGTTAACCTCAATTTTACTAAGTAGTAATGGATGACAAAGTGGTATTAACTCCCAAGTCCGTTTTGCAGCTTGAATTCCGGCAATTCGAGCTGTCGCAAACACATCACCTTTATGATGTTTTCCTTCAATAATCATATTAAATGTTTCTGCATTCATTAATACTATTGATTCAGCCCTAGCCTCTCGATGGGTTATCTGTTTTTCTGAAACATCCACCATATGAGCATCACCACGTTGATTAATATGTGAAAATGACGCTGACATTTTTAAACACCCTTAAACATTATATTTTAATTTATCACTCAAGATAACAAATTTTGTTTATTGATACTACTAGCGTCTACATAAAGTTTTGAATATTTAATTTTGAAATAATTAATCTGCGTAATTTTTGCGAGTTAAATAAAATCTGCGTACAATAGCAATTTTTATAACTGTAATAGTGATTGTTAATGCTGATAGCCCATGTAGCCTTACCAGTGCCTCTCTATCAACTGTTTGATTACACACTTACTACGCAAGCTGAAATTGGTATGCGAGTTAAAGTGCCATTTGGTAAACGAGAAATGATTGGAATCATCGTTAAGATTGATCAGCAAACAACTTTTGATATCGAAAATTTAAAACCTATTATAGAAATTATTGATACAAAAAACCTCTTTCCTCAACCAGTTTGGCAATTATTAAATTGGGCAACCAGTTATTATCACTTCCCTATTGGTGAAGTAATATTTCATGCTATGCCGATCCTATTAAGACAAGGTCGCCCAGCTATCAAAGATGGCATAAAACATTGGCAATTAACACCAAAAGGGCAACAAATTGATTTAAACCTACTATCACGAACACCAAAACAGAAATTATTAATATCTTCACTCAGAAACAACTGTTTGAATGAAAGTGAATTTAATTCTAATATCTATCAAGAATTACAGAAAAAACAACTTATTGAGATTGTTTATCGTCAACCTGATAAAATTTGTTGGCATACAAATTATTCAACCAACAAAGCAACTATCCAATTAAATCATGAACAATTAAATGCAATCACAACTATTAATAAACAAAACAAACAATTTGGTGTATTTTTGCTTGATGGTATAACAGGTTCTGGTAAGACGGAAGTTTATCTAAATATCATTTCTGATGTTTTAGCGCAAGGGAAACAAGCTTTAGTATTAGTACCTGAAATTGGTTTAACACCACAAACTATCAAACGTTTTAAACAACGTTTTAATGCACCAATTGATATTTTACATTCAAACCTTACCGATAAGGAACGTTTTGAAGTTTGGTTAAGAAGTAAAGCTGGTGACAATGCTATCGTCGTAGGTACACGATCAGCACTTTTTACTCCATTTCAAGATTTAGGTATCATTATTATTGATGAAGAACATGATAGTTCCTACAAACAACAAGAAGGCTGGCGTTACAATGCCAGAGATTTAGCAATTATCCGAGCTAAAATTGAAAATATACCTATAGTTTTAGGTTCGGCGACCCCTTCTCTTGAAACCATTAATAATGCCCAAAGCCATAAGTATCAGCAAATTAAGCTTACACAACGGGCTGGCAATGCCAGATTAGCCAAACAATCTATTTTAGATATTCGTGGCATGGTTCTGGCTTCTGGACTTTCCCAGCCATTAATTGCCCAGATAAAAGAACATTTAGATAATAATAATCAAGTTATGTTGTTTCTTAATCGTAGGGGATTTGCGCCATTAATCATTTGTCATGATTGCGGTTGGATTGCCGAGTGCCCACGCTGTGATCGACCTTATACCTTTCATAAAAAACAAAATAGACTAATTTGTCATTATTGTGATACACCTAGAGACATTCCCCAACAATGTCCTAAATGTGGTTCAACGCAATTATTACCTATTGGATTTGGAACAGAACAACTTGAAAAACAACTCAATATATTATTTCCGAATATAAAAATCACTCGTATTGATCGCGATACAATAACCAAAAAAGAGGCATTAAACACTTATTTACATGACATCCAAGAAGGCGGTGCTCATATTTTAGTTGGTACGCAAATTCTGGCTAAAGGACATCATTTTCCCGATGTTACATTAGTTGGAATAGTGGATGTTGATGGAGCTCTATTTTCAAGTGATTTTAGAGCCACAGAAAGATTTGCACAAATATATACCCAGGTGTCAGGACGAGCAGGTCGGGAAGCAAAAGCTGGTGAGGTTATTCTACAAACCTATCATCCAGAACATCCATTATTGAATATATTACTAACTCAAGGTTATCAAGCATTTGCCAAACAAACCTTACAAGAACGCAAGCAAACATTATTACCTCCATTTAGCTATCAAGTGTTAATTCGTGCCGCTGATCGTAATAACCAGCAAGCACCAAAATTTTTACAGCGTATTCATGATTGGCTAAAAGCGAATTATGATCAAAATTTATGGCAACTTGGCCCTATGCCTGCAAGCCAACCGAAAAAAGCGGGCTATAATCGTTGGCAATTACTCTTGCAACATAGCAACCGACAATTATTACAGCAAATATTAGATAATCTTCTTATGAATATCACTCAGTGGAACGAAGCATCAAAAGTAAGATGGAATATTGATGTTGATCCAATTGATAATTAAATAACTCTTCCAACAGGCAATTTGTTGGAAGAGACTAAATTTATAATGTAATTTTTCCTATATTTTTATCAAGTGTTGCTTGACCAATACCTGAAACCTCTTTTAACTGCTCTATAGAAATAAAAGGACCAAATTTTTCTCGATATTCAATAATCTTCTGAGCTTTACTCATACCAATACCAACTAACTCTTTAGTTAATTCTTCAGCTGTTGCCGTGTTAATATTAACTTGAGCAACTTGTTTTTCTACCGCTGTAGTAGTTTCTGATTTTGATTCTGCAAAACAGATAGTTGGAAAAAAGATGCTTGAGAATAAAAAACATAATATTGTAAAAATTTTCATTTGATTAACTCCAAAATAATTATGCAACTAAACTTGCAAGTTAACTATCTCACTAAGTTAATAAAATGAATTTTACTTATAATAGAAATGCGAAAAGCCACCTAAGTGGCTTTGCTTTAATTACAGCTAATAGAAATTTATTTCGATCTCAATCACATATTAGCATCAGGCATTATTTCAATTTTTGATTTAGAACGAATATCATCGCGAAGATAATAATAAGTATCAGCAGCAAATAATGGTAATAATTCTGATGAAATATCTTGATACTCAGTTGGAGTATTTACTTTAGTTAATGCAACAATATAAGCTGTATTATTTTCTAATAGTTTTGCTCCATAAACCATAGATTTAACACCTTTAATCGGTTGCTCTAAATTAAATACCATATCGACAACTTGTTTATCTAAATCGGTTGAGTCTCTTTTTAACTCATACCTTTGACTTAATCGAATTTTATCTGATTTGCCAGTAGTATTTAATTCAGTTAATAGATTTTCAACATTAGATTTAAAACGATTATCGGATATATCTTTAGTTAACTGTTGTTTAATGCTATCTTTAACTTCATCAAACGGCGCTATCCCTTCAGGACGATTATCAATAACTTGAATAACAAAATCATAACTACCATGTTTTCTTTCAATTGGAATTAAGTCAGATATTTTATGAGTTAACTGACCATCAGCTATCATTTCTTCACTAAAGACTAAATCGCTTATTTCAGGATGGTTCATGATTGAAAAAGGATCTTGATAAGTTGTCCAACCAGTAGTATTAACAGTAAGTCCTGTTTTCTCGGCTAATTCTTCAAGAGATTTCGGTGATTCACTTAATGCAACTTTAATTTTATCTTCAATTGCATTAAATTCATTTTGTATTTTTTGATTAGCTATATTTGCTTCAATCCTATCTCTGACTAAATTAAAAGCCATGCTTTGCGCTGGTTTCTCACCATCTAACTTTATTATCGCAAATCCATCATCTGTAGGTATTGGTGTTGAAATTTGGTTAATTTTTTTTAATTTTGCTTTTTTAAATAACTCAGGTAAAGAATTATCTTCAGAAAACCAACCTAATGAACCATTTTTACCATAAGGTGAAATATCATTATTTGCATTAAGCATTTGTGCAATTTGTTCAAAATTAGCACCTGTAGCTAATTCTTTAGTAATTTTATAAGCTTGTGCTTTATCTGTTACAAAAATGACGCTAAAAGCTTTTTGTGCAGGATAACTATAGTCACGGATATTCTTATTATATTCCGCTTTAATTTCATCTTCATTGACTTTAACTGCTCTAGCTATAAGGTCTTTAGAATTATAAATATATTTAATTTTTACACGTTCTTTCTTGTGAAAATTATTTTTGTGCTCATCATAATATTTTTGTTCATCAGCTTCAGAAATATTTATATCTTTATTATCATCGATTGATGAATCAATTACCGTCGCATAAACATTTCTCGTTTGATTTTTTAATAATCCAATTTCGGAATCAGATGGTAAAACAAAACTCGATTGAACTAAAGCATCAATAACTTGTTGTTGTTGTAATGATGTTTTCAATATTTCGGCATAACTATCAGGAGTGAAACCATTTTCAGCTAGTAAATCTAAATAGTTCTGATTATCAAATTTACCGTCTATAAAGAAAACTCTTTGTTGTTTAATATAGTTTTTTATATTCTCGTTACTGATAGCAGTATTAATGTTGTGAGCAAACTGATAAGCTAAATAATTATCTATTTGCTGAGATAAAATATTTCGACGCAACATTTTGATAAGAGAAGCATCGCCAGAAGCGTTTGCAATCGCCTGTTTTGCTTGCTCTTCAAATCCTGCTCGGCTGATACCTTCACCATCAACTTTAGCAATGTATAACTGCTCATCATTGGCGCTATTACTACTACCACCAAAACCAAAAAATCCAACGCCGGTAAAAATAAAACATAAAATAATGATTGCAAAGATTATTTTAACAACAACACTATTTGCTGCTGTTCTAATTGTTTCCATCATAACTGGCTATTCTCCATACACCTGAATTTGAATTTCGCAAGTATAGCATATTTGCTAAAATAGGCTATTATTCAATTAAAAGTCGATAAAAAAAGTCAACACACGGTTGACTTTTTATTCATCTCACTTCAGAAATTTAGCAAACACATTTATACTTTTTTAGTAGTTCTACTAGATTTTGCGCTAGCTTTTTTGGTTTTCGCTTTTCCTGTTACAGGTTCAATACCAAATGGATTATTTTGTAAGGCAATAGTTAATACTTCATCAATCCATTTTACTGGTTTAATCTTAATTTCAGATTTCACATTATCTGGAATATCTTCAAGATCTTTAACGTTATCAATAGGAATCAATGCTGTTTTAATACCACCTCTATGAGCGGCTAATAACTTTTCTTTTAATCCACCAATTGGTAATACTTCACCTCGTAAAGTTATTTCACCGGTCATCGCGACATCAGAACGAACTGGATTACCGGTTAAAGTTGATACCAACGAGGTACACATCGCAATACCTGCACTTGGACCATCTTTAGGCGTAGCTCCATCAGGAACATGCACATGTATATCACGTTTTTCATAAAAATCGTTATTGATACCAAGTTTTTCTGCTCGCGAACGAACAACAGTCAGTGCAGTTTGAATCGATTCTTGCATTACATCACCAAGAGAGCCGGTATAAGTTAATTTCCCCTTCCCGACAACACTTACCGATTCTATTGTCAATAAATCGCCGCCGACTTCCGTCCATGCTAAACCAGTAACTTGACCAATTCGATTTTCACTTTCTGATTTGCCATAATCAAAACGTTGTACACCCAAAAAGTCTTTTAGATTGTCTTGATTAATATTCACTTTACGTAATTTACTATTTAAAGCTAATTGTTTAACCACTTTACGACAGATTTTAGCTATTTCTCTTTCTAAACTTCGCACGCCAGCTTCACGAGTATAATAGCGAATAATACCAATAATAGCGGAGTCATCAATATCTATTTCTTTGGCTTTTAAACCACTGTTAGCAATCTGTTTAGATATTAAATGTTGTTTAGCTATATTTAGTTTTTCATCTTCAGTATAACCAGACAGTCGAATGACTTCCATTCTATCAAGTAATGGGGCTGGGATATTCATTGAATTAGCTGTTGCCACAAACATTACGTCAGATAAATCATAGTCTACTTCTAAATAATGATCATTAAATGCATTATTTTGTTCAGGATCAAGCACTTCAAGCAATGCAGAAGCTGGATCACCTCGCATATCAGAAGCCATTTTGTCAATTTCATCTAACAAAAATAGGGGATTTTTAACCCCAACTTTAACCATACGTTGGATTAATTTACCCGGCATGGATCCGATATAAGTTCTTCTATGACCACGAATCTCTGCTTCATCACGAACACCGCCTAGAGCCATACGCACATATTGTCGTCCAGTTGCTTTCGCAATAGATTGGCCTAATGACGTTTTACCGACACCAGGAGGGCCTACTAAGCACAAAATTGGACCTTTTACTTTATTAACACGCCCCTGTACGGCTAAATATTCCAATATTCGATCTTTTACACGCTCAAGCCCATAATGATCTTTATCTAATACTTTTTGTGCTGCTTGGATATCTTTTTTTACTTTACTACGTTTATGCCAAGGCAACTGTAGCATCCAGTCGATATAACCTCTAACAACAGTCGCTTCAGCCGACATGGCCGGCATCATTTTAAGTTTATTCAGTTCTGATAGCGTTTTTTCCTTGGCCTCTTGAGACATTTTTGCCTTAGAAATTTTTAAATTTAACTCTTCAAACTCATCAGGTTTATTATCTATATCACCTAACTCTTTATGGATTGCTTTAATTTGCTCATTCAGATAATACTCTTTTTGAGCCTTTTCCATTTGTTGCTTGACTCGTTGACGAATATTTTTTTCTACTTGTAACAAATCGATTTCAGCTTCCATTAATGAAATAAGTAATTCAAAACGTTTTTCTAAATCCGCCGTAACCAAAATATCTTGTTTTTGTTCAACTTTTATAAACAAGGTTGCGGCAATGGAATCAGCAAGTTGTGATGGTTCTTTTATAAGATGAATAGAATCAACAACTTCTTGTGTTACTTTTTTATTAAGTTTGGCATAATCATCAAAGTTTGACAGTAGTACCCTTGTCATTGCTTGATTGATCTTATCTGTTTTCTTCGACTCTTTTAATGGTTTGATATTGGCTATTAAAAAATCATCTTCTTTTCGTTCAACAATATCAACAATTTTAGCTCGAGTAACCCCTTCAACCAGTACTTTCACTGTACCATCAGGTAATTGAAGTAACTGTAAGACATTAGCTACGGTACCTACTTCATATAAATCTTCAACATTTGGTTCATCTTGGGAAGGATGCTTTTGCGTAACAAGGAAAACTTGCTTATCCATTTCCATTGCACTTTCTAAGCAACGAATTGATTTATTTCGACCAACAAAGAGAGGAATCACCATATGAGGAAATACAACAACATCACGTAATGGTAAAATAGGCATAATCATTTGTTTAGTTTGTTTTGTCTTCATTTTATTCTCTCGGTAGTACAAACTTATCTGTCTTATATTGGGGCCATTTAAAGATATTCAAGCTTTTCCTTTGACGTTTTAAATACGTAAGCACAACTAAAGCACCTACGTATTTTAGGCTGCTGAACATTAACTGTAACTAATCTGCTTAAAAAATTTATTATTTTACCTATTAAGCCGACAATTCTGCATTTTCACTATAAATTAATTTAGGTGATTGCAACTGATCAACCGTTTCTTTATCAACAAGTACTTTTTTTACATTATCCATTGATGGTAAATCATACATTGTATCTAACAATATATTTTCCACAATTGAACGTAATCCTCTAGCACCTGTTTTACGTTTCATCGCTTTTATGGCAATTGCCTCTAAAGCCTCTTTCGTGAACTCTAGTTCTACACCATCTAATTCCAATAATGCATTAAACTGTTTAGTTAAGGCATTTTTAGGCTCTGTCAATATATTGACTAAAGCATCTTTATCTAGTTCCGATAAAGTACCAATGACAGGTAGTCTACCAATAAATTCTGGAATTAAACCGAATTTGACCAAATCTTCTGCCTCAATCTGAGCTAGTAATTCAGACTCTGTTGCTTTATTTTTGCTACTTTTTACATCTGCGCCAAAACCAATACCAGTATTAGTAGAAACTCGATTTTCAATAACTTTATCTAAGCCACTAAACGCACCACCACAAATAAAAAGAATCTTCGAGGTATCAACTTGTAAAAATTCTTGTTGCGGATGCTTACGTCCACCTTTAGGAGGAACCGATGCCACTGTACCTTCAATTATTTTTAATAATGCTTGTTGTACCCCTTCACCTGATACATCTCGTGTGATAGATGGATTATCTGATTTTCTTGAGATTTTATCTATTTCATCAACATAGATAATTCCTCGTTGGGCCTTTTCTACATCATAATCACAACTTTGCAATAATTTTTGAATAATATTTTCAACATCTTCGCCAACATAACCTGCTTCGGTTAAAGTTGTTGCGTCCGCCATAGCAAAAGGAACATCTAAAAAGCGCGCTAATGTTTCAGCTAATAGTGTTTTACCACTACCTGTTGGACCGATTAATAAAATATTACTTTTACCTAACTCTACATCACTACGAATAGAGTAACTACGCAAACGTTTATAATGATTATAAACAGCCACAGATAATACTTTCTTTGCTCGTTCTTGACCAATGACATATTCATCAAGATGATCACGTATTTCATGAGGAGTTGGCAATGGTTTACTTATGAATTCTTCATGAGATAAAAAATTTTTACTCTCTTCTTTTAAAATATCATTACACAAACCAATACATTCATTACAAATATAAATAGATGATGGCCCAGCAATTAGTTTACGGACTTCATGCTCACTTTTGCCACAAAAAGTACAATAGAGTAATTTTTCTGAGTTTTCTTTATCCACTTTTACCACCTATTTAATATTTAAGAACGCTTATTGTATATGGCATCAACTAATCCATATTCAACCGCTCTTTCAGCTGACATGAAATTATCTCGATCTGTATCTTTTTCAATCACACTTATATCCTGCCCTGTATGCATTGACAAGATATTATTTAATCGACTTTTAACTTGCAAAATTTCTTGAGCATGAATTTGAATATCGGATGCTTGACCTTGAAAACCACCCAACGGTTGATGAATCATAACACGAGCATTCGGTAGACAGTAACGTTTACCTTTAGTTCCAGCTGTCAAAAGTAGAGAGCCCATTGAGCATGCTTGTCCTAAACAGATAGTACTAACATCTGGTTTAATAAACTGCATCGTGTCATATATAGCCATACCAGCAGTTACAACTCCACCAGGAGAGTTAATATATAAATGAATATCTTTTTCAGGATTTTCTGCTTCAAGAAAAAGCATTTGAGCTATTATTAGATTCGCCATATTATCTTCGACTTGTCCAGTCAAAAATATAATTCTTTCTTTTAATAGTCGTGAGTAAATGTCATAAGCTCTTTCTCCTCGAGAGCTTTGCTCAACAACCATTGGAATCACACTCATGCATGGTTCTAAAGGCATTTTCATCTCCTAATTAAACAAAATAGCCCAAACAGTTAATCCTTATTTGGGCTTTATAAAAAATTTTTTAATTAAATAAAATAACAAATTGCTTATGCAACTTGCTGATTCATTAATTCAGAAAACGAATAGGTTTTCTCTGTTACTTTAGCACTAGCTAATAATAAATCAACTACTTGATCTTCTAGTGCAACTGAACGGATATTATCCATTGCTTTCTTATCTTTACGGTAATAATCTACTACTTCTTTTGGATCTTCATAAGCTGTTGCAATTTCATCAATCAACGATTGAACTTTAGCATCATCAGCTTGTAATTTATTGCTTTCAATAATTTCACTAAATAGCAATCCAACTAATACTCTACGTTTAGCTTCTGCTTCAAATAACTCTTTAGGAAGATCCATTGCTTGTTTAGCATTACCACCAAAACGAGTAACCGCTTGTTGACGTAACACATCAACTTCACGATCAACTAAAGCGGCAGGAACTTCAGTATCGTTATTTTTAACTAAACCATCAATAGCTTGTGATTTAATTTTATTACGAATTGTAGCATTAAGTTCACGTAACATATTTTTGCGTACTTCTGCACGTAAACTTTCAACAGTTCCATCAGCAATACCAAATTTTTTAACCACATCTTCAGTAAGTTCTGGAAGTTCAAGCTCTTCAACTTTCTTAAGTGTAGCAGCAAATACCGCAGGCTTACCTTTTAAGTTTTCAGCATGATAATCTTCTGGGAAAGTTACATTGATATCAAATTGATCACCAGCTTTATGACCAATAATTGCATCTTCAAAACCAGGAATCATACGACCTTGTCCTAAAACAAGAGCAAAATCATCAGCTTTACCACCTTCAAATTCATTACCGTCAACTTTACCTAAAAAGTCGAGAGTAACACGGTTTTGTTCTTTAGCTTCTTGTTCAACAACTTTCCAAGAACCTTGTTGTTTACGCAAAGTTTCAATCATTGTTTCCACATCTGCATCCACAACTTCGGCAACTGGTTTTTCAACTTCGATTTTATCTAAATCTTTAATTTTGATTTCTGGATAAACTTCAAACTCAACGGTAAAAGTATAATCTTCACCATCTTTATATTCTGTTGGAGTATATACTGGTGCACCAGCTGGGTTTAATTTTTCTTGAATGATAGCATCGATAAAATTACGTTGCATTAAATCGCTTAAAGCATCTTGTAAAATAGAAGCACCATAGCGTTGCTCAACAATTTTTAAAGGAACCTTGCCTTTACGAAAACCATCGATACGAACTTTCTTAGCAGTATTTAAAAGTTCTTTATTAACTGCTTTAGTGATATCTTCTGATTTAATAGTAATTGATAAACGACGACCTAAACCTTGTGTTGTTTCTACCGAAACTTGCATCTTTATACCTCGAAATTATTAAATATACTCGCTCATAATCATATTATAAACAATAATTGAGCTAATTAATTTTACAAAATAGGAAAGCATTATACCGACCGTAATCGACTACGTCGAGATATTTAACAGCTTCTTCTCAAGTGCTTTCAAACGTTTATTCATTTCATCAATATGTAATACTAATGAAGCTGTTTTACGCCATACTTTATTTTGTTGTAATGGGATTCCCGATGAATATACTCCAGGTTCGGTAATTGGGCGCATTACCATTCCCATTCCTGTTACTGTAACTTGATCGCAAATTTCCATATGTCCATTAATGACGCTTGCACCACCAATTAAACAATGACGACCAATAGTTAAACTTCCAGCCATGATTACCCCCCCAGCAACAGCGGTATGATCACCGATAATATCGTTATGAGCTATTTGACATTGATTATCAATGATGACACCATTGCCTATAACAGTATCATCTAGAGCACCACGATCTATAGTTGTTGAGGCGCCAATTTCAACATTATTACCTATTACAACTCTGCCAAGTTGAGGAATTTTTATCCATTTACCTTTATCATTAGCATAACCAAACCCATCAGCACCAATTACAGTTCCTGATTGGATTAAGCAATTTTCACCAACAACACAGTTATGATATATAGATATATTAGACCATAGCCTAGTGCCAGCTCCGATAATTGTATCCTTGCCAATAAAGCAACCGGCACCAATAATACAATTATCACCAAGAACAACACCACTTTCGATAACGGCATTGGCACCAATAGCAACATTGTTACCTAGTTGTGCTGTTGAATCAATAACGGCTGAATCCGCGATATCTCTAGCAGGCAAAGGAGTGGTATCCAAAATTTGGGCTAATTTTGCATAACATAAATAAGGATCTTTTACGATTAAAGCAGCCCCACTCCAATATTTAAGACTATCTTCAGTCATGACAACAGCTGATGCATCACAGCTAGATAAATTATTTTGGAATTTCTTATCGGACAAAAAAGTTATTTGACCTTGCTTTGCACTTGTCATTGATGCCACACCAGTGATGATTAATTCACCATCACCGTATAAGGTAGCACCCAACTGTTCAGCTAATTGCTCTAAACGAAAAGCAAACATTAATTTTTAACCTTTTCCAAAACTTTATTTGTAATATCAACTGCATCTGAAGCCGATAAAGTTGCTTCTGCTTTTAATATTAAATCATATTTTTCTTCTTCAACTATTTTTTTAACAGCTTCTTGAATTTTAGTTAATAATTTACTGGCTTCTTCTGTTTCTCGTTTACGATAATCATTTGAGAAAGCTTTTGCTTTATTTTCAAAATCAGAAATAGTTTTATTTAATTTTGTTTTTTCAGAAGAAGATAAAGTTAAACCATCTTTCTTTAAACGCGCTGCCGCATCATTAGCTTTCTTCTCTTCTTGTTGTAATGTTTTCGCTCTAGCTTCGAATTCTTTATCTAAAGCTTTTCCAACCGTTTCTCGTTGGGGCATTTGTTGTAACACTGACATAACATCAATAACACCAATTTTAATTTCGGCATTTGCTGCGCCAGTAAAAAGTAATACAACACTAAGACCAAGAACAGATATAATTTTTTTCACTTTATTCACCTATATATTTTAGTTATTCACAACTTGGCATTACCATGTTGAACCTATATTAAATTGAAACTGTTGCGCTGAATCACCATCATATTTCTTAAATGGTTGTGCATAAGAAAATACCAATGGGCCTAATGGAGACATCCATTGAACAGCAAGACCAGCTGACATTCTAATATCCGATGGGGAACTATAATCAGGAATATTTTTTCCTTTTAGATCCCATTCCGTATCCCAAACAGTACCTGCATCAAAAAATACTGATGTTCTAATACTATCAGCATATTTTTCACTGGCAAATGGTGTCGGAACAACCAATTCTGTGCTGGCAAATGCTAACGCATTACCCCCGACAGCATCTTTAGATTTTTCACATCCCGATGTATCATTTAGAGTTCGACAACCATTTTTGTTAAAATATACTGCTTTAGGGCCAACAGTATTTGATTTAAAACCACGTAAAACAGTTGAACCACCAGCATAGAAGTTTTCATAAAATGGTAACTCTTTGCCACCAAATCCACCACCATAGCCTAATCGACCACGAGCTAAGAACACCCAATTATGATCCCCGTCAATTGGATAGTAATAAGATGCATCAGTAACCATTTTATAGTATCGATTATCAAAGACTGGCGCTGTCGCTTTTAAATTTGCTGTTACTTTTAGACCATCAGTTGGGAAGTATCCGCGATCTAATGAATTATATGTCCAATAAGCACTTAATAATATATCGTTGGTATCATATGAAAAAGATTTATCTTTATTTTTCATATTTTCACCCATAGAGTTAAAATAACGCCACATATTATACTGAGCACTCATATCAGTTAATTTATGGTTAGCGTATTCTGTACCAAATCGGAGGAAATTATTTTCGCTTATCGGAAAACCTAAATTAGCTGTCGCACCCCAAGTTTTACTTGAATATTCTGACTCTTCATCATCGCTATCAGTTTTATAAGTATTGTAATAAACACTACCGCCTAAACTGACACCATCAACCGTAAAATATGGGTCAACAATCGATATTGATGCTGTTTTATCATTGCTAGTAGTATTAATATCAAAAGAAACACTATTACCAGTACCTAACCAGTTATCTTGAGAAATACCAGCATTAAAACTAACACCACTATCTGATCCAACACCAACTCCAAATTTAATACTACCCGTATTTCGTTCAGAAACTTTATAAATGATATCAACTTGATCATCGACTCCCGGAACACGTTCAGTGTTGGCTTCGACAGTATCAAAAAATCCAAGTCGATTTAAACGATCTTTACCTAGTTCAACCAATCCATTGCTTAACCATGAACCTTCCATTTGACGAAGCTCACGACGAACAACACTTTCACTAGTAACCGTATTTCCAACAATCTTGATATTACGGACATAGAAACGTTGACCAACATCAACTAGTACTATTAATTTAACAGTATGCGACGCATCATCCATTTCTGGTTGAATAGATACTTGTGGGTAAGCATAACCAAAATTAGCTAATAAACGTTTAACATTATCTTCAATATCAGTAATTTTTTTACCACTGTAAAGGTCGCCAACAGTCAGTTTTTCTTTGGCTATTCTGGTTACTGCTTCTTTATGACCAGCAAAGTTACCTTTAAAATCCAATTCGGATAATTTATATTGCTCACCTTCATGGATATTAATAGTTACATAGATACCTTTTTTATCTGGAGTTAAACTAACTTGTGTTGATTCAATATTAAAACGAGCATAACCTCGATTTAGATAAAAGCTTTGTAATTCATCTAAGTCAGCTGCTAATTTTTGTTTTTGATATTTACGGTCTCCTAGCATATTCCACCACGGAACCTCGTCACGTAATGTAAAACGAGAAATCAGTTCTTCTGATGAAAAAGCTTTTGCACCTACAATATTGATTTGATCAATTAACGCCGATTTGCCTTCAGCAATAACTAATTTTAGATCAACACGATTACGAGACAATGGCGTAACTACAGCTTTAATTTGAGCATTATATTTACCTACACTGTAATAGAAGTCCTCTAAACCTTTTTCAACACCTGAGAGCATGGTGCGATCTAATGCATCACCTTCTCGAATACCTGTACTATCTAAATTCTTTTTCAACATATCATCTTTAACAGATTTATTACCGGAAAAAGTAATGCTGGCAATAGTAGGACGCTCTTGCACATGTACAATTAGCCTATCGCCATCTCTTGATACGGTGATATCATCGAAATTACCACTTGAGTAGAGAGATTTAATAATACGACCTAAGTCAGCTTCATTTACATAATCACCAACTTGGATTGGCATTTCAAGCATGGCAGCACCAACAGTTACTCGCTGTAGGCCTTCAAACTTGATATCTTTAACTACAAAATCATCAACACAAAATGCATTGGAACTATATACTGCTGTAGTACTAAACAGCAAAGATGCTATAAGTAAGTTATTTATTTTCATCGTATATATTTATAACCTCATCCCATTACAATCGTAAAATATCATTAAATAGTGCAATTCCCATTATTACCATTAATAAAACAAATCCGATACGAAAAAAACGCTCTTGTGCTTTATTTGATAAGGCATTTCCTTTTATTCTTTCAAATAATAAAAAAAGCAACTGCCCGCCATCTAACATTGGTAATGGAACAAGATTGATTACACCTAAACTTATACTAATAAAAGCCAGAAAATATAAGTAAGGAGTAAAACCATAACTTGCTGTTTGCCCTGCGCTTTTTGCTATAGTTATTGGTCCTGATAAGTGTTTAAGGCCAATAACACCTGTTACTAATTGATAAAGAGATCGAACAGTTAACTTGGTTGTTAATATAGTTTGTTCCATCGCCTTGCCAAATCCATTTAAAAAACTATACTGCCTAATTACTGAATCGGATGTCGGGTAAAATCCAGCAACACCCTCTCCATTTTTATTTATTTTGGGTGTTAAAGTTAGATTGATATCTTTACCATCACGATCCACTTTCAATACCATGATTTCAGCTTTTTTTATTGTATTAGTAAAATCAATCCAATTTGTATATAACTGATTATTATAACTGATAATTTTATCTCCAACTTGCAAACCCGCTTGCTCTGCAGCTGAATCAGTCACAATTTTACTTACAATTGGATAAATTTCCAACTGTTTAGGTATAAAACCAAAAGCTCTTATAGCAGAATCTTTCTCTATATCAAAATACCAATGACTAATATTAACATTTTTAGTCACTTCTTCTGGTGTTTTATCGCCATTTGAACTATCTATATAGGTAACATTAATATTCTGATTTCCTAAAGCGGTAATCAATGCAATATTTACATCATTCCAACTATCAATTTTTGCATTATCTATCATCTTTAACTCTGAATCAGCTGGAATATTTAAGGTTGCAGCCGGGGTTAAAGGTATAACATTTTTTACTATAACAGGGTACTCTACGACTCCCATCAAAAAGATAATCCAATAGATAAACACGGCTAAAACAAAATTGGCAAATGGGCCAGCGAAAATAATTGCTGCTCTTTGCCACAATTTCTTTTTGTCATAAGCAAATTTTTCAAAATTAGGCGCTAGTTCACTAGCTCGACTATCAAGCATTCTAACATAGCCACCTAGTGGAATCATAGCAATAACTAATTCAGTTCCACTTGAAAACTTACGCGCCCATATTTTTTTACCAAAACCAATCGAAAAACATTCTACCTGGACCTTACATAACCTAGCCACATAAAAATGCCCAAACTCATGTGCAGTGACTAATATACTGATAGTAATAATAAATAACAACAGTGACCAGAGCAAAATCAATAACCTTTTAAAGTAAATATAAAGATAGTGCCGCAAACATCGGAACTGCCGCAGTTAAACTATCAATCCGATCTAAAATGCCACCGTGTCCAGGTATTAAATTACCACTATCTTTAATACCAGCTTCTCTTTTGAACATACTTTCAGTCAAATCGCCCAATACTGAAACCAAAATAGCCAATAAAGAGCTCAACATAAAGGCAGTGAAACTCAATTGAAAATAGCCAGTTAAATAAACAAATATACTAATTAAAATAGCAGAGCCAACCCCACCTAAAAAGCCTTCTATCGTTTTACCGGGTGATACTTTTGCTGCTAATTTGCGTTTACCTAACGCTCTACCAACAAAATATGCACCAGTATCGGTGGCCCATACTACCACAAATACATATAGCAACCAAACAGCACCGGTATAAGTATTTAATGTATAATTAATTGATCGCAGTTCAATCATACTGATAAAGAAAGGAACCAGTGTAAAAAATGCAAATAATAACTTAATAACTAAAGAGTTAGACCAGTATTTTGCTGATTTTGGATAACCAATTACCAGCAATAACGCAACTAACCACCAAATAATCGATAAACAAATTATATAATTGAATAATCTATATTTTATTAATTCTGTATTTGGAATTAAGTAAACTAAACTTAATAACATTACAACAAAAAATGTAAAAACAATTTTATTTAATGGTTTAGTGATAGCGAGAAAATTAGTCCATTCCCATGCAGCCATTCCACAAACAGCGATCATTAGATAAGAAAATATTGATAATGGTGCAAAAAACAAAGCAATAATTACCAGTGGAATAAGTATTAGTGCAGTTAAAATACGGTGAATTAACATTAAAGTTCCTCATTTTGAACACCGCCGAAACGTCGTTCTCTAGTATTAAATACATTTATCGCTTCATCAAAGGATATTGAATTAAAGTCAGGCCATAGTGTGTCGGTAAAATAGAGTTCAGCATAGGCACTTTGCCATAATAAAAAGTTACTCATTCGATATTCACCACCAGTACGTATAACTAATTCAACTTCAGGCAAATCACTCATGCTAATAGTTGATGCAAAACTATCCTCATTAATATCTTCAATTTTCATTTTTCCTTGCAAAACCTCAGTTGCCATTTTTTGTGCTGATTGTACAATATCCCAGCGACCACCATAATTAGCCGCAATATTGAGAACCAAGCCGGTATTATTTTGTGTTAAACATTGAGCATCAATAATCAGTTTTTGAAGATGTTCATTAAACTTTGAGATATCACCAATAATATTTAAACGGACGTTATGTTTATTTAAACTTTTAATTTCTCGATTTAATGCATAAATAAAAAGTGATATTAATGCTGAAACTTCATTAGATGGCCGCTTCCAATTTTCACTACTAAAAGCATATAAAGTCAGTACTTTGATATTTAGTTTTGCAGCATGAGTAACAATTTTACGAACCGCTTTTAAACCAGCTCGATGGCCAATCGCCCTTAATTGATTACGTTGTTGAGCCCAACGACCATTACCATCCATTATAATAGCGACATGATTCGGAATGTATCTTTGTTGTGTCATTTAATATCTCGTAATATCTCAATCATTTTAATTACAATTTCGATAATCAACGGGTACCATAAACCACAATTGTTTTGCCATGTGCTGAAATCAAATGTTGGTCTTCAAGCATTTTTAAAATTCTGCCTACTGTTTCACGTGAACAACCAACTATTTGACCAATTTCCTGACGTGTAATTTTAATTTGCATACCGTCAGGATGAGTCATTGCATCTGGTTGTTTAGTTAAGTTCAATAAGGTTTGTGCAATTCGTCCAGCAACATCTAAAAAAGCTAAGTTGCTCACTTTTTCTGATGTAACTTGTAATCGACTCGCCATTTGGCTAGCGAGTCGCATTAAAATATCGGGATTAACTTGTACAAGCTGTTTAAATTTTTTATAGGAGATTTCAGCTACTTCACAACTTGTTTTCGCTTTAACCCAAGCACTACGCTCCGTGCCCTCTTCGAAAAGACCTAATTCACCTAGAAATTGATTTTGATTTAAATAAGACAAAATCATTTCATTACCTTCATCATCTTTAATTAATACAGCAACAGATCCTTTCAAAATGTAATAGAGGGTTTCGGCTCTTTCTCCTTGATGAATAAGGGTACTTTTAGCTGGATATTTATGAATATGGCAATGAGATAAAAACCATTCTAATGTTGTATCTGATTGCTGTTTACCAATCATTATTCCGTCCTCTCCATTCAATTACTACAATTACACTATAACAAAGTTACACAATAAATCATATACTCAATAAAACGATTTTAATCATTATTTTATAATTTTGATATCGATTGTTTCATGTAATTCAGACCAAAAAATTGCCGCAGTTCCATTAATTAAATGAAGTTTAACCTCGTTAACTTTATCTACAAGTGTTTTTTCTTGCAAGCCATAATCAGTACCTTCTCGAAGTACATAAGATTCAATAAGATTATTTAATGTTTGAGGTTCAAGTTGTTGCCAAGGAATAATCATGAGTGTAGTTATCAATTTGACTATATTAATTATTGTAGCAATTTAATGCTGAGAAGTGCACAATTAAATATTATATTAACCAAAACTTTTAGCAATTGAGTTTGAATTAAGTTCATTTAATCAAAAAAAAACCACCCAAAAGAGTGGTTTTTATTAATTTCATAACTAATGAATAATTAGTTTGCTGTAACTTGAAGTTTGAAGCCTTGAATACCAGCTTTAGTACCAGCGATACTATATACTGAGTTATGTTTTGCTCCTGTTAAAGCAACCTTGCCTCCTGCTGCGTTAACCGCACCTAAAGCAATTGAATCATTATTATTAGCAGCAGTTACAGAATACACACCTGCAGTAACTTTTTCTGAAGAATCTACATTACCAGTTGTGTCGTTAGAAGGACCTGAAAGATTCCATGTAAAGCTATATGAAGCAGTAATTATTCTATCGTTAGCACCTGGTACAGAAGTAGCTGTTGTATCACCTTTCACTTTTTGCCAAACAACAGCAGCTAAGCGATCCCCATAGCGTGGAGTTGATTTTTGAGCCCACACATCATCTGTAATGCCTTCTGGTTTTGACAAACTAGCTAAATTTACAGTCATATCAAGTGCACCATCTGTGTCATATTTGAAAATACCCAATTTTGTACTTTCTTTAGAAACGATTGGTCCCACTGGGTTATCAGGATTTGTATCACCAGGACCAGTTTCGTCGGTTGGTTTGTCATTGTCACCAATTTCTGGTTTTACTTCAGGAGTTTTATTACTCCAAATATCAGCAATGTCTAACCATTGGTTTGTATTTGGGTTACCAAATGTAGTTTTCTCTTGAAGTTGTAAACCAACTTTCACCGCACCGGCCATATCTTCAGGGATTTGGAAATATATGTGACCTCTTTCACCATCATTGGAGAATTTAATATCAAGAGCAGTGTTCACTTTGACCCAGTTTGTACCATCATTAATCCATACTTTTAGTGTATCTTTTACTACACCATTTTCATCTAGATCGCCATCTAAATCTCTTAATTCATAAAAGACGTGAATAAAATCACCAACTTCTGCTTTTCTATCAGGGCCTCCAGCAGTTACACCTGCTTCGTCTGCTGAAATACGAACAGTCACTTGTCGTTCTTCTTTACTTTTGTCAGAATAAATAACAGGTGCATTACCTAGTATTTCTTTGCTTGTTGTACTTTTTAAATCTACTGCATAGGCACTACTAGCTGCATAACCAGCTAAGAACAAGCCTAATGCGACTTTTTTGATTGTTAGATTTTTCATGTTTAACTTCCTATTTTCTTTGATAAATTAACATGTTGTATTTATATAAATACACCATTTTTTTGGTGTTCCCTTTTAAATTATCAACGATAAATCGCGACAATTAAAAACTCTTCTAATTTTAATAAGCAGTAACTTGTAATAAAAAGCCTTGGTCACCAGCACATGCTTTTTCAGAAATAGAGACTTGTTGCCAATTCACATACTCAGGTGCACCATCAACTTTTTCAATACTAGTACCTATAAACGCGTAGCTATCTTCACCATCGCTGTTACTGCCATTTATTTTCGATTTAATTCCTCGAATCTTATAATGTGCATTTCTACCCATACTTACGTTGAACCATGGTCCATTTCGATAATCCGGATTAGTATAATCATTTTTTATATGTGTCATCTTATCACCTGGACATGCACTATCATTTGATCCAACAAGTGACCAGACAACAAATGGATCTTGAATTACTTCTCCCGCCATATCATAAGCGACTACATAATAATCACTGTGAACTTTCCATTCTTTCGGACCATTTGGATTAAATACTAGATAAGAACTATTATCACTGGTTGCGACTAATACATTACCTTCACTTCGATAGACCTCAAGCTTACCTGCTTGTCCTCCATTGAAGTAAACAACAGCATGGTTCAAAGATTGACCATATTTATTTAACTTAGCTACAAAATCAACTGTACCTGTGATATTTGAAGCAACATCAATGGCATAGGTATCACCAATTACTTCTATATCCTTAGCAGTCGCAGCATTACTAGATACTTTTTGTCCCATCTTAACTTTTTCGAATGATTTAACGATGACACAAGGATTTGTAGTTGGACAAGATTTCACTTTTCCAGAAGTTCCATCAATTAAATTAATTTGTTTACCATTACTAGTTGCTATCCACAAATTGGTAACAGAAGCTTCAAACGTATTGGAAATACTATCCATTAAGATATCATCACTAAATCCATTATAATCAGTCAAACTTCGGCTTCCTACTCCATCTTTTGGCATGATCAATGTTGCCATTACCGTAACCGCATCTAAACCATTAGCTGGATTTTGAATAGGATCTGCACTTGGTTTACCAAGTTTATCAATAGCCCAAACCCCCACTTTGCGTAGTTCAGTATTAGGTAGAACCTCAAATGAGACACTATTAGATGTTGCTGATTTTCCTTTACCATCAGTTACAGTCACCGATAAAGAATAAATACCATTGGTGCTAACTGGTTGACGTTGACCGTTTTTATCAAGATACCTTGGCGCAACTATTTTCCAATTATCAATACTCGCTGGTGGGTTAAGCCATGAAGAGGCAGTACAAGTTCCCGTTGCAGAACATAAGAAACCGCCACCATTATCAATATCTTGCATATTACCAGACCATTCTAATTGGGATAGACCTTTAGCATTATGCAAACCTATAGTAATATTAGATGTTGACCCTTCAATTAATTGAACAGATTCTAACCCTAAATCCACAGTCATTCGTTTTTCTTTATATTCAAGAACAATATAGTTGTTACGATCAACTAAATCATATCGACTGCCTTTTAAAGAGCGAGCTGATTGTACCATGTCTGGATCTAATTGATCTTTTAATGGCGTACCAATTCGATAATTCATGGTTAATTCTGCTGTAGTAGCTTTTTTGTTATCTTGCCCTCGTTTATGTTGCGCTTTTATCGTGAATAGAGGGACAGGAGTATAATCCAAGCCAACAGTTATCGCTCGAGGATCTTTTTGTAAGTTATCTTTACCAAATAATGCAACTTTATCACCAAAGTATTGTTCATACATTAATGAACCACCTAAATGTGGATATTGCGGCAAATAACCTTGAAAACGAATATCAAAACCTTTAGCTGCTCTCTCTAAATAATCATCAAAATCTTTAGATTCTTTCCAATCCGATAATGGGTGATAATAGTTGACCGCAAATTTCATGTAATCACTCCATGCTTCGGCACCAATACCTAAACGGTTATGATCTCGTTGAAAGTCGTGATCCCAAAACACATTATAACCGAGTAACCATTTTTTATCGGCAACATCCCAACGTTGACCAATACCAATATTACCTATGCGGCGATTATGTTCATATTCTTGAAATGAAATCTGACTAAATATCAACATATCCTCGGTGTCAATCCAAGGGCTAAATAATTTTAAATTAACGTTATTAAATTGGCCTTTATCACTCAAATCAAACTGTAACTGAGCTGTACCAAAACGACCTAAGAAATCCTGTGCTGCATTACGAACTGGATCAACAACTTGCGTCTTAACGCCATTACGAACATAACTTTCAGCGTAATTTTTACCTTTGTCTTTCAAACGACCTGATATACCGCCGTTATCAGATGAAGTAATTTGCTTCCAGTCTTGAGTAGCGAGAGTCTGTAATGTAGAAGCGACTTGCGTGGCTAAAGCATCTTTATCTTTTTTTACATCGTAATTATCATCAGAACTTAGTTTTGGTAAATTCGGATGTTGATCCTTTTTATCATTACTAACTTTTATAGCAGGTAATAAAGGAGAGTTTTCTGGCAAAATTAAACGGTCACCAACATCAACAACATCTTTCTTGTCAAATCGACCAGCGTTCATCGCTCTTAGCTCTGAAATCGAAATACTACTTAATAGCGCAATCTGATATAGACTACGCTGTTGATTATTTATCATTTCTCGAGCTTTAGTGCCGTTCTTTAATTCAATTATCTTATTACTATCAACTGCGTTTGATGCTGTCTCCGAGTCTGTAGCATAAACAGGCTGCAAAGACAACGTTGCAATTACGAAAGCTGAGATAATTTTTAAATTAAGACTCTTTCTCATCTTAATTATTCCTTATATTCCTCTGACAATATTAGAATGTTTTTTTTATGTTTTTTAGCATTACACCATTGTCATTAATAGTTGTGATTATTTATTAGCTTTTAATTAAGTTTATATATTATTAAATCACTTTTACAAAATTAATATTTCTTTACAAAAAGATTAAATTTATAAGAATTTTATTACAAAAAAGTCATTTATCAAAATATTTTATTCTTTTTTTTGATTTTTTTTGTAAAGATAGATTTTATCCTTATTTTTCATAAGGTTATATTAGAGAGTTTTTTAGGATAAATTAGCTTTTTTATTACTTTGTTGAAAAATATAGTTTTTTACTAATGAACAATTAATCGATACGTTCAAATTTCAAACTAATTAAACTGATTGGTTTCAATAAATAAATCTGAAATTACTACTTCAGATTTTTTTATTATAATCTTGTCATAATTTTTAGCAATATTAAATAACTGCTATTGTTCTTCATTATAAATTTCAAGATTTTCAGATTCTTTAATTGGCAAAGATATTTTAGTTTCTGCTCTATTATTCTCTAATTGATTAAAATAATTATCATCAACATCTTCTGTAATATAGTTGCCAGTAAATACAGAACATTCTAAATGGTGAATTTTGGGATTTTGTTCTCTAATAGAATCAATTAAATCAGAGAGATCTTGAAATATTAATTTATCAGCTCCGATTTCTTTTGCAATCTCATCTACTGATTGATTATAAGCAATTAGCTCACTAGCAACAGGCATATCGATACCATAAACATTAGGATATCTAATTTCTGGTGCAGCCGAAGCTAAATAAACTTTTTTAGCGCCAACAGAACGAACCATTTCAAGAATTTTTTCAGAGGTCGTCCCTCGGACAATAGAATCATCAACAAGAAGTACATTTTTACCTTCAAACTCAATACGGTTAGCATTAAGTTTTCTTCTTACTGAAAGTTTTCTAGCATTTTGTCCAGGCATAATGAAGGTGCGCCCTACATAACGATTTTTAACAAATCCTTGTCTATAAGGTTTATCTAAAATACGAGCAATTTCAAGAGCTGCATCACAAGATGTTTCTGGAATAGGGATGACGACATCAATATCAATATCTTTCCACTCTCTAGCTATTTTTTGTCCTAGTTTTTGCCCCATTAATATCCGTGATTGATAAACAGATACACCATTCATAAATGAATCAGGTCGAGCAAAATAAACATACTCAAAAATACATGGGTAATATTGCGGATTATCAGAACACTGTTTAGAATAAAGCTGACCATCTTGAGTAATATAAATAGCTTCGCCTGGCTCTACATCTCGCATAAATTCAAAATCGAGAATATCTAAAGCGACACTTTCAGAGGCAACCATATATTCTGTTTTTTGATCATCAATAACTTTTTTACCAATAACCAATGGTCGGATACCAAATGGATCGCGAAAAGCAACCAGCCCATGACCAATAATCATTGCGACACAAGCATAAGCTCCTTTAATAATTTGATGAACTTGATGGACAGCACTAAAGATATTATCTGCAGTTAACGGATAAGTCGGAAATTTATCCAACTCACTAGCAAAAATATTAAGTAATACTTCTGAATCTGAGCTAGTATTTATGTGACGTCTTGCTAATTCAAACACCTTATCTCGTAACTGTTCAGTATTAGTTAAATTACCATTATGAGCCAATGCTATGCCATATGGCGAATTTACATAGAAAGGTTGAGCTTCTGAAGGGCTTGAACTACCCGCGGTTGGATAACGAATATGACCTATACCTAGATTACCTTGTAAACGTTGCATATGATGTTCTTGAAATACATCTTTTACCAAACCATTTGCTTTACGTAAACGAAAGCGATTTTGTTCATCAATGGTTACAATCCCAGCTGCATCTTGTCCACGATGTTGTAAAACAGTTAAAGCATCATAAATAGATTGATTAACAGTACTACATCCTACAATACCAACAACACCACACATACAATGATTACCTCAAACTTATTGAACTAAAAATGAAGACGACTGCTGTATAAAATCAAAAAACCAGCGAATAATAAAATGGAAATGCGGAATAAGTTGTGATTGCACCCAATATGGAGATTGAGATAAAGGTGTAAAGGTATCAACAAAAAAGAGCACTGCTGCAACAACTAAAATACCTCTTAATACCCCAAAACAAATTCCCAATACTCGATCGGTACTTGATAGTCCTGTTTTTTGGACTAATTGACCTATAATATAAGAGACGATTGCACAAACAATTAATGTCGAAATAAAAAGTATCGCAATAGCAACTGCAATCCGAATTACATCACTATCAAAATAAGTCAAATAACTAGTAATGTACATATAAAAACGACTGGCAATAAAGAACGCTAGCACCCAACTAATTAAAGATAGCGCTTCTTTGACAAAACCTCTAATAATACTAATCAGTGCTGATAAAAGAATCACACCGATAATCGTAAAATCAACCCAATTCATCATAATAACTCACAATTTTATATTAATATTTTTTAATCTTTATACATCATAAAATGGTTGTTAATTAGTAATAATTACACCTTTTAACTTAGTTAAATTATTTAAATTACTAATCAACTGTTCAGCTTGTTCTCTTTTCGCATAAGGACCCACTTGTAATTTTATCAGTTGATTTGGCCCAGGATTATTTGGTATCACTCTAACGTTATAGTTATTCAGCCTTAATAAGGCAACTAGTTCCTCAATTTTTTTCTTATTTTTTAATGCACCAAGCTGAATCATATAGGGTTTATCAGTTTGTTCAGAAGATGTCGTTATTTGAGAATCAAAACTCTCATCAATAATATCAGGTGAAGCTAAAGGGCTAGGATATTGATCTGAATCAGGTGTATAAGAAGAATCATTTTTCAGAGCAACATCTTGATTTTGTTCATCTATTACACCTGATTGTAATATAGGAACTGTTGATGTTTGCGAATTAGATTTATCCGTGATTATATTTGGAGCAATAATAGCAATTATTAATAAAAATGTAGCAAAACCAATAAGTTGATTTCTAACTTTATTTGAGCCACATTTAATTTTCTCTTGATTATTATCCATGTTCACATTTGCCTAGTTGCTTACAGTATCCAAAACGGCAGAAACGGTATGAAATGAACCACAAATGACAATAATATCATCTTCTTTAGCTTCTTGCATAGCCTTTTGATATGCTTCATATACCGAATCAAACGTTGCAATGTTCGCTACATTTTCTTCTTGTAAAAACTGCTTTAATATATCAGCATTACATCCCCGTTCACCATAAAGTGAAGCACAATACCACTGATCAGCATTAAATATAGATAAAGTACTTTTAATATCTTTATCCTTAAGCATTCCTATCACAAATCTCACTTTTCCAACTTTTAATTGTTGTTGTTTTAATAACTCAATTTGCTTGACTAAATAACTGGCCGCATGAGGGTTATGAGCAACATCAACGATTACTGTTGGTGATGATTGGATGATTTGAAAACGTCCTATCAAGCTAGTTTTTTCAAGAGCACTGTCTATTTGTTTTTGAGTAATAGAAAATGGTGAATAACTAAGGGCTGCAATTGCTGTTGCAGCATTAGCTAGAGGTACATGTGGAATCGGAAGATTTTTATACTGCTTTATCGAAGAATGAAATTGCCAGAATAATTTATCAATTTGTTGATAAGACCAATCTTTGTTTACAGCAAAGATAGGACAATTTATAGCATGGGCAACGTCTAAAATGGAAGATGGTATTTCAGGTTCGCCAACTACAGCGATGCTTTTAGGTTTAAAAATACCCGCTTTTTCTTGCCCAATGCTTTCTCGGGTATTGCCAAGATATTCAACATGATCGATACCGATTGTCGTTATAATTGCAATATCAGCATCAACAATATTGGTGGCATCTAACCTACCACCTAGCCCCACTTCTAAAATAACGATATCTAGTTGAGCTTGCTTAAATTGATATAAAGCCGCCAGTGTTGCATATTCGAAATAGGTTAATGAAACATCGCCTCTGGCCTTTTCAATCGCAGCAAATGCCTTAACAGTATCTGATGGGGTTGACTCTTGATTATTGATTCTAACTCGCTCAGTAAAACGTAATAAATGTGGAGAACTGTAAACACCAACACGCTTATTAGCAGCAAGTAAAATCATTTCTAGCGTACGACAAGTTGTCCCTTTGCCATTAGTGCCTGCTACAGTGAAAATATAAGGTGCTGGTTGTAATAAATCTAATCGCTCAGCGACTGATTTTACCCTTTCCAGCCCTAATTCAATGCTTGAAGGGTGTAACTGTTCCAAGTAACAAAGCCATGTCTCAAGATCTGACATGGCATCAGGGATTTTATTTTGCATGATCAATTAAATTGTTTCATCATTAACGACATTATCAAAAGGGTTAGGAAGTTTCATTAACTTAGCCAATAAACCAGCAATTTTTGGTCGCATATCTCGACGATGAATAATCATATCAATTGCGCCTTTTTCAAGTAAAAACTCACTACGTTGGAATCCTTCTGGCAATGTTTCACGTACAGTTTGTTGTATTACTCTAGGGCCAGCAAAACCAATTAATGCTTTAGGCTCTGCAATATTAATATCGCCTAGCATAGCTAAACTTGCAGATACACCGCCCATTGTTGGATCGGTCATTACTGAAATGTATGGTAATCCTTCATCTTGCATTTTAGCTAAAATAGCACTCGTTTTTGCCATTTGCATTAATGAGAATAGTGCTTCTTGCATACGAGCACCACCACTGGTTGAAAAACAAATTAGTGGGCATTTATCTGCAATTGCTTGTTCAGCAGCACGAGTAAATAAAGCGCCAACCACCGATGACATTGATCCACCAATAAAAGCAAATTCAAAACAAGCTACGACAACCGGAATGCCTAGTAGTGTTCCTTTCATAACGACCATAGCTTCTTTTTCGTGAGTTTCTTTTTGTGCCGCAGTTAAACGATCTTTATATTTTTTAGTATCTTTGAATCTTAAAATATCTTTCGGAGCAAGTTCTGCACCAATTTCGACATCAGATCCTTCATCTAAGAAACGATATAAGCGAACTCGGGCAGGAATATGCATATGGTGATCACATTTCGGACAGACCTCTAAGTTTCGGTCAAGTTCAGCTTGATAAATGACCTGCTCACAATTGCTACATTTAGTCCAAACACCACCTGGAATATTCGCCTTTTTATGATCTGACGATATATTATTTTTACTCAGAATTTTTTCAATCCAGCTCATTATGATTCTCTCATTCGGTACTCTATAATTAACGACGTATTGTATAATACTTTGCAATAATTCTTAATACTTGTTTTTGCTTTTATATCAATTTATCCGCAATTCAATAAAATTTTTGATATTACTTAAAAATAATATACAACCAAACTTTAAAAAAGTTCAGACAAAACAAAAATAATCATCAAAATTAATTTTTAACTATAACATTTAACAATAAAACTATATTTAATATGACCACAAAAAATTATTGGTATATAATTAAAGAATAATTGTTTTTCATTTTTTCAGAAATAAGGGGTTATAGATGGACAAGGAAAAATCAGCCGCACCATCATTTCAAGATGTTCTTGAATACATTCGTTTGTCACGTCGTTTAAACAAATTAAAACGCGAAATCTCAGATAACGAGAAGAAAATTCGTGACAACCAAAAGCGCGTATTATTACTTGAAAATTTAAGTGATTATATTAAACCTGATATGACTTACGAAGAGCTTCAAGCTATTATTGCCAACATGAAGAGCGATTACGATGATCGTGTTGATGATTACATCATCAAAAATGCTGAAATTTCTAAGGAACGTCGTGACATCAGTAAAAAAATGCGTGGTTACCGTTCTAATTAATTTCTTTTCAAATAATACCCTTTTTTAAAAGGGTATTATTTTCTGGTTACTAACCTCCAGCAAGTTTAACTTTAAATCCTTTATCTTCTATTAGTGATTTTAATAGATCGCGTTTATCACCTTGAATCTCAATTTTTCCATCCTTAACCGAACCGCCACAACCACAACGTTTTTTAAGATCGGCGGCTAATTGCTGTAATTGGCCATCATCTAAGTCAAAACCATCAATCACACAAACTCCCTTTCCTTTTCGGCCCGATGTCTGACGTGAAATACGAATAATACCATCACCTTTAGGACGAAGCTTAGTGGCTTTTTCAGGTGTTATTCGACCATGCTCAGTTGAATAAACAATTGGATTATCTGACATACTAATTGCTCTTAGATGAATCAAGTGTTGATAAAATAGTTTGTAATGCTTTGCTTGGATCATCCGCTTGCGTTATAGGACGACCTATGACTAAATAATCTGCACCAGCTGCCTGCGCTCGTTGTGGAGTCATAATTCGTCGCTGATCATCAGGTGTAGAACCGGCCGGACGAATACCAGGTGTAACCAATTTAAAATCACTACCAAGTCGCGTTCTAAAGCTCTGTACTTCTTTAGCTGAACAAACTACACCATCAAGCCCGCAGTTTTTGGCCAATAATGCTAAACGAGTTGCTTGTTCTAATGGCGATACCTCAATACCAATTTCTTTAAGATCTGAAGATTCCATACTCGTTAGTACAGTGACCGCAATTAATAAAGGTGCATCTTTTCCATATTGGTAAAGGGCATCTTTCGCCGCCTCCATCATGCGCACTCCACCACTGGCGTGAACATTTGTCATCCAGACACCTAACTCAGCAGCAGCAGCTACCGCTTTGGCTACCGTATTAGGAATATCATGAAATTTGAGATCTAAAAAAATATCGAAACCTTTTTGTTGTATCTGTTTAATAAAATCAGGACCAGCATGAGTAAATAATTCTTTACCGATTTTAAGGCGACAATCTTTAGGTTCAACTTTATCAATAAAATTCCATGCGGACTTTGTATCAGAAAAATCAACAGCAACAATAATTGGAGATGACATAACTTAGTTATTCCTTTTAATTATAAATTTTTAACTATTCTTTTTAATAAATTCACTTAAATCAGCATAGAATATACGAGCACTTTCTTTATAACCTTGTAATGTTTGATGTACTAAATCTGGACGAGCAAGGCCTCGCCTACGCCAATCTTTAATAGAATGAGGGCCGCCCATTGCCAGTTGCCAATCCCAAAATAGCGTTTTCTCTGACTTAGCAACTTGTTTTTGGATACTCATTACTTTAGCAAAAGACTTTGGAAAATTCTTTTCATTTAACATTGTATCTGGTGGCGTCATTAATAATATTACCGAATTTGGTGAGGATTTGCGAATTTGACGAATATTTTTCACCAAGTTTTTACGATAAGCATTCGCATCTAAAGTTTCATCAAAACTTTCATTTGTACCATATTCAAGAATAATCAAATCACTTTTTGATGCCGATAATTCATTTAACCAGTTAGGGCCCCACTTCTGCCATATTGTCTGTTTGGCACCATTAGTTGCAATCGAAGAGACAACAACGCCAGATTGTTGGTAACGAGTTAACCATATACCACCTATTTCAATATCGTTAGTTGCTTTGATAGAAAAAGGTGCTTTAGTGATAAAAGATATTGTCTGCCAGACATTACTTTTGGATGAATAGCTAATATCTATTTTTTTATCATTAGCATCATAAATATTCAACAAATTAGGACTATTTTTTAAAATTTTAACGGTTAATTGTACTCGCCAATTTTTGTTGCCTGCATTTTTAGGTATCAGCTGTATAGTCGCTACATCTTTGGTTGGCTTAGCAATAAATCCTCCCATCGGGAAATCTAAATTACTTAATGTACGGCTACTTAATACATTCCAGTTTTTTACTTTCCAACTTACCCCTGCATGGCTTTGACCTTTTATCGCAACCGGAGTGACCCAGCCAATCCCTGCATTACCATATTTTTGTTGCATCAAAGTTCGAAATTCACCAGTAAAAAAATCTGCTGCAGAGTGAGAATCGCCAAGTTGAGTGATATTCACTACTTGATTACTATTTGTATTTTTGGACAATGAGTTTAATCGTTGGATAAATTGTTTGCTATTGGGATCGCCAAAGTCAACAATACCGGATAGTGCACTTGTTCTACTTTCAGCGACACTGCAACCAACAGAAACAGTGACAATCATTACAGTAAGAATATACTTTAAAAGTTTAATCACTATCATTGTCCTCTAATTGTTTAAAAATGATTTTTTCCATAATAGCCGTGGCTAAAATTTTCTGGCCGGTGGTGGTAAAATGGACGCCATCATCAACCCTTACTTTTATTTTTCCTTTATCGGATTCAACAAAACTTGTAAAATTCTCATAAGTACAACCTAATAACTGATTAGTAGTTAAAAAATGTTGTTGTACTTTTTCTATTTCAGATTGATACAACATATTTAAATACACCATGCCTTCATTGAGTTTCGGTTTACGCATACAAGGAGCTGCTAGCCAAAGGACTTGTACATCATGCTCATAAGCACTATTTAAAATAGCAGCTATACGCAAACGGTATTCTTCTTCCCATATAGGTGATTTGAATTTAACGTATTTAGGGTATCCTTTTAAGGGAAAATCCCACGGGTCATTAGGCCCCAGAAATACCACAAGTAATTTAATAGAAGGATCGGTAATTAAGTTATCACTAATTGTTTTTGGCCAATTAAAGGCTTTTGGGTAAGCAAGGCCCGTGCTTTGTTTACTAAGATCAATGCTTTCTATTTTATATTGTTTGAATAACATTTTTTTAACATATGGTGCAACGCCTTGCATTAATGAATCACCGGCAAAAAAGACCTTATCATTTTCAGTTAATACTATTGGTAATGGTTCATGAATTAATGGGATATCATGTTTTGGCACTTTAGGTGTTTCAATATCAGTTAATAAAGATGCTTGATTGTTTACTAGCTCATTTGGCTGATTTTTTGATTGAGTAACATCTTTATTATTAGGAATGGATTGATTATGTATTTGTTGTTTAGTCGTATTGTTTATTTTAACAACATCTGGTTGTGAAATAATTAGAACATCTTTAACCAAATGAATATTAACATCTTTTAAGTTATCATTCTGTTCAACGGTTGTTGTTTGAGATCCTAATAAAATTTCATCTATAGGTTCGTCAGAATCTTCTTTTATGAAGTCTTGAGTAACACTTTCTGAATTAAAAAGATCGGAATGATAAGTTTGTTGCCAATAGATTAAAATTGATCGTTGATAAATTGCAATTAATGCAATACCGGTAATAAATAATAGGAAAAAAATTTTTTTTGCAGAAAGCGTATCTTGCTTATCTAGTAAACAATCTGATTTTTTAAAATTGTTTTTAGTTCTCTTATTATTAAAAGTATTATTTTTCAACAATTTATTTTGTGGCCTAACTTTTCTAGACCTATTTCTTCTATTTTTCGAAAATGTTTTTTTGTATGTCATTTTAATTTTTCATCATAATCAAAAATTAGCATAAATAAAATTTGGTACACCAGAAGGTGCTAAATAGATTGTTAGCCATAATATAAGGATAAAAAAAACTGGCAGGTAAACACTATTTATTTTACTAAACTGTACCGCACTCCAAGTAGGAATATTTTTACATATTGGATATATAAAAAATACGATACCTATACTTATAAATGCCCCGATATAATGTGAATCTACGGTAAAATTGTGGCATAAAGCATATAGGTAATCTAATGCATCAGTGAAGCTCTCACAACAGAAAAATAGCCAGGTAAAACAGATATAGTGCCAAGATAATAATCGAGCAACAGTTGGCGAACGTTGCGTTATCCATCCTCTACCTATAAAACGATCTAAAATATTAAGAAAGACAATGCCTATACCGTGACAGGCCCCCCAAATAATAAAATTAATCCCAGCTCCATGCCATAATCCAGACAGCAACATCGCTAACATCACATTAACTTGAGTGCGAACAAAACCACAACGACTGCCACCGAGAGGAATATATATATAATCTCTAATCCAATGAGATAAGCTAATATGCCAGCGATCCCAAAACTCACGTAAATTAAAGGCTAAATAAGGAAAATTGAAGTTAATCGGCAACCGAAAACCTAATAAAAGTGCAATCCCTGTCACTAAATCAGTATAACCAGAAAAGTTAAGATAAATTTGCATAGCATAAGCATATAAGCCAACTAATAAATCAATAACACTATATTCTAAAGGGTTTGAAAAAATTGGCGTTACCCAATTTTCACTAATTAATCCGCCCAGACAATAAACTTTTATGACGGCTAAAATAATTAATGTAAAAGCGCGAAAGGGCTCTAATATATCTCTAGGTTGATTTACCGCTATTTGAGGTAGAAACGTTTTTGCTCGATTGATTGGACCGGCAATTAAACTGGGGAAAAAAGCTAAAAACAAAGCAAAATCCCAAAATCTCGCTACCGGTAATTCTCTCTTTTTAATAGATACTAAATAACTTACAGAATGGAAAGTATAAAATGAAATGCCTATTGGAATAAGAACAGTAACAACAGGTATCAAAATTGATAAGTTTAAATAATTACATAATGACTGTAACTCATATCGAAAAAAATCAAAATATTTAAATAATGCTAAATTGATGATTGCCGCAACCAATCCTAATATCAACCATCGCTTAGCATGATGTTTGGAACCAGCAATCATCACAGAAACAAAATATATCGCGCAGGTATAAATAAAAAGGATAACAGCAAACTGAAAACTATAACTAGCAACAATAAGATAACTTGAAATCAAAAGTAATATATTCTGAAATTTTGGTAATAATCTAAAAGCCCAATATATCGCAAAGAAACCCACAAAAATTAGACCAAATTCAATCGATAAATAACTCACTGCAATCCTTTCATCTGTAAATATACCGTTGACCAAAACTTTATTTCTATATTATTACTCTCTTAATTCTGCTGCTGATAGCCAATTAGTTGTGATTGAGCTAAAGCATTATAGATAATCAATTCTTTATTTAATCCAGTGACCGATAACAATAAATTCCTCGCTTGTAACCAAATTTGATACAACGAAGCTATTTCATCATTATTCTTTGTCGCAAGTAGCCTGACTAAAGGCACTTGATCGCGATTAACTATGTATCGACCTACTTTTTGTTTGGCTTTTAAGGCATCGCTTAACAATGCACAAAACCAAGTAATGTGCTCAAAAAAACCTTCATGATTAAAAGTTTTTGCTAATTGCCAAAAATTATTTTGCGGTAAGATTTCTAATAAATTTTCACAAAATGATTTTCTCTGCTGCCATTTTTCAGGTTGAAGTAATATTGCTGCATTTAGTGGCGCATTTTCGCTCAATAATAATGCAGTGGCAAGCTCATTATCGCTGTATAGGTGATTGTGTTGTTTTTTTAACCAATCAATGGATTGTTCTAATTTTGGAATAGGTAAAAAATAACTAAAACAACGACTGTGAATTGTGGGTAAAAATTGGCTATTATGCTCATCACTCAAAATAAAATAGGTATTTTCTGGCGGCTCTTCTAATGTTTTTAGCAATGCATTAGCTGCAGCTTCCGTCATTGAAGCCGCATGTTTGATCCAAATTATTTTATTGCCACCTTGCTGTGATTTTTCATAAACTTTAGTCGAAATACTACGTATTTGATCAATACCAATTGATTGTTTACCTTGCTCATGTGTAATTACGTAATAATCAGGATGATGCTGAGATAAAAACAACTGGCAATTATGACAATTACCACAAGGCTCTAATTGTTGTGAAGATTGACAAATTAATCGATTAACCAGTAGATTTATCAATTCTTCTTCACCACTTCCCTGAATATAATTAATTAACATGGCATGATGTGCCCGATTATTAACAATCGTATCAGCAAGTTGCTGAAAAGGTAATGCAAGCCAAGGATATTTATTAAAAATCATAAAACCAAAACCTAATTTATTAGCCATGAATTCAAAATAGTTTCAATTTGAGCTGTCACTTCTTCTATAGATTGATTGGCATCGATGGTCACAATAGTATTATCACGCTCAGCTAGTTGTAAATAACGCTGACGAATACGCTCAAAGAATGGTAATGATTGTTGTTCAATGCGATCAAGCTGCCCGCGGGATCTGGCCCGCATTAAACCGAGTTCTGGCGCAACATCTAAGTACAATGTTAAATCAGGTTTAAATTTACCCAAAACCTGAGCTTGTAATGTTTCAATAAAAACCTTATCGATCTGTCGCCCACCACCTTGATAAGCTTGAGTTGATAAATCATGTCGATCACCAATAACCCATTTCCCCATTTTTAATGCCGGTTTAATTACATTATCAACCAATTGTATACGAGCAGCATAAAGCATTAGCAATTCCGCTTTATCGGTTAGCGGTTCATTATCTAAACCATTTTTAATAATATTTCGTAATGCTTCTGCAATTGGAGTACCGCCAGGTTCGCGAGTAAATTGTAAATCAGCAATATGATGTTGTTTTAAAATACGTGCAACAGTATTGATGGCGGTTGTTTTGCCTGCACCTTCTAAACCTTCGATGACAATAAATTTACCTGTCATACAAAATTCCTAAATGATTAATAATGAATTGATGATTAATGTTGAGTATTGTACGCTATTTTTAATAATTATTTTAGTTTAGCTAAAAATTAGCTATTAATGATATAGTAAAAATAAACTTTATTAAGAAGAGATGATAGAGATCTTATATGCCACAAAACTTTAAAAATTATAATCAAGATCTATTAAAAAAAGTTGTATTAAAGAAAAATATAACAGCAATAGTACAGCTTTCAGTGGCACTCTTGTTTATTCTTAATATTCTTTTTGCTTTGCGAGTACACCAAAGAACTATTATCTTCCCTAAAATTGAATTTTCATTTTTTTCTGTAGCCATCATGCTTAGTTTTCTTCTCGCTTTTTCTAGAAAAAAAATGTTGAAAAAACCATTTTTAGAACGAATTAAACAGTACCTTGCACGTGCTTTTATGATTTTTTCTTTTAATCTCCTAATTTTTTTAGGTATACCAATAGATATTATTTATTTCTATCCTACTGAATCTAAAATTTATACCACTGAATATAAAATTACCGCACCAGGGCCAAGTAGAGGTAAACATGGGCATTGTAAAAATGGTTTAAAGATTCTTGATAAAGATAACAATTATTTCTTTTTTCTATGTATAAATTTAAATGACAAAATCAAATATGGTACTAAAGCTCAAGTAAGAGTTAAAGAAACACCAATAGGCTCATACTTAATTGATTATAAGTTATTTGTTACTAGCAAATAATTTACTAATTAATCACATTTGCAATATCATGTAAACCATTTCAACGCACTTTCTGCCTAGTGTTATTACCTTAAAAACCGATATTATGCAGGACTTTAATTTGACGATTTGAATCACTTAATGTTTATAATACAACATTAAACATTCAGCCCTAGAAACGTTAATTACATAATAATGTTACTCACATTGAGAAAGTTATGATTAAAAAGAATAATGATAATTATCCAGCAAATAAAGATTTAAATAATAACAATACTGGTACACAGTCCGAGATCACATCGTTACAGACAAAACAGCCGTTGTTTCTGTCAATCATTGATAAATTAACGCCTTTTTCCATGATTTGGGTTAGTTTGGTGTTGATGTATGGTGTTATCTGTATGTATACAAATAAAATGGGACAAGATGAGTTTTATCGTTTTATTTTTTTCTTACAAAGCCCAGTTGTTGTAGTGCTAAACTGTATTGCATTACTACTCGCTTTATTTCATTCAATAAACTGGTTTAGGTTAATGCCAAAGATTATTTTTAAGCAAAATATTCATAAAAAGAAACAAGGATATTTACTTATTATTGGCTTATGGGGTGTAACAATTTTACTTTCATATTGCTTAGTATTATTGATAATTAAATAAGTGGTATTTGATCAATGAAAAATCAAGAAACTCAACCAATACAGTCTGACTCAAAAGTGGCAAAAGGATTATTTTCTTTAGGTGGGCTTTGGGCAGCTATTTTCGCACCAGTGGTATTAATCATTGTTGCGTTTATCATTCCTTTTGGTGACGCAATAACGCGTTCATATATTTTAAAGTTAGCCAATACTGAATTAGGTAAATTATTTTTGTGCTTAATGATTTCGCTACCAATTTGGTGTGGATTGCAACAGATTCTAACTTTGTTACATCAATTTAATATCTATCCAAAGCGAGAAAAGCTACTTACGTATGGTTTAGCGTTAGCATGGACAGCTCATGCGATTTATATTTTATTTGTAAGATAAAACTAGAGTGATGTTTATTCATTGGCGTTATCGAGTTCACTAGTGATAACGCCATGTTTAATTGATTAATAATACGTAATCTGCCGAACTATATTAGTTTGTTTGGTTTTTCTATTTTGTTTTGATTGTGTTGCACTCAGCCAATCATTTTTCTCATTAAAAGTTAAAAATTCAGTCATGTAATGAGTGGTATTTTTTCCAACTATTGAATAAGTCGATTGGATTGCATTTAATCGATTTTTATCATCATATTGGTAAGAAAAATCGCTTTCATTTTTAGTTTTATTACTATATTGCGCCGAGACCTTTGCTAGATGGCGATTTTGATAACCAAATGCATAAATCGAAGCACCTTTTTGCTCTGTTCCTACTACTTGACCATTAGCATCCAACTCTTTTAGCTGCCATTGCACATTTTTATTAATTAAACAATTGTTATTATCAAATTGATAACTATCATTCTCAATAAAGGTAAAATCGGGCGCTTGTTTTATCTGTTCAGAAGCAATAACTCTACCTTGTGTATCGATTTTGAACTGAGTGGTGCTCCTTGTTTCATCCTCAATATCTTCAATCACATTTTGCCAGCCAGATTCGTTTTTTTGTAGATGTTCAGAATAGAGTTTTTCATTATCACCGGAATAAAGATCGTAATGACTTTCTGTAATCAAACCATTTGGATCATAATTTAAACTATGTTTGACAATTGAACGTATCGTACCAGTATCTGATGTAATGGTTGAAGTTCTCACTTCTTGCTTAATCCCTTTAGCTGTTGAATCAATAAAGTCTAATATTTTAAAAATATAGTTATTTGCCTCAACTTTATTTTGTTCGGGATTATCTGAACATGTCAATGCCATTGCATTTATTGAGATAAATGATAAACATGAAGCGGTTAAAAAACGGAATATATTTTTTTGCATAATGAACCTGTTAACTCGTTTACTAAACTAAATATTTAATAGTGGCTTATAGCTAAGCCACAAAGTTGTACATTTATTTTTTTCGCATTAATAATGCGTCTTCCCAATTAACCTTTTGTTCTTGTTTATGCTCTTGCTGAGCTTGTTGTTTTTCATCAGACTGTCCATCTTTTTCTACATTTTCAGATGATCCTGTTTTTTGAGTTTTTTCGATAATATCCGCGTGAATTAACGTCTTAGTCGCTTTTCTCGGTGGTTTATCTAAAAATGATAGTAAAACTTTAGTGTACTCTGATTCCGGCGTATAAAACACTTTTTCTCGTGAACCTTGTTCAACAATTTTACCGTCTTTCATAACCACAATCTGATGACATATTGAATAGATTAACGCAAGATCATGGCTAATAAACAGATAGCTAAGGTGATGTTTCTCTTGCAATGATTTAAGTAAATTAATTATCTGTTTTTGAATTGTATGATCTAAAGATGACGTTGGCTCATCTAAAATTAATAGTTCCGGCTGCAATATTAAAGCTCTAGCAATCGCTATTCTTTGCCGTTGTCCACCAGAAAACTCATTTGGATAACGAAAACGCATTTCAGGATCCAAACCAACCTCTAGCATAATATCAATTACCGCTTGTTCTCGCTCTGTTTTAGTCAATTTTTTGTGCGTCATTAGACCTTCACTGATGATCTGCTCAACATTAAAGCGAGGATTAAGTGATGAAAATGGATCTTGAAATACAACCTGAATTCGGCTACGGAATGGTAATAACTTCTTACCAGATAAATTCTGGATAGGATGGCTATCGAATAGGATATCGCCTTTTGATTTTATTAAACGTAAAATAGCTAGTGCAGTGGTACTTTTACCTGAGCCTGACTCCCCAACAATACCAACTGTCTCACCTTGATGTACCGCAAAACCAATATTATCAACAATTTTTTTCTTTTTGCTGCTAAATAATCGTTTTTGAGTAACGACCTCAACATCAAGATGATTCACATTCAGCAATATACCAGGAGTATCAGGTAAAGGAACCGGTTCACCACTAGGCTGAGAATTTAATAATGTTTGAGTATATTCATGCTGTGGACGCAAAAAGATACGTTGTTTATTATTGAATTCAACAATTTGGCCATCCTGCATTACCGCTACTTTATCTGCCAATTTTTTTACTATGCCCAAATTATGTGAAATAAATAACATGCTCATATTAAGCTCTTTTTTGAGCTCTTTGAGTAATTCAATAATCTGTCCCTGAACAGAAACATCTAAAGCAGTAGTTGGTTCATCAGCAATTAATAATTTTGGATGAGTTAAAATGGCCATGGCAATCATTACACGTTGCCTCTCACCGCCAGATAACTGATGAGGATAAGAAGCCAGTTTGCTTTTAGGATCTTTAATGCCAACCCGATCGAGATATTGTAAGATTTCACCTCGAGCCACATTACGTCGCATACCCCGATGTAAAGATAAGACTTCATAAAGTTGTTTTTCAACGGTATGCAATGGATTAAGTGATACCATTGGCTCTTGAAATATCATACTAATTTCATTACCGCGAATTTTACGCAATTGTTTTTCAGAGACATGTAATAATGATTTATCTTCGAAAATAATATCTCCTGAAGGATAAATCACTCGCTCTTTTGATAACAGCCTTAATATTGACAGTGCTGTTACACTTTTACCAGAGCCTGACTCACCGACTAATGCTACTGTTTCTTGTTCATTAATATCAAAACTAATAGCGTCAACAACTTGATTTTGTGAATGCTGGCCAGTTTTAAAGGCAATACTTAAATCAATGATAGATAATAAAGGAGAACTCATTGATATACTCCTTTGTTTGGATCGAATGCATCTCTAATTGCTTCACCAATAAATATTAACAGTGACAATAAGATGGAAATAACTAAAAAAGAACTCATTCCTAACCAAGGCGCTTGCAAATTATTTTTGCCTTGTAGTAATAATCGCCCTAAAGATGGTGAATCGATTGGTAAACCAAAGCCAAGAAAATCAAGTGCCGTTAGTGTTGAAATTGAACCACAAAGAATAAATGGTAAAAATGTTAATGTTGCCACCATCGCATTTGGTAGCATATGTCGTAACATAATTTTACTATCGCTTACGCCCATAGCTTTAGCGGCTCGAATATAATCGAAGTTACGGGTTCGCAAGAATTCTGCTCGAACAACACCGACCAATGCCATCCAGCCAAATAACACCGTAATACCTAATAACCACCAAAAATTAAGCGGTAAAATACTGGCAAGCAGAATTATCACAAATAGCTCAGGTAAACCACTCCAAATCTCAATAAATCGTTGTCCTAATAGATCAACTTTTCCACCATAATAACCTTGAATCGCGCCAATTAGCACGCCGATAATGGAGGTGAAAAAGGTAAGAAACAAGGCAAAAAACATTGATACTCTAAAACCATAGGCAATGTTTGCTAAAACATCAAACCCAGCATCGGTGGTGCCAAGCAAATGGTTTTTTGATGGTGGTGTAGGGAACGTGCTGGTTGTGTCATGAATCACTGTATTATGGGTATAACGAAATGGAGGCCAAAGTATCCAACCATCAGACTCAATCTTATTTTGTACCGCCGGATCTAAATAATTAGTTTGTGTTTGAAATTGCCCACCAAATTCAGTTTCCGGATAAAAATGGAATATTGGCGAATAATAGTTATTTTGATACTTGATAAATATTGGTCGATCATTAAATATAAAATCAGAAAATAGGCTGATTATAAATAATATTGAAAATAACCATAATGAATAATACCCACGTCGATTGCGTTTAAATCGTTGCCAACGTAGCTGATTAATTGAATAGTGCGTAGTCATCAGTTGCGAGCCTCAAAGTCAATACGTGGATCGATTATCATATAAGATAAATCTGATAAGAGTTTGGTAATAAGCCCAATCAATGTAAATATATACAATGAACCAAAAATAACTGGGTAATCACGCTGAATAATTGCTTCATAACCGAGAAGACCCAATCCATTAAGCGAAAAAATAGCTTCAATCAATACTGAACCGGTAAATAAAATGCCAACAAATGCAGCAGGAAAACCCGATACAATAAGCAAGGTCGCATTACGAAAAACATGCTTATACAGAATTTGCCTTTCACTTAACCCTTTCGCTCTGGCAGTGACAACATATTGTTTACGAATCTCATCTAAGAATGAGTTTTTGGTTAACATGGTTAGTGTGGCAAAACCACTTACTACCATAGCGATAGTCGGTAAGCAAATATGCCATGCATAATCTTTTACTTTGCCCCAAAAATCTAATTGTTCAAAATTATTAGAAATCAATCCGCGCAGCGGGAAAATATCCCAATAACTGCCACCTGCAAACAAAACAATTAATAATACGGCTAATAAAAAAGCAGGTATTGCATAACCAATGATAATTAACGTACTTGACCAAAAATCAAATCTTGAACCATCTTTAACCGCTTTACGAATCCCTAATGGGATTGAGATTAAATAAATGATTAATGTACTCCATAATCCCAATGAAATAGAAACAGGTAAACTTTTTGCAATTAAACTTAATACTGATTCACTTTTAAAAAAACTGTTACCAAAATCAAACTGGATATATTGCTTTAACGTATTGATGTAGCGTTCCCAAAGCGGTTTATCAAATCCATACTGTTTTTCAATCATTGCCACAATTTCTGGATCTAAACCGCGTGCACCACGATAATTTGATTCATTTTTTGGTTCGGTCAACTTAGCAGGGCTATTTTCACTGCCAGGCAGCAATACTTGCCCTGCTTGAGGGCCATTCTCTATCATAGCTAAAGCTTGATCGACGGGGCCACCTGGTGCAATTTGCACAATAAAAAAGTTGATAGTCAAAATGATTAATAAGGTTGGTATAATTAGCAATAATCGACGGATAAAATAATTCAACATATTAACGTACTCTATTCTTTGTCAAACTAGCTGCTTTGTTTGCATCATACCACCAGCTATCAATACCTATTGCATAAGTTGGCTGTATGGCTGGTTGCCCAAATTTGTTCCAATATGCATAATAAGTTTTGCTGTTATACCACATTGGAATCATCGGATATTCTTGAGTTAAAATACGATCGAGCGCTCGTCCCAGTGAAATTAACTCACTTTGATTACCTACATTTTTGATTATTTCAGCAATAATCGAATCAATTGCCTGATTATGTAATCCTGAACCATTATAAGAAGAATTTAAATATTCACTTCCCCAAAAAATTATTAAATCTGAGGATGGATAATCTATTGCATTATAATTACGTGGCATCATGTCATAATCACGCTCACGCATTCTGCGCGTCAATTGGGCATAATCTAATGAAGTTATTTTCATTGTAATCCCCAAACGGGCTAAATTTTGCTGAAATGGAATCGCATATTTAATATCATCACCTAGATAAGTCAACAATTCAAACGCAAAAGGTTGCTCAGTTTTAGCATTAATTAACTTACCATCTTTAATGATCCAACCCGCTTCTTCTAATAATTTAGCTGCAGTTAATAAGTTATTGCGGTTAAAACCTTGTCCATCACTTTTCGAAATAGTGTAGGCTTCATCAAAAGCTTGCTCGGGAATAATATCTTTATATGGTGTTAACCATTTAAGTTCTTGTTCACTAGGTTTACCTTTTGCAGCATAAATAGTATTTTCAAAAAAACTAAACGGTCTTTTATAACTATCATAATAAAAGGCGTGATTAAGCCATTCAAAATCAAAAGCTAAGGTTATTGCTTGACGAACTCTAACATCTCTAAAAAGATCTTTCTGCAAATTAAACGCTAACCATTTAGTATCTACAGCGGTTTCGACGTTTTTTTCTTGCTTTATGATATCCTTTGAATCAAAGTATTTTCCTTGATATTGAGTAAACCAGTTTTTCGGTTGCCCTTCACCTCGGAAATCGTATTCTCCAGCTTTAAACGCCTCTAAAGATATACTCGTATCCATATAATAATCGATACGTTTTTCATCAAAATTATCTAAACCTTTATTAACAGGTAAATCTTTTGCCCAATAGTCAGGATTACGCTTATAAACTACATACTGCCCCATTTTATAATCACTAATATAATAAGGACCACTGCCAATAGGAGGAGTACTTAACGGCTCAGAAAAATTATGATCTTGCCAAAAATGTTTAGGAATAACACGCATACTACCGACAAAAGAAAGTAATTTTTCACGATCGGTTTCAGGCAATTCCACCCTAACCCGATAATCATCTATCGCTTTAACATTTATCCCTTTGTTATAAACTCGATATTGTGAAACACCTTCGGTCATAAATTTATGAAAAGTAAATTCCACGTCATATGCGGTTATTGGCTTACCATCCTGAAATCGTGCATTAGGATTAATCGAGACTTCTGCCCAACGATAACTATCAGAATAAGTAATTGAAGTTGCTATCAGTGGATAAAAGCTGGAAATATCATCGGCTGTTGAGGTAAAAAGAGAATCATATAACGAACCAGAATGGTGTTCAGGTGCGCCACGACTAGCAAAACGGTTAAAATTATCAAAGGTACCTATTTCATGTAGTTTGATAATACCACCTTTAGGGGCATTGGGGTTCACATATTCTAGGTGGTCAAAATTTTCAGGATATTTCGGATCACCCAATAACGAAAAAATGGTTTTATGATAAATATGCTCGCTTGGTTGATTCGGTTCAATGCTGTCAATCGGCTGGGATTCAATGGTCTCAGTTGATGGGTTAGCTTCTACCGTTGTATCTGACAGTAAAGTGATATTTGGTTCTTCTTCGGCATAGACAGTCATTGAACAAAAGAATAATCCACTCAAACAGCTTGAGATGAATAACTTTTTGATATTTTTTTTTCTTTGACTAATCATCCTAATTTAGTTCCTGTTTTATCAACAATTTATCAAAATAAGATTTTACCCTATTGAGTATTAGAAATTTTTAAACGATTTAGAATACGCTAAATCATACACAGTAAGCTAACTATTTTGCCAAACTTCAATCGAATGAGCAAAACCTTATTAATAAACTTAATAATGAACAGCGATTATAACATTAATTGTTATCAATATTTGTTTAAGATATATTCTTTTATAAAAACAAATTTTTAACTAGATAAGAATAAATCGTCATGATTCATAATAAAAAAATTTTGAGGAACGGGGTTTTTTAGTATAAAAATTTAGCAATTTAATCAATATTCTTTTATTATTTTAGAATCATTAATGATACTAAGCTAAATATTCCAACCAGTTAATCATCTAAAATAAGGATATCCGTTTTAATGCTTGAATCATTCTACAAATATTGGGGAAAATGCCAACAAGGCGATCAGTCAGATAATTATCACCTTTTAGCCTACCACAATTTAGATGTTGCAGCTTGTGGATATCATATAGTAAAAAACAATCATTTTAATTCTGCAGAGCTATTTGAGCAGATTGGTTTTTCATCAAATGAGACTGAAACAGCAGCCCTTTGGTTCGCCTATTTTCTAGCTTGGCATGATATTGGCAAATTCGCTAATGGATTTCAGCAATTATTCAAACACAATAATCCCCATCTCGTCGCCCCAGATCCTGCCAAAAGTTATTTAACTCGACATGATTCTCTTGGACACTGGTTATGGAAGAATTATTTAATGCAAGAATCAGAAATCCAATTAGAACATTACAATTATAATATTGACCAAATATATAATATTTGGTTATTAATCATGACCGGCCACCATGGCAAGCCGCCAATCTTAGATGCCAAAGGCAACTTAGCATTTAATTCACAAGATAAACAAGCATCTTTAGATTATATTAAAGCAATTAATAAGTTGTTTATCGTAGATAATCGGTTAGCTGGCTACCACACTAGTTTTTTTGATAAAAAATTTCGCAAAATTCTCAGCAAATTGAGCTGGTTAATCGTAGCCATAACCGTTATTAGCGATTGGTTAGGTTCCAATGAGCAATTTTTTCCTTTTTGTTCAAAATCAATGGAGTTATCAGAGTATTGGGCAAACTATGCACTCGCTAATGCTGAAAAATCCGTAGCAACTTTACCTAAAAGATCCTCCATTACTCCTTTTAATGGTATTAAAAACCTGTTTCCATTTATAGAAAAACCGACACCACTACAACAACAAGCACTATCCTGCCAATTAACCAATATTGGACCTGAATTATTTATTATGGAGGATGTCACCGGTGCCGGTAAAACCGAAGCATCCATGATTTTGGCACATCGATTAATGGCTGCCGGGAAAGCACACGGTATTTACATCGGTATGCCTACTCAAGCAACCGCTAATGGTATCTATCAACGAACGGCAGAGGTCTACGGCCAATTGTATCAAGCCGACAGCCATCCATCACTGGTTTTGGCTCATGGTGCAAGTTACATGAATCCGACTTTTACTCAAACAATAATTAATTTAGATAATATTAGTCAGCAAAAATATCTCAACAATGATAATTCAGCCAGTAGCGAGTGCAATGAATGGTTTGTCGATACTCGTAAAAAGTCATTACTGGCGGAAGTTGGGGTTGGTACGTTGGATCAAGCTTTGATGGCTGTAATGCCATTTAAACATCAATCTTTGCGATTATTAGGGTTGCGTCATAAATTACTTATTTTAGATGAAGTTCATGCTTATGATAGTTATATGGTAAAACTATTAGAATCATTATTGCATAATCATGCATCGCAAGGTGGCAGTGCAATTATTCTTACTGCGACTTTACCATTTTTTCTGCGCGAAAAATTGCTTAACGCCTTCTATAGTGGATTAACATCAACACCATCATCTTTAACAGTTAATACAGATTTACCTTTTCCTTTATTTACTCAACTAAATCAAAAAAGCTTAGTCGAACAAGCAATAGAAACAAGAGATGAAGTAAAGCGACAAGTTAAGATTGACTGGATTGATAATATCAATTCCGGTATAGAAAAAATAAAGAGTACAATTGAGCAAGGAAAAATTATTTGTTGGATAAAAAATAGTGTGGCTGATGCCATTAGTTTATATCAACAAATACAACAAAATTTGCATCTTGATACTAAGCAAATTTTGCTATTTCATAGTCGTTTTGCTTATTGTGACCGTTTGGCTATCGAGCAAAAAACTATCGAATGGGCGGGGAAAACTTCAAATCATACAATTCGTACAGGTAAGGTTATTATTGCTACTCAAGTCATTGAGCAATCATTAGATCTTGATTTTGACGAAATGATTAGTGACACTGCACCTATTGATCTATTGATTCAACGTGCAGGACGTTTACAAAGGCATGTACGCGATAAACAAGGCAATATCAAACCATCTACAGAGCAAAATCGTCCCATTGATGATCGTAACAAACCAATATTGACCGTTTTTGCACCAACGTGGGATGATGATCCAAGCGAAGATTGGCTAGATAATCCAGAATTTCGCAATACTAAATATGTTTACGTTAATCATGCCTATTTATGGTTTACCCAACGAGTTTTACGTGAAAGAGGTGTTATAACAATGCCTGAAGATGCGAGACTACTTATAGAAGCTGTTTATCGCCATGATCTTGAACCACCAGAAGGTTTACAAGAAGCTTTTTATCAAGCACTAGGACAACAACTTGGCCAAAGCTCACAAGCTAAAAGTATCACATTAAATTTTAATAAATGCTACAGCCGTGAACAATTCAATGGTGAATGGGATAAGGAAATTGAAGTTTCTACCCGTTTATCAAAGGATAATGTTGATCTTTATTTAGCATATCAACATGAAGATAAAATTCTGCCTTACTCAAGTAGTAGTGAGTATGCTTGGGAACAAAGTCATCTTACAATTAGTGCATCTAAATGGGCTAGGGTTAAAAATGACATTCCACAACTTGATCAACAACATCTAGAAAAATTAAGACAACAAATACATAGATCTAATGCAATAATTGTTTTAATTAAGTTAGAAAAAGAATCTTCCTTTTATACTAAAGAATTAGGTTTTTATCTTAATTAATTTAATCCACATTTAAAAAGTAATAATTCTATCTTCTAATAAATTGATTAAAATTTAAACCAATAAAATCGGTAAAAAATGACAACTGTATATTTCAATTATAAAACAATTAGTTATAATTAGAGTGTTCCCTATATACATAGGGATAAACCGCGGATAGCATCAATATTAAAAAACTAGAATCTGTGTTCCCTATATACATAGGGATAAACCGGTAATGGTAAAGACATATTTATATACCCGTGGGTGTTCCCTATATACATAGGGATAAACCGCCCAATTAGGGCTTTTGGTGCCTCGGTTGGATGTGTTCCCTATACATATAGGAATAAACAAAGAGTTAGCAATTAGTTAGAATCAAATATTAATTAGCTTTGATTAACCAAAGCCAAAATATTTTGGATGGCTGTTTTAGCTTGATGGCTATTTTTCCAACATGATGATCCTGTTAGTAAAGCACCTTTGTTAAGAATTTCATCTAACGAGGCATTGCGTAATTTATCAAAAGAATCAAGTTGCATCTCTTCAAGTCTTTCAATAATTTTAGTGCCAACAAATTTTAATTCTAATAATTGTTGGCGTTCGGTTTCTGAAAAGGCCATTTTTTCTGTCCATTTTAAAAAATTGTTATGATGTTACTAATGCGAATTTAGTTTTTTCCATTTCCTGATTTTAGTTCTAAAGGATTTAAATGGTGCAACTGAATTAATGTGGATAAATCGTGCCACAGGCCACGCTGAAGGATAAGGCTTAGTCCAATTGCGAGCATCTTTAGTAAAAAGCGTATTATCATCTAATGACTCAATCCAGCTATTCCAAGTAGCTAGTTTCTGTTTAAATAATTGGATCAGTTCTTGTAATGAATCATCTTGATAAATTTTATAAAAATGTTGGTATAATTCACCTAACTGATTCCATTTGTATCCTTCCGCTGGCAATATAGGCGTTTGCCCAGCAAGTTCAGCATCATCCCAAGATTTAACAAGATCTAACCATCCTAATTGATAAGCAATCATCTGGGCTGGCGTTCGATCAACACCTTCAATTAATTTATCTTTTTCCGCTTCGGTTAATCCACTGAATTCATCAATAAATAGCTTAGCTGTTTTATTAATTTCATCTAATAGTTGTTGTTTATTGGCGTAATTCATATCTGATTACCTTTCATCTTTATATCATTTTAATCAATCATATCAATACTATAGCTTCAGGTCAAAAGACATATTTAATCTGCACCAATTTAGACCATTCGATCAAATAAAGTGCGTTATCTATTTTTATTCATATTGTTTATAAGCTAAAAATACCACTATTCATCCTACACAATAAACGTCTATTGCTAGTATAAAATATTGTATCTATAAGTTTATTAAATAAAAAACACTGTTCATCATCTATTTGGCATAACTTTTGCATTACCTTAAATAACAATAAATCACACCAATTGTATGTTTAAAGAGGTATTACTATGTCAATAATGAGCAAATTAAATACATCCATTAAGTTAACTTGTCTAGCTGTTGGCTTATTCACGACTAATCTAATTTATGCGGCTGAAAATACCATTAAAATTGGTGTATTGCATTCACTTTCTGGATCGATGGCAATTTCAGAAAGCACTTTAAAAGATACACTTTTAATGCTGGTAGATGAACAAAATAAAAAAGGTGGTGTGTTAGGTAAACAAATAGAAGCAGTGGTCGTCGATCCAGCATCAAATTGGAGTCTTTTTTCAGAAAAAGCACGAGAACTACTAGCAAAAGATAAAGTATCAGCGGTATTCGGCTGTTGGACATCGGTATCAAGAAAATCGGTATTACCTATCTTTGAAGAACTTAACGGTATTCTATTTTACCCAGTACAATATGAAGGAGAAGAATCCTCAAAAAATATCTTCTATACCGGCGCAGCACCAAATCAACAAGCCATTCCTGCTGTAGATTATTTGAAGAAAGAATTTAATATTGAACGTTGGGTTTTAGTGGGTACTGATTATGTTTATCCTAGAACGACTAACAAAATTTTAGAAACCTATCTTAAAGACCATTATGGTGTGAAAGATAGTGACATAATGATTAATTACACCCCATTTAGTCATTCTGATTGGCAATCTATTATTGCTGATATCAAAAAATTTGGCGCAACAGGTAAAAAGACAGCCGTGATATCAACCATCAATGGTGATGCCAATGTTCCTTTTTATAAAGAATTATCTAACCAAGGTATTACAGCAAACCAACTTCCGGTCATTGCTTTTTCTGTAGGTGAGGAAGAATTATCAGGTATTGATACGGCTCCATTAGTCGGTCATTTAGCAGCATGGAATTATTTCCAATCACTTGATACTGACTTAAACAGCGAATTTATAGATAACTGGCATAGCTTTGCTAAAAGTGATAAACGGGTAACAAATGACCCGATGGAAGCCACATATATTGGATTTAATATGTGGGTAAAAGCGGTAGAAAAAGCAGGTACCGATGATCCATCCGCAGTTCAAAATGCATTAATAGGTGTAACAGTACCTAATTTATCTGGTAGTTATGCAGTAATGATGCCAAACCATCATATTACTAAACCTATTATGATTGGAGAAATTCAAAACGATGGTCAATTTGAAGTGGTATATAAGTCAGCAGGTACTATTGTTGGTGATGAATGGTCAGATTATTTACCTAGTTCTAAATCAATGATTGCTGATTGGCGAGCACCATTAGCATGCGGTAAATATGATGTGAGTAAAAAAGTTTGCCTAAAAGATTAATCATTTGAAGCCAAAAAATTATGCATGGTGAGTTATATCTCACCACATCTCTTCAATAAAGATGAAAATACAAAACCGATCATTGGTTAATCAATATGACGAGCAGAAGCATAGGAATAAATAATGAAAAGAATAATATTGATTTGTCTGTTATGGATGATCGCCAATCTAGCAACAGCAGTACTACCAGAACATTTTGAGCAAAGACTAGCAAAAGGTTCACTAACTGAAAAACAACAATTAATCAGTGACATGATTAAGGAAAATAATGCAACAATACAGCCTCTTTTCAATGCATTAGTTGAGGGGAACTTATACTGGCTGGAGACCAATAGTACACTAGTTATAAAAAAGGATAATCAATTTGTTAATTGGAATAACAAGCAAGTACTGGATGTACCTAAAAATAAGTTTAAACGTATTGCGATTAACAATAATATTCGTCAATTAATTGCCGAATATCAACTTCAAATGAAGCTAAGTAGTAATACTATTCCAACAAGACGTATTGCAGCGAAAGAGCTTTTCGGACATATTCAATCACCATCACAAATGAATTTCATTGTTGAAAGGTTAGCTCAAGAACAAGATAGTGAAGTTAAACAGCGATTACTTGAAGCATTATCATTCGCAAAACTGACAAATTGCGATGAAAATGAATGTTTGGTTCTACTGACACAACTTAGTCAGGTGACTAACCCTATTTTTGTTCAGAAACTACAACAATTGACTACCATCAATGATTCACAAATAGTCAAAGATACGGCACAAAACCTACTTGATAAATTAACCCAAAAAAAAGCAATGTATGAAAAAACTGAACAAGTCTATTTTGGTATTAGTTTAGGTGCAGTACTCGTACTTGCTGCCATTGGACTCGCTATTACCTTTGGGGTTATGGGCGTGATTAATATGGCGCATGGTGAATTAATTATGATTGGCGCATATACCACATACGTGATGCAACAACTATTGCCTAACTATCCCGGCATAGCGTTAATTCTCTCTATCCCTGCTGCATTTTTGGTATGCGGTGCGGTAGGAATGTTAATAGAAATAAGCGTTATTAGATATCTATATGGTAGACCTCTCGAAACCTTATTAGCCACTTTTGGTATCAGTCTATTATTACAACAGTTATTCAGAACAATATTTTCACCGTTAAATAAAGCAATAATCACGCCGAGTTGGATGCAAGGTTCAATTCAGATCAATGACTTTTTATCGCTCACGATTAATCGGCTATATGTTATTGGTTTTAGCTTAACCATTTTCATTATTTTGTTATTGATTATGAAAAAAACAGCTTTAGGACTTAATGTCAGAGCTATTTCGATGAATCCATTAATGGCAAGATGTTTAGGCGTTAAAGCCAGCTGGGTAAATGCGCTAACCTTTGGCCTTGGTTCCGGTATAGCTGGATTGGCAGGCGTTGCTCTTTCACAAATCACCAATGTTGGCCCAAATCTTGGTCAAAATTATATCATTGATTCATTCATGGTAGTGGTATTTGGTGGTGTTGGTAATTTATGGGGAACATTAATTGCTGGCTTAATTTTAGGGTTGGCCAATAAATTTTTAGAGCCAATTACTGGAGCCATGTTAGCTAAAATTGTGGTGCTGATTAGTTTAGTACTGTTTATTCAAAAACGACCTCGCGGTCTTTTCCCACAACGCGGTCGAGCTGTAGAGGGGTAAATATGTTAACAAAATATTTTAAACAAGATAATGGCGGTTATGTTCTATTTTGTCTAACTTTATTAGTCAGTTATTTAGTAATAGCTAATCTTTTTTTCCCAACTAATAGCCTATTTTATGTTGGTAATCAGACTATTATTTTAGTCAGTAAATATCTATGTTATGCCTTGCTTGCACTATCTGTTGATTTAGTTTGGGGATATTTAGGCATTTTAAGTTTAGGTCACGGTGCTTTTTTTGCACTGGGTGGCTATATGATGGGAATGTATTTGTCTGTACAGGGAGAAAATGGTTCGACCATTCTGCCTGATTTTGCCTCATTTATTAATTGGCAAAGTTTACCTTGGTATTGGCAAGGATCAGATAATTTTTTAATTACTTTGCTATTAATTATTCTAGTACCTGGATTATTAGCTTTTATATTCGGTTATATGACATTTCGTTCCCGTGTTTCTGGGGTTTACCTTTCAATAATTACACAAGCACTCACCTTTGCATTAATGCTAGCTTTTCAACTCAATGAGATGGGATTTGGGGGTGATAATGGTCTGACTAACTTTAAATATTTATTAGGTTTTTCAATCACCACTAACGGAATGCGGATAACATTATTACTTATCACGTTAATGGCTGTCATTATTAGTTATCTGATATGTTATCAATTAATCAAAAGTAAATTGGGTAAAGTAATTATTGCTATTCGAGATGCAGAACCACGCATTAGGTTTGTTGGATATCGAGTTGAAAATATCAAATTAGCTGTTTTTACGTTTTCAGCCGTATTAGCTGGTATTGCAGGAGCGTTATATGTGCCACAAGTAGGAATTATCACACCTATTGAATTTTTACCTTTAAATTCAATCGAAATTGTCGTTTGGGTTGCAGTCGGCGGACGAGCGACTTTATATGGCGCTATTGTTGGTGCATTTTTAGTTAATTATTGCAAATCACTTTTCACCGTATGGTTCCCTGACCAATGGCTATTTGCTTTAGGCCTTCTGTTTGTATTAGTTACTTTATTTCTTCCAAAAGGTATTGTTGGTTTAATCAATCTAACTATATCTAAAAAATACAAACTAAAACAATTGGAGGCAAATATATGAATAAAAAAAGTTTAAATAAAAAATTAAAATCTGCCTCTCCTTTGCTTAAAGACTTTGAAGCACTACCACAACCAGATTTGGATACCAATAAAGGTATTATTCTTTACTTGGAAGGCATTAATGTTAGTTTTGATAACTTTAAAGCGATTAATGATTTGAATCTTTATATTAAACAGGGTGAATTACGCTGCATTATTGGTCCTAATGGCGCAGGTAAAACGACAATGATGGATGTAATCACTGGTAAAACAAAACCACAAGCAGGCACAGCATGGTTTGGTCAAAAACTTAATTTATTAACTATGGATGAACCACAAATTTCCCAATCCGGCATCGGTCGCAAATTTCAAAAACCGACTGTATTCGAAGCCTTAACAGTTAATGACAATTTAATGATAGCAAATGCCGGGAAAAAAACAGTTTGGCATACTCTTCGCCATCGAGTTAACAAGATAGAACAAGAACAAATAGATGAGATACTTCTGCTAATCGGTTTAATGGACATGCGTCATAAATATGCGGCTATTTTATCTCATGGACAAAAACAGTGGTTGGAATTAGGAATGTTATTAATGCAAAAACCTCAACTATTATTAGTTGATGAACCTGTTGCCGGAATGACAACTCAAGAAATGGATAAAACCGCAGAATTATTAAATTCGTTAGCGGGCAAACATTCGTTAATTGTTGTTGAACATGATATGGATTTCGTCAGACAAATTGCCAAAACTGTTTCAGTATTGCATCAAGGTTCAATATTGGCTGAAGGAAATATGGAACAAGTACAAAATAATCCTAAAGTAATTGAAGTCTATTTAGGACAATCTACTACTAGGAGGAACGTTAATGTTGCTTAAATTATCTAATGTCAATCAATTTTATGGACAAACGCACATTTTATGGGATATCGATCTGTGTTTAGCCAAAGGTAAATGTACATGTCTAATGGGACGTAATGGCGTTGGCAAAACTACTCTAGTACAGTCTATTATGGGAAATTTAAAGATAAAAAAAGGTAATATACAATTTAATGATACCGATATTACCCATAAATCTATCGAAACCCGCGCCTATATGGGAATAGGTTACGTTCCACAGGGTAGACAAATCTTTTCTCAACTAACTGTTGAAGAAAATCTACGTGTTGGTTTAGCTGCTAAAAGATCCCGCTCAGCCAAAATACCTGATTTAGTTTATTCGTTATTCCCTGTATTAAAAGAGATGAAAAACCGTCGTGGCGGCGATCTATCTGGAGGACAACAACAACAATTAGCGATTGGAAGAGCTTTAGTTATTGAACCATCATTATTAATTTTAGATGAGCCAACAGAAGGTATTCAACCCAATATTGTACATGATATAGGCGATATCATTAATCGACTCAATCATGAATTAGGTTTAACTGTATTGTTAGTTGAACAAAAATTGCCTTTTATTCAGATGGTTGCTGATGATTTTTATTTACTTGACCGAGGACGAAATATCGCTAATGGCGCCTTACAACAACTAACACCAGATTTAATAAAAAATTATTTAACGGTATGATTCAAAATAATACATCTCAAAAAAATGCTAATGGCTGGCTAGGTAAACTATCACTATCTTTTGCTAACCGTTTTGTAAATGGTGAACTACAGCGAACTGAGTTAGTTGATCGTCAACAACAAGGGCCTTTAACTATACAACGGCCATTCTATCCAGAAGGAAAACCTTGCCATATTTATTTACTCCATCCCCCAGGAGGGATTGTTGGAGGGGATAAACTTGAGCTGGATATTTTTTTAGATCACGATAGCCATCTATTAATGACTATGCCCGGAGCAAGTAAATTTTATCGCAGTCACGGCAATATTGCACAGCTAAAACAAAAATTTACTTTAGCGCCGAATAGTATTATGGAATGGTTACCGCAAGAAAATATTTTTTTTAATGGTACTAATGCTAATTTAACGACTGAATTTAATTTAACGTTAAATAGTCGATTGCTTGGCTGGGAAACATTATGCTTTGGTCGACCGGTTATGCATGAAAAATTTGGACAAGGCAATATCAAAAGCCGTTTAACAATTAATTTACCGGATGAATTAGGTCTTGAGGAGCACTTAAAAATTATTGATGGTAATTGTGCTCCTATAGGTAATTACACATATAGTGCAACTTTATTTGCCTATCCGATTAATCTAACCATTTTACAACAAGTGCAAAAAAAACTTGAAAATAGTAGGGTTCCAATCGGTGCAACTGCTTTGGGACAATTATTAACCGTTCGCTTGCTAGCAAATGATAACCAAATTTGCCAACAATATTTACACCAATTATGGGCATTATTGCGTCCGTTAATTATCAATTTACCCGCATGTCCACCTCGAATTTGGGCAACCTAACTTATTTATTATATATGCAATGAGAAAATAACGATGAAACTAACTCCGAGAGAAAAAGACAAATTATTACTATTTACAGCAGCATTGGTCGCCGAAAGGCGAAAAGCGCGAGGGGTAAAATTAAATTATCCTGAATCAATAGCACTAATTAGTGCCGCAATTTTAGAAGGTGCTAGAGATGGTTTAACCGTTACTGAATTAATGAATCTAGGACGAAAAGTCTTAACGCGTAACGACGTAATGGAGGGAATTGCCGATATGATCCAAGATGTTCAGGTTGAAGCAACATTTCCTGATGGGACTAAATTAGTGACTGTTCATAATCCTATTATTTAAAAGGTAAATTATATGATTCCAGGCCAAGTGATTGTACAAGCAGGTAATATTGAATTAAATAAAAATCGCAAAACCATTCAAATAACGGTTGCTAATCATAGTGATAGACCTATTCAAATAGGCTCTCATTATCATTTTTTCGAGGTTAATCAAGCCTTAAAATTTGAGCGAGCCAAAAGTTATGGATTTCGCTTAGATATTGCCGCCGGTACAGCTGTACGGTTTGAGCCCGGGCAAAGCCGTACTGTAGTGTTAGTTGAACTAGCTGGTAAAAGGCAAGTGTATGGATTCCAAGGTGCTGTAATGGGTGCATTAGATAATAAAGGAATTGAAAATGAGTAATATTTCTAGACAAGCGTATGCAGAAATGTTTGGCCCAACCACCGGAGATAAAGTTCGCTTAGCCGACACCGAGTTATGGATACAAGTTGAGCAAGATTTCACTACTTATGGTGAAGAGGTTAAATTTGGTGGTGGAAAAGTAATCCGTGATGGTATGGGGCAAAGCCAATTATGTGCAGATTTGGTTGCCGATGTTGTAATAACCAATGCTTTAATCATTGATCATTGGGGAATTGTTAAAGCTGATATTGGTATTAAAAATGGACGTATTTTAGCTATTGGTAAAGCGGGAAATCCCGATATACAACCAGATATAACCATCGCTATTGGTGCTAGCACTGAAATTATTGCTGGCGAAAATAGCATTGTTACAGCAGGCGGAATTGACTCTCATATCCATTTCATTTGCCCACAACAAGCTGAAGAGGCTATATGTTCAGGAATAACTACATTTATAGGTGGTGGTACCGGCCCAGCAACGGGAACAAACGCAACCACGTGTACACCAGGTAAGTGGTATATCGAAAAAATGTTACAAGCTTGTGATAATTTACCTGTAAATGTTGGGTTATTAGCTAAAGGGAATTGCAGTGTTATTGAGCCATTAATCGAACAAGTCAATGCCGGCGCTATTGGCTTAAAATTACATGAAGATTGGGGCTCAACACCACAAGCAATAAGTAATTGCCTTGATGTAGCCGATAAGATGGATGTACAGGTAGCTATTCATACCGATACTTTAAATGAATCTGGCTTTGTAGAAGACACTCTCGCTGCCATTGGAGAGCGAACCATTCACACTTATCATACGGAAGGCGCAGGAGGCGGCCATGCCCCCGATATTATAAAAGCTTGTGGTTACGCTAATATTTTACCTTCCTCCACAAATCCTACTCGCCCTTATACTATCAATACTATTGATGAACATTTAGATATGTTGATGGTTTGTCATCACTTAGATGCTGGAATTGCAGAAGATGTTGCTTTTGCCGAATCAAGGATACGCAGAGAAACTATTGCTGCCGAAGACATATTACATGATTTAGGCGCATTTTCTATGATTTCATCAGACTCTCAGGCCATGGGACGAGTGGGAGAGGTTATCATAAGAACATGGCAAACTGCTCATAAAATGAAAACGCAACGTGGCCCATTATATCCAGATAATCAACAGAATGATAATTTTAGAGTTAAACGTTATCTAGCTAAATACACTATAAATCCAGCGATTACCCATGGTATAAGCCATGAAGTAGGTTCTATTGAAGTAGGAAAATTAGCCGATTTAGTCATTTGGCAACCTGCTTTTTTTGGCATAAAACCAAGTTTAATTATTAAAGCGGGAATGATTGCTTACGCCGAAATGGGTGATGTTAATGCATCAATTCCCACACCACAACCCGTACACTATCGCCCTATGTTTGCTAGCTTAGGAAAAGCAGGTTTTTTATCTAGAATGACATTTATTTCACAAACAGCTGCCGATTTAAATGTAGCAAAAAACTTGGGATTAAAAAGTTTGATTGGTGTGGCAAAAAATTGCCGTCAGATTAAAAAACAAGACATGATCCATAACTCATGGCAACCCAATATTGAAGTGGATGCCCAAACCTATGAAGTAAAGGCCGATAACAATCTATTGAGTTGTGAAGCTGCATCTATCTTACCAATGGCACAGAGATACTTTTTATTTTAATAAATTGAGAACATAACATCATGATAATTTTAACAAAGATACTTACTAAACCATTAACAAAAACACAACTACAGTCTGTCAAATACTGTACTAAATTAGATATTGATAGCCGAATAAAAAGCCGCAGCAAAATAGTGCTTAATAGTGGTCAGGAAGCCGGTGTTATATTACCTAGAGGTTTATTAATTCGCGGTGGTGATTATCTTGCAACAGAGGATGAATCAATAATTATTGAAGTATTGGCTGCAAACGAAAATGTATCCACAGCCTACTGCAATGATAAATTGTTGTTAGCCAGAGCATGTTATCATTTAGGTAATCGTCATGTTCCATTACAAATTGCTACAGACTTTGTTCGTTATCAACATGATCATGTGTTGGATGAAATGCTAACACAATTAGGAATTAAAGTACTGGTTGAACAAGCTCCATTTGAACCGGAAGCTGGAGCTTATCAAAGTAGTGCTATTGGCCACCATCATCATTAAGATAAAAAACATGCTGCAATATTTACGTAACTTACAATTAGCCAGTGCAAATTTACCTGTTGGGGGATTCACCTATTCTCAAGGATTAGAATGGGCAGTTGAAGCCAAATGGGTAACTAATCAAATCGAAACCAAAGATTGGCTAATACAGCAAATGTATAGCACATTGCGCTTTTGTGACTTACCTATTTTGGCTCGACTACATCAATGTACTATTAACCAAGATGAACAAGGTTTTAGTTATTGGACTAGAAATTTACTACGTCAACGAGAAACAAGTGAATTAAGACTTGAAGAACAGCAACGAGGAAAAGCCTTTTTTCGATTCCTAGAAGGATTAGGGTTTATTCATCCATGGCAAAATTTATTAATACAATCACAAGTTGCCGGATTTGCTTGGTATGGTGCGACAAATAAAATGTCGTTAGAAGATATACAAATAAGCTGGAGTTACAGTTGGCTCGAAAGCAACATTATGGCGGCAATCAAATTAGTACCTTTAGGACAGCAAGCAGGACAACAGCTGATTTATCAATTATCAACATTATTACCTTCAATTATTAAGCAAGCAAATGATGTTAAAGATGATGATATTGGCGCAGGATCGCCTTTAGTAGCTATTGCCAGTAGTTGTCACGAAACACAGTACTCAAGACTGTTTCGATCATAAATTAAGCTCATAAAATTATAGAAAAAAGAGAAGAGAATATGAATACCATTACACATACACCGCTAAGAATTGGAGTTGGCGGACCGGTAGGTTCAGGAAAAACGGCCCTACTTGAAATGCTATGTAAAACAATGCGCAACAAATATCAATTAGCCGTTGTCACTAACGACATTTATACAAAAGAAGATCAGCGAATATTAACCGATGCAAAAGCATTAGATCCCGAACGTATTGTTGGTGTTGAAACTGGTGGTTGCCCACATACAGCAATTCGCGAAGATGCATCAATGAATTTAGCTGCAGTTGAGGGATTAATGGAAATGTTTCCACATCTAGATATTATTTTTATCGAAAGTGGAGGAGACAATCTTAGTGCAACTTTTAGTCCTGAATTGGCCGATCTGACTATCTATGTCATTGATGTTGCTGAAGGAGAAAAAATTCCACGAAAAGGAGGTCCTGGTATAACTAAATCAGACTTTTTAGTCATTAATAAAATTGATCTCGCACCGTATGTCGGTGCTTCTTTAGCAGTGATGGAATCTGATACCAATAAAATGCGCATTGATAAACCATGGGCATTTACTAATTTACGGACGAAACAAGGATTAGATAAAGTCATTGAATTTATTGAAACCAATGGTTTATTTAAATAAGTTTATCACATTCCCAACATTATCCAGATAAATAATGTTGGGGAAGTTAAGAACCAAGCATAAACATTTAACCTAGCAATTAATAAGCTTAAATTAAATTGTTAATAACAAGTTAATGTAATTATTTTTCTTTATGTTGAAGACGCTTTAATTCTTCATCAATAAAATATTTCACTAAATTAGCATACAATTCTTTAATGATATCACCATCGAGACCTAACTCATCAGCCCAAAGCTTACGTTGCTCAAGCATACTATTAAAACGTTCTTTAGCTTGAACATCGATAGCATTTTTTTTGAACTGACTGGCGGCTTTAACATAGTCAAAACGAGTTGCTAGTAATTGAATTACTAGATGATCGATATTATCAATTTCCGCGCGAATATCATTCATATCACGACATTCATTGGCTAAGACATTTGGATGGTATTGAAACATATAGTGTGGCCGATAATTGATAGTTTTGCTATCTTAGCACTGTATAAATATTGCTAAAAGAATTTAAATTGCCAAATTTGGAATTGGTGAGCCAAGGGAAACTAAACAACCCAATAAAAAACCTTATTAGTACTATATTTTTATTTTTAACAAACTCAATCGTATACCTAAAACGAAAAGTGACCGCTAAAATTGGGTATTTTTAGTACTCACTTATTTTGGATTTAAAGTTGATTTTTCGCGGATGTAAAAATCTGTCCAAAGAGGCTGTACCCAAATTTGAGTGTTAAAGAAATTACCCCCTCCATTAAAATAAAATTTTATAAAAAACTGTCCATACTATACATGATTTTTTATAAGCCTTATTGTATAAGGGTTTGTGCTATGTATAGTCTACATTTTAACTCTGCATAACTCTACATTTTTACTGTACATAAAAACAACGAACCTTTTTCCTATAACTTAATTATTGTTATACTTTTTAAGCATAAAAAATAGTTGTATGTGAGGTCATTTTGGATATTAAAGTATTACGTTATTTTTTAGCTCTTGCTAGAGCGGAAAGTATCACTGCGGCTGCTGAGTATTTACATCTGACTCAGCCAACATTATCTCGTCAACTGGCTGAATTAGAGCAAGAATTGGGTAACACCTTATTTATTCGAGGCAGTCGTAAAATTACCTTAACCGATGAAGGTATGCGTTTACGCAAACGTGCTGAAGAAATTTTAGAATTAGTGCAAAAAACTGAATTAGAGTTTCAAACCTCAGCTGAGGAAATCAGTGGCAATATCTATATTGGTTGTGGTGAAACCCATGCCATGGGATTAATTGCTGAGGTTGTTAAAGCATTACAACACGACTATCCGCAAATTCATGTGCATATTTATAGTGGTGATGCTGATGAAGTAACAGAACGTCTCGATAAAGGCTTGCTCGATTTTGGATTATTAATTGGTGTGGAAAATATCAGCAAATATGAGTCGTTGCTATTACCGGAAAAAGATACTTGGGGAGTGTTAATGCGTAAAGATAGTCCACTTGCACATCAAGATGTGATTAGACCTAGCGATTTATGGAACTTGCCACTTATTATCTCTAAACAGAAAGAAGTCGATAACCGAATTACGCGCTGGTTAAAACGTGATTTAGATAAACTCAATGTAATTGGCTCATATAACCTACTTTACAATGCCTCACTTATGGTCGAAAAAAATATGGGTTATGCATTAAGTATTGATAAGCTGATTAACACGACAGGTAATAGTCATCTTTGTTTTAAACCTTTAGAGCCACAATTAATGGTTGATATTCACTTAGTTTGGAAACGTTATCAAATTTTTTCAAAAGCAGCTGAAATCTGTTTACAGCGAATGAAACGGGCTTTTTCTCAATAAATTCCTCTGAATATAGAAGTGAGCAAAATGATCCTCCTATTTTGCTGGGCTTATTCTTATGACTTCTTTTTATTGATATTAATGACATTAAATACAGTTTATACCCATGCTTTTAAGGCATAAATAACCATAAAATATAAGTAATTTACATATATTTAGCTGCTATTTAGACTATGACCCATTCCACAACTATTCAATTCATTCGTCTTTAATATAATAATGGGATTAACCATGTCAGATAACACATTAAATTCCCCAAGTACGGCGTATTGGGGAGCAATATTTTCACTATTTATTGGAGTAACAAGTTTGATTGCCGCGGAATTTATTCTTGTTAGCTTATTAACCCCTATCGCACAAGATTTCAATATTACTGAAGGTCAAGCAGGCCAAAGCGTCACAATGGTGGGGATTTTTGCGGTAGTCACCAGTTTGGTTCTCGCACCCATGACCAAAAATATTAATCGTCGAGTAGTATTACTCACTTTTTCTATTTTATTAGTATTATCCAATTTGTTCGTTGCTGTTGCGCCTAATTATTTCATTATGCTGATTGGTCGAGCGCTATTAGGGATTTGTGTTGGTGGATTTTGGTCAATGGCATCTGCTGTAGTATTACAATTAGCGCCGAGTAAAGATATTCCTCGAGCATTAAGTATTGTCTATACCGGAGTGTCGGTTGCAACGATTATTTCACTGCCTCTTGCCAGTTATTTAGGTCATTTAGTCGGTTGGCGTAATGTGTTTTTTATTGCTGCGGCGTTAAGTTTTATCGCACTAGTTTGGCAACGGCTTACCCTACCATCTTTACCGCCGCGTGAAAGCAGTAATTTTAAAAATATGTTTGCCCTATTTAAGCAAAATTGGTGTTTTCTTGGCATTATCGGTACAATTTTTAGTTATGGAGGCTATCACCTCTTTTTTACTTATCTGCGACCGTTTTTAGAACACAATTTAGCACTACAAACCGGTCCATTAACCCTTATTTTATTGGTGTTTGGTATCGCTAATTGCATCGGAACCTTTGTTGCGGGTTTACTACTTGGCCGATTTTTTAGACCTGTGATGATCGCTATTCATTTAGTCTTAGCCGCTATAGCCATGCTCTTATTTATTAAATATAGGTTTTTAAGTTCTGATAATGTGACTATGGATACTACATTAGTGATTGCTTGGGGATTTGTGTTTGGATTTATCCCTGTTGGTTGGTCAACGTGGATCACTCGAACGCTTGCTGATAAAGCTGAATTGGTTGGTGGATTGTCGGTTGCCGCGATTCAACTTTCCATTGGTTTAGCAGCTGGTGTTGGTGGAATGACCTTTGACCAATTAGGGGTTAGTGGCATTTTTATCACGGCCACGATTATTTGTATTATAGGTGCTATCATTACCGCCTTGTGTTTTAGTTTATATAAAAAAGCAACAGGCAACCATGCTTAATCAATCTTATATAGATAAAAAGGAGCACAAATGAAAATCAAGTTTACGGCTTTAGTGTTTATGCTAACTTTTGTACAAACAACACTTGCGAACACGGCAGAAGTGGCTGTGCAACATTTTCCAAATCCATCAACAGTGAGTCAAGCATTACAACCTTTAGTCTCTGGCGAACCCCCTTCCTTTTGGAATGATCATCCTAAAACTAATTCCGAATGGCATCAATGGGTTGATACGATTGCTGCCCAAACATTAAAAACACTTCCTATGTTAAAAGAACGAATGCAAGTCAGTGTTACAGCTACGCAGCTTGGTAATGTTAATGCCTTTATGGTCACACCTAAAACGATTGCACCATATAATCAAAATCGTATCTTATTACATTTTCATGGCGGTGGTTATGTGCTTAATCCAGGTGAGGCAGGTACCGCTGAAGCAATTATGATGGCGGAATATGGAAAAATCAACGTCATTTCAATTGATTATCGAATGGCACCAGACTTTCTGTTTCCAGCGGCCGTAGACGATGCACTAACAGCCTATCGCGAATTGCTTAAACAGTATCCTGCCGAGAATATTGGCGTATTTGGCACCTCAACTGGCGGTGGTATGACACTAGCCTTAATGCTAAATGCCAAAGCTCACGACCTACCTTTACCAGCGGCGATCGTTGTTGGCACGCCTTGGACCGATTTAAGTAAAACTGGTGATTCCTATTTTACGCATGAGGGGATTGATAATGTGCTCGTCAGTTATGACGGCTGGTTGGGAGACGCAGCCAAACTGTATGCTGGCGATCATGATCTTAAAGAGCCACTATTATCTCCCATTTATGGTGACGTGAATGATTTTCCACCAACGCTGTTAGTTACGGGAACGCGCGATCTATTTTTAAGTAACACAATCAGAATGCATTTGAAATTACGAGATGCCGGCGTGGCTGCTGATTTAGTGGTGCTAGAAGGCGTATCTCATGCCCAATATTTAATGGTTTCTGATGCGCCAGAAGCCCAGCGTTATTTTAATGAAGCAAGTCAGTTTTTTGATCAGTATCTAGCTAACTAATTCTCACTCTAGGCGATATCATCATGATAAATAGACATCCATTACGACAATTAAACTTGTTTATAACCGCATTTATTACACTTTTGATGAGTTTCTCGGCGTTTAGTCAAAAAACTGAAAGTGCAACATTAGCAAAAATAAAACTGACTATTGACGATCAGCAAGTGATTGTCAATTTGCTCGATACTCCTGCCAGTCATCAGCTACTGGCACTGCTACCTTTAACACTGACTTTTAGTGATTATGTTGGTGCCGAGAAGATCGCTTATCTGCCACAACGCTTAATTACTCAAGGTATGGCAAGTGCCGCTCATATTTCTGGGGATTTTACTTATTATGCACCTTGGGGGAATTTGGCTCTGTTTTATCAAGGTGTAGGTACTAATTCACAATTGTATACATTGGGTCATATTGAGTCTGGCCGAACCGTATTAGCAAATTTAAAACAGGATTTTGTGGCAACACTAAGTCGTGTGGAGTAAATTAAATAAGGCATTAAAATATAAAAAAAGTGGATTTATAAAATAGTGGTAATATTATTACTTTTATCCGTTGCACTGGCAATCGCTTACCCAAGTTGGCGAGCAGCTATTTCGTACTGTTGAAACAAGTTTTGCTAAAATGGATAACGAACTTCAACAGATTGAACACTATCGAAATTGACCATCTGGCTTAGTGCGTATTAACTGTGGACTACAAGTGATTGAGAGGCTACTACTCTCTAAATTAGCCCATTTTAAGGACAAATATCCTGATATTCAGTTTGAGTTTATTAGTAATAATCGTTTTGTTGATATTGTTGCAAAAGGATTTGATGTGGGTATTCGTTTTGGTAGTGGTGTTGCGGAAGATATGGTCGCTTTTTGCATTAGTCAACCTATGAAAATGGCGGTTGTAGCAACGGCTGATTATTTTCAAAAAAAGGATTTCCTAGCACGATACAAAAGTTAACACAACATCAAGGTATTGGTTATCGTTTATCCAACGGACATCTTTTTTAGTGGCAATTTGAATACTCAGGTCAAATTGTTAAAATCACCCCACAAGGACAATGGATTTTAAATGATGATTATCCAACGCTCGTTGCCGCAAAAATGGGATTAGGGATTGCTTATTTACCCGAAGAACTGATTGCAAAGGAACTGGTTAATGGTCAACTCATCCGCATTTTTAATGAGTATAGCTATACTTTTCCATTTTTATACCTCTACTATCCACATCGCAATATATCATCCGCATTACGGGTTGTGGTGAATACGTTGAGGGTTTAAATTTAAATGTGAATATTTAGAGGATTGTTCAATTTTTAAGAAATAAAATTATAATCGTTATTAAGGGAAAGTTATGAAATATATTTTTCAAGCCCTGTTATAGGACACGAATAACTTAACTAACATGTTGAATAAAAATAAAAAATTTAGTTAATGTTTTTTCTGTATCCTGTTTGGTATCCGATTTAATACTAGATTTGGGATAATTGCAGTTGAACTCAGTTGAGTAAGGATTTCTTGAAAGTGTTTGTATATAAGGGTTTGATTGACTTCGGTAGAGTTGTGTAGATTTGTTAATGGTGCATGGTCGGGACTTGAAAAACGTCTTTTAAACCCTTTTGGGTAAATGATTTCTATTTTTTATATTTGTTAGTGTACCCAAAAAATAAAAAGTAACCCCTAAAATTGGGTATTTTTAGTACTCTCTTATTTTTGATTTAAAGTTGATTTTTCGCAGATGTAAAAATCAGTCCAAAGAGACTGCACCCAAATTTGAGTGGTAAAGAAATTACTTCCCCATTAACATAAAATTTTATAAAAAACTGTACATACTATACATGATTTCTTATAAGCCCTATTGTATAAGGGTTTATGCTATGTATAGTCGGCATTTTAACTATACATAACTCTACATTCGAGCTGTACATAATTCAGTGGTGTAAAAATTTATTACTAGATTAGCTAAATAATGGGCTATTTATTTTTTATGATTTTGATTATTCCAAGTCAACTATAATGTTATACTTAAGGGAATAAACTTCAATGCGGTTAAGTTGTATTTTCTATATCCAACATCTTTAGGAGATTATAATGAATAGAGAAACATTATTTAACTATGCCAAAAAACATTTTCATTCAGAACCTAATTATCTGTGGGAAAATTTACCTAATTATGCAGTATTGCGACATCATCAAGATGGTGATAAATGGTATGCTATTGTTATGAATGTATCTGGCTCAAAACTTGGTATAAAAGATGATAAAGAGATTGATATTCTGGATATTAAAGCAAGACCTGAACATATAGGATCTTTAAGGAAAAAAGAAGGTATTTTGCCAGCATATCATATGAATAAAGAACATTGGATCAGCATTATTCTTTCTGGACATTTATCAGATAAAGAAATATTCGATTTACTTACCGAAAGTTATCACTTAACTTCAAAGTAAGTTTAGCCTTAGCTTTAATATATTTGTTTATTTCCTTAAGTATCTATTTTGTATAATACAAAAAAACCGCCAATCAAGGCGATTAGAATACTCATGAACAAAAAAGCAGGCTCATCTGCTTTAGGTAACCAATTTATACAGCTTATTATGATTTCTAACTTTGTTCACATTCACCAAATTTTTTAATACAAAAATCAATAAAACATCTTAGTTTAGGTAAAACATGGCGATTAGATGCATAAAGAATATGCATGGGTCGGGTTGGTACATGATAATCAGGTAAAAGATGAACTAACAGTCCTTTTTCTATTGCTGGTGTCACCATTTCGGCTGATTGTAACATAATACCTAATCCAGCAATGGCAGCTGGTAATAGTGCATCACCACTGTCGGTCATGAATCGCCCTGATACAGGTACAGAAAAATGACCTTCAGCTCCCTCAAATTGCCAATGAGTTTGTAATGTTGTATGAGAAAAACCTAAACATTCGTGATATTTAAGATCTTTTGGTGAATTAATCGGTGGTGAGGATTTTAAATATAAAGGGGCAGCACACAAAATCAACTGGTAAGGTTTTAATTTTCTTGCAATTAATCCACTATCAGGTAATTCGCCAACTCTGAAAACTAAATCAAATCCTTCATCAATTAAATCAACAATACGATTAGTAAGTGATAAATCAATGGAAATTTCTGGATAAGTGCTTAAAAACTCGGGTAACTGAGGTGCTAATGCATGAGTGCCAAATGTTGTTGGTGCACTAATCTTAATTCGCCCTCGAGGTATGGCATTAATTTGTGCTGCAATCGCTTCTGACTCTTCAACTTCGGCAAGAATATTTTTGGCACGTTCATAAAATGCACGTCCTACTTCGGTTAAGCTCTGGTGACGAGTTGTTCTATTTAACAAACGAACATTTAGGTGTTCTTCAAGCATTCGGACATGTTTACCGACTAATTGTGGTGACATATTAAATACGTTCGCTGTAGCCGAAAATGAGCCTAATTCAACGGCTTTCACAAAAACAGACATAGAAGTTAATCTATCCATTAGAAACAATTTGTTTTTAAATATGAAATATAACTGAAATTTATCACTTTTTATTTCTATTGTATAGTTTTATCAATTCATTCATAAACAGGAGATAAAAATGAAAATTGCTATTATTGGAACAGGAAATATGGGGACAGGACTTGCAAATGTACTTGCCACAACAAATCATGATATTGTAATTGCAAGCAGAAACTCAGCAAAAGCTCAGACTCTCGCAAAAAATATAGGCGCTGAAAGCGGTTGTATTGAAACTGCGGTAAAATCAGCCGAAATGGTGATTTTAGCACTACCTTATCAAGCCGTAAAAGAGGTATTACTCTCTTGTGGTGATTTAACCGATAAAATATTAATTGATATAACTAACCCAGTTACGGAAGACTTTAAAGAGTTACTGATTGGTCATGTCACATCAGGCGCAGAAGAAATTCAAGCATTGGCACCAAAGGCGAAAATCGTAAAAGCATTTAATACTATCTTTGCTCAATTATTACCTACATCAGCACGAACAAAACAAACTTTGCAAGTTTTTATTGCTTCTGATGATGATAACGCGAAAACCGTTGTATCAAACATTGCTAATTCAATTGGATTTGAACCGATTGACGCTGGTTCTTTGTGTAATAGTCGTTTTATTGAACCTATTGGTGCAATGAATATTCATTTTGCCTTTTTCCTTGGGCAAGGACCAACTGTAGCCCCGATTTGGGTCAAAGCATAAATACGAAAATAACAGTCAATTTTGTTATTCAATTTATAATGAACAAAATGATATTAAAATTTATATTTCTGAATAATCATCATGTACGGTCTATATTTTAACTCTACATTCGTACTATACAAAAAACCGCCAATCAAGGCGGTTTAAACATTAATAAATAATTAGCTTTAGATAGGCTCTTCCGCTTTAGGTAACCAGTCTTTGCTGACGTTTAAATTAAGTTCTAAATTAGTTTTATTTCCTGCTGTATAGCGCTTCTTCATGTATTGCTTGCCGTTCTCGTTCATTGCATAACTTAAAGATGTGCCGAACTGGGTAAGGGATAGGGGATTATTCAGCCCTGTGTTACGGATGTATTCGATATAAGCATGGTAAAGATACTTTCTTGGATTAAATGGCGTAATTCCAAGATTTCCTATTAACATACCGGTAGGGTTGTTTAACGCGTCAAAATAGCTACAGAAATCGACTAAATGGTCCGATTCTCTTTTAATAGTCGTTGCTTCTTCTGATTGTTGCTGTTTGTGTAATCGTTCTTTGACATCATTAGGGTTAGAGAACTCATTAAGTAGCAGTCTAACAATTGAGGGTAGCTCTTGCTCTATTTTGCTAACCAAGTTTAAATCTCGCTCTTTTTCTGGTATAACCTCGCCAAAGTGAAATATTACTCTTCGCCTTGATATGCCCCCGTTGCGCTCATTAAATCGCATGGCTTCGTTGTTAATTACTAACACTACTGCTGGAATCTTGCAGGAATAGGGTTGCTTATGTTTAGGGTCAATTGCGACTTCATCACCGCCAGTAATCGCTTTTAATCCTGCGCCACTGCCCATGTAACGTGGTTGGTCGGGTAATATGACTAATGAGTAACCCACGATTAAGGCTCTGTCCCTTGCCTTTTCTAATGCGTCCATAGTGCCTATTACAGTATTGTTTTTACCTGATAACATCGTCGCAATTTCAGCAAAAACACTTTTACCGCGTTAATAATTGCCATTCAATCAAGCAACGCGTTTGTAATTCGATTCGGGCCATAGTAAGGGATTGCATAAATTGGGGAAGCTCTTGTGCGTTTATTGTTGGCATCTGCCCTTTTATAGGGCTTTCAAGCATCTTTTATCTTGGCTGCTGGGTTAGCATCAATCAAGCCTATATTCACCGCATAAAACATAACCTAATTGATACGTTGGCAAAGTCTTTTAATTGTTTCTAATTTACCATTAGCTCTTAGTGGCTCCATGGCCTTAATAAATTCTTTTGCTTTTCATTTAAAGATTGATTTATCACCAATATAAGGAAATAAATGTAACTCTAACGATTCCCACGTTCTTTTAAGGTGCTTTCAGTTACTCCTTTACCACTTTTAACTTTAAACCAATCAGCGGCTACCTTTTTAAAGGTGCTAGTAATTTCGTCATGCTTGCGTTGTTCTTGTTCTGCTTTGTGCTCTTGAGGATCTACACCTTACTTTATTAATTCTCGCGCTTCATCTCGTTGTTTTCGTGTTTGCTGTAGTGAAACCTCAGGATAACTACCGAAGCTAATTAATGCGCCCTTTTTGGTATACGGACGAGTATACTTAAAACGCCAGATTTTAGAATTATTCGATTTAACTAAGAGATACATACCACCGCCATCAAATAAAGAGTAATCTTTATCTCTTGGTTTGGCGGTTTTTATTTGGGTGTCTGTTAATGGATGTGTTTTCCTTCCCATAATTATTTAAGGTATACGATATATAGGTATATTGCATCTGTATACCTAAGCGTATACCTAAAAATTATGGTTGTAAATGTACCTTACTGATACTTAATGGGCAATGAAATAGACATTAAGGCTTGTTATTACTGGATTTGGTGTACTTTGTAGGGTTTAAAAGAATGTTACTGATTATTGAATTGGTGGAGCCAAGGGGGATCGAACCCCTGACCTCAACGCTGCCAGCGTTGCGCTCTCCCAGCTGAGCTATGGCCCCTAAAGGGATAAAAAACTGTGGCTAATAATATGCAACTAGTTAAAGGGTGTCAAATAATTTAATATTATTTGCTCAAAAAAAAAGCTAACAAAGCTCTGTCAGTCTATGACAGAGCTTAAATGATTAACGTAAAATTGCGTTTTGATCCGCGCCTTCTGCTTCAACTTTTGGTGGCATAAAGTGTTCACGTTTCACACCTAATTTAAGCGACATATATGCTGCTACATAAATTGATGAAATTGTACCTAACACAATACCAACCCCTAATGTTTCAGAGAAACCTTTTAACATTGAACCACCGAAGATATATAAGATAATAACAACGGCTAACGTTGTGCCAGATGTCATTAAGGTTCGATGTAATGTTTGGGTTAACGAAATGTTGATAACATCATATGGCGACGCACGTCGTATTTTTCTAAAATTCTCACGAATTCGGTCGAATACAACGATAGTATCATTAAGAGAATAACCAATGATAGATAACATTGCTGCAATAATGGTTAAATCCAACTCACGATCAAAGAGTGATAAATAACCAGCGGTAATAACCACGTCATGCGCTAATGCTACAACAGCACCAGTACCAAATCGCCATTCAAATCGAAATGCAATATAGATTAAGATACAAATTAATGCGGCGCAGATCGCCAAAATACCATCTTGAGCTAATTCAGAACCAACCGTAGGACCAACGAATTCAACTCGCTTAATTTCAGCATTACTATCAATATCTTTATGTACTAAATTAGAGATTTTAGTACCTAATGCATTATCAATTGCAGATGATGCACTACTCTCATTTTGATTGGCGGTGGCTAATCGGATAATAATATCTTTACTGCTACCATAATACTGAACGACTGGCTCATGATAACCTGCATCACGTAAACTATTACGTAAATCATCAAGATTTACAGCTTTAGTTACTGTCAGTTCAACGGTGGTACCACCGGTAAAATCCTGTCCAAGATTAAAGCCTTTAACAAGAATAACCACAAATGAAACAACAACCAATAACATTGAGATAACAAAAGCAATAAAGCCAAATTTTAAAAAGTCGAGTACTCTTCGTCCATGATTTAGTTCTCTAACATCATGATTTTCTTTTTTATTAATAGTCACAATAAACCTCTAAATTGATAACTTATTGACGCGACGACCACCATAAATAAGATTGGCCAGAGCTCGAGTCCCTACGATCGAGGTAAACATCGATGTTACAATACCGATACCTAATGTAATGGCAAAGCCTTTGATAGAACCTGTACCTACTGCATAAAGAATAATCGCAGTTATCAATGTAGTAATATTGGCGTCAAAAATACTACTCCAAGCACCAGCATAACCTTCGTTAATTGCATGTTGGACACCTCGACCATTACTGAGCTCTTCTTTTATACGCTCATTAATTAAAACATTCGCATCGACCGCCATACCTACAGTTAGTACGATACCTGCAATCCCTGGCATACTTAATGTTGCTCCAGGTAATAAAGACATTGCACCAACAATTAAAATTAAGTTTGCAACTAATGCAAGACTAGCAAATACACCAAATAGACGATATACCACTAACATAAAGATTACCGAAATTAATAATCCCCATACACAAGATTCTAAACCTTGAGTGATATTTTCTTGCCCCATTGATGGCCCAACGGTGCGTTCTTCGATTATTTGGATCGGCGCAATCAAGGCTCCTGCTCTTAATAATAGTGATAAATTTCTAGCTTCATCAACACTACTAATCCCAGTTACTTGGAATCGGTCACTAAAAATACCTTGGATCGTTGCTACATTGATAACTCTCTCTTGTTTTTCAAGAATAGGTTTATCATTTTCATCACGTTTTCCAGTATCTTTATATTCAACAAATAATGTTGCCATTGCTTTTTTCAGATGTTTCTGCGTGAAATCAAGCATGGTTTTGCCACCAGCACTATCTAAGTTAATAGAAACTTCTGGTTGGCTATATTCATTTACTCTAAATGAAGAATCGGTAATATGATCACCCGTTAATACCACACGTTTATAAAGTAAGACCGGACGACCATTTTCCATATATTTTATTTCAGAACCATATGGAACACGCATTTCACCTTTTAAAATAGCTTCTAAATTAGTTGAACCATCTTCATTTACTTGTCTAAACTCAAGGGTTGCAGTTGCACCTAAAATTCGTTTAGCTAATGCAGTATCTTGAATACCTGGTAACTCAACAACAATACGATCAGAGCCTTGACGTTGAACAATTGGTTCAGCAACACCTAATTGATTAACACGATTACGCAAAATGGTGGTATTTTGTTGTACAGCATCACTTTTAGCTTGTTGTAGGCGCTGTTGGCTAACACTAATAACGATGCTATTTTCACTTTGCGAAGTTAATTCATAATCTAGCAATCCATTAATTTTAGTAATAGCTTTGTTTCGATCTTCTGTATTATCGAATTGCATTAAGATTTGTTGATTACTACTTTTATTTAATGCTTTGTAATTTAAATTATTTTTATTGAACTCTGCTTTTAAATTTTCAATCGATTGTTCTGTCAATTTACTTAACGCAGTAGTCATATCTACTTCCATTAAGAAATGCACACCACCACGCAAATCGAGCCCTAATTTCATGGGTTCGGCACCAATGATCGTTAACCATGATGGTGTTGCAGGCGCTAGATTTAGTGCAACAGTATAATCATCACCTAATTCTTGTGATATTAATTCCTTAGCTTTCAGCTGAGTATCATTATCACTTAAACGAATTAAAATAGATTTATTTTCATAAACTAGTGATTTAGGTTCAATTTGATTTTTCACCAAAAGTTGTTTGACTTTATCTTGCGTAGCAACATTAATTTCGGCACTATTTGAACCTGAAATTTGTATAGCGGGATCTTCACCATAAATATTTGGAAGAGCATAAAGTAGGCCGACGCAAATCACGGCGACCAACATAATGTACTTCCACAAAGGATAGCGATTTAGCACGACATATTCTCTTGTGGGATTAGATAATTAATACAATGAATTATAATAGGAAAATCTATTATAATGATTTCATTGTTCCTTTTGGTAATACTGATGTGATAAAGTCACGTTTGATAACAACTTCAGTTGTATCATTTAACTCTAACACAATATAACCATTTTCATTAACTTTTGATACTCGACCAATAAGTCCACCATTAGTTAATACTTCATCACCTTTTGAAATAGAAGCCATTAACTCGCGATGTGCTTTAGCACGTTTTTGTTGTGGACGCATAATCATAAAATAGAAAAATAGTCCAAACACGACTAACATGATAGGTAAAAAATAAGGATTTGCTTCAGCACTAGCACCATCAGCTGCGTATGCATTAGAAATAAAAAAGTCCATATTGGTCCTCTTAATGTATATAAAAATATTAAAGTGCAGAATTATAACACAATAAATAAATCGATTATTAACTATTTCTTGCCAATATCTTTTAAGTCAACAACAAATATCGTTATTATTAACTATTTTATTCAATTAACTAAATAAATACAGTACCCACTAACAATCAACCAGCAAAAAAATTAAGTCGTTAAATATTGTGCCATACTAACCAGGTTAAATAACCATTTAGGATAAACACCACATACCATGGTTAAAAATGCTGCGATAACAATAAACAATTCACTCACTTTTATATCTCGCCACTTCAATTTAATAATAGAATTATTACTGGAGAAATCATCACGATTGATAGGCCTGATATAAAGATTGAGAATAAGTCTTGAGTAGAAATATAATCCTATGGTACTACCAATCACTACTGCAGCAATTAACCACCATAATTCAGCCGTAACCCCTAATAGAACTAAAAGAAAACGCCCCACAAAACCCGCAGTAAGTGGTGCTCCTGCTAGAGATAATAAACCGACTCCCATTGCTAAGGCTAAAATAGGTCGACGCCAAAATAATCCTGAAAGATCAATTTCCTTTTCATGATCCTGTAACTCATTGGAATGGGATTCTAAGCTGATCACGCCTAAAACACAGATGTTGGCAAAAATGTAGCCAATTAAATAAACACCTATTGTTTCTAAAGCGAGCACTTGATACTGCACGGCAATTAATGCCAGCAAAAGATAACCAAAATGAGCAATTGATGAATAAGCCAGTAACCTTTTTAAGCTACTTTGCATTAATGCCGATAAATTTCCCCATAGAATTGAACAAAAGGCCATAATAACCAAAATAATACGGATTGTTTCATTATTCACTATTGGCGCTAATAAAAATAGTCTGGCAATAGCACAAAACACAGCAACTTTACCTACAGTTGATAGTAGTAATGAAACAACAGTCGGAGCCCCTTGATAAACGTCGGGTAACCAAAGTTGAAAAGGTACCAGCGAAAGTTTAAAACCAATACCAACTAACATTAAACAAATACCGATTAATAATAAAGTACTTGGATAAGTCATAGTTGATAATTGATAACTTAAACCACTAAATGTGAGCTCACCAGTAGTTGCATAATAGAAAGCAATTCCCATTAACAAAAATGAACTAGCAATGGCGGACAAAATCATATATTTAATCGCAGCTTCAAGCGCATGAGTTTGGATATATTGATAGCCTATTAAACCTATAAATGGAATTGAAAGCAACTCAATGCCAAGAAAGAATGACATTAAGTGGCTAGCATAAACTAAAGTTATTCCGCCTAACGCCATAAACAGTAAAATTAGATAGAATAATCCATGGTTGATTTTTTCTTGTACAAACCATCGATAAGCTAATGATGAAACCACAATTGAAATAATTAAAATTAAGCAGGTATAAAGTAATCCATAACCATCACAAGTAAATAATGCAGTAACATGACGTGCTTGCCATTCGTTATTGGTATCATACTGCTGAGTATCATCAACCTGAGGGAATGGTCCAACCATATCATTATTTTCCGCAATAGATTCGGTAACTTCTTCACTTGTTGAGGCGGTGGTTTCTTGCTCCGTAGGTACGGTATCAATAGCGACTGTTTGTTCTGTTGCAGATGTTGTATCGGTATTCTCTGCTGGCGAAGAAACCGATATTTGCATATTATCACTACTAATATCTGATATTGCTTCGGTATTAAAGGAAATTTTATACCCCAAAAATGCTGAGCCGATTAGTGCAAAAATTAATCCCGATATGGTTAAAGTAGCACATTTTTTAGTATCTATTTTAAAAATAAATAGTGCGATGAGCAAAATTATTATGGCAAAGCTCAATATAAATATTGGCAATAAAGCTATCATAAGTTATTACTCTCCCACTCGTTCGGTAATTATATATTGCAGTGTTTGGTTAACAATAGAATAAGACATATCTAAAACCATTTTTGGATATAATCCAATAAAAATTAATACAATAAGAACACTAGACAATAGAAAAATATCTTTTTTACTCAGCAAGTGTTTTGTAACCGTAATTTTATCAACTTCACCATAAAAAATAGGTTGCATGCGAATAATTAACGATATCGACAATAACAATAATCCAATTGCTAATAAAATAGTGTAATAAGGATATGAATTATAACTACCTAATAACATCATATAATTACCTATGAAGTTAGCTGTTCCGGGAATACCTAACACAGCTAACATGAAAAACAGAGTAAAAGAAGACAAATACTTTACTTGTTCTTTTAAGCCAATAAATTGGTTAATATTTCGAGTTAAATAGCATTCTGCTAATAAACCACTTATTATAAACATACCAACAATAGCTAAATTAATCGCTATCATTTGAATAACAACACCTTGGAAAGCAATAACTGAGCCGCTAAAGATAATCGCCGTCACAAACCCCATTAAAGCAATATGGATATAAGCAATCAGTTTCTTAATATCGGTTTGATTAAAAGCAAGTAACGCGGTGTAAAATAGCGTGCATATAGCTAATACTAAAATAAACGGCATAATCGCTAACGAAGCATTAGGGAAAAGAGGTATCACAAAACGTAATAAACCAAATGCCGCCGTATTAACTAATAAACCACTAATCATCATCGAACCACTTGTTGAAGATTCGATATGTGCCTCAATAAACCAATTATGAAAAGGGATTAAAGGAATTCGTATAATAAAAGCGGCTAAAAATCCTAGCATTAATAAAAATTCGGTATTACTTGAAATCGGCGTCTTAGTTAAAATTTGATAATCAAAAGTCCATTTTGCCGTTAGATTCCAGTTGATCAAAGCCAACGACACAATCGATATTAGCATTAGTAGGCTACTTATCTGAGTGTAAATTAAAAATTTACTAGCCCCATTAAAACGTAATTGAGAATTTAAATCGCGTCTGCCCCACAATGAAATTAAAAAATAAATTGGAATAGCTACCGCTTCCCAGAAGAAAAACATTAAAAACAGATCAGTAATTACGAATAACATCATAATGGCTGATGTCATAAATAATACACATAAATAAAACAATCCGACATTATTAAGATTTTCTTTACTAGAATAAACAATAACTAACAATACAATAAAGAGTGTTGAACTAATAACAATCAAAGATAAACCATCTAATACCAGATGAAAATGAATGCCAAGTAAAGGTATCCAATCAATATTAACTTCTTTAATCCAGTTTGGACTTTGTTCTAAAGCACTATTTGCATCTGCCCATAAAACAATTACCAAAATAAATGTGATTAATATGGTTGTAAGAGCAATCATCATTGGTAAACGTTGCCAACGCAACTGTATATCGGTTGAAGTCACGATTCTTTGTAAAAATACATGACAAAACCAACCAATAAATCCACCAATTACAGGTAAGAAAACAAGCCATAACAACATTAAGTTCACACCTTTATCAAATAAAAATCAATAACATTAATATAATAATGCTACCTATTACCATTGAAACCATATACCATCTTATTTGTCCATTTTCTAAACTGACAATATAGGCATTTATTTTCTTTATACCCCACATAATCCAATCATCCCATAAGGCTAGTGGATCCTTTTTCAATAAGTTTGCTAAATAAATATACGGTTTTACAAAAAAATTATTTAACAAATAGTCGAATCGCCAATCACTTTTACATAATTTTCCTAACGATTTGATCATCGGAGTATTAAGAATTTCATGAACTTCAGCATTCGGATGAGCATAAAGAATATATGCAATGACAAAACTTAATAGGGTTACTGCACACAATAATATTCTAAATGGGATTTGACCTTGTGTATCTAAATTGGCTAGTGGGATTATCCCTTGTATCGGTAATGGTAAGTAGATAAACAGTGCCGTAGTAAATATCAATAAAATAAAAATCGGATAATAATTTATTTTTCTGATTCTTATTATTTTTTCAATTTTAATTGAATGATGAAAAACTAAAAATATCAAACGCCAAATGCATAAACTCGACAATAAAATTCCTAATAAGCCAATAGTACCGGCCATTAAGCTATCTTGAACCATTAAACCCCAGATAATATCGCCTTTAATATAAAAAGATGCGGAGACCCACGGTAAGGCACTAAGTGATAACATGATGACTAAGAAAATTGCATATAAGACTCTATTAGACTTTAACAAGCCACCAAGTTTATTGATGTCCCGTTCACCTTGGCACTGTTTGATTAAAATTGCAGAAGCAAGAATGAGTAAAGTGCTAGTAACAGTATAATTAATCAAACAACTTAAGGATAAATTCCAGCTCTGTGTCGAAAATGCATAAAATAGATAACTTATTTGCGCTAAATTGATATAAGTTATAATCTGTTTTATATCATTTTGAACCAAAGCAATACTACTAGCAAAAATAACAGTTAAAGAAGCGAATAAAAGCATTATATAAAGCGTATCACTTGACATCATAAACAGATTACTTAGCCTTAGGACTAGATAAACACCAGCGAATATAACAGTAGATGATTGCAATAACGCGACAGCAGGCATCGGTGCTAGTGTTGTTTCTTTGAACCATGAATGCATTGGGAAAAGCGCTGATTTACTCATAGCGCCAAGGAATAACATCAACGTAATCCAAAAAATAATGTCTGAATCAACTGCTAAGTCATTATGTGCTTTTATTAAAATATCACTGATTTTTAATGTTTCTAAAGTCTGATAAAGTAAAAATATACCTATGATTAGAAAAATATCAGTTAAATGCATCATAACAAATGCTTTAACTGCTGCATAACTATTGCGAGTTTGTTTGTAGTAGATACCAATAAGTAAGTAAGTACTTATACTTACCCCTTCCCAACCAAGTAACATCACAAACAAATTATCAACAAGAACAACCGTTAACACACTTGCTATCAGTAAATTGCTATATGCATAAAAAGTGTAAATATCTTTCCTCGATTTTAAATAACAGGCAGCAAAAAAATAGATCAACAAACCAAAGAATGATATTAATACCAAGAATGTCAGTGATAAGCCATCTAGCGTTAAAGATATAGGAACATCAAAATCACCAACTGAAAACCAAGTCCATAAATTTCTTGTATAAACCAATGTCATATCTGGAACTGTATTGGTAGTAAAATCAATACAAGAAAATATTGTTATTAATCCAACAAGAAACATCGTACAAATCCCGATTAACATAACATTAATGGATTGTATTTGTCGCCCAAAACAGACTAATATCAAGAAAGATAGCAATGGAACAATGATAGTTAAATAAAGTAAATTCATCCTTTCATTTCACTCAATGAGTCAATATTAAAGTTTTTACGTCGATAAATTAATTTTACCAATAAAGCAAGCCCGACAGATATTTGAGCTAATACAGCCGTTACCGCTAATATAGCAAGCACCTCTCCATCGGATTGTTGCCAATAACTACTTGCGACAAAAAGTGCAGCGATGGCCCCATTATTCATGATGACAAGACTTAACAATAAGAAATAGAGATTACGTCTAATCATTACCCCTAAAAGTCCTATTACAAATAAGATTGAGGCAAAAATCAAACCATACATAAGTGGTATCACATTATTTCTCCGACAGCATTCGATGCATAAAATGATAAGATATAACTGCAGCGCCTAATAATAAAAACGCAGCTAACTCAGCCATTAATACATAAGCATAGATTGACATTTGGTGCATCAATTCATGCGATTCAGTGAATTGTGTATAGTCAGTACTTACTACGCCATAAATAAGAACAACTAATAAAATAAATGCTAAAACTAATGGCCCTAGCCAAATTTTAGGACTAATACCATGTTTACCATTTTCAACATTGTCACGACGTATTTCCAGCATTAAAGAAACAGCTCTAAACAGAATGACTGCTCCACTTATAAAAAAGAGAATATATAAAACAGCCGAAATATACGTTTCAAGGAGAATAAATATTAATGCTGATGCAAAAAGTGATATAGCCAGATATAAAATTGCTTTTTCTACTCGCCGACAAAAAATCACTTTTATACTTGCAACAACAGCAATTATCGATGCGATATAAAAAACAACGATCATTAATTCATCCAATACCTATTCATAATGCCACTAGTATATACTTAATTGACAACAATATACAGTTTACTAACCTAGTGTTAATGCAAAAAAGTCTTTCTAAATAGAATATTAACCTTTCATAATAGTCAGGATATTTATTTAGCAAATATAATAAAAACAATAGAAATAATAAAATCCATAAAATTTTATTATTTAAATTCAATACAACATTGTTATAAAGTATGTATTCTGAGCGATTAACCTATATTTATACCTTTTTCTTTAAATTGTCATTTTAATCATGCAGCTTAAAGGTACTTAGGCAAAATATAAACAAGTAGAGAATAGAATGAATAATCAATACTCATCAATGCGAAGCAACGTCAACATGTTAGGCACCCTATTGGGCGATGCAATTAAACGCGCAACAGGTAATGAAACTTTCGATTTAGTCGAAAAAATCCGTCAGTTATCCAAATCGGCGCAACAAGGAAATAAACAAGCGCATAACGAATTACTTAAGTTAATAGAGAATCTTAATGATCAAGATCTACTTCATGTTGCACGTGCATTTAACCAATTTTTAAATTTAGTTAACACTGCTGCAGAGTATTATGGTATTTCGCCTCATGGCGAAGCATCAAGCAGTCCTAAAAAAATGACTGAATTATTCAAATCACTTAAAAACTTAAATTTTGCCCCTCAGACTATTTCACAAGCGATTAATAATTTATCTATTGAGTTAGTACTTACTGCTCATCCAACGGAAATTAACCGCCGCACAATGATTAATACTTATACCGCAATTAATAGTTGCTTATCACAACTTGACCATAATGATTTAGCCGATTATGAAAAAGAACGGATTATGCGTCGTTTAAAACAGCTCGTTTGCCAAGCATGGTATACCGATGAAATTCGTAAAAAACGCCCTACTCCGCTTGATGAAGCTAAGTGGGGATTTTCGGTTATTGAAGATAGTTTATGGGAAGGTGTTCCTTTATTTTTACGTGAGTTCAATGACCAGCTAGTTGATTCCTTTAATGAAGAACTATCCGTTGAACATGTACCAGTTAAATTTACCTCATGGATGGGCGGAGATCGAGATGGCAACCCAAATGTGACAGCAAAGGTGACTGAAAAGGTCATGTTACAAGCCAGATTAAAAGCAATCGAATTATTTTTAGCTGATATTCAGATTTTAGTTCGTGAATTATCCATGACAGAATGTAGTCAGTCGGTTATTGATTTATTAAACGAACAAAATAAAACAGCATCAGAGCCTTACCGAGCGGTAATGAAACAACTACGGTCTCGTTTAGTTAAAACTCATAGTTATATCGTTTCTCTATTAAACAATGAGCAAGTTTTAGCACCAGCCGATCTGTTGACTAAAAATGAACAATTATGGACACCACTTTATATCTGTTATGAATCTTTAATAGAGAATGGCATGTCAACTATTGCCCATGGGCCATTATTAGATACATTAAGACGTATTAAAAGCTTTGGGTTGCAATTAGTTCGATTAGATATTCGCCAAGATAGTTCTGTACACACAGAAGCATTAGACGCCTTAACTAAAGAACTTAATTTAGGTAGTTACGCCTCATGGACAGAAGAAGAAAAACAGGAATTTTTATTAGCTGAATTACAATCTAATCGACCATTACTTCCTTATAATTGGCAACCTGATGAAATGGTTCAAGAAGTATTAGATACCTGCCGAGTTATCAAAAAAGCTGGTGAGGAATCAATTGCTTCTTATGTAATTTCAATGGCCAAAGCACCTTCTGATATTTTGGCTGTTTATTTACTTCTAAAAAGTGTTGATTGCCAAAAAAATATTCCTGTTGCGCCTTTATTTGAAACCTTAGAAGATTTAAATAATGCTAAATCTGTTATGCAAAAACTTTTAGATATTCCTTGGTATCGTGAAAAGATCAATGGCAAACAGATGGTAATGATTGGCTATTCAGATTCAGCGAAAGATGCAGGATCGCTTGCTGCGTCATGGGCACAATATCGGTCACAAGAAGAACTAGTCAATTTATTTGAAAAATATAATATCAACTTAGTATTATTCCATGGTCGTGGTGGTTCAATTGGACGTGGTGGTGCACCAGCTCATGCGGCTTTACTTTCACAACCACCAGGATCACTTAAAGGTGGTTTACGTGTTACCGAACAAGGTGAGATGATTAGATTTAAGCTTGGTTTACCTGAGGTTGCACTTAGTAGTTTAATGCTTTATGCCTCAGCGATTTTACAAGCAAATTTACTTCCACCTCCAGAGCCTAAGCAAGTCTGGCGAGATATTATGGATGAAATGTCAGATTATTCTTGCCAATGCTATCGAAGCTATGTTCGAGAAAAAGCTGAATTTGTCGATTATTTTAGAGCCGTTACACCAGAAGCTGAACTAGGTAGATTACCATTAGGTTCTCGTCCACAAAAACGTCGAACAGGTGGGGGGATTGAGAGCCTACGAGCAATACCATGGATTTTTGCTTGGACACAAAACCGTTTAATGGTGCCATCATGGCTTGGTGCAGGTAGTGCACTTAGAGTTGTTATCAGTGAAGGCAAAAAAGAGCAATTACAAGATATGTATCATAATTGGCCATTTTTTAATGCTCGTTTAGGAATGCTAGAAATGGTTTATGCCAAAGCAGCACCAAATATTCATGAATATTATGAACAACGTCTAGTTTCTTCTACATTATGGCCATTAGGTGATGAATTAAGAAATTTATTAACTGAAGATATCAATACTGTACTAACGATCACAGATGATATTAGCTTAATGGCAGACTTGCCATGGATTGCCGAATCAGTCGCATTGCGTAATACTTATATTGAACCTCTTAACTTATTGCAAGCCGAATTATTGAGTCGTTCTCGTAAAAATAATGATGAAAATAGTATCGTTGAACAAGGATTAATGATAACTATTTCAGGTATTGCAGCTGGAATGCGAAATTCAGGATAATAAAAAAGGGCTTATTCGCCCTTTTTATTTTGAGAAAGTTGTTCCAAATATGCTTTAGCATCTTCATCACCTTGCTCGCTAGCTTTGGTGAACCAATAGATAGCTAACTTGATATTTTGTTTAACATCCTGACCTTCAAGGTATTTAATAGCTAAATTATATTGAGCATCAACACTTCCTTGATTGGCGGCTTTATTATACCAATCTATAGCTTTTTTCTCGTCTTTAGGGACCCCACCACCGACATCATACATAACAGCAATATTATATTGGGCATCAGCATTACCACCCTCGGCTGCTTTAGTAAACCAATAAGCTGCTTGAGTATTATCTGGTCTTGTCCCCGAGCCTGTTGCATACATAATACCTAAATTATACATTGCCAATACATGGCCTCGTTCTGCGGCTTGCGTATAAAAATAAAGTGCTGCAACATAATCCTGAGTTAAACCATCACCATTTTGAGACATTAATCCTAAATAATATTGTGCTTCAGCATTATTATCTTTTGCAGCTTGACTAAACCAATCAGCAGCAATCATTCGATCTTTTTCGACATCATCACCAAAAAAGTACATAATACCCAAATTTAAATAGGCATCATAAATACCTTGATCACCGGCTTGAGTAAAATAATTAATCGCAGCAGAAATATCTTTAGCAACTCCCTCTCCATTTTTATACATTAACGCTAAATTATATTTAGCTAAAGCGTAATTCTGATCTGCAGCCAATTTAAAAAATTTAAATGCTTCAGATAAATTTACTTTGGTTCCTAATCCATTTTGATACATATAGGCTAAATTGTTTTGTGCCCTAGCTGATCCCTGTTCAGCAGCTTTATTAAACCAAAAAAAGGCTCTTAAATCATTAACTTCAACACCTAATCCTTGTTTATAAATGGTACCGAGAGTATATTGTGATTGCATATCACCCTTTTCAGCAGCAAGTAATAAAGAAGGTATTAGTGAACTAGGATCGCTCACTTTTAATTCCGTATCAGGCTGTGTTTTAGCTTCAATTGCCATTACTCCACAAGAGATAAATAACATCAAAGCCAATATAATTTGAAGTTTTTTCATAATTGTCTAAATGCCATAATATTGGCAATAATTATACATAATTGCCCTAAAAGGGAATAGTTTTGTTTTGCAATAAACGTTATCCATTACTTTCCCCATTAATTAGTTAAATATATTACAAACCAAGTTCGTGCCAAATTTCATCAACATGGGCTACCACCTTTTCATCTTTCGTAATAATGCTACCCCATTCTCGATTTGTTTCGCCCTGCCACTTATTTGTAGCATCCAATCCCATTTTAGATCCCAAACCAGACACTGGTGAAGCGAAGTCTAGATAATCAATTGGAGTATTATCAACAAAAGTAGTATCTCGGTGTGGATCCATTCTTGTTGAGATCGCCCACATAACATCTTTCCAATCCCTTGCGTTAATATCATCATCACAAATAATAATAAATTTTGTATACATAAATTGTCTTAAATAAGACCAAACGCCCATCATGACTCTTTTGGCATGTCCTGGGTATTGTTTTTTAATTGTGACAATAGCAATACGGTAAGAACATCCCTCTGGTGGAAGATAAAAATCAACAATTTCAGGAAATTGCTTTTGCAATATCGGAATAAACACTTCATTTAATGCTAATCCCATTACAGCTGGTTCATCTGGAGGCCTACCGGTATAAGTGGAATGATAAATTGCATCTTTGCGTCGAGTTAAATGAGTCACCGTAAACACGGCAAATTTTTCAACTTCATTATAATAACCAGTATGATCACCGTAAGGGCCTTCAGCAGCTAGTTCGTTGGGATTGATATAACCTTCGAGAATAATTTCAGCTGTCGCTGGCACTTCTAATTCATTTGATAATGACTTCACAACTTCAGTTCGACTATTTCGTAACAATCCTGCAAAAGCGTATTCTGATAATGTATCTGGTACCGGCGTAACGGCACTTAATATAGTTGCCGGATCTGCGCCTATTGCGATACTAACTGGAAAATTTTCATTTGGATGAGATTTTTGCCATTCAGCAAAATCAAGCGCGCCACCTCGATGCGATAACCAACGCATGATTAATTTATTTTTACCTAATAATTGTAAGCGATAAACGCCAATATTTTGACGCTCTTTATGAGGCCCTTTGGTTACTGTTAACCCCCAAGTTACAAGTGGAGCAACATCTCCTGGCCAGCAATGCATAATAGGTAATTGAGTTAAATCGACCTCATCATCTTTAAAAATTAATTCCTGACAAGGTGCTGAAGACCGATGCTTTACCGGCATATTGAGAACTTGTTTATATTTAGGCAAAACATTAAAAAACTGTCGAATACCTTTCGGTGGTTCAGGCTCTCGTAAAAAAGCGAGTAATTCGCCAATTTCTCGCAATTCCGTGGTATCTTCACGTCCCATCGCCATAGCGACTCGTTTAGCCGTACCGAAAAGATTACACAATACTGGAATTTTATAACCAATTGGATTTTCGAATAATAATGCCGGGCCTTGTGAACGTAATACACGATCAGCGATTTCTGTCATTTCAAGATAAGGATTAACGGGATAACTAATTCGTTTCAGTTCGCCTTGCTGCTCAAGGTAATCTAAAAAATTTCGAAAATTAGATAATGCCATTATTACTCCTTTCAACTCTAAATTACATTAATCAAATACAAGCTGATAAATATTAACTAATCTGCATCGAAGTTTTCACTATATATAGGAACTTCTTTGATCTGATTACACTCAACAATTTTAGGTAATAAAATTTGAAACTGTTGCTGATCAACTTCAGTAAATTTATTTTGATCTACTTGATAAAATAGATAATCCTCAGCTTTATTATCTGTTTGAATCGAAGCTAACCAGTAATTACGATCATCACTATTTTCATTGGCAAAAATTTTAATAATGCTATTTTCTCGTTTCTCAGGTTGATTATGTAATTTATAATCGATAATTTTTTCGGCAATTTGAGAATCATACTCATCAAAAATAATGTAGTCACCTTGATTTGCTTTACATTTTTTTATATTTATCTCAGCATAACTGTTTGACATTAGAAAGAATAAACTAAACAACAAAAAGATATATTGGTTAAATTTCATTTTTGGTCTCTTAAATTAATTTTCTCAATTGAACCAATTTTACCAATAGCCTCACAATTATTTGGTGATACAGTAAGATTGGCTGCACTATTTATAGTTAACCATTGATAAGATAAATGTTCTGTAAGCACTGGCGTTATCTCATCACAAAGAGGTAAATAAAACCAATGCTCTTTATTTATCTTTATTTCTGGTGCATACCGATATCTGAACTGAGGGAAAATTTCAAATTCAACCACATGTTTTGCATCAATTAATTTAAGATTTTTTCCATTAATATCTATACCGGTCTCTTCAAAAACTTCACGAATTGCCGCCTCCCTTGGCAATTCATTTTCTTCCAAACTACCTGTAACTGATTGCCAAAAATTAGGATCATCTTTACGTTGCAACATAAGAACACGCTGAGTGCTTTTACAATAAATAACAACTAAAACTGACTCAGGGTTCTTATACTTTTGCATATAAATACCGTTACTTTTGGCTCACTTCGATACCAAGTTCCTTTAACGCTGCTGGATTAGCTGGACTAGGTGCATCAGTTAACAAACATGTTGCTGCAGTTGTTTTTGGAAAAGCAATAACATCACGGATATTATCTGTTCCAGTTAATAGCATAGTTAATCTATCTAAGCCAAAGGCTAAACCTGCATGCGGTGGCGTACCATATTTTAGCGCATCAAGTAAGAAGCCAAATTTTTCACGTTGATCATCTTCATTAATACCTAAAATTGAGAATACGGCTTGTTGCATTTCACTTCGATGAATACGCACAGAACCACCACCGACTTCATAACCATTAATAACCATATCGTATGCATTAGCTACCGCATTTTCAGGGTTACTGATTAATTGCTCTGGAGTGAAATCCTTCGGTGATGTGAATGGATGATGCATAGCACTTAAGCCTTCGTCTGTTTCTTCAAACATAGGGAAATCAACAACCCAAAGTACTGCCCATTTATTTTCATCAGTTATACTTAAATCTTTACCGACTTTCAAACGTAAAGCCCCTAATGCATCACTAACAATTTTATAGCTATCTGCACCAAATAGTAAAATATCACCATCTTCAGCATCAGCACGATTCAATAAAGCTTCCATTTGAGTTTCATTAAAGAATTTAGCTACAGGGCTTTGTACACCAGCTAAACCTTTGTTACGTTCATTAACTTTGATCCACGCCATACCTTTCGCGCCGTATACCGAGATAAATTGCGTATAATCATCTAATTGTTTGCGCGTTAATTGTGCACCATTTGGTACGCAAAGCAGTGCAACGCGACCTTTTGGATCATTCGCTGGCGTTGAAAATACTTTAAAATCGATATCTTTTACTAAATCAGCCACATCAATAATTTCCAGTGGGTTACGTAAATCTGGTTTATCACTACCAAATCGTCGCATTGCTTCAGCAAAAGTTAATATTGGAAAACTACCTAAATCGACATTTTTCACATGTAACCAAAGTTCACGAATCATTTTCTCCATTATTTCACGTACTTGTTCAGCACTCATAAAAGAAGTTTCAACATCAATTTGGGTAAATTCTGGTTGACGATCAGCGCGAAGATCTTCATCACGAAAACATTTAACTATTTGATAATAGCGATCAAAGCCTGACATCATTAGTAGCTGTTTAAATAACTGCGGCGATTGTGGCAATGCATAAAACTCACCATTATGAACACGACTTGGTACAAGATAATCTCGAGCCCCTTCAGGTGTAGCTTTGGTTAACATTGGTGTTTCGATATCTAAAAAGCCATGTTCATTCATGAAAGAACGAACAAATGCGGTAATTTGGGCTCGAGTTTTGAAAATGGTAGACATTTCCGGGCGACGCAAATCAATATAACGATATTTTAAACGCTGCTCTTCACTGTTATTTTGATTAAAATCAAGAGGTAAGATATCACTACGATTAAAAATAATCAGCTCTGTGGCCAAAATTTCAACTTCACCCGTTGCCATATCTTTATTAACTTGACCGTCAGGTCTTGCTCTTACTTTCCCTTTAATTTGAATACAAAATTCATTACGTAATTCACCAGCTAATTCGTGTGCTTGTGGGTAATCAGGATCAAAAAAAACTTGCACAATTCCTTCACGATCACGCATATCAATAAAAATCATTCCACCTAAATCTCGGCGTTTATTGACCCATCCACATAGTGTGACTTCTTGATTAATATAACTTGCGTTTAATTGTCCGCAATAAATTGTTCTCATTAAATATATCCTGTGTACAATTGTCAAAAATGATAATTATTATAGAGCAATTTATCGGGGGATAAAGACCATCTATAAAAATAATCCTTATTTAATTTATTTATACTCAGTTTATGATAATAATTTTAATTTATATAATCATTTATAAATTTATTTAAATTCAATAAGATAATTAATCAAATTACATCTTTTATAAATAAATTTGAAAAATGATTAATTTAATAACTTGTCATATCTGATATTTATTAATAAGCTTTAGGACTATTTAAATATTGTTTATTGGATATGAAAGCTTTAATTTCAATTGATTATACCAATGATTTCATTGCTGATGATGGAGCATTAACGACTGGCGCTGTGGGTCAACAAATTGAATCAGAAATGATAAATATAACTCAATCATTTATTAAAAATAATGAGTTTATCGTTTTTGCTATTGATGCTCATAATCCCTTAGATAAATACCATCCGGAAAATTTGCTATTTCCCCCTCACAATCTTGTTGGGACTCTTGGCCAACAATTATTTGGTAAATTACAGCAACTTTACCAACAACATCAATATTCAGACAATATCTACTGGATCAATAAACGTCACTACTCAGCATTTTGTGGTACGGATCTTGACCTCCGTTTACGCGAAAGACATATCACTGAAATCCATCTGATTGGCGTTTGTACTGATATTTGTATTTTACATACGGCTGTAGATGCCTATAACTTAGGTTATAAATTAGTTATTCATCAAAATGCTGTTGCAAGCTTTGATCCCATTGGCCATCAATGGGCTTTAAAGCATTTTCAAAATACCTTAGGAGCAACCGTAGTATAAGAAGTGCAGTGTAAAAATAGATAAAAAAATGAAGAAGGAGCAAGAATGGAAGTTTTACGAGACTATAAATTGCATTTAATTGCCTTTTTAGTAGTAATTATTTGTGAGCTTATCGGTAGACAAACTATATGGATTATTGCAGTTTATCCAATGCTATATGCAATGATTTTTGGTGGCATCATTAGCTTCCCAAAACTAAAAATATTAACCAACAAAAATATGCAAAATGCAAGTCTTGTGATGATGGTTACATTAATTCTACTTGTGGCAAAACTTGGTGTAGCTGTAGGCCCGAAAATTGATATGATTTTAGAAGATGCCAAGCTAGCCCTAATTTTTCAAGAATTAGGTCATTTTGCCGGAACCATTTTACTGGGCCTACCATTAGCAATGATATTAGGTATGAAACGAGAAGCTGTTGGGGCTACTTATTCGGTAGCTCGCGAACCTAATATCGCCATAGTTGCTGATAAATATGGTTTAGATTCACCCGAAGGTCGAGGTGTCATGGCTATGTATGTCTGCGGTACGCTTTATGGTGCGATTTGGATGAGTATTCTTGCCAGCTTAATAGCACAATTGAACATTCTACACCCATATGCGCTAGCAATGGGAGCTGGCGTAGGTAGTGGAAGTATGATGGCAGCCTCTCTTGCACCAATAAGTGATTTATACCCTGACTTATCAGAAAACATTAATGCTTATGCTACCACAGCGAATTTAATGTCGGGAATGGTGGGCATGTATATTTACACACTATTTTCTTTGCCTTTCGCTTCTTTTATGTATAACACTTTAGACCGTTTCCGACGCAAGAAATAAGGATGTCATAATGAAGATTTTTGAGACGATTTTTGTATTTATTCTAGTCGCCATTATTATGGCAGCTGGTAACACCGTGGGATATAAAATTGATTTGATTTCATCGCTTGAAGCAGTAGCGATGCTAGTTATTATCTCTATTGTAGGACTGTTAATCAGTAAGTTACCCGGATTTAATAAATTACCGGTAATTTTATGGGTATCTGTGGTTGCAGCTATCATGTCAGCACCAATATTCCCATACCATCAAGAAATTGTTGCAATTACTGATCAAGTGTCATTACTTGCTGTTTGTACTCCTATACTTGCTTATGCAGGATTGGCTATCGGTAAAGATCTTGCACTATTTAAAAATATATCTTGGCGCATTATTCCCGTATCTTTAGCTGTTTTTTCTGGTACATTTATTTTTGCTGCTATAATTGCTCAAGTCACACTACACTGGGAAGGCGTTATCTAAATTTAGATAAGGATTTTATTTATGACAAAAGAAGAACTAAAGAAAAAAGTTTGCGATGCAATTGCAAATCGAAAAGCAGATATCAAGTCAATTGCCGAAGCAATTTGGTCAGAACCAGAGCTTGGTTACAAAGAACATAAAACCGCTAAAAAAGTAGAAGATGCTTTTGAAAAATTAGGTGTTCCTTTTAAAAATAAATTAGCCTTAACCGGGGTAAAAGGTCGTCTTAAAGGCGGTAAAGGTAGCAAATATAGTATAGCGGTTATTGGTGAGCTAGATGCTATCATCTGTGCCGACCACCCAGCTGCTGATGAAACATCAGGTGCAGCTCACTGCTGTGGACATAATGCCCAAATAGCCAACATGATGGCGGTTACCATGGGATTAATTGACTCAGGTGCAATGGAATTTTTAGCTGGTGATGTAGTACCATTTGCCGTTCCTGCAGAAGAATATGTTGAAATTACTTATCGAAATCGATTAATAGAAGAAGGTAAGATTAAATATATTGGTGGTAAACCAGAATTAATTTCACGTGGTGATTTTGATGATGTTGATATGGCATTACAAATACATTTAACCAGTGTACCTGCTGAACGCCAAGATGGTTTTATTGAGATCTCAACTACAAGCAATGGCTTTATTGGTAAACTAATTAAATATAAAGGTGAAGCATCCCATGCTGCCGCAGCTCCTCATGCTGGTGTAAATGCATTAAATGCAGCTATGATGGGAATGATGGGTGTACATGCTATCCGTGAAACATTTCAAGAAAAAGATTATATTCGTTTTCATCCAATTATTACCCAAGGTGGTGATTTAGTGAATGTTGTACCAAGCGATGTAAGAATGGAAAGTTATGTGCGAGCAGGTAATGTACCAGCCATGATTGATGCTAATGAAAGAATTAATCAAGCACTAAAGGCAGGAGCAATGGCTGTTGGTGCTACTTGTGAAATTAAAGATCTTCCAGGTTATCTGCCGTTAAATAATAATCCAACACTCAATGATTTTCTAAAACAAAATGCTGAAAATTTAATTGGTGAAGAAAATGTTTCAATTGCACCTCATATGACAGGAAGTACCGACACAGGTGATCTATCGCATATTATGCCAGTAAGTCACCCTTGGATTGGTTCGGTTAGAGGCGTATTACATGGTAAAGATTACACCGTATTTGATGAAGATATGGCTTATATCCGCCCTGCACAAATGATGGCCTGTACCATTATTGATTTACTTTATGATGATGCTGAATCAGCTCAAACACTAATGGCAAACTACAAGCCACTTATGACAAAAGAAGAATATTTAACATTCCTATCTGGTTTTGATAAATAAAGTTAAAAACTTGGCACAATCATGTGCCAAGTTTTTGTTATACTATACAAATCATTATCAACAATAACTATCATTTCATATGTTAACGCTTTCTGATCAAGAATTGCTACGCTACGATCGACAAATCACTTTGCATGGATTCGATATCGACAAGCAGCAAATTTTAAAAAATAGTACAGCATTAATTATAGGATTAGGCGGGTTAGGTTGTGCTGCTGCCGTCTATTTAGCAGCATCAGGCATCGGTAAACTAACATTGATTGATTTTGACACAATATCAGCGTCGAATTTAAATAGGCAAATTTTATATACTCAACAATCAATAAATCAGTATAAGGTTGAAGTCGCAAAACAAGCATTATGTAATATTAATGCCGATATGATTATTGAAACAATTAATCAGAAACTGAGTGATAATGAGCTAATTTCCCTAATCAAACAACATGATATCGTTATTGATTGCACCGATAATTTAACTAGCCGTGAACAAATTAATCGCTGTTGTTTTATCGAAAAGAAACCATTAATTTCTGGTGCAGCAATCCGCATGGAAGGTTTACTCACTGTATTCAATTATCAAGAGAATCAACCATGCTATCAATGCTTAAGTCAATTATTTGGGCAAAACCAGCTGACGTGTATTGAAGCGGGCGTAATGGCTCCATTAGTTGGTATGTTCGGTTCAATGCAAGCTCTAGAGGCAATCAAAGTACTTACCAATTATGGAAAACCTTTAATTGGTCGAGTTCTAATGATTGATAGTATGACAATGGAATTTAACCAAGTCATATTTACTAAACAAACTAATTGTATTGTGTGTGGAAACCAACATGCTAAACAGGATTTAAAATGCAAATAAATCGCATCATTTTAGCACCAATGGAAGGGGTTCTTGATTATCATGTGCGGCAAATATTAACCGAAATCAATCAATTTGATTATTGTGTAACTGAATTTGTAAGAGTAACCCAGCATAAATTATCAAACCGAACTTTTTATCGACTATGTCCAGAACTTTATAATGAAGGAAAAACCTTATCAGGAACGCCAGTCCGAGTTCAACTATTAGGACAATCTCCTGAATGGATGGCAGAAAATGCCATTAGAGCGCTTGAACTAGGTTCTTATGGCATAGATATCAATTTTGGTTGTCCCGCTAAAACCGTTGTTGGCAGCCACGGTGGTGCTTATTTATTACAATATCCCGAACAAATATTGAAGATTGTAACGCAGGTTAGGACAGCAATAGGCGCTATCCCAACTTTATCGGTTAAAATTCGATTAGGTTGGGATGATAAATCTCACTGTTACGAAATAGCTGAAGCAATTGAACAAGCTGGTGCTAATGAAATTGTTATTCATGGACGAACAAAAATTGATGGATATAAAGCCGAGAAAATTGATTGGCCAACCATTGGTAAAATTAAGCAAAAATTAACCATTCCTGTTATTGCTAATGGTGAAATATTTTCTGCTGAAGATGCTAAAAATTGCATAACACAATGTCATACAAATGACATTATGCTAGGTCGAGGAATACTTAATATTCCTAATTTAGCCAATACAATTCGTTTTAATCATTCACCATTAAATTGGCATCAAGTAATGCAATTACTACTTCGTTATGCAATGACATCAATCGAAGATGTTAAACCACTTTATCATTCGGCTAGGATAAAGCAGTGGTTAGCTTATTTAAGGCAATATTACCCACAAGCATCAATATTATTACCTGAAATCAGGCAACTAAAATCACAAAATGATATTTGCGAATTCCTGAACAACCACTTAGCTAATTAGAGGTAATCTAATCGATTTTATTGTCTCTAATTCGTGTCTTATTAAAATGATATTGAGTAGTGATATTAAGAATTATACAAATTAATGAACTAAGTAATAACAACAAAAACAATTTATGAATACTATTAAAAATAGCACTAAATGAATCAACATAATATTTTGATGGATTATTATCAATAAGGCTAAAGACAATAAAAATCACCGATAAAATAAAAATACTTGATATTGATATGCTTTTAACAAGTTTTCCATATCGAATTTTATCAGAGAAAATCTTAAAATTCCGCTTACTTATGATAAGACCTAGCAATACAGCAAACAAATAAATAGTAGCTAAATAATTATGTAATGTACCAGAAAATAAAGCTGTAAAAGCGTTACTTTCCAAAATATAACCTTTCAATAATATAAAACAGCTAAAAGTAGAAAAAACAATATAATGAATTTGTGAGAGATTCTTTTCAGTTAAACGAAACTTGTTTTGACTTTTAACAAAATAACCTTTTGAGAATTCAATTAAATAATATAACAGCAAAGCTTCAAGTAAATATCGGATAATAGCAAAAATTATGCTAAGAAATATTTGCCCGAACGGCGATAGAGTTTGCAAGTGAATGTTAGTATTTATCGAAATAAAATAAGCTATAACTGAATAAATCGACATTAAAATGATTAATGAAATGACATTAATTCTATTAACTATATTAATATGAGCTGAATACAAAAATAACGTTAAAATACCAAACGTCCATAGAATTTCAACCAAACAAACATCTAAAAGAATTCGCAAAAAGAATGATGAATTCAAAAAAAGATGCCAGAATAGACCTTGTGGCAATAAAATATCTGTTTGTAAAAATAAAACCAATATAGTCAATAATATGCTTATTAAAAAATAGACTAAACTGCCTATTAGCGACAATTGGAAGAAGGACCCGTTTTCCATTTCTATTTAATTTCCTAATTATCAATGTTTTTATTTATTGATAATAACTCGTCATTCAACTCTTTTTGAATAACTGGTTTTAATTAGCAGGTAAAAATAATTTATTCAATTCGTTTAATAAAATGCTTTATTTTAAACCCCATTAAAGCCAGTGATCCGAAATAGATGCCAATACCAACTATAACCAACAACAATAGACGACCAATTCTGGTTAACATTGAGCCAGTAGACCAATCAGGTAATAACTGAGCACCAAACCATAAAGTCAAAGACATCAATACAACAGCAATAATTACCTTGATTAAAAATCGATACCAGCCAGGTTGAGGTTGATAAAGATTCTTTTTACGTAATTGCCAAAATAATAAACCGGCATTAAAACAAGCAGCAAGGCCAATTGATAATGAAAGCCCTGCATGTTGTAATGGCCCAATAAATACCAAATTCATTAACTGAGTTAGTATCAAAGTGACAATGGCTATTTTAACGGGTGTTTTAATATCTTGTCTGGAATAAAACGCAGGAGCTAATACTTTAATTAAAATCAGCCCGAGTAAACCAATTGAATACGCAATTAAAGCACGTTGAGTCATTAATGTATCATTCAAAGTAAATTGCCCATACTCGAAGAGTGTTGAAACTAATGGTTTAGAAATTACACCTAATGCGACAGTACTTGGTAATGCTAGTAAAAAACAGAGACGAAGGCCCCAATCTAATAATTCAGAATATTGCTGTTGGTCACCTTTAGCAAAACTTTTAGCTAAAGATGGCAATAAAATAGTACCTAGTGCCACACCGAGCACACCGGCAGGAAACTCCATAAGTCGGTCAGCATAATACATCCAAGAAACAGAACCAGAAATTAAGAATGATGCAAATATCGTATTAATGATCAACGATATTTGACCAACCGAAACACCTAAAATAGCAGGCCCCATCTGTTTTAACACTCGCCAAACACCACTATCTCTAAAGCTAATCCGAGGTAAAACTAACATACCAATCTTTTTTAAATATGGTAGCTGATAAAGCAGTTGTAAAACACCACCAATAACGACCGAAACAGCGAGTGCAAGTACTGGCGGATTAAAATAAGGTGTTAAAAATAATGTACAAACTATCATACTTAAATTAAGTAAAGTTGGCACAAAAGCAGGAACAGAAAAACGATTCCAGGTATTAAGTATGGCACCAACTAATGATGCGAGTGAAATAAAAAAGATATATGGAAATGTTATTCTCAACATTACAGTAGCAAGCTCAAACTTTTCAGTTGAATCTTGCATAAATCCAGGTGCAGTTAACATTATTATAAAAGGTGCAGTTATAACACCAATTAAGGTAACAATAGCTAATACTAGCGTTAATAGCCCAGCAACATAAGCCACAAAAGTACGTGATGCCTCAATACCTTGTTGATTTTTATATTCAGCTAAAATCGGTACAAACGCCTGTGAAAATGCACCTTCGGCAAATATACGGCGAAGCAAATTTGGTAATTTGAAAGCAACAAAAAAGGCATCAGTTGCCATCCCCGCACCAAAAAAGCGGGCAATAATCGCATCACGAACAAAGCCTAAAACTCGTGAAACCATTGTCATTGAGCTGACTGTAGCTAAAGATTTTAAAAGATTCATATATAATTTATGTACAAAGTACATAGCCAAAAACGATTAATTAGGCATAGTCTACAAACTATTGCTCTAAATCACCACGATTTTTTAATAAGCAATATTTTGGGGTGCTACCGTCAGAGAATACTGACGGTAAATAAACTAACGATCTTTTAGAGGAGTAAATGACATAAGTTGTCCAATGTTTTTATAGGCTGGACGTATAATTCGACGATCATCAAAATTGAGTTCTTCAATGCGATGAGCACACCAACCAACAATTCGCGACATAGCAAATAGAGGGGTATAAACTTCTTTAGGTAAACCAATCATGTCGTAAACAAACCCTGAGTAAAAATCGACATTGGCACAAACTTGTTTTTTGGTTCTGGCATTTTTACGATTCACCACCGCATGAATAGCTCGTTCTTCTAATAAATTTAAGAAGTTATACTCTTTTTCACGGCCTTTTTCTTGAGCTAATTTATATGCCATCTCTTTTAGTAACATTGCCCGTGGATCTGACACCGTATAAACAGCATGACCAATACCATAAATTAGCCCTTTTTGATCAAAGACCTCTTTATTTAAAATACGTTGTAAATAAGCATCAATTTCATTTACATCAGTCCAATTTTTAATCTCATCAGCAAGATGTTTAAGCATTTTTCCGACTTGTAAATTTGCTCCGCCATGTAATGGCCCTTTCAATGAACCAATCCCAGCGGCAATTGATGAGTAGGTATCTGTACCTGTTGAACTTGTTACCCGAACGGTAAACGTCGAGTTATTACCACCACCATGCTCAGCATGAATAATCATCGCTAAATCAAGTACTCTTACATCTAACTCGGTATATCCGCCTGACCCTTTCATCATATAAAGAAAATTTTCCGCAATTGAAAAATCCTCATGAGGATGGCGAATATGTAAGGATTTACCTTTAGCGCTATGGCTTAACATATTATAAGCATACGCAATAATAGCTGGAAATTTAGCAATCAGATCTATGGATTGACGCATTAAATTATCACGAGAAGTATCATCTGGTAGTGAATCATAAGTATACATTTCTAGAACAGTTCTAGCCAAAATGTTCATTACATCGTGCCCTTCAAGCTCCATAATTGCAATCTTGGTTTGCTTTTCTAATGCCATTGATTCACAAAGTAAACGTGAGAAATCACGTAATTCTTCTTTATCGGGCAAAGAACCAGATAAGAGTAAATAAATAGTCTCTTCGAAACCTGTACGTTGTTCTTTCTGTGCATTATGTACTAATTCTTCAATATCGATACCACGATACAATAATTTACCCGCGATGGGTTTCAATGAACCATCATCTAAGCGTTCATAACCTAGTACATCGCCAATTTTAGTTAATCCTACTAAAACCCCAGTATGATCGGCATTACGTAATCCGCGTTTTACATTAAATTGTTCAAATAGTTGTGATTCAATTTTGCTCGTGTTTTTAATCGTTTCCGATAATTTATAAACCAAAAACTTTTCTTTCATTAATCACCTCCCTTTTGAACTATAATTTATCAATTACTGCTTGAGTAAATTGGGTTGTTGATAGTGATTGCCCATTGTGCATAAAACGTGCTAAATCAGCAGTTGCTTTGCCTGATTGAAATAAGCTTTCCATGGCATTAGTAATTCGTTGCCCAACTTCATGCCATCCTAAATATTCAAACATCATCACGCCAGATAATAAAAGTGATGACGGATTAGCTTGATTTTTGCCAGCTATATCAGGGGCAGTTCCGTGAGTTGCCTCAAAGATAGCATGTCCGGTTAAATAGTTAATATTAGCGCCCGGCGCAATACCAATTCCTCCAACCATCGCAGCCAGCTGATCGGAAACATAATCACCATTAAGGTTTAATGTTGCAACAACCGAATAATCTTCTGGTTTTAATAAGGTATTTTGTAAGAATGCATCACAAATAACATCTTTTATAATTAATCTACCGGCTGATTTAGCAGTTTGTAATGCTTGTTCAGCTGCAGCATTACCCTCGGCTTTTTGAATTTTGCCATATTGATTCATGGTGAACACAGCGTCAGAAAATTCTCTTTCCGCAAGTTCATAGCCCCATTGCTTAAATCCACCTTCAGTAAATTTCATAATATTACCTTTATGAACTAAAGTAACCGACGGTAATTTATGTTGTAGTGCATAGTTAATGGCAGATCGAATTAAACGTTCCGATCCTTCAATTGAAACAGGTTTAACACCAAAAGCGGATGTATTAGGAAAGCGTACTTTACTCACTTGCATTTGTTCAGATAAAAAATGATAAAACTTTTCAGCTTCAACTGTACCTTGTTGCCATTCAATCCCAGCATAAATATCCTCAGTATTTTCACGGAAAATCGTCATACTAACCTTTTCAGGATGCTTTAATGGTGATTCTACCCCTTTAAACCAACGCACTGGCCGTAAACAGACATAAAGATCTAATTCTTGGCGTAACGCAACATTAAGTGAACGGATCCCACCACCAACAGGTGTCATTAATGGCCCTTTAATACCAACAAGATAATGTTTAAAAGCATTCATGGTATCTTCTGGGAGCCATGTACCATTTAGGTTGTATGACTTTTCGCCAGCAAGTACTTCTTGCCATTGAATACTACGCTTACCTTGATAAGCTTTTTCAATAGCTTTATCAAAAATTGTTTGAGCAGCCTGCCAAATCTCTTTGCCAACACCATCACCTTCAATAAAAGGAATAGTTGGATGATTTGGGACGACTAATTGTCCATTTTCAATTGAAACTTGCTGATTCATATTGTCTCTTCCTCTTATCTGTTACTTAAATTCTTCTTTTAGCTTATTTAATGCACTACCCGCTTTAAACCACTCAATTTGTGCGTGATTGTAAGTATGTGCAACAGCAAAAGATTCTATGCTACCATCATGATGATGAAGGGTTAATGTTAGATTTTTACCTGGAGCAAAATCACTAAGTCCAGTAATGCTGATTTGGTCATCTTCTTGAATTTTGTCGTAATCATCCTTATTAACAAAAGTTAGCGCTAACATACCTTGTTTTTTCAGATTCGTTTCATGGATACGAGCGAAAGATTTAACGACAATTGCTTTAACGTTCAAAAAACGAGGCTCCATTGCAGCATGCTCACGAGATGACCCTTCACCATAATTCTCTTCGGCTACAACTATCGACCCCATTCCTTGCGCTTTTAATTTACGAGCTAAAGCAGGTACTTCAATATAATTACCAGATTGAGTGTCTAATACACTATTAGTTTTTTGATTGAAGGCATTAACGGCACCAATTAACATATTATTCGAAATATTATCTAGATGGCCGCGGAATTTTAACCACTTACCAGCCATTGAAATATGGTCCGTGGTACATTTACCTGTTGCTTTAATCAGCAGTGGTTGGGAAAGAATATCTTTACCATCCCATGGGGAAAAAGGTACAAGCTGTTGTAAACGTTCAGAATGCGGATCAATATTTACTTCAACCAAACTACCATCAGCAATTGGCTTAATATATCCGGCATCATCGACAGCAAATCCTCGTTTTGGTAACTCATCACCGATAGGTTCCGGCAGCTTAACTTTTTCACCTTTATCATTAATTAGTTCATCAGTTATTGGATTAAAACTTAATTTACCCGCAATCGATAATGCAACAACAATTTCGGGCGAACACACAAATGCATAAGTGTTTGGACTACCATCATTTCGTTTAGCAAAATTACGATTAAACGAAGTAACTATCGAATTTTTGTGCTCATCGGCAACATCATCACGACGCCATTGGCCTATACAAGGACCACAGGCATTAGCCATAATAGCTGCTCCTGCTTGTTCAAAACACTGCAAAATACCATCACGTTTAGAAGTATATTTAACTTGTTCTGAACCAGGATTAATAATTAGTTTTGCATTTACTTTTAAGCCTAATTTATTGGCACTATCGATTACAGAAGCAGCTCTCATCATGTCTTCATATGAAGAGTTAGTACATGAACCAATAAGACCTACCTCCATATTATCAGGATAATCATGTTGTTGAACTGCGTTTGCTAGCTGTGAAATTGGATAAGCTAAGTCAGGTGTAAATGGACCATTTACATAAGGCTCTAACGTCGACAAATCAATTTCGATAACTTGATCATAATAGCTTTCTGGAGCATCTAAAACAGCTGCATCAGGATTAAAACAAGAGATTAATGTATTTGCTAAATCAACTACCTCTTGACGACCGGTCATGGTTAGATAATCAGCTGATTTTTGGCTATAAGGAAATATTGAAGTGGTCGCTCCTACTTCAGCCCCCATATTACAAATCGTAGCTTTACCAGTAGCAGACAACGACTCAGTACCCTCTCCAAAATATTCAATGATTGAATTGGTGCCTCCTTTGACGGTTAGTATTCCAGCCAACTTTAAGATGACATCTTTGGGAGAGGCCCAACCGGATAATTTCCCAATTAATTTTACACCGATGATTTTCGGCATTTTCAATTCCCATGGCATACCAGCCATAACATCAACCGCGTCAGCCCCACCAACACCAATAGCAATCATCGATAAACCACCAGCATTTGGTGTGTGTGAATCAGTACCAATCATCATTCCGCCCGGAAAGGCATAATTTTCAAGTACCACTTGATGAATAATTCCGGCATCAGGTTTCCAGAATCCAATACCATATTTGTTCGATACATCACGTAAAAATTGATAAACTTCATGGTTATTACTTTCAGCAATAATCAGATCATCATGTGCATTTTTATAGGCTTGTATCAGATGATCACAGTGGACTGTTGATGGAACTGCAACTCGTTTACGTCCAGAATTCATCAGTTGTAATAGCGCCATTTGTGCAGTTGCATCTTGCATTGCAACTCGATCAGGTGAAAAATTTACGTAATCCTCTCCCCTTTTATAAGCTTTCAGCTCTTCATCTTCGGCAAGATGAGTATAGAGAATTTTTTCCGTCAATGTTAATGGTTTTCCAATTTTCTGGCGGATAACATCAATTTTTTGTGGATAACTTTGATAAATACCTTTTATTAAATCAATATCGAAAACCATAATTAAGCTCCCATTGCTGATATTATAATATCCTTTAAAGCTCTATTCACAAGCACAATAATTGAATATTTATTCTATTTTTTTGATTAATTATTCATATAATATAGCATTGTTTTTATTTTATGCAATCCTAACGTAATTGCTACTATAAATATTATTAGCAGTAATTAGTTTAGACTTGTTAACTAGTACAAATTCTATACTAGCGGAATATTAAATATTATGCACATTAAAGAAAATTCAAAATTAGCAAATTGTATAAGTAAAAATAATGTGAAAATTTTGAGGAGAGGGGTTTTTTAAGCTATAAAATGGCAAACGGAGGATGTTTTTTTGATATTAATAAATAATTTTTTGTTACATCTAAATTTTATTTTAAGTTTTTTAACATTAATCTCATTATTCAAATTAGTTGGTCAGAATTATTTAATCAGTCGTTAAAAGATAAGAATAATTAAAAAAGGGAATACTATTCCCTTTTTAATTTATTAACCTAATTTAGCTCTGACAAATATTTATCAACAATTATAATTTATAACTAGCAGTTAATAAGAAAGCTCGAGGCGTGCCCGGCATACTACTTGATCGCCAATACTCTTTACCCAATAAATTAGTTACCGCTAAGGTTACATCAACAGATCGTGTTTGATAACCAACTGCCGCATTCCATGTTCCATAACCAGCACGTTTAACCAGATTTTTATCATCGTTATACATCGAGCCTTTATAATTGAATTCTACTTCGGTAAACCAATTTTCGTAAGGTAAATAACGAACACCAATATGACCACTATGTTTGGCTGTGTTAGATAAATACTTACCTTTATTATCAGGTGTTTTTTTATCTTTATTAACTTTGGCCTGTTGATAACCAATGCCACTATTGAGATACCAATTTTTACTCAATTGTCCTATTGCACTTAATTCTATACCTTGGCTTCGATCACTACCTCTAACCTGCCAATTATAAGGGTCATTGACGGCATCTGGTTGATAACGAACATTATACAGTTCAAGGTCATAGAGGGCGATTTGAGAAGATAGCTTATCATTAAACCAATCGCTCTTAATTCCGACTTCATACTGGCGCGAATATTGAGGTTTGTCATCATAAACCGTCTTAGAGTCAGTAGCAATGGTAATCAGGCCTCGTCCCCCATAAGGTGCAAAATTTTTACTATAAGAAGCATAAAAACTTTGTGACGCTATTGGTTGCCAAATTAATCCTACCCGTGGACTTAAAGAGTGACCATCATAAGAACGACTTTGTTGATTTAATTTATTATCCGAAGCAAATTCATACTTATCATAACGTAATCCTGCCAGTAATTTCCATTGTTCAGTAAAACTAATGAGATCTTGCCAATATAATCCTTTAGATGTAGCTTTATGATTTGTCTTAGTACTTAATTTATTGTAACGAGGCTTTTTAGAGTTCCAGTGAGGATGAAACGGATCAATCACTTCTGGATATTCACTAGTTAAAGCTAATCTAGGTTGTCGTTTTTCAATATTATATTCAATTCCGATTAGCATATCATGACCAATACTTGCTGTATCAAATTTACCCGCTAAATCAAGCGTATTACTATAGGTTTTGTTTGAGGTTTCTTGCCATGCTCGACGGAATTTCAATTTACCTTGGTAGTTACAAGAGGTATTTCTACTAGTTTTTCCATTCAGATCACAATAAGTACCCGCATAAAGATGGTCAAAATTTTGATCAGCTTTACGATACATATTCGTTAATTTGATAGACCAATTATGATTGAATTGATATCCCATTACCGAACGTAATGAATTAAAATTATCTTTGACATAGTCATCTGGATGCGCATAAGCGGTTTTAATCGAAACACCTTTAGGTAAATCATAATAAGCTGGAGCCCGATCTGGTTTACGCCATAATTTATCATTAGTATATTGTACTAACCAATTAAAGCCTTCCAAATTATCATACAATAAACTTGGAGAAATCATTGTATCTCGTTGTTTAATACCTTTACGAAAACTTTTATCCGATTGATGATCAATGGTCATTCGTACCGCAAGCTTATCATGTAAAACATGATTAATATCTACCATTCCACCATATTTATCCCAAGATCCACCACGTATACTTAATGTCGTTGGTGAATCAAAGTTGGCTTGTTTACTGATCATATTTATTATTCCGCCACCAGAACCTCGACCGTAGAGTACCGATGCAGGACCTTTTAATACTTCAATTCGCTCAATATTAGCGGTACTTTGCCTAACCTGTCCGCTTGCACGAACACCATCTCGGTAAATATCACCAGAACTTGCGGAAAAGCCTCTAATTTTTATGCCTTCATCCCGCATATCATAGGTTGCATCTACACCAGGCAATTTATTGACAATAACACTTAGGTCGTTTTGTCCATAAATTTTCTCTTGTTCAAGATTAACCGAATTGATCGTTTGTGGTATATCCTTAATATCAAAGGATGTTTTAGTTGCTGTTGATGATTTTTTTATGCGCTGATCATTATTATCCTTAATAGTTGCGACAACTTTCATAGTTTCAATTTCATTATCATCATTAACTTTTTCTTGGGCGTTAACTATAAAAGCTGATGAGCCCAATATACAAGGTAAGACTAATTGATTAACTAATTTCATTATTTTTCCTATTATTTGCTGTGTTATCTAATTAATTTCAAAATAACAACAAATAATGATAATGATTATTATTTACCTTTACAAATTATTTTATATTTTTTAACCAATTAAAAATGGTTATCAACTCATATATTATTGAAATTGTTTTATATTATTAGAAAATTTAATTAATTTTAGTTAGGGTTCAATTTACTAGTTAAAGCAAGTTTTAGAAATGATAAAAATTGAATAAACGATAATGGAAATAATTCACACAAATTTGCCGAACGCCAGCGTTCTCATCGCTTCATCTATTGATTTTACTTGAGTTGCTTTTTTAGTGATGGAGAAGAAGTGGTGGGTCGTGAGCTAGATTATTCGACACATCCTGTGTCTCACCCTTTCAGTGCCAACACGTTGTGTTGTTCAAATTCGTTCCTGACGAATTTGTCGAACGCTAACGTTCTCATCGTTTTATCTATTAATTTTATTTGAGTTGCTTTTTATAGTGATGCAAAGAAGTGGTGGGTCGTGAGCGATTCGAACGCTCGACAAACGGATTAAAAGTCCGCTGCTCTACCGACTGAGCTAACAACCCATTTTGATAAGATAACTTCTGTGAAATTACTTTATGTTTCAAGCAATTTCGGGTTGCTATAATACTTATAATTGTAAAAGCACGCAACCCTTTTATTGCTATTTTTATTCGATAGCTGGTTATTTATACACTTTGTTACAACGATGCTAGCTTTTTATTTGCTTGCTCAACCGCATTTTTGTCTTTAGCGTATTTATTTATTACTTGTTGAAAAACAGCTTTAGCATTCTTTTTATCACCTTTATCAAGTAAGATAACACCTACTTTATAAAGACTATCTGCAGCTTTTGGTGACGCAGGGAAATCTTTCACTACTGTTGCATAATAGAATGAAGCATCATCTTTTTGGCCTTTCTTATAACAAAGTTGACCAAGCCAATAGTTAACATTCGCACGATAGTTGGTCTTTGGATAAGCTTTTAAGAAACTTTGAAAGGCAACAATAGCATTATCTGTTTGCTTGTCATCATTTATAAATTGCATAACAAAATTATAATCAGCTTTATCATCTCCTGATGTCGTCCATCCAGATAGGTTTGAAGACGATTGCTCAGAACTTACAGCCGAATCAGAACTACTTTCTTGTGAGCCTGTATTGGAATTATTTGCTGAGAAACCTGTACCATTAGCTATTTCTTGCAAAATCATTTTTTGACGTTCAATAGTTTGATTAAGTTGGTATCTTGTTTCTTCTAATTGGCCACGAAGTGTATCTAAATCAGATTGTAGATCACTAATTTTTTGTTGATTCTGAATGATTAACTGCCCTTGAGCTTGTATTGTTCTATCAACATCAGAACTACCAGCAGCACAACCATAACCAGCAAACAAAAGAAATAAGGACAATGTGATTATTTTTTTATACATATTATATAAACTCAACGTGAACATTGGAAATAAAAAAACGGCTGATGATTCAGCCGTCATTAGATGGGATTAGTATCCAGCGTAAGTAACTACTGCACGACGGTTTTTAGCATAAGCTGCTTCGTTGTGACCTAATACTGCTGGTTTTTCTTTACCATAAGAAACGATTGATAGTTGTTCACCAGAAACACCATTACCTTGTAGGTAAGATTTAACTGCTGACGCACGACGTTCACCTAAAGCGATATTATATTCTGGTGTACCACGCTCATCGGCATGACCTTCAATAATAACATTTAAGTTAGTTGAACGAATAAATACAGCATGTGCATTTAATAATGTTTCATATTCTGCTTTAACATTGTATTTATCATAATCAAAATAAACAGTGTTAATTTGTTGTAGTTTTTGAAGTTGCTCTAAAGCTTCTTTTGATAAAGTGCCGTTACCACCTGCAGTGCTGCTGCTGTTTGATGAACATGCTGTCACAGCGATTAATGGTAAAGCAACCGCAGCTACTTTAAGAAATTTAGAAAATTGCATTGTATTAACTCCTTTTTTTAAATAAATTTACTTATTTTTATACATCTAACCGACTTAACAGTAACACTTGTTACTAACTAGAAAGATTAGATGTATATATTATAACGACCTTCACATTTACACAATTTTAATAATGTTATTATTGCCCAAAAATTAGTCGTTCTTATAAATAAGGTGACCACGAAGGGAATTTCACTTGCCCATCTGTCGCTGGTAACCTTGCTTTAAAATTACCATCAGTAGAAACAAGATTCAAAATTGTACCTAAACCTTGTGAAGAACTGTAGATAATCATAGTGCCATTTGGAGCAATACTCGGTGTTTCATCTAGAAAAGTATCGGTCAATCGTTGATATGTATTAGTTTCTACATCATATCGAGTAATATGTTGCTCACCATTATTAGTAGAAATAACAGCAATAAACTTGCCATCTGGAGATACGCGAGCATTTTGATTTTGGGTATTATCCCAAGTTACCCGTTGCGATGCTCCACTACTAATATTAATTGAATAAAGTTGCGGACGTCCTGCCTGGTCAGAGGTATAAACTATGGTTTGATTATCTGGCATCCAAGAAGGTTCTGTATCGTTACTACGTCCAGATGTAATTTGGGTAATCTTTTTAGAACTCAAATTCATCATATATAAATTTAAACTCCCACCTTTTGATAAAGCAAAAGCTAATTTACTACCATCAGGCGAAAATGCTGGTGCACCGTTATGTTGTGGGAATGAAGCAATAGTTTCAACTGCGCCACTGTCTAACGTCTTTAAGACTAAAGCAGAACGACCACTTTCAAAAGTTACGTAAGCTAACTTTTTACCATCAGGAGACCAGGTTGGTGACATTAGTGGCTCTTTAGAACGATGCACAGTAATTTGATCATAACCATCGTAATCTGATACACGCAATTCATGGGTATAAGGTCCTTTATTGTTTTTTACCACATAAGCAATACGTGTTCTAAATGCACCTTTAATACCAGTTAATGCTTCAAAGATTTCATCACTTGCTGTATGAGAAGCATAACGTAACCAGCGTTTTTCTATAGAAAATTGATTTTCTGCTAATACTGAACCAGGGCGATCAACAGTATCAACTAGTTGATAAGTTATAAGATATTTTCCTGATACATCTGGTTGAATTGATCCCACTACAACAGCAGAAATACCCATATTACTCCAAACACTAGGATTAACTTCCGATGCAGTAGTTGGCTTTTGTGGCATTGCTGCCACATCAATAGGATTAAATTTACCACTATTACGTAAATCGGATGCAACAATATTATCTACAAATTGGGGAGGTTCTCCGCTACCAGTCCATTTAAATGGTACGATAGCAATTGGCTTTGCTGAACTGACACCATCAGTAATTACAATTCTAACTTCAGCTGTAGCCATCATTGTTGATAATAAAACAAAACAAGCTATCAAAAAGCGAGAAGCAAATTTGATCATCTTAAATTCCTTAATCAAAGCGAAATACACTAGGTTAAAATAGACTTAACCCCATATAAAGAAAAGTAAAAGTATTTTAAAATTAAACTGTTACAGTTAATTTATAACAGATACTATGCTTTAAAAAAATAGTTAATTTTACAGCGAGAAAGATAGCCGATATTGTGTAACAAGTCCATAGCCTTTTGAGTAAAAAAGATTTTTTTAATTTATACTATTATATTCTTTTTAAATCCATAAATAAATTGTTTATTATCTATACTATTTAGAAATAAACTAAGTTAAAAGTGGTTAATAAGTATTTTATATAATTTATAACTAAAAAGAGTTGAATTTACATTACTATTCAATAAGTAAAAAATTATTAGGAAAGAAAAATATAAGTAATTTTTATCTATTATTTTTGGCAGTTTTCACAATAAAAAGTGTTACGTTGTCCTATTCTATTAGACTTAATATTAGATTGGCAAATTAAGCATTGCTCACCTTCTCGGCCATATACTTGGAGGTTTTGAACAAAATACCCCGGCTTACCATCAGATTGAACAAAATCTTTAAGCGTCGTCCCGCCTTGTTCTATAGATTTCGTAAGTACCAGCTTGATTGCTGTGACTAATCGTTCACATTCGACTAATGTTAAGCTACTAACTTTTCGATTTGGATTAATTTTTGCCAAAAACAATGATTCTGAAGCATAAATATTACCAACACCGACAACAATATGATTATCCATAATCCAACTTTTGATTGGTATTTTTCGATTGTTAGCTTTTTCAAATAAATAATTAGCTGAAAAATCATCTGTTAGTGGTTCTGGTCCCAATTGCTTCAATTGAGGTAATTCTTCAATAGAGTGAGTCCATAGCCATGATCCAAAACGTCTTGGATCGGTATATCTTAATCTCACTCCATTCACTAATACTAAATCGACATGATCATGTTTAGCCGGTGGTTGATTTGTCTCTAATATCCGTAAACTACCAGACATTCCCAAATGAATGACAATCCAATCATGAGTCAATTGTAATAACAGATATTTGGCACGCCTTTTAACATCTACTATCACTTGCCCTAGAGTATTGTTAATTGTTTCATCTATGGGCCAACGAAGCTTTGGATTTCGGACAATAATCTGCTCAATAGTTTGGCCTTTTAAATAAGGTAAAATACCTCGTCGACTTGTCTCAACTTCAGGTAATTCAGGCATATAATAACCTCATTTAATTATTTAACAAATCTGTCACCCAACTTGGCGCTTGTTGATTAGATGTAGCTTGAGGACTACCCGAACATAAACTTTGAGGATTGATTGTCCATGCAGGCAAACTACGTACACCACCGCCATTACACTGCCATTGACCATTACTATCAATAGGTACCATAAATATATTTTGCGGTACGGGAAGTTGTAACCTTTTTGGTGGATTATTTTGTAAGTATTCACTATATATTTTTAAGGCACCCGTTGCACCGGTTAATTTCATTGGAGAATGATCATCGAGACCGATCCAAACTACAGCGACATTTTTACCATCAATTCCAGTAAACCAGCTATCGCGGGAATCATTACTGGTCCCTGTTTTCGCTGCTAAATTAAATGATCCATATTTAGCTTTTAGTGAACGCGATGTTCCCGATTCAACTACTTGTTGCATCGCATAAGTCGTCAAATAAGCTGATTGTTGAGAAACCGCTTGAATTTGTTGTGGATAATTTTGATAAACAAGTTCACCCTTGTCGGATAAAACATATCTTAAAATTGTTAATGGTGCCCGTTGACCATTATTAGTAATAGTTTGGAACATCTGTGCGGTTTCTAAAGGCGTTAACTCTAGAGCACCCAATAATCTTGATGGTAAATTCGGAATACGATCTTGAGGTACACCCAATGCTTGTAAAGTATTCTTGGTTGCATCTAAACCTAATCCCATCCCTAAATTAACGGTAGGAACATTAAGAGAAAGGGCTAACGCATCAATTAACATTACTTTATCGCGAAACTTGCGGTCAAAATTCTTTGGTTGCCAATAACTACCATTATCCAACTTTATTGATAATGGACTGTCATCAAGCCAACTATTAAGCTGATAACGCCCCGGTTGGCCTAATGCGGTTAAGTAAGTCGATGGTTTTGCAAGTGAACCAATTGCTCGTCTTGTTAGCCACGCGCGGTTATAACCAGGATAACGAGGCTCAGCACTACCAATAATAGCACGAATTTCACCTGTTTCACGGCTGACAATGACCATTGCCGTTTGTAAATCTTTATTCGTCGATTTGCGTAAATTTTCAATTTCATTGGTTACAGATTGTTCAGCTGCAGCTTGAGCAACCGGATCAAAGGTGGTGAAAATTTTCATACCGGAAAGGTGATCCGCTTTATCACCTAACTGTTTTCTCAGCTCGCTACGCACAACTTGCATAAATGCAGGTTGTGGAGATATTACCCCCCTTTTGGTAAAACGGAAAGAGGACGTTGACTGAGTAAGTTGAATAACTCCTCATCAATAATCCCTTGTTGTTCAGCAAGCTTTAAGACAACATTACGGCGTTCAATCACTTGTTGTGGTTGAGTCCAAGGATTATAGTATGAAGCACCTTTTACCATCCCCACTAATACAGCTTGTTGATCTAATGTCAATTCATTAACTGGGCGTCCAAAGTAATAAAGACTGGCTAATGGAAAGCCATGGATCTCTTCACTACCAGCTTGCCCTAGATAAACCTCATTGAGGTAAAGTTCTAAAATACGTTCTTTACTATAACGAGCATCTAAAATTATAGCCATATATGCTTCACGTATTTTACGGCTTAAGCTTCTTTCATTAGTCAAAAAAAGGTTTTTAACTGTTTGTTGGGTTAATGTGCTACCACCTTCGGTTCGGCCGGTGGTTAAATTGACAAAAATAGCCCGTCCAATTGAATATAAACTTACACCATGATGGTCATAAAAACGTTTATCTTCAGTTGCAATTAAGGTTTTTATTAACGAATCAGAAAACTCTTTTAACGGGACAAAAAGTCGTTGTTCACCGTTAGGTGAATGCATCATAGTTATTAATTTAGGATCTATTTTAAGTAAGCCAAAGTCACGACCAGTATCTAAATTAGATATACGATCAATTCTGTTATCATAAAAAGTAATTCTGACTCGAAAAGCTTGCTCTTCACCATCAGGGAAAGTAAATGGTCGTCGATAAATTTCTACAGCATCGTTTTGGACAATAAATTCACCAGGACGAGTTGCTTTACTATCTTGTTGACGATATTGTGCACCTTTTAACAGCGTAACAACATCACTCAGGCTATAATCACTATCAGGTTCAAGATCTACAATTTGCCCATACACAGCAGCCGGTAATTCCCAGACATTACCATCGATGCGTTCTTTAATTTGTTGATCTAAATAAATTCCATAAACAACAGTTACTGCAACAAATATAAGAAATAACTTAAATAGTAACCACCAGACACGGCGCCACCATGATTTGTTATTTTTCTTCGAAATTTTTTTAGTAGATGTCTTTTTCGTTGTTTTTTTCAAACTGCACCTGATATTTATGTTAAATAAAACTGTCTTATGATAGCACAACTTTTTTCTGATGCATTGGCCTTCTTTCACATAAGAATTTTTAGTTTAAATAATGGATTTGAAGACAAAAATCAGTTAAAAACTAAGTTTAGGTTTAATATTTTTAACTTTTTCAATAAATGCTTTCTTAGATTTACCTGTTAAACCTTCATTAATTGGCAAACTAGCAGTTAATGGATTAACTGGTTTGTTATTGATATGTAATTCAAAATGTAAATGAGGTCCTGTCGAACGCCCTGTATTACCTGACAAACCAATTTTATCGCCTTGTTTAACTTGTTGTCCTGGTTTTACTAAAATTTTATCCAGATGCATATAAGCTGTCATATATTGCCTACCATGTCGAATAGCAACATAGTTACCGGCAGAACCGCTATATTTTGCAATAACAACTTCACCATTACCAACCGATAAAACAGGTGTTCCTCGAGATACAGCGAAATCAACACCATTATGTGCTGTAACTATCCCTGTAACTGGATTTACCCGGCGTGGATTAAATCCTGATGATACGCGAGCTTGTTTAGCTAAAGGATAACGGAAAAAACTTTGAGATAAACTACTTGCATTAATATCATAGTATTTACCATCATCAGCCAAAATAGCGTAATAATCTTTAGTTCCATTTTTAATCCGAACACCAAGAAGTTTGCTATTAGATAATCTTTTACCATGCATTTCACGTGACAAATATACAGCAAATTTATCTCCGACTTTTAAACGGCGAAAATCCAATCGCCATTGCAAGGCGCGAGTAATAATACCGATTTCATTGCTTGTCAAACCGGCTTTACGTGCATCAGCTACAAAACTCGTTTTAAGATCACCAGTAATGACAACATTTTCGGATGTACCTTCTATAGTTTCAGAACTTTCTATAAATTTATTACCTGACTTTTCAAAAATACGAACGTTATTGCTCGATATTGTCCAATTGAAAGTTAATAAATTATGGTTGTCATCAGTTGTCCAGCTTACTTGCTGGCCAATTCTTAAATTGGCCAGCTGTTTAAATTTACTTGTTAACTGTAAAATGTCATTTTTATTAACATTATAACGAAATAAAATATCGTGTAATGTATCTCCACGTGCAATGGTATATTGTACAGTATTATCTTTTTCTTCAGAGATATCATCTAATTCATCTTTAGCTATAGCATCTTCTGGAACATCGGATGATTCGGTAACATTTTCCGATTTTGATTTATCACCAACCATATCTATTCGACCATCACCAATAACAACTGATGATGTTGACGTATCTGTCACTGTGGTTTGCGCTTGTGAATTTAACGGAACATATACTGTACGATCTAGATTTAAAGGACGCCACAATATAGTTACTAAAATCACAACAACAAGGACGCCTAATATTGAAAAATAAGGAATCTTCAACTTATTTTTTTCATTATCAGGGGATTTAATCTGCTGTACCAAAATTAACCTTAACTATTTATTATCTAAATTATTTTTCATCTAAACAATCCAACAGTTCTTGTGTCAATGCAAATAAAAAGTGTGAATATGAATCTTTTGTTATAGGGATACCAGTCCCTAATGGATTTAACTCACCAATTCGAACATCCGTACCATTCACTATCTTTTTAATTATTGCAGGGCTAAACTGTGGCTCTCTAAAAACACAGACCGCTTGATGTTCAGCTAATTCTTTTTGAATTGCATAAACTGTTTGAACGCCAGGCTGTACTGCTGGATTTATGGTAAAACTTCCTAGATTCTTTAATCCGAAATGCGATTCAAAATAACCATAAGCATCATGAAACACAAAATAGCCCCTATTTTGGACGTTAATTAGTTTTTTTGCAATATTTTGTTCCGTTTCTGATAAATTTGTAATGAACTCGTCTAGATTTGCACCAAGTATTGCTGCTTTATTGGGGTATAAGTCGATCAGTTTAGCATGAATTGATTTAGCAATGATTTTAGCAATTTTAGGTGAAAGCCAAATATGTTCATCATATTCACCATGATGATGATGATCACTATCAATGTGCATATCATTATCATGATGTTTATCTTCTTGATGGCTTGTACGAAGTAAAGTTTCAATTTCAGCGATATCCATTAATTCTATTTGTTTCTGTTGATCAATATTTTTTAAGACAGTTGGCATAAAAGTTTCCATATCCTCACCAACCCAAATTATTAAGTCTGCATTCTTGATTTTAATTAAATCAGAAGGTTTTAATGAATAAGTGTGTGGTGAAGCGCCATCAGGTAATAATATATCGGTATCTATTACACCTGATGATATTGCTTCGGTAATAAATCCAATAGGCCTTACTGAAGAAATTATTGTTGCATTAGCATTAACTATTAGCGCCCAAATAGATAAAAAAACTAATAAAAAAAAACGGATAGACTTTATAGTAGTGTTAGTTAAATTTGTCACATTATCATCCAATATTTATAAAATATGATGGAATAAACCAGAATAATTGTTATAATATAACATAACATATTGACCAGCAAGGACTAATAATATCATGACGCAATTAATGTCACTTGATAATATTTCTGTTGAAATAAATAACCAGAAAATATTATATGATATTTCATTAACGGTTAATTTAAATCAAATTATTACAGTTTTAGGGCCAAACGGTGCTGGTAAATCAACGCTTGTCAAAGTTATCTTAGGTTTAATTAAACCAACTACAGGTAGCATTAAACGTACAAGTGATTTAACTATCGGCTATGTTCCTCAATCCATAAATTTAAATCCAACTTTACCGATTACTGTAAAACGTTTTATGCGGTTAAATAAACAATTAAGTCAAATAGATATTCATAAAACATTATCATTAGTTAAGGCTGAATATTTGATAGATCGATCCATGCATCAACTATCAGGTGGTGAACTGCAGCGAGTTCTTTTAGCACAAGCATTAGCCAAACGCCCAAAGTTACTCATTCTTGATGAACCAACACAAGGCGTTGATGTTAATGGACAGGTACTGTTATATGATTTAATTATTGATGCAAAACATGAGTTTAACTGTGGTGTATTAATGGTTTCACATGATCTACATCTAGTCATGGCAAAAACTGATGAGGTAATTTGTTTAAACCACCATATTTGTTGTTCAGGAACACCAGCAAGTGTTTCAAATGATCCTGAGTTTATTTCGCTTTTCGGACAACATGGCGCATCACAAATTGCTTTATATAAACATCATCACAATCATGACCATGATTTTTGCCAGCATCAACATAATCAAAAAATTATATTACCTGACCAACGAGGAAAAAAATAATGATCGAGTTACTGTTACCCTCTTTACTGGCAGGATTAAGTTTAACCTGTTTGACAGGACCTTTAGGTACATTTGTTGTTTGGCGAAGAATGTCCTATTTTGGTGATACATTATCTCACGCCGCATTATTAGGGGTAGCTTTTGGTTTTCTTTTAAATATCAATCTATTTTATGCCATTATTTTAGTAACATTGATATTAGCTATTGGATTATTATGGTTAGAATCTCAAAAGCAACTTCCTGTTGATACTTTACTGGGTATTTTAGCTCATAGCGCTCTTTCATTAGGTTTAGTTGTAATAAGTTTAATGAATAATATACGCATTGATTTAATGGGCTATCTATTTGGTGATCTTTTATCTATAACGATGTTTGATGTTTACCAAATAATCATCTGTGTAGTAATAATTGGACTATTGCTTGTGTGGCGGTGGAATCATTTTTTATTTATTACGGTTAGTGAAGAATTAGCATTTAGTCATGGAATTAATGTACCAATAACAAAATTTATTCTAACCATACTACTAGCATTAACGATAGGTATTGCTATGAAATTTGTTGGCGCTTTAATAATTACAGCACTGTTAATCATCCCAGCAGCTACTGCAAAATACTATGCTAAAAATCCTGAATCAATGGCAATTATTGCGATATTAATTGGCATGTGCTCAATCATTGGTGGAATACTATTTTCATTAGTTTATGATACTCCTACAGGTCCTTCTGTTGTATTAAGCAATACTTGCTTATTTTTTATATCACTATTTATTTCTAAATTATTTTTGAGTAAGAAAAATTAAAATGTTTGCAAAAATATAAAATTTATTGCGAGAAGCTACGTATTTTTCTATCTATTATTTATAACAATTTTTAATTAATAATAAGCTAACAAGAATTTCCATGTTATTGATGATAAAATTATGTCTCTCGCTATTATTTTTACTAGAGCCTCTATTGGTATACAAGCACCTCAAATTAACGTTGAGGTACATATTAGTAATGGTTTACCGGGCTTCGTGCTTGTTGGTTTACCAGAAGCAACAGTAAAAGAATCTAAAGACCGTGTTAGAAGTGCTATAATCAATAGTGGTTTTACATTTCCTTCAAAGAAAATAACCGTTAATTTATCCCCTGCCGATCTACCCAAAGAAGGGAGTCGTTTTGATTTACCTATAGCTATTGCTATTCTTGCTGCAACAGAACAGATACCAATGGATCAACTTGCTAAATATGAATTTTTAGGTGAATTAGCCCTTTCCGGTGAAATTAAGGCTGTGAAAGGGGCGATTCCTGCAGCTATATCATCGAAAAAAAATAATCGTATTTTAATTATTTCAGCTGAAAATCAATCTGAAATATCATTAATACATCAAAATCATACATTAATTACACATAATTTACTGGAATTGTGTCAATATTTATATAATGAAATTAGCTTACACTCAGTTGAATATAGAAAGTATCAAGAAGAGAAAGATCAACTCGCTAGCCTACAAGATGTAATTGGTCAGGAACATGCTAAAAGAGCGTTAGAAATTGCTGCAGCCGGTGGACATAATCTATTATTAATAGGACCACCAGGAACAGGTAAAACCATGTTAGCAACACGATTAACATCATTACTACCACCTTTATCAGATGATGAGGCTCTTGAAAGTGCAGCAATTACAAGTCTTGTTAACTCGAATGGTTCAATACTGAATTGGCGAACAAGACCATTTAGATCACCACATCACAGTGCATCAACTGCGGCGCTAGTAGGAGGAGGCTCAATTCCCAGACCTGGCGAAATTTCATTAGCACATAATGGAGTTTTATTTTTAGATGAATTACCAGAGTTTAACCGTAAAGTTTTAGATGCCTTAAGAGAACCTATTGAGTCAGGTGAAATCGTTATATCAAGAGCCAATGCAAAAATAAAATTCCCAGCTAGATTTCAACTCATAGCTGCAATGAATCCAAGTCCCACAGGTCATTATCAAGGTACTCATAACAGAACAACACCACAGCAAATAATACGATATTTAAATAGGCTATCCGGGCCATTTTTAGATCGGTTTGATATTTCTATTGAAGTACCATTATTACCAAGGGGCACATTAAGCCAAAAGGCTACAGCAACAGAGACAACAGAAAAAGTAAAAAAAAGAGTGATTGATACGAGAAAGATTCAAATGCTAAGAAATAACAAATTAAATAGTCAATTATCACCAAAAGAAATTCAAATACATTGCCAACTAAGTGATGAAGACAATAATTATTTGGAGCAGGCTTTAATCAAGTTAGGTCTCTCTGCTAGAGCGTGGCATCGGATATTAAAAGTATCACGTACTATTGCTGACTTAGACTGTTCAAAAAACATAGAACGAAAACATATTTCAGAAGCTCTGAGTTATCGTTCTATGGATCGATTATTAATTCAGCTGCACAAAAATATTGGCTAAAACATTAATCATCACTATCGACAAAATCATCACTTACATCAACTTGAGGTTTTCCTCCTGATAATGTGTGAAAACGTTTTGGTTTATTAATTTTAGAAAGGTACTTTATCCACGCTTTTTCATAATCAGTAGATGGCTCTTTTTTCCCTTTACAAACCGCAACAAAAGATTTTTCTTCTGGAGTGGCTGGCTTTTTAACTTCTGTATCAAGATCTCTAAAAGCACAACCATATTTTTCTAAGATCTGAGCTTCTTTAATAGTAAAATCACCATGACGAGAAAAACCTCTTGGATAATTCTTATTATCAAAAAAACGTTGTTGACTTACAAAACTCTCAGCCATGTTATATCCTCTAGATTATAAATATTGTTGGGCGGGAATTATAATTGACAAAGTAAATCTGTAAACAAAATTTTTTTATTTACGTAAATAAATTTGAATAAGTGATTAAATTTAGAGCAAAACGTCTTTTTTTATGGCAGGGGCGGAGAGTCTCGAACTCCCAACACCCGGTTTTGGAGACCGGTGCTCTACCAATTGAACTACGCCCCTAGAAAAAGTGGCGGAACGGACGGGGCTCGAACCCGCGACCCCCTGCGTGACAGGCAGGTATTCTAACCAACTGAACTACCGCTCCACCGTATTTGGTATGTATATATAAATTTAAAAGTCTGGCGGCACCCTACTCTCACATGGGTAATACCCACACTACCATCGGCACTACGGCGTTTCACTTCTGAGTTCGGCATGGGGTCAGGTGGGACCACCGCGCTATTACCGCCAGACATATTCTGTCTTCTCTTATCTCTATTGCTGTGCATTATCTCATATCCACAACAATCCATCAATCCGGAACAAACTGTTCGATTATCTATTAATCTATCTTCGCGTACCCAAAACAACTCCGAGTTGTAAGGTTAAGACTCTCGGTTCATTAGTATCAGTTAGCTCAATGTATCACTACACTTACACACCTGACCTATCTACGTCTTAGTCTCAAACGGACCTTACTGATTCTCATCAGGGAAAACTCATCTCGAGGCTAGTTTCGTACTTAGATGCTTTCAGCACTTATCTATTCCGCACGTAGCTACCGGGCAATGCAATTGGCATCACAACCCGAACACCAGCGGTGCGTTCACTTCGGTCCTCTCGTACTAGAAGCAAACCCTCTCAATTTTCCTACGCCCATGGCAGATAGGGACCGAACTGTCTCACGACGTTCTAAACCCAGCTCGCGTACCACTTTAAACGGCGAACAGCCGTACCCTTGGGACCTACTTCAGCCCCAGGATGTGATGAGCCGACATCGAGGTGCCAAACACCGCCGTCGATATGAACTCTTGGGCGGTATCAGCCTGTTATCCCCGGAGTACCTTTTATCCGTTGAGCGATGGCCCTTCCATTCAGAACCACCGGATCACTATGACCTACTTTCGTACCTGCTCGAGCCGTCACTCTCGCAGTCAAGCTAGCTTTTGCCATTGCACTAACCTCCTGATGTCCGACCAGGATTAGCTAACCTTCGTGCTCCTCCGTTACTCTTTGGGAGGAGACCGCCCCAGTCAAACTACCCACCAGACAGTGTCCCTTACCTCGATTCAGAAGTATAGGTTAGAACATCAAACATTAAAGGGTGGTATTTCAAGGTCGACTCCATGCATACTGGCGTACACACTTCTTAGTCTCCCACCTATCCTACACATTAAGGCTCAATGTTCACTGTCAAGCTATAGTAAAGGTTCACGGGGTCTTTCCGTCTTGCCACGGGTACACCGCATCTTCACGGCAATTTCAATTTCACTGAGTCTCGGGTGGAGACAGCCTGGCCATCATTACGCCATTCGTGCAGGTCGGAACTTACCCGACAAGGAATTTCGCTACCTTAGGACCGTTATAGTTACGGCCGCCGTTTACTGGGGCTTCGATCAAGAGCTTCTGCTTACGCATAACCCCATCAATTAACCTTCCAGCACCGGGCAGGCGTCACACCGTATACGTCCACTTTCGTGTTTGCACAGTGCTGTGTTTTTATTAAACAGTTGCAGCCAGCTGGTATCTTCGACTGATTTCACCTCCATCCGCATGGGACTTCAATTACCATCAGCGTGCCTTCTCCCGAAGTTACGGCACCATTTTGCCTAGTTCCTTCACCCGAGTTCTCTCAAGCGCCTTAGTATTCTCTACCTGACCACCTGTGTCGGTTTCGGGTACGATTGACTATAACCTGAAGCTTAGAGGATTTTCCTGGAAGCAGGGCATCAATTACTTCAGCACCTTAGTGCCTCGTCATCACGCCTCAGAGTATCAGTGACCGGATTTGCCTAATCACACCCCTACACGCTTAACCCACCATCCAATAGGTGGTAAACCTAGCCTTCTTCGTCCCCCCATCGCAGTTATAGCCAGTACGGGAATATTAACCCGTTTCCCATCAGATACGCCCTTCGGCCTCTCCTTAGGGGTCGACTCACCCTGCCCCGATTAACGTTGGACAGGAACCCTTGGTCTTCCGGCGAGCGGGCTTTTCACCCGCTTTATCGTTACTTATGTCAGCATTCGCACTTCTGATACCTCCAGCATACCTCACAATACACCTTCTACGGCTTACAGAACGCTCCCCTACCCAACGTATCTAAATACGCTGCCGCAGCTTCGGTGCATAGTTTTAGCCCCGTTACATCTTCCGCGCAGGCCGACTCGACTAGTGAGCTATTACGCTTTCTTTAAATGATGGCTGCTTCTAAGCCAACATCCTAGCTGTCTAAGCCTTCCCACTTCGTTTCCCACTTAACTATGACTTTGGGACCTTAGCTGGCGGTCTGGGTTGTTTCCCTCTTCACGACGAACGTTAGCACCCGCCGTGTGTCTCCCATGATTAAACTTGTCAGTATTCGGAGTTTGCATCGGGTTGGTAAGCCGGGATGGCCCCCTAGCCGAAACAGTGCTCTACCCCCAACAGTTACTCATGAGGCGCTACCTAAATAGCTTTCGGGGAGAACCAGCTATCTCCCGGTTTGATTGGCCTTTCACCCCCAGCCACAGGTCATCCGCTAATTTTTCAACATTAGTCGGTTCGGTCCTCCAGTTAGTGTTAACCAACCTTCAACCTGCCCATGGCTAGATCACCGGGTTTCGGGTCTATACCCTGCAACTTAACGCACAGTTAATACTCGGTTTCCCTTCGGCTCCCCTATTCGGTTAACCTTGCTACAGAATATAAGTCGCTGACCCATTATACAAAAGGTACGCAGTCACTATTACCTAATGGTAAAGCTCCCACTGATTGTACGTACACGGTTTCAGGGTCTATTTCACTCCCCTCCCGGGGTTCTTTTCGCCTTTCCCTCACGGTACTGGTTCACTATCGGTCAATCAGGAGTATTTAGCCTTGGAGGATGGTCCCCCCATCTTCAGACAGGATATCACGTGTCCCGCCCTACTCTATAAGCTTCCACATCATGCATCTTCGTGTACGGGACTTTCACCCTCTATCGTGCGACTTTCCAGACGCTTCCACTAACACATTATGCTACCCGCTTGGGCTACTCCCCTTTCGCTCGCCGCTACTTAGGGAATCTCGGTTGATTTCTTTTCCTCGGGGTACTTAGATGTTTCAGTTCTCCCGGTTCGCCTCATCTGACTATGTATTCATCAGATGATAGTGTAGTCACCTACACTGGGTTTCCCCATTCGGACATCAACGGCTATAGCGCCTTTTATCGGCTTACCGTTGCTTTTCGCAGATTAACACGTCCTTCATCGCCTCTGATTGCCTAGGCATCCACCGTGTACGCTTAATTTCTTAACCTTACAACTCACAGTTGTCTTGGTTTTAATTACGCTTTTTTCTCTTTCTTATCTCAATCTAACATATTTTCATATATCAGCTTGCCATAAAAACGAGAACTCGTTTCTTTCAGCTTGTTCCTAATTGTTAAAGAGCTTTATCTTTCTATTCATTCGAATATCAAATAAATACAAACATAATTTTTTTTAAAAATAGCTTCATCACATTTAATGGCGTCCCCTAGGGGATTCGAACCCCTGTTACCGCCGTGAAAGGGCGATGTCCTAGGCCTCTAGACGAAGGGGACTTAACTATTTTTCGACAAACAAACAATCTGTGTGAACACTTACGAGCGCTTCGTAAGGAGGTGATCCAACCGCAGGTTCCCCTACGGTTACCTTGTTACGACTTCACCCCAGTCATGGACCACACCGTGGTAAACGCCCCCCTTGCGGTTAAGCTATCTACTTCTGGTGCAACCCACTCCCATGGTGTGACGGGCGGTGTGTACAAGGCCCGGGAACGTATTCACCGTGACATTCTGATTCACGATTACTAGCGATTCCGACTTCATGGAGTCGAGTTGCAGACTCCAATCCGGACTTAGACGTACTTTATGAGGTCCGCTTGCTCTCGCGAGGTCGCCTCCCTTTGTATACGCCATTGTAGCACGTGTGTAGCCCTGGTCGTAAGGGCCATGATGACTTGACGTCGTCCCCACCTTCCTCCGCTTTATCAACGGCAGTCTCCTTTGAGTTCCCGACCTAATCGCTGGCAACAAAGGATAAGGGTTGCGCTCGTTGCGGGACTTAACCCAACATTTCACAACACGAGCTGACGACAGCCATGCAGCACCTGTCTCACAGTTCCCGAAGGCACTCTCGCATCTCTGCAAGATTCTGTGGATGTCAAGACCAGGTAAGGTTCTTCGCGTTGCATCGAATTAAACCACATGCTCCACCGCTTGTGCGGGCCCCCGTCAATTCATTTGAGTTTTAACCTTGCGGCCGTACTCCCCAGGCGGTCGATTTATCGCGTTAGCTTCGGAGCCCATCACTCTAGGCAACAAACTCCAAATCGACATCGTTTACAGCGTGGACTACCAGGGTATCTAATCCTGTTTGCTCCCCACGCTTTCGCATCTCAGCGTCAGTATCTGTCCAGAAGGCCGCCTTCGCCACCGGTATTCCTCCACATCTCTACGCATTTCACCGCTACACGTGGAATTCTACCTTCCTCTACAATACTCTAGTTAACCAGTTTTAAGTGCAATTCCTAGGTTGAGCCCAGGGCTTTCACACCTAACTTAATTATCCGCCTACATGCCCTTTACGCCCAGTCATTCCGATTAACGCTCGCACCCTCCGTATTACCGCGGCTGCTGGCACGGAGTTAGCCGGTGCTTCTTCTGTAATTAACGTCAATTGATGCACCTATTAGATACATCACCTTCCTCATTACCGAAAGTACTTTACAACCCGAAGGCCTTCTTCATACACGCGGCATGGCTGCATCAGGGTTTCCCCCATTGTGCAATATTCCCCACTGCTGCCTCCCGTAGGAGTCTGGACCGTGTCTCAGTTCCAGTGTGGCTGGTCATCCTCTCAGACCAGCTAGAGATCGTCGCCTTGGTAAGCCTTTACCCTACCAACTAGCTAATCCCATATGGGTTCATCAAATGGCGCATGGCCCGAAGGTCCCATGCTTTGGTCTCTCAACGTTATGCGGTATTAGCAGTCGTTTCCAACTGTTGTCCCCCTCCATTCGGCAGATCCCCATACTTTACTCACCCGTCCGCCACTCGTCATCAAGTGCAAGCACTCATGTTACCGTTCGACTTGCATGTGTTAAGCCTGCCGCCAGCGTTCAATCTGAGCCATGATCAAACTCTTCAATTTAAAGTTTGATGCTCAATAACTGTCTCTGACATTATTCAAATGAATCTTCAGTGTCACTTATCAAGACTTAATTTTTTTAGTCCGTAGACTTTTAATTTTTCGTCTCGCAAGTGCCCACACAGATTGTCTGTTTCTTCTTTTTAAAGAGCTGACAGCTTTTTAATTTACTTCACAATTTCTTGTTTCAGTTTGCTGTCTCAAGGGCTGCGTATACTACGCTACACCTTTTCATTCGTCAAGATCTTTTTTTAAAATTTTTGACCTTGCTCACTAACACGACCTTTATCTGCTTGTCGCTGACGCCGTGTCAGTGGATGCGCATTATAGGCACTTCATTTTTTTTGGCAAGTGAAAAATTGCAATTACGATTCCGTTTGTTTTTTATTTGTTCAATGCTCATGTTGGTATATTTATAATATATCTTCAGCAATTATTATAAACATAATAAAAAACAAAACTTTGCTATAAATCACATTTTTCAACATAAAAAAAATAAAAAACCTATTTTTTCTCTTTTAATAGCAATTTTATTTTAACGATTACCGCCAATTAAATATTTTGCTTTATCTTTAAATATCCATTTTATTAGATTAGCTATAATGATACTTATCGTTAATGTAGATATTAAAAAGCTAATTGCACCAAGTGAAGCTAATTGTCCGTTATCGGTTCTAATTACATCTGCTATTGGTGAATTAAATACTTGTTGTTCCAAAAGTAACACAATAATTTCATGAATAAAGTAAATTGGAAAACTTATATTGGCCATATATGAAAAAAACTTATATGTTCTTCCATGTTCATTCTTACGGTTTAAACCATCTAAAAAATAAAGCGCTAAAATAAATAAAATAATTTTTTGTAATGTATCATAATAAAGTTTTTCAACACCTAAATAGTCAACATAACGATACACAAATGGAATACAAAAACATAAACCAAAAAAGAAAATTACTAGCAATAGATTATCTTTAACTAATTGCATAATTTTTTCATAATTCTGTTTTATCATCATACCCGTTAAATAAACCGGTCCATAATGCAACAAATTTAATAACGGCCGAGTATAATCAGGTTTAGTAAACATAACTACCCAAAACATTGATATCAGACCAATAACAATCAAACTTTTTTGAGACCAGGAATATAGTAAAGGACTGATTGCAAAAATCATGATAATCATCGGCATAAACCACAATGGTAACAGTTGCGTGCCAGTCAACATCATCTTGACAATAGAACCAAGCGCACTCGGTTCAGTAGATGAAAAAAAAGGTAAGCTAGATAAAGACTGATAGTGAAAGTATAAAAAACAGAATATTGATACTGATATATATGGACATACAACTGTTTTGAATTTAGATAAATAATATTCCTTTACCTTATATTTGTATGTTAAATGTTGAAATAAAAAACCCGCAATTAAAACAAAAAAAGTGGTGAAGTTAAAAGCAAATAAATTCAAAAAAGAAAATAAATAACTATTAGCGATTAAATTACTATTTTTAAAAACACCTAAGCAATGGCTAAAGACGATCATAATGATAGCTACGCCGCGTAATACATGGATAGAGTGGATTTTTTGAGGTTTGACTGTTGCCATTTTAACACACTAAATTTAACGAAGAAAATTTAGCATACATTAGCATAAAATCTGCTAATAAAAACTAGGATTATTATAGAAAAACAATAAAATATTTCTTGACAAGAGCTGGAGAGAATTACAAAAGATCTATATATAAAACTGATTTTAATTAATTATTTAATTTATTTTTAGCAAACGAACATAAAGGTATAATTTCACGCTTTTCTTGCTGTAATTTTTTAACGACAAGTTCAAGTAACTTGTCTGCAATACCATGGCCTCGATAAGCAGGATCAGTATATGTATGATTAATCGTTGCCTTATCATCACCAATTCGAGTAAATGTCATTTCAGCTATTTCTTGATTATTATCATTACAAACATAAAAACGGTCATCTTCTTGCTTATATTGTAATGTCATAAAAACCTCAAATTTTTATCGAAATTAATGAACCATGACTAGAAAATTATAGAAATTTATTAATAAAAAAATCTTTATAAGATCAATAGGGTGGATAATTGATATATCTATTTAAAACCTTAATCTTATCAATTATCCACATTTTATTTGATTATTAATAGAGCAATTTTTAGAATAAACGTTTTGCAGTATTATAAAGATCCATATCAAATGGTCTTTTCATATTATTAATCGCATCGATAATATCATGATGCACTAATTTACCATTTTGGATGCCTACACAACGTCCAGCATGACCATTAATAAGTAATTCAACAGCATAAGCCCCCATGCGCGAACCTAAAATTCGGTCATAAGGTACTGGTGAACCACCACGTTGTACATGTCCCAAAATCGTTGCTCGAGTTTCATGATGAACAGCAGCTTCAATATCCTTTGCCAATTGGTTTACATCACACATATTTTCAGTCACAGTAACTATCGCATGTTTTTTACCTTTAGCAAAACCTAATTTTATCTCTTCAATTAAGTCTTCTTTAGTATAAGAAACCTCAGGGATAATCATAAACTCACAACCACCAGCAACTGCCGCATTTAGTGTCAAATCTCCGCAATCACGGCCCATGATTTCAATCACAGAAATTCTATGATGTGAAGAACAAGTATCTCTTAATCTATCGATAGATTCTACAGCGGTGCCTAAAGCAGTAAAATAACCAATAGTATAGTCAGTTCCACGAATATCGTTATCAATGGTGCCAGGTAAACCAATACATGGAAAACCTTCTTCAGTTAAACGCATCGCCCCCATATAAGAACCATCACCGCCAATTACAACTAATGCATCGATTTGATGTTTCTTTAAATTAGCGATCGCTTTTTTTCTAACTTCTTGGTCTTTAAATTCAGGAAATCTAGCTGATCCTAAGAATGTACCGCCACGAGTGATAATATCGGAAACGCTAGAACGATCTAACTGAACGATTCGATCTTCACACAGACCTAAATAACCATCATAAATACCAAAAACATCTAATCCTTCAGTTAATGCGGTTCTCACAACACCTCGAATAGCTGCATTCATCCCTGGCGCATCACCACCACTGGTTAAAATACCTATTTTTTTTATCATACAAAATAACTCCAATATATAAACCTTCGGCTATTATAAGGTCATAATAATTAACTAACAATAAAAGTTTAGAGGCTATTTTGATTAGTTTATCTACTTATTCATTTCTAAGGGGACAACAGAAACAGGATCTTGATGAATAATCACTGTTGCAGGCGCAAATTCTTGAGCAATATGTTTTTCAACTGCATCAGCGACAGCATGCGCTTTGATTAAAGGCATATCATCGTCTAATTCAAGATGCAATTGTATAAATTTTAATGGCCCAGCTTGTCGAGTTTTCAGATCATGAAAACCATGTACATTTGAGTATGAAGTAACAATTTCACTAATTTTTTGGTTATCACTTTCTGGTAAGGCTTTATCTAATAAGTCTTGAATTGCACTATAAGCTATTTGATAAGCATTATAAAAAATATATAGCGCAATAAAAAAGGCAAAACAGGCATCAGCATAAGTAATACCATACCAACTTAAAAAGAGAGCCACAATAACCGCAATATTCATAAACATATCAGAAGAATAGTGCAACATATCAGCTTCAATTGCTTTGCTTTTAGTCTGTTTTATTACATGTTTTTGGTATAAAACTAATACCCCTGTCACAATAACTGAAATCACAGAGACAGCAATACCTAATAAAGGTGAAGCTATTGCTTCTGGATGAATAATAGATTTAATACTTGAAAGTAATAAAATAGTTGCAGAACCAATAATAAAGGTGCTTTGTGCTAATGCAGCCAACGATTCGGCTTTTCCGTGACCAAAAGTATGATCATCATCAGCCGGTTTTAATGCATAACGAACTAAGAAAAAGTTAAGTCCAGATGCCAATAAATCAATACTCGAATCTAAAAGAGAGGCAAACAAACTCATCGAGCCAGTAAACCAGCACGTAAGTAATTTTATAATAATTAGGAAAACAGAAATTAAAACGGCACTTAATGTTGCCCTTTTAATTAACTTTTCGTACAAATGTGATTTGGACATTTGTTACCTATTTATTGGTAGGATGCGATTCCTTGTGGTAGAACAAGCTGTGCAGCAACTTGAGCTGCAGCCTTTTTATCTAATAGAATTTCAATAATTTTCAATGCAAAATCAATAGACGTTGCAGGACCTTGACTGGTAATGACTCTATTTTGTGCATCAAAATAAACTCTATCCGATTTCCAATGTTTAAAAGCATCTCTCGTTTCTGGATAACCGGTCATATATGCATCTGGAAATAAATTATGATGTTGCAGAACCATTGCCGGAGATGCACAAATAGCAGCAATTATATTGCCAGCTTGATGTGCTTGTTTTAATTTTTCAATTAATTGTTGGGAGTCGCGAAAGTTTTCCGCTCCTTTTAATCCACCAGGTAAAATAATCACATCAAAATCAAGATTATTAACTTCTGAAAATACCTTTTGGGCTAAGATAGTTACTCCACGAGAACATTCAATTTGTCTATCTTCGGTGATGCTAGCGTAAGTGACATTTATTCCGGCTCGAGTTAATAGGTCAATAGTTGTGACTGCTTCGGTTTCCTCACAGCCATTTGATAAAAATACTAATGCTTGCTTTGTCATGTTACACTCCTTTTTATCTAATAGCTGTGTTTAAACAGCGTCAAAAATTAAAACTATTTTACTCGTTCGATATTAGCGCCCAATTTTCTAAGCTTCTCTTCAATATTATCATATCCACGATCAATATGGTAAATACGATCAACAACGGTCGAACCTTCAGCGATACATCCAGCTAAAACTAAACTTGCTGAAGCTCGCAAATCAGTCGCCATAACTTGAGTACCACTAAGTTTTTCAACACCATGAGTAATTAACGTATTACCTTCGATTTCACCATGTGCCCCCATACGAATAAGCTCTGGCACATGCATAAAGCGATTTTCAAAAATCGTTTCTTTGATAATTCCAGTTCCTTCTGCCACCATATTTAATAATGAAAACTGGGCTTGCATATCCGTTGGGAACCCCGGATGTGGTGCAGTATGAATATTTACAGCTTTTGCTCGTTTGCCTTGCATATCTAAACAAATCCAATCTTCACCTGTTTCAATATTAGCACCAGCCTCCTTCAATTTTGATAGCACAGCATCTAATAAATTTGGATCAGTTTTACGACAAGTTATTTTACCTCTTGAAATAGCAGCTGCAACCAAAAATGTTCCTGTTTCAATACGATCAGAAACAACCTCGTGTACGCCACCACCAAGACTAGTAACACCTTCAATTTCAATACGCATAGTACCAACACCGGTAATTTTAGCGCCCAGCATATTTAAGAATTTTGCGGTATCAACAATTTCAGGCTCACAAGCTGCATTTTCTATTATAGTTTTACCTTCAGCTAAGGTTGCTGCACACATAATTGTTACTGTCGCCCCAACACTCACCTTATCCATAACAATGTGAGCACCTTTTAAACGACCATTAACTGATGCTTTAACATATCCTTCATCTAAAGTGATTGTCGCACCTAACTGTTGTAAACCAGTAATATGCAAATCTACAGGTCTTGCACCTATAGCACATCCACCCGGTAATGAAACTTGCCCTTGTCCAAATCGAGCAACCAGTGGACCTAAAGCCCAAATTGATGCACGCATGGTTTTGACAAGTTCATAAGGTGCACAATAATTGTCAATTTCGCCAGCATCAAGATGAATAGAACCGTTACGTTGGTATTTCACGCCTAATTGCGCAAGCAATTCGAGTGTTGTATCGATATCTTTTAATTTGGGAACATTTTGCAACTCAACTGGCTTTTCAGCCAAAATTGCAGCAAATAAAATAGGTAGCGCAGCATTTTTAGCGCCAGAAATGACAACTTCCCCATTTAAAGAAGTAGGGCCAGTAACGTGAAACTTTTCCATTGTTAACTCTTATTCATTTTAAATGGCCGTTATTATAGAAGTTATTTATCAATAGATAAATGAATTTTACCAAAATATAATCACTAATTTATCTTTACTAAAGCAACTCAACACGATTTCAATTATTTGATATATCTCTTTTATTTATCCTAAATTTTATTTAATAAATTAGATTAAAATTATTGTTAATCGGAGATTGACTCACTTCACATCGGCATTTATAGTGAGATTGATATTTTTGAAAAGATCAATTAATTAAAAAATAAAATAATCTTAACTGCTTTATTTAATAAAAAGAGATAAATATGTTTGACTCAATCGCTAAAGCTGGAAAATATTTAGGTCAAGCCGCCAAACTAATGGTTGGAATTCCCGATTACGATACGTATGTACAACATATGAAACTAACTCATCCAGAACAAACTCCTATGACTTATGAAGAGTTTTTTAAAGAACGACAAGATGCTCGTTATAGCGGCAAAGGTGGCTTTAAGTGTTGTTAAATAGAAAGGAATAGTTTATGACACAAGATATTAGTACTTCCTTATTACCAGTCACCTTATTAACTGGATTTCTCGGTTCAGGAAAAACAACACTCATCAATTACCTGCTTGAAAATAATCACAATGAAAAAATAATGATTATTGAAAATGAATTTGGTCCAGTAAATCTTGATAGCAACTTACTTACACCGAATCAGGATATTCAAATTGTTGAAATGACCAATGGTTGCATTTGTTGCACTGTACAAGGTGAACTGACCAAAGCTCTCCATCAATTGCACGCAGAAAGACAAGCTGGAAAATTGCAATTTGATAGACTTATTATCGAAACCACAGGGCTTGCCGACCCGGCACCTATTATTCAAACTTTTTTTATTGATGAGCTAATTAGAGAAACAATTAGACTTGATGCAATTATTACGATTGTTGATTCTCAACATATTTTGCAACATTTAAATGAACATCGAGTTGCTGTTTCTCAAATTGGTTTTGCCGATCGTATTATTTTATCTAAAACCGACTGCATCACCGAACAACAACAAATTGAAATTCTAAATCGCCTTCAGAAAATTAATAGTAAAGCAACTATCTATCAAGCGATTAATGGTAAAATTGCAAAATCACAATGGTTAGATATCCATGCTTTTGATTTAGATGAGGAATTAGTTCTTAATAAAGGTTTTTTTATTGTTAATCCGTCCAAACAGTTAGAAACTAATTTTAAAATAATTCCATATCAAACCTCATCTTGGAATGATGATATCTGTTCCTATCTTTTTGAAGCTGGAGAACTTGATCTTAAAAAGATTGGCTCATTTATGGAAAATCTAGTTGATAAATACGGTAATGATATGCTGCGCTATAAAGGGATACTTGCAATTAAAGACAATAACCAAAGGCTCATTGTTCAAGGAGTCCATAAAATTGTCGGTTTTGATTACGGTTCTCCATGGCAACAAGCTTCCGAAAAAATATCTCGCTTAGTTGTGATTAGTCGAACTTTACCATTTGATGAATTAAATAAGGAATTTTTACAGACGGTAGCAAATTAACTGATCACAATTAATTAAAATCGACTAAAAAACCCCTTTCCTCAAAATTTTTTAGTAAAATCGACTAAATCTTCGATTTTACTATTAACCGCCTTTTTATCGAATATGGTAAAATGGTCAGCTTTCAACCAAATAAAACAGATAACACAAGAATATGGATTACGATATTGCCATCATTGGACTTGGACCTGCCGGTAGCACGCTCGCTCGGTTACTTAGCCCATCTTTTAAGATCATTGCATTAGATAAAAAACATCAAGCTGGTGATGAAGGTTTTCAAAAACCATGTGGTGGTTTATTGGCTAATGATGCACAAAAAGCGTTTGTAAGACAAAAGCTAAATTTACCATTGGATATATTAACTGATCCGCAAATTTTCAGCGTAAAAACCATCGATCTGCAAACGAAACTTATCCGTAATTATCAACGCAGTTATGTCAGTTTTGATCGACATAAATTCGACCTATGGTTAAAGTCGCTTATACCAAATAGTGTCAATGTGTTACATGATACGCTATGCAAAGAAATCAGAAGAGTCATTGATGGATATCAAGTCACTTATATTGATGAAAATAAAATTGAACATAAGATTACCGCTAGATATGTAGTTGGAGCTGATGGCGCAAATTCAGTTGTTCGACGTATGCGCTATCCTAATCATTCTATTAGACAATATGTTGCTATCCAACAATGGTTTACAGACAACCATAAAATTCCTTTTTATTCTTGTATTTTTGATAATAAAACCACAAATTGTTATGCGTGGAGCATTTCCAAAAATAAACATTTCATTTTTGGTGGAGCCTTCCCTAAAAAGACAGCCAATCAACATTTCGAGTTATTAAAAGAAAAATTAGCTCAACAAGGTTTTATTTTTGGCGAACCTTTAAAAACCGAAAAGTGTCTTGTTGTTTACCCAAATAGATTCCGAGATTTTTATACTGGTAATGAAAATATATTTTTAATTGGTGAAGCAGCTGGTTTTATTAGTGCTAGCTCGCTAGAAGGTATCAGTTATGCACTTGATAGCGCTGAAATTCTTAGCAAAATATTAAATAGTGGCGTAGCAAAACCTAATAAACATTATTATCAAAAAACAATGCCTTTACGCTTTAAACTATATAGCAAAATTATTAAAGCAAAAATTCTTACTACGCCAATATGGCGAAAGTTAATAATGAAAAGTAAAATTCAGCATATAAAAACAATTTAGTTAATACAAAATTAGCAAATGTTTCTAACAATGAAATATAACAAGGAATAGACATTATGTTTGATGTTAGCGATCTTATTCGCTTTAATCACGAATGGTCAGAAAAAATAGAACAAGAAGATCCTGATTTTTTTAAACAGCTTGCCGTTGCTCAGAACCCAAAATTTTTATGGATTGGCTGTTCTGATAGTCGAGTGCCCGCTGAAAAATTGATTAAATTAAAACCCGGAGAATTATTTGTTCACCGTAATGTTGGTAATTTGGTTATCCATACCGATCTTAACTGTTTATCTGTCGTGCAATATGCCGTTGATGTACTTGAGATAGAAGATATTATCATTTGTGGACACTTAGGTTGTGGTGGAATTAAAGCTGCAGTCGAAAACCCCGATCTAGGTCTAATTAACAATTGGTTACTACATATTCGCGACTTATGGTTCCGTTATAGTTCTTTAATCGGTGAGTTTCCTGCCGATATTCGTTTAGATATTTTATGTGAGCTTAATGTTATTGAACAAGTTTATAATCTAGGACATTCAACCGTTATTCAATCCGCATGGCAAAGAGGCAAAAAAGTTAATTTACATGGTTGGGTTTATGGGATTGATAATGGCAAGATTACTGACTTACATATTACATCATCAAGTAGTGAAAACCTTGAAATCAATTATCGAGAAGCAATTTCTTATCTGTTAAATTTGCATAAATCACAATAATTTTACTTAAATCGATGGATAATTTGATTACTGCTGCCTCGCCATAATAGTTTGGGATCAGCCAGTTCTTGCACAAATTTTCCATCAATCAAAACATCTATATAGGGAACTACAGCTTGTTGAGCATCGGTTAATTCATCAAGCTTATAGCCTGTCCATAACCAAATATCTTTATTATCACACTCATTTTTTACTCGTTTGACCAGTTTTAAAATGGCAGGGACATTTTGTGGGTGCAAAGGATCACCACCAGAAAGCGATAATCCTTGGCGTTTTATTTCAGTATCTTGTAAATCTTTAATAATTTGATCTTCAAGTGATTGTGTAAATGGCTTACCAGAGTTTATTCCCCATGTGCTTTTGTTATAACAGCCAGGACATTGATGTATACAGCCTGCAACAAAAAGTGCACAACGAGTCCCTTCACCATTAACCACATCAACAGGATAATAACGATGATAATTCATAATGATAAAATAATTTATTAGCCTATTTGCCCATTATCTAAATGTTTAACTCGGCGTTTGACTTCCTCTTGTTTACCTGCATTAAATGGACGAGCATCGGGACTGCCTAAATATCCACAAACACGACGAGTAACAGAAACTTTAGCTGAATCATGATTACCACAGCTAGGACAAACAAAACCTTTGCTAGTACATGAAAATTCACCGGTATAACCGCATTCATAACATTCGTCAATTGGCGTATTGGTACCATAATAAGGTACACGCGTATAGCTGTAGTCCCAAACATCTTCTAATGCTTTAACATTATTAATCATGTTAGGATATTCGCCATAACAAATAAAACCACCGCTTGCTACTGCTGGATAAGGTTTTTCAAATTCGATTTTTTCATATGGATTTACTTTTTTCTCAACATCAAGGTGGAAACTGTTAGTATAGTAACCTTTATCTGTTACTCCAGGAATAATACCAAATTCAGAAGTATCTAAACGACAGAATCGATCGCATAAGTTTTCACTCGGTGTACTATATAAACTAAATCCATAACCAGTCTCTTTTTTCCATTGCTCAACCGCTTTAGCTAAATGTTCAACGATTGCTACACCTTTATTACGTAAGGTTTCACTATCGAATGGATGAGTTTGGTTACCATAAAGTGCATTTAAAGTTTCATGCAGACCAATATAACCTAAAGAAATTGATGCACGGCCATTTTTAAAGATTTCAGAAACATTGTCATCTTCTTTTAAGCGAACACCACAAGCACCTTCCATATATAAAATAGGAGCAACACGAGCTTTGACACCATCGAGACGAGCAATACGAGTCATCAATGCCTTTTTACAAAGTGTTAAACGTTTGTCTAAAATTTCCCAGAAACGAGTTTCATCACCTTTAGCTTCAATGGCAATACGAGGTAAGTTAAGGCTAATGACACCTAAATTATTCCGTCCATCATGAATTTGTTGACCATCTTCTTCATAAACACCTAAAAAGCTACGACATCCCATTGGCGTTTTAAATGATCCAGTTACTTCAACAACTTTATCGTAGTTTAAAATATCTGGATACATACGTTTACTTGCACACTCTAACGCTAACTGTTTAATATCATAATTAGCATCACCTTGTTTGTGATTAATACCATCTTTAATGGCAAACACTAATTTAGGGAATACCGCAGTTTTATGATTTTTACCTAACCCTTTTATACGCACTTTTAAAATTGATTCTTGAATTAACCGTGATTCCCAACTTGTTCCTAAACCAAACCCAAATGTAACAAATGGAGTTTGTCCATTAGCAGTATGTAAAGTATTTACTTCATATTCTAGAGATTGAAATGCATCATAACACTCTTTTTGGGTACGACTTTCTGCATAAGCCTCTGGATTTGGGATATTCCATTCTTCAGCAACTTGCTTATGTTTTTGATAACTAATAGTGACAAATTTTGCTAAAATTTCATCAATACGATTAATGGTGGTGCCACCATAAATATGACTAGCAACTTGCGCAATAATTTGAGCTGTTACTGCTGTTGCTGTTGCAATAGATTTTGGCGGTTCAATTTCAGCATTACCCATTTTAAAACCATTAGTTAACATGCCATCTAAATCAATTAGCATACAGTTAAACATTGGGAAAAATGGGGCATAATCAAGGTCATGATAATGTATTTCACCACAATCATGCGCGCGCGAAATATCCTTTGGTAATAAATATTGTTTCGCATAATGTCGAGCAACAATACCTGCTAATAAATCACGTTGAGTGGGAATAACTTTACTATCTTTATTCGCATTTTCATTCAAAATAGCGACATTACTTTGTTCTATTAGCCCACGAATATCTTGATTTAAACGGCTACGCTCTTCACGAGCACGATCACGATCATGTCGATATTCAATATAGGTTCTCGCTAATTTTTTATAAGGGCCTGACATTAGTTGATTTTCAACAACATTTTGAATTTCATTAATATCCACACTTTCACGATCCATCATTTGATTAGTCACTACGCGAGCCACCGCTGCACAATAATCTGGATCATTAACATTAGCCGCAACAGCTGCTCTTATAATAGCATCCTTAATACGAGTCTCATTAAATGCAGTCTGACAACCATCACGTTTGATTACTACGGGCATATATACTCCTCAATATTCATTAATAGTTAGCGCTTAGCATGAGTTTTTATCGACCTTAATAGTTAATGTACTTATTCAAAACTATTGATTTTTTATTAAAATATGAGGCTTTTGGATATAAACTCGGATTTTCACATCGCTTTAGAAAACACTATATGTAGTAAATATGTTTGAATTATACGCCATATATTGTGTTTTTCTAGTTTTTTAAAAAAATAATTTACTTGACAAAGCAAACGCCAATAATCACAAGTCTTCCGGTGAATAGCATTAAAAAAATTTGGATAAATAGGATATAAAAGGTGAATAAATTTTGTTAGAGTGCAAATTAATTTTGCACTCTTATATAAGAAAAAGTATAGATATTTATCAAAATTAAGATTCAATATTTAACCAATCAGTATGGAACACACCCTCTTTATCGATTCGTTTATAAGTGTGCGCACCAAAATAATCTCGTTGGGCTTGAATCAAATTTGCGGGTAACACTGCTGAACGATAACTGTCATAATATGCGATTGCAGCCGACAGTGTAGGAACAGCAATACCTTGCGAAACAGCTAAACAAATTACATCACGCAATGATTGTTGATAGGCTTCAACTGTTTTAGAAAAATATGGTGCTAAAAGTAAATTATCAATATTATTATTTTCACTATAAGCATCAGTAATTTTTTGTAAAAATTGTGCGCGAATAATACAACCTGCTCTAAAAATCTTAGCAATTTCGCCATAATTTAGTTGCCAGTTGTAATGTTCTGATGCAGCCTTTAATTGAGCAAACCCTTGTGCATAAGAGATAATTTTCCCCATATAAAGTGCTTTACGAACTTTCTCAATTAACGTTTGCTTATCTCCTATAAATACCTCTTTGCTAGGTCCTTTTAGTACTTTTGATGCAGCTACACGTTGATCTTTAATCGCTGAAATATAACGTGCAAATACTGATTCAGTAATTAAAGATAATGGTTCACCTAAATCTAATGCGCTTTGGCTTGTCCATTTGCCAGTTCCTTTATTGCCTGCGGCATCCAGAATCTTATCAACCAAATAATCGCCATTTTTATCTTTATATTTAAAGATATCTGCGGTAATTTCGGTTAAATAACTATCTAACTCGCCTTTATTCCAATCAGAAAAAACATCAGAAAGTTCATCATTAGTTAATCCACCTACATGTTTTAACACACTATAGCTTTCAGCGATTAGTTGCATATCACCATATTCAATACCGTTGTGAGCCATTTTAACATAATGTCCGGCTCCATCAGGACCTATATAAGCTACACAAGGTTCCCCATTTGCTTTTGCTGCAATTTTTTCTAAAATTGGTGCAACAAGTTCATAAGCTTCTTTTTGACCGCCAGGCATAATTGATGGCCCTTTTAGTGCGCCTTCTTCACCACCTGAAACACCTGTTCCGATAAAATTAAAGCCTTCATCAGATAACATTTTATTACGACGAATTGTATCCTCAAAATAAGCATTACCACCATCAATAATAATATCACCTTTATCTAACAAGGGTCTGAGTTCATCAATGACAGCATCGGTGCCTTTACCTGCTTGCACCATAATTAGGATACGGCGAGGTTTTTCTAAAGAATTAACAAAATCTTCAATACTATAATAAGGAACCAATCGTTTATCAGAATGTTCTGCTATAACCTCTTCTGTTTTGTCTCTAGAGCGATTGTAGATTGATACTGAAAATCCACGACTTTCAATATTCAGTGCTAGGTTTCGCCCCATAACGGCCATTCCGATGACACCGATTTGTTGTTTAGACATAATTTGGCTCCTTTACTTGATTTAATCTTTATAACCTTATAAGGTTTGATATTACTACGTTAACACAATTATTTAGTCATAATTAGATTACATTCTGCCATAAAAAAAGCCGTATCAATACTTAATACGGCTTTTTTTCATAACTTTAATTAAATTACTTTAAACAAAGCAAATTATGAGCGTTTCATCATTTCAAAAAACTCGTCATTGGTTTTAGTCATGGCAAGTTTATCGATTAAGAACTCCATTGCGTCAATTTCGCCCATTGGATTGAGAATTTTACGTAAAATCCACATTTTCTGTAATTCGTCTGGAGAAGTCATTAAATCTTCTTTACGAGTACCTGAGCGATTAAAGTCAATAGCAGGAAATACACGGCGTTCAGCAATTTTACGCGATAAATGTACTTCCATATTACCAGTACCTTTAAATTCTTCGTAAATAACTTCATCCATTTTAGAACCTGTATCAATTAGAGCCGTCGCTATAATGGTTAAACTACCACCTTCTTCCACATTACGTGCAGCACCGAAAAAGCGCTTAGGACGATGTAAGGCATTAGCATCAACACCACCAGTTAATACTTTGCCTGATGATGGAATAACAGTATTGTATGCACGAGCTAAACGAGTAATTGAGTCTAATAAAATAATGACATCTTTTTTGTGCTCAACCAAACGTTTTGCACGTTCTATTACCATTTCGGCAACTTGAACATGTCTTGCCGCTGGTTCATCAAACGTTGAAGCCACGACCTCACCTTTAACTAGGCGTTGCATTTCAGTCACTTCTTCTGGTCGCTCATCGATCATCAATACGACTAATTCACACTCAGGGTGATTAACCGCTAAACTTTGAGCAATGTTTTGTAGTAACATGGTTTTACCCGCTTTAGGTGGCGCAACAATCAAACCACGTTGACCTTTACCAATTGGAGAGGCTAAATCAAGTACTCTTGCGGTAATATCTTCGGTTGAGCCATTGCCACGTTCCATACGTAAGCGAGAATTTGGATGTAGAGGAGTTAAGTTTTCAAAAAGGATCTTATTGCGAGCATCTTCAGGTTTATCGTGGTTAACTTCATTTACTTTTAATAAAGCAAAATAACGCTCGCCTTCTTTTGGCGGTCTAATTTTACCGGCTATAGTATCGCCAGTTCTTAAATTAAAGCGCCTAATTTGACTTGGTGAAACATATATATCATCAGGCCCTGCTAAATAAGAACTATCAGCAGAACGCAAAAAGCCAAAACCATCTTGCAAAATCTCTAGAACACCGTCGCCAAAAATATCTTCACCACTTTTAGCATGCTGTTTTAAGATTGCAAAGATAATATCTTGTTTTCTAAGACGGGCAAGATTTTCAAGCCCCATTTTTTTCTCACCAAGCGCTACAAGCTCGGCAACAGATGTGTTTTTTAATTCAGTTAAATTCATAGTTTTAAAAATTCTTGAGGATAAAATTGATATGTTTGCAATTACTGCTTTTGTTGTATATTTCTTTCATTTACTTCTAAAAATTTCTCTTTCTAGCAATGTATAAAATTAATTATTACTTAGCTTTTGATGATAATTACGCGATTGGATATTGAATTTCACCACTTTATCAAGAAAAACAATGGATTGCTGAAAGGGGTTTCTGTAAGAATTTTAGCAATTTACACTAAAATTATAAGGCTGTCTATATTTTTAATTATATTTTATGGAAATAAAAATAATAAGCGCCATTATAAACGCTTATTATTTATATTTATTGAACAAATTAAAGTTGTGGATCGATAAATGCTTTAAGTTGTGCTTTTGATAATGCACCCACTTGAGTAGCTACTACTTCACCATTTTTAAAAATTAATAATGTTGGAATACCACGAATACCAAATTTTGGCGCTATATTTGGATTTTGTTCTACGTTTAATTTAGCAATAATAATTTTATCACCATACTCTTGAGCGATTTCCTCTAAAATAGGGGCAACCATTTTACAAGGTCCACACCATTCAGCCCAAAAATCAACTAATACAGGTTTTGTTGCTTCGTTAATTGTATTATCAAATGTAGCTTCAGAAAGTGAAACAATGCTATGACTCATTTAATTATCTCCTAAGGAATTTATCTGAAATTATATTAGGATATTTTCATATCTACTGCTAGTAATTATTATAATAGGATATAATTATTAGTGAAGTTGTTATATTTAGTATGTTACAATTAACAAATTCTGATAATTATACTTTAAACAATAATGATTCAATCATATCTTACAAAAACAACTTTCAATCAATTTTCCCTGCATCCATTAATTATAAAAGCATTGGAGAAAAAAGGTTTCGTTTACTGTACCCCAATTCAAGAACAAACATTACCATTAACCTCAAAAGGAATTGACATTGCAGGACAAGGACAAACTGGTACGGGTAAAACGATTGCGTTTTTGGCTTCAACATTTAATCATTTATTGAATAATGATCCATTAGCCGATCATAAGCCGAATCAGCCACGAGCTATCATTATTGCGCCAACACGTGAATTAGTGGTACAAATTTATCATGATGCACAAACACTTTCAGAACAAACTGGCTTCAAATTAGGCTTAGCTTATGGAGGTGATGGTTATGATAAACAATTAAAAATGTTGTCTGCTGGTGTTGATATATTAATTGCTACCACTGGTCGACTAATTGATTATGCAAAACAAGATTATATTAACTTAGAGGCAATTCAGGTTGCCGTTCTTGATGAAGCAGATCGTATGTTTGATTTAGGTTTTATCCGTGATATTCGTTGGATATTTAAACATATGACATCGCCTAAAAAACGCCTCACTATGTTATTTTCAGCAACGTTAACCCATAATGTTCGTGAACTTGCTTTTGAATATATGAATGAACCACAATATATTGAAGTTGAACCTGAACAAAAAATTGGTCATAGAATTAAAGAAGAACTATTTTTCCCATCAAATGAGGATAAATTAGCTTTACTACAAACGTTAATTGAAGAAGAATGGCCAGATCGCTGTATTGTATTTGCAAATACTAAAGTTGCTTGTGAAAAAATTTGGCGCCATTTAGTGGCTGACGGTCATCGTGTCGGCTTATTGACGGGAGATATAGCACAAAAAAAACGTTTATCTATTCTTGATAAATTCACTCAAGGTGATCTTGATATATTAGTCGCAACGGATGTTGCTGCACGAGGTTTACATATTCCAAATGTAACTCACGTTTTTAATTATGATCTGCCTGATGATTGTGATGATTATCGACATCGAATTGGTCGTACTGGCCGTGCTGGTGCTGAAGGTTATTCAATTTCATTAGCTTGTGAACGTTACTCTCAAAACCTACCAGCTATTGAAAAAGCGATTGATCACGCTATTCCGGTTAGTCAATATGATCCTCAAGCATTACTTACAGATCTACCGACACCAAGACCTTTCAAAAGAACAACTCGTAGAAAGCCATCATAACAAGGTAGCTGCTATCTGCTTAAATAAGAGTTAATTCATTACCATCATTAAGTTAATAACTTTAATGATGGTATTGAACTTATAAGATAAACAGACAATTAATCAATATGTTGCTTAGTTTGCAAAAACTCCTGATAAGCTAATTTTATTTCTTTTTTTAATTCTTGAGATAATAATGCCATATGTTGACCAGATAATGCGCCATATAACCCAAATAAAATATTAAGTGAAAGTTTCGGATTCTTATGCCTAATTCGGTAATAAGTTTCCAAATAACCTATTCTTTTAAAGCTCTGAATATCAGTAATATCAACACTTATCATTAGTTTTTCTAAGGATACCGTCATATTAGGTAATGCTTTTAAACGATTTTGTTTTTTTGCTAATTTTTCGTTTTGATCTTGTTTAGCATACTCAATAACTATTTTCACAATATCATGTAACTTCTTACGATCTGTCAACAGATCGTCACCAACTTTATAATAATCAAGTAATTTATTTGAACCATCAAAAACTAAATTAAGAGGCTGCATCCCTAGATCAATAAAAAGAGATCGATAAGTAGGATGAGCTCTTAAATAAAAATTTTTTTGATCAACCCACCCAAACATAGTTGACTCACTATTAAGACTAAATCCGCCAAAAAACGATCTTATCGAAACGTCTTTAAAACCAGAAAACTCTTGTTTTATTTTTTCCGCTAATTTTCTACGCATAATAAGTTCCTTTTTAACTTACTCGTTTAAGTAATTTTAGTGGGGGTGTTTTTATGCTAAACTATAGCAATTTCTTTGATATTTAAATGATTATTTGATATAAATTGATAAATATGGGATCTGTCTTCCATAAATGAACATTAATAATATTTATACTTGATTAATTATATTTTTTTGTTCTAAAAAATTATGACTTTTTTAATCGTTTAAATTTGCAGCATCTCTTAATATTTCTTTAAAAAAGAAAAGCTGTTTTTACATTGTTATTATGTTGTAATAATTATACAATCAATAATAGTTAATTTAATGGTAGATATTTTTGTCAAGATGAATCAACATGTTTAAAAACGTTTTTATATTACTGTTTTTGTTTCTTGCATCAACCGCATCAGCCGACAAATTAGCTCTGATAGAAGCATTAACATCTTGTAATCCTGATTTTTTTAAACATGTATATGATTACAAAGATGAGCTAAAAAATCACACTAACGTTGAAACTTTTAATCAGAACCAAGCCTATATTCCGGTTGAAAACCGTAGTGATCCGACAAAAAACTTCATCTATTTTCAAAGCCCTATCGCATATAAAAATCTTAAGCTTATTGGTTACTATGATAGTGCTATGGATTTAAAAAAAATGGGGAAATATTATTTTTGGGGTTTCATTATTGAAAATGATATCAACCAAATCCGCGATAGCTTAGATTTTTTAGAATGGAAAAATATGGAAGATAACCTACTCTATATCGCTAATCCAAAAATTCGAAGTATTAATGATGATATTCTAGTTTGGCATAAAAATACCGGCTCTGTTGTTGGTGTAAAAACAATTCCCGCACCAAATACAACTGAAAAATTATTATTAATTGAAAAAGGTGAGAATATGCATCTTTTGATTTGTTCAATTCAAGGCGTTGTTACTAATAATCTACTTAAGCAAGAACGCCCTGATATTTATGCAAATAAAGTTATTAAATAGCCGATTCATCCATCTCGCCAGTACGAATACGAATCACCTGTTCTACGTTATAAACGAATATTTTACCATCACCAATTTTACCTGTTTGCGCTGTTTTCATGATAGTTTCAATACAGGTTTCTAAAATATCATCAGGTACAACAAGTTCTATTTTTACTTTAGGTAAAAAATCAACCATATATTCTGCACCACGATAAAGTTCAGTATGTCCTTTTTGACGGCCAAAACCTTTCACTTCAGTCACTGTCATACCTGTAATACCTTGATCAGCGAGTGCTTCTCGAATATCATCTAATTTAAAAGGTTTGATGATTGCCTCAATTTTTTTCATATCTCTTTACCCTTAATTCGAGATTACCAATTCTTAAATCCAAAAGCAGAAGTAATTGGATAGCGTCTGCCTTTACCAAAGTTACGAGCAGTAATTTTTGGACCTACTGCTGATTGTCGTCTTTTATATTCATTAATATCAACTAATCTAATAACACGTCTTATTGTCTCTTCATCATAACCTTGTGCAACTAGTTGTTCAATCGAAAAATCCTGTTCAACATAACCCTTTAATATTCCATCTAAAATATCATAAGGTGGTAAGCTATCTTCATCTTTTTGATCTGGAGCAAGCTCAGCTGATGGCGGGCGAGTAATCACACGTTCTGGAATAACATAAGAGCGACTATTTCGATATTTAGACAATGCAAATACCATAGTTTTAGGTACATCTTTAAGTACATCAAAACCACCAGCCATATCACCATAAAGTGTTGCATATCCGACAGACATTTCACTTTTATTACCTGTTGTTAATACTAGCCTACGACGTTTATTTGACAAAGCCATTAAAATAACACCCCGACAACGTGCTTGTAAGTTTTCTTCGGTAGTATCTTTTGCTGTACCTAAAAACATCGGTGTTAAAGAGGTCATAAAGGCATCAAACATCGGTTCAATTGAAATAATATCAAATTCAACCCCCAATATTTCCGCCTCTTCCTTTGCATCAGTGATACTAATATCAGCCGTATAACGAAATGGCATCATAACAGCCTGTACTTTATCTTTACCCAACGCATCAACCGCAATAGCTAAAGTTAACGCTGAATCAATACCACCTGATAACCCTAATACCGCACCTTGGAAACCATTTTTAGTAATATAATCACGCGTTGCAAGTACTAACGCATCATAAACAGCCGCTAATGGATCGTCTTTAAGGCTAGGTATTGGTTTATAATTATCATTGAGCAGAAAAATAGAAATTTGCTCTTCAAACGAATTTAATCGATGGACGATATCACCCTTCTCGTTACAGACAAATGAACTACCATCAAAAACAAGCTCATCTTGACCACCAATTTGATTCACATACACAATTGGTAATCCGGTTCTTACTGCATGTTGTTTAATAAGTTCTTGACGATACTGCGGTTTTTCATAAGCATACGGTGAAGCATTAATCGAAATAACCAAGTCGGCACTGTTTGCTGCAATTCGATCAATCGGTTCACATTGCCAAAGATCTTCACAGATTAATAAGCCAACTTTTTTACCTTTAAAATCAACCACACAAGTTTGCTCACCAGCAGCAAAATAGCGTTTTTCATCAAATACATCATAATTAGGTAATTGCTGTTTGTGATAACACGCTAATTGTTGTCCATCGAAAAATAGTGACAATGAGTTATAAACCAAACCATCTTGCCAATGAGGATGACCAACAATTACTCCACATTGTCGACTAGCTTGTTTGATGGCCGATAGCGCTTGTTGGCAACGATTTTTAAAGTCATCACGATAAATTAGATCTTCTGGAGGATAACCACAAATTGCAAGTTCAGAGAAAATAATAAGATCATGAGATGAATGGCGTTGCATCAATTCAATGATTTGCTGAGTATTACCTTCAATATCACCTACACGCCAATTTTTTTGTGCTAATACGAAAGATAAGGACATATAAATTCAACATTACAGATAAAAATTGGCAGTAAGTTTAAATGATTCTAAGTTGCGCTGCCACTTTTTTATCGTTAACATGCAATATTAAATTGGCATAAACTTGTTGGGAAATAATTATGCAAAAGATCCTAAATGTAGCATTAGAAAATCGCAGTTACCCTATTACTATTGGCGAAAACTTACTTAGTCAATTCGAACATTTCAAACTACACAGCGGCCAGCGAGTACTTATTGCCACAAATGACACAATTGCTCCGCTTTATCTACAGCATTTGATAGATATGTTTGAAGCTCATGGGATAAAAACAGATTTTGTTATAGTCCCTGATGGTGAACAATATAAAACCATGGAAACATGGAATCAAATTCTAACCGCTCTACTTGCCAACAATCATACTCGAAATAGCATCCTTATAGCGTTAGGTGGAGGTGTTATTGGTGATGTCGCTGGTTTTGCAGCTTCAGCTTATCAACGAGGAATTAAATTTATACAAGTACCAACAACATTATTATCACAAGTAGATTCATCCGTTGGAGGAAAAACAGCTATTAATCATCCTCTTGGTAAAAATATGATTGGTGCATTTTATCAACCACAAGCTGTTGTTATTGATATTAATTGCCTTAAAACTCTGCCACCACGAGAGCTTTCAGCCGGTTTGGCCGAAGTAATTAAATATGGCATCATTATGGATTCTGAGTTTTTTAATTGGTTAGAAACACATATCGATGATCTACTTAATTTAGATGTAGATGCCTTGAGTTATTGTATTTATCACTGCTGTAAACTAAAAGCACAAGTCGTTGCTGCCGATGAAACAGAACAAGACATGCGTGCTATTTTGAATCTTGGTCATACTTATGGTCATGCTATTGAAGCGGAACTTGGTTATGGTAATTGGTTACATGGTGAAGCAGTTAGTGTTGGTATGTTAATGGCGGCACAAACAGCTAAATTACTTGGTAAGTTAACAGATAAAGATATTCAACGAATAAAAAATTTATTAATTAAAGCTAAACTACCAGTTAAAAGACCGGAACAAATGACAATTGAATCCTATATTCCACATATGCTACGAGATAAAAAAGTTCTGTCAGGACAAATTAGATTGGTCTTACCAACTAAAATAGGTGCAGTTGAAGTCATTGATGTTGTAGATAAACAATTGATATTAGAAGCAATCTCATCTATTTAAATTCTTCTTTTTTACATAACCTGCCATATTCAATATACGGATGCATACAATTCTCTCACCGCATCCGTATATATTTATTTACATTCATGCAAGTTTAATCATAAATTTTTGTAAATATTAATTTACACGCCATCAATTAATCTAACAATATGTTAATTTTTTATTTACTATTCCGTAATTTTGTGTTTACATATTGCCTGTTTATGTAATTAATATTTTACATATAAAAATATGAATGATTTTAACAAGGAAAACCAAATGTTAAAAGACACACTAAATAATGTTCGAATCAGAGATGAGCATATGTTAATCACACCAGAAGAAATAAAAAAACTTTATCCATTATCATCTGAATTAGAAAATCAAATTGCTTCATCCCGACAAACCATTGTTGATATTTTAGAACGTCGAGATCACCGATTACTTATAGTTTGTGGTCCTTGTTCTATTCATGATCCTGATGCAGCTATTGAATATGCACATAAACTAAAAAAACTTTCTGATGAAGTGAAAGATAACTTATTTATTGTTATGCGAGTTTATTTTGAAAAACCAAGAACTACTGTTGGTTGGAAAGGTATGATTAATGACCCGCATATGGATAGCTCGTTTGATATTGAACATGGCTTAAAAAAAGCACGTAAATTGTTACTTGATATCACTAAGATTGGATTACCAATTGCAACAGAAGCATTAGATCCAAACACACCGCAATACATTGGTGATTTAATTAGCTGGTCAGCTATTGGAGCGAGAACAACTGAATCACAAACCCATCGAGAAATGGCTTCTGGCCTATCAATGCCTGTTGGTTTCAAAAATGGTACAGATGGGAGTTTAGACGTAGCAATTAATGCGATGAAATCAGCTTCAATGGCGCATCGATTTGTTGGTATTAATCAAAAAGGGCAAGTTACAGTATTACAAACTTTAGGTAATCCGCACGGTCACGTGATTCTAAGAGGCGGAAAAACACCTAATTATGATGCTGAAAATGTTGCTTTATGTGAACAGCAAATGGATAAGGCTAAATTAGTCCCTAACTTAATGATAGATTGTAGTCATGCTAATTCCAACAAAGATTACCGCAATCAACCTATCGTTGCAGACTCGATTATTGAGCAAATTAAGCAAGGCAATAACTCAATTATTGGAGTAATGATAGAGAGTAATTTATTTGAAGGTAATCAATCATCTGAACAACCAAAAGAAAATTTCAAATATGGAGTATCTGTTACTGATGCTTGTATTAACTTTGAAACGACTGAGCAATTATTGCGAAGAATGGATAGTGATTTAGCTAAACCACTACTTAGTCGACAAAAGCAGACTATCTAAATTTAGCCTATTTTCTATAACAGTAAGTAAATTCGCCGACCAATGGTCGGCGAATTTTTTTAACCGAGTTGTTTACGTGCATTACGGAAAATTCGCATCCACGGGCTATCTTCTCCCCAATTATCAGGATGCCATGAGTTGGTTACGGTTCTAAATACTCGTTCAGGATGTGGCATCATGATTGTTGCACGCCCATCATTAGATGTTACCGCAGTAATACCGTTTGGCGATCCATTTGGATTAGCAGGATACGCTTCTGTCACTTGACCAAAGTGGTTAATATAACGTGCGGCAACCAAACCTGAATTTTCTAAATTAGTTAAATGCGCTAAATCATAGGTTTCAACTTGACCTTCACCATGTGAAACAGCAATCGGCATATGCGATCCAGCCATATCAGTAAAAAGTAATGAAGGGCTAGACTGAATTTGAACTAGACTAAATCGAGCCTCAAAACGTTCCGATACATTACGAACAAAACGAGGCCATAACTCAGCACCAGGTATCAGTTCTTTTAAATTCGACATCATCTGGCAGCCATTACAAACACCTAACGATAAAGTATCATTGCGCTGGAAGAATTGCTCAAACTCATGACGAACCTGTTCATTAAATAAAATAGACTTAGCCCAACCTTCACCGGCCCCTAATACATCGCCATAAGAAAAACCACCACAAGCAACTAACGTATTAAATTGATTCAAAGTCACTTGACCTGATAATAAATCCGTCATATGAACATCAATTGACTCAAAACCGGCTCGAGCAAATGCTGCTGCCATTTCAACATGTGAATTGACACCTTGTTCACGTAAAACTGCAACTTTAGGCTTCACGCCTTTGACTATGTAAGGTGCAGCAATATCTTGCGCAATATCAAAAGTAAGATGAACATTTAAACCTGGATCTTCATCATTTTGCTTAGCTTGGTGTTCTTGATCTGCACATTGTGGGTTATCACGTAAGCGTTGCATCTGCCAAGTGGTTTCTGCCCACCATGTTCTTAATGTCAATCGCGATTCGCTATACACCACAGCGCTATTATTACGAATAATAAATTGCTGTCCTGTTTTAGCTATTCCTAATGTATGAATCGCTTGAGATAAACCAAACTGCTTAAAGCATGTCATGACTTTTGCTAAATCACTATTACGAATTTGAATAACTGCGCCGAGTTCTTCATTAAATAGTGAGGCAATAACATCGCTACCAAGTGAATTAATATCAATATCTATACCACAATGTCCTGCAAATGCCATTTCTGCTAAGGTTACCAATAAACCACCATCAGAACGGTCGTGGTAAGCAAGTAAGGTATTTTGCGCAACTAAACTTTGGATAGCCTGATAAAAAGCGGCTAATTCTTTAGCATCATGAACATCAGCTGTTCTTTGTCCTAGATGACGATAAACTTGTGCTAATGCTGTTGCCCCTAATGCTTGATGACCTTTAGATAAATCAATAAATAGTAATAGATTATCCTCATCTGTACAAAGTTGTGGGGTAACTGTTTTACGCACATCTTCAACTCGAGCAAATGCGGAAATCACCAATGATAACGGTGAAGTTACCGTTTTTTGTTCACCATCTTGTTGCCATGTTGTTTTCATTGACATAGAGTCTTTACCAACCGGAATGGCTAATCCTAAAGCAGGACATAACTCTTCACCAATGGCTTTAACCGCTTGATAAAGACCAGCATCTTCACCAGGATGACCAGCTGCAGCCATCCAGTTAGCGGAAAGCTTAATACGTTTAATGTCGCCAATATTTGTCGCAGCAATATTGGTAATCGCTTCACCAACCGCTAATCTAGCTGATGCCGCAAAATTAAGCAGGGCAACAGGAGTTCGTTCCCCCATTGACATAGCTTCACCGTAATAACTGTCTAAACTTGCTGTTGTCACCGCGCAATCGGCAACCGGTACTTGCCAAGGTCCTACCATCTGATCACGAGCAACCATACCTGTTACCGAACGATCACCAATGGTAATTAAGAAAGTTTTTTCCGCCACAACTGGCAAATGTAATACTCGTTTTACCGCATCATATAAATTGATATCGGATGTTGAAAAATGATCACCTTGTGCTTGGCTAGTTTTAACATCTCGGAACATTTTTGGCGTTTTACCCAATAGCACATCTAACGGTAAATCTATTGGATTATTATTAAAATGTTCATCATGTAACACGACTGCTTTATTAATTGTAGCTTCACCAATTACTGCATAAGGTGTACGTTCACGCTTACAAAGTTCATCAAACAATTCTAAGCTTTCTGGATGAATAGCTAGTACATAGCGCTCTTGTGATTCATTACACCAAATTTCTAACGGTGACATACCTGGTTCGTCACTTAATATTTTGCGCAATTCAAATTGACCGCCACAACCACCATCACTAACTAGTTCAGGCATCGCATTGGACAAACCACCAGCACCAACATCATGAATAAATAAAATTGGGTTTTTATCACCAAGTTGCCAACAACGATCTATTACTTCTTGGCAACGACGCTCCATTTCTGGGTTATCACGTTGAACTGAAGCAAAATCAAGATCTGCATCTGATTGTCCTGATGTCATAGATGAGGCAGCACCACCACCTAAACCAATATTCATGGCAGGCCCACCTAATACAATTAATTTGGAGCCGATAGGAAATTCACCTTTTTGAATATGTTCACGACGAATATTGCCCATACCACCAGCTAACATAATCGGTTTGTGGTATCCTCTGACTTCATCGCCGTTATAACTGTTTACTTTCTCTTCATAAGTACGAAAATAACCAAGTAAAGCTGGACGACCAAATTCATTATTAAATGCTGCACCACCTAAGGGCCCATCCATCATAATGTCAAACGCACTAACAATTCGATCGGGTTTACCAAAATCTTGTTCCCAAGGCTGTTCAAAATTTGGAATTCGTAAGTTCGAAACAGAAAAACCAACTAATCCTGCTTTTGGTTTAGCTCCTTTTCCTGTCGCTCCTTCATCTCGAATTTCACCGCCACTACCGGTTGCCGCACCTGGCCAAGGTGATATTGCCGTTGGGTGATTATGGGTTTCCACCTTCATTAAAATATCAGCATATTCCTGATGATAATCATAACTTCGACTATCATAATCAGCAAAGAATCGTCCAACTTTCGAACCATCCATAACAGCGGCATTATCCTTATAAGCGGATGACACATAATCAGGCGTATGTTCAAAAGTATTTTTGATCATTTTAAATAATGATTTTGGTTGTTTAACACCATCAATAATCCAATCAGCATTAAATATTTTATGACGACAATGTTCAGAGTTTGCTTGACCAAACATATAAAGCTCAATGTCAGTCGGATTACGGTTTAATTTTTGAAAATTCTCAACCAAATAGTCAATTTCATCTGGTGCTAAAGCCAAACCTAATTTTAGATTAGCTTCCTCTAATGCTTGACGACCTTGTCCTAACAAATCAATAATTGTTACTGGTTTGGGTTGGTCAGCCTTAAATAATAGTTCTGCTTGCTCAAAACTGTTTAATACGGTCTCCATCATTCGGTCATGTATCAATCCTAAAAAAGTATTTTTTTGACAATCAGTTAACAGAGAACTAGCTTGCACATAATAAGCAATACCTCGTTCTATTCGATGGATTTTTGATAATCCACAATTATGTGCAATATCAGTAGCTTTAGATGACCATGGCGAAATAGTACCTTCGCGTGGAGTAACTAAAAAGAGTATTTTACTGGTTTTATCTTCGACATTTATTTGCGCACTTTTGGGACCATATTGTAACAACTTATCTAAGGTTAATTGTTGTTGAACAGTTAATTCATCACTTAAATCAATAAAGTGAATATATTGGGCTTCAATATTTGTTATAGGGATAGATTGTTCACGACAAGAGGATAAAATTTTATTAATACGAAATGCAGATAGAGCAGAAGAACCAGCTAAAATTTTCATGCTAAGAGTACTCTTTTTAAGCCAAAATAGGAAAAAAATAGAACAACATTATAAAATAAACTGAACAAAGAGGCTATCTTAAAAATCATAATATAATGTAATTAAAGAATTTTGAGGAAAGGGGTTTTTTAATGTTCAATTCGGCTTTTTATGATTATTTAAAACACTACAATTTTTTAAAATAAATCTTTAATGTTTATTATTAAATTAAGAAAATTTTTAATTACAATCTGTTAGTAATCATTATTATTGAGGATTATATTCATACTGCAAAAGTAAGCCAAACTAAGCTTCTGACGATGATATCAATAAAAATATTAAGTAGAGTGGATTAATACGCCAACCAAAGTTGGCGTATTGATTATGATTAAGCTTCGTTCCAACTGTCTCTTAATCCCACTGTTCGATTAAATACTAAATTATCTTCAGTGGCATATTTACTATCAAGACAAAAATAACCTTCACGTTCAAATTGATAAGCGTGTTCTGCTTCAGCTTTTTGCAAACTAGGCTCAACAAACCCATGTTTAATAATTAATGAATTTGGATTGATAGTTGATAAAAAGTCCTCTGCACTACCTGGATTTGGAGTATTAAATAGCCGATCATAAAGACGAATTTCAGCTGGCTTTGCAAATTTAGCTGACACCCAGTGAATAACGCCTTTAACTTTACGTCCATCTTCAGGATTTTTATTTAATGTAGCAGGATCATAACTACAATAAATAGTTTGAATATTACCGTCCACATCTTTTTCAACACGCTCTGCTCGTATCACATAAGCATTACGCAAACGAACTTCTTTACCTAATACTAAACGCTTATAATTTTTATTTGCTTCTTCCCTAAAATCAGCTCGATCAATATAAATTTCACGCGTGAATGTCACTTCTCGATGACCTAATTCTGGGCGATTAGGGTGATTTGGCATGCTAAGTACTTCATCAAGTGTTTCCGAAAAGTTTTCAATGACAACTTTAACAGGATCAAGTACCGCCATTGCTCGTGGCGCATTTTCATTAAGATCTTCACGAATACAGAACTCAAGTGTACTCATTTCAACCGTATTTTCTTGTTTAGTTACACCAATTCGACGACAAAATTCACGAATTGATGCCGGTGTATAACCACGGCGACGCAAACCCGATACGGTAGGCATCCGAGGGTCATTCCAACCGTCAACAATTTGTTCAGAAACTAACTGGGTTAATTTTCGTTTAGAAGTAATAGCATATTCAAGATTTAGTCTCGAAAACTCATACTGATGTGGTCTTGCTTCAATAGTAATATTATCTAAAACCCAATCGTACAAACGACGATTATCTTGAAACTCAAGTGTGCAAAGTGAATGAGTTATATTTTCAATAGCATCCGAGATACAATGTGTAAAATCATACATTGGGTAAATACACCATTTATTGCCAGTTTGGTGATGCTCAGCAAATTTTATACGATATAATACGGGATCACGCATAACAATAAATGGTGAAGCCATATCAATTTTTGCTCTTAAGCAGGCTTTACCTTCTGCAAATTTACCTTCTTTCATTTGAATGAATAATGCTAGGTTTTCTTCAATGCTTCGATCACGATAAGGGCTATTTTTACCTGCTTGTGTTAATGTTCCACGATATTCGCGGATTTCATCAGCAGACAACTCATCAACATAAGCAAGACCTTTATTAATCAGTTCAATTGCATATTCATATAAACGGTCAAAATAGTCAGATGAGTAACAAATTTCACCATCCCATTGGAATCCTAACCAACGAACATCTTCTTTTATAGATTCAACGTATTCGATATCTTCTTTGGCTGGATTGGTATCATCAAAGCGTAAATTACATTTACCCTGATAATCTTGCGCAATTCCGAAATTTAAACAGATAGATTTTGCATGACCAATATGTAGATAGCCATTAGGTTCAGGTGGAAAACGGGTATGGGTTGTTTTATATTTTCCAGCCGCAAGATCTGCATCAATAATTTGACGTATAAAGTTAGTTGGACGAGTTTCGTTCTCTGCCGGTAATACACCGCTCATAAAAAACCTCTAATTATATATGTTTACTCATGACCAATTTAGAAATGAGATTTTTCACTTTTATCATTTTGAGCAAAGAATATAACAAATTTTTTGTTTTTTCGAAACGTTAAAACGAGAGTTTTAAGTTATCTGAAAAAATATTCTTATTCAAATCCATATCTTTCTTAATAGTTTTTAATTAAATTTTATAAAATCTAGATTGATTATTCATCACCTGATTTTATCGAAACCACAAATCTAGCACCCCCTAATGGGCTAGTCACCACGAATGCTTTACCGTCATGAAATTCAGCCATTAATTTTACATAAGCAAGCCCTAACCCATATCCGCCGGTTGAACGTGTGCGGCTAGTATCAAGTCGAGCAAAAGGCATAAAAATTTTTTCACGAGCATCAAAAGGAATACCAGTCCCATCATCATCAATCTCTAAAATCACTCGATGATCCTGTTTCGTGATATTCAACACAGCTTTATGTGTAGCATATTTAAACGCATTGAGTAGTAAATTTTTGACCATGGTTTCAACCAAATTAATATCAATTTTGGCTTCTACATCTTGACTATTACAAACTAGCTCAAACCCTTCTGGTTTAAATAGTGCTAATGATTGACAAACTTTTTCGCCCCACTCTTTCAACGATACATTAGTAAGATTTAATTCGATGTTACTCTGCTGCATTTTGAAATAATTCAAGCTGGCATTTATTAGCGTTTCAAGTTCGTCAATATCATCGCTCATTCCTTTTTGCAGTAACGCTTTTTCATGCTCATCGCTGGACTCTTCAAGCATACTTAACTCAAATCGCATCCGTGCAAGTGGCGTACGTAGTTCATGAGCCATCGCATGTGAAATCGTTTGGTTGGTACTAACTAAATGTTCTATCTGAGTCCCCATGTTATTAAGTACATTAGCTAACGGTTTAAATAACCAACCTTTTACATTTTCAGTACGCGCTTTTAAATTTCCTTGTCCCAATTGCTCTGCGGTTTGGCGAATATTAACCAAATCTTTCCAAACGGCACTAAAAGCAAAATAGATTAAAATAAAAAAGATAATGGCACTAAACAAGGCCCAAATAATAAGAAATACACTCAACGACATGGTATTCGATTCTAATATATCTCGCATTAAAATCGGACCTAGTTGCAATAGATGTCCATCCTTTAAATCAATATAGACAACCTCGTCATCACCATCATAAGCAAAACCGAGTTTTTCTAACTCTTTTTTAACGGAATGAGACAAGATAGTCTGTTCTGGTAAAACTTTTATTGGATAACCAAAAGAAGGCTGTAATTCATTAACTACATCTTGCAATGGACGTTGCTTATTTTCATCAATGTGTTTACGAATTAAGTTGACAGTTCCGCGTTGTGATTCACGAAAAATAAGATGATCATCGGGCATATCAGTTAAAGACGAAGGTAATGAGTCAAACACCAATAATGCACCATAAGCAATAATACATTGTAACGAAAGCAAAATAACAAGGTAAAAGACGATGCGGCGATTGAAGAATAGCGGTTTAGCTAATAATTGTTTCAATGATTTTCCCCTTCACGCATAAATAAATAGCCTTTTCCACGCACGGTTTTGATCCGTGATGAGTTGTCAGGATCATCTAGTAATTTGCGCCGTAATCGAGAAATGCGCGCATCAATAGAACGATCGCTACCATCAAAATCAATACCTCTTACTTGAGAAAATATATCGTCTCGCGATAAAATCTTACCGGCGTTATTTGCTAATAACCAAAGTAAATCAAATTCTGCCGTAGTCAAATCGATATCTTGCCCATCTAATAACACTCTTCGATTTTCACCATCAATAACCAAATTATCAAAGACCAGAGTATTATTGTTAAACGAAGTTATTAGCTCCTTATAGCTTTCTTTATCGGTTTCGATCTGTTTTCGTCGCAACAATGCACGAATACGAGCAAGTAATAACCGCGGTTCTATAGGTTTAGCTAGATAATCATCTGCACCTAACTCTAAACCAACAATTTCATCAATATTGTCTTCACTCGCGGTCATAATCAGAATATAGTTTGTAAACCACGAACGTATATCTCGACATATATCAAATCCAGATTTTTCTGGCAGCATGACATCTAAAATAACTAAATCAGGATTGATCTGTTGTATTTTTTCTTCGGCACCTGCACCACTATTATGCCAATCAACCATATACCCCTGACGGATTAAATAAACTTGGATTAAATTGGCTAATCTTTCATCATCTTCGATGATTAATATACGTTCACTCATTTTCGGCTCTCTTTACCGTATAATGTGTACTTCAAAATACCTTATTATACAGGTAAATGAAGCCTCGTTACAAAAGATATACAAAGAGCCTACAAAGTTTACGACCGCTATATGAGAGAATTGGCGCCAATATCTATAACTAAGCAATTTTTTCGTTAACTATGAATACTTTTTCATCAATTACTAATCATCTTTTTCAGCCATCTTATACTCACCACCAAAACCCTATTATTTTATGTGATTTTGATGGCACAATTAGTGTTAAAGATGTTACTGATACTTTACTTAGTCAATTTGGTCAAGATGGTTGTGATGAACTTGAAGAGTTATGGGTTAGTGGCAAAATCGGCTCTCAAGAATGTATGAGTAAACAGATTGCATTAATGGATGCTAGCCTAGAGGAACTCAATCAAGCATTAGCAAAAATTGAAATTGATGATAATTTTAAAGCATTTATTGATTACACTGAAAAAAATCATATTCCAGTTCATGTAGTTAGTGACGGCTTAGATTATGCTATTCAGTTTGTGTTAAAACACCATGGTATTGAGAATTTACCTATTTATGCCAATAAGTTAATGCATAATAATCAACGAAGTTGGCGCCTGGAGTTCCCATTTGCCAATAAAAATTGTATTAAACAAAGCGGTAACTGCAAATGCAATCATGTTAAACAACAGCAACATTTTCCTCAGATACTGTATGTTGGTGATGGTACGTCCGATTTTTGCGTTTCTCATCATGTCGATCTTGTTTTCGCCAAAGATAAGTTGATTAATTATTGCGAAAAAAACAATATTAAACACAGTGCTATTGAGAGTTTTGCTGATGTAACCGCAGCATTAAAACAGATGCAACAAACACTAATTCCAGTCATGGCGGTAAAATAAAGGAATAATAATGAGTACAATTGAAGATTTATCTTATTTTTTACCTGGTAATAAAAATGGTGTGCTATTAATTCACGGTTTAACTGGTACACCAAATGAAATGCGTATTTTAGCCAATGGTTTACATAAAGCTGGATTTACTGTGTATGCAATACAGTTAGCTGGTCACTGTGGTACAGAAGCAGATCTATGTAAAACAACTTGGCAAGATTGGTATAAAAGTGTTCAAGATGGTGCTGATTATTTAGCTCAACATGTTGATAATCTGTTTGTCGCAGGTTTATCTATGGGCGCATTATTAGCGTTAAAATTAGCTGCCGATCGTCCCAATCAAGTGAAAGGTGTTGGTGTTTTAGCACCTACTTTTTCTTATGATGGCTGGAGCATGCCATTTTGGGCTAAAAAATTCTTCTTTTTATTAGTCTATTTCAAAAAACTTGGTATTTTTCAAAAAGTATCTTTTATTGAAAAACCACCTTATGGCCTTAAGGATGAGCGGATTCGGGCTGTTGTGTCTGAAAGCATGTTAAGTGGTGACGCCGCCTCTGCAGGACTGGCAGGTAACCCTTTCCCAGCTTTAGCTGAAATGCAGTTATTGGCTAAACATATGCGTCAGGAGTTACCTAAAGTTACCTCACCGTGTTTAATTATGCATTCAGGCAATGATGACATTGCCAATATTGAAACAAATGCAAAATTAGTTGAAAAACACGTTTCCGGCCCAAAACAGTTAATCGTATTAAATGATAGTTATCATTTAATTACCATTGATAGCCAACGCCGAGAAGTGATTAAAGAATGTGCTTCATTCTTTAATCATATTGTAGAAGGAAATCAAGCATAATGTCATCCTTAGTTATTTTTCTTTGGGTTAGTAATATCTGTTTTGATACTTTAGGACAAGTTGCCTTTAAATATGCTGCAATATCACCGACCAATCGAGATGGTTGGTATTACTGGTTGGATTTGGCTAAAAATCATTGGATTTGGGTAGGAATAGCATCTTACATTGCTGAATTTTTATTGTGGCTAGCCTTTTTAACTTTAGTGCCACTATCTCAAGGAGTATTACTGGCCTCATTTAATATTATTACTATTATGTTAGTTGGTCGAATTCTTTTCAAAGAATTACTCACTCTTTATCGCATTATTGGTATGTTATTAATAACTGCTGGTGTTATTTTTGTGGGAATGTCTTAATATGGCTAAGTTTTATTTGATTGGTTTTACCGTATTATTAATGTTTGATACCATTGCCCAGTGCAGCTTCAAATTGGCTGCTGAGCATGCACAACCTCTTGCGATGAGTGTTGAATGGATTATTAGGGTTTTTTCTGGCCATTGGATCTATGTATCAATTGCAGGTTATATTTTTACTTTCTTCACTTGGATGACTTTATTAAAAAAAGCGCCTGTCGGACCAGCTTTTGCGGCATCTCATTTCGAAGTCGTCACGGTAATGATTGCATCAGTTTGGTTATTTAATGAACCAATAACGTTATTTAAGTTAATTGGAACAATATTGATTGTTTCAGGAATTATGTTTCTGGCATTGGCGGAAAGTAAACTAACCAACAAAAACAGTCATAACAGTTATTAATCAAAACTAAAGTCAAGCCTAGCTGTATTTTATTAAAAGAATAATAGATTAATAATACTAGGCTTTTAAAGCGTTTAATAATATTAAATTGAGTTGATATTGTTCTTGTTGCCAACCATTTAAGTTCTCTAAGGATATTTCTGGTTGTTTATCTAATGAACTAAGCAATCGTTTAAACCAACTTTTCGGTTGCCATATTGATAATTCACCAGTGATATCACTACCAATAATTCGTGGTTTAATTGAGGAAATAGTATCCAATAAGTGATAAGTTTGCAGTTTTCCTTGATCCCAATTAGTATGAATAACCTCTTCACTTAATACGTCTTTATCTATCGATAAATATATTGGTTTAGTATTACGATATTGTTCAGATAGAAACTGGGTAATCAAATCATCAGGCGAATCAAAATGACGAAAAGCTTGATTCAAGCCAATTTTTTTCGCCCAAGAAACATTGACATCTAAGCTCCAATAAGTCAATTTTTTATGAAATAGCGGTGACCATCTATTTTCCCAAAAATGCCATAATCCAATATCATTAGAAGTTATGCCTAACACATGAACATGACTTACGAACGGTAAACTTGCTACATAGCTCACCCATGAGCCACAGTGAACACCAAATAGATAACGCATATTGTCTGGATGATTATCAAAAATAATCACTTCAATTGGATTATCTGCTGAATATTGCTTAGCAAGTTGCTCAATTAGTAATAGCGAAATATGATGATAATCACCGCTCCCCATCAACACTGTGCCATAGTTTTCTGGTAATGATTGTTGTAATTGCATTTTAAATTTTTGGAAATTTTTTTCATTACAACCAAAGCGAATTACATCTTGCCACTGCGTGAAATCAATCGTTTTAGCGTCATTAATTTCACCTACGCTTTGATCAAAATTAAGGATAACCGGCAATGTCATGCTACTTTCTCCTTATCGGTTTCAAAATGGCCTATTAATTTACGTAAAATTAGTCTTAACAGAGGATTTCGAATATAAACTAGATGTTTGGTTAAAGTAAAACTAGCACCTAACGAAGCTTTAACTTCGGGATCTGTCCAACCTGCGACATAACTACTTAGTTTCTGTTGTAATGCATATTCAAGATTAACAAACCAGCTAACAAAATAGAGATTCAACTCCCGTGCCAGTGGATAAACCATACCAATATACTTATCAATTAGAACATTATTCACCACAAAACAGATGTTATAACCAATTAATTGGCCATTATAGTGATAAGTGAAAATACGCCCATTTGCTGCTTTACTTTGCAGTAATTGGATAAAAAATGGTTTGGTTAATAAATCAAAATGTATTTCACTTTGTTCATATACATTAAGATAAAGCTGATAATATAAATCAAGATTGGCGTCATCAAAAAAATAGTCATCACCAGTTTGTAAGATATTAATCTCTAATTTTTCACGAGATTTCAGCTTTCTTCTTAAATTCTTACGACGGCTATATGATAATTTTGCCAAAAAGTCATTTATCGATTCGAAATCGATTGGAACCCACGCTAAAGCTTGTCCTTCAACTTCAATAAAACCGTTATCTTTTAATGACCCAATAACCTGTTTAGAATATTGATTATCCTGCTTACTTAGTAAAGGCGAATCGGAAGGTAAATCTTTCACAATAGTAAAAGGATATTTCTTTGCATACGCTGTTTTAACATTATCAGCTAATTGCTGTGCATTCACTTTATCAGTTAACAAACTGTATTCTGAAACTGTCGTTCCGACAAAACATGTTTTTGGTTGTAACCAATGTCGCCATTTGCTATAAAAAGGTAATTTATGAACTTTATTTTTAAAATCATCATCGGCAGTTGTGAGCAAATCAAACTTAGCAGAAAAAGCAGGTACACCATCTTCACTCATCCAGCTCGTAAATTCCTGTGGTGGATGAGAAATAAAATTATTGATTAGTTCATTTGGTTCTAGTTGATTGATATATCGCATAACTTTCTATAAAGGATCGGGTATAACTAGAATCCCGCTAACACATATTAGCGGGATTATTTTGCTTTAAGACTTAAAGTTCTTTTTTAGCTCGGGTAATTAATTGATCGAGTAGTTCAATACCTTGGTCAATTTCTTGACGAGTAATATGTAATGAAGGAGCAAAAGTGATAACATTTTTATAATAACCACCAATATCAAGCACCAAGCCCATTTTATTACCTTTCCAATCAAGATCACCTGACATACCAATATCAACCATTTTATCAACTAATGCTTTGTTAGCTGTAAAACCGTCATCGGTACAAATCTCAGCGCGTAGTGCAAGACCTAAGCCATCAACCTCACCAATTTCTTTATGTTTCTTCTCAAGTGTTTTTAATCCTTCAAGGAAGTATGCACCACTATCCATTACCATTTTTTCGTAGTCAGTTTCTGAAGTCATTTTTAAGACTTCTAGACCAACCGCAGTACCTAAAGGATTTGACGCAAACGTTGAGTGGGTAGAACCAACAGGGAATACTTCTGGATTGATTAACTCTTCACGAGCCCATAAACCACCTAATGGATTTAAACCATTTGTTAATGCTTTGGCAAATACCACCACATCAGGTTTAACATCAAAATGTTCAATTGACCATAATTTACCAGTACGATAAAAGCCCATTTGGATCTCATCAACAACTAATAAAATACCGTATTGATCTAAAACTTTTTTCAGACCTTTAAAGTAGTTACGAGGTGGAACAATATAACCACCGGTTGCTTGTAATGGTTCCGCATAAAATGCTGCATATTCAGCTTGGCCGACTTTTGGATCCCAAACACCGTGATATTCTGTTTCGAATAAACGAGCAAATTCAGCGACTAAATGTTCACCATATTCTTCGGCTGTCATTCCTTTTGGGCGACGGAATGGATATGGGAAAGGAACAAACATTGCGCGATCACCAAAATGACCATAACGACGACGATAACGATAACTTGAGGTAATTGAAGATGCCCCCAAAGTACGACCATGGTAACCACCTTGGAAAGCAAACATTAGTGATTTACCGCCGGTAGCATTACGCACTACTTTTAGTGAGTCTTCAATACATTGAGAACCACCAACATTAAAATGAACACGCCCTTGGTAACCGAATCGCTGTTCCATACCTTGAGCAATAGTTTTTGCTAATTCAATTTTAGTTGGATGAAGATACTGACTAGCACATTGTGGTAAAGTATCGATTTGTTTTTTAAGTACGTTATTTAGACGCTCATTAGCATAACCAAAGTTACAAGCTGAGTACCACATTTGTAAATCAAGAAAGGCTTTACCTTCTTTATCATACATGTAGCTACCTTCACAGCCATCAAAAATCTTCGGAGGTTCAACGTAATGCACGGTATCACCAAATGAGCAATATTTTGCTTCATCAGCTAATAATACTGCGTCGTCAGGGCGACTGTTAATCATTTCTTTAGTTGGTTTACTCATAATTTATCTCACTAATCCATATTCAAATATGACAAAATGTGGCATTATTATCGGAGAAAAGTGATTGTAACAATGTACAATTACTGTATAGATTTTGTGACGACGGACTTGAGATAAAGAAATCACAATAGCTCTCGTAAACCATATCACTATGAATAGGTATCAAAATGAAAAGAATAAGCTGTATAATTTCGCTATTATCAATGTGTTCTCTAGGATATACGCAAATTGTATCAGCAGAATCTACCTCATTGGGAATCGGTTTAGGTTGGTCAACTTCACCATATAAAAGTTATAGTTCAAACTACTATCCTATACCACACATTGATTATGACAATGGCTCGTTTTTTATTGATGATCTTTCTGCTGGGGTTTATGCCCTCAATGATGATAACCAAAGTCTATCCTTTGGCGCTCGCTATTTAGCGAATGAATTTAAACCTCACGATTCTAATAATCATAAACTAAAACAGCTCGATAGTCGCCACTCAACCCTACTAGCGGATATTGAATATTCCTTTAATACCAATTGGGGTATTTTTTCTAGTAGTATTGGCGCTGATATCCTTGATAATAGTAATAGTATTTTAGTTAATGCTGATTATACTGTGCCTTATATTGAAAATAATTTGATTGTTGCACCTGCTATCGGTATAAATTGGGCAAATCGTAAACATAATGACTATTATTATGGAATCTCGCACAAAGAATCTGCACGTTCAGGCTTAGGTTATTTCAATGCTGATAGCTCTTTTACGCCTTACTTTGAAATTGCTGCTCAATATTCGTTAACAGATAATATTGCAACCTTTGGTGGAGTCCATATTGATAAACTAACAGGTGATGCAGCCGATAGCCCAATGGTTGATGATAGTACGGTAACATCTATTTATATGGGTGTATCTTATAAATTTTAAAGAATTTCTTATCAAATCTTATTACTAAGGCGATAATATATCATCGTCTATGAAATTTTTATTATAAATCGTTATGATAAAATAAACTTCGTAAAGCAAATATTTGGAAATATAACACTATGCTTTGGTTTAAAAACGCAATTATTTACCAACTTAATAATGACAATTTACTTGATAAACAAACTATTGAACAAGCGCTTAAATCGGCTTCATTTTCGCCGTGCGGTAATTTAGATACCACTAAGATGGGATGGGTATCGCCTTATAATGATAATAACTTAGATGATTTCATTATTGATATGCAAGGACATTTACTGTTACGGATTAAAAAAGAAACTAAAATATTACCAGCGCCAGTAATTAAACAAGCACTAATTGATAAAATTGACAAACAAGAGAAAGCATTAAGTCGAAAGCTCAGCAAAAATGAAAAAGCCACATTAAAAGATGAAGTGATGTTCGATTTAATGCCTAGAGCATTTAGTAAATATAACCATTATTGGTTATGGATCGATACTGAAAATAGAAGAATTATTATTGATTGTAGTAGTTTTAAACTAGCTGAAGATATTTTAGCAATTTTACGTAAAGAGCTTGGATCTTTAGCATTAACCCCATTATCAATCGATAAACCACTTGAAAAGATAATGACCAATTGGGTTAAAGAAAAGTTAAATTTTCCTCCTTTTATATTAGGTGATGAAGCTGAATTAAAAGATCCACTGGAAGGTAATGGAATTATTAACTGCAAAAACCAAGATATTACTAGCGACGAAATGTTAGTTCACTTAGATTCTGGTAAATGGGTAACCAAACTTAAAATTATTGATGAACGTGGTATCAATTTTATTATCAACCCAGACTTTACATTGAAAAAAGTAAAATTTGATTCTATTATAATGGACGAAAATGAAGATATTGGTTCTGATGAGTTTGATAAACGACTTGAAGCGGATTTTTACATTATGGCCAATACTTTATCTAACTCCATAAATGATTTATATATTACAGTTAATCAAATTGGTTAATGCAAATTAAAGTTATTTAATTTTTACAATGTAAGTTTATTCTATCTAGCTTTGCGCAATTTATGTGCTATAATTAAAGCTAGATTATGTGTAACATAATTATTAGTAATATCTATTTATAAGAAGTAAATTTAAACAATAAAATCAAATTAAACAACGTCTATAACAACAAATAAGTTGAGGCAAAAAATGAAAAAAACGACTCTAGCTCTAGCAATTGCAGTTGCAAGTTTAACCGCTACTGCCGCTAATGCAGCATATGAAGACAACACTTTTTATACAGGTGCTAAATTAGGTTGGTCTGAGCTTTATAACTTAGATGCAAATAAAGTTCGTGCTTTTGATAAAGAAGAAGCTGGAATCAAAACTTCTAATAGAAGTAACATCGCTGGCGGTGCATTCTTAGGTTTCCAAGCTAATCCTTATTTAGCATTTGAACTAGGTTATGATTGGTTAGGTTCAGCAAAATATAAAAGAAATTATCGTTATGATAGTGATTCTAAAGCAGGAAACAGTAAAGTTTCTGCTCAAGGTGTTTCTTTAACTGGTAAATTAAGCTATCCACTATCATTCATCTCTGACGATTTAGATATCTATGGTCGTGCGGGAGGAATGGTAACTATCGCTAAATGGAAAAATGGTGGTGATGTTAGAGAAGATCATGGTAAAGGCGGTACAAAAACTGATGTATCACCTGTTTACGCTTTAGGTCTTGATTATCGTTTTGATGAAAACTTCTCTACTCGTTTAGAATATCAATATGTTCAACATATTCATACTAAAACTGATGCATCTCCAGACGCAGGTACTGTGAGCTTGGGTATCACTTACCGTTTAGGTTCACCAGCGGTTGCAGCTCCAGTTGAAATCAAAACTGAAGTAAATCGCTATGTTTTAAATGAAGATGTATTATTTGCTTATGCAAAAGCTGACTTAAAAGCAGAAGGGCGCCAAGCGCTTGATAACTTATTAGCAACGCTTGTTAAAATTAATCCATCTGAAAGTGCTATCGTAGTAATTGGTCATACTGACCGTATTGGTTCTGATAACTATAACCAAAAACTATCAGAACGTCGTGCCCACACTGTATTAAACTATTTAGTACAAAAAGGTGTGCCAGCTGAAATTATCACTTCACGTGGTATGGGTAAATCACAACCAGTTACTGGTACTAAATGTAATGCACTTCGTGGCGCTGACTTAAAAGCATGTTTAGCACCAGATCGTCGTGTTGAAATTGAAGTTAAAGCACGTAACGTTCAAGAAGTTCAAGTAATTGATCAAACAAAATAATAATTGTTGATTAATGATATCTGTTAAAACCCAGCTTTAAGCTGGGTTTTTTATTTATACCTTTTGTTAATTAATAAATTATATCTTGCTTTTAAGCTATAAATTATCCACAAAAAAGATTATAATCAATAAAATATTGTTAGTATCCTAGTTAAAGGAGTAGCC